>NZ_CP089211.1:1200000-2400000 GCF_021183825.1 Sinomicrobium kalidii | reverse complement strand
TGTTAAACCACCCTCAACAAAAACAGAATATCCTCCTAAATCGCGGGCTTTAATATCAGAAACAGCTCCTACATAATGCTTACGTGATAAAAAGGCCGAGGCAGTTACCTCTCCACCATCCCCAATAGTAGCAGCAGGACCTAAAGTGAAATTTGGTATAAAACTGGCGTCTTTCCCTCTAATTACCCATGTAAACTCGGCATTAATATCTGCTCCGACAAATATATTAGCAGCATAACCTCCACCTATAGAAAATGCATCACCTGTTACCCCCCGCATTCCTGCGCTGTTCCACATAATTTCCCCGGCAGTATTGAAATTTCCATTAGGATGATTACTAACAAAAGTATCCCATCCATCATCTCCTCTCTGGGCAACACTCCAGTTCCCTTTTTCTCCAACAATAGTTCCTCCGCCATTGAAAGTTT
This sequence comes from Sinomicrobium kalidii, assembly GCF_021183825.1. Taxonomy (GTDB): domain Bacteria; phylum Bacteroidota; class Bacteroidia; order Flavobacteriales; family Flavobacteriaceae; genus Sinomicrobium; species Sinomicrobium kalidii. The sequence continues at coordinate 2,399,572 of NZ_CP089211.1, read as the reverse complement.
TATAAAGCCAAGCCCCAAATTTAGTCTTCCACCCTCCATCAGGATCAATGCCATTCATAGGATCATTCCCCATCCCCAGGTATGGGGAGTTATATTGTCCATAAGGGTCAGTTGTCAACCACCTGCCTATCCTACTATCCCATAGCCTTAACTGAAAAGCTTCTTTCCCTGTTTCCGCATCCTTTTCCTGGCCCTGGTAGGCATAGCGATAACCTTCAGCACTCTGTAATGTACGCCCAGGCATTACCATGCCAAATGGATAAAAATCCGTAGCCCCGGCCAGGTTCCCGTCATCCTGTATCAAAGCCCGTACATTCCCCAAATGGTCAGCAACCTGGTAAAGCGCAGAACCTCCCTGTTTAAAATACACTCCGAGGCGGCCACTGCCATAAATAGGATATTCTTTTGCCGAAGTGCCCTGGTAAATGGCCATGGCATTCCCCGATGCATCCCTTACATAATAACCGGTTTTGGAGAGGGAACCGTTGACATAACTTTCCTTTCTGACCCGCTGCCCGCGGTCGTTATAAAAGAACTTTACCAAAGGTACATTATTTTTTTGCACCTGAATGACCAAACCGGCTGCGTTATAGGTGTACTTTATGCCCTCTTTTTTGTTTTCTACAAGTTGGCCTATGGCATTGTAAACATAGTTCCCGGCATTCTGGCTTTCTATATCATCAGCCCCGGCTACCGTCCCTGCGGCATCCCCTACATGATCCAGGCGGTTGGGCTTTCCGCTTTTATAGGTATAGGAGAGCTTATCCATGGCGTTGCTGCCGTTTACCGTATTTTTATTGCGGTTCAGGGTCTTTATGTTTCCGTTGGCATCATAAGTTAATGCCACATTATAATCGCCTTTGGCATGCTCTTCAAAACCATCTGCCCGGACGATCCTGGCTGTAAAAGTACTCCCCGCCTTGGCGTGAAAACCGGGTTTTAAAACAATACTATTGGTCGCTTCCAGGGGAAGCGTGCTTCCGCTTTCGGTAACGGCAGTAGAAGTGATGTCCGCATCTGTATCCGAACCGGAAGATTCGGAATATTGCCCGTAGGTAGCGGCTGCCAGCCAGTTACTACGGTTATACGTATAGCTGTAGGCATTCTCGGCACCTGTGAGGGGCCGGTGTTTGTTGTTCCAGCGAATCCCTTTAATATTACCGTCCAGCCGATCCGTACCATAGGTGGTGGGAGCCAGGGCACTACTATTACGCATATAATCGTTTTGATGATAATCCACCGCCATCCCGAAAATGTCATTGCCATCATTCCCCGGATCTTTGGCAGCACTGAGGGCAGGATGATTGATACTCTTTAACTGCCCGGCGAGGTTATATACATAGTCTATACCCTGCAGGTTATTGCCCAATTCGGTTCGTTTCAGGTTGCCGTTTTCATAATAAGTATAAGTTGCCCTCGTGGCATAGCTGTTTCCATCGGTGGACGTTTCCACCTTAACAAGCTGGTCTGCTTCGTTATAAGTGTATTTGTGGATAAAGCGCTCCGAAGCTGCATCTTTCTGATAAACGACCCGGCTTACCAGCCCGCTTACCGGGTGGTACTCATAGTCTATGGTCTTTTTGCCCACCCCGGCAATATCCTGAACCATCCAGGTCACCCTGCCGTAAACATCATAACTATACCAGGTAGTCGTATAAGCATTACGGGTTTTGGCTACATTGCCGACCACAAAGCTCTGTGCCCGGGTATTTCCTCCTGCAGCTATGTCCTCACCCGTATCATAAACTGTGAACTGCCGTTCCTTTCTGGTTCCGGAAGGCAAAGTGTTCGTATCCGGATCGGCCGTATTAAAGGCCGTGCTTACCACTACACCGCTTTCTACCGGTCTGGCCTGCTTATCGTAATTGGTATAGGAAAACTCCCCGGTTGCTTTTTGCACACTGTTTTGCGAAAAGCGGATCTGCCCGTCCTTACGATATCTAAACCAGGCTTCGCCTTCGTCCGGGCTGTTGGTATAGACCAGTTGCCCGAGGGCATTGTATCGATACGTAGTCTTGGGTTTAGCTGATTTGGTATTGCCATAAGGCTGGTAAGAAGCAACCAGGTTCCCCGCCTTGTCATATTCGTACAGGGCATAGTCGTAATAATTTTCCTTATAGGTTACTTTTACAGGGTTGGAGGGATTATAACCATCAGGATTGGTCACGGCTACCCGGTAAAAACCATGAGGTAGAGAAGTAGTAGCTGTTGTAGTTTTGGCTTCTGTGATCAGGTTATAAATCACTGTCTGTACTCCGGAAGGCTTAGCAATAGAAAAGCCCGTAGTCCCGGAAGGAACATGGATATCTATAAAGCCCTGTTCTCCTATGGCTGCGGTCATACTACGAGCACTGCCTCCGCCACTTCGGGCTACAGCCAGGGTTTTGCCATCCGTATCGGTAAATACCACATTTTCGACCCCATGGACATCACGGCTAACAGTTTTTACTGTTTTTACGGTATTGTATTTGCTTTCTCCAAAAGCCACGGTTTGCGATAGTTCCCCGGAAGCCGGCATGGTAAAGGTATAGCTTTGCGGCCAGGCGCCGTTAACCTTGTTGCCTCCGATAGTTTTTAATACACTTCCGGGATTAAGGTCACTGTATACCTGTCTTATAAAAGGGTATGAAGTAATATCCTGGTAAGGTTCGGCCGTATTGTTGTTGCTGTAATACCATCCCAGGGTACCGGCCTGGGCTCCTACCGTAGCAGGGTTATCGGGGTTGGTATCAAAGTCTGTTGTGGTGTAACTGCTACCGTTACTTTTCTTTATAAAACCGCTTCTGTATTTAAATGTGTTCGGTGTTACAGCATCCACCGCAGACCCCAGTGTTTGAAAAGCCGGTCTGCCCTGTTGATCGTACAGGGTTTGTGCCGCCCAGATCTTACCTGTTTTTACATCTACGCTTTGTACCTGGTCGGGTTTCCCCAAAGCATTAGCATAAGATACGCTGTTTGCCTTCATATTTCCATCAATGTCATACGCCACCGTAGAAACCCAGTTCCTGTCTTCATCGGCAACTGTAAAAGGTGGCAGATTGGGCTCGTCTATGGTATAATTTATAACCCTTGCCGGACCCCAGCAATCTACATCATTCAGCCGGGCCTTAAGATAATATACCGTCCCACTGGTCAATTCGATACTTGAATCGCTGTTGGACGTGCTCTCCCCTGTTTCCGTTTCCTGCCAGTACCAGGTTACTCCATCCGGAGGGGTTCCACGGGTTAAAACCGTGCTTCCATTGTTATTGCTGACGGAGGGCGCATCCGGCTTGTCGGGAGGGGAGGGAATATCTACATAAACAGACCCCGAACCTGTACTCCATCCACTGCTGTTATGCGCACGTATGTAATAGGTGCCACTGCCTTCATTAGCTTTAAACGTAGTCCATGCACCTTTAGTAGTGCTGGTCCCGTTTGCATTTTTCCCCTGCCAGTACCAGGTAGTCCCTTCCGGAGGAGACCCCGACCTTCTTAAGGTTACTTCTCCACACTTTTGATCACTTATTACCGGATCATTAGGTTCGGACGGAACGGGATATCTGTCTTTGACATAGGTTATTCTGTACGAAATTGCAGAACCTATTTCATATATATAGTAACGAAACTCATAATCTGTATTAGCACTTATCTGTATTTTATCACTATAAGAGCTCGGGGTACTGTCCCAGTATTTAAGCCTTTTCCTTCCTGTTAGTGTTCTATTATTGGTTTTATCCCAAAACTCAAATTCTATTTTATGAAAGTTTGATGGAGGAAGAGCCGGTTCTTCAAAATTTCCTGTTTCCGGATTAAAATAACGATATTCAACACTTAAACTTATTTCCTGATTGAAAACACTTCTGATCGGAACAATTCCGGTTTCCTGAAAATCTGTTTCGTTTATAACAACATCTTCTATCACTATTGTCGGTCCATCCTGAGAATATACAGATATACTTACAACCAACAAGAAAAGTATGAGGATTATATTTTTCATCACCCTTTGTTTAATATGATTCTATTTTACCTATTATTTAATAGTTACATACACTCCCATATATATGTCCCTGAAACGGTTTTGACTTCTTTAGTGGTCTTATCTCTAACCTGGCAGCGATAGTATATTGTAGTACCATTATCTTCAGGGCATCTTAAGACCAGGCCTGATCCTGTCCGTTTACTATGTATAGTCCATGAGTCGTAGAGGTCTGAATATTGCCCTTTGCCAAAAGACCAGCGGAATTCAAAGTAACCGCTTCCTCCCGATACATCTGCGGAATAAACAGGTGTGCCATTATGAGGATCCTCCACTTTAGGGTATAAGGTCAATACACGATGCAGGTTATCCGATATACTTTCCTGATATTTCATTTTTATTTCTTTTACCATCTTAAAACCACCTGTATTCTCTCCATAATCCATAACTTCGGAATATGCTTTTGTTAATCTTCCTGCTGCATCATATTCATATCTTGTGCCCATATTATTAGCCCCTAAAATATAAGTCAGCTCATCAAAATTATTATACACATAAGAAGTCATGGATGAAGATACAGGGTGTAAACGGAAATCGTCATAATATGCCGTTCCCGAAGTTGTTGTTAACGCTACTTCTTTCCCGGAAGCCGCACTAACAGTAAAGTTGAGCTGTACCCAATCTCCTGCTATAACAATTTCTCCCCGGTTATAGCTAAAACTTTGTCCGTTAGAAGTAACACGGGTATTCACATAATTGGATTTATGCGCCCAGACCGAGAGGCGGTAGGTATCCGTAGTTCCCGGTGTAACCTTAAACGCCTTCACATTAGCTGCTACCTGTACCGATTTTTCCCCGGTATGAACCCTGGATGTAGCTACAACCGCCGAAGCATCTTTGGCAACACCTCCACTAAATGTATTACCCTTAGCATCTTCCGCACCGGAATAAAACATCGTATTATAAGCAGTATTGGAGGTAGCTATTACCTTGGTATTATTATATCCCGTTTTGGAAGACGTATAATGACCATTGACATCTTTAGTTTCCAGGGGAGAGGAATATACATCATATTTGGTAACCTCCGAGATCATCTGCCATTCTGCCGGTTGGGAATCCGTGGTGGAAGACCAGTCAAAATTATCCGCAAAGTTTTTAAAAGTACCGTCTGTGTTGAGCTCTCCTTTCCAGGTATAAACCCTGTGTTTTCGCCATACATCATTGTTCCAGGGTTTCCAGGTTGTAATTCCTACGCCCAATGGTTTCCATGCCTGATTTTCCTGCTTATACATATAATTGGCTGCCTGTTGAGTGAGCATGTTTTTATTTCCCGGATCATCTGTTTTGCTTCCCATAGCGGGATAATGGGTGTATGCAGGTACTTTTTCAGTCTTATAAACAGTCCCGTCACTTCCTGTATTACGGGTCTCCAAAGGCTGGCCTGTCAGAAAATCATGCCGGTCAAAATATGTGGTCATTTTAAAATTACCCTGTGTTATGGAAGTGCTTTTCAGCACACTCGGATAGGTTACTTTGCTGGTAGAACTTATGTAAAAATACTCATCGAGATTTTCCGTTTTCAGGACCCTTTTCAGGCTTTTGTGGGATTCCTGGAACACTCCTATTTCACCATCCGGATCCAACCCGGTTTTATAATGGTTCTTTTTTACAGCGAGTTTCTGGCCTTTATTATTATAGCTGGCCACCGATAATAACCTGCCTATGTTCCCCAAACTACTATACAATGTATATTTATTGGCAATAACTTTCCCTCCGTTAAAAGACTGGTTTTGCTGTTGCTTTACTTTAAATGCGTCTCCTATACTGAAAAGATAGCCGGTCTCCTGCGTAAAAGGTTTAAGGGTCTCGAATTCATAGGCCGTACTGCCCAGAATTTTACCGGAGGCATCTTTATTAATGAGCTTAACATGACCGTACATCACCATTGGCGCAGGGAGTTCGGAGGCATAGGGAACCCCTTTTGACGCCTTTGAAGGGGCAAAAGAAGTGATCCCCGATATTTTGCCTGTAGCCGGATCGGTATATTGGTATTCCGTGGTAATGGTATTGTTATCTCCGATAACCTGTAATGACTTTACCCTTAACCCTCCTCCGGATCTCCCGTTAGGCCCCTCGGAACCAATATCAGGATCATGATACGCCGCTTCGGCATAGTAAGAATCAGCTTCATAATTAATCTTTATCTTCCCCCCTGTAGGCGTTTGTATTTCATTTAAGCTCCAGGTATCGGGATACACCTTATCATACCCCCAGTCATCTAAATTATCTGCATCATACTCCCTTGAAGCCCTTCCGTACGAAAATTTGTATGGAGGGATTAATTGCGCTCCTCCTTTTCCTTTAAAGGCAACCCCTTTTAATGTCAAACGTCCTTTGGTAAATGCCTCCGAATTGACAGAACCTTTTGCCAGGTCATAGCTATGGCTGAAAGAAATGACCTGTTGGGCCTTTTCTTCCAGTCCTAATCCATCTATATCTTTAACATCCAAAACTTTATCATCCAGATGCGCTTTAAAAGAGCGCAATATATTTTTATTATATAATAAATCCGGATAACCAGCTGATTTACAGATTCTTTCAGAATAGTCGATCCAACTAATTGTCTCCACTCCATTAGCAAAACTAACTGTACCTGTGAGTTCACTTTCCAAATTCCCTCGATTTTTGGACAGATTCCCCAATACATCATTTTTTACAAGAATAATTTTGCTAAGTTTTAGGGTTTTATTGACGGGCAGGTCTATATATTTAAAAGTATTTTTTTTGTCATAGCCCAAATACAGGGATGGAATAGAGTTGGAATTTATTGTTACCGGATTGTTTTGATGATCATAAAAGGTATGTTTCTTTGATTCAGAAGTTCGATAGAGGAAAGGAAGTCCACACCAATAATCTCTTCCCGATCTAATTTTATAGCTATGTGTCTCTAAATCAAAACTTCCGGACACCCATTTTTGTTTATATAAATTCATACTGGTTGAAGAATGATTATCTGCCCTTAGATCTTTTACAAAAAGTGCTGTATGGGTACGGGTTTTTATTGCATCCAAATAATAAACCTGCTTACGCCCCCAACTGTATGAATATGTTTTATCCCCGTTTTTGTTCTCGTCCTCAAAATATTTACCATTTGGTGTAACCCACCCATAGCCATCACTCCACTTTCCATATTCAAATTCCACCCAATAACCATAATCGAGTGCGTCAACTTTCCCATTAGTATTCACATCTATATAATCAGGCCCGGTAACAGCTGTGAGTAGCCAATGCGTTGCATAAGGGGTTGTTTTTTGAATCTCGAAGAAATTTTCATCTTCATTTTGTTCATTTTTAAAATTCTTATAAAACGATTCAAAATTATATACCGGTAATGAATAGTGATATGTTCTGCCATCCGGAGTAGTTATCTGATAGGCTCCAATACCCTCATCTAAAAATATTTCCTTGTTCTCCCTCTCAACCTCTGCTGCCTCGATATATCCGGTTAATCCTCCTTCCCTTATTTGTTTGTTCGTGTAGGTTACAATGTAATTTCCTTCTCTTTTCCTACTCTCATAACCTCCCGTTAAACTATTATTATTGTTATAATTGCTGGTTTCCTGAGTTTTGAAATGATCTAAAACCGTATTATCCCCGATACTCCCATTAGGCAAGTTTGGATTTATAATATTGGATGTCTCCATCCTTAAAAAGGAATTATAGGCATTCTCAAAAGTAAAATGGACCTTTTTAACGGCATCCCTGTTTACATCGATGCCACTTGAGGGAGCGGACATATATTCACTTATATCATGATTTAAATAAGCAGCATAAATATGGTCTTCATTTTGCTCGCCCCGTCCTCTCCCGGATAAATTTAATTCCGAATGGATATAGGGTTTAAGAGAGCCAAACAGGCCCTGAGCTGTGACCGAATAGTTATCATAACTGGGTAAAACCAGGTTATTTTTGCCTGTCAGGGCGGTTTGGTCCAGCAGGTCATCCGTATTCATGGAACTATTGTATTTAGGTATTATATTGACATCCATAAAATGATCTTCGTACAATAACCTGGAAAGATTACCGGAATTCTCATACGGTTTCAACGTATTTGCCAGTACCGGGTATAACATTCCTGATGTGTAGAGATGATTGTATTTGTATAAGGAATACCTGACATTTGTTTTGCTGTAACCGATATAGAAAATATACAGAGGGAGGAAAAAACTTGAAGAACGGGTAGAAACGTCATAATCCGAGGCAGAAACCCCATTACTGGCATTGGAAATCCCGGCTCCGTAACCATTGACCATACCATAAGCGGAATATCCCCTGGAACTAAAACTTATTCCCAGGCCTGTTGATTTTCCGCGTTCCGATCCCTTTTGAGTAACAGAAGTGCCAACGGACAAGCCTTCGTTATAATTGTAATTTAAATTAACCCCAACACTCGTATCATTTCCAGCATCAATACCATATCCAATTCCAATGCCGTTAGTCCCCACACTGGTATAAAAAGTCCCAATCCCTCCGGTAAGTGCCGCCCCGTTTGTTCCTATTCTTCCTCCTATACTTGCTCCCCCTTCTCCATCTCCCAAACCTACACTTGCCGAAACATATCCTCCCATGGAACGCCCGCTCCCCCAGGATACCCCCAATCCTACCGAGACAGAGCCGTTCAAAGTTACTCCTGCACTAAAACTATAATAATCTTCTGTCCATCCGTGATCATAGAAAAATTCGCTTACCTCGGTTTTTCCCCAGTCATCCGGATATCCGTTGACCCCACGGTTAATAGCTCCCGGGTTAACATTCCATCCGAGCCCAACCCAGGAAGCCTCCTGATCCAAAGCGATCCCTCCGTGATATGAAAGTGCTACAGGATATCCCCCTTCCGGAGAAGGTACATTTAACAGGGGCAGTACATACGAAAAATCTCCCGTAACCAGGTTGACCATATCGGTAGCGTCTACCGGTTCAAAACCTGTGGCCTCCGGGGCCGTAGGTCCATTATTAGAAGCCCATAGACGATGAACCGGAAAAATCCCGGGCATAAAACTCAACAGTAAAAAAATGGCTATGATTCTATGTGATGCTTTTTTATTCATAATTCCTAATCTCCTTGGTTGCACTTTGTATTGTAAAATGAGACGATCGCTTTGAGATGCCGTTTCTTAAACGCTTTATCCTCTATTTTTTTTACCAGCAGCGGGCAATCTTTAAAATAACGGGATGCAGCTTGTTTAAAATTCTTAGTAAATAGATCATCAGATCCCAAATGTGTCGCTTCTTCTTCATCAGTCCTTAACAAATAATAATTGTTTATGGTGTATGCATGCGTGGTATTAAAACCGCCTCCGAATCCGCCCCCCATAGATATCGGCGTAGCACCGTAAGCAGTAGCAATATATAAACTTACCTCACCTGTTTGAACCTCTTTCAGGACCTCGGGAGTTTCAGAATTTTTCACTTTTATCCACCTATAAGTCTCTATGTTGTCCTTTGAAACACGTATATTGACATGGTCAATGTCCCGGAAATGTATTTCTTTTTTTTTAGCCTTGTTGTATAATTTATATTGGAAATACTGGCCTTTTATTTTCCCTTTAACTACCAGTTTTTCTCCTGTATGAAGGAATATTTCAGAGGGTTTCTTTTGGGCATTTCCCAAAAACACTGAAACCATAATAAATACGACTGAAAAAATGATTTTCATGATCCAAATTTTAAGCTGGGTTCGTTATTTATATTTTCTGTCAACACCTTAAACTTTACCTCCCCGGTATAAAATCCCAGGTCTTCGACAATTATATTGATATAGTCATCGTTCAGGTATTTCTCTTTCCTGGGGTATACCAGCATAATATCCGTACTCCGGCTCATCCCGTACATCCGGGGGTAAATAAAGTCCGCCATGGGTAAAGTGTCCTTTTCCGGGGTGTACAGGTGTACCTTCCGATCCATTCCGAAAGCCAGTTCATTGACCATTCCTCCAAAACGGCCACGATCTCCGGCCACATTGTTTAAGAGTTCCTGGTCGTTTTTAGACATGGACAGGATGAAATACATGTACTTCCCGTACTTTTTCCTGAGGGAGTCAACAGTCCTGCTGTCTGTCTTGTCATACAATTCCTGATTGACCAAAAGGTCCGTGGGCTTGTATAACAAGGAAAAATCCACGCCCTTCACCTTTTTGTGGTGCATATAGCCGTTTTCTTCCTCCCGGATATAGGCCAGCAAACTTTCTTCCGTATCAAAAGTCCCGGAGGAACAGGCCGTCAAAAGACATAGTATCCCGCAAAACCAAAGCCTACCTGCCATATTCCGCATTTAGTCCGTCCAGAACTTCTTCGGTAAGGTCTGCCGCATCTGCTGCATACATGATGTTTCCGCCACCGCTGGCCCCGAAAATAATACGATATCCTTTTTTCTTACCGTATTCCTTCACGTAATCATTGATATCGTTAATGACTGTTTGTGTCATCTTCTGGTCTTCTTCCCGGATTTGCCGTTGAATGGCCTGCTGGTAATTATTGACCTGCTGCTGTTTGCTGGCCAGGAGTTCCTGTTGTAGTTCCAGTTCCTTCTTACTCATGGAAGCCCGTTCTTTCTCGTATTTTTTCAGTTCCTTCTGCCAGTCGGTCGCCAGGCTGTCTACATTGGCTTTCAGGGCTGTTGCCTTCCGGTTGAATTTTTCGCGCTCCACCTTGGAACGCTTATAGCCTTCCATCAGTTTGTTTACATCGACATAAACAAGGTCCGGTTTGGAAAACACAGACCATCCTAACGAAAATACACTGATAACAAGTGCTAAAACGGAAACAGGGAATAGTAATTTTTTCATCAAATAATTATTGTTTTTTGTTTGTAATTAACTGTTCTAATGTTTTAACTCGACCTTCTAAATTGTTTATCTTTTCTTCCTTGTGCTGGAGTTTTTCTTCCTGTTGTATAGTGTACAATGTCAGTTCCTCTACCTTCTCCAACAATTTCAGGTTCATCTCTTTAAGGTTAATCCCCTCTTCTTCCATTTCACCGGCCGAAGGAATATTTGGCAGATGTCCTTTTTCTTTTATATGGGCCTGTACTTCTTCCAGGGAACGCAGATCATAACCTTCCTTAAATACATAGTCCGGGGCTACGGCACCTGCCAGATCTACCTTGACTTCCTGTGTGTGGATCTTCCCTTTTACGGTAAGTTTGGCATCGGGGGATGTCGTCCCTATCCCGACATTACCTGCGTTGAAATACGTTGGTTTGGAGTAGTGCGAAGACAATGATATTCGTTTTTCATGTTGCCCTGTAGTAATCGCCTGATAAAGTTCTATAGATGAATACAATTCTCCCCTGCTTGCCCCTCCGGGTTTTAACTCTATTTTATTATGTGAATAAACGCCTTCCTTGGATCCCATAATCAGTGAATGTCCGCTCCAGTAAAAATGTGTTTTTTTCCAGCCATTTTCATAACTATCATTTCCAAGAAGATAAAAATCACCTTTTACATGCAGTTTAGAGGTTGGCTTAGTAGTCCCTATCCCCATATTTCCTCCCGAACTCGGAAATACGATAAAGTTTCCGGTACCCGTTCTAATAGTCATATCCCGGTTGGTATAGGTGAAAATGGAAAAATCGTCACCATCTCCATAGTTGGCATTATTGACATTCCACATCAACCCGGCATAATGTCCGGAGGATGTGCCGAACCGGGTAATCTTATGCAAGTCCGGACTACCTAACATAGGATTTAAATATCCGGCATCTACAGTCTGAGCCCCGACTGTAAATATCACGATCATAAAGAGGGAAGTGGTTATCCAGTGCTTTTTCATGGCTGTTTCTGTTTAAGTTGTTCTATCTCCTGAAGAAGTTTGCGGTTTTGTTCCAATACGGCTTCTATTTGCTTTTGTTGTTGTATGGTGTACAGGGTAAGCTCTTCGATCTTTTGCAATAGTTTAGCATCCATCTCACCTAAATGAATACCGTTCTCCTTAACCTCTTTGGTATTGGGGATGTCTTTTAAATGGCCTTTCTCCTTGATATGTTGCTCTACTTCTTCCAGCGTAGGCAGGTTGTAATCTTCTTTAAAAACAAAATCGCTCCAGCCATTTAAGTCTACCTTGACTTCCTTACTATGCACTACACCGTTTACCGCCAATTTGGCATCCGGTGTAATAGTACCTATCCCTACTCTCCCCGCATTATTTACTAAAAAAGGGATGTTATCTAAGACCCCGTCCCTGTTACTATCTGTCCTGACAGCAAAAGCATCCCTGGTGTCATTACCATAAATATCTATTACAAAATGTCCCCATTTTCTACCTTTTATAGATACTCCCCCTGCTGTAACCCCGGGATTCAAATCACTTACATTTAATTGTGGATTAATAATGGTTCCCGGAGCACCGCCTAACCTCAGGCTTCCGTCCACATCCAGCTTTTCTACCGGGTTACTAACACCGATTCCTATATTACCATTATTTAAAATGGTCATCCGTTCCAGTGCCCCGCTATTAGATGCTGTAGTTTTAAAAATAATCTTACCGGAGTTCGTATTATTATTTTCCATTTCTATTTCCGCCCGGGTATAACCGTCATTAGCCACACCTAACCGCAATGTCCTTTCCGCATTTAATCCCTGAAGCAAATAGGTGCCCCAATCACCTTCCAGCACATTACCTTCTGCAGGAAAAGCAGACTCATTGGTATTGGGAACCTGGGAATATCCGGAGTAAATCATCAGTAATAATATGGGGAGACCTCTTAGTTTTTTCATAGTTCACATATTTAATCAGTAAGCTTTTCTATTTGTAGTTTTAACTCTTGTATCATCTTTCCCTGCTTTTCAATAATTTCCTGTTGTCGGATGGTATAAAGTGTCAGTTCTTCAATTTTTTGTAGTAATTTTGCATCCATCTCACCCAGGAATATCCCGTTTTCCTCGACCTCCTTTGCACTGGGAATATCTTTTAAATGTCCTTTCTCCTCAATGTGTTGTTTCACCTCGTTCAAAGCAGGTAAGTCATAATCGTCCTTAAAGACGAAATCACTCCAGCCGGTTTCCACTTTGATTTCCTTGGCACGGATTTTACCGTTTACAGCAAGTTTCCAGCTACCGGGTACCTCTGCGCCTATACCCACATTGCCATCACCGGTCAAGGTCATCGCTGTTACCTGTTCCGTAAGATCGTCATCATTACCATTATGGATACGGAATTGAATATAATTGGAGTACCCGGAACCGGTATGATTGGAATAAATAGAATGATATCGGATATTTTGATCTGACCTGCCGATCCTGAGTTGTTCCGAAACCCTTGAATAGGTTGGTGCTCCTTTTAAATAGGTAACCCCCGCAACGTCGAGCTTTGCTTCCGGGGTAGTTGTGCCAATCCCCACACTCCCGGATGCAGGAAACGTATTCGTCTGGGCATAAAAAACAACAGGGCCCATTAAAAAAAGAAGTATGACTCTTTTCATTAATATCTGGATTTATGATTATACTTTTTATTTCTATTACTGACGGATCATATAAGTCCATACCAATCCCCGCACCGGGAAAGGTTTTTTATTTTTAGGGGGAGTAAAAAATGTATCCTGACTGTTGTCCGGTCAGGGTTTAGGGGAAAGAAGTAATTGTTACTTCATTAGCTTTTTGATTTTATTTATACAGCGTTCACAAGATACGCTTTCTCTTTTTCAAAAAAGGCCATCCCGTGTTACCTTTTTATTAACACAAATTGATTTATGTTGTAATATTATGGAAAATCGAGACAAACCACAACATTTTGTACCCTGCATTTATAAATTGCAGGGACTGTTTTTACGTTTTCTATGGTATCACGAAACACACAAACATCTGTAAACAAACAACATATAAAAAGTAAGCCTACATCATATAAATTGCCCTTATTCCCTGTTATTCCGCCCTTAAAAGAAACAAAGGAAATACACATTTACCACAACTCCTTACGGAAATCCGCAATTTACTCACTAAGTGAGATTTAAAATACTCCGAAGCCTGTCCTGAGCTTAGCCTGCACTGAGTATGATCGAAGTGTCGAAGGGCTTGCGTCGAAATGCTTTTTTTCGGGTTTTCCGATTTATGCCTCGTGTCCCGATAATTATCGGGATTGCCCCGAGGTCATTGATTTTGGTGTAGTGGGGGTGTGGCAGGGTTTGTATATGTAGGTTGTTTGGTTTTGGAGTTGATGGGTCGGGGAGTTACGGAGGGGGAGGGGAGAATACAGGGATTGACCGAACCATTTTCAAGGCGGCTTCCTTCAGATGAAGGCGCTGAAACCTCTATCGACATTGCCAAAAGATTGCCCAGGCCCTTAATGTTTCTTTGGATTTCCTGGCGGGCGATACCTCCGTACTGGTCAAGGACAAAGAAGTCCTGCAAAGGATTGAAGATATTTCTAAACTCTCCGAAGATCGTAAAAAATATATCTACGATTTTATCGATATGTGCCTCAGGGACTATAAAACCCAGGAAGCCTATAAATAACAAAACCGTCTAAAGTTGGACGGTTTTATTTTCTACTATTACATGGATTTCTAACTACTCTTTTTAAAAGCTTCTTCCAGGGCTGATGCCAGTTCTTCGACACTCGAACTTAACGGGATTACTATACGGTCTTTTACAGCTCCTTGAAAACCCTGACGGGGACCTTTGTTAACCGTAGGGGAGATATGGTAATTACCATCTTTTGTGAAAACACCTACATTCAAACTGTCTTCATGTAGTATCTTCATAGATTTTATTCTCATTGCCTTTAAATGTTCTTTACGAAAAAAACTCCAATCTAAAGGTTGGGGTACGCCAACCTTACTACAATTTAGTACAGTCAATAATTTTTCAGCTATTTCTATGTATGTCAAATCATTATCAATGACATAGGGAGAAGAAGCAATCCCTCCTCCTCCTTCTAAAGTGTTTATAGGATGTAAGACAAATTTATTATCCTTATTAAACTTTATAATGTCCGCTCTTTTTATCATATCTCTTAATCAATAAATCTGATGGTTACATTAATATCTCTATCCAAAGCATACTGGACGGCCCGATTAATCTGGTCCCACTGGGCATCTGTCCCTTTTCCTGTCTGCACAGCTAATTCCAATGCTTTACTCGAATAATCAGTTCCTTCTTCTATAACTGTTCCTCCCCAGCGAGTTCTTCCCCCAAAATTGTCCAACTTATCGATATACCCCTTAAGTGTGTTAAAGACCCTGTTGCCTTCCTGGTAGGACTTGCCCATTAAATCCATACTCTTTATGCTGGTGGCCACACCGTCCTCTATCTTATCTATTCCCGGAAAGTTCTTCGCCCAGTTTTTGTTAGCTCCCAGCATTTCTTCTATCACTCTTCCCCGAGCAAACCTATTCAACCCCCAGACGGACTTGGCTCCCCTTAATGCTTTAAGTCCCATAGCTACCGCTCCACCTAAAAATACATCGGTAACAGCTTCTTTAGCGCCTACGCCTACGGTCTCTGCCAGTCTTAGCCCGGATTGCGGATATACAAATTTAGCCCTGTCCGGGTGAGAAGTCGGATAATTTATTTCCCCGTGGCTACGGGATGCCCCTGCCGATTTGGAGGCCAAAAGGCTCATAGTAGCATCGCGGGCAGCCGTCTGTTTTTGAACAATGCTTCTTGCTTCCTGAAGCGTGTATGTATCAGTTCTTGGCCCAGATACTCCGGTAGCCCTATTACCGTCCAGTTCAAAAGACAACTCTTTCCCTTCCAGGTCAATACCACTGGTTACATTGTTCTCCGCAAAGGCATAGGTAGAGTTATAGACATATGTTGTGGCCAGCGGGTCGATCTGTAAAAATCGGCCAATAAGCGCATCATAGGTACGGTATTTAAAATGATGCCAGCCTAAACTTAAACTCTCGTCCAGTTCCTGGCCCTGGTACTGTTGGTAATTGTTCTCTGTACCCCTAATAACATTGTTATATCCTTTTTGAAGCGCTCCGAAGGGATAGTAGTTATTTTCCTGTAAAATCTCCGAAGTTCCTACAACCCCGTCACTGTTCTGGTCGGAGTAGGTAAGCCGCACGTTCCCTAAGTGGTCCTTATACTGGTATACGTACTTGTACTTGTTGTTTTCCTTCGTTACATACCCTTCCGGATGACTAAAGAACTGGAGTTGGCTATTTTCATAGATGTACTTCCCTGCATACTCCGTATTTGTCACAGAACTTCCCTCAGTAACCGCCTTCTTTAACTTGATCCCCGAGGCATCGTAAATATAATCAATTCTGTTGGCTCCAAAGCTAATCCGGGTGGGAAGATTCAAATGGTTATAAGTGATGTTTGTTATTCCTTTATTGGCATCACTTTCCAGGTTACCATTGGCATCATAGGTATAATCGTTATTCGTATTAGAACCATCCTTAAAGCCATAACTTTTGTTTCCCGTATCTATGACCTTTAGCAACTTGTTGGTAGAATTGTAACGATACTCCAATACATCCATATTGTCGTAATTACTGCTGTTCTGCCAGCCATTGCGGGTCAGATCGGTAATATTGCCATTCTTGTCATAGGCTACATTCTTTAGCTCGTACCTGGTGTATTCTCCTGCTCCGGTATTCGTTGCTCCTGTAATACGGTTCAGGGCATCATAGGTGTAGCGGTAATTTCTTCTTTGGTCGTCATTGGCCGTCCGCCAATAGGTCTCCGAGATATTGCCGTTGTACAAGGCCCGGTCGGCAGGGTTATAGGCAGGATCGTTATACCGGATACCAAAGGCAAATAATTGCTCTCCCAATGCCGCATCCGGGTTATTGATCGCTTTCAACCAGCCCCGTACATTATAGGTGTAGTTTATTGTTTGTAGAGGCTTGCTTTGGGTATTCCCTACCTTTTTCTGCTCCAGTTGCCCCAGGTCGTCATACACATTTTCGGCGATAAGTTCCCCTGCCGGGCTGATCGAAGCACTAAAGCTTATACTGCTGGTAGCTTTAAAGTGAAAGCCGGGTTTTAAGGTAATAGAATTACTGGCTATCTCATGTTGTGTTTCTGTAATGGCATCATCAAAGACCGGGTTCTCCCCTGTGGTATCTCCCCCGCAGTCCCCGTTGATACACTGTAACTGCCTCACCAGCCGCCCGGCATGGTCGTATTCAAACTTGTCTGTAGTTACTATGGGAGCATTGCTGCCCCTGGTATGGGTGGTTCTGGTCTCCAATACCTTGCCTGCAAAATCCAGTTTGTGTTCCACAATATCCGTGGTATTCAAGTAAGGGTTTTTGGTAGCGGTATAGATCACCCTGCCCTTTTTATCATAACCGGTGATGGTGGTGATCCAATGATTGGTACCCAACACCCGGGTTTTACTCCCTGTGGCTAAAGTCTTGGTCCTTGTATCCACTGTTTGCCCCAATACTGTTGAGGGAACAGTTAGTCCGGCGAGGTCAAATTCATAATCGTCATAGTAATTAATGGTATATACCCGGGCTATTCCCGTAGGAGGGCTTATGTTGGTATAATATACATCTGTCCCTGCTATGACAGTAGGGGCTTCTGCAGAGGATCGTATCCTGCTTTCGTAATACCTTGCCGTATTATCAAAAATTTCCTGAAGCTCTTCTCTACTTTGCCCATGATTGGTTTGGCCGGTATATACCACCCTGTCAAAAACGTCATATTTAGTAAACAGCCATTTATTTTCATTCCTTAACCGCATATCCTGTGTCATTACAGGTTGGTCAAGTGCATTATAAACCATGAATTCCCATCCTTTCCCCGGAACTTTTTTCTCTATAAGCCGATTACGTTTATCATACCTGTACTGGTAGCACAATTCATTGAGTTCCGCAGTAGATACCCCATCCGACGTATCAACTTTAGGCGGGATAACATAGGTCAGGTTCCCGAAATTATCATATACGTAGTAGGTGTCATGGGCGGTTCCCTCGTTATAGGTACGTCTTAAAACCATTCTCCCCAGTTTGTCTTTAAACTCTTCGGTGGTATGATCTTTTGTGGTACCATTATGGTTTTCGTCTCTTGTTATAATTTTATGTAATTGCCCGGCACTGTGATAATTGTTGCCTATAACAACCAGTTGGGGCCGCTCCGTATTGCCATTGACAAAAGTCACTTCGAACAAACGCACCTCCGTAGCCGTATTGGTTTCATAATCAAATTCGATCTCATGACCACTGCCCAGTTTCCAGTCTTTACCCGGAGCAGCCTGTTTTTCCACCCGGTTTAGCGGTGAAGGTTCAAATTGTTTCTGGGCATAGGCATTAACCTCATGTTCGGCCATGTCACTAAAATCGCCGGAATAATGAGAATGGTAATACCGCTGGGTTAATTGTTCTGCCTCACTACGAAAGGCCCCCTGGTTAATGTCTGTAGGGATAAAAGACAAGTATTCCTTTTCCTGGCGTGCAAATCCGTTATAGCCTATATGAGTTACAATATCCTGCATACCCCACGGAGATTGCCGTATGGCCACTTTTTGCTTAGGTCTGCCCAATCCGTCGTAATAGGTTACCTGTTCCATTACATCACGATTATAAGTTATACCATCGGGACTACTCATCTTTTTTTGATATAGCCGGGCATAAACATAATTTTCATTACTAAGGACAACAGGACTGTATTCTTCTGTCGGGCACCCATTATCCGGTCCGGGTACATCAGGGCACTGGTCATTCGCATTATCTATATAGCCATCAGGTTGGGAACAGGATTCCAAGCTGTTGTTCGGATCACCAAAACCGTCATTATCCGAATCCGCATACCAGGTTTCCTTTCCTGAAACCGTATAATTTACCGTTCTTGCCATGCCCCAGCATCCGGAAGCATCATGCTGTCCTCTAAGGTAGTATACGGTACCTGTAGTTCGGGTAATACTGATTTCAGCATTGGAAGTACTCGTACCGTTGGCACTACTCTGCCAATACCAGGTCACCCCATTGGGAGGTGTTCCCCGGGTCAATACCGTATGATCACAATTATTCGTAACTGATGGAACAGAAGGAGGGGCTGGCGCATTATCGGGGATTTCCACATAAACGGAACCTGAAGTGCTACTCCAGTTTGTACCGGCGCGGGCCCGTATGTAATAGGTACCACTACCTTCGTTAGCAATAAAATTTGTGTCAGCCCCTTTATTCGTACTGGTTCCGTTAGAATCCTTGCCCTGCCAGTACCAGGTAACTCCATTGGGAGGTGTTCCCACACGCTGCAAAACAACTTCCTCACAACCTGTACTACTTATGGTGGGGTTGGGAGGTGGAGAAGGAGGGGCTCCGTTTACAATAACTTGTAAAAATGCCAGGTATGGCCCCTGACCATTGACCATGAACTCGGCTCGTATGGAGCTGTTATACTTTTGCCCGTTCCAGACGACATTAGCAACAATATCATTTGAAGATTGAATGGTCCCGCCTTCAATATGCCAGGTGGTGTTAGTGATGTCGTCTGTCGGAAAATTACTACCGTCTGGGGATATAACATAGGAATGCGTTGTTCCGTTATTGACCGTGGACGGGCCTGATATCTGATAGGTTTGTGCTTCTGTTTGCAAGCCTATAAGCAATAAAACAAATACGAATATTCCTTTTTGCATAATTCTAATTTTAAAACGGTAAAAGGGGGTCAATTTTTATAGTGATATTTGTATTCTTCCAACAATTTATCGTCCTCATCTTTGACAAATTCAAGACGGCTAAAAGGGTCGTACGTATACGTAGTCTTTCCTCCCCGCGGATCAACAATGGTACTTGTGCCGATCAAGGGTTTATGTATGTATGTAGTAACCCGGGCATCGGGCAAAGAATTATGAATATTATCCAATGCCGTGGCTAATTGGGATTCTGTACCATTATTAGATGCATCCCTGGCTGCAGCTATAAGAGTGGAAGGAATATCGGCATAGGATTTATTTTTTATTTCAGCAATAAGGTGCTGGTTTCCATAACCGTAGATGTAGGATATTGAGGATGCAGGAGCCCCTGTATTGCCCGGCTTTGAAACCTGGACCGGTTTGCCATCCATATACACAAAGGAAGCTTTCTCCTCATAGTTGTCCGGAACATAATCCGGAGCATTGCTATTATTACCCTGTCCCTTATTATAATGGTAGGATGTTTTAATATTACCATTGGCATCATAGGCAAAATACTGTCCGTAAATAAGGCTCCCCTGGTTATCGCTAAATACCTGCTTGCTTATTGGTAAAGCCCCGGGCAGGTGCTGCAGTCCATATTCGTTGGAATAATCCAGGGGATATGTATAGTTTATTGTAATTTTGTCTGCATTCGTATCATTAGTAATATAACTTGTGGTACTTCCCGACACAGATCGTGTTAGCCGGGAATTGATAATTTCGGTTTCCGGTAACAACTTATCGTTATACTGGTAATTTTTCATAATAGTAACCGGATGGAGAGAGGCAGATTCATGATCCAGAAATTCAGTGGTCGCTATCTGTACAGGAAGATTAGCCGTATTTCCGAAGCGTGTTTGATTCCATCCGGTAGTATATCCTAAACGCATCCCCGAATTATCTCCTGATATCTGCATGCAGATTTTATCGGCAAGCACATTCCAGTTTATTGTTTCCTGTGTTCCGATAGAAGCATACTCATATTCTGTTATTTTAAGTAATGTATTAGTGCCTTTATAAGCTTTTACGGTTTTAGGAACAGCGTGACGGCGACCGTAATAGGGTTCCGATATATAGTTGTATTCTTTGTCAAACCAAATCTGCCCGTCCGTGTGGCGTACAACTACTTTTTCATAATAATGTCCCGTAGGAACCAGGTTGGATTCGGCGACAAATGATGAATAATAGGAAACCGACTCTCCTACCTCTTTCCGTGTAAAGTGGATCATAGACTCCATATCGTTACCCACCAGGCCGGAATAGGTGTACTGTTTGCGGTTATAACTCTTTCCATCGGTATCCTTATCTTCTATAGTTTTTATTCGTAATCCGCCAGAATATTTGTTGCCTTCTTTGTTCGGTTCATAAGTGAATTCCGTACTTCCTCCTGTGGGATATTCTATTTTTTTCAGTATCCCTGCCTGAATATAACCCTCACCCAATGAACGATTCCCTGCATTATTGTCCAAATATTGCGGGTCATTGCTGAACAAAGACTCCAGTGCAGGACTCCTGTGCACCAGGGTAGGGTTAGTGGTTACACCATTATAATACCCGAAAAAATCTTTTGAGAATGATGCTTTTTGCGGTAACGGTCTGGCATCATAATAAAACGTATATCCCGGTTTGGGAATGTTATTACTACCCGTTTCATAAACCCCTTTAAGTTTCAGTCTGGGATCCCCGTTAAACTTGTCGTATATAAAGTTAAATGTTCTTTTGTTTCCCTTTAAAAGGTCGTTTACCGTTATCCTGGTAAGTTTTCTTTTCCAATGGGACAGGTTATTATCTGTTGTATAATCGAATATGATTTCTACATGATCGGTATAAATCCTTTTAATCAGTTGCATGGTATAATCATAATGATTGGATGTAGCACTTTTCTTCCCTTTAGGATTGTTATCCGGACTACAGGATTTAACCTTGGTTAAATGGTGTGAAGTTTGTAAAAGTTCATAGTTTAAATTATAGGGTTCATATTCAAAATGTATGGCATTACCATTTTTAGTAGTTATTTGGGACAACATCCAGCCCGTAGGATGGTCTTCATATTCATAACCATCATAATCATAATTACCTCCTTGTATAATGCTTGAATAGGATATGGAATTACTGCCGAATTCTTTATCGGCTCCAAAGGAAAAAATGTTGCCATGCAGGTCTTTCGCCGTAAAACTCAAACCTTGCGACTCAACGTGAGGAATGAGTTCAAGCTGGTCCTCTCTACTCTTTAAAAGTGTACTGTCTTTTTTAAATATAAAGTCTCCGGAATATCCTAAGAAGCCATAACTAAAATCATCTGGGTTATGATCGTTATTCTCTGCCTTATCCCTGGTCTGATTCTGCCAGCTCACCTGGTACAGATCGTTGGCATACCAGCTGTTCGATATGGAAGTATAATTGGGATCTAACCAGCCTTGTTCTTCGTCTGCTTTATTTTTTATAGTTCGAAAAATCCCTCCTCCTACATTTAAGGTCCATTTCAACCCCACAGCTGTTGCCAGTTCATCTACTTGTACACCGGAAGCATGATATGATAATGATATAGGAACTTCTATGTTATCTTCCACAAGGGAATAAATAGGAATTTTTATATCCGGAATTCCCGTGGAAGTATTCACCGGAATATCTCCGTAGACAGTGAACCCGAATGCGTTGGGAGTTTGGGGGAGTTCTATATTGTTATAATCTATATAATACTGTTCGGACTCCGGAAGGTCCTGCCCGTAACCGCTTAAACAAAAAACACCAAAAATCAATTTAATTATCCTTTTCATCTTTAGTTTTTTTTGAATTATTTTCTTCACAGGTTGTTTTATCTTTCCCAATCAGAGTCTCCAACAACCTTTCTTGTTGTCGATTTTCCTCCTTCAACTCAAATATGTATAACGTCAACTCCTCCACCTTCTCCAACAATTTCAGGTTCATCTCTTTCAAGTTAATTCCTTCTTCTTCCATCTCCTTAGCAGAAGGAATCCCCGGTAAATGTCCTTTTTCTTTTATATGGGCTTGTACTTCTTCCAGGGAACGCAGCTCATAACCCTCCTTAAATACATAATCCGGGGCTACGGCACCGTTCAGGTCCACTTTGACTTCTTTCGTATGGATATCCCCGTTAACCGTTAATTTGGCATCCGGAAGATCAGTCCCTATACCTACTTTGCCCGAAAAAACGGATTTTGAATAGTGGTGATATGCTGCATTGTTCGGTGTAAAATCTTCGAGGCTGTTATAAACCTCTTCGTGAAGCACCTCGTTTTGTTGCGTGTTGTAATAAGAAATCAGCTTCATCTGTTCCGGGGCAGTAGATATTGCCCATCCGGTAAACCGAAAACCTGAAGTGAATGGAGCATTACGGTAAGGAACTTTCAGGGCCAGGTAAAGTGTTCCATTATATCGTACTTTCTTCAACTCCCACTGTTCAGTTGCATAGGAACCGTTATTATTATAGTTATTTATAGAGGTTACACTGCCATATGTAGTGGTATAGGAAGAACTGGTATTGATATAAGCCAACTCCGTACGGTCATGTCCTCCTCCACGTATGCCCACCAAGGTTCCGGCAGCAAGATTTTTAGGAATCTGTTCTCCATCATAAATAGCATGTAGCAAAATCACAGTACGTGTATATGCAGTGTGTCCTGGGATCTTAATAGATACATGATTTCCGGGAGCAATATCCGTTACCGTTTGTCCGTAAAATGTAAGGGGGAGTGCAAATAATAAAAGTAAAAGTTTTTTCATTTTTCAGATTGTTTAAGGTTGGCCAGTTCGGTTTCCAGCTTTTTAATTCTTTTTTCCTGTTCTATAGTGTAGAGCATTAATTCTTCAATCTTTTGCAAGAGTTTAGCATCCATCTCCCCTAAATGAATACCGTTCTCCTTAACCTCTTTGGTATTGGGAATGTCTTTTAAATGGCCTTTCTCCTTGATATGTTGTTCTACTTCTTCCAGCGTAGGCAGGTTGTAATCTTCTTTAAAAACAAAATCGCTCCAGCCATTCAGATCGACTTTAACTTCCTTACTATGAATTACACCATTTACCGCCAATTTAGCATCCGGTGATGTAGTGCCTATACCTGCATTACCGTTATACCCCAAAAAGAAGCTGTCTTCTCCGTAATTCACCCGGCCCACCTTGGCCGAAACCACAACATTGCCCCCTCCGTCGGGCAGTGTTCCTCCTATAATTTCCCCACCGCTCCATACAGACTGGTTCT
This sequence comes from Sinomicrobium kalidii, assembly GCF_021183825.1. GTDB lineage: Bacteria > Bacteroidota > Bacteroidia > Flavobacteriales > Flavobacteriaceae > Sinomicrobium > Sinomicrobium kalidii. The sequence goes on along the minus strand of NZ_CP089211.1, from coordinate 2,375,763 downwards.
GGTATACGGATAACACCGGAATATCTTTGGTAAAATTAACTTCGAGATAGGATTGGGTACCGTCGTAGGTGATCCGGGCTTTAGACCAAAGGCCTCCGTTACTGAGTGAAACGATATTGAGGCCTCCATAATTAGACCATCCTTTGAACCAGGAGATCTTAACGATCCTTGGTGTTGTGGCTCCTCCCCTGGTAAACAATACCATTTCATTGTATCCCCGTCCGGCCGATGCGTCCAGCGTGGCAACCCTTTTCCACCCGGCAGCATCTACGATAACATTTTTGGTGACTTCGGTCTGGGCATTTCCATTTAAAAAGGTGAGGAACAAGAGGGTGGTCAATAATGCTTTGCTCATCATTGTTCCGGACATAAAGTGTGCTGATGTTTTCATTTTGATTGCTTTTTAAACTGGTCAATTTCTTTTTGTTGTTTCCTGTTTTCCTTTATCAGGCTGTTTATCCTTTCGTGTTGTTGTCGGTTTTCCTTTTTTAATTCAAGCACATACAGGGTCAATTCCTCTATTTTCCGTAACAACTTCGCATCCATCTCTCCCAGGAATATCCCGTTTTCTGCTACCTCTTTGGCACTGGGGATATCCTTTAAATGCCCTTTTTCTTTGATGTGCTGTTCTACCTCTTCCAGGGTGGGCAGGCGATAATCCTTTTCAAAGACAAAGTCGCTCCAGCCGGTTTCTACCTTGATCTCTTTGGCACGGATATTACCATTTACAGCGAGTTTCCAGCTTCCGGGTGAAGAAGTACCAATACCTACCATACCATCTGTATAGTAAAGCCCGTTTCCCTTTCGTTGCCAATGATAAGAAGACCCAAAGACATCAGGCTCTGCATCGGTTTCATCGACTTGCATTTCCTGGACTAAAACACGAACTCTATAATTATTGCTATGATTTGTTCTTATTTTTACCACATTATCATCAACGGTTAGTAAAGGATGATTGGAAATAGAACCTGCTAATGTTACCTCCCTGAGATTCCATAGCGATGTATCCACATTGTACCATACCAGATATTCCGCACCGGTATTGGTACCTGTTCCCCTGGTGACCAAATGCACCTTGTAAACACTTTCTTTAGGCAATGAATTGCCCGATGCATCAGTGAGTTCTACCATGACCGAATTGCTCACTGAAACATTTTTTTCAAAAAAACTGATGCCTGTTTGCGCTCTTAAGGCTGTAATAGAAAGTGAAAAAAATATAAAGGCAAGTAACTTTTGAATATTCATTTCTATTTGTTTTGGAGTTGATTAATTAAATTCATTATTTGTTCTTGTTGTTTCTTATTTTCCTTTTTTAATTCAATGATATAAAGAGTTAATTCTTCTATCTTCTGTAGCAATTTAGCATCCATCTCTCCCAGGAATATTCCGTTTTCTTCTACCTCTTTGGTACTGGGAATATCTTTTAAATGCCCCTTTTCTTTAATGTGCTGTTCTACCTCTTCCAGGGTGGGCAGGTTATAATCTTTTTCAAACACAAAATCACTCCAGCCGGTTTCTACCTTGATTTCCCTGGCACGTATTTTACCATTTATGGCAAGTTTCCAATTACCCGGATTAACTGTGCCAACACCTAAATTCCCATTAGCGGTCAACCTCATCGACTCAACTAATGCGTTACCATCTTTCACATAAAATGCCAAATCTCCTTTCTGGTGACTATTCACACCTCTTCTGGCCTGGATTTGCGCTAAAACAGAAACCGATAAAAAACTTCTGTTATAAAACTTTAATGCCCCTAAAGGACTATCATTTGCTCCTCCAGCCCCTTGAATTACTATATCCCCATTTACATCCAATCTTTCCATAGGATTGACAGTCCCGATACCTACATTTCCTCCTCTGAATAATATTTTATCCGTATTGTTTTCTACCGTTATATTAAAGGAAGTCAGGTCGTTATTAAGTCCCATCCAGGTTTTCCTTGTTCCGGAACTGTCCTTCCAACTAGTATATAGCCATGAATCATTAGAAGTCTGAAAGGTTAAAATATTATCAATACCAGACTTTAAATGTAATGGAGTATTGGGTGCGGTTGTTCCAATCCCCACACTACCGGAACTCGGAAACGTATTGGTCTGAGCATAAAAAGCGATAGGAGCCATTAAAAAAAGAAGTATTGTTCTTTTCATTGGTGTTAAGTTTTTACAATTATATGTTCAATGTCAATATTGACAGGTTGTACAAATCCGTGCCGGTTCCCGGGGCAGGACAGTCTTCTGTTTTTAGGGGGGAGTGAAAAATGTATCCTGACTGTTGTCCGGTCAGGGTTTAGGGGAAAGAAGTAATTTTTACTTCATTAGCTTTCCGGTTTTATTTATAGCACACAAGATACTTTTTCTCTTTTTCAAAAAAGTCAATCCCGTGTTACCTTTTTATTAAAAGTCATCATTTGATGTTGTAATATTATGGAAAAATGGAATAAACAGCAACACTTTGTTCCCTGCATTTATAAATTTCAGGTATTACTTTTGTATTTTATGTTGCATCATGTCTCCCGTAATTACTTAATAATAAGATATGTATAAAATATATACCTACATCATACAATTAAAAACCAGGTGATTGTAATTTTCTGATGGAAATCATATAAATTACCTTTATTCCCCGTTAATCTCTCCTTCGAAGGAGCAAAAGAAATCAATATTTACCGCAATCCCTTACGGAAATCCGCAATTTACTTCGGTTTACCACAACAACGGTAACCTTCCCTGATTGAAAAGGTATTGTTTCTCAACTTTAAAAGCCTGGAGAACACCCATAAACACAACCCTGTTTACACCGGAAGGGATTAAGTACGCCGCATACACAATTAAGTGCACCGCGTACAGGGTTGCTTATGCAGCATACACAACTGCTTGAGCGGCGAACAGGGTTATGTTCGCGGCATAAGGGATTAAGTACACCGCATACACAATTAAGTGCACCGCGTACAGGGTTGCTTATGCAGCATACACAACTGCTTAAGCAGCTAACAGGGTTATGTTTGCGGCATAAAGGATTAAGTATGCCGCATACACAATTAAGTTTACTGCATACAGGGTTACTTATGCGGCATACACAACTGCTTGAGCGGCGAACAGGGTTATGTTTGCGGCATAACGGATTAAGTCTGCCGCATACACAATTAAGTTTACCGCGTACAGGGTTGCTTATGCGGCGTAAGCAATTGCCTAAGCGGCGAACAGGACTATGTTCGCAGCATAAGGGATTAAGTACGCCGTATACACAACTACAAAAGCGGCGAACTTAACTAAGTCCGCCGCTTAAGGGGTTGCCTTTGCGGCATACCCGCCCCGGTTCGGTGTAAACACATTCCCTTAAATGGAGTTATTTGGGCTTCTTCGGGAATAAAAACCTGAGGAGTTTCCATAGCCTAAAGTGTTTCCGGAACACCCGGGCAAGAATGGCAAGAACAATGACCACCAGGATGATCAGCCACCAGCACCTCCCGATCCCGATATTTATCGGGACGGGGGTACCGGTACGCTCCACGGCCTTTGCTTCGTATCGCTGTGCCTCCGCAGTATGCGTGCTGTCCTGCAGTTGACGTCTTTCCTGCCGGGTATGGTTGTGGTGTTCCTTTTGCAATGCATCCAAAACGGTGTGACGCTTGCCGTAGATCACCACCTTTTCAGCCGCCCCGCTAAAGCCCGAACCGGGGTGATAGCTAAAGCGGCCTACGGGTTTGATAGCCACCGCTTCCAGCTGTTGACCAACCTCATGTACCTGTAGCACCGACAAGCTGTCGAGCTGTTCGACGGACATGGCGCGGAAGCCGAGTACACGGGCTTCCCGGCGCTCTTTCATTTCGCTTTGCCGGTGGCGATGAGTACTGCAGGCCATCATACAGCAGCCGGCCCAAAGGAGCAGTAACTTTAACGCGCTGTCCATGATCATGCCTTTACCTCGGCCCGCATCGATGATACGGGGCTCCAGGCGCTTATCCCGTTCTTGTTGCGCGCCCGGACCCGGAAATAATACATTACCCCGTCCTGTACGGGCGCATGGAAATTACCGCGTGAGCTGGATGTACGCCCGATAGCCTGCCATACGGGCTGCCCGTTCGCATTCACCGTATCGGCGATCTGCATCTCGTACTCGTAGGCTTCCCGTACCGCCGGGAAATCCAGTAAGATCTCGCCCGGCCTCCGCGAAGCACGGATCTGCGTCCATTCACAGGCCCCGGGAACACCGATACTGCCGGGGGTGGCTACGGGATAGAAGCCCGAACTGAGCTGTACGGAAGCCAGGTTAGTAAAGTTGTTGATATAGGTCGTCACCCGCCGCATCATGGTAACCAGGGCGGCGCGGGCTTCCTCCTTTTCCTTCGTTTCCCGGAGGTTGCCACCCGCAGCGGTAATGGCCTGTTTCTCCAGGTAATCCTCTGCTACGGGGGCGTATTCCTCCAACGGGGGGTTCAGCTCCGGGAAATTCGTGTTCTCCCCCAGGGCATCCAGGGTGCGTGTGGCCAGTACGGCCAGTTCGCCATCCGTAAGATGGGTATAATTCGTGATTAATTTCGGTCGTCTCATTTTTTTGAATTTTTAATGTTTTACATTCGATTTTAGTCAAAACCTACAAGGCTCCTCCCTTCAGACGAAGGGAGGTACCCCCAGCGAAGCGAAGGGGGGAGGGTTTGACAGCCCAAGTCATAGGGCTAATTCCCTAACATTTATGTTTTTACCATGGCCTGGGCTTTCTAACCCTCCGACCGGACTAAAGTCCGCCCACCTCCCTTTATCATCCCGATGACTATCGGGAGGGAGGAGCTTTTGAGATTTGTTCAAGTACAGGATTCATTCTCACAACTAAGATTTTACGCATCCATCGTAGTTTTGAGCTATGCATCCGCGTTAGTGATCTGTCCACCGCGCAATAACAGCAAGGGTATGAACGGGGCGCCGTTTGCGTACCACGGCATTGTCTACATTGCCTTCTACCGTATAGGCCCAGTTACCTGTCCACCGGTCGATAAAGCCGGCGTGGGCTATACGGCCCGGGCGGGCATTATAGAGGCCGAAAACATCGCCGGCGCGAGGGGGTTGCTGTCCCCCTTCCCTGCGGGTCCGGATCACCTTGCGCTCCGGGAAGAGTGCGGGGCTCCAGGGCGTTCGGGGTTGTGCGTAGCCTGCCCTGCCGAAACAGAAGCTTACGAATGCGGCGCACCAGTTGTAGCCTTCACCCAGGCCGGTATAGCGGAGGTACTCCCCTACCCGCCGGCCATCGTTCTGCCCGGTGGCTTCTTTGACACCCACTTCGGCCGTGTATACCCGGCGCAGGGCGCTTACATCAGTTGCGAAAGCCAGGTGGCCATACCCCAGAACAAGGATACATAACCACCGAGATAAATACATAGGTGTTGCCATGAGCTTAGTTTTATGGAATGTGTGGTAAAAGCGCTGTCCAGCAGCCGTCTGAAGCTGCGGTACAGTTGTGTGGCCAACAGGCCCGCCAGCAGGTGGCAGGCGGCTGTGCCCAGCAGCACCAGGAGCAGCAGGCTCAGGGTACCGGCATCTACGACGGCCGCGGTGGGGTCCGCCAGCCGCAGCAGCGGTCCGGCATAGAGGAAGGCCGACAGCAGGATAAGGAGCAGGGCGGCCTGTTTTGCCCATCTTCGCAGGTGCCGGGGTCGCGGCCCCTGGGCCTTGTCGTGCAGGAAGTCGATATAGTCGTCTTCCGGCTTTACTTTCCGCAGCGGGAACTGTTCCGGCTGCGGGGGGCTTTGGATTTCTTTTTGTGTGTTCATTGTTTTTGTTTTTTATGGTTAATTCCAGAGTACGGTCTCTTTGTGATCATCACAAACATAGCGGGCGTATGGCGGGTATCAAAATCCGCGGACGACTACGGACAGATACGGACAACTACGGACAGTACTGTCCGCGAAAAGCAGGGGATTTTTAGTCCCGATATCCCGATGGTTATCGGGATCGGGATGGAGTCCTGGAGTTGGGGAGTTGAGGAGTTGAAAAGATTATTTTTTTCTCCCCTTGAGGGGAGATGCCGAAGGCAGAGGGGTGTCTTCCAACTCCAAAACTCATCAACTCATCAACTAAAAAAAACCACCCCACGAAATGCGGGGCGGCTGTATTTACGGGCTGTTTGCCCGGTCAGGTGCCTTGTTGCTATTTGTTTTGCAGGTTCTGTACGGCCTCGCGGTCGAAGTAGTCGCGGTTGCCGATACGGAGTTTGGGGAAAAGAAGCTTATTTTTGACGTGTTTGTAGAAGGTACTGCGGCCGATGCCCAGCTCCCGCAGTATCCAGGTGACCTCCACCAACTCGGGCAGATCGGCCTCTTTTGGCGTTCGTTGCCCGAAATGTTCCTGGAGCAACTTCCTGATCTCCTGAAGCTCGCGTACGATCAGGCTTGACATCTCGGTAGTCTCCATAGTGCATTGCTGATTATGTTCAATGTTCGGCCATGCGGTGATGCCATAAAAAAGGGATTGTTCTTCACCGGGGTAGTTTCGGGCGGTATTCCGGCCCTTTCTGGTGCATGTGGATCGTATAAGAAAAGTCCAAGCTATAAAAAACGATTTAAAAAAGCAGTAAAACCCTGATTCCTGCCTTAAAATAATCCCTCTCCCGCTATTTTACTCCCCGAACAGGCCATATTTTTCCCAAAAACAGACCTGTTCACCCGGGGCAAACGCATCATAATATGAATAATTCCATATTTAAGGTTCCAGGTTCAAAGTTTCAAGTTCAGTTGCCGGTTTCCTGTTTCCGGTTGTTAATATTGTTGTTTTGTATATTCAAACTCCAAAACTCCCGAACTCCAAAATTCAATACTCATAATTTTCAATCTTTTTCAATCACCACAAATCACCAACGCCCCTCGTCATCCCGTCTTTCATCCCCCCATCATCTGTCTTCCTGTATATGGTGCGTTTGCCCTGCCCGTTCACTGGTTTAAAGCCGGTTACGGAAAACCGTATTTTTTTAACCCGGGCTTTTAGTATCTTAATTGATTGTTGTCAAAAAAATAACGGCATGCCCCGGTTCCTGGAAAACAAATACGCCCGTTTATGGATAGGCCAGGGTATCCTGTATATCGTCTATAAGCAGGATACTGTTCTGGACCTCCGTGCTGCCGTACGCCTGACCTCGGACCGGGTTTCCCTGCAGGGCAAAAAGCCGTACCCGGTTGTTGTGGATTTCCGGGGGGTGAAAGACCTTACCCGGGAGGCCAGGGACTATTTTGTCCATGAAGGGGCCATGTATATCAGTGTCTTAGGCGTTTATGCCACTTCGCCCCTGGGCAGGCTTATGGCTTATTTTTACGTAAAGGCCAATGTCCCGGCCATTCCTACCGGGATATTTCCCTTAAAAAAAGAGGCCCTGCATTATGTAAAAACCACGGTCCGGGGAGCACGTGATCCCGAAGCCATCCGGAAACAACACCGTATAAGGGCCGTATACCCCGAAAATTTCAAAGCACAGATCGAACACCTGCAGGGGATGTTCCTGGCCCTGGCTACGGGAAATTTTCAATGCCGTATGGAACGCTCCTATAAAGACGACTCCTGGGAATATATGACCGTATTGTTCAATATGACCGCCGAAGAACTGGATGCGGCCTTTGTACCCAAGGAGCACGCCAAACGGCTTGGCACGGCACAGCTGTCGGGACGTACCGCTTTTGTCCTGGACAGGCACTTCTGTATCCGTGAATTTCACCCGGAAGTGATCAAAACCCTGGGCCTGGATGCCGGCACGATGGCAGACCTGCCGTTTACTGCCCTGCTGGCCAAAGATTCCTTCGGCCCCTGGAATGAAATGGTTCACCGGTTACAAAAGCAAACAGACGTCACCGTTATACTGTATGTAAAAACAGGCAGCGGGCTCTTCCTGCCCGTTTCCTGCCGGGTCGCTGCCCTTTGCGGTACGGGTTCAGAATCGCAGAAAGCCCTTTCGGTCACCTTCCTGGGCACAGGGTATGACCAGGAGAAATACACCGTTCATGGTTCGGGGGAGCCTCCTGTAAAGAAGAAGAAAGCCCGGGGCAGCAGCCGCAGCTATCTTACCCGTGCCGACCGGCAGGTCATTGACAACGTCCGTATCTACATCCTGCACCATGTGGATGAACCCCTGCTGTCCTTAAAAGAACTGGCCCATCTTTTCGGTACGAACGAGTTTAAACTGAAAAACGGCTTCCGGAGGATGCTCGGCACCACGGTTTTCCGGTTCCAGCGGGCGGAACGTATGAAAAGGGCAAAACTGCTGGTGCTCAATACCAACGTGCCCCTGAAAGATATTGCCCGGAGTATAGGCTATGCCAGCGCTTCCCATTTTTATAAGGCTTTTAAGGAAATATACGGGAAAACGCCGCATAAGTTCAGGAAATGCTTCGGGGCCAGGGAAGATTAGCGGTGGTTTTTGTATATGGCTTTAGTTATTAGGTTACTAAGTTATTGAGTTATTCAGGCAGCACCCATGAACTCAATAACTTAACTTAGTAACTCAACAACGCCTATTAACAAGATTTTTCCGAGACCTTTTCCGTGAAATACTCCTTTTTGCGCCACATATAATCCCTTTCGGGCCACGAAGATACCTTAACTTTATACCGGTTAAAATCACAGCAAAGCATAAACCCCTATGCTATGAAAACACCATACAACCTGGTCTTTAAACCGCAGGAATTAGTATACGCCAACCCCGTCGAAAAGCTGCCCGAATGGTGCCGTTTCCCGATCTCTTTTGCCGAGCGGTGTCAGTATTACCGTTTGCGGGATATGGAGATCGTAAGCCAGCAAATCCACTGTTCCCCGTTTTATATCGATATGTTTGAAATCAGGGCCAACAATCCCATGTATCTCCGGTTTAAAATTCCAAGGCGACAATTGTTCCTCTATTTTATGCTCGGAGGTACTCTGTCTATCTCTTCCGGAAGTAAGTGCCCTGTTACACAGGTTCACGCCAATACATTTGCCATGCTGTATTATGGCAGCGGACAGTATATGGCCCATACCGGCAAGGGGCATCACCCTGTTCTGTTTGTAAATATGGCCCCGGAATGGCTGGAAAACATCAGCACGGATTTTCCCGGCCTTCAGTTTATACTCGAAAAATTCAGGTATAGCCCCAGGCCCTACCACCTTATGCACCCCTGCCGTATAGACCGCAGGGTACAACGCTGGCTTTATAAGGTATATAGCTACTCCAGGAACAATATGGGTGCCCTGGACGGCAACCTGCGTAAGTATCTCTCGTATATACTGGGGTACTATAATTCCGTATTGGGACCACAGTATCACAAGCTGGCCTACCGGGTTAAAATGTACCTCGACGACCATTATCGCAGCAGTCTTTTAAATGCCAGGTTCCTCGCTTTGCAATTTCAGGTGACCGAGCGTACGCTACGCAACCATTTTAAACGGGAGTATGGTATAACACCACACGAATACTACAGCAAACTCAGGATCACCGATGCCATTGCGCAAATGGAACACAGCAATTTAAGCGCAAAGGATGTTTACGTATCCGTTGGTTACAACGATGAACGATCCTTTCGCTATGCCCTTAGCCGGTACCTGAAAAACAGGTAAAACCAAACTTTAACATAAAAAGGAAAAAAACGGAAAGGTTTTGACCGGGTTTGCAGAATTTTTACCGTTTTTTTCTTTCAGGTGCAAAAACCCCGGCATAATTTTACACCTATAATCCCACCGACCCGGCAGCCTTTCGGGATTAGGGGCTGCCTGTAAGCTCGTGCCGCCCGATGGTACGAATCATTTAACCCATTTATTAACCTTAAAATTTACTACTATGAAACGTTTAAAATTTGCCCTTGCGGCTATGGTTATAGCCGTCGGCGTAGTTGGGGTGTTTGCGTTTAGTGCAGATGAAAAGGAGCCTGTACAACAAATGTACGACCTAAAGGAGACCATTAATGGTCCGGTGCTTTTTACCGGAACTGCTGCTCAAATCGATAGTCATAGCGACATAAACTACGAAGAATGCACAGGAGATGGCCAAAATTGTACTTACGTATTTGAAGCAGGTACTTCTACTCGTGAAACTTCCTTGGAAAGGCACCAAGTGGAATAAACCTTAAATTAATAACCTATGCAAGCATAGTACCTTCTTGGAGAAAGGTGCTATGCTTGCCTATTTTTAACATTGAATCATTTGTTTTCTACTGGGTTTTCATTTACCCAGCCATTTGACAGAAAAAAAGCAATATTTTCCCTGTTAACCTCTTTTGGTCTCGTTAAGGCCCTCACAATTCCATCGGGATCTAACCAAGATTTTTTCGGGTCAAGGCCCCCCACCATAAAATCTTTATAAAGATCCCCAGATACAAGGTTAGTCCTAACACCATCTTTATTATAGGTGTAGCTTGCGCTATTGATGACAAACGTTAATTTAAGATTTCGTAAGAGTGGTTTACTATCAAGAAAATCTTTTACTACCTTAATGTCTTCTTCCGGACTTACACACAGAATAAGCATGTCATTACCAAACTCGCGTTGAAGGGAATCCAACTTGGGCAATGCTCTAACACACGGTTTACAACGCCTGCCCCAGAAATTGATGATCAGGTTTCTATTGCCCTGCAATTCTTTAACGGTAGTCCATTCGCCGTTGTGAACTAATTGCACTTTATAGTCCTGGAGCAGGCTATCTCCGATTTTAACCTGTCTTTTATCCTGACCATACACGATTGATTGCACGAATAGCAATCCCAAAATAATACAAATACAGTTTTTCATCATCTTTTATTTAAATTTAATATCCAAAGTTTTGAGTGAGTAAGGGGTTTTTATCCCGCTCTGTTCTGGGTATGGGGTACAGTGCCATAAATTCCTGCCAGTTTGGTTTCCGTTTTGGCATTACTTCATTTATGGTTTGCCATCGTTTAAGATCGAAAAAGTGGAGTCCGTTTTCTGTAAAGAGTTCCCGCTCCCGCTCAATAGCCACCTGGTTCATTCCTTGAAGTTGGTCGCCCGTCAATACTATATCCGGTAAACCTGCCCTATTGCGGATAACATTCAAATCGCCGGTAGCCGCATCATAATTGTTTAATCGGATGTTGGCTTCGGCCCTTATGAGATATTGCTCTGCCAAACGTAACAACATGGTGTATTCAGCGCTGTTACCTGTTGTCGTACCTCGCAATTTATATTTGGCAGGGTAGGCATAAATGTTTTCGTCTATTGCCCTGGTTCCTGTCCATAAGTTTTTACGCATATCTCCTTCGTCAAAACTGTCAATAAATTGAGGTGGAAGCAGGATTGTGGGAACCGAGCTTTCCGATGAAGGCGGTACCATAGCCGATAAATGACTATACCCGCTTTCTCTCCACAATTGAAGAATGGCTTCATCGCCATTTTTGATAAATACATCCTCCAATGGGGGAAGTTCATCTAAGTATTCCGAATTAATCACTTCTGTTGCATAAAACAGCGCCTGTTCCCAATCCTCCAGGTAGAGGAAAACCCTTGATAAAAGTGCATTGGCGGCCATCTTATCCGCCCTGGTCTTCTCTTCATCCGGGTATACGGACAATAGTTCTATGGCCTGTTCCAGGTCATCTGTTATTTGCGTGTAAATAGTGCCGCTTTTTTCACGAGGGGCAATGGCAGTTTGATCAACACTGGTATCGAGAATTAATGGCACATCGCCAAAAATATTAACCAAATAAAAATAACAGTAGGCACGTATAAACCTGCTTTCACCGATAAGCCTGTTTCTCAGTTGATCTGAAAATGCAGATGCTGTCGATAGACCTTCGAGTGCCGCATTGGCCTGGTAAATTACATTATAAAGGGCTCTCCACACATTAAGAACGTAACTATTGTCCGTCTGAAGATTATTATTAATAAAATCGGCATATAATGAACTTGTACTTGTTGATGTGACCTCCCCGGTGTATAGCGCCACTCTCGAAATGAAATTGGTTTCAAAAGTGCCCAGCGAAGCATATAGGTTCAAGGTAGCCTGAAGGGCGAGCGTTGAATCGGAGAAAATCCTGTTGGCGGTTACCTCGGTAGAAGGTTCCGGAATTTTGATCATTTCTTCGCATGAGTATATCAAAGACATGCTCACTGCAAAAAGGAGGATATATATACGTTTTCTCATTTTCAAAAGGTTTGAGTTTTACAATCGGATAGAACAACCTATCGTAAAGGAACGTAAGGTTGGCGCTCCAAGGGATGAATTAGCGACTTCAGGATCATTACTGCTCAATGGCGACCAGGTCAATACATTTTGTGCCCGGCCAAACACTTCAACGGATGAAAGACGAAGCTGTTTGGCAATGGCGTCCGGAAATCGATACCGCAAGGCTATATTTTTTAATCTCACATAGGAAGCATTCTTTAAGGAAGCGTTTGATCCGTTCAGGTATGATAATGCTGAACCGGCCTCCCTGTTGCTTATCAAATAGGCCTTTTGCACATTGGTAATATCTCCGGAGCTTTGCCACCGACTAAAAGCATCAGAAAATTTGTTGTTATTCAGAGGACCTGGAGCCATGTATGAGTAAATATCCACTACGGATTGCTGCTTTACAAATTGAAAGAATATGTCCAGGCTTATACCTTTAAACTGAAACTGATTGCTCCAGCCCCCGTAAAAATCGGGGCTGGTTTTCCCTCGCGCGGTAAGATCGTGGGGATAGGTAATAGCCCCGTCTCCATTCAAATCCTCAAACATGGCAATACCGGTTTCCGGATCAATACCCGAATAACGATAACCTTTAACATTGCTCAGGTCTTTACCAACGGTATATTGATTGGCATAGCTCGAATTTTCCAGCCCGGGATATCGTACCAGCCTGTTCTTTGGGAAAGTCATATTAAAAGAGCTATTCCAGGAAAAGGATTTCTGTTTTACCGGTACTGCGGATAATTCAATTTCCCAGCCCGTATTTTTTACCAATGCGGGGAGGTTTGCCTGATAATCGCCAAACGGGCCGCTTATATAAGGAATGGGATAGGCGATCAATTGATTATCACTTTGATGGTTGAAATAGGAAAAGGTAGTCTCCAATCGGTTATTAAAAAAACCTAATTCCACCGTTCCTTCCAGCTTTTTTGTGGTTTCCCATTGGTAATTAGCGTTTGAGATGTTGGAAGGATTAAGCGCATTCATACCCATGTAGGTATATGTATTGCTGTATGTCGCTAAGTATTGATAATCCGGGATCTGGTCGTTTCCGACGAGTCCATAACTGCCTCGTATCTTACCGAAACTTAAAAAAGACCAATTTTCCTTAATGCCTTTTTCTTCAGAAAATATCCATCCTATACCAATGGCCCCGAAATTCCCAAATTGATTCCCCGGTCCAAAGCGGCTCGATCCATCTCTTCTCAGGTTAATGTTCAGTAAATATTTATTCCGGTAATTATAGTTTAGACGGCTGAATATTGAGGCGTATTTATATTGGCCGTAAGTGTTACCTGCGCTGCTTATTCTTCCCGCAGCCCCTAAGTTTTCCAAAAAGAGATCATTTGCATAATCGTCGGCATAGATCCGTTCCATTGCTCTTTCGGTTTTTTGCCATGACATCCCGAGGAGCACACCAACTTTCCCAAATTTACCGGACGTGGAAAAGTATAACTGTGGTTCGGCAAGTAATGTCGAAGTATTTTGGTTTCCGAAATAGGCCTTGTTTGTTGCCCCACCCAGCGGGGGATTTTGTGAAGTGGCAGGGTTTGCTGCCCAGCTTTTCATGGCTGTCGAAGTATATCCCAAACTTGTCTTGAATGAAAGGGAAGGAAAAATTTGATAACTGAGGACCAAATTAGTAACGAAATTAGCTGTTTTGTTGGTTGCTTTCTGCTGTAAGTAAGCTGCCGGATTTCGAGAAGCTTCCCAATTGTAGGAACCATCTTCCAGATAAACAGGAAAATTGGGAGGTAATGCTGCCATCTGCAAGACTCCCATGTCTTTTAAGGTTTTATTGTCGTCTTTCGTATAATTTAAGGTGGCCTGCAGACTGAATTTTTTATTTGAAGAACGATGATTAACATTAAGGTGCCCACCGTATCGACTATATAGTAAGTCTCCGGGCAATACAGAACCTTCCCGATGATAATTAAGACCCAGCAAAAATTGCGTTAATTCCGATCCGCCGGAAAAGGAACTTTGCAGACGGGTCAAGGGAGCACTATTTCCCATCAGGTAATCCTGCCAATCCGTGCTTTGCGTCGTATCCCATACCATGAGATCGGGCGCATAACCGGGATCGAGAGGATCTGCAGAGGGTTCCACACCTTCATTGCTATACGCTTCCCGGCGTAACGTTAAATACTCTTGCAGCGATAGATATTCTGCTTTACGGCTTACCTGGCTCATACCTTGTGAAAAATTAAGGGAGACTGTCGGGGTATGGGCTTTGCCCTTTTTTGTGGTTATCAAAATGACTCCATTGGCCCCGCAGCTTCCATAAATTGCAGTTGCATCCGCATCTTTTAATACTTCAATACTCGCTATATCATCAGGAGAAAGACTATTAAGAGGGCTCACCTGGCCATTAAGAAAACTCAGATCAGATGTTCCAATGGTGAGAGTATTGGATGAAAACGGAACCCCGTCAACAACAAATAGCGGCTCCACTCCTGCTGCAATGGACTGCCTGCCGCGTATTTGTACTTTAACGTTCCCTCCTGGTAAGCCATTTGTAGTTTGTATAAATACACCGGGAATGCGACCAGACAAAGCAGACAATACATTTGTTACGGGTTGATTTTCTATTTCTTTGGCTTTTAGTTTGCCAACCGATCCCGTGTTTAGCCGCTTTGTCGTTGTTCCATAGCCGATTACTACCGCTTCATCCAACATCGACAGAGAAACCTTTAACTGAATGTCAATTCTCACAAGACCGTTTACAGGCTTTTCCACAGTCTTAAACCCCACATAAGAATACACCAGCGTATCCTTCGGGGAAGCCATAATCGAATAAGTCCCGTCAAAATCAGAAATAGTCCCTTGCCCTTTCCCGGACACAATGATGTTGACCCCGCCCAAAGGCTCGCCGTTACTATCGGTAACCGTCCCGGTAATTTGGTGTTGCGCAGTAGTTTGAAAAGGCGGCGATGCCATGAGCGGTACAGGCAAACCAAGTAAAATCAGGGCAATAGTAATGGAGCACCGGCAGGACAGGCCCACTAATGTTGCGTGTTTCATAATTTGTTATATTTGAGTGTTAGCGAATAAAGCACCTATAACCCGGAAGGGGCAAGAAAAATGGTTACAGGATATTATGGAAGGGGTGTATTTCTGTTGCAGCGCTCATCACAAGGTTTTTATCATAGACCGGTGTTTTGAATAATTAAACATTCGTGTATCTATGGCTATTTAAACCCGGGCCGTGGTGCGGCCGTCTGCCTTCTAAGCAGGTGGCCCCTGCCGGAGTTTCCGCATATCGTTTGCAATTTCCTCCATAAGCCTGCGGTTGCTTTCCTTCAATTCCAGGAACCGGGCTGCTTCCGCTTCCCAGCGCTGTTGCAGGGCCAGTATACGAGTGTTGAGTACATCCATGATTTACAAGTTTTAAATGATTAATAGTATATAAAAGCCTGTTGTTTGGTGGGGAGGTAAAATGCAGTGCTCATGTAAATGGGTTGCGAAACTTCCCGGCTGTTTTGGGGATGCCGAAGAAACTTTTGGCTTTAGAGGTAAAGAAGCGTTGGCTAACTACCCAGAAGTACAAAAAATGGGCGTGGAAACTCAACTTATCTAGCAGCGGTACTGGTAGGAACCGTGTAACGATAAGTGAGCCCACGCCCGGGTCGTGAGCTACTTTCACTTATCATCCCGTTACATAAAAATTACCAGTTTTCTGCTAGAGACTCTAAGCGAATAGCTTCTAATATTTTTTGCTATAGAAGTATCGCAAATATATGTTTATCTGAGGCGAATATATAAAATTATTTTGTTATAACACATATATGTGTCTAAGTTTTTTTGAAATAATGGCAACTTTTATAGAATGAAAAATGATGATTTAGATAAGTTGCTCATAAACATTGGCAAGATTATAAGAAAGCTTAGGGAAGAAGAAGATATTTCTCAACTCACCCTGGGTAATGATGTAGGACTGTCAGCCAATCAAATTGGCCGTATAGAACGAGCTGAAGGAAACCCAACCGTCAAAAGCCTTTTTGGCATTGCCAAGCACTATAATATTGATATTAGTGATTTTTTTAAGGACCCCGCCACTATTGAGGCCAAAAAGTAGCTTAAAGTAACCGATAATGCGCAACCCCAAATGACACCCCGATGAAATCCTTTTAGCGCTTGAATTATACTTTCGTTTAGAACCGGGGCAAATGCACACTAGAAATGAAGAAATAATCCAAATATCTAATCTTCTCCTTCCCTGTTAAAACTAATTTTTTAAAAATCGAATGGAAGGAAAGTATTTTAATTCCTTTCCATCATGGATTCGAAATGCATTTATAACTATAAAAACAATATTAATCACATACATAATTATCCAAATTAACTGAGCATCAGCCCAGTGATTTTGCTTAAAATGAATATCAATATTAAAAATTTGAAGAAAAATTTCAATGGTCATATACAATAATGGAGTAATTAAAAATGGCATAAAAAAGAAAAGTATCGTCCATGTAATCTCAAAATTAATTAATTTTTTAGCGACTATATCAAGATCTTTGATCTTGTCCTTTTTTGATATCCATACTAAAGATGGCACTAATATCCCAAGTAAAGGAAAAAAAATAAAGGTCAAGGCAGATAAATTTAATTTCTTTAAAAAATCGATATCCTCTATTTGCTTCCAATTCATCAATTCATTAGGGGTAACTTTCAACGCATCTGATAGTTTCCGACATGTGTCTCCATTAGGTGTTGTTTCCCCTTTTTCAATTCTTTGAATAATTCTAATACTTAACCCTGATTCTTCTGCAAGTAATTCCTGTGAAACCCCTTGGCTTCTCCTTAAATTCTTTACGATATTTCCTAAATTTTGTCCACACATAATATTTGAGTTAATATTTCAAGAACAAAGCTATTCAGATTTAATTTTTATGATAATGTCATAATGACGACATTTTTACGTCATCTTTGCTAAGATGCATTTAATACTACAAAATAAGAACACATTTACACTATAAAATATATGAAGGAAGATTTTATATGGCCCGCTGCCGCACGATTGCATCGTGTGGCATCTTTAATTTCCTGAGCTTTACTCACGGCCGTGTTTTTCCGGAAATGAAAAATCTGTACATTTAGCCTATGAGCAGAAACTATAAGTTCCATAACCCGGAGGGCCTATACTTTGTGAGCTTTGCTGTAGTGGAGTGGCTGGATGTTTTTACCAGGAATGAATATAAGAACCTGCTGTTGGAAAGTCTGGCGTTTTGCCAAAAAGAGAAAGGTATGGAAATTGTGGCCTGGTGTATTATGACCAACCATATGCATTTAGTCTTCAGGAGTATAAACGGGCAGCATCCCGCATTGCTGCTGGGTGATTTTAAACGGTTTACAAGCAAAGCGATAGTAAAGGAAATACGGGATAATCCGAGAGAAAGCAGAAAAGAGTTTTTGCTCGAAAGGTTTAAAAAAGCAGCAGGAAAGTCGTCCAACGTTACCGGATATCAGTTTTGGCGACACGACAACAAACCTGTTGAGCTTTGGAGCAATAAAGTTATACAGGAAAAGATCGACTATATTCACAACAATCCGGTAGATGCAGGCTTCGTATTTCGGCCCGAAGATTATGTTTACAGCAGTGCTGTGGATTATTCGGGAGAAAAGGGGCTGTTGGATAATGTGCTTGTTTTTCAGTATTTTGGTTAAAAGATAAGAAAGTTATAGATGGGTTAGTTTGAGCCACACGATGCAATCGTGCGGCAGCGGGAAAAGAATCAATGCAGACAATATTACTGAGTACACTTTTAGACTGATAAAGGAATTACCATCGAAAATGGTGAAGCAAGCGATACATGCTGTTGGTGATTATTGGTTGGATAGCAATTAAAGGAGAGGAAAGGTAAAGAACCGAATTGCCATAAAAAACGAAACCCGCCAGTTTGAATCGCTTCAGGGACTACCGGGAATAAGATGTTACAAAATTAGCAAATAATTGCATAATTTGCAAATAATTGGTAATTATTCAATGTATGAGGTACACGGAATTTGAAAGTATTCTGACACCGGCCCGTATGAGCCGGTATGTAGCAGCTTGTCAGGGCAATACCAAAAAGGCCATGACACTCTACCGTTTAAATCTCAGGCTGTCCCAGGAATTATTCACCGTTATCAGTTGCTTTGAAGTGACTTTGCGCAATGCCATAGATAGCCATTGTTTAAGAACTTTGGGCAGTGATTGGCTTAAAACCGCAGCATCCCGTAATGGTGTTTTTGACACCCCGCGTTGCAAACTAACTGCAACAAGCATCAGGGAAGCGGTAAAAAAGCTCAATCATTCTTATACCCATAACAAATTGGTGGCCGAACTTGGTTTTGGTTTTTGGAGATATATGTTTGCACAATATCAATACAGGGCCACGGGAAAAACATTACTAAAGATTTTTCCCGCCAAACCTACCAGTACACCGACACACCAGTATAATCAAAACTATATATTTAACCAACTGGCCGAAATCAATAATATAAGAAACAGGGTTGCTCACCATGAGCCTATCTGTTTTATGCCTAATCGACCTATAAAAGATACGACCTATGCCAGGCAACACTACGTTTTAATACGACAGCTTTTTCAATGGATGAACATTGATGAGGCGGCATTGCTGTACGGACTCGATCATATCAATACCGTATGTAGAAAAATAGATGATTTATGAGTTGATTTCTGCTGACAGGTCAATACATCAATTGCGAAAGCATTTAAGTATAAGTCGATATCCAAACTTTTCGACTTCCCAACGCCAAAATACGACATGATACGATTAACATTGAAAGTTCCTGCTACCCTTACAGAAAAATGGGAGGGCACGGAGTAAGTCTGTGGAGGTGGGGAAGTGGAGCCAGTTGAGGCAACAAGGAAATAACCACCTGCCCTGCTTTTCATATACAGAGCCGTTGTACATAATTATGGAAAACCCTAAACTACAGACCAAATGAGACATTTTTATTTAACATTCTTAGTGATTTTCTCTTTATCGTTCGCTATGCATGCCCAAAGTCAAGATACGCTGGTAGACGTTGGGGGTTATAAAATGTATTTTAATATCATAAAAGGAAAAGGAACTCCAATTCTTTTTGAAGCCGGCGGGGGTGCTGATAGTTCTGTCTGGAACAATATATTAGAAAAAATTCATAAGGTTACGGGGACAACATTAATTACTTATGACCGGTCCGGATTTGGACAAAGTGAATTAAATCCAAATTTGAAAAACGATTCGGATTTTGGAATAGAAAATGGTATTAAAGAACTGGAAACAGGTCTTTCAATGTTGGGTTTCAACAATGAAATTATTTTGGTTTCCCATTCGTACGGTGGATTGTATAATCTGTTATTCGCACGTAAACATCCCGAAAAAGTGCTCTCGGTCATTTTAATAGATGCTACGCTTAGTAATTTCTGGAATGAAGAATTACTGACAATGAGAGATATGAACATTGATATGAGTGCTATAAAAAAGCCTTCTGGTGATTTTTATTTGAATTCAAATTTCAATGAAACAATGCGCTATATGAGAAGTATGCAGTTCCCGGAAAATACCCCAATTACAAATATTTTTCCTGAAAACTCCTTTCCGGGTTTTCCAGTACTTTCAAACAGATGGAGAAAACTCCACAAAGAGCTTGGTGAACATAAGGATAATGTAAAAAATATTATTGCCAGGGGAAGTGGTCATGCCGTATTTCGAGATAATCCTGCGTTAGTCATCAATGCAATAATTAAAGCGTACTCAGAAACGCTGGACGAAGGGCAACAAAATGCGCTGTTACACAAGGCTCTGGATAATGCCATAGAACTATCTATTGAAGCTAAGGTAAATAATCGTTCAGAACATGATTTGAATGAATTAGGTTATTCATTTTTGAGAAATAAAGAATTAGATAAGGCTTTAGAAGTTTTTAAATTAACTACAATTTTATTTCCGGATAGTTTTAATGCATATGATAGTTATGGTGAAGCCTTATTGATGGCAAACAAAAAAGAAGAAGCCATTAAAATGTATGAAAAATCAATTGAATTGAATCCGGAAAATGAAAATGGAAAAACAGTATTACGGCAAATGAAACAAGAATAACTATGTACAACAATATCCAACTGGTTCTCGTTTGAGCCCGGCAGAAACGAGGACCAACTGGCTCTACCTGGCGCTCGTTTGAGTGCAACGGAAGCAAGGGTCTATCAAAAATGCATTTATAACATGCCTGTAATACGAAAAAATCGATAATGGAAATTAAACTACAAACCAAACGATTACTTATAAGGCCTGTTTCGGTATCAGACCTGGAAAAAATTCACGAATTACATTCACTTCCCGAAACCGACAGGTTCAATACGCTGGGAATTCCCGAAAACATAAGTCAAACCGAAAGCATAGTTAAGGATTGGATTGAAAAAAACGAACAGGATAAGGATTTAACATTTAAGGTTGAATTAATTGAAAACAAAGAATTTATCGGATTGATTTCATTGATTTTCGGTAAACCGAAATTTAAAACTGCCGAAGTATGGTATAAATTTCACTCTGATTTTTGGAATAAAGGTTATGCAACGGAATCCTTACATAAAATTTTGGATTTCGGATTTAACGAACTTAAACTACACCGGATTGAAGCCGGATGTGCGGTGGACAACGCAGGAAGTATCCGTGTTTTGGAAAAAGCCGGAATGACAAGAGAAGGAAGAAAGAGAAAGGTATTGCCGCTTAAAAACGGTTGGTCTGACAATTTTGAATATGCGATTTTATCAACGGATTACCTAATAAGTAAAAAATGACAGCATTCCCGCTCTGCGAATGTCTCCGACTTCGCAGCTTATTACACGTTAATGATAAGCCAGGCAAGGTATCAGGCCCTTTGTCAATCATAAACCAACATACACGTATCAAAAAAAATAAAAACACACGTATTCAAGAATTATTTATTAACTTTGTGATATTATGTACTCACTAAATTTATAGTTATGAATACTAAACTGACATTAACAATTGAAAGAGAGATCATTGAGCGCGCCAAAAATTATGCGAAAGAAAAAAACAGAAGTTTATCCGATATTATCGAAAACTATTTAAAGATCCTTACCGAAAAAGATCAGAAAAATAAAGATAAAAAACTCAACCCAATAGTGGAATCGTTAAAAGGTTCTTTTAGGATGCCAAAGGATATGGATTATAAAAAGGAACTGAGAAATCGTTTAGAAAAAAAATACTTATAAATGGATAAAGTTCTGATCGATACTGATGTTTTAATGGATTTCTTTTTTGACCGAAAACCATTTTCAGAATATTCTACGCAAATTTTAAATCTTTGTGCGGAAAAACAATTAGAAGGATATACTACGCCTGTAATAATTTCCAATGTTTACTATTTACTAAGAAAAACAGCAAAACACAATATAATTGTAGAAAAAATAAAACAACTTTTAAGTATTATTGAAATTATCAATATGGATAAAAATGCCGTATTAAATGCTCTTAACTCTGATTTTAAAGATTTTGAAGATGCACTACAAAATTTTTCTGCAATAGAAAACGGAAAAATCAAAATTGTCCTGACCAGAAACTTAAAAGACTTTAAAAAAAGTAAACTGGCTATCCTGACACCAGAAATATATTTGAAAGGAAAAGCCAGTGGCTAATAACTATGGCAGCGTTGTACAGGCCCCCGCTGCCGCACGATTGCATCGTGTGGCATCTTTAATTTCCCGGGTTTTACTCACGGCCCTATTTTTCCGGAAACCGCTCTGCGAATGTCTCCGACTTCGCAACCCATTACACGTTAATAATAAGCCAAGATGTCAAGCCCTAAGAATTTTTTATACTTTTACACACCAATCCCCTGCAAAGGTTTTACGAGAAACCGATGTATTTTAAATACCCTGACATTTCTTCTTTTTTTAGTACCTATGGAAATCACCGTACCTTATATTTTAGGTAAAACAAACTTTACAAACGAAACACGCTATCTAATAAGTAAAAAATGACAGCATTTCCGGTTACAAGGTCTACACTTTCCGCAAAAGAATTAGGAGCGTTTATAAAAGACCGATATCAGTTAAACGAAAACTTCACTTGTGAATTATTCAGGACAGGAATAAATCACACTTATTTTATTTCCTCAGGCGAAACAAAATATGTCATACGAGTTTATAGCCATAATTGGAGGTCTGAAGATGAAATTACCGAAGAGATAAAACTGCTAAAGCTTCTGAAAGGAAATAAAATAGCGGTCTCTTTTCCAATTCAGGATAAAAACGGAGCATTCATTCAAAAAATAAATGCACCTGAAGGAACCAGGTATGTAGTGCTTTTTTCATTTGCTCAAGGCGGCAAAATCCGGTTTATGGACAAAGAGACCTGTTACTCCATTGGTTCGTTAATGGCAAAAATTCACAGCTTCCCTTTAAACAAAGCCATTGACCGGATTTCTTATAACAAACAATCACTTGTAGCATTGCCTTATGAGCATTTAAAACAATTCTTCCCCGAGGAATTAGCAGAAATGGAGTTCATTAAAGCGTTTGGTGAGTCTTTCCGGGATTCAGATTTCGACAATGTTCGAAAGGGAGTCGTACATATGGATATCTGGTATGATAACATGGCTGTCGTCAATGAAAAGGAAATTACAATTTTCGACTTCGATTTTTGTGGAAACGGATGGCAGGTTTTGGATATTGCATATTTCTGCAAACAATTATTTTTCATAGAATCTGACAAAAAACAATATGAATCAAAAATTCAGAGTTTTCTGAACGGCTACCAAAAAGTCAGGGCGTTATCGGATAATGAACTCAGGCTAATCCCTAAAGCCGGGGCTTCTGTTTTTGTTTTTTATCTCGGAGTACAGGCACGGAGATTTGATTGGTCGAACATATTCCTGACTGAAAACTACCTCAAAATGTTTGTCGGAAGAATAAAATCCTGGCTTGATTATTATAAGGAGAAAGAAATAACTGTGGCTGATAACTAAGCGTTGGTATGGGTACAACAAAAAGCTTTTCGGCATGGCCAAGCATATAACTAAAGCTGTGAATGCAGAAAATCCGCTGTATCTTTCAGTCCTTGCTTTCTTAAAATGTCAAGAACTTCAAATTCATTTAAATCCGGATTTCGTCTATTTAAAACTAATTGCTTGAATGCTTTTACGGCTTGGTCCGTATTTAAATCAATAATATCAGTCAAAAAATCATCTGCTGTTTTAGCAGCTAAGCCAAAAGAGGCTAAATAATCTTCAGGAAAATCTTTAGTGTTATTGGTGACTATTACATTCGCATCAGTCTTTATGGCAGCAGCCAGGACGTGACAGTCTTTTGCATCCGGTAGACTTAAGTTATGTATCAATCCCGTATAATTTGTTACTAAAGCATCAGGAAAAGCCAAATTTGCTTTTTCTACTCTTTTTAAAGCTTCTTCCTCACTTACCCCCGCTGCCGCACGATTGCATCGTGTGGCATCTTTAATTTCCTGAGCTTTACTCACGGCCGTGTTTTTCCGGAAATGAAAAATCTGTACATTTAGCCTATGAGCAGAAACTATAAGTTCCATAACCCGGAGGGCCTATACTTTGTGAGCTTTGCTGTAGTGGAGTGGCTGGATGTTTTTACCAGGAATGAATATAAGAACCTGCTGTTGGAAAGTCTGGCGTTTTGCCAAAAAGAGAAAGGTATGGAAATTGTGGCCTGGTGCATTATGACCAACCATATGCATTTAGTCTTCAGGAGTATAAACGGGCAGCATCCCGCATTGCTGCTGGGTGATTTTAAACGGTTTACAAGCAAAGCGATAGTAAAGGAAATACGGGATAATCCGAGAGAAAGCAGAAAAGAGTTTTTGCTCGAAAGGTTTAAAAAAGCAGCAGGAAAGTCGTCCAACGTTACCGGATATCAGTTTTGGCGACACGACAACAAACCTGTTGAGCTTTGGAGCAATAAAGTTATACAGGAAAAGATCGACTATATTCACAACAATCCGGTAGATGCAGGCTTCGTATTTCGGCCGGAAGATTATGTTTACAGCAGTGCTGTGGATTATTAGGGAGAAAAGGGGCTGTTGGATAATGTGCTTGTTTTTCAGTATTTTGGTTAAAAGATAAGAAAGTTATAGATGGGTTAGTTTGAGCCACACGATGCAATCGTGCGGCAGCGGGAACAGCCACACGATGTAATCGTGCGGCAGCAGGGGTATTGCCGCTTAAAAACGGTTGGTCTGACAATTTTGAATATGCGATTTTATCAACGGATTATCTAATAAGTAAAAAATGACAGCATTCCCGCTCTGCAAATGTCCCCGACTTCGCAGCCTGTTACACATTCATAAGCCAGGATGTCAAGCCCTAAGAATTTTTTGTACTTTTATACACCAATCCCCTGCAAAAGTTTTATGAAAAATTAATGTGTTTTAAATACCTGAACATTTCTTCTTTTTAGTTACTATGGAAATCACTGTACATTCCATTAGGGATATAGAAAGCTGGCTGGAACTGTACCAAACCACAGGTATGGATATCGACCTCCGTTTTAAGGTTAAGCGAAGCCCGGATATTCCTGCCGGGGATTCGCTTATGGACAAGCATAACAACTCCGGAAGCCTTCTTGAAACACCGCTAAAAAGCACCAGAGGAGAACAACCGTCAGACTGGGTTAAAGACAGGAAAACCGGGCAATACGTGTGGAAAGAAGAGGTAACATCGGAAAGCAACACGCCACACGGTTTTAAGTATGTGGGGCCCGGTGAAGGCAATGTATGAAGCGATTATCAAAACAGTGCTCCTAATGGTTTAAGTAAATTATATCGTAAATACATGGGGGCTCCTGATATCGACAAAAAATCTTTTACGGATGCCCGGAGAGAAGATCTGAAAAAATTGGTCGAAGAAATCTTCAATGCTGTAAAAAGGAGGGCCAATATAGATAGTTATAACTTTAATCCTATAGATTTGGACCGTAGGGGAAGCGGTGAATATTACAGGGCACAACGCTCCTTCGGTATTAAAGAAGGCGGTATCAACGGGATGGTTTTACAATTAGAATATGAAGGCATAATATTTACAGCACAAGTCAGTTTCGATCCTTTGGATCATAGAATAGATTCCCCCAACACCCTTAGTCACATAGAGACGGCAGAAATGAGGAAGGGCCACTCAAAATATAACGTATTCGAATTTACCGGTCCGACAATAGGTGTAAATCAACCCATGATATACATACAGATGGATCGGGATGCCTTTAGGCAGGTGTATAAAGAGATCATGGGGTATGAGTACAGGGATTAAACGAATTTAAAATGAAGATTGTTAAAGTTATAGTATCATTATTGGTCTTAACCATATTGTCCTATACAGGGTATCAATATTACCAATTTACTTCTTTCCGGAAATTTATAAAGCGGTTTAAAGATTCCGGCAATGCATTATCTATAGGTACAGCGCTCACATCTTCATACGATCATTATGGAATATTGTGGCCAAAGGATAAAAAGGAGCTGGATTCGGTTTTAGACAGAGTAAAGTTTTTGAATGGCCAGGCGGACAGGTTGTATATAGAGAAATATGGTTACAACATCCATATAGATACCGTAACGGTTGATACGGATACCTTGAAAGGAGAATTTATTGAATACAAGCTGTATTCTTACGGACCCAATAAAAAAGACGACCGGCTAAAAAAACTTCCTTTGAACAATCTTCCGATGGAATATGCTCTTGGGAGTACTCCAATAAAGGAAATTACTTTCCGGAATTATCTTTTTATGGATAAAAACTTCGATGTCGTTCTTGTATATACTACTCCATATTACAGTTGTAAGAATAAAAGATACAGACAGACAACTATTATATCTCCCGGGTCGAAAGCAGGAAGAATGCAGGATGCATATATCATAAAACCTGTTGCTAAAAGAAATGGTCCTTTAGATATTACCTATATTGACCAATACGAAGAAGATAAGGAAAACGTATATACCAAAAAATTTAACCAAACCCTTCGATCTATTCAGGAAAATCTGACGAAACAATATCCCGATACTCCAACCGAGACACTTATTTTTAACTATAATGGCAAGCGTGTACAGTGTATCTGCAGTTTTAACGTCCCCAACACTCCCATTACCGAAATAGAGAAGATACTGACAGAAAAACTGAATGCCACCACCGACTATATAGGCATGACGGCTTTTTATATGGAGGTGCCTGTGCTTTAAAACAAGATACTACTCCCCTGTTTGCCATAGCCGAAACCGTTGTATGTAATTTTAACCCATGAAATCCATAATTCCCTTCACAATTTTTTTCTTTTTATTTTCCTGTCATTCATCCAGGGTCATCCCCAAAGATGACGATGATATAGTTGATCATTTATTTTCAAGATACGACGTGCCAAATCCGGGGGCCAGTGTTCTGGTTATAAAAAACGGGCGGAAAATTTTAGAGAAAAATTATGGTTACGCCAATGTCGGGGAAAAAACAAAGACAACTTCTGAAACGAATTACAGGATTGCTTCCGTTGGAAAGCAATTTACAGCTTTTGCGATTGCCAAACTGGCTGACCGGGGAAAACTGGATTATGAAACCTCATTGAAAGCTATTTTTCCCGAATTCCCGGACTATGGCAAAAATATCAAAATCCGGCATCTGATAACTCATCGTTCGGGATTAGTTAGTTATAATAATTTCATTGAAGCTAACAGGGAGCGTCAAATCCTGGATGACGAGGTTTTTCAGGCATTGTTAAAAACAGACAGCACTATTTTTGAGCCAGACACCCGGTTTAAATATAGCAATACAGCCTATGTCGTCCTCGGAAAGATCGTAGAAAAAATATCGGGAAAACCATTTGAGGAATTCATTGCTGATGAAATATTCAAACCCCTAAAAATGGAGAATTCCATTGTTTATGTTCCCAATGCTGAAATAAAAAACCGTGCATTTGGCTACTCTATAAAAAATGATAGTATTATTATACCCAAAGATCAAAGCTTAACAAGTGCAATCCAGGCCGATGGTGGGTATTATACATCAATTTCTGATTATTACAAATGGGATCAGATGTTATACTCAGACCGACTAATCTCCGGGAAGCAACTGGATAATATATTTTCAGCGTATACTGAAAATGGCAAAAGTTCGGGTGAAGGATATTGTTTCGGGTGGAATAAAATCAGGATAAATGGCTATGATGTTTATGAGCACGGAGGATTAACTTCCGGATTTGGTGCAGAAGTTATCAGAGTTCCCGACTTAAAAACCTCAATCATAATTTTTTCCAACAGGCCTAAAGGAAGCATCTTAACAGATATTGCCTGGAAATTGACAGAAATTTATACCGATGGAAAAATCGTTAAAAAATAAGTGTAATAGCAGTCCCCGCTCTAAGAAATATAGCTTCGCCGGGCGAATATCCCCACTATTAGCCTTGACCGTTTTACATAACGAAAATCTACAATGGAAACTAAATTAACGTGAATAATGGATAAGCATAAATATAAAGTACTGATAAACAGATGAGATATTAGTGATTGGATATTTCCTCCCAAAGCCATAACTGAAAAGCGTCTTTGCGAACCCTGCCATAAGCAGGGTGTGGCAATCTCATGGGGTAAGCGGCGTACCCCTATGGCATGCATATAACCTGCCAGGAGAATGCCGCGCTTCAGCCTGTCCTGAGTTTACCTGTACTGAGCCCTTCGATAAACTCAGGATAAACTAAAGCCGAAGTATCGAAGGGCTCGCTCCCGATCCCGATAATTATCGGGATTATCGGGAGACGATTGCTTATATTTTTATAATGAACGTCATTACAATTTATGCGGTTGCCAAAACGTTAATTCTGGCAGTGATGAACTCGATGCTTTTAAAATGCTAAAAATGATAATATCCGACCGGTGATCGATGCCTGCTATGTTCGACAGATGTCTTGAGTTCGTCATTGACCGATTCTATCAGCGAACGCTTTCTCTACAGAATTTTTATCCAAATCTGAAAAATTTTATTATTTCACAAATTTGTAACCAGGTTAATACCATTATTTCACAAATAATTGGCCAGTTTCCGGGAGATATAGCCCCTGTCACCAAAGCGTTTACCCTTGATTAACAATCTTCGTAAAACAAACCTCACCTTCTTATAGAACTAATTCTAATGCCTTTATGTGGGTTTACAAGATTTTTTCATTTACTTTTGGTCTCTTAATAAATTATCTGGGGGAACTGTTCCTCTCCATATTTGCTCCCGGCCCACGGGGAACCTTAAGGAAATAACAGTAGCGTAATTCCATGAACAAACTTCCGTTCTATATTCTTATTATACTTTACTTTAATACCATACATTCCCAAAACAACCGGATTGTTGCCGGCAAATGGCCAGACACGCTCACTGCTCCCGAAAAGGTATCGAAAAACTATCTCGATGCCGCCTTCGGACATTATAAAGACGGGGAATACGAAACATTCAGGATGTATAATGACTCGGTGATCCCGGTTGCCGAAAAATTCGGGCTGGGAAAATTGGAGGTGAAGGCCCTGATCAATCTCGGGATATATTTCAGCATTATGGGCGAATACAAAGAATCGCTGGAACAATATCACAACGCCCTGGAAAAATGCGAATCCCTGCCCGACGGCGAAGAAACAGGTATAGCGGTATTGGTAAATATCGGCAACATATATAACAATATAGGTGCTCATGAAAAGGCCATAGCAGCCATGGAAGAAGTCCTTGCCCGGTCCGAACGTTACCAGGTATCGGACTTTACAAAAATAGCTGCATATAACGGCCTGGGGGCGAGTTATTCCAGCCTCGGGGACAAGGAGAAGGCATTATCCTGCCTGTACAAGGTAAAAGACCTGGGAGAGCAAACCGGAAATACCGAAGTACTTCTCACCGCTCTCGACAATATTGCCAATGCCCATTTCAGGAAGAAAGAATACGGCCGGGCCATTGAAACAAGCCTGGAGTCTCTCGAAAGATCCTCAAAGCGCAGGGCACTGACCCTGCTCAACCTCGGCATGGCCTACGGGAAGACCGGGGAACCGGAAAAAGCGGTAAGTTATCTCGAAGAGGGAAAGGCAACCGCTATTCTCGAAAAGAACAAAAAACTGGAAATGCACTTCTGCCTGCACCTGGCAAAAACCTATGAAGCACTGGGGTATTTTAAAAAGTCCTACAAGGAGCAAAAACAATATGCCGAAATGCTGGAGAAAAACATGCAGGAAAAAACGGATGCCACCAAGCTCGACCTGAAACAGGAAGCCAGGCTGCAACACAGGGAAATGGATCAAAGGCTCTATGCGATAACCACACTGAACAGCAAAAAGAACAAGCTTATCGCAGGCGGTAGCCTTGCACTCCTATTGCTCGGGGGGCTGTTATTTTTCCATATCAGGAAAAGAAAGAACCTGGAAACGGACAGGGAAAAGATCAGAGGGAATTACCTCGCCCTGAGTAACGAGAACAAGGCCCTCAAAACCAAAATGAAGGACCTGGCCGCAAAAAGGCGGGAAGCGCATCACGGGGAACCCGCTGCGAAAATTTCACCGCAATACAAAAACTCCTCGCTCACCGGGGAAGACAGGAAGCACTACATGAACCTGATCCTGGACCACATGGAAAAGGAAAAACCCTATCTCGATTTTGATATCACCCCGTCCGATCTCGCTTCAACATTGTCCATGAGCGTCCATCACCTCTCCGAAGTACTCAACCTGTGTTTTGAGCAAAACTTCTATAGTTTTATCAATATCTACCGGGTCAACGAATCGCAGAAATTAATGCGTAACCCTGCCTATAACGACTACAAGATCCTGGCCATTGCCTATGAGGCCGGGTTCAGGAGCAAAACCTCCTTTAACCGGGTCTTTAAGAACCACACCGGTTTCACGCCTTCCCAATACCGAAAAAATACAGTGTAATACAACGTATTTAAGGCCTTTACTATCCGTTCCATAAAAAAGTACCACTCATTCGGATGGAACATTTTTCAGGATATTCCGGGGTATCATTGCACCCTGATAAACGGTATAATCAACAAGTATGAAACAATTTCTACTACAATTTAAAAGCAAACGGTACCGGGCATGCCCGGGCACTGTTATTATCGTGATGTTAATGCTATGCTCCTGTTCCGGGGATGACGGCCCTTCCGCCATAAAGGTTGCCAAAGTAGAAGCCGTAGCGCAAACACAGGACGTAGCGGCAGGCGGCATCCTGCAACTGGATGTGACGATCTCTCCGGAAGATGCCACCAACCGGGAAGTACACTGGAGCAGCAGCGATCCTTCCATCGCTACGGTAGATCAAAATGGTCTGGTTAAGGCCATAACCCCCGGAGAAGTGACCATTACGGTTACTTCCGGTGAAGATGCCGGTATAAAGGACAGTCTGGTGTTGAATATCCTTAAAGCCAGTAACGCCATTACCTCTTTTACCATTAATGATACTGAAGGGATTATTGAGGGGACTAACATCAGTGTATTCTTAACTGAAGATGCCGATATTACCAAATTATCACCCGAAATTACCCATAGCGGGGCAGGTATAGTCCCCGC
Organism: Sinomicrobium kalidii; assembly: GCF_021183825.1. Taxonomy (GTDB): domain Bacteria; phylum Bacteroidota; class Bacteroidia; order Flavobacteriales; family Flavobacteriaceae; genus Sinomicrobium; species Sinomicrobium kalidii. Next base: position 2,345,083 of record NZ_CP089211.1, on the reverse strand, counting down.
CAGCGGGGAAGAACAGGATTTTACCGAACCGGTAACTTATACGGTAGCGGCCGAAAACGGGGATACCCGGCAATATACGGTCACCGTGGCGTTTGTTGTTAGTACCATAGCCCTGACTGCGGAAAAAACGGAGATCGAGGTAGGGACAAAAACACCACTCACTGCCCGTATAACCCCGGAAAGTGCTGAGGACAAAACAATAACATGGAGCAGTAGTAACACCTCCGTGGCCGTTGTGGATGAAGAAGGGACGGTAACCGGGCTAAGTAAAGGAGAAGTGGTGATCACGGCCACCTCTTACAGCAACCCGGAGATTAAGGGGAGTATCTCCGTCACCGTCACCCGGAATGATTTTGTAACCACCTGGAATACGCAAACGATCACGATCCCAACCCATCCCGATTTTGCCGGTGCTTATAATTACAAAGTGGACTGGGACAATGACGGAATATTTGACCAGGAAGGCATCACCGGCAATGTGACCCATACTTTTGATACCGGCGGCGAGCACACCATCCGTATCTCCGGGGATTTTCCGGCCGTGTATTTTTATGGTTCTAAAGTAAATAGTGATGTACCAGAAAGCATCATTGCCATCGAACAATGGGGAACCATAGCCTGGCAATCTATGAAAAGGGCATTTGTATATTGTTCAAACCTCAATGTAAAAGCCACCGATGCCCCCAATTTATCTCATGTGGAGAATATGTCCCAGATGTTTGCCTATTCAGGACTAAGTAACCCCGATTTCAGCCACTGGGATACTGGTAATGTGACCAATATGAGTTCTTTATTTAAGAGTGCTGTTGTTGCCAATCCGGATGTAAGTAATTGGGATACCGGTAATGTAACGGATATGGGAAGCATGTTTCATGGAGCTTCCAACGCCAATCCTGATGTAAGTAACTGGAATACCGGTAATGTCCGGTATATGACAAGCATGTTTGCCCGGGCTACCAGTGCAGATCCCGACGTGAGCAACTGGGATACCGGTAGCGTTGTCAACATCGCAGGCATGTTCAGTGATGCTGCCAGTGCCAACCCTGATGTAAGTAACTGGAATACCGGTAAAGTCTTGGCTATGACGCTTACGTTTAGCGGCGCTACCAATGCCAACCCCGATGTAAGCAATTGGAATACGGCTAATGTGTCTTCTATGAATTATATGTTCCGGAATTCCGGTGCCGATCCGGATCTTAGCAAATGGAATATCAGTAAGGTAACAGGGATGTCATATATCTTCCATGGTTCCGGAATTTCAAGGGAGAACTATGAAAAGGCCCTGATCCGTTTTGCAGCACATGCCACTACAGAAGAGCTTGCTCTGCCTCAAAATCTCAGTTTGGGAAATATACCTGTTCCCTATTGCGGTGATGAAGCCGAAACAGCCAGACAATTGCTGGCCGATCACGGCTGGAGCATAAATGACCAGGGAAAAGCCTGTGATTAAGTTGTAAGCTTTAATATTAATATGAGAGGTGAGAAGTATTAAATACTCACCTCTCATCTTTCCCGTTACCCGCTTTATTTATCCTCCCTTTGACCTTGCTCAGGGCATCGCTTTTGCTACTGATCGCTCTCCACTTAAAACACAGGCGTTTTATTTTATATTAACACACTCCGGCATAAATCTGCGATGATCTGCGGGAGGAATTTTAGTCCTGAAGGTTTTTGTCTGTTCTATCCGGATATCACAGAATAATCTCCCGGGAATTGTAATAGCCACAAGCCTGGTTTTAATAGTTTGCTGAATTCTTGTACCGCTCTGTACTAAACCACGCTGCACTGAAAGGGGGCAGCGGTTTTCTTTACCGGGGACTAAAAGCCCTCCTTTTTAGAAAGCAATAAAATCACCAGGTTATTAGGTGGATTGAGTTATTGAGTTATTTAGTCAACACACAATAACTCAATAACCTGGATTATAATTTTTTCGCACTACTAAAGTGTGATACACTGAGTTTACTTGTACTGAGTTTATCGAAGTACCGAAGTGCTGCAATAATCCCGATTATCCCGATAGATATCGGGATCGGGAGCAGGGTTTGACACCCTAAACTGAAACCAATCAATTCATTCAGCTCCCGGAAAACCGGTATTTCTTCCCGGATCAGGCGGGTTTCAACATCCCGTATACAATTTTACCTATATTTGACATTCATCAACCTAAGTGTGATATGACAATTTTTTTGTTGGTTATCGTACTGGTCCTTCTGATCGTATTACTCAGAAAAATCAGTTCCGGGTTTCAAAAGACTGAAAATAAGCTACAACAGCTTTCGGAAAAGCTGGATACCCTCCGGAAAGAGGGACTTCCGGATCACCTCACAGAAGAAACCGCCCGACTATCACATGAAGAATTTCCGGAACCTGCCGAAGAGAAAAAGGAAAGTGAACCTGCTCCGGAAAAGAACGAACCCGTCACGGATTCACTTCCCGGGGAGGAAGCCCTCCCGGAGCCCGAAACGGTCGCTCAGCCCGAACAAGAGCCCATAAAGGTCCCTTCCGCTCCCCGCAAAACATGGTGGGAAAAATTCAAGGAAAAAAATCCCGACCTGGAAAAATTTATCGGGGAAAACCTCATCAACAAGATCGGTATCCTTATTTTGGTATTGGGGATCGTCTTTTTTGTGAAATACGCCATTGATAAAAACTGGATCAACGAAACCGCCAGGGTCGGTATCGGTATCCTTGCAGGTGCTGTCGTTATGTTTTTTGCCCACAGGCTCAGAACCCACTTCAAGGCCTTTAGTTCGGTCCTGGTAGCAGGCGCCATAAGTATATTTTACTTTACTATCGCCATTGCCTTTCACGAATACCAATTGTTCAGCCAGACCGCAGCCTTTATTATCATGGTGGTCATCACCGCTTTCAGCGCACTGGTCTCTGTTTCCTACAACCGGATGGAGCTGGCCGTACTGGCGCTTATCGGCGGGTTTTCTGTCCCGTTTATGGTAAGTACCGGGGAGGGAAATTATATGATCCTGTTCACATACATTACCATTCTTAACGGCGGGATACTTACTATGGCCTATTTTAAGAAATGGAACCTGGTCACCATACTGTCCTTTTTCTTTACCGTGATCCTTTACAGCAGCTGGTTATTTACAAAACTTGCGGACGACCAGCTTCCGTACGGAGGTGCCTTTGTTTTCGCCACGGTTTTCTATATCCTGTTCAGCATCATCACCATCATACACAACCTTAGAAAAAAGGGAGCTTTATCGACCGCGGATTACATTGTCTTACTCGGCAACACTTTCTTTTATTTCTCCATGGGGCTTACCATCCTGCACCATTGGAACGAAAATATGAAGGGATTGTTTACCATTTCACTGGCCCTGTTCAATTTGATCTATACTGCCGTTTTGTATAAAAAATTCCGGTTGGACAAGAATGCCGTTTACCTTTTCCTGGGCCTTACCCTTACCTTCGTTACATTAACGGTCCCCATCCAGTTCGAAGGGAATTATATCACCATGTTCTGGGCCGCTGAAGCCGTATTGCTGTTTTGGTTGTCCCGGAAATCCGGAATAAACACATTTAAGATCGGTGCTGTCGCGGTACAGGGGCTGATGCTTGTCAGCCTGCTCATGGACTGGGTACAGTATTATGCAGCAGGGAAAACAGAGCTTTCCCTAATCCTTAACCCGGCATTTATTACCGGACTTATCTCGGCCATATCATTTACGGCGGTTTACTTCCTGCTAAAAAAGGAAAACAACATACAAAAGATAGGGTTCTTCACCTTTTACCCGGCTTCATACAGGATGCTGGCAGCGGTTAGTGCCGTTGTGGTGGCCTACATTGCGGGGATGCTGGAAACCAACTATCAATCCAACCGGTTTTTGCCCATCGGGGAGTCTGCCATGTCCTGTTCAGCCCTGTATCATTTTGTATGCAGTGTACTGCTGCTTTACTTCGGATTAAAATCGCATCGCAAGGGGTTAAAAAAGATAATATTGATCCTGGCCGCAGGAAATATCCTGCTCTATGTCCTGCTGTTTTTCCGCCTGCCCACCATGGAATTCCTGGCAAGCCTGGATACGGGCCGAAGCGAACACATCGCTTTTTACCTTCACTACGGCCTATTGCTCTGCCTGATATATTTTGCCAAAACACTGGTTAAAAACAGTATGCACGATCCGGTTATTCCACTTTTCAGACGTCCGGTCATACTGTGGGGCTTTGCTTTTTGTGTGGTGTTCATCCTCAGCTATGAGGTTATGATCCACGGTCTTTATCTCACTCCCGGAATTACCGATTCCCCGGGATTGCTGGAAACAAAAACACAGATCGTTAAAACAGGCTATCCCGTTTTGTGGGGCATCCTGTCGTTTGCCTTCCTGATTACCGGAATAAAACGTCAATGGAAACTGCTCCGCATCATGGCCCTTTCGCTACTCGGGGTTACGATCGCAAAATTGTTCCTCTACGACATCAAGAACGTATCCGAAACCGGGAAGATCATCGCCTTTATACTTTTGGGTATATTGATCCTGGTCATTTCCTTTGTATATCAGAAGATCAAAAAACTCGTCATTGACGATCCCGATACCAAATCCGAACCTGATGAAAAAGAGCTTTAATATCTTTGTTTTTCTGCTCTGCGGCCTTGTTCTCAGCGCCCAGGAATACCGTGGAGATATACGCCCGGTAAACGAAGACGGGGTTTATGCCATTCCGCTTTCCCCGGAAGTCCACTCGGCAAGCCTGGACCGGACAGACGGTATCCGTATTCTGGACGAGGAACACAACGAGATCCCGTACTGGGTACACAACGGTACGGATAAGCGGGAAGACGCCCGTTTTGTCCCTTTCCCGATCGTATCCAAAACTGCCCTGCCCGAAAAGCGATCCTCCGTAATCATAGAAAACAAGGAAAAAAAAGCCATAGACAGGATAAGCCTGAAAATAGCCGCTACAAAAGTGTCCAAAACCTACGACATCAGTGGAAGCGATGACGGGGAAAACTGGTTCGGACTGGTTAACGGGGAAATACTGGGCCGTTTGAGCACGTCCGGAAAAACCACCGTGGAAAAATCTTTTGCTTTTCCGTTGAACCGTTACAGGTACCTCCGCTGGGATTTTGACGATGAAAAAACACTGCCTGTTAATATCCTCGAAGCCGGCATTTATGAAAAACCGGATAAAACCGGGATACCGGAGCTCACCGAACTTAAAGGGTTTACCCTGGAAACCGTACAGGACAAGGCGAATAAAAAGACCATTATCCACATACGATTTGCCGAACCGCAACGGATCAATACGCTGACATTTGACATTGCAGAAGGTCCCGGGATGTTCCTGCGCACTGCACATATCCGGGCCAAACGGAACAGGAATGTCAAAAAGCGAACGGAAACCTACGTTCGGACCATGGGGACCCTGGAACTGGATTCGCAGAAAGAAAACCGGTTTGACAAGCTGAATCTTTTTGAAAAGGAATTTACGATCGAAATTGAGAACAGGGACAACCTGCCCCTGGAAGATATCGGTGTAAGGATTTTCCAGGAACCCGTATACCTCGTGGCAGAACTCCGCGCCGGCAAAAAATACCGGCTTGCGGTCAACCCCTCTTTTCCTTCCCCGCAATACGACATCGGTCATTTTAAAACACTGTTCCGTGATGACCTTCCCCGTACCGGCATGGGCACTTTAAAAAAGATACCCCCCGAAGAAACAACACCCGGGGAAATCCCGTTCTGGAAGACCGGAACATTCCTGTGGCTTTGCATTATAACAGCCGCTGTGTTTATCTCCTGGTTTTCCTGGAGGTTACTCAGGGATATGAAGAACTAAAGCATGTGTGTTTTGATTAAATAAAGAATCCGTAAACCCCTGATTTCTAAACATAAAAAGTCCAAACAATGTTGCTATCAGAGGTAGACCCACCTGTTTTATCCGTTTGCCCATTAATATACAGCAACTTACACTAATATAGAGTATTTCGACATTCTATTTTCCTTATCGAAGAATAATGTATAGCCAGGTATATGTATAAAGGTTTGATCATCGATGAGCTCTTATACCGTTTTTACAAGAAAATGTCAATTCATCGATAGTAATTCCGCATATTACTTAACAACTTGTGTAACGGTTTCCGTTGTTGTGGTGCCTTTTTTTTATTCATTTATCGGGGTCTTCCCTTTAAAAGCCTGCTTTAACGTGCGTGTTAGTTCCGGCGGACTCACTTTAGACAATTTGATTGATTGACAGCCGTTAAAAGCGGCAAAGTGCTGTACCGCTTTTACAAACGGATCCAGCCATGATTCGATATCTTCCCGTCTGTCTTCAATGTGTAAATGGATCAGCTCGAATTGACCGTTTTTGCGATGTGCTTTACAGTCGACACGCCCTATAAATGCATCGCCGAACAAAATGGGCAGGCAGAAATAGCCATACCGCCTCTTTTCTTTAGGGGTGTAGCATTCTAGCCGAAAGTTGTAGTTAAAAAGTTGTTCGATACGGTCACGGTGAATGATCGAATTGTCAAAAGGAGACAGAAGCCGAACATGGGAAGCTGGCTTTTTGATTGTATTTTCAAGTAAAGTATGAAGTGCAAAAATTGTAGGCATACCATCAATCTTTATTTGTTGCACTGTTTGTTCTTCAAGCATTGTTTGTAACACCTGTTTAACATTTTTTCGTAGTGATTCACCGGTTCTTAGATGTGTTATTTGTTTAATGGTAGTGAATCCATACGCACGAAGATGGGTTTTAATTAAATATTCAGCAAACTCCAAAGGACCGGGTTCAACGGTGTTGACTGTGTCGGGCAACACTCTTTCGGTCAGGTCGTAGACTTTTTCCATACCGTCACGTCCGCAGATCATTAGATCACCCTGCATAAAGAGTTGCTCAAGAGCGATCTTTGCTGGCTTCCAGTTCCACCATTTTCCTGATTTTTTGTTGATCGATTCAAAATCCCTGGCTTTTTGCGGGCCATCGATACGAATCCTGTCATATACATAACGGAGGCTGTTTTGGTCAGCAGCATTGTTGTAATGGCGAGCCTCCCCGCGTTTGATGCTTAGCATTTTGGGTAAGGCATAGCGAAAATCCCTCATCGGCAGAAAAGAGGCAGCGTGAAACCAATATTCAAATACTGCACGTTCTTCCACCAACTGATGCAGGTATTCGCTTTGGTAACCCGGCACCCTTGTCCAAAAGGTATGATGATGTGCACGTGCAATAACTGACAGTGTGTCTATTTGGATATAACCAAGATATTCCAACGCGCGTAGCACTGCTTTTTTTCCTGTTCCGAATGGGTGTATTTCACTTAACCCCTGGCATTGTAATGTTGCATGCTGAAGTTGCTTTAACAGCAACCCTTTCTTTATTTTATTCTTGTTCATTTTTATCTGACTGCTGGTATTTACACCGTTGCTCGTGGTATTACACCTAACTTGTTTTATAAATACCAAATATATCGAGATACGGTTAAATAATCGGGATAACAAGGAATAAATGGCTAATACCAATTAAGAGCTTGTTTAAAAAGAATTCAATTGGCTAAAAAAATGCCCTTTTTGCCCCATATTTGTCTTTTTATCGCTCCATAGCTATGGCTATGCAGCTCAAAAAACCCTTCATATGGAACAAAAATCATCATTTTTCGCTACAATCAATCCTTTTTAAACAAGCTCTAAAGTATAAAATGTCTATTTCTTTGAAAGTCTTTTTCCCGGGATTACATCATTATTCTTACAAAAAAACTCATATATCCCGCCTTTATTCTTAAATATCTGTCCTTTTTATCATTTGTATAATCACGCTGATTATGGACATATTCCCATAGACCTTTCCAAATTAATATGAATTTTTTAATAAATATTTCCAATGGCTTATCATCATTACTTAATACAGGATTATTGTAATTAGATTTATCTATCACAAACAATATATGTAAGTTACTGTTTTTCATAATTTAAAATTTTATTAGGGATGCTTTTTTTGAATTGAAGAGTATGCCGAATTGTATGCCCTTTTAGGCAAAAAGTTGGCAAGTTAACGAATATTGGATGTTGATGTAAAAGTGAAGAACAAATGAGCAAAATGGTAATTGTGCTTACTGTAATAAGCAAAGGAATATCATCCCGTTGGAAAGTCTAATGCCGTTTTTAATGGAGACCGTTACTTATTATTGATACTGCGATGCTCCGGCAGTGTAAATTCTATTGGCATACCCGAAGATATTATTTGATTAATCGCCATTTGTACCTCCCGGGCCGGAATTAAAGAGCAATGGTTTTCTTGAGTATTATAGGTTTCCACATAATATTCTTCTTATTAGCCCATCTATTCAAGCATCTTTAATCCCTCGCTTCCTCTTTTCACCGATATCCACAATCCTGCCCGACATATCTTGAAATTCATCAGTTTTCCGGATATCATAACTTCCCGAAAACAATATTATTGACCTCCCGTATTTCTACAACATCCTCCATAGATATCCTGATTTTACTTCTCATTATTTTATTTTGATCATTTACGATATACAAAGCATCCGGATTTAGTTCCGGAGCCCCTGGTCCATTAATAACAGAAATCCGGATATATTAAGTTGATGCCATCCATGCAGTTCAGTTTTTGGTTATACCGGATGTGGCTGGGAGTAAAATGGCAAACTGGACACTACATAAAAAATCATGATTTCGCCTTAAATACAATAATTTATGAAAGAAAATATTTCTTTTTATATACGTATTAATTCACACAAAATAAGTAATTTGCACTTATGATGCCTCTAAGTATATTTTCATTACTATCAAAGGATTGCTTCTCCCGTATCAACAACTCTTCTTTGGTTTAGGCACCAAAAAAGTAATATTAATTTCTAAAAAGGAAGTATGAAAGCACCTGATCACATTACCAGTCGATTAATCTACCCTTATCCTTTTCTTAAAAATCCCTTGGCGGAAAAAGCACAAAAACATATCGAGGATTTCCTTATTGATATAGAGTACCGGGAACTGGGCTATCAAGAGAATGTACTAAAATCCTTTAAAGGTACCAAAACCGCATATATTGCCAGTTGGTGGTATCCCACGGTGAGTTACGAAAGACTCCTGGTATTGAGTCGCTTTATGACCTGGACCATGGCTCATGACGACATTTTCGAGCAACGCAGCGAATCCCGGGTCAAAGAGGCTGCCGAAGAGGTAGTGGCCATTTTAAAAGGCCGGATGATGCCACATGAAACAGATTATATATTAGGTGGCCAACTATACCGTCTGAGACGGGGGCTGCTTTACTATATGTCTGAAAATGCCGTTGCCCATTTTGCCGATATGGTAGATTTTTACATGCAAGGTGTTGCCATGGAAAGTAAATACCGTAATGGCGGTGTGTGGCCCACTGCGGAAGACGTAATCCGTATCCGCTCGCAATCCATCTGCATGCGCCCGTTTTATGCCTTGTTACCGGTGGAGATGAAGGTTGAACTGCCTGAGGAAATTCTTTCGCACCCGGACATTGTAAAACTGGAATTATTGGCTGGTAACGCTATAGCCCGATACAACGATGGAGAATCCTATTTTAAGGACCTGGACAATGAGGAAGGAAAATACCTTAACCTGTTAACGGTTATGATGCATCACAACAATTGGACTGAGAAAGAAGCCGTCGAAGAACTGATTAAGATTTTCAATACACATAACCGTGAGTTTCGGGAACTACAATTTTCGTTGCCGGATTTTGGCGATGAATGGAACGAGCATGTGGCCAATTATGTAAACTATGTTTCCATGACCGCCACGGGTTGGAAACGGTGTTCTTTCTATGAATTGAAACGGTACAGTTATGGCGGATGGGTACCCTCACCCGATTACCTGGATATAGAGGACAATTTCAGGGAGCGTTCAAAGGTGAAAAAAACCAATAATTAAAGGGTTTCATAACTATTGGTTGAATCACCCCTAAATTAACAAATGTTGCACTGCTTTATTCAGGCGATATACAAAAATATAATACCCCAGGGCTATAAATATCGCCCACCCCAGACTTATCAAGATCATGGACTGGGCCGATATATGATAACGTTCCGTGAGGAAATAATACATGAAAAACAACATAACGGCACAAATGCCCCAGTTGATATAGCGCCATATGCCCATTACTTTTTGTCCGTTCTTTTTTCGCTTAATGGCCTTTCGCTTCAGCGTTATCCAGATTCCGGTCAGTACCAGGGATGAAATGCCCAACCCGGCGATAAACCATATAATTTTGGTGACCAAACCGCCCCAGTATCCAAAATGTAAAGGGTCTGCTATGTCGTTAAGCCACATTACAGTACCCATTTCACGGGCTTTTTGTGTTTTGACCACCTCATAGGTATACGGATTTATATACACCCGGTTGGCCCGTTGCCTTACCAGGGGCACATCGCTTTTACCGGTGAGGTAGAGCACGGCGGAGGGATTTTGCGGAGGCAATAGATCACCCGCTTTCAGCTGGGGAATTTCTTTTTTTGCAATACTCAGGGCTTTGTCGTAGTCCAAAGAAAAAGCGGGGTCTTCTTTCAAAGTAGAAATTCCTTCTGAAACATTTTTCACTTTAGGAGGCCTTGGATTTGCTTCAACACCTATCCCCGCTACATTGGCGCGTTCCAAAAAGTACCAGATTCCGGTAATGGAGAACAAAAGGGTGAAAGGAACCGACCATAATCCTGCCAGACGGTGCAGGCTCCTGAAAAACACCAGCACTCCTTTGCCCGTTTCCAGTTTAAATAGCTTGCGCCACCATTTTTTGTAGAAAACCAGTGCCGTAATCAGAGAGGTTAACAACAAAAAGGCAAAGATAAGTACGGTAAAATGGCCTGCCTGAAAAGGAATAAACAGGAAATAGTGCAGATCCCTGAAAAAGCGCTGGAAGGTCAGCCGGGCTTCTCCCTGGATCTCACCAGTATAGGGGTTGGCAAACACATAAGAGGTATACCCGCCTTCTTTTTTGTAAATAACATCGCATAAATAAGGTTCATCCGTCCGCATCCAGTAGCCTATACTTGCATCGGGATAGCTGTTGCGGAAATTAGCAACAATGGTGTTTCTTGACGCCAGTTCCTGCTGTGGCGTAGCCCGGGCATCCGGGTTAAACAACCAGTCCATTTCATGGCTTAATGTGGCCAGCGTACCGGAAAAGCATACGATAAAAAACAGGATGCTCAACCGGATACCTATCCAGCTGTGGATATTAAAAAATATTTTCTTTTTGACCTTCATTCAGCAGCTTAAAAAGTGTATCCTACACCCAACAGGTAATTTCTCGGTGCCCCCGGGTATAAGCGGTTATAGCTGTAGCCCCCTACCCAGTGCGTCTTGTCAAAAAGGTTGTTGACCAAAAGACGTATATTGAATTTGCCGACATTATACGATACTCCGGCATCTGCCACGGTATACGAAGGCAATTGCAGGTTCCTGTCGAAGGTATTCCTTTTGGTAACAAAATTAGCGCCCAGTGTTAACGCCAAACCATTCAGTTTACCCCTTACGAAGGTGTACTTCCCGAAAAAACCTCCCTGATGCAAAGGGGCATTTTCTTTTCGTCGTCCCACTTCCTCCGGGTCGTCGCTTTCACTGATAATGGCCTCGTTATAGGCGTAATTTGCGGTAAGGCTAAGGTTGGGCAGAATGCGACCGTTAATGTCCAGTTCTATTCCTTTCGATTCTTCCTTTCCGCGTTGTCTCAGCAATTCGGGATTCCCCTCTTCATTGGCATTGACCAGGATGTTGCTGTTTTCTATGTAATACACCGCCAGGGTGGCGGCAAGCCTGTTGTTAAAAAATTCTCCTTTGGCCCCGGCTTCAACCATATAGGCTTGCAACGGGTCAAAAGGTCCCCCGGCATTGGGGTTAGTAAGGCTGGCTACTCCCTGTGGCTGAAAGCTTTCGGTATAGGTACCGTAAACATTGATGTTTTCTGTAGCAGCATAAACCATACCTATCCGTGGTAAAAATTTCTCCTGGGTGACCGTTTCCTCATCGGGGCGGTCATAGTCTGTAACGTCGTTGTAATACTCTTGCCGGCCACCCAGCAGGAATTGAAACTTGTTCCATTTGATCTGGTCCTGTACATAAAAGCCGTAATTGTAGTATTTGGTCGGGTCGCTGGGACTGTCTTCAAAAATGTAATCGCTCAGGCGGGCAACATTGTAGTTCGGGTTTTCCAGATCAAAGTGCGGCACATTGGGTACAGGATTGTCATTTTCGTCCCTTAAAAAATCGGGGAAGTCGTCAGGGTTGATGGATGCACCGCCCCCTTCCAACAGGTAGCCCCGGGCAAAAGACTGTGCATTGCCTACAGGTTGCCTTTGTTCATTATAATCGCCGCCAACCACGATCTTGTGTTCCAGGGCACCGGTGTTCGCCTCGTAAGAAAAATAGGCCGAAAAATTGTCTGCAATGGCCTGCTGTTGCCGGGTAATGACCATCATTCCCATAAGCGTGGGGATGGGCTCTCCACGACTGTCTAACCCGAACTTGTTGGAGGTACGATGCTCTACCAGGTCCTCTTCATACATATACCTCATATAGGAAGCGTTGAAAGAAAGCCGGTCCGAAAACTGATGATTCAGGGACAGGGTGGAATAAGCCACATCGGTTTTGTGATAATCACTGGTCTGCCCGATCGCAAAGGAAATGGGGGTTGAGTTCAGGTCTGTTCCTGCTGTGGCTCCGAATATGGGTTGGCCCCGGTCCAGTTTGCCGTCGAAATTGGTGATGACCAGGTCAAAATTGATCCGTGTCTTATCTGTAGGCAGGAAGGAAATGGAAGGTGCGATCACATACGACTTGAATTCCTGTAAATCTCTAAAGCTGTCCGAGTTTTCATAGGCGAGGTTCAGGCGGTACAACAAGGTTTTCTTTTCGTTGATAGGCCCGGTAAAATCGGCGGTGGTACGCAGGGTGTTAAAACTTCCCAACGTAAAATTAATAGCTTTCCGATCTTCGGCAAGGGGTTTTTTGGTTACCCGGTTCATAATTCCTCCGGGGATCGAGTTCCCGAACATGGCCGAAGCAGGCCCCTTGATAACTTCCACACGTTCTATATTGGCCAGGAGCGGTTGTGGCCCGAACAGGCCAATAACACGAAGCCCGTTGATATAGGTTTCCCCCGAACGAAAACCGCGAAAGGTAAAATCATCGTAATAGGAAAACTGGTTGACCCCGCTAATGTTTTTGACCACATCGTTGACCCGGTAGGCCTGCTGATCTGCAAAGACTTCTTTAGTGACATAACTGACAGCCTGGGGGATATCCTTGATTGCCGTAGCTGTTTTGGTGGCTGCAAAGGTCAGCGCATTTTTATAGGATTTCTCACGCCGGCCTATAATCTCCACCTGCTGCAATTGTTCACTCGAAGCCGTAAGCACAAAGTCCAGGGTAATCACCTCCCGGCCGGAAACACTGATCGTCCTGGACTGTGATTTGTATCCCAAAAAGGAAACTTCAATGGTATAGCTTCCTTCATCAACGTTGTTGATCGTATAGTTTCCGTCGTAATCCGTAGTGGTGCCTTTGGTGTCGGTAAGTATAACATTGGCGCCCAGAAGGGGTTCGTTGTCTTCATCGGTTACCGTACCTTTCAGGGTAGCCTGGGCGAAAATTAAAGTACTCGATAGTAATAGAAATACTAAAGAAAAAAGTGTGTTTTTCATTTTTTTGGATGATTCGTTGGGAGACAAAAGTAATATTGGTATTTATTTAGACCAAATATAAATTAATATTTTTGGTGTTTTTATAGGATCAGGATCAAAGGTTGTGGGGTTTTTCGCTTGTTATAAGTTTCCGGTTTTGGTTTTGCCACGGATACAAGAATGTTTTTTGGATAGAATGTTGTATGTAAGGCTGATACATTGTAAACCCGGGAGAGTTTTCAGTTTCCTTCATTTACAAAAAACCAAACCACGCTGTACCTTTCAGTACAGCAGTTTTGGCAGGCTGTGAAATTGTATTTTAGTTATTTGGTTATTCAGTTATTGAGTTCGTGCGTGATGCCTAAATAACTGAATAACCTGTTGTTAATCTGTTAACCCAACCCTGCTGTCGACGTCTGGACTTCAACAATGTTCCCAACTTTTGAGATTGCCCCGTAATTTTTTTCAAATGTAAAACATCCCGTCCATCATAAGGCAGGGATTTTATTATAGTTTCCCTGTGACGGGACAGCGCACTTTTAAAATAATTTTAGATAAGGCTAAAATTATTTTTAGAATAAACTATATTTTATTAAGTTTGTCATGTAAAACTTTATTCGCAATGGCCATGGAGTATGTTATACAAATTCTTCAACGAGAAAAAAGAATGTTGAACGCCACATCAGAAATACAAACCTGATGCAAACCGATATGAAAGAAGCCGTACAGGAACTGACTAAAATAACTGCAATAAAAAAACATAAAAATTATTAAACTTAAGATGAAAACAGTATATCAACTGCCCGAATTGCCTTATGATACAAATTCCCTTGCCCCTATCATCACCGAAGAAACCTTTGATTATCACTACGGGAAGCACCACGCTGCCTATGTGAACAACCTGAACGGCCTTACCAAAGACACTCCGTTGGCCGGTATTCCCCTGAAAGAGGTTGTCCGGGAGGGCTTTGAAAACAACAATGCAGCGCTCTTCAACAATGCAGCCCAGCACTGGAATCACAGTTTCTTCTGGCATTGCCTGTCCCCGGATGGAGGTAAGGCCCCGACCGGGAAGATCAAGGCATACATCGAAAGGGATTTTGAAAGTTTTGAAAAGTTCAAAGAGGAATTTTCGGCAAGCGCTGTGAAACTGTTCGGTGCAGGCTGGACATGGCTGGCACAGGACCAGGAAGGCAAACTGGAAATCCTTCCCATGAAAGACGCCCATACCCCGCTCACCGAAGACAAAACCCCCATCCTTACTCTTGACGTATGGGAACATGCCTACTACATTGACTACCGCAATGCCCGCCCGAAATTCGTGGAAAGTTTCTGGGAGATCGTCAATTGGGATTTTGCCGACAAAAACCTCAAATAGCAATACCATGAGTGAGCCGTGCCTGAATCACATAGAAAACTTTTGGAAAGCCAAGACAAAGGCATCCAACCAATTGTTCCGCAAAGGGCAGTTCGAAGAAGCTTTGAAAGGATACAAAGATGCCCTTTACCGGGCCGAAGTATTAAACAACCATCTCTCCGACTGTATTCGCAATCGTGTTCCTTTTATACAGTTATATGTTATTTCATGCAATAACATCGCCTACACCCATGTGGAACTCAAACAGCAGAAGGAAGCCGGGGCCATGTTCAGGCGGGTCATTTATTATCTTTTACACCTGCTGAAGCATGAACACCCGGATATCAATACAGAAGAAATTCAAAGCGAATTAAAAAGAGCTGCCCTGACCTATACCGACTTTGCAGCGGAGAACAAAAATAAAATAGACAAAGATCTGTTTTCTGCATTAAAAACAAAACACGGTTAAGAATAACAACTTCACCCTTGACCTCAAAGCATGAATCATTTTATATATAGTTCCGGAAAAGTCATAGCCGTAGATTTTGACGGAACCATTGTCGAACATAAATACCCTAAGATAGGAAAGGAAATGCCCCGTGCCTTTCATACGATCAGGGCCTTACAGCAAAAAGGGCACCGGCTTGTCCTGTGGACCTACAGGCAGGGTAAAAGCCTGGAAGATGCTGTGGATTATTGTAAAGATCACGGGGTCGAATTCTATGCGGTAAATGAAAATTATCCCGGGGAAACCCGGGGAAATGGGTATAGCCGGAAGCTTAATGCCGATATCTTTATTGACGACCGGAATATAGGCGGGTTTTTAGGTTGGAATAAGATATGGCAGTGCCTTCATCCGGAAGAAGTGACAACAGTTACCCAAAAAAAACACAAGAGAGTGAAAATCATCGATGTACTACGTTCTATATTTTCCACAGACTGAAATTCGAAACCCAATGAAAAAAACTTACCTTGAGTGCAAATTGCATGCAAATAAAAAAGGCTTCAAGAGTTCAACCTCTGTAAAGCCTTAATTTTACCGGTGGACCCAAAGATACAAATTTCGAACCAATTTTTGGAAGATTTGGAGCTTTTAGGTGAACTTTCAGATTAAAAACATCTTGGGTTAAGGTATGATTTATAGATAATTAGGTTGATGTGGAAATCCTGAATAGAGCCATTTTTCTAATGGCTTTAGATCCTTTTAAAATTGTCCAGTTGAAATATTGATTAATTCAGATATGCCAAAAAAATCGCTCCTTGTTCTTGGATGTTGCCCCCAATTTGTAATAAAAGCGGATTGCTTTTATGTTGAAATTAGGTGTTTGCCATTGAATCATGTTGCAATTTTCGGATGTTGCATCTTCTTTTATCTGTTCCATGACTTGCTTTCCAGCACCTTTCCCTCTAATTCTTTCTTTGAGATACAAACAATCGAGATAAATGTAAAAGTTAGCATCCCAGGTTGAAATTTGTTTTATATATGTGGCATATCCAACTATTTCGCCTTTATATTCGACTACTAAACACTTTAAAGGTGAATCCTCTTTAAAAAGGAGTTCTCCTAACCGCTTTTCATGATTTTTTGTTAACCATGCTGTTTTTTCATACCGGGCATGTTCCTTGCACAATCCGGAAATTTGTCTGAGATCTTCTTCCCTAGCAAATCTGATGTTCATCTTTAACAAGCACATTGTATTTTAGAACCTTTTACCGGATTCTTTCCCTCGGTAGCATAGCCGTCAAACTTCCACCATTCAATACCTCCGATCAATTCTTTAACCTTAAAGCCTAACTTTGTCATCTTTAAAGCACCTTTAGTGGAGGCATTACAGCCAATTCCGTCACAATAACAAACATAGGTCTTCTCCCGGTCCAAATGTTTAGTAGTTTCTTCATCCATTTCCCTATGGGGTAGATTGATTGCCGTAGGGATATGTTCTTTTTCATAGCCAAATGACTGACGGGTATCTACAACAACAATACTCTGACTGTTTTCGAGTGCATGGAATACATCCGACGGATCCATTTCGTAAGCGAGTTTTCTTTCGTAAAATTCAATTTGTTTTTGCATGATATTAGGATTTAAATTCAGCTCAAATGTATGGTGTTGAAAAGCCTCCGAATATTTTTGAGGTTGAGGGATTTGATACTTTAGCTGAAATATTTTCAGCTTACCGGTATTGCCATTATATTAATTTTGTACCCATGGAGATCAAGTATTTCAGGCTTATAAAAACGATTGCAGACGAAGGGAGTATAGCCAATTCATCGGAAAAATTGTTTCTAACTCAGTCGGCATTGAGTCATCAGTTGAGAGAATTGGAGGGACAACTCGGATTTAAGATATTTCATAGGACAAGGAACAAATGGGAATTGACAGAAGAAGGAATAGAGCTCTATAAATTGGGAGGAACTATTCTCGATAGCATAGAAAAGGGATTTAAAAACATCCGGAACATAAAAGCCGGTTCGGCGGGAAGTATTAAAGTAAGTACGGAGTGTTACTCATTCTATCAAGGTTTATCCGGATTTATCCAGAAAATGGGATTGCTGTATCCTGAGATTCATGTGGATTTGATCCTTGAAGCCACACATCAGCCCATTTCCAAAATTTTGTCCAGTGAAATTGATATTGCAATAGTTACTGAAAAACCTTCAAATAACTCACTTGCCCATGTCGAAATACACGAAGATGAGATCTTTGCCATTATGCACAGGGAAAGTGTTTTAAATCAATATAGTTTTTTAGATCCCGGCCATTTTTCAAAGGCACACCTGATCATTCATTCCTTTCCTTTGGAAACGGTTTCTGTTTATCAACACTTTTTAAAGCCGAATAAAATTAACCCATTAAAAATTTCGGCCATTCCGCTTACAGAAGTTGCTTTGGAAATGGTTATGGCCAATATGGGAATTATTTGTATGCCAAAATGGCCTTTAAAGACATTCAAGTTATCAGATGATTTGGTCTTTAAGAGAATAAGCAGTAATGGTTTAAAGAGGACCCATTACCTCGTTTTTAGAAATTCCGATATCCATAAAAAGTATATTAAAGACTTTATTTCTAATTTTCAGGATGACTTTTCGGTTAAGTAGTTATCAAATGAACCGTGCGGAATGAAAAAAGCCCCCGAAGTCTCAGAGGCCTTGCGTTTACTGTTGTGGTCCCACCTGGGCTCGAACCAGGGACCCCTTGATTATGAGTCAAGTGCTCTAACCAGCTGAGCTATAGGACCCGCATTTTGCGGATGCAATATTACTACTTATTTTAATTTGCTGCAAACTTTTTAGGCTTTTTATATCATCACTTTTCTCCTGTATTACCGGGGGATTTTGGCGCTTCTGTCTCCTGACAAAGTTCCACCAAAACCCCGTTAGTGCTTTTAGGGTGTAAAAAAACAACTTTTTTATTGTCCGCTCCCTGTTTCGGAACTTCATTCAATACTACAAAACCTTCGGCCACCAACCGCCGCGTTTCCATTTCTATATCCGCTACATCAAAGGCGATATGATGAATCCCTTCTCCCCGCTTTTGTATGAACTTATGAATAGGACTGTCCGCGTTCGTCGCTTCCAGTAATTCGATCTTGCTTTCACCAACCCGGAAAAAAGATGTTTTTACCCCTTCACCTGCTACGGTTTCCGTTTTATATGGCTCAACTCCCAGTAATTTGGTATACAATGTATTGGATTTTTCAATATTGCTTACCGCAATTCCAAGATGTTCTATTTTTTTCATCACTTTATATTTTAACAAATATAGGATTTCCCATGTAATTTACTGAAACCGTATCGATTTATACGTTATACATGTCCCTGACTGCTCGGTATTTCCTATTTTTGCACTATGGAGAGTAACAGACAGAAAAAAATAGCAGGAGTAATCCAGCGCGACCTGGCCGATATATTGCAACGTGCCGCCACAGACGGAGGACTTCAGGGCATACTCATCTCCGTAACCAAAGTAGCTGTAACGGTTGATTTGTCCGTAGCCAAAATCTATTTGAGTATATTCCCTAATGCCAAAAGCGGGGAACTCCTGGCAGGAATTAAAAAAAATCAGTCACAGATAAAGCACGAACTCGCAAAGCGCACCAGAAATCAGTTGCGAAGAGTTCCCGAACTGGACTTTTTTATGGACGATTCCCTGGAATACATAGACAAAATCGAAAAATCCCTGAAAGGCAGGGAAAACCCCATACAAAATCCCGATATGCTGGACAAACGGAAAAAATCGTGAGCGCGGACTATCATATTTCCTACAGGACCACGTTATAAATCCACCGGAAGAGGACGAAAACGGCAACGCAAAAACAGACAGTGCATTTCCCCACATACATAGCCAAGAGATATCTGGTTTCCAAAAGCAGCCAGAATGCCGTAAATATAATCAATCTGGTCACTTTTCTTGTAGTGGTTATCGGCGCTGCAGCTTTATTTATTGTACTTTCCGGATTTGCAGGCCTTAAAACTTTCAGCCTTTCTTTCAGCAATTCTTTTGACCCCGACCTGAAAGTGTTAAAAGACAAGGGAAAATTCATTACTTTAACCGAAAGCGAAAAAAAACAGTTAAAAACCATTCCGGAAGTGATTTCCTATTCCCGGGAGATCGAAGAACAGATACTTTTGACCCACAAACAAAAGAACCATGTGGCCCTCATAAAAGGAACGGACGAAAATTATGCCAATGTAGTCAATACAGACAGTATTCTCTATTACGGAAACTGGTTTGACAGGGAACTGAATGAAGTAGTTACCGGTCTCGGTACCGCCAGCCTTCTCGGGATTGCTCTCAACGATTACAGAAATCCGTTGAAAATACTGGTGCCGAAACCGGGTAAAGGCAGTATAACGGGCAATACCACGCCTTATAATGAAGTGGCCGTCACCGTGTCCGGTGTTTATGCCATTACGGAAGACATCGACAAAAAATATGTGTTTTCCGATCTGGAATTGGTACAGAAGATACTACACAAAAACCCTGAAGAAATAACGGGAATAAACATAAAGCTCACCCCGAATGCAAACAAGGAAAAAGTAAAGCAGCAAATTGCTTCCGTATTTAACGACAAGGTGATTGTAAAAGACCGCGTTCAGCAAAATGATGCCTTATACCGTATGCTGAACACCGAAAACATGGCTACCTATCTTATCTTTACCCTGGTGCTTATCATCGCTTTGTTTAATGTGGTCGGAGCTATTATCATGATGATACTCGACAAACGTAAAAACCTGAACACCCTGTTCAGTATGGGGGCAACAGTAAAGCAATTACGCCGTATTTTCTTCGTACAGGGTATTTTGGTAACCCTGGTGGGCGGAAGTATGGGCATTGCACTTGGCGTATTGCTCACTTGGTCGCAAATGGCTTTCGGATGGCTTCGTATTACGCCTTCATTGCCCTATCCGGTGGAAATCCATCTTTCCAACATGCTTATCGTGTTGTGTACTATCGCAGTTTTAGGGCTTATCGCTGCCAAAATAGCTTCCGGAAGGATCTCGGAAAAACTGGTCCTCGAACAGAATTAGGAACTGTCGAAGCTATTTTTCAGCACATGGCCTGAGGCGGATGTTGAAAATATTAGATTGCATAAAGATTGATGGAAGATTGAATCCCCTAATTACAGGGAGATTAATTCTAAAAAAACGCTCTAAATCTTTCAATCTCATTCAATCTCCTGGCGTAGCCAGATCAATCTTTTAACCTCAGCTTTTTCGGGGATACAAAAGATGTAAAGGATTGAAAGATCCAAACAATTTCTCAGGCAAACTGATGATCTCCGAATTTTTCCAAAACCTCATCAAACGCTTCAAAAACATCTTTGGCATCGTCTGAAGTCACCATTTTCTGCCGGTATTCCTTGAAATGGGGAATCCCCTTGAAATAGTTCGTATAATGCCTTCTCGTTTCCAGTACTCCCAGTTTTTCCCCTTTCCAGTCTATGGACATTTGAAGGTGTCTTCGCGCAGCTTCCACCCTTTCTTCCATCGTTGGCGGCGTCATATGTGTTCCTGTTTCGAAAAAGTGTTTCACTTCCTTGAAAAACCAGGGATTCCCAATACTTGCCCGGCCTATCATGGCCCCGTCAAGACCAAATTTATCACGCATTTCCACAGCTCTTTCCGGACTGTCCACATCACCGTTACCAAAAACAGGAATATGCATCCGGGGATTGTTTTTTACTTCGGCGATCGGGCGCCAGTCAGCTTCTCCCTTATACATCTGTACCCGTGTACGGCCGTGAATGGATATCGCCTGGATGCCCACATCCTGCAAGCGTTCGGCCACCTCTACTATTTTTATGGAATCACTGTCCCAGCCAAGGCGTGTTTTTACAGTAACGGGAAGTTTCGTTCGCTTTACCATTTCCTCCGTGAGTTTTATCATCAACGGAATGTCGCGAAGTATCCCGGAACCCGCATTTTTACATACTACTTTTTTTACAGGACAGCCATAATTAATATCAATAATATCCGGGTTCGATTGTTCCACAATATCTATGGCCCGCAACATCGAATCGAGTTCCGCACCGAAAATCTGTATCCCTACGGGCCGTTCCTTTTTATAAATATCCAGTTTCTGTATACTCTTGGCAGCATCGCGTATCAATCCCTCCGAAGAAATAAATTCCGTATACACCACATCGGCCCCCTGCTCTTTGCAAAGCGCCCGGAAAGGAGGATCGCTCACATCTTCCATCGGGGCCAGCAATAAGGGAAACGTTCCCACTTCTATGTTACCTATCTTAACCACAGTACTTTAATTTATTGCGGTGCAAAGATAAAGCAAAATATCAGGAATGCATCATCATACCCAAAAACGCAGTGCTTATCCGGCATTAGCCCCCGGATTATCTTCATTATTTGCCGGATTCCACCCTGTTTTCCGGTAAAAGCAACATCAGAACGGTTTTTATTTGTTATTTTACCCTTCCAAAATTTAATATTATGCACTTCAGACTTTTACTTTTTACCGTAGTTTCCATTTGTTTGTTTTCGTGCACAAACACAAAAAAGAAAAAACAGGAAACCGCCGGTACAACCACTACACCGCCAAATGTAGTTATCATTTTTACCGATGATCAGGGTTATGAAGATGTTGGATGTTTCGGTTCTCCCGATATAAAAACCCCAAACCTGGACCAAATGGCCGGAGAAGGTATCAAACTCACCAGTTTTTATGCGGCTCAACCCGTGTGTTCCGCTTCCCGGGCAGCGCTCCTTACAGGCTGTTATCCTAACCGGTTAGGAATTCACAACGCGCTGATGCCCCATTCCGGAATAGGCTTGAATCCCGACGAAACCACTATGGCCGATATGCTGAAATCGAACGGGTACAACACCGCCATATACGGAAAATGGCACCTGGGTGACGATCCCGATTTTATGCCGAACAAACAGGGTTTTGACGATTTTTTCGGCATTCCGTTTTCCAACGACATGTGGCCGCACCATCCGCAACAGGGGACTATCTATGATTTTGATCCCCTGCCGTTATATGAAAATGAAAAAATTATAGACACCCTGGACGATCAATCCATGCTTACCACCCGGATCACGGAAAAAGCCGTAAAATTTATCGAAAACAACAGGGAAAATCCGTTTTTCCTTTACGTGGCGCATCCCCAGCCCCATGTTCCGTTGTTTGTTTCCGATAAGTTCAAGGGAAAATCAGAACGCGGACTTTACGGTGATGTTATCATGGAGATCGACTGGTCTGTCGGGCAAATACTTCAGTCACTTAAAGCCAATCAACTGGATAAAAACACCCTTGTTATTTTTACTTCCGACAACGGCCCCTGGCTTGCTTATGGCGATCATGCGGGTTCTGCACATCCCTTCCGCGAAGGAAAAGGCACCACCTGGGAAGGCGGCCAGCGCGAACCGTTTATTGCACGGTTTCCCGGAAAACTTCCCGAAAACAAGACCATAAACACGCCCGTAATGGCCATTGACCTTTTTCCCACCATTGCATCACTCACCAAAAGCACACTTCCTGAGCATAAAATAGACGGGAAGAATGTATGGGATATTTTTACAGGTGAAACCGGGGAAAATCCGCATGAAGCCTATTACTTTTATTACAAGGTAAATGAACTTCACGGCGTGCGCTATAATGACTGGAAGCTCTATTTTCCACACACCTACAGGACCATGAAAGGGCAGGAGCCGGGCACGGGAGGAACCCCCGGAAAATACAGGCATATAACACTTGATGATATAGAATTGTACAACCTTTCCACCGATTCCACAGAGACCGAAAACGTGGCAGGGAAACATCCTGAAGTCGTACGGAAAATAGTAGATCTGGCCAATAAAAAACGACAGGAACTCGGCGATAATCTTCTGGACATTAAAGGTAGCGAAAACCGGGCTCCGGGTAAAACCGAATAATCTTTTGTCAGGGAGAAATTTTCCCCGACCGGACAGCTCATTTAAAAAACGGAAATACCCAAAAATAAAATTATATTTGCAAATTAAACCTGTCCTTATGCTACCCGGTTTGAAACCGGGTGGCATGGGCATATAACATTTGCTATGAAGTACATCCGGAATTTTTGCATTATTGCCCATATAGACCACGGTAAAAGTACCCTGGCCGACAGGCTGCTGGACTACACCGGATCAGTAACGGAGCGGGAAAAGCAAAACCAGTTACTCGACAATATGGACCTGGAAAGGGAGCGGGGTATTACCATTAAATCCCATGCCATCCAGATGGAATACATACACAACGGGGAACATTATACCCTGAACCTGATCGATACCCCCGGACACGTGGACTTCTCTTATGAAGTATCCCGGTCCATCGCCGCCTGTGAAGGTGCATTGCTGGTGGTAGATGCCGCACAAAGCATACAGGCACAGACCATTTCCAACCTGTACCTGGCCCTCGAAAACGACCTGGAGATCATTCCGGTACTGAACAAGGTGGACCTCCCCAGTGCCAATCCGGAAGAAGTGACCGACGATATCGTAGACCTGCTGGGATGCAAACCCGAAGAAGTAATCCCTGCCAGCGGTAAAACGGGACTCGGGGTAGACAAAATAGTGGAGGCCATTATAGAACGTGTGCCCCCTCCGAAAGGAATTCCCGACGAACCGTTACAGGCCATGATCTTCGATTCGGTTTATAACCCTTTCCGGGGCGTTGAGGTTATTTTCCGGGTGATGAACGGTGAAATCACCAAGGGCCAGAAGATAAAATTCATGGCCACCCAAAAAGAATACTATGCCGATGAGATCGGAACGCTCAAACTAACGCAAGTACCTAAAAATGTGATCAAGACCGGGGATGTAGGCTATTTGATATCCGGAATCAAGGAAGCCCGGGAGGTCAAGGTAGGGGATACCATCACCGATGCCAAAACACCCACACAGAACATGATCGCCGGCTTTGAGAATGTCAAGCCGATGGTATTCGCCGGAATCTACCCCGTGGATACCGAAGATTACGAAGAACTGCGGGCCTCCATGGAAAAGTTACAACTGAACGACGCTTCGCTGGTCTTCACCCCGGAAAGTTCGGCCGCACTCGGTTTCGGTTTCCGTTGCGGGTTCCTCGGTATGCTTCATATGGAGATCATACAGGAACGGCTGGAACGCGAATTCGACATGACCGTGATTACCACGGTACCCAACGTATCCTACCTGGCCTACACCAAAAAAGATCCGGAAACGGCTGTTGTCGTAAATAACCCGTCCGACCTCCCCGAACCGTCCAAACTGGACAGGGTGGAGGAGCCCTATATCAAGGCCACTATCATTACCAAATCCGATTATGTAGGCCCGGTAATGAGTCTTTGTATAGAAAAACGCGGACAGATCACCAACCAGACTTACCTGACCCCGGAAAGGGTGGAACTCGCTTTTGATATTCCGCTCGCCGAGATCGTATTTGACTTTTACGACCGCTTAAAAACCGTTTCCAGGGGATATGCCTCGTTCGACTATTCGCCCATAGGCATGCGGACTTCCAAACTGGTCAAAGTGGATATTCTTCTCAACGGCCAGTCGGTAGATGCACTCTCGGCGCTGATACATGCCGATAATGCCTATAACATCGGGAAAAAGATGTGCGAAAAACTCAAGGAACTCATCCCGCGTCAGCAATTCGACATTCCGATACAGGCCGCAACAGGGGCGAAGATCATTTCCCGCGAAACCATCAAGGCCCTGCGGAAAGACGTTACGGCCAAATGTTACGGGGGGGATATTTCCCGTAAACGAAAACTGCTGGAAAAGCAGAAGAAAGGGAAAAAACGCATGCGCCAGGTAGGTAATGTGGAAATACCACAGCAAGCGTTTATGGCCGTACTGAAACTAAACGATTAAAGACCGGAATTCGCATTTCATTTTTATTTTGTCCTTTTATTCGTTACATTTAAAGGGTAAAATATTAATTCATAATGAAATACAGGTTTTTAAAATTGTCCGGTATCCTTATTTTCATGTTCGGTATAATTGCCTCGACGGTATATCATACAACCTCGGGAGAAGACATCCTGTGGCTGGATTTCATACTGGGTACCATAACAGGTGTGGGGATCGGCCTTACGCTTGGATTACTAAAAAAGAAAACGTCCTGAACTGCTACGGTACCTGTACTTTTTATCTTTCCGTTACCATTTTACGCCCGGTGATATTGTATAATTTTCTTAACTTGAACTTCTGATTTTTTTCACGGAAAAACCCGAATCGGGTTTCACCTTATAATGATACCGTAATTTCATACTTATGCAATTTTCGTACTGGGAAAAAACGGAATGGATCTCCGATATCGATTTTACCATTACAGGCAGTGGTATTACCGGACTTAACTGTGCCCTTGCCCTTCGAGAAAAACACCCGAAATCTAAGATACTTGTCCTGGAAAAAGGACTGCTTCCCCAGGGCGCCAGTACCAAAAATGCCGGATTTGCCTGTTTTGGCAGCATTTCCGAGCTTCTGGACGACCTGAACACATCTACCGAAGAAGAAATGGTAAACCTCGTGAAAAAGCGCTGGAAGGGCCTTGAATTGCTCAGAGAAAACCTGGGTGACAAAACCATGGACTATCTCCGGTATGGTGGCCAGGAATTATTTCTGAAAAATGATCCGGAGTTTTTTGAAACCTGTATGGACAATATAAACCGGATCAATAACCTCCTGCGCCCCGTGTTTAATGATGATGCCTTTTCGGTCAAAAAAAATGTATTCGGTCTCGGGGAAATTCAGGACCGGTATATTTTTACACCCTTTGAAGGGCAGATAAATACCGGAAAAATGATGCAGGCTCTCTTAAAACACTGTGCCGAAAAAGACATACACCTACTCAATGCCACAGAAGTACTGGACTTTGAGGATACCGGTAATAAAGTGACGGTAAAAACCGATCATTTTGAATTTTTTACAAAAAAGCTGTTCATTGCTACCAACGGTTTTTCCTCCAACCTGATACAGGAAGACGTTTTCCCGGCCAGGGCACAGGTATTGATCACAAAACCGATAGAAAATCTAAAGATCAAGGGAACCTTTCACCTTGAAAAAGGATATTATTACTTCCGTAACGTAGGGAACAGGATATTGTTTGGTGGCGGGAGAAACCTGGATATTACCGGGGAAACTACCATCACTTTCGGCGAAACAAAGATCATACAGGACCGATTGGAACATATCCTGAAAACCGTTATACTTCCCGGAATTCCCCATGAAACGGAACAGCGATGGAGCGGAATCATGGGCGTAGGAAAACAAAAAAATCCGATAGTCAAACAACTCTCGGATAATGTTTACTGCGGTGTCCGTTTAGGCGGAATAGGCATTGCCATAGGTACATGGACAGGTAAGGAACTGGCAGCATTGACAGATTGATATGATAAGCAGAATAGCAAGATTTATAGCAAAATGTATCTTTTGGTTCGTCCTTATATCCGTTTTGCTGGTACTTTTTTACAGGTGGTGTCCCGTCTATATCACTCCGCTTATGGTCATCCGGAGCATAGAACAACAACAGGAGGGAAAAAGCATCGTTATGAAACACGATTGGGTGCCCCTCGAAAAAATATCAAAAACCCTGCAGCTTGCCGTTATTTGCAGTGAAGACCAGAATTTCACAAAACACAACGGCTTTGATTTCGACGCTATTGAAAAGGCCTATGAAAACAATCTGAAGGGAAACCGTCTCAGGGGAGGGAGTACCATTAGCCAGCAAACCGCAAAAAACGTGTTTTTATGGCCGCAAAGAAGCTGGTTCCGGAAAGCACTGGAAACCTATTTTACCTTTCTCATAGAGTTGTTGTGGAGCAAAGAACGCATCCTGGAAGTATACCTCAATTCTATTGAAATGGGAGATGGCATTTACGGAGCAGAAGCGGCAGCCGTATTCTGGTTCAACATCCCCGCTGAAAACCTCAACAAAAAACAGGCGGCTGCTATAGCGGCTGTTTTGCCCGGCCCGAGAAAATACGTGGCCCATCCGCCTTCAGGTTACATACGGGGAAGGATAAACTGGATAACCCGGCAAATGACTTATTACGGAAGACTGGAATTATGAAAAATCCCTGAAATACTTCCTCAGGAATTTTTTCCTGCGGATGATTCCCTTATCATTGCTATATGGGGAATGCCGTCTTCCAGGTATTCCTTACCTACAGGGACAAAACCGTGCTTTTCATAAAACCGGATCAGGTATTTCTGTGCCGATATTTTTATTCTGAATTCCTCAAAACGATCTTCAATAGCCTTTACGGAGGCTTCTATGATGTCATGACCATAACCATATTCGCGTTCTTTCCCGTGCACTACCACACGCCCTATACTCGCTTCCTCAAAATAACCTCCGCCGGGGAATAACCGGGTGTAGGCCACGATCCTGTCCTCTTTTTTACCGATCAGATGCAGTGCTTTCCGGTCTTTCCCGTCAATATCCTGATATACGCAATCCTGTTCCACTACAAAAACCTCGGAACGCAGTTGCAGCATGTCGTACAACTCGTCTCTCGAAAGTTCGTCAAAAGTTTTTACGGAAATAGAAAGCATAGGGAACTGTCAATACACTAATATTTACAAATACAACCCGGCCGGTCAGCAACTGACCGGGATCTTGTTGATCCTGTTCTCATGCCTTCCGCCTTCAAATTTTGTATTCAAAAATACCTTTACCATATCCAGCGTCTGGGGAAGTGAAGTAAACCGGGCGGGAATACTCAGAATATTGGCATTGTTGTGCTCCCTGGCCAGTTCTGCTATTTCCCTGGTCCAGCAAAGGGCAGCGCGGACACCCTGGTGTTTGTTGGCAGTCATCGAAGCACCGTTGCCACTTCCGCATATAATAATACCGCAATCTACCGTACCTTTTTCCACATCATCAGCAACCGGATGTACAAAATCGGGATAATCCACGCTTGAACTTTCATCCGTTCCGTGGTTGATCACTTCAATGCCCATGTCTTCCAGAAGTTCTTTTACCGCAAATTTGTATTCCGTGCCCGCATGATCGTTCCCTATGGATATTTTCATCGTATCAAATGTTTATTATTACCAATTACAAAGGTACTAAATAAGCCATTTTAACACCTATAAACAGCCTTGTTAATTTAATTTTATAATTAATTAATCTTCAGTTCATTGTAACTTAACATAGATTGTTGATATTTATAGATTATTTACTGACAAGTAAATTTGCATATATCGATTTATATTGCAATATGATTTTATCCGCGAAGAATACAAAACATTTCTTTTAATTTTTCTTCGCCGGTTATTAAACTTCAATACCGGTTTATCAACAGTTATTAATAGCTTATTTATTAAAAATAACGGCTTGTTCACAGTTGTTGACAACTGTTAATTACTTTGTGTTTTGCGGTATAAATTAATCCTTTACATTTTTAATTGCCTGTTAACTTCCGGGGATATTTTTTAATAAACCCCGAAGTCAAGTTTTTCCGGAAAATTTTACTCCACAAATTAACAGGCTATAATACCCACCAAAAAGATTTTTTTATAAAAAAGAAATATGATAGATATTATAACTGGTGTTAATTACTTTTCAGAAATCGTTATGTGTAAACAAAATTAAAGGTAGTCATAAAATTCGGTGATGTCTGATGTAAACGTGAAGCAGGAAGAAGTAGATTGTTTCAGACGATTCGCATAAAAGAACTGTTGTCATCAAGGTCTTTTATAATAGTCCGGGCAGCTTCAACACATGATTTGTGAACCTTGAGCCTGATACCGCCGAGAGCATTGGAATAGAAAGGGGTAATATTAACCATGGTTTCGTTTTCAAACACGTGTGGAATGCCTTCGTCCTCCAGGATATGACGAAGTACCGTATATTCGTGCGGATAGGTGAAAGTAGCCACCACTACAAAATCTTCCATGTGAAACACATTGTTGGTTAACTTCTTTGATAAAAATAAAAAAATAGACGGATATTTGCTAAAATATTTTGGTATAGGAAGTTGAAGTTTCATTAACCGTACGCACTTCCCTCAAACCTTCTTTTTGGTCGAGAGCGTTGTCGATATAGTGTATGAACGACAGTATTCCCGTAATGAGGATAAGTACAAAAACAGCTATTATTTTATAAACTTTTTTCAAGAGCAGACTCCTTTTTACTATATAAGACGAAGATATGGACGAATTGTTACACCAATTTTAATATAATTTTAACTTTCCCTTACCTGAATACTACTTCAATTATTATTTGTACTTTTCAGCTTTAATAGAAACGATTATATGTCAAGAAAGAAAAAACATGCAGAAAAACAGAAAAAGAATGAGATTACGAAAGGTATTTTTTCTGTACTGGAGAAGAATCCAAAAGAATCCTTTAACTATAAACAATTAGCTTCCAGACTGGGAATAAAAGATACTAACGGAAGAAATCTGCTTATAAAAAAACTGGGCCAGCTCAAGGAAAAGGAAAAAATCGAAGAGGTGGAGCGCGGTAGATACCGGGCCATACCTTCAAAGAATTATTTCACGGGAACCGTAGATGTTACCGGAAGGGGAAATGCGTACGTGGTGTGCGATGACCTTGACCAGGATGTATTTGTGCCTTCAAATATGTTAAACAGGGCATTCCATGGCGATGAAGTGGAAGTGTATGTCTTTCCCAGACGAAGAAAAAACAGTAAAAAGCTGGAAGGAGAGATCACTAAGGTCATCTCCAGGAAGAAAACGGCTTTTGTGGGAATTGTACAGATACAAAAGAATTTTGCTTTCGTATTGCCTACGGATTTCAGGATGTATTCGGATATTTTTGTAGCTAAAAATAAAATAAACGGTGCGGAAAACGGGGATAAGGTACTGGTGGAGATCACGGAATGGCCGGAAAAGGCAGATTCGCCTTACGGAAGAATTACAGAGGTCTTCGGGAAACCGGGCGACCACGACACCGAAATTCACGCTATACTGGCGGAATACGGTTTGCCTTATACCTTCCCGGAAGAAGTGGAACACTTTGCCAATAAACTGGATACTTCAATTACTCCCGAAGAAATAAAAAAACGTCGTGATATGCGCGACGTACTTACATTTACAATTGATCCCAGGGATGCCAAGGACTTTGACGACGCGTTGTCGTTCCGGGTGCTGGACAACGGTAATTATGAAATAGGCATACACATAGCCGATGTATCGCACTACGTGGTTCCCGGTACTTTGCTGGATGAAGAAGCATATAACAGGGCCACTTCCGTCTACCTGGTAGACCGCGTGGTACCGATGCTGCCCGAAATATTGTCCAACAACGCCTGTTCCCTGCGTCCGCAGGAAGAAAAGTACACCTTTTCGGCGGTTTTTGAAATGAATGACAAGGCCGAGGTGTTAAACCAGTGGTTTGGCCGTACCGTAACGTATTCTGACCGCAGATTTGCTTATGAAGAAGCGCAGGCAATTCTGGAAAGCGGAAACAATGAAGTTCCGGAAGCGGTATCACTCACGGGAAAAGCTTATAAAGTGGAGAAGGAAACGGCCGAAGCGATATGCAACCTGGACAGGCTGGCAAAGAAAATGCGCACCAGGCGGATGCGCATGGGAGCCATTTCGTTTGACAAGGTGGAAGTGAAGTTTCATCTGGACGAGGATAAGGTACCTACCGGAGTTTATTTCAAGGAGGCCAAGGATGCCAACAAACTGATCGAGGAATTCATGTTACTGGCCAACAAAAAGGTTGCAGAATTCATCGGGAGGAAGAAACCGCAGAAAACATTTGTATATCGGGTACACGACGAACCGGACGACGAAAAATTAATGCAGTTACAGGGCGTTATTTCCAGGTTTGGATACGCTCTTAACATGAAGAGCAGAAAAACCATTACAAGTTCTTTAAACAGCCTTCTGGAAGAAGTGCAGGGGAAAAAGGAACAAAACCTGGTAGATACTTTGGCCATACGAACCATGAGTAAGGCAGAATATACCACGCATAATATCGGGCATTACGGATTGGCATTTGATTTTTATACCCATTTTACATCACCGATACGAAGGTATCCCGATGTTATGGTACACCGTTTGCTTCAACATTATCTGGATGGTGCGGATTCTGCAAAAGAAGAAGAGTACGAAGAGCGGTGCCGTCATTCTTCCAGTATGGAGAACCTCGCAGTAAATGCAGAACGCGATTCCATTAAATACATGCAGATCAAGTTCATGGAAGAGCGTACGGATCAGGAATTTGTCGGAGTGATCTCCGGTGTGACCGAATGGGGCATTTATGTGGAAATCATTGAAAACAAATGCGAAGGCATGATACGGATACGCGATATTCGGGACGACTATTATGTCTTTGACGATAAGCAGTATGCCCTGGTAGGGGAAGTTACCAAGAACATGTACCAACTGGGTGATGAAGTAATAGTCAAAGTGAAGAGCACTGACCTCATAAAACGGCATCTTGATTTTGATTTGCTCGGAAAAGCGGGAGAATAGGGTATTTTAGACATTTTGGAATACTTATTGTTGGCGTAATGCATTAGTTTTGTATAGTAATTAAAAAATGAGGTTTATGAAACGGGTATATTTTCTTGTTTTGTTTTTTACTGTTGCCCTTGGTTTTTCCCAGGATAAGATCACCAAGGAGACCGGAAAATTCGATACGGTAAAGGTTTTTGACGGTATTTCGGCACAGCTTATTCCATCAAATGAGAACAAAGTGATTATTTCCGGAGAAGATGCTACCGAAGTACGGGCCGTGAACAATAACGGAAACCTTAAAATACGGATGCAGTTAAAAAAGACCTTTAGTGGGCACAGGACTTTTGTGGAAATACATTACAACCAAAAGCTGAGCGTCATTGATGTCAATGAAAATGCTTTCATTTCATCACCGGAAACATTTAAACAGGTGGCCCTGAAACTGAAGGCCCAGGAAGGTGGCGAGATTGATATTGACGTGGAACTGGAAAAACTGGATGCCAAGACAATTACGGGAGGTATTCTGGAAATAAGGGGAACAGCTAAGAACCAGGATGTACACGTTAATACAGGTGGACAATATGAAGGAGATAATTTGAAAACGGAGCAGACAACGATCAATGTCAATGCCGGGGGGACGGCTTATGTAAATGCTTCGGAATATGTGGAGGCCAAAGTGAAGGCTGGCGGCACGATCAGGATATACGGTAAACCGAAAGTCATAGACAAACAAACATTCTTGGGCGGAAAGATCGTTGAACAATAAAAAGTTGTTTTGATGACAGAGGATATACTGGCAGCGATTCCCTGGGGTGTATTACTGGCTTTTACTATTGGACCGGTATTTTTTGTGCTGTTGGAAACCAGTGCACTTAAAGGCTTCAGGGCAGGGATATCTTTAGATCTGGGTGTGGTTACCAGCGATGCCCTGTTTATTCTCATAGCCTATTTCAGTACCAGTCAGATACTGGAAAAACTCAAGGACGATCCCGCACTTTTCATTTTTGGGGGCGGTTTATTGCTGTGTTACGGCGTCATTTCTTTTATAAAGATCAAAAGGGACTTCCGGAAGAACAGCGACAACCTGGATGATTTTGTTATTCCGAAGAAAAATTATTTTGCTCTTTTTATCAAAGGATTTCTTCTCAATTTTATCAATATTGGCGTTCTTGGGTTCTGGTTGGGGATAATTATTGTTTTCGGGCCTAAACTGGATATGGAACCGGAACGGATCATTACTTTTTTCAGTACCATTATCATCACCTATCTCGTGATCGATTGTATAAAAATACTGCTGGCCAAACAACTGAAAGGCAAGCTCACACCATGGCGTATTTACAGGGTAAAACGCGTAATAAGTGTGGTTCTTATGGTATTTGGCATTGCACTTGTTATACAGGGATTGTTTCCCGGTGAAAAGAAAAAGATCAAGGAAGCCATAGAGGATATACGGAATAAATAAAAAAGGGATCAGGATCAAAGGTTGTGGGGTTTTCGCTTGTTTCCTGTCTTTCTTAAATTCACAAAAACAAATCACGCTGTAATAGCGGTTTTGACGGCCAATGAAGTTGCACTTTAGTCAGTTAACAAACCCTGTAAACAAAAAGGAGCTATTTCATAAATTGTAAGTCATACTTCTTATGTCCTGCTGTCTTCCGTCTGAACCCCAACAATGCCCACAACTTTTAGGATTGATACTAAAAAAGCATCCCGGAAATACAGGATGCTCGAAGAGAAGAGGCACCGAGCGGATTCGAACCGCTGTAGAAGGTTTTGCAGACCTCTGCCTAGCCACTCGGCCACGGTGCCATGCTTACGGACGGCAAATCTACTAATTTATTTTTTAAAACAAATAAATTCTGAGGGCTAATTCGGCAGTCGGATATTACAATTCCGACTGTTGTTTGTGGTTGTGGCGTTCAAGTGTCATTTCTATGGTAACCATTTCCACATTGCCACCGATGGGAGGGTTTATTTTGGCTACTTTAACCGTTGCTTCCTCCGCGATAGCGATTTCCTCAAAAATACGGTCCAAGATACGTTTGGATACATGTTCCAGTAATTTGGAGCGGATAGCCATCTCTTCCTTTACGATACGGTTGATGTGCACATAATCGACGGTATCCCTTAAACTGTCTGTCCCGGCCGAAGGTTGCAAATTGGCCCGTACGGCAACATCAACACGATAGTCGCTGCCTATTTTTCCTTCTTCCACCAGGCATCCGTGGTAAGCATAGACCCGGATATTTGTCAACTTGATGATTCCCATTGTTTATTCTGTCAAAGTGCAAAAGTAATT
This sequence comes from Sinomicrobium kalidii, assembly GCF_021183825.1. Lineage (GTDB taxonomy): Bacteria > Bacteroidota > Bacteroidia > Flavobacteriales > Flavobacteriaceae > Sinomicrobium > Sinomicrobium kalidii. The sequence goes on along the minus strand of NZ_CP089211.1, from coordinate 2,310,883 downwards.
CTATTAATGACAAAGACAAAGCGGTAATGACGGACTTACACCCCCTGAGCCCTCTCAAGGGGGTGTTAACCACATTTTACAACACAACATCACAAAGTTCCAAAAGGTTGACTTATTTTTGCAACAAAAGAACAGGAAGTACCATGTCGGAAAAAGAGCGATCACTTAATTTTATAGAGCATATTATTGAGGAAGATATTAACGGTGGTTTTCCCAGGGGAAAGTTGAGGTTTCGTTTCCCACCCGAACCCAATGGTTATCTGCATATAGGACATGCCAGTTCCATATGCCTGAACTTCGGGCTCGGACTGGATTACAATGCCCCGGTAAACCTGAGGTTTGACGATACCAATCCGGAAAAAGAGGAACAGGAATATGTGGATGCCATTAAAAGGGATGTGGAATGGCTGGGATATGAATGGGATCAGGAATGTTATGCTTCCGATTATTTTCAGCAGTTGTACGACTGGGCAGTAGAACTTATAAAAAAGGGGAAGGCTTATGTTGACAACCAGACTTCGGAAGCTATAGCGGCCCAGAAAGGAACACCCACAAGACCCGGGGAAGACAGCCCGAATCGAAATCGTTCGGTAGAAGAAAACCTCGATCTCTTTGAACGGATGCGCAAGGGAGAGTTCGAATCCGGATCGCATGTATTGCGTGCAAAAATAGATATGGCCTCTTCAAACATGTTGATGCGGGACCCCGTGATGTATCGCATACTGCATAAAGATCATCACAGAACAGGCAATGACTGGCCCATATATCCCTTGTATGACTGGACACATGGTGAAAGCGATTATATAGAAGAAGTTTCCCATTCGTTCTGTACATTGGAATTTGCCATGCACCGGGAATTGTATGAATGGTTCCTGGACAATGTTTATGAAGAAGGCAGGGTGAAACCCAAACAGCGCGAATTTGCCCGGAGAAATCTCAGTCATACCGTGGTGAGCAAGCGAAAATTGCTGCAACTGGTTAAGGAAGGAATAGTAAACGGTTGGGACGATCCCAGGATGCCCACGATTTCCGGGTTGCGAAGAAGGGGATATACGGCTGCTTCAATTCGTAATTTTGCAAAAACCATCGGAATAGCGAAGCGTGAAAACCTTATCGATGTTTCACTGCTCGAGTTTTGTGTAAGGGAGGACCTGAATAAAAAGGCACCCCGTGTAATGGCGGTACTGAACCCGGTAAAAGTCGTGATCACTAATTATCCTGATGGCGAAAAAGAATGGCTGGATGCCGAGAACAACCCGGAAGATGAAAGTGCGGGACACAGGAAAATCCCTTTTTCCAGGGAGATCTACATTGAAAGGGAAGACTTCCGGGAACAGGCCAACAGAAAATTTTTCCGTTTGAAACTGGGCGGGGAAGTACGCCTTAAAAATGCGTATATCATCAAGGCTGAAGACTGTGTGAAAGATAGTGAGGGAAATATAACCGAAATACATTGTACTTACGACCCGCTTAGCAAAAGCGGTAGCGGCACGGAGGAGAGCATGCGAAAAGTAAAGGGTACATTGCATTGGGTAGCTGTAAAACATGCCGTAGAAGCAGAAATACGCGTGTATGACAGGTTGTTTACCGACCCGGAACCGGACGGTCATAAGGACAAGGATTACATGGAGTTTATAAACCCCGATTCACTGAATGTTACTACAGGTTATGCGGAACCTTCATTAAAAGAGGTATCCGAAGGGGAACGATACCAGTTTCAGCGGCTGGGGTATTTTTGTGTGGACAGGGATTCGGAACCCGGTAAGCCGGTATTTAACAAAACCGTGGGTTTAAGGGATACCTGGGCAAAATTACAGGACAAGAAATAAAACTTTTCTGCCTAAGTTAAAACAATCTTTTCCATGATAAGTTCGGATTGCGTAGTATTATGAAATCCGAACTTTTTGTATAATGTGTGTGCATCCAGTGTTTTTAATCCCCATTTTTCCACTTCCCGGAGTTCGGGGTGTTGCACAATGTGTTCCATGAGCAATTTACCCAGGCCGTTTTTTCTGTAATCATCTGTGATAAATACATCCATAACCCAGGCAAATACGGCATAATCTGTGACAATACGGGCAAAACCCACCTGCTTTTCTTCCCGGGTATAGATACCGAAACAAAGGGAATTGGCAATTGATTTTTCTATAATATTCCGGTTCCGGCCCTTTGCCCAGTACGATTTGTTTTTCAGAAAATCTTCAATGAGGTCGATATCGAGTTTTGATTTATCTGTCGAAACAAAAAAGGAATTTTGCATGATAGAGAATATTTAATAAATCTATACTTTTTATTAAACGCATATGGTTTTACTATTATTTAAAATAATTATGGTAAACTGATTAAATATCATTTTTTACAATTAAAAACGACCTTCTGAAATGAGATTTAAGCAAGGATTATTTTTAGTGTGAGACAGACTTTCTTTTCTGTTCAAAACACCGTTAAACGCCTTTATTTTTATTTTTTGACCGTAATCACTGTGCATCTTCGGTTTTGTCTTTTCCTTTGTCCTTTCCTTTGGCTTTGGCTTGCTTTTTCATGGATTCACCAAGTTGATTGCTGGTGGTAAATGCCGCTACCATATTGTTCAGCATATCTGTTCCCGCTTGCGGCGAATTGGGCAGGAGGATAAGATTGCTGTTGGTTTCTTCACCGATGGATTGCAGGGTATCGTAGTGTTGTGTAACAACAATAAGTGCGGAAGCTTCCTGGGAATTTATACCTACCTTGTTCAGTACTTCGACAGACTCTTCCAGTCCTCTGGCGATTTCCCTGCGCTGATCGGCAATACCCTGTCCCTGCAGGCGTTTACTTTCGGCTTCGGCCTTGGCTTTTTCAACAATCCGTATACGTTCGGCATCGCCGTCGAACTGGGCGGCTATTTTTTGACGTTCTGCGGCGTTGATGCGGTTCATGGCTGCTTTTACCTGAGAGTCCGGATCAATATCGGTAACCAGGGTCTTAATAATGTCGTAACCATAATCGAGCATGGCTTCCTGCAGTTCTCCTTTTACGGCATCGGCGATATCGTTCTTTCTGACAAAGACATCGTCGAGTTTCATTTTGGGAACTTCGGCACGGACCACATCAAACACATAACTGGTGATCTGGTCGTGCGGATATTCGAGTTTGTAAAAGGCTTCGTAAACTTTTTCACGGATAACGACATATTGGACGGAAACTTTCAGTTTTACAAAAACATCGTCCCGCGTTTTGGTTTCTACAATAACATCCAGTTGCTGTATCTTAAGGCTAAGTTTTCCTGCAATGCGATCGACAATCGGAATTTTTAATTGTAAGCCCGAGTGCCGGATACTCTCAAAACGCCCGAAACGTTCTACAATGGCCGCTGTTTGTTGTTTTACCACAAAAAAGGCCGAAATCAGGATGATTAGTCCGAAGAATATCACCGGGTAAAGAATGTAACTCATGGGATTTGTTTTAAAAGATTAATTGTTTGGTGAATATACGCAAAAAAACCTCACAGGTTCTTTTATCTGTGAGGTTTATGAAGGTAGAAATATGTTAATGGAATACCCGGGAATTATCCGAGGGTATCAATGGCTTTTCTGATACGGGCTATGGATTCTTCCTTGCCCAGTATCTCGGTAATATCAAAAATATGGGGCCCTTTCATTTCGCCTACCAGGGCAAGCCGTAAAGGAGGCATTACCTGTCCGAACCCGAACCCGTTTTCACCTATCCAGGTCTTGACCGTTTCTTCTGTAGTTGCAGAAGAAAAATCGGTAACATTTTCCAGTACAGGTATAAGTTGTTTTATAATATCAGCGGTCTTTTCCTTCCATTGTTTTTTAACCGCTTTTTCATTGTAGGACGACGGAGCTTCGAAAAAGAATGACGTTTGTTCCCACAGGTCGGCGATAAAGGTGGCTCTTTCTTTGACCAGCGAAACTATTTTTGGCAGGGGAAGGGCAGTGTCTATTCCCTTTTGTTGCAACAGTTCTCCGAAGGCCGCACTCAGGATGTTATCGTCCTTTTCCTGGAGATAGTGATGGTTGAACCATTTTATCTTTTCCGGGTCAAATCGCGCACCGGATTTATGGACCCTTTCCAGGTCAAAAGCCCTGATGAGTTCTTCCTTGCTGAATATTTCCTGGTCGGTGCCCGGGTTCCATCCGAGGAGAGCAAGAAAGTTTACAACAGCCTCGGGAAAATATCCTTCTTCGCGGTATCCACGTGAAACATCGCCTGATGCCGGGTCTTTCCATTCCAGCGGAAATACGGGGAACCCCAGCTTGTCACCATCCCTTTTGCTCAGTTTTCCCTTTCCTGTAGGCTTGAGGATAAGGGGCAAATGGGCAAATTGCGGACTGTCCCAACCGAAAGCCCGGTAAAGGAGTACATGAAGTGCCAGCGAAGGCAGCCATTCTTCGCCGCGGATCACATGGGTGATTTCCATCAGGTGATCGTCTACGATGTTGGCCAGGTGATAGGTGGGCATACCATCACTTTTAAAGAGCACTTTGTCGTCGAGGATATTGGTGTCTACCGTAATTTCGCCGCGTACGATGTCTTTCAGCTTCAGGCTTTCATCCTGGGGCGATTTGAAGCGTATGACATAATCTTCCCCGGCCCGGAGTCTGGTCTGTACATCTTCGGGAGGGAGGGAAAGTGAATTTTTTAATTTCTGACGGTTGTGCCAGTTGTAAATAAAGGTTTTTCCGTTCTTTTCGTGTTCTTTTCTGTGAGCATCAAGTTCTTCAGCCGTATCAAAGGCGTAGTAAGCCATGCCGTTTTCAATGAGCTGATCGGCGTAATTTTTATAAAGGTGTTTGCGTTCGCTCTGCCGGTAAGGACCAAAACCCTTGTCTTTGCCAATACCTTCGTCGAATGGGATGCCACACCAGTTCAGGGACGCTGCGATGTAATCTTCGGCCCCTTCCACATAGCGGTTCTGGTCGGTGTCTTCGATCCTCAGGATAAAATCACCCCCGTTTTTTTTGGCAAACAGATAATTGAATAATGCGGTGCGAACACCTCCTATGTGTAAAGGCCCGGTAGGACTGGGCGCAAAACGTACGCGAACTTTTTTTGTCATGCTCTCCTTTTTGTGAAGCAAATTTAAGGGTTTCTCCACAAGCCGCAAATCGCTGTTTGTGAATTAGAAAAAATTGTAACTTTATAGGTTATAACGAATGGAAGTTTAAAACGGAAGAATAATGCTACCGGATACAGGAAGAAGAAAAATACAGGGTTTTGATATCGTAAAACAAAAACTTGAAATTTTTATAAGAAAATACTATGTAAATGAACTTATAAAAGGGGTTTTACTGTTCACGGCCATCGGATTGCTTTATCTCATAGTCATGTTGCTCTTGGAACATTTCCTGTGGCTTAACAGTACGGGAAGGGCGGTATTGTTCTGGTTGTTTCTCGGGGGAGCTATTTTCCTTTTATACCGTTTTATCGCCGTTCCGGTGTTTAGGTTACTGCGTATTCAAAAGGGAATTGATTACACGGAGGCCTCCGGGATCATTGGTAACCATTTCCCGGAAATAGGGGATAAACTGTTGAACGTATTGCAACTTTCGGGCGATGGTTTGAACGGGGGAAATGAAAAGAACGAACTTTTGGTTGCAAGTATAGAACAAAAGTCGGAGGAATTACGGCCGTTTCCCTTCCATATTGCCGTAGATATTAAAAAGAACATGCGCTATGCAAAATATGCCCTGATCCCGGTAATTATTATTTTTTTAGTATGGGTTAGTGGTAATATTAATTGGTTTTCAGATAGTTATGAACGTGTGGTACATTATCGTTCGGCATATGAACCGCCGGCGCCGTTTCAGTTTTTCGTAGTGAATAATACGTTGAGCGGAATTGAGGGAAAACCTTTTAAAATAGAGGTCAGGACAACGGGAGAAGTAATACCGGAGGATGTGACCATCCAGTATGATGAAGAAACCTATTTTATGCAGAACGAAGGCCCGGGCAATTTCAGCTATGTTTTTAAGCGGCCCGACGGGAGTGTTGATTTTTACCTCATGGCGAATGACGTACGTTCGCGCCCGTATCGCTTGGAAATTTTGAATGCACCGGCCATGACGGCTTTTGAAATGTACCTGGATTATCCGGCTTATTTGAAAATGAGTAGCGATACGCTTACGGGGACGGGGAATGCTACCGTGCCGGAAGGTACGAGGATAACATGGAAGCTCCGGACAAAAAATGCCGGAAAAGTGAATTGGATTTCCGCCGATTCAACGGCTGTTTTTGATGAGGTTTCGAGAAATGGGAACAATGCCGAATTTCAATGGTCCGTTCCCGTGTTCCGGGATACCGAATATGAAATTACGACCGGAAATGCCGATTTGCCGGATTACGAATCTCTGGGTTTTGGTATAGTGGTTGTAAAAGATGAATATCCCGAAATAGAAGTTAAGGAAGTCAGTGATTCGCTTTCTGTGGAGCGTACGGATTTTGTAGGCCAGGTTTCGGATGATTATGGATTCAGTAATCTGAGAATGGTCTATTACCCGGAGGATAAGGAAGAACAAAGAAAAGGAAAGAAAATCAATATCAATACCTCCGGGAATGTAGCGCGGTTTATCGATGTGTTTCCCGGGGATTTAACGCTGGAGGAAGGGACCAATTATGTACTGTACTTTGAAGTGAAGGACAACGATGCCCTTCGTGGAGGAAAGGCAAGCAAGTCGGGCTTGTTTACATATCGTGTGCGGACCAGGGAAGAAATTGAACGGGAACAACTGGAACAACAGCGCGGAGCCATCCGGTCGCTGGAGAGGTCATTAGGGGAAATGGAAGAACAGCGGAAGGAATTGAAAGACATTAATACGCTGAACATGGAGAAAGAAGAGAAATCGTTTAATGACCGGGAGCGGATTTCAGATTTTATCAACAGGCAGATCCAGCAGGAGAAAACCATGCAACGCTTTACAGAAGAACTGAATGAACATTTAAAAGAAGCACCCGGGGAAGAAGAGGATGACGCACGGAAAAAGTTGCTGGAAGAACGGTTGGAGCGGCAAAAGGAGGAAATAAAGAAAAATGAAAAACTCCTTGAAGAATTGAAAAAAGTGGCCGATAAAATCGATAGGGAGGATATGGCCAGACGACTGGAAAAATTATCCAAATCGCACCAGAATAACAAACGGAACCTGGAACAGGTACTGGAACTCACCAAGCGCTATTACGTAACTCAAAATGCAGAGCGATTGCGTCGCGAACTGGAACGATTGGGGAAAGATCAGGAAGCGTTATCGAATAAGGAAGAGAAAGAGAACACTGCTGAAAAGCAGGAAGACCTGAATAAAGAATTTGAAAAATTCAGGGAGGAAGCGGAAGATCTGGAAAAGGAGAACCGGGATTTAAAAAAGCCGATGGATCTGGGAAGGGATGAAAAAGAAGAACAGTCGGTTTCTGAAGAGCAGAAAAAATCCCTGGAAAACCTGGAGCAGAACAACACTGAGAAAGCAAAGCAACAGCAACGGAACGCGGGGCAGAAAATGAAGCAGATGGGAGCGCAAATGAAAGCGGCAATGCAATCGGGCTCGGCTTCGGGAGATATGGAAGATGCTGCCGTTTTACGACAGATATTAAAAAACCTGGTAGCGTTCTCCTTTGAACAGGAAGGGCTCATGAAAACGATAGAAGCGATGCGGGAAGATCATCCGTCATTTTCGAATACGATCAGGAAACAACACCAGTTAAAAGAAGTTTTTCAGCATATAGACGACAGTCTTTTTGCATTGTCCATGCGCAGACCTGAACTTTCGGAAAAGGTCAATAAGGAAGTTACGGATGTTCATTTTCACGTGGACAAGGCTATCGAAAGATTATCCGAAAATGAAATTTACAGGGGGGCTTCCAGTCAGCAATATGCATTTACAGCTGCCAATAACCTGGCTGCATTGCTCGGAAATATACTGGACAATTTACAGCAGAGCATGGGAATGGGACAAGGCGAAGGGGAAAATGAAATGCAGCTGCCGGATATTATTCAGAGCCAGGAGGAGTTGAATCAACAAATGAAGGATGCACTGAAGGGGTCGGAGGAAAAAGGAGAGGAAGGTGAGAAAAAGCAGGGGGAAGGAGAAGAGGGAGAAGGTGAAAAACAATCTGAAGCCTTGTTTGAGATCTATAAACAGCAACAAATGCTCAAACAGGCGTTGGAAAAAGAGTTGTCCGATAAAATGGGCAATGGCGATCAGGGAAAGAAAAATAGGCTATTGAAAGAGATGGAGAAGGTAGAAGATGAATTATTGAGAACGGGTTTAAATGAAAACACGCTTAAAAAAATGTTGAACCTGAAACATGAACTGTTAAAACTGAAGGATGCTGCGATGGAACAGGGTGAAGAAAAAAGAAGAGAAAGCCATACGAATGAACAAAGGTTCGACGGTAAAAAAGGTGAGATTGATGCGGAGCTTGAGGAATATTTACAGGGCATGGAGATATTAAACAGACAAGTATTACCTTTGCGGCAAATTTACAGGAAGAAGGTAAAAGAATATTTTAAAAAGAATGATTAGTTTTCATTATGAATCGGCACTTGACCTGTTGGACGAAAAGCGGTATGCAGAATGGATAGAAAGGGTCATTATTTCCGAAAGTAAAGAACCGGGAGAGATAAGTTATATTTTTTGTGATGATGACTATTTGCATGGTCTGAACATGAAATACCTGGATCACGATACGCTTACCGATATTATAAGCTTTGATTACACGGAAGGTAACAGGATACATGGGGATGTATATATTTCTGTAGAGAGAGTAGAGGATAATGCGCAGGATTTTGGTGTGTCGTTTGAGGAGGAATTGAAACGGGTAATGATTCACGGCGTTTTGCATTACTGTGGTTACAAGGATAAATCTGCCGGAGAACGCGCCGAAATGAGAGCAAAGGAAGAGGAGAAAATAAAAATGTTCCACGTGGAACGATAGCGTACTTTGTTAAGTTGTTCCACGTGGAACACGTTTTCTTGTTAGTGTCACACGGTCGTGTGACCTCTGACTGAAAGGATATATTTTATAAAGCAGAAAATTTTAAAAATACAGGCATGTTTGACAGAATGTATGATGTTATTGTAGTGGGAGCGGGCCATGCCGGTTCGGAAGCAGCGGCCGCAGCGGCCAATATGGGGTCAAGAACCCTGCTTATAACGATGAATTTGCAGAACATCGCACAGATGTCCTGTAATCCTGCAATGGGCGGGATTGCAAAAGGACAGATATTACGGGAGATTGATGCGATGGGAGGATATAGCGGTATAGTTACCGACAAGACGGCTATACAGTTTAAAATGCTCAATAAATCAAAGGGGCCTGCGATGTGGAGCCCGAGAGCACAATCCGACCGTATGCGCTTTGCCGAGGAATGGCGGTTGATGCTGGAGCAAACCCCGAACCTCGATTTTTATCAGGAAATGGTATCGGGATTGATCGTAGAGAACGGGAGAATTGCGGGTGTAAAAACATCGCTTGGAATTGAAGTTCGTGCAAAAGCCGTGGTATTGACAAACGGGACATTTCTGAACGGACTTATCCATATCGGGGAAAAACAGCTCGGAGGAGGAAGGGCAGGAGAAAGAGCTTCTACCGGAATTACCGAGGACCTGATCAGGCTGGGATTCGATGCCGGGAGGATGAAGACCGGAACCCCGCCCAGGGTGGATGGACGTTCGTTGGATTATAGCAGAATGCAGGAACAGCCCGGAGATGAAATCCCGGAAAAATTCTCTTATTCGGATGAGACAGAACCGTTATCAAAACAGCGCTCCTGTCATATGACCTATACGAGCCCGGAAGTGCATGACCTGCTCCGGGAAGGTTTTGAACGCTCACCGATGTTTAACGGAAGGATCAGGAGTATCGGGCCGAGGTATTGCCCTTCGATAGAAGATAAAATAAACCGTTTTGCCGATAAGGACAGGCACCAGATATTTGTAGAGCCGGAAGGATGGAAGACCGTGGAAGTCTATGTGAATGGTTTTTCAACCTCGCTTCCGGAAGATGTACAGTTTAAAGCACTGCGTTCGGTGACCGGTTTTGAGAATGTAAAATTCTTTCGTCCCGGTTATGCCATAGAATACGATTATTTTCCGCCTACGCAACTCAGGCATACGCTCGAAACGAAACTGGTGGAAAACCTGTTTTTTGCCGGTCAGATCAACGGGACAACGGGTTATGAAGAAGCGGCTTCGCAAGGACTTATGGCAGGTGTAAATGCACATCTTAAAGTATATGAAAAAGAACCTTTTATTCTTAAGCGAAATGAGGCTTATATAGGGGTTCTTATCGATGACCTGATAACCAAGGGGACCGAAGAACCCTATCGAATGTTTACTTCAAGAGCCGAATACAGGACACTTTTGCGGCAGGATAATGCCGATTTCAGGTTGACGCCGAGATCACATGCTATCGGGTTGGCTTCTGAAAAGCGATTGCGGCAAATGGAAAAAAAGAGGCACGATGCAGATGCGTTTATTCACTTCTTTAAAGAAACAAGTGTCGATCCTTCGGAAATGAATCCCGTCCTGGAGGAGAGGAAATCTTCGCCGATGAAACAGTCCGATAAAATATACAAGGTGTTTTCCAGACCAAAAATTACTATGAACGATATGCTTCGGGTAGGAGAGGTAAAAGCGTATGTCGAAGAAAATAACCTCAATAAGGAAGTGATGGATCAGGCCGAGATACAGGTAAAATATGCCGGGTACATCGAAAAGGAAAAGAACAATGCCGATAAACTGAACCGTTTGGAAGATATTGCCATACCCGGGAATTTTGATTACGACAAATTAAAATCACTCTCTTTCGAGGCGCGTGAAAAATTGAAAGACATTCGCCCGGCAACACTTTCTCAAGCATCGCGGATAAGCGGAGTATCACCGAGTGATATCAGTGTAATGCTGGTGTATATGGGAAGGTAAATGCTGTTTTTTCGGTTTTAAAACATATAATAAAAAGCAGCGTTCCACGTGAAACACCTTTGTCAACTCCTTTGTTTGCTTTCTTCCTTTGTTTTAATACACGGATGTATTCCCATAAAACTGGCACCGCAAATAAGTGAGTATCGAATTGACAGGGGAGTGGATATCGATAAAAGTTTAAAGACCGAAAAGAATCTCTTCGTATTTGAGAACCGGGAAAAGGGATTGCATTTTTTTAACTTTCTTTCCAAAAAATATAAGCTGGAGCCACATGGAAGAGGAAGCAGGTTTTCTGTGAATTTGAACGACACGGATTTTGATGTTTTTGTTTTTGCGCCGCAAATCAACAATTCATATCTGGACTTTACCGAAATAACAGACAATAATGAATATGATAAGGATGATGATTACGATGAAACATATCATTACATTGCAATGCGGGTGTCTTCAGCATATGAAGACGATTGTTTATCTTTAAATTCGTTACACCACAATGTAATTGTCAATTACCTGAAAGAACTGAAAACCGAATATTTAAGTTCCCTTTAATGAACACTACCGAAAACCCCGTTTACCTGAGATGTAAAGACCATACGGTAAGCGGTAAAACATTTTCCCTGATCAGGGATGAAAAACACCAGATGCTTTATACACATCCGGCGCCGAAAGCAGATGAACTTCCTGAATATTATAAAAGTGAAGATTATATTTCCCATACTGATGCCCGGCGGAGCTGGTTTGAGAAAATCTATCACCTGGTAAAAAGTTATGCCCTGAGGCAAAAATTGAAATACATCAATGCCGCAGATCCGGGAAAGGGAGCCCTTTTGGATATTGGTGCAGGTACCGGCGATTTTCTGGCTGTGGCAAAAAAAGACGGGTGGAATGTTAACGGAACTGAACCCAATACATCGGCACGGAAAAGGGCAGGGGAAAAAGGAATTTTACTTTTCGAAAAACCGGACGCCTCTTTTGTGGAAGATAAACGGTCTGCATATGACATTATCACCATGTGGCATGTACTCGAGCATGTGCCCGATCTGGAACGTCAACTGGAAGAGTTAAAAAAACTGCTCCGGAAAAATGGCACACTTTTTATTGCTGTTCCCAATTTTCGTTCCTACGATGCAGAATATTATAAGGAATATTGGGCAGCCTATGATGTCCCCAGGCATCTCTGGCATTTTTCTTCGGATGCGGTAAGATCGCTTTTTTCGGAAAAAGGAATGGAGGTGGAACAGATCATCCCCATGAAATTTGATGCGTATTATGTAAGCCTGCTTTCCGAAAAATACAAAAACGGGAAAATGAATATTTTTCGGGCTTTTTGTACAGGGTGGCTTTCCAATCGTAAAGCTGCGCGCTCTAAGGAGTACTCTTCCCTGATTTATGTGATTAAACATCAAAATAATTGAAATAAGACGTTTTTTCGAAGTTTCACGGCTGTATAGGAGCCATCCCCGGCAAAACAGAAAAACTGTCTTAAATCGCATTTATTCAGCTTAAATATAATAGCCATATCTTATTGTGTTTATAAGACGAATAAAAATTGATTATGAGGGGCCTTAAATTGTCCGGTCTTCTGAAAAATGAAAAAATAAAATTAAACAACACTCCGATAGGCTACTTTGAAAACTTTTCTATTTTTGCGTATAAACAAATTTGTACACCTATGAAGAAAATTATCATAGCCGGAGTGGCTCTACTGGGATTGCTTTCCTGTCAGCAGAATAAAATTGCTTTCGTGGATAATACCAAGCTTATCAACGATTATCAGGAAAAGAAGGACGTAGAAGCCAAATTCAAGGGAAAACTGGATACTTTCGAGAAAAAAACCGATAGTTTGTCCAAGGCATTACAGGCCGAGGCACAGGTTTTTCAGAATGAAGCATCCAAGATGTCCCAAAGCAAGGCACAGGAAAAGTATAACACCTTAATGCAAAAGCGGCAGCAAATTCAGCAACAGGTACAGCAGGAGGAAATGCAATTGCAGCAGGAAAGTCAGGAACAAATAGATTCACTGATAGAAAAAGTACGCGATTTCGTAAAGGAATATGGTAAAAATAACGGGTATACCTATATTCTGGGGGCCAATGAAGCGGGGAGCGTTTTATATGGTGAAGAAGGCAAGGACATCACCGAAGAGGTCCTGAAGATCCTTAATGAAAAATATAAAGAAGAAAAATAAGTCCTTTTGTTAGGGAAAAAGGAAGGAATTGTGTTTTCTTCCCGTCGAAAAAATATCTTTATAATATCCGGCCCGGTGTAATGCACCGGGTTTTTTATTTGATATACGTAAGTGATTCTTATCATGAGGGCGAATGCTACGGCGCAACGGAGCCCTCATCCTTTTGGTAAACTCAGGATAAACTCAAACCGGAATGGGATATTTCCTGAAAAAAATGTAACTTTTAAGAAGATTAACAGTCAGATAGTTACAACAACCAATTAAAAATGCATCTTATGAAAACCAACGTTCTTTTACTGACCGTTTTCCTCGTGTTGTCCTGTAATACCGAAAAAAAACAGGAAGCAAGGGAGATTGAGCAATATACCATAGAACAGTTTTACGGCAACAGCCGTATTAGCGGGGGATCTTTTTCTTCCGATGAGTCCAGACTGTTGGTGAGCAGTGACGAATCCGGAATATTTAATCTTTACGAAATAAATATTGAGGACGGCACAAAAAAGCAGGTGACCCATTCGGAAAAAGAGTCCTTTTTTGCTATAGATTACGTTCCCGGAACCGGGCAAATACTCTATTCGGCAGACAAAGGAGGTAATGAAATAAACCATATATACCTGTTGGAAGAGGACGGGACCACGAAAGACCTGACCCCGGGAGAAGAAGCCAAATCCAGCTTTGCAGGGTGGAGTGAGGACAAAAAATCCATGTATTACCTCTCCAATAAAAGGGATCCCAGGTATTTTGACATGTATAAAATGAATATGGCCGACAAAACAGTGGAAATGCTCTATGAAAATACGGAAGGCTTCAGTATTTCCGGTAGCTCCGCAGATGAAAATATACTGGCCCTGCAAAAATCCGTGACAACCAGTGAAAACCGGCTTTTTCTGTACGACCGGACGACCGGACAAACGACGGAGATCTCCGATACGGACAAGCCCGGGATCTATTCCGCCTCCGGTTTCAGCAAGGATGGGAAATACTTCTTTTACACCACCGATGTGGATGCAGAATTCACATATCTCGTTCGGCACGAAGTGGAAAGCGGTAAAAATACCGTGCTTTTTCAGACCGATTGGGATGTTATGTACAGCTATGTAAGCGAAAATGAGAAATACAGGGTCATAGCGATTAACGAAGATGGAAAGAATACCTTGGTGGTGCTCGACAATACATCGGGAGAAAAAGTAGATTTTCCGGAAATTCCTGACGGTAATATTGTCGCCGTAAGTATTTCCGAAAGTGAAGCAAAAATGCGGCTTACCGTAGGCACTTCCAGATCTCCTAATAACCTCTACGTATACCATTTCGATACCGGGAAGCTCAAAAAGCTTACAGAAACCCTCAACCCGGAAATAGACAGGGAAGACCTGGTATCGGCAAAGGTGGTGCGTTTTAAGTCTTTTGACGGGCTTGAAATCCCGGCCATCTACTATAAACCCCTGACCGCAACAGCCGAAAACAAGGTACCGGCCCTGGTCTGGGTTCACGGAGGCCCCGGGGGACAATCGCGCACAGGATATTCTTCGCTTTTACAGTATCTCGTAAACAACGGCTATGCCATACTGGCGGTAAACAACAGGGGAAGCAGCGGCTACGGAAAGTCCTTCCATAAAATGGACGACAGGAATCATGGTGACAAGGACCTCAAAGACTGTATCTGGGGCAAGAAATGGTTACAGGAACAGGAATACATAGACCCTGAAAAAACAGGGATCATAGGAGGAAGCTACGGCGGATACATGACCATGGCCGCCATGACCTTTGAACCGGATGAATTTGAAGCAGGTGTAAACATTTTTGGCGTTACCAATTGGTTGCGTACCCTCAAATCAATCCCGCCGTACTGGGAATCGTTCCGCGAGGCCCTTTATGAAGAACTGGGAGACCCTAATACGGCAGATTCCATTCGGCTCCGCGAGATTTCACCGCTTTTTCATGCCGACCGGATAAAAAATCCGGTGATGGTATTGCAAGGGGCCAACGACCCCAGGGTATTACAGGTAGAATCCGATGAGATCGTGGAGGCCATGGAAAAGAACAATATTCCCGTAGAGTATATCGTGTTTCCCGACGAAGGGCACGGTTTTGTCAAGAAAGAGAACGAGATCAAGGGATACGGACAGATATTAAAGTTCCTCGACACCTATCTCAAAAAGGAAGAGGCTACTGAAAAACAATAGGTCTGTCAAAAGGTTTTATTGCAGGAGATACACCCCTGCCACAGCCGGAATAAAATAGACCACAATGGTCTTGGCTCCTTCGTAATCCTTGGCAATACGCTGCCCGAAAAGCAGGATCAAGAGGGTCAGGCAGGAGACAATAGCTCCGTAAAATCCCATTGGCGTATTGTTCTGTGTCAGGAGTTGTACAATGCCCAGGAGACAAAGCACGCCCGATATTATTTCAAGGATCAATACGATTGCGACGGACAGGGGCACCATATCCTTTAAAAAAGTTTCGGAAAAATGGCCCCGGAGCCAGGAAATATTGCCTTTCCAGTCTGTTATTTTGTCGATACCACTCTGTAAAAAGGTAATTACGAGAAGCAGAAGGATGAGAACTTCGGCAGCATTGTGTTGCAGGGTTTCCATAATAAACTGTTTTTTGGTTGTATAAAGTTACAGACAAAGATTGTATTTTACGGCCTGACGGGTGTTTTTTAAGTTTATCCGGTCAAGGAAGAGTGGCCTGTTTTCTCCGGAATCTCCTTCGGAAGGTCAGGCCTTGTGCAGTAAGCGGGTCAGTTTAATGGAAAGGTCCGTCAGTACTATTTTTGCATTGCCGTTCCGTTCTATATGATAAATGGCGTCCTGCAGTTCCCGGGAAATTTCCGTAATGTTATTGCCGCTTACAAAAGGGGCAAATTTATCCAGTCGGAAATTATCCGCTTTGAATTCCATATAAACCAATGGCTGTGCGCTGTAGTTTATTAAAAGGGCCTGCCGGAAAACGTCCAGGCAATAGTTCAGGAAGAGTTTCTGCGTTTCCCTTCCGGTGGTGGCGATCTGTTCGCCCCAGGCAATGAGATCGTGTATTGCGGCTTTGTTCCCTTTTGCCTTGAAGGCAGAGCGTACCCATTGCACAAACCATTTTTCAAAAGTCAGGTCACTGTTGTCCGTATCTGCGAGCACCATGGCCCTGTTGTAGTCCCCGTTGGCCTGGTGGGCAATTTTTAAGGCTTCGTTTTCCTCAATTCCCCGGGAAACGAGTTTTTCCCTGATCGCCGTTTCCGCCAGAGGAGGGAAGTGCAATATCTGGCAGCGCGAGAGAATGGTCTGCATAATCTGCTCTTCGTTCCGTGCGATCAGGATGAACAAGGTTTTGTTCGGCGGTTCCTCGATGAGTTTCAGTAATTTGTTGGCGGCCGAAATGTTCAGTTTTTCGGCCATCCAGATGATCATCACCTTGTAATTGCCTTCATAGGATTTAAGGGACAGTGATTTTACGATTTCCTGGGCTTCATCCACACCGATTTGCCCCTGCTTGTTTTCTATGCCCAGCGACTGGTACCACTCAAAAAGGGTTCCGTACGGTCTTTCGTTGATAAACTGTCGCCATTCTTCCAGGAAATTGCTGCTTACGGGACGTGATTTTATCTTGCTGTTGGCCGCGACGGGAAAAGCAAAATGCAGGTCGGGATGTGCCAGGTTCCCGAATTTCAGGTTACAGGTTTCAATACCTGTGTTGTTTTCTCCTCCTGAATTTCTGCACAGCACGTACTGCGCATAAGCAATGGCCATAGGCAGTACCCCGCTTCCTTCGTTTCCCACAAAAAGCTGGGCATGCGGTATCCTTTCCTGATCGGCACTTACCGTAAGGTGCCGCTTAATGTGTTCCTGTCCCAGAATATCTTTGAATAGCATACGGCAAATATAAAGTCTTTTTGGTTTTTGGAGTTATTTAGTTGATGAGTTTATTGGTGGGGAAGCTCAGGAAGGCCTGAGGTAAACAATAAATCGAAAAAACTCCGAAACTCCCGAACCAATCAACTCCAAAACTATTTCGTCAATTTAACAATATTCTAATAAAAGGGCTATTTTTACAAATCAATATTTATTTACATTTGTGCTCAATACTTTTCTGTTATATATACGGAAAATATACCCTTCAAAACACGTAAACACATTACTTTTATGAAGACAATAGATGATTTTGACTTTAAAGGAAAAAAAGCATTGATCCGTGTGGATTTTAACGTACCTCTGGACAGCGAATTCAATGTAACGGATACTACGCGTATAGAAGCTGCAAAGCCCACGGTAATAAAAGTCCTGGAAGACGGGGGGAGTGCCGTGCTGATGAGCCATTTGGGCCGGCCGAAAGGAGTACCCCAGGAAGCACTTTCTTTAAAGCATATCGTAAATGCCGTATCTGAGATACTCAGTGTCAAAGTAAATTTTGTAGAAGATTGTGTCGGGAAAAAGGCGGAAGAAGCCGTGGCCAATCTGAAGAACGGTGAAATCCTGCTCCTGGAAAACCTTCGTTTTCATGCGGAAGAGGAAAAGGGCGATGAAGATTTTGCCGGGCAATTATCAAAACTCGGGGATGTTTATGTAAACGATGCCTTCGGTACCGCACACAGGGCACATGCATCTACCACCATAGTGGCAAAGTATTTTGCAGAAAACAAATGCTTTGGTTATCTGCTCGCCAAGGAGATCGAAAGTATCAACAAGGTGATGAATACCGGGGAAAAACCGGTAACAGCCATACTCGGCGGGGCCAAGGTTTCCTCGAAGATCACGATCATTGAAAACATTCTCGACAAAATAGATCACCTCATTATCGGCGGTGGAATGACCTATACGTTTGTGAAGGCTAACGGTGGTAAAATTGGCGATTCCATTTGTGAAGACGACAAACAGGAACTCGCCCTTGAGATCCTGAAAAGCGCTGAAGAAAAAGGTGTAAAAGTACATCTTCCCGTAGATGTTATCGCTGCCGATGCTTTTGACAACGATGCCAATACAAAGGAAGTGGCCGTAGACGAAATACCTGACGGATGGCAGGGACTGGATGCCGGGCCGAAAACCCTGAGCAACTTCAGGGAAGTTATCCTGCAGTCGAAAACCATCTTGTGGAACGGCCCCGTAGGGGTTTTTGAAATGAAAAATTTTCAGAAAGGGACAAAAGCGATAGGAGATGCTATTGAAGAGGCTACCAAAAACGGAGCGTTTTCCCTGGTAGGCGGCGGAGATTCGGTAGCTGCCGTAAAACAGTTTGGTTTTGAAAACAAGGTAAGTTACGTATCTACCGGAGGAGGGGCAATGCTGGAAAGTCTGGAAGGAAGAACCCTTCCGGGAATTGCTGCAATTCGGGAATAATGTAGGTTTTTGCTTAAAAAACATAAAGAATAAATCCCTGTCTTTAGGAATTAAAGGCAGGGATTCTTATTTTAACACGATTTTGTGTTTATTTTCTAAATAAAAAACACGATTTTTACGGGATTTCCGTTAATCCAAAAAAGAGTCTAAACCCAATGAAAAGCTATTTTGCTACCCTATTCCTTGGTCTGATGATCGTTACAGGCTACGCACAGGAACTTGCAGAAATTAATGAAAACCAGGAAGAAGTGTCCCGGGAAAGAACAAGAAGAGCTCCCGAAAACAAGGATTCTTTACTGCCGGAGGTGACCATACAAAAAGTGGATGGCGTATATCGTCTCAAAGACCATTCTCTGGCAGCCAGAATAGATAGTTTATGGCTGAAGGAATTGTACGACAACAATTTATACGACACCATTACCCAAACGGTAACAGGACTTGAATACGAGAAAATCAAATATAAAGAATTACCTACGGACACCCTGAAAGCCCGGCTGGCGGCACTGAATGAAAAAACACCTTTTAATGTCGAATACAATCCGGAACTGGAAAGTGTTATCAAGAACTTACTGAAAAACAAGAGAAAATTCCTCGAAAGGACCATACTGAAAAGCGAATATTACTTTCCCCTGTTCGAAAGGGAGCTGGACAATAACGACATCCCTCTGGAGATAAAATACCTGGCCATTATAGAATCTGCCCTGAACCCGAGAGCAAAATCCTGGGTAGGAGCCACCGGGATCTGGCAATTTATGTACAATACCGGGAAGATGTACGGCCTTGAGGTAAGTTCGTACATAGATGAGCGTAGCGATCCCGTTAAGTCTACAAAAGCAGCCTGTAAATACCTGGCCAGGTTATATGGAATATTCGGTGACTGGGATTTGGCACTGGCGGCTTACAATTCCGGACCGGGAAATGTATCCAAAGCCATTCGCCGTTCCGGAGGATATCAGAACTACTGGAACCTCAGGCCGTTCCTGCCCAGAGAAACAGCCGGGTATGTACCCTCCTTTCTCGCTATGATGTACATCTTCGAATATGCCGATGCACACGGACTCCACGTACAGAGACCTGAAGTTGCCTATTTTGAAACCGATACGGTTCATGTAAAACGATCAGTCAGCTTTGATCAGGTATCGGAACTGGTTGGTGTGGATGTCGACCAGATACAGTTTTTAAATCCTGCCTATAAACTCGATATCGTTCCCCATATCAAGAACGAAGTACATGCTCTTCGCCTTCCCAAAAAGGCCATAGGTAAATTTGTGACCAATGAAGATGCTATTTATGCCCTGATAGAAGCCGAAGAAGCAAAAAAGGAAAAGCCGTTACCGCAGTTTTTTGAAAAGAACAGCAAGATAACCTACCGGGTGAGGCGCGGAGATTACCTGGGGAGAATAGCCAATCGTTACGGCGTACGGGTAAGTGACCTGAAACAGTGGAACGGACTCCGGAACAACAGGATAAGCATTGGTCAGCGCCTTACCATATACCCGAGAAAACGGACACTCACACCTGTGGCCAAGTCGTCGTCCGGAAACTCAGATTCTTCTAAAAATAAAGTGTATATCGTTAAAAAGGGAGACTCCCTCTGGACCATTTCAAGAAAATTCAGGGGAATTTCTGTAAAAAATATTCAAGATTGGAACGATATTAGTGGGAATAAATTAAAGCCCGGAATGAAGCTAAAGCTTTGTAACTGCTAACAAAACCACTAAATCTGAACAAAATGGTACAAAACGCACCTGTCCGGTCACGGACAGAGAGAACATGGGACAATTATGGAAAAATAAACCGGAGAAACGGGATTAATTCAGGCATTCGCAAAGGAATTGCGCTTTTTTTAACCGGAGTATTGCTGGTGTTGTCCTCCTGCAAGGAATCCGAAAAGGACAAGAAACGGTATCTCCCGGATTCCGTCGGAGCCATTAATTCCCTGGCGGTGGTTATAGACAATGAGATGTGGAAGGGCGAAGTAGGAGATGAAATACGTAATTATTATGCCGCTCCCGTAGATGGTCTGCCTTCCGTAGAGCCGCTTTTTACCCTTCATCAGATCCCTCCTTCCGTATTTAATGGTTCTACTACCAAGAGCAGGAACATTCTGCTTGTACAAAAGGATACGACTACAGGTTCGGGTATCAAGACCGATACTTTTGCCCGTCCGCAGAAAATCGGAGTTGTAAAAGCTCCGGATAACGGGGAACTGATAGCCCTCATTGCCAAAACTTCGGACAAATATATCCGTGAATTCAAGGACAATGATGTGAAAGAAAACCAGAAAAGGTTTCTGACCTCGGAAAACAAGGAAACCTATTTGCAACAAAAATTCGGAATAGCCCTTACCATGCCTTCCGTGTATAAAACGGCAAAACAGGAAGACAATTTTATATGGATAGAAAGGATGATCTCCAAGGGAACCATGAACGTATTTGTCTATGAACTTCCCTTGAACAGCATTCCTGACGATTCCACTCGTGTGGACGCCTTTATAAAAATGCACGATTCCATAGGAAAGAAATACGTTCCCGGACGGGAAAAAGGCATGTATATGATTACCCAGAAGGCATATGCGCCCTATATTTTTGACATTACACTGGCCGGAAAACCCACTATGGAGACCAAGGGCATGTGGGAAATGAAAAACTTTGCCATGGCCGGGCCCTTTATAAATTATATCATAACGGATAAAGAAAACGACCGCTTGCTCGTCCTGGAAGGCCTTACCTTTGCCCCCTCCGAGGACAAGCGCGATTATATGTTTGAACTGGAATCCATACTGAAGAGCATCAGGTTTACCGGAAAATAACTACTGAAAACAAGTGTTTATGTTTAAATGATACTCCGGAACTTCCCGTAAAAGATAACAATATTTTTGAGGACCTGTATTCGAGGTCTGAAAATCTGAAATCTCATATCCTAACCCGTAGTGAATATTTTAAATTACGTTTCCACCCGCATTGATCTGCCCGAAAGAAGTATTACCAACACCTTAAAATTACTGGGGGAAGACAATACAGTGCCCTTTATTGCCCGTTACCGGAAGGAAATGACCGGAAACCTTGACGAGGTGCAGATTGCGGCCATACAAAAGCTGAAAAGCACCTATGAGGAACTGTGCAAGCGAAAAGACGCCGTGCTTAAATCCATAGCAGAACAGGAAGCGCTGACCCCCGAATTAAAACAAAAAATAGAGGAAGCCACTACACTTACCGAGATAGAAGACCTTTACCTGCCCTACAAAAGGAAGCGCAATACGAGGGCCGGTGTGGCCAGGGAAAAAGGGCTGGAACCTCTGGCCAAGATCCTGATGGCACAACAACCTGGAACAGATGTTGAAAATGCGGCGAAAAGGTTCCTCGGAGATAAGGTGGATAGTACCGAAGAGGCGCTACAGGGAGCTGTGGATATTATTGCCGAATGGATAAACGAAAACCGTAGGGTAAGGCATGCATTACGGCGGATATTCCGAAGGAATGCCGGGATATCTGCATCTGTGATAAAGGGCAGGGAAGACGATGAACAGGCCCAAAAATACAGGCAGTATTTCGATTGGAACGAACCGTTGAATAAATGCCCGTCGCACAGGCTCCTGGCCATGTTGCGTGCGGAAAAGGAAGAAGTGGTCCGGATCAGGCTGACAACAGATAAGGAAAGCGCCCTGGAAGCCATAGAAAACATTGTGATACGGAATGAAACGGGCACGGGAACAGATTATATCCGTAAAGCGGTAAAAGAAGCCTACGAACGGTTGTTATATCCTGCTGTGTCCAATGAGGTACTGAAAGAAGCCCGGGAAAAGTCGGATAATACCGCCATTCAGGTATTTTCTGCCAACCTGCGGCAGTTGTTGCTGGCTCCGCCACTGGGGGAAAAACGCATCCTGGCCATAGATCCCGGCTATAAAAGCGGTTGTAAAATCGTATGTCTGGACGAAAAAGGAGATCTCCTTCACAACGAAAACATATACCCGCATCCTCCGCAAAGGGAAGCGAAACAGGCCATAAAAAAGATAAGATCGCTCGTAAATGCCTACCGGGTAGAAGCTATTGCCGTTGGTAACGGTACTGCATCCCGGGAAACGGAAGCACTGATAAAGCGAATAGCTTTTGACCGTGAAATACAGGTTTTTATGGTGAATGAAAGCGGGGCATCCGTATATTCCGCTTCGGGTATTGCAAGACAGGAATTTCCCCAGTATGATGTTACCGTAAGAGGAGCGGTGTCCATCGGGCGAAGGCTGGCCGATCCGCTGGCCGAACTGGTTAAGATTGATCCCAAGGCAATAGGAGTGGGGCAATACCAGCACGATGTGGACCAGGGCAAACTGAAAACAGAACTCGATACTGTGGTAATGAGTTGTGTGAACAGTATTGGCGTTAATGTAAATACGGCAAGCCCCAGCCTGTTGAGTTATGTATCGGGTATTGGACCATCCCTTGCGGAAAAGATCGTGGAATACCGGAGCGAAAACGGGGAAATACGCTCCAGGCAGGAACTTCTTAAAGTTCCCAGGCTCGGAAATAAGGCCTATGAACAAAGTGCGGCCTTTCTCCGGGTATTGCAGGGTAAAAATCCGCTGGACAATTCCGCCATACACCCGGAAAGCTACGCCATAGTGGAAAAAATGGCGCACGACCTGCAACTGGAAGTCCGGGAACTTATAGGAAACAGGGAAAATATAGCAAGGATAACCCCCGAAAAGTACTGTACGGAAACCGTGGGGTTACCCACCCTGAATGATATTATCAGGGAATTGGAAAAACCGGGCCTGGACCCCAGAAAAAAGGCAGCCGTATTCGAATTCAGCAAAGACCTGAAAACCATAGAAGATGTGAAACCCGGGATCACCGTTCCGGGGATTGTGAACAATATCACCAATTTCGGATGTTTTGTGGATATCGGGATCAAGGAGAGCGGGCTGGTACATATTTCCAAACTGAGCAATGAATTTGTAAGCGATGTGAACAGTGTGGTAAAATTACATCAGCACGTGATGGTAAAAGTAATCGATGTAGACCTGGAAAGAAAGCGTATTCAACTGTCTATGAACGATTAACACCATTATGTTATTCGTAGAACCTGTGGTTTCAGGGCCTGTAAAAAACAAAAAAAACCCTTATCCTCGCCGGGATAAAGGTCGTTGTATATTTACAAGAAAAAAATTACTTTATTCTTTCTTGTTGCTTTCGGGAGCAGTTTCGTCTTCTTTGGTGGCGTCCTTAAATTCTTTTATCCCGCTTCCGAGCCCGCGCATCAGTTCCGGAATCTTCCTGCCGCCGAAAAGCAACAGAAGGACTACTACGACCAATACGATCTGCCAAGGGCCGATCATTCCTAAAAAAATATTCAATGACATCATTTTTAATTAAATTTACTATAACAAAGGTAATAAGAAAAGTTTAATCGCACCGTTAATTATTATAATTTTAAGAAGAGGGCTATATTTAGAACGCTATATTTGCAGGAACTATGGCAGAAAGTAAACCGAAAAGAAAGAAACTTGCAAAAAAGCTTTTACACAAGTATCGGCTGGTTATCCTGAATGAGGATACTTTCGAGGAGCGTCTTTCCTTCAGGCTGAACAGGCTCAATGTTTTTGTTGTAGGGACGTCCTTTGCCGTTTTTTTAATTGCCGTTACCACAATTCTCATTGCCTTTACCCCGCTCAGGGAATACATTCCCGGCTATTCGTCGACCGAATTGAAAAGACAGGTGGCCGATCTGACCTATAAGGCCGATTCACTTGTAACCGTCCTGGATTATAACGACCGCTACATACAAAATGTCAAAAAAGTGCTTACCGGGGAAGTAAGCCCGGAAAACATGAACAGGGACGTCCTTGCGGACTCTTTGGCAACAGGAGAAAGGCCGGACCCTTCCGAAGTGGACCTGAGTCCCGGAGAAGAAGACCTTGCATTGCGGGAAGAAGTGGCCATGGAAGACAAGTATAATCTTATGGGCAATGCCCTTTCCAAAGTAAATTTTGTACTTTTCCCTCCGGTTTCCGGGGCGATATCGAATTCGTATAACCTGGAAGAAAAGCATTTTGCCGTAGATATTACCGGGGCTTCGGGTACTCCGGTCAAAGCCGCCGCCGATGGCATTGTTATCTTTGCCGAGTGGACGGTAGAAACCGGTTATGTATGCATCATAGAGCATTCCTTTGGTCTTATATCCGTGTATAAGCACAACGGGTCACTGACCAAATCGCAGGGAGACCTGGTAAAAGCAGGAGAGGTTATTGCCACTATGGGAAATACCGGAGAGCTGACCACCGGTCCGCACCTGCATTTTGAATTGTGGAGTAACGGTTACCCGGTAAACCCCACGGATTATATAGATTTCGATTAAAGAGCGGGGAACAATACCCTTATAAGGTTATGGTGATTTTGTCAAATTCAGAATATGTCATTAAAGTCCTTTGGCGCAAAAATATTTGCAAGAACTACCTATAATAAAATTCAGAAATGGGCCGTCCGTCCGGTGGAGACCCAGGATAAAGTATTCCGTGAACTCATTGCATCTGCAACATCCACGGTATTCGGCAACGATCATGATTTCAGCAGTATAAAGTCCCACAGCGATTTTGTGGACAGGGTGCCCGTTCGTGACTATGAGGCATTAAGGCCCTATATAGACAGGGTGGTGAAAGGAGAAGAAAACGTACTATGGAAAGGGAAACCACTGTATTTTGCCAAGACCTCCGGAACCACATCCGGGGCAAAATACATTCCGCTTACTGCCGATTCCATGCCCCATCACATTCAGGCAGCAAGAAATGCCATCCTTTGTTACATTCACGAAACGGGAAATGCCGGATTTGTAAATGGCAAGATGATCTTTTTACAGGGAAGCCCCGAGCTGAATGAGAAAAACGGCATTAAACTGGGGCGTTTGTCCGGGATTGTGGCCCATTATGTTCCCGGGTACCTGCAAAAGAACCGCATGCCCAGTTGGGAAACGAATTGCATAGAGGATTGGGAGACCAAGGTCAATGCCATTGTAGAGGAAACCCTGAAGGAAAACATGACCGTGATAAGCGGTATCCCCTCCTGGGTGCAGATGTATTTTGAAAAACTCCACGCCAGAACAGGAAAGAAAATAGGGGATATTTTCAAGAATTTCGGACTTTTCATTTACGGCGGGGTGAATTTTGAACCGTACCGGGCCAAATTCGAGCAGCTTATAGGCAGGAAAGTAGACAGTATAGAGCTCTTTCCCGCCAGTGAAGGTTTTTTTGCCTATCAGGATTCCCAACAGGAAGACGGGATGCTGCTGCAACTGGATTCCGGTATTTTTTATGAGTTTATCCGGGCCGATGAATTTTTTGAAGAAAACCCGGAACGCCTCACCATAAGGGATGTAGAGACCGGGGTAAATTATGTAATGATCATTTCTACAAATGCCGGACTCTGGGCGTATAACCTGGGCGATACCGTTCAGTTTACTTCATTGAAACCCTACAGGGTCGTCGTTTCCGGCAGGATAAAACACTTTACCTCTGCCTTCGGGGAACACGTCATTGCCAAGGAAGTGGAAGAAGCCATGCGGCAGGCCATTGAAAATTTTGACGTCAGTATCAACGAATTTACCGTTGCCCCGCAAACCGAACCCGGGGAGGGGGAACTTCCGTACCACGAATGGTTTATCGAATTTGAAAAGGAACCCGAAAACATGTCCGGCTTCGCCCTGAAGATAGACCGGGTGTTGCAGGAGCAAAACAGTTACTATTATGATCTGATAGCGGGAAATATATTACAGCCCCTGAAGATTACGAAAATAAGAAAAGACGGCTTTGCCGGATATATGAAAAGCGTAGGCAAACTCGGCGGGCAGAACAAGGTACAACGCCTGTCGAACGACCGCAAACTCGCTGAAGCGCTGTACGAGTATAAAGCAGCCGGGCATTGATGAGCGCATAGGAGAACACCCATGTTTTCCTGATTCCGGGATTAAAAATGCCCTCACTCGTCAACGGAGCAACTCAAATAGGTGAGATAATATAAAATCCCGTATTTTTGTGCGGAAAATAAGATATGAGTAAAATTAAAGGAAGGACAAGAGCACAGGAATCTACGAACGCCATTGAACGGATGTATATTACCATGAGACATCTGTTCAACAGGGGGTTCTACAAGCCTATGGGAGTATCCGGCGATACCCTCCGGCAATCCCTGTTGCAACTGCGCCCCGAAATTTACGGCTCCATTGCCGAAGACAAGGTGGAGCTGAACGGGCTTATGTATATCCTGGACAGGCTTCCCGTAGGGATAGAAGAATGCCGGTATGTAAATCTCACTTCCGACGAAGGCTATAAAAAATCGCATTTTCAGCCGATAATCCCTCCCAAGCGGAGAAGGAACTGCTATCGTGTAGATGAAGAACAAATGAGCATTGAGATCACAAGGGGGCGCTCGGATATTTATGATATTCTTACCCACCTTACCTTTCTCTGTATTGAATCCCGGAAAATATGCGGCCGTGTTTACATAGATGAAACGGGAGAAACCACCCGCGATTGGTTTAAGCTGGAAAGCGCCGTGAAAAAAGGAAAGCTTTCCCGCTCGGAAAGGGAAGTGGCCCTGATACACGTAGCCAATATCATCGGGCGAACTTTTGAAGAAGCCCTCGAGGCCTATAAAGCGTTTGCCACCAAACAAAAACCCGAGCGTTTTCTGCATATTATCTATTGGATGGGAAAACTTGCCATAGAAGAAGAACGCGACAACAACAAGCGTATCATAACCTTCAGCCCCATTCTCCGGGAACGTTTGGGGCATCACATACATGGGGAGGCCTGGGCCAACACCATTAAAAAAACATTACTGAAACACAATTTGCTACACCGCCCCATACACATTATCAGTGCCAATATGCACAGCGTTATGAACTCTCTCTTTGCCGCAGAAGCGCTTAAAAAGGGGACTTCAGACAAGGAAAAACTGGAGTTGTATGAGGCCTTGAGCGTTCCTGAAAACGGAGCCATGCGGGATAAAGTAAAAACATTTGCCCATAAAAACGGGATGTTGTCCATAAACGATACATCCGGGACCAATATTGACGTGCAGGTATTCGATACGGCTAAAATGGATTTTAACCATATTGATTACAATTTTGATACTGCACTTACGGAGGAGGAGAAACCCGTACTTTTTGTTATGGATTACGCTTTCGGAGAACAGGCGTATGAGACAATAGACGAGCTTTTGAAACCTTATCGCGATAAAACCGAACGACAGGAAGGTGAAAAGAAAAATAAACTACACTTTTTAAATGTAGTTTCCGTATCCATAATGGGCAAAGCCGGAATACTGGAAGGTGGAAAAGGAGACCTGATGATCCCGTCTGCCCATATTTTTGAGGGTACGGCAGATAATTATCCGTTTAAGAACGAATTGTGTAAAGAAGACTTTGAAGGAAACGGCCTCAGGGTATTTGAAGGTACCATGATCACCGTGCTGGGGACTTCCCTTCAAAACAAGGATCTGTTAAAGTTCTTTCACGATTCCACCTGGAGCGTGGTAGGGCTGGAAATGGAAGGAGCGCATTATCAGAAGGCCGTACAGTCTGCATCGAGGATAAGAAAAAGTATCACCAAAGATGTCAAGGTACGGTATGCATACTATGCGTCTGATAACCCTTTGGAAACAGGAAGTACACTTGCTTCGGGCGGTCTGGGGACTACCGGGGTAAAGCCCACTTACCTGATCACCAGGAAAATACTGGAACAAATTCTCAATAAAGAAGGA
The DNA here is from genome assembly GCF_021183825.1 of Sinomicrobium kalidii. GTDB lineage: Bacteria > Bacteroidota > Bacteroidia > Flavobacteriales > Flavobacteriaceae > Sinomicrobium > Sinomicrobium kalidii. Next base: position 2,282,697 of record NZ_CP089211.1, on the reverse strand, counting down.
TAGGGAATAATTTAAACCCGGCTTTTCAGAAAGAATAATTTTGTAAACTATGAACAGCGATAACACGCAACAAAATAATAATTCCGAAGAGATAGATCTCGGTGTTTTGATTCAGAAGATCAGGGATTTCTTCAAATGGATTGTAAAGGGGATTTACAATATTTTCCTTTTCTACAGGAAATTTGCCGTTATACTCATTATACTGATGGCCATCGGGTTTGTTACCGGGTATTTTATGGACAATTCCGGATCAAAAACCTACAGGAACGAGGTTATAGTGGTCCCCAACTTCGGCAGTGTGGATTATCTGTATACGAGCATACAGGAAATCGAGGCGAAAAGGAAGATAGGAGATATCAGCTTTTTCAAAGCGATGGGAATAGATTCTGTAAGCTATTTTTCCGGTATAGAAATAGAGCCCGTAATAGATATATACAGCTTTCTGGGGAAAAGCCCGGCCAATCTTGAAGCGTTCAAGGCATTAAAAGGCGATGCATCCTCGATTAACGATATAACCACGGCAAAAAACTACAAATTTCACCGTATAATCATACATACCAAAGACCGGAAGAAATCGGCAAAAGTAGTGTCGGGTTTACTGGGCTTTCTCAACAGTAATGATTATTACGGGGAATTGAAGAATGTTTTGCAACAAAACACGGAGGCAAGGATAAAAAGTAATAAAGAAGCTATCCGCTATATTAACGATATACTTCGTTTACAGGGCAACGACAGTTTAAAGCGGGTGATCCCGGCAGACCGGTCATTTTATTTTGCGGAATCCCAGCCCGGGGAACTCGGTCAACTTGTAAATTCCCAGCGGCAATTATTCAATGAGATTGAAGAACTTACCGTAGAAATGGCGGATGCTGACAAGGTGATAAAAGATGTTACCGTAAAGATAAATATCCCGATAAAGGGGATCACTGCTACAAAAAAATGGTTGTTCCCTTTACTGCTGTTTGCCGCATTTTCCGGTGTATTCCTGTTGATCTTCCTCTTTAAGAAGATGAAGCAGATAGCAACGGAAGAATAGAGTACAATGAGCTTTGTTTTTAGCGGTTGTTTTTAGTGTACAATAGTTGTAATGAATAGCGAAGCCATTTTTAACATAGCGAATGATGTTGATTTTGAAGCCGTAACGCTGGACGTATTCAGGCATCAGTACCGGAACAACGAAGTATACGGCAGATTCTGCGATCTGTTGAACAGAACACCGCCGAAGGTAACATCCCTTAATGATATTCCGTTCCTCCCCATATCCTTTTTTAAGACACATACCGTGGTTTCTTCCGAAGATCCGCCCGAGGAAGTGTTTACAAGCAGCGGAACCACGGGAATGAGCACCAGTAAACATTACGTTACGGACAGAAGTTTGTATGAAAGGAGCTTTTTAAGCACATTTGAGCGTTTTTACGGCCGTATTGAAGAATATGTGGTCCTTGCGCTATTGCCTTCCTATTTGGAGCGTCAGGGGTCCTCTCTGATCTATATGGCAAACGACCTTATCCGGCGTTCCGGTAATGAAGACAGTGGCTTTTACCTGCACAACCTTTCGGAATTGAGCGATAAACTGGAAAAACTGGATAGCAGAGAAAAAAAAATATTGCTGATTGGGGTTTCGTTTGCCCTGCTGGACCTGGTGAAAAACCACGATTTTCAACTGAAGAATACCACAATAATGGAAACAGGGGGCATGAAAGGCCGCAGAAAAGAACTTATCCGGGAAGAACTGCACCGTATCCTTTGCAAGGGTTTCGGGGCGGACCGTATTCACAGCGAATATGGTATGACCGAATTGTTATCCCAGGCCTATTCCTTCGGAAACGGGAATTTTCAGTGCCCTCCGTGGATGCAGGTACGTATAAGAGATGCTGAAGATGCCTTATCTCCCCAACCTCACGGAAAAACCGGGGGCATAAACATCATAGACCTGGCCAATGTCAACTCTTGTTCGTTCATAGCGACACAAGACCTGGGCAAAACTTTCCCGGACGGCAGTTTTGAAGTGCTCGGCAGGTTTGATAATTCCGATATACGCGGATGCAACCTTATGGTGATGTAAGGAGTTAGACGTCGAATGATTCTTTTCAGGCGGTTTTTATACGGATGGCCTGAGTTTTTTATTTTTCAGAACAAATTTAAATCTGTGTTTTATATTTCAGGGCCTGTCAGCATTTCCGAAAAAAGACATTCAATCCATCTTTCCGGAGGTACTGACAGGCCCTGATACATGACAAAAATTATATAACGGGCATTAATTGCCGTATCCCGGATTTTGCCAGGAAGCCCTATCCGAATCAGATAGATTCGAACCATCCTCGTTCAGCAGTCCGTCGATAAAGGATTGCGGAACCGGACGTAGTTCGTGCTTATTTTCGGTAATACTGATCGCTTCCGGATTAAAGGCCCTGGTCCGCTTGATCAGGGTTCCGGTTCTGGACAGGGTTTCCCAGCGTTGCCATTCGCCTAACATCTCCCGTGTACGTTCGTTCAAAATAAAGTTCAATGCGCGGTCGTACTGGCCTGAGGCACCTATTTGCGCCAGAATAGCTTCATCTTCTTCAGGAAGGTTATCGGGGAATGAATTTAAAGTTAAATCCGAAGCTTCCGTAGTAACTGCTATATCCGGGTTTGACAGATAATAGGTATTCATGTTCAGGTTTGAATTGATATAATTCGTCGCAGCACTTTCGGTATTTAGGCTGTTGTTTTCAAACGCCTGGGAACCGTCGCTGTAATAAGACCTGTTTTCTCCCTGCTTCCATTGGGCTCTTCTGCGGACAACGTTAATGTCGTTCATGGCATTGCCGTACTGGTTAAGGCGCACATAACATTCCGCTCTTACGAGGTAGGTCTCGGCCAGGCGTGCCATAGTTACGTCGCGGTGAGCATCCCCCTTTTCGGCTGTACGGGAGCCGTCGTCCGTTTTATTGATCCCGGCAAAGAAGTTGCATATGGGCTGGCTTTTAAATTGGGGAGCTACGTACTCCCCGTTTTGATATAAAACCAGTGAATTGGGAACCCATTGGTCCTTTTCACCGGCCAGTGACCCTGAAGTGGGTGTTTGTCGACTGCCCAAATTCCATTCCGGTAAACGCCCTTCCGTATCTGTCCAGTCGGGATTTTGAACGAAAGCTCCGAAATTGTAGTTGTTATAGGTGTTGTCGTCTCTGGTATTAAGAATCATGACAATTCCCGGATCTCCGGCTTTTACGCCCGAGTTTTCTTCCTGAACGTTGTTTACGCCGTAAACCGTTTTAAAAGTTTTCCACATGCGGGCATCGTTTACGTGGTCAAAAACGGCATAACTGTATTCGGTGGGTCTGCAACGTTGAAAATCCATACCGCCTATCCATACACCGCGTTTAACCCAACCTCCCGAGAAGTTGGAAAACTGGGGGGTAAAGTAATTATAGGTACGATTGCCGAAACGTCCTGAAGTGGCCCCGTCTGCATTGTAGCCGGCGGCCATCAGGATTTCGTCTAGTTGTTCAATTTCACAATCCACTCCCGTCCAGTTGGCATACAGATCGCTGTAATTTTCCGTGAGTCCTCCCCGGGCATTGATGGCATAAGTAGAGGCTTCTATAGCCTCGTTAAGGTCGGCCTCTTTATAAGAACTGTTCCATGAATCGTTACGTTCAGATACACGGAACAAGAGGGCTTTTGCCAGGAAATGGGCAGCAGTGGCCTTGGTCCAGGTAATTCCTTTGCCATAGGTGTAAACTTCCCCTTCAAAAAGCTCGTAGGCATTGCGAAAGTCGGAAATTATCTGTTCCCAGCATTCCTCTTCGGTGGCCCGTTCGAAATTACGGACAACGCCTTCGGCAGGCTCTGTTTGAAGTACTACACCACCGTATTGTGCAGTTAAACGATAATAATTATAACCGCGTAAAAAGTATGCATGGGCCAGACAACGGTTGCGGACCGATTCGTCCTCAAAGACCTCGGGGGCCTTGGCAATTATGGTGTTGGACGATGCTATACCGTAATACATCTGGTCCCAGAGGGCACTTGGCGAGGTGGCGTTGTTGTTGGCAGCACCGGTTTCCGGACTGGCACCCAACGGACCGAGACGGTTGTCATAGGTATTCCACATTTCGTTGGTTAGGTCATTGGCATTTGTGAATTCGTCGGTCCCGTATAAGGTAATTCCGTACGCCCATTCATAACCAAAATGCCAGCGGATATTGCCATAAAGCGATACGGTGAGCTCTTCAAGCCCTTCAGGGGTGTCGAAATAATCGGTTGAATATTGGGTGGTCAGTTCTTCATCGAGGAAGTCCTTGTTACATGAGGATAGCGATAATCCCATGACCAGAACAAGGTACATTCCGATATTTTTGATAGTATTCATTTTCGTATTTTTTATAAGTTTCCTGTAGCGTTCTATTTATATTCCGATATTAATTCCCAATGCAAAACTGCGATTGAATATTGTCGAATCAACGTCAAAGTCGTACCAGTCTACAGATTGATAAATACTTCCGGGATTAACCGCCTGTACATAGATTTTCAGATTGCTCAGCCCATATTTGGAACAGAAATCACTTGGCAGGTTATATCCTAAGGAGATGTTTCTGATTTTGATAAATGAAGCCTTTCTGAACCCGAGGATTCCGGAAAAATCATCCTGTGACCCGGAAGTGGCCTGTCCGAGAATCGGCTTTTGGAATTCGGCATCCGGATTGTCCGGGGTCCAGTAGTCGACCTCCATTTGATTGCTGTGGGCTGTCATGGCCTGTCCTCCGAGGCTTGCCATATAACCTAAACGCGAATAGGTGTGTATTCCCAACTCCAGACCTTTGTAGGTAAAGGTGTTGTTCCATCCTACGGTCCATCTGGGGGCGCTGTTCCCTAAAATAACACGGTCTTCGGTGGTCATTTCATAGTCGCCGTTCTGGTCTTTGGGGCGTACGTTCCCCGGCGAAAAGTCATAGCCGTTGGCGTTCCAGAGTTCCATTTCGGCCCTGTCCTCGGCGGTGTCCTGCCATATCCCTTCATTGTCATATCCGTACTCAACCCCTATGGACTCACCGATAAACCACTGGTTATCTACCATATCGTTCTTACCGTATGCCAGTTCTTCTATTTCATCCTTCTGCCAGGCTACATTGATGTTGGTATCCCAGGCAAATCCGCCCCCGGTCTCTACCGGAGTTGCATTAAGCGTAACTTCTACCCCGCGGTTGTTTGTTTTACCTATATTGGCAAAGGTAGAAGGGAAACCGGTGAGGGTGGGGATGTTGACTTCCATCAGCAAATCCCTGGTATAGGATTTATAGGCATCAATACTCCCATTGATCCGGTTGTTGAACATTGAAAAATCGATACCGATATTGTATTGGGTCGTTTTTTCCCAACCCAGGTTAGGATTGGCCATTGAGAGTTGATCTCTGGAGTAGTAGGGCTCATTGGTGGTGTAGCCTACCTGGTTTCCTATGCCGTTAAATGGCAGGTATATTTGTGTAATATCTCCCTTGGTAGCATAAGGACTAACAGCAGAATTTCCCGTGGTACCCACGCCGAAGCGAAGTTTCAGGTCGGTAAGCCAGTCGGCATCGCTCAGAAAATTTTCCTGTTTGATACGCCAGGCAAATGCTGCCGACGGGAAAAAATCCCATTTATGCCCTTCTGCAAGCTGGGAAGCCCCGTCCCAACGCCCGGAAACGGTAAACAAATAACGGTCGTCAAAACCGTAGTTTACACGGACCATGTATGAGTTGAGCTGACGCTCGGTAAGCCCGGAACTCATACCGGCATTGTTGTCGGGGTTGGTGAGATCTATAGAACCGAAAGCATTCCATAAATACGACTCCTTGGGAATGTTATTCGCACTCATGGCCGAGTTTTCGGTGTTCCAGGATGAGGTAGTCTGAAGCAGGGTAACCCCTATATTGTGCACATCCGAAAAGGTTCTGTTATAACTGATAATGTTATCCAGGGTCCACGAGCGGTCCCGGCGGTTTCTCAGGCGTGCATAGTTGGTTCCCGGGCTGCCGTCGGAATTGATTTTATGTGCCGAGGTGGCATCAATATAAACGCCCTCCCTCCAGTGACGGAAATCCGGACCGAAGTTCATCTTGTACTTTAATCCTTCCAGTCCTCCCACGATTTCACCGATGTCAAAAGTGGCAGAGAAGCTTCCCAGGGCACGCATGGTTTCTGATAATTGCGTACTTTTTTCCCATTCGTTCATAATGGTGTAAATTCCGGATTCCCCACCGGGATTGATGACCAGGTTTCCTTCCGGATCATAAGGAACGGCCATGTTGTAGATCGATTTGGCAGTACCGTAGATGGCATCTGGTATGGAATTGCTTCGTCCTCCCAGTGTGGACATTCCGTAATCCTGTTCGCTCCATGTGACGTTCAGGGAAGCGTTTAAGGTAAACCAGTCCGTAGGTTTGATCTCTGCGCTGAGTTTTGCAGTATAACGCTCATAATACTGCCCTTTCTGTGTCCCTTCATTGTTTAAATATCCGAAAGAACCGTACGCATTCATCTTTTCGGTTCCCCCGCTTGCACTGATGTTGTGTTCGGTGGTCACGGCGGTTTGCGTTACAAAATCAGTCCAGTCCGTATTGGTAACTCTTGAAGGGTCCCAGGAGCCGTTTTCCCAGCCTTTCAGAACATTGTCTCTGGAAGTCTGGCCATCCAGGGCACTATCAAAAATAGTCCGGTCATTTTCATACGTAGGTGTATCCGGGTGAGCGTAAGTTTCAGGGTCTAAATTATAAGCTGCCCATCGGCGAAACTCAATAAAATCGGCCGCACTCATGGATGGTGCCCTGTCCACAATATCGGAGGTGGTCACCACGCCCGAATAATTCAGGCTGAACCTTCCCGGTTTTCCCTGTTTGGTACTTACAATGATTACACCGTTAGCCCCACGGGAACCGTAAATGGCAGTTGCCGAAGCATCTTTGAGGACTTCGATGGACTCAATGTCGCGCGGGTTGAGGGTTTCAATGGCCGAAGGCGACATTAAAGGTACGCCGTCAACCACATAAAGCGGGGCATTGCTCGCAGATAAAGAGCGGTTCCCGCGAATGCGAATTGTTCCGACGGTACCCGGACGTTGACTGCTTGTAATATCTACACCGGCGGCCTTGCCCTGTAAAGCCTCGAAGGCGTTGTTTACGGGCTGGGTCATTAATTCTTCGGAATCAACACTGACCAGGGCCCCCGTTACGTCCGATTTTTTTTGTGTTCCATACCCGATAACAACAACCTCTTCCAATTGGTTGTTGTCCATTTCCATCACAACGTCATAAGTACCGGCCTGTGTAATGGGCCTTTCAACCTTTTTCGATCCTATGTACGAAAATACCAGTACGTCTCCCTGGGAAACATTAATACTGTATTTTCCGTCGAAGTCTGTACTGGTACCTCTGTTTGTTCCCTTTATTATTACATTGACTCCGGGCATGGGAATACCCTGTGTGTCTGTAATAGTACCGGATACACTCCTGTTTTGAGCGTAAACCGAACCCGACAGGAAGATCAGAAGCAGCGTACTAAGCCAAAGTATGTATTTGTTTTTCATAAAAGTTGGTTTGGTTAATCTGCTTCAAAAGTATCTAATCGGAATTGCGATACTATCCTGTGCTGTGCTGCTAAGGGGTTGTTACATAGAGGGTTGTGGGGATTTATTACTTTTAAATGTGTTATAAATATTTGTTTTTCAATACATTATCCGGAAGTTGTGTGGAAACGGACGGGCTATTAAATCGTCAATTCTTCAGCTGTTTTTATATGATGATGTGGTTAAACCGTTGTTTTTTTGTCAATCTAAGGAGGAGTCCGGTATTTTTGTCATTTTACGCAGGTGCATCCCGTGGCAGGATTTGCACAAAACAGGTTCGACGGACAAAGCATGAGGGGGCACGTCTTTAAAAGCAGGACAGCACAGGATGAGTGGCCTGATGGATTGCCTTAGATTTATTTTCTGATTGTCCGAAATTTTAAAGATTTAAACATATGAGCAGACTTAAACCGGTAGTATACAGCACGCTGTTCTTATTAATTGCAGGCTTGCCAAAAACAACCGTGGCCCAGGATGTATTTCCGGACGGAAGTAAAATCCCGGATTGGTTTTTTGATACAAAGATTCACCAGCTTGACGAACTGGGAAAAAAATATACCGTTACCGACCATGGTGTGGTTCGGGACAGTACCCGGGTACAGACCGAAAAACTGCAGGCAGTTATAGATAAGGCATATAATGAAGGCGGTGGGGTAATTGTCATCCCCAAAGGTGTTTTTTTAAGCGGTGCACTTTTTTTCAAACAGGGAACGAATCTGTACCTTGAAAAAGGAGCGGTGTTAAAAGGGAGTGACGATATAAGTGATTTTCCCGTGCTTATGACCAGGATAGAAGGACAATCCGTAAAATATTTCCCTGCTTTGGTCAATGTGGACGGTATAGACGGTTTTACCCTTACAGGTCAGGGTACCGTTAACGGGAACGGGCTCAGGTACTGGAAGGCATTCTGGCTGAGACGCGAGTGGAACCCCGATTGTACGAATAAGGACGAAATGAGGCCGCGATTGGTCTATGTGTCCAACAGCAAAAACGTACAACTCTCCGAAGTACACTTAAAAGATTCTCCCTTCTGGACTACGCATTTCTATAAATGTGAAAATGTCAAGTTGTTGAATCTGAGGATTACTTCTCCCAAAGCGCCGGTGAAGGCACCGAGTACGGATGCGGTGGATATAGATGTCTGTACCGGTTTTCTGATTAAAAACTGTTATATGTCGGTCAATGACGATGCCGTGGCTTTAAAAGGAGGAAAAGGGCCCTTTGCCCATAAGGATAAGAACAACGGAGCGAACAGGAATATTTTAATAGAAGATAATACCTATGGCTTTTGCCATAGCACCCTTACCTGCGGAAGTGAATCGCTTCACAATTATAACATATTGTTCAGAAGGTCAACGGTAAATGATGCCAGCAGGGTGTTATGGTTAAAAATGAGGCCTGATACCTATCAGACCTATGAATATATTACTGTTGAAGATATTAAGGGGAATGCCGGGAATATGATCTATATCAGACCGTGGACCCAGTTTTTTGACCTGAAAGGGGAGAAGGGTATCAGGGAATCTGCTGCACATCATATCAGCATGAAAAACCTGGAATTGAATTGCGATAAGGTCTTTAATATCCAACCGTCGGATCAGTATGAACTGGAACATTTTACCTTTGAAAACCTGGAGGTGATCACCAGAGATGCCGCTAAAGAAAACACCAGATCCATTCAGGACCTCGCGATGGAAAATGTGGAAATCAAAGCCCCATGATTCCCGGAGCCCTGACAGGTTCGTTCTTCCGGCCTTCTGAAATTCCTGTTCGAAAACTTTTAATGTGCTACAAGAACAAAGTAGTTCTTTTTGCCGCGTTGTAACAGTATAAACTTGTTGTTGATAAGGTCTTCCGCAGTTATGGTGTGCCCTTCTTTTACTTTTTCCTTGTTTACCGAAATGGAATTTTCTTTCAGGGCCCGTCTCGCTTCACCATTGGATTTGAGGAACCCTGATCTTTCGCTTAATGCAGCGATTATATCCAGTCCTTCCGTAATTTCAGAAGAGGGAATTTGAGCTTGCGGAACCCCGTCAAATACATCGAGGAAGGTCTTTTCATCAAGGGATTTAAGATCTTCGGAAGAACTTTTTCCGAACAGTATTTCGGAGGCCTTTATGGCTTTTTCCAGTTCTTCTCTGCCGTGAATAAAGATCGTGGTCTCTTCCGCAAGGCGCTTTTGGAGAACCCGTGTATGCGGAGCTTCCCTGTGTTCGGTAACCAGTCCGTCTATGGTTTCCCTGTCGAGGAAAGTGAATATCCTGATGTATTTTTCGGCATCTTCGTCCGAAGTGTTCAGCCAGAACTGGTAGAACTTGTACGGAGAGGTCTTTTCCGGGTCCAGCCATACGTTTCCGCCTTCCGTTTTCCCGAATTTTGAACCGTCTGCCTTGGTGATGAGCGGGCAGGTCAGGGCATAGGCCTTGGCACTGTCATCACTCATCCTGCGTATCAGTTCCGTTCCGGTGGTGATGTTGCCCCACTGGTCCGATCCGCCCATTTGCAGCAGGCAGTTGTAGGTTTTGTACAGATAGTAAAAATCGTATCCCTGGATAAGCTGGTAGGTGAATTCGGTAAAGGACATTCCCGCACCGGAGTCGGCACTGAGGCGTTTTTTAACGGAGTCCTTGGCCATCATATAGTTCACGGTGATGCGTTTCCCCACATCGCGTGCAAAATCGATAAAGGAAAAATCCTTCATCCAGTCGTAATTGTTTACCAGGATGGCCGCATTCGGTAATTCAGAATTGAAATCCAGGAGTTTTGATAATTGCGTTTTGATCCCCGCTATATTTTTTTGCAGGGTTTCCTCGTCCAGAAGGTTGCGCTCTTCCGATTTCATGGAAGGATCGCCTATCATTCCGGTAGCACCACCCACCAAAACGACAGGACGATGCCCGGAAAGCTGGAAATGCCTGAGCATCATTACCCCCACAAGGTGTCCGATGTGAAGGGAATCGGCAGTAGGGTCAATGCCCACATAGGCCGATGTGGATTCCTTGTTTAATTGCTCTTCTGTCCCCGGCATGATATCGTGGATCATTCCCCTCCAGCGCAGTTCTTCTATGAAATTCTTGATCATTGTCTTCTTCCTTTTTAGGTAAACAAGCGCAAAATTACAATAAAATGAGTAATACAGGCATGTAGTGAGCGGTATTTTGTCAGGGTATCCCGTGATAAGGTCGCTGCAAAATACATATCTTTGGTCCTATGATTTTAGTCACCGGAGGAACAGGGCTTATCGGGGCGCATTTGTTGTATGCATTAACCCGAAAAGAAAAGAAAATACGGGCTGTTTACAGGAAGGACAGTGATATCGCTGCCGTAGCTGAGGTATTTTCCGGATCTGCGGAAGACAGGGCCCGGTTTGACAGCATTGAATGGATGGAAGCCGACATTACCGATGTTCCCGCACTTTCCTACACTTTTAAGGGAATTACAGCGGTATATCACGCTGCGGCACTTATTTCTTTTGACCCTGCCGATTACAACCGCCTTAAAAAAATCAATACCGAAGGGACCGCGAATATTGTGAACCTTTGTCTGGCTAACGGAGTGAAAAAGTTGTGTTACGTAAGCTCCGTAGCTACCCTCGGAAAAGGAGTAGGTGAGGAGTTTATTACCGAGGAGACCCATTGGAGCGCGGAATCGGAAAACAATGTATATGCCATTACCAAATACGGGGCCGAAATGGAAGTGTGGAGAGGCAGCCAGGAAGGGCTGAATGTGGTGATCGTTAACCCGGGAATTGTATTGGGAGTACCTCCGGGGATCCGGGGCTGGAACAAGGGCAGCGGAAAACTTTTCCGGGAAGTGGATAAAGGAGTGAAGTATTATACCCATGGTGTAACCGGTTATGTGGATGTAGCGGACGTAGTTGCCATAATGACCGGGCTTATGGAGCGCGATGTAAAGAACGAAAGGTATATCGCTGTAGCTGAAAACCTGAGTTACAGGGAAATACTTACTTCAGTGGCCAGGTCCCTGAACAAAAAACCGCCCGAAAAAGAAGCCCCGGCATGGGTACTGCAATGGTTATGGCGATTGGATTGGCTGAGAAGCAACCTGACCGGGAGCGGGCGGAAAATCACAAAACTCCTGGCCCGGACGGTAACGGCAAAGAATCGCTACAACAGTGATAAAATTAAAAAGGAACTCAACCTGGAATTCCGGCCGTTTTCCGAAACGATAGAGCTGACAGGCAAAAAATACCTGTCGGTTGTCAGGGAGAAGTAAACAGGTCGGTAAACGCAAATTTTTGCCCGTCAAAGAGGCCTTTGTCACTTAATTTCAGGTCCGGAATAACGAGTAGCGCCATAAAACTGAGGGTCATAAACGGTGATTGCAGTGTAGCACCCATCGCTTTGGCCATTTTGTCGATAGCCGTATAGCTCTTTGCGACTTCATAACCATCGTCGGCAGACATGATACCTCCTACAGGCAAGGGGAGCAACATTTTCTTTTCTTTATGTACTGCGGAAATCCCGCCTTTGCTTTCAATGATGAGGTTCACAGCTTCCGCCAGTGAAACATCATCGGTTGCCACCGCAATGATATTATGTGAATCATGGGCTACAGAAGATGCGATGGCACCTTCCTTTAGACCGAAATTCTTAATAAAGGCTATCGCCGGTAAGGCTTCCCGGTAACGATTGATCACAACAATTTTCAATATGTCATTTTCAGGGTCGGAAACGGCATAACCGTTATTGGTCTTTACGTTTGATATTCTTTCGGAAGTGATCAGTTCACCGTCCCTGGCCTCGATGACACGCATCTTTTCCCCCCGTACTTTTACTTCAAAGTCACCGGGAGATTTCGGGGAGGCCTGAAAGTTATTGATGCTGTTACTCACTGTACGGGGGATAAGGGACGTTCCGTTTTTTGCTACGGTCTCTCCCTCAATATAGGTTTCGAGAACTTCAAATTTTTCCAGGTCTTTTACAACAATAAAATCGGCAGGATCGCCTGTACGCAGTCTTCCCACATTCATCCGGTAGTGATCAACGGGGTTCAGGCAGGCTGCTTTCAGGATGTGGAAAAGGTCTTTCCCTTTAGCAACGGCCCTGGCCGCAAGCTGGTTGATATGGCCTTCCACCAGGTTGTCGGGATGTTTGTCGTCCGAACAGAACATCATATGATCGTGATGTGTATCAATAAGGTTGATAAGGGCCTCAAAATTTTTAGCGGCACTACCTTCACGGATGGCTATTTTCATGCCGTGTTTCAGTTTGTCCAGGGCTTCTTCGGCCGTACAGCATTCGTGGTCTGTGGAAATCCCTGCAGCGATGTATTTTTCAGCCAGTTTCCCTTTAAGCCCCGGTGCATGGCCGTCCACCGGTTTTCCGTATTTCTGTGCCACGGCTATTTTTTGCATGACCTCCGGGGCGTGGTCCACCACTCCGGGCCAGTTCATCATTTCTGCAAGATAAACAATATCTTCCCGGGCCAGGAGGGTGTCAATATCTTCAGCAGTGATTTCCGCACCTGTTGTTTCGAAAGGAGTGGCCGGAACACAGGAAGGGGCTCCGAAATAAAATTTAAAGGGAACTTTCTGTGCGTTATCGGTCATGTATCGTATGCCATCCATACCGCATACATTGGCAATTTCATGCGGATCGGATACCGTGGCCACCGTTCCGTGAACCACGGCGATCCGGGCAAATTCCGAAGGGACGAGCATGGAAGATTCAATATGGATATGGGCATCGATAAATCCCGGCATAATATAGACTTCCGGAGCGGTTCCGGTACGCTCTACCGCAACTATTTTTTTGTCCCGAATGCTTATTACAGCAGGGAATATTTCCCTGTTTAAGATATCTACGAATTGCCCGGAAATGGTTTTTGCTTGCATATTACCAATGTTGGGTTTTGGTTGAAATATAAGGAAAAACCAAAAGAAAAGGAGTGTTGAGGTTGTTATTGTGCAACCTCAACCCATTGTCCTTTGGTGCGCACCCGGTAACTGTTGTCGTACATGGCTTCACACTGTATGCCCGGCAGGTAATACCTTCCGAGGTACGAAGCATTGACCAGCACCCGGAAAGTTTTGGTTTTGTGAGCATCCAGGTCAAAATAGAAACTGGCCCGGTCGTCCCGGAGATCGGTGTGGGTAGCTTCGTTTGTCGTACCCTGTGCATTTCCGAAATCCGTGAAGCGCGTATTTACAATTTCCCACCCGCTCGGGAAAATATGGGTCAGGGCAATATCTTTGAGGTTTTCCCCTTTCTGATTGGTGATGCTCACTTCGGCAATAAAGTTAGTACCCTGAGACAGACGGGATATGTCCAGAATATTTCCGTCTCTTCCCTTATATACGACTTTTGCAGACAGGTTCTGTTGTTCTGCCCGTTCTTCGCCAACCGGTAAAATACCATTGTTCAGTACACGTACAAAGATCGTGTTGTCTTTGTTGTTTTTCAACCGGATGGTATTATTGCCTTCCCGAATATCGAGGGTTCTTTCGGCAAGGGTAAGCGAGGTGTTTAACGAAGCGGTTTTTCCGTTCACTCCATAGGTTATATCAATACCACGGCCTCCTATGTATTTGGCAAATTTAGCCATGGCCAGCAGACTGTATGCCGTACTTTGCGTGCTCATCCACTGGTCTGCACTCAAACTTTTTGCAATGGTCACAGCCATTTCGCGGGCTTTTGCTTTTTCATCCAGCAAAAGGAATGTTTCCAGGGCCAGGGCCCGGTTTCTCTCGGCAGAGCCGTAGGTATGGTAATCGTACTTGACAGGCTTGAAATCGATATTGGCCCGGTCGAATATTTCCTTTGCGGCACTTTTCTGTCCGATAAGTGCGTAGGCCGCGGCGAGGCGGTGTCTGGCCTCGTTCGATATGTTGGGGGTTTCCCGGAGCCTGTTCATGGAAGAGACGTCGGCATTTTCGGCCAGGGCCAGGGTGTAAAGGCGATATGCCTGTGCCAGGTCCGAACTTTGTGAAGATTGTCTCCATTGTTTGGCCGCCTGTTTCTGGTAGTTGATCCAGTTGTCCCTGAATCCTATGGGCAGGACATATCCTTTTTTCGCTGCTTCCAGTAAAAAGTGGCCGGCATAAGAAGTACCCCAGTCATTGGCATAGTTCTGGCCGTTCCAGTAGGCAAACCCGCCGTTCGGAAGCTGGTAACCTCCCAGGCGCTTTATGGCACTTTCAACGTTTTTCTGGATTTTTTGTTTTTTATTGGCTGTGAGGGCAAAGATATCCGGAAGGAACAACTGCGGAAATGCCGATGAGGTGACCTGTTCCACACATCCGTGCGGATACCGGATAAGGTATTGCATACGGCCGTTGAAATTCATTGGCGGGAGTGTGGAAAATTCGATAGTTGCCGTATTGCTTCCCGCTACGCCGAAGGTTTCCAGGGAGATTTCTCCGGAACTTCCGGGCTCCATGACCAGGTCCTGTACCGAAGTGGTCATCGGATTGGGGTTTACTACGTCAATTTCTACTCCGTAAGATGCTTTTTCCCCGTTACCGGATGCCATAACTTCTACGTTGCCTATACCTTCGAAATCGGAAATTTCCAGTTCAAAGTAGGCCATTTTTTCATCCGGGCTGTCAAAAGAAACGTTTTGTGAAGCATTGCCCACAATTTTGAAGGCCCTGTTCTCTTTTATCCGCACGGTTACATTCTTCACTTTTTCTTCCATGGCGAACACGGTAACCGGGAGGGTAACCTTTTCTCCAGGGGTGATTTTCCGGGGCAGGGAGGCCAGGACCATGAGCGGTTTTCGTACCGGCGTGGTTTTTTCAGTGCTTCCGTAAGCTCCTGCTTCCGGATTCCCAGCTACAACCATTGTTCTGACCGAACCGATATATTTCGGAATGTTAATCGTATGTGAGCGCGTTTGCCCTTTATCGAGGGAAAAGGGCCCGAGATAGACGACCATGGGTTCAAACCGATTGGCTTTCTTGTTCTTGGCCCCCGCCAGTTCTTCGTCACCGCCGATACTGAACACCTGGTCTATACGACCTCCGTAGGCACCGATGACATCGTCATAAACATCCCAGGTCTTTACGCCGAGGGCTTCCCTGGCAAAAAATTCGTCCCGGGCATCAGGGGTTTTAAAACGGGTAAGGTCAAGCAGGCCATCATCCACAACGGCTATGGTATAGGTCATGGATTTGCCCTGTTTTTCTCTGACTTTTACGGTAACCGATTCTTCCGGACGAAGTACGTCGGGCATGGCAATTTCCGGTTCAAGCCTGGTGGCCGGGTCTTCCACTTTGAGAGGGACCACGCCGTAAAGGCGGATAGGCATATCGTTGGCAGTGGAAGCGTGTGGCTGTAACAGGGAAATATGAATGTAAATGTTCGGGGTGTACAAAGATTCGATGGGTAATTCAAATCGGGTTTCGTCTTCCTGTGTTTCTACCCATAATGAACGCAGCACCTCTGTGCCGTTTTCCACGGTTACCAGGGCACGCCCTCCGGCACTGCTGGGGAAGGTAACGATGGCTTTTTCGCCCACGTTATAGTTTTGTTTGTCGGTAGAAAACACCAGCATGGTTGCGGAAGACGGATCGTTTTTCCTGGATTTTCCGGCCCATCCCGGCCAGTCTATATACACGGTCTGCCCGGTAGCATGACCGCCTTCGGGGTCTTCGACATGAACCAGGTAGCGGCCCCACTCGGGATATTTGAGTTCGAATTCGAACGAGGCTTTGCCGTCAGCATTCGTACTGATGGTTTTGGAAAAGACATTTTCCCTGTGGTCACTGCCCCGGTAAGAAGAAAGATTGTCTTCGGAAGTGTCCCACCACCATCGCCAGTTTACCTTGTAAACAGTTACCTTCAGGTCCTTTACGGCTTTCGGGTTTCCTTGTTCGTCTACGGAAACTACTTCAAAACGGTGTTTGGTGTCGGTAAGCAGCATTCCCCTTGTTTTATCCCCTTTCGGGACGTTAAGGCCTATATAGGTATCGTAGGGGGAATAGGTTTTGGTGAATACATCGGTACTGAAGTCGCCCCCGGTTTCATATACCTTGGTAATAAATGCCGCTTTCAACATTCCCGGGGCCTTTTCCTTCAGTTGGGGTTTCAGGGAAAAGGAAGCTTTGCCTTCGGAGTTGATCTTGCCGTCAAATACGGTTTGTTCTTCAGAGGCAAAAGGACTGGAAGGATCGTTAAAAACGTAGCCGGGAAACTGTTTAAAGCTGGTATTTTGTTGCTGAAACCGGGCCTGGATATCGGCCTTTAGGTTCTTTGCTATGGCACCGTGCAGCCAGGCCACTTCGAGTTTCCCTTCAACCGGCTCGGAGCCGGAAAGGATATCCTCTTCAAAAGCGGCCTTGATTTTCAATCGGTTGGGCTTTATGGTCTCTATGCGGATACGTTTGGTAAATACCGCACCGCCTACCGATACTTTAGCCTGCCAGTTCCCGGTGGGTGCGTTCTGGTCTGTTGGGGTAATAAAAGTATAGAAATTGTTCAGTCCGCTGTTTCGGACTTCTTTTTGCGTTATTTTTCCGTAAGGGTCGCGCAATTCGAATTTTACGGGATGACCTTCGGGTATTTTATTGGCTTTGTCATTCAGTATAAAAGAAAGGAACAGCGTATCTCCCGGACGCCATACCCCGCGTTCACCGTAGAGGTATCCTTTTATTCCCTTGTGCAGCTTTACACCGGAAACATCAAATTTGCTTACCGACAGCACATTGCCGTCATTGAGTTTTATATAGGTCTTTTGTTTTCCCTTTTCGGCAACGGCAAAATAGGCCGGAAGGTCGGCATCGAGTATGGCAAATCCGTCTTTGTCGGTAACCACGGTAGCCATTTCCTGTTGCTGGAAATTGTAAAAGGTCACCCGGGTTTCGGCCTCCGGTTTGGCGGAGATGAGGTTGGTAACACTCACAAAATAGGATTCGTTATCTCCCTTTTTTACGGTAACCCCCAGATCGGAAGCGAGAATATTTACGGCGACTTCCTTGTTCCGGTAGTAGGAGGTGTTACAGGGATTTTCCCTTTCTCTCCAGTTATAGGCATAATCGTAATAATAATCGTCGTAATAGTAACCTTCCACATTGTCCCAGTAACTGGTTTCCTCTTCTGTGTCATAATCTTCTTCTGTAGCAGGTGCTTCGGCTTCCGGGAAATTGGTCTCGTCGCATTTATAGGTGCTGTAAGAGGGCCTGTAGCGGAATTCCACCCGGTATATGGCTCCGGGATCAGGGGTTATGAGCTCCCTTAAATCCAGGGCATAGGCATGCCATTTGCCATTATTCGCACTCAGGTTGCTGTGAAGCTGAATGGTTTTCCCCGCAATCGGCCGGGCAACTGTACGCAGATCGCCCTCACCGTCCAGGTTTTGATATTGCAGGAACTGCAGGATATTGTCCTGGAATATCTTGATAACGGAAACATCAACGGCATTGAGGTTTACGGCTTCGAAATTTATCTTGAGGTTATTGGAAGAGGGCAGTATGGTTCCGCTTTGCAATAGTCTTACCTCGGGTTTTAACTGCTCAAAAGCGATTTTCTCGGAAAATACCGTTTTGAGCTTGTAATTTTCCACGTTCCGGATGCCCTGGAACACTTCCAGCGATTTTACACCTTTGAGTTCGTTCCCGGGGTAAATTTTTAAGACGTTGCCATCTACCGAGAATTTCAGTGATTTGGCATCCTGTATGCTCACCAGTCCCGTAAAGTTCTGGTTTTTACTGAGCGGGTCAGAAAAATTGATCTCGACGTAAGGCTTGTCGGCTTTGGCGACATTGACCGCCATTACGGTAAAGTTGTTTTTACCCGGAATTCGGATTTCTCCCGTTCCTTCGGAATCAATATCGAATGCTCCGCCGTCCCAACTTACTTTTACTTTCGAGTCATCTTCAAATCGTTGTATGCTATCGATCTTAAAGTGAAACTGGGTGTTGGTTTCCGCTGTTGTATAGAATTTCAGGGACAGTTCTTTTCCCTGCTGTGAGGCCCGGATCAGTTTTTTTGCGGTTTCTGCCGGCAACTGGTCACTGCTTCTCAGGGTACCTTCTACATATTGCCAGTTGCGGTTATAGGATTGTATTTGTTCCGTGGTTACATTGAATTGCTGTTTGATGGTTTTTACTTTAAACGCAAAATTCCGGAGCTCATCGGGAATATCTTCAATAATGTCGCCCAGGTTTAGCGTAAATTCATATTCCCTGTCCTGTTTTAAGGGAGATTCCGGAACAAAGGCAACGGTCTGGTTGTTCAGGGCTACGACTTTGCCTTTGGTATCGGGAGAAACCCGGATGAGGTTTTCGGGAAGTTCCCGGTTGGGCTCCCACCCGGAAACCGGTTCGCGAAGCATTATTTTGATATCGGAACGGGAGGATATAATCCCCTGGGAAACATCCGAAATATATTCCCGGTATTTGTACAGGTTGGATAGCTGTTCCTGTATTTCCTGTTCCGGTGTTTTATCCTTGCAGGAAAAAATGAAAAAAAGGGTGATGACGGGGAGAAGTAGTTTTTTTAACTGCATGTCAGTGTTTTTTATTGGGCATTATGTTTTGGGATTAATCCCCTCTGCCTTTGGCATCTCCCCCATATGGGCGAGAAAAAATGATCTTTTAACCTTGTGTTTTAATTTTTCTTTTTCCCTGAACCATAAAACTATTCACGGAAGGGGTATCTCAATTCTCATAAATCCCCACGTGGAGCTCTCCTTTCGCATTCATGCTGGCCCTGTACATTCCGGCGGTATTGAATTCCATGACCATGTTTCCGAGGTGATCCACGGCAATAATTCCCCCGTTCCCGCCCAGGCCGGGAAGTTTTTTCTGTATAACCTCCTTCGCGGCATCCTTCAAAGACATGCCTTTGTATTCCATTAGTGCGGAAATGTCATAGGCAACCATTCCGCGTATAAAAAACTCGCCCCATCCCGTGGAAGAGACGGCACAGGTTTGATTGTTCGCATAGGTGCCGGCACCGATGATCGGCGAATCGCCTATACGCCCCCATCGCTTATTGGTCATCCCTCCGGTAGAAGTAGCGGCGGCCAGGTTGCCGTTTTTGTCGAGCGCAACACATCCTACCGTACCGAATTTGGCGTCTTTGATGATGGGATCGTAAAAAGCGGTTTTCCCGTCATGATCGAGCTCGGATTTTTCGCGCTCCCTTATCCTTTCCAGTGCCTTCATACGGGATTCCGTATAGAAATAGGAGGGATCTACAATTTCGAGCCCCTGTTCTTCGGCAAAATCTTCGGCCCCTTTACGGGCCAGTATAACGTGTTCGGATTTTTCCATAACCGTACGGGCCAGGGTAATGGGGTTTTTAACGGTCGTCACGCCGGCCACTGCCCCGGCATTTAAGGTTTTGCCATCCATGATGGAGGCATCCAGTTCGTTTTTTCCGTCATGGGTGAAGACGGCTCCTTTTCCGGCGTTGAACAGGGGGGAGTTTTCCATGACATTGACGGTTTTCTGGACGGCGTCAAGGCCGGAGCCCCCGTTTTTGAGGATGTCATATCCCGTTCTTATGGCTTTTTCCAGAACTTTCCGGTATTCGGCTTCTCTTTCCGGAGTCATGTTTTTTCGCAGTATGGTACCGGCCCCGCCGTGAATAACAATGGCAAAAGGTTCTTTCTGCTGTCCGGAAGGTGCTGCTGAAGTAGTCGTATCAGTACTTGTTTCGGGAGTGTGCTTGCAGGAAACTGTGCAACAAAATATACCCAGAGCTAAGACGGCCGTGCGGATAAAAGTTCTTTTGATCATTGAAACAGCTGGTTTTTGAAATTAAATTTAAGAAAAATACCGGGCTATTTTCAAAAACACAGGGGTTTTCTTCCCGGACTTCCCGTAAGGCCTTCCCGTTCATCGACAGAAAGGCCCCGGGAGGTCTAAACTAACTAACCAAAACTTGCCAATAAATCCCGATTCCCGCAAGTAAGGAATCACGGTCCAAATTTAGGCGATATGGAATAACAAAATATCCCAGTTTCCCGGTATTTTTCAGAATGAAGTAAAATGGCGGGGATGCTTGCTGCAAAAAGAAGAGAAATCCTTAACTTTAACGCTTCATGAGAAGATAAGGGAAGGCCTTTGGAATGTACGAATCCAACGACGGACGGCTGCGAAATACAAAAAATAACAGGGATGAGCATAAAAAAACCTTTTAACCTCCAGAAGTGGATCGATGAAAACAGGGAACTGCTGAAACCACCGGTAGGGAACAAAAACCTGTATGTGGATTCCGGTGATTATATTGTAATGGTGGTTGCCGGGCCCAATGCCAGAAAGGACTACCATTACAACGAGACCGAGGAATTTTTTTACCAGATAGAAGGAACTATAAAAGTGATTGTTCAGGACGAAGGGCAGCGTAAGGAAATGGAACTCCATGCCGGCGACATGTACCTGCACCCGGCCGGAGTGCCTCACTGTCCCGTACGCAATGAAGGGTCAATAGGTCTTGTAATTGAACGGAAGAGGGCGGGAAAGAATTTTACCGACGGATTGCTGTGGTATTGCGACAACTGTAACCACAAGCTTCACGAAGTCTATTTCGAACTGCACGATATCGAAAAAGACTTTCTGCCCCATTTCAAGACCTTTTACAATTCGGAATCGTTGCGCACCTGTGATAAGTGCGGTTCCGTAATGGAAGCCGATCCGAGGTTTACGGGATGATCAGTTGTCTTTCCGGCTGATGAGCACAATTCCTGCTACAAGGCATATCACTGCGCCGCCGATGTACAGGTATGCCGTGTTTTTGGAGGAGGTGTCCTCTGCTTTTAATTCCAGGTCGCCTATTTTCAGGCCGCTTTCACTGGAGCCCAGTTTGTCAATTCCGAAGTATCCTGCTGCCAGTGCGGCCAGGATCAGGATCAATGCAATGATCTTTTTCATAATAGAAAGGTTTGAATTCTGTTGACTAAGTGTATAATTAATGCGTATCGTTTTGATTCATCGACTAATGAAGTCCGAATCCTCAGGTGAAAGATAGCATTTTTTCTTCAGAGTATGTTTTTTTATGCCGGTTCTTCTTCTAAAAGAATTATTTGTAACTTCGTAAAAAATATAACAAATAACATTAAAAAAGTTATAAATGTCATTAACAGCAACTGATTTTGGAATTGATGAAGCTCTGGAAACATTAGGGCTAACGGATATTAACAACGGAACTTCAACCGGGGAAAATTTCTTCGGGAGTGGTGAATTGATCGCGTCTTACTCACCGGTGGACGGGACCTTGATAGGTAAGGTAAGCGCAACGACGAGGGAAGATTATGAAAAAGTGATTACAGCTGCTACGGAAGGGTTTAAAAAATGGCGGGTTATGCCGGCACCGCAACGCGGGGAGGTCATAAGGCAGTTCAACGATGAGCTTCGCCGGTTAAAGGAACCGCTGGGAAAGCTGGTTTCCTATGAAATGGGAAAATCCTACCAGGAAGGCCTGGGAGAGGTTCAGGAAATGATAGACATCTGCGATTTTGCCGTAGGGCTGTCCCGTCAGTTGCACGGATTGACCATGCATTCCGAACGCCCGGGGCACCGGATGTACGAACAGTATCATCCGCTGGGTGTTGTCGGGATCATTTCGGCATTTAACTTCCCGGTTGCCGTATGGAGCTGGAATACGGCCATTGCATGGGCCTGTGGCGATGCCTGTATCTGGAAGGGTTCGGAAAAGACACCGCTCACTTCGGTAGCCTGTCAGAATATTGCTGCCCGGGTATTTGCGGAAAACGGACTGCCCCAGGGGATTTCCTGCCTCATCACCGGAGACCACAACGTCGGGGAAATGATGACACATGACGAACGTATCCCCCTGATTTCGGCAACGGGATCGATCCGTATGGGAAAGATCGTGGCACAGGCCGTAGCGGCACGACTGGGAAAATCCCTGCTGGAACTGGGCGGGAATAACGCCATTATCGTAACTCCCGATGCCGACATTAAAAATACGGTGATAGGGGCCGTGTTCGGCGCCGTGGGTACCTGCGGGCAACGCTGTACTTCTACCAGGAGGCTGATCGTTCATGAAGATGTTTACGACAAGGTAAAAAATGCCATAGTAGATGCCTATAAACAACTCCGCATCGGGAATCCGCTGGATGAAAATAACCATGTGGGGCCGCTAATCGACAAGGGAGCTGTAGAGAATTACCTGAATGCCCTGAAAAGAGTAGAAGAAGAGGGCGGTAAAATCCTGGTTGAAGGCGGTGTGCTGGAAGGTGAAGGATATGAAAGCGGATGCTATGTAAAGCCTGCCATAGCCGAAGCCGAAAACCATTTTGATATCGTGCAGCAGGAAACCTTTGCCCCGGTACTTTACCTGCTGAAATACAGCGGAGACCTTGACAACGCCCTTCAGAAGCAGAACGGTGTAAAACAGGGACTGTCTTCCGCTATCATGACCAATAACCTTCGCGAAGCAGAACGCTTTTTGTCCGTGGAAGGATCAGATTGCGGTATTGCCAATGTAAATATCGGTACGAGCGGGGCTGAGATCGGAGGAGCCTTTGGCGGGGAAAAAGAAACCGGGGGTGGCCGCGAGTCCGGGTCGGATGCGTGGAAGCTGTATATGCGAAGGCAGACGAACACCATCAATTATACCACCGAACTTCCGCTTGCCCAGGGTATTAAATTTGACCTTTAAAACAACTTTCCGGAGACCGGGGTCAGGTCTCCGGAAAAATTCAGATATCAATAACCTAAATCTGCAACAAATGAAAAAAGTAATTTTAAGTGCTGTGGTTGTTATGGGGGTAACCGTACTCCTCACTTCGTGTAAGCACAAGGAAAAACCGGCAAAGGAAAACGAAAGTACCGAACAGGTAAGTGAAGAACCGGCAGTTACGGATATGCACAATGCAGCCAATTCCCTGGATTTCGAAGGCGTTTATGAAGGTACCGTTCCCTGTGCCGACTGTGAAGGTATAAAAATGACCGTTACCATAAACGAGGACCATTCGTTTAAAGAAGTATACGAATACCTCGGTGTGGAAAAAGAAAATACCTTTTCAGATGAAGGAACCTGGGAAATACAGGAGAGTACAATTACTTTCCGGCCAAAAGAAGGTGACAATAAACGGATGTATTTCGTGGGAGAGGGGTTTATACAGGCCCTGGATCAGGAAGGCAACAAAATAGACGGCGATATGGCCGAGATGTATATCCTGAAAAAAACGGAATAGGGTCTTAACGGAGGAACCTGAAAAAGACAGATAAAGAAGCGCCGCGATTATTTTTCGGCGCTTTTTTTATTGTGTTTTCTTTTCTTCGACGGTTTTTGCTTTTTGTATACTGTCTGCTTTCCGTTGCTCTTCACGTGCCTTTTCAAATTCGTCCTTCATTGTTTTTAGCCGGGTCTCGACCTCTTTATACATAGAGGCATAATCTACGGGCCTGGCAGCGTAATAAGTGTTGCTTTGGGCGAACTGAAGACTGTCGATGTTGTGTTTTTGATAAATGTACGCTTCCGGCGTAATCTCTTCTTTGTTGAAGATATCGGTATCGACTCCCCGTATGGCATTCATCAGGGCGATGTCTACCAGGATATCCGTCATCCGGTCTTTCCGGATGAGGTTATCCGGTTTTTCCACGGTCTTGTCCTTGCAGGATAAAACGCTCAGCAGAACAACAAAGGGCAAGATATTCCTGAGTTTCATTTTTTCTCTTTTTAGCGGTCGAACTCCAGTCGTTTTACACGGCGTAATTCATGGAACGTACCGTTGTGGTATGCCAGGTTCCCGTTTACAAAGGTATGGGTAATTCCCGATTGGAAGGTCGTTCCTTCAAAAGGAGACCAGCCACATTTGTACAGCAGGCTTTCCCGGGTCACTGTGGTGGGTTTGCCGAGGTCGGCCAGGACCAGGTCGGCAAAATAGCCTTCCCTGAGGAATCCCCTTTTCTTTATCTGGAACAGTATGGCGGGGTTGTGGCACATTTTTTCCACGATCTTCTCCAGGGATATTTTTCCGTTGTGATAAGCGTCCAGCATGGCCGTCATGGCGTGTTGCACGAGGGGTCCTCCGGAAGGGGCGTTGACATAATTGTTTTGTTTTTCTTCCAGGGCATGCGGCGCATGGTCCGTGGCTATGACATCTATCCGGTCGTCCAGCAGGGCCTCCCATAAGCCTTTTCGGTCTGCCGGGGTTTTTACAGCGGGGTTCCACTTGATAAAGGTTCCCTTGTTTTCATAATCGTCATCACAGAACCAGAGGTGATGGATACATACTTCGGCGGTTATCTTTTTTTCTTTCAGGGGAATATCATTCCGGAACAAATCGGTTTCCTTTGCCGTGGAAAGGTGGAATACGTGGAGCCTTGCCCCTGTTTTTTTGGCCAGGGCAATGGCCCGGGAAGAAGACAGGTAACAGGCTTCTTCACTGCGGATCTTCGGGTGATGTTTTATCGGGATGTCATCGCCGTATCTGGCTTTGTATGCTTCCAGGTTGTTTTTTATGGTGGTCTCGTCTTCACAGTGGGCAGAAATGATAAGGCCGGTTTTGGAGAAGATGTTTTCCAGTACCTTTTCATCGTCAACCAGCATATTCCCGGTGGAAGACCCGAGGAAAAGCTTCAATCCCGCACAGGATTTCGGGTCTACTCGGAGTATTTCTTCCAGGTTGTCATTGGTGCCGCCGAACATAAAGGAATAATTGGCATGTGAGGTGTTGGCGGCTATGGCAAACTTTTCTTCCAGTTTTTCTATGGTGGTAGCCTGTGGTTTGGTATTGGGCATTTCTATGAACGAAGTGATCCCTCCGGCTATGGCCGCCCTGCTTTCGGTGGCTATGGTGGCCTTATGGGTTAGCCCCGGCTCCCTGAAATGTACCTGGTCGTCTATGGCACCCGGGAAAAGGTGTTTTCCTTCGGCGTCGATGACGTTACAGTTTTCTGCGGAAATGTTTTTGTCTATTTTCAGAATGATCTCGTCCTCTATTAGAACGTCGGTTTCGAATTTTCGGAATTCGTTGACCGCAATGGCATTCTTGATGAGCGTTTTCATTGGATTTTTGTTTAGTTTCAGGGCTGTACGGAACAAAGGTACGATAAGACCACAGGAAAATGTGTAAAGGTTTTCAGAATATTTCGGGCGGGATAATGGTGTCCGCTAAAAGCCTTCTTTTTTGAACAGGCTTCGAAGCTTCATGGACAATACGCCGAAAATGGCTTCGTTAATGATCTTTCCGTTCATTTTGGAATTCCCTTTTTCCCGGTCTTTAAAAATTATCGGTACTTCTGTGATGTTGAATTTTTTCAGGAAAGCGCGAAACTTCATTTCTATCTGGAAGGCATAGCCCACAAAACGGATGTTGTCCAGTTTTATGCTTTCTATCACTTCCTTTTTGTAGCACATAAAACCCGCGGTGGGATCGTGAATACGCATTCCCGTAATAAATTTCACGTAAAAGGAGGCACCGTAAGAAAGCAGGATACGTTGCAGGGGCCAGTTTACCACATTCACCCCTTTTACATACCGGGAGCCGATGGCCACGTCTGCACCGTGGAGGGCACAGGCATTGAAGAGGCGCACCAAGTCCCTGGGATTATGGGAAAAGTCGGCGTCCATTTCAAAAATATAATCATACCCTTTTTGTAGGGCCCATTTAAAACCGTGGATATAAGCCGTTCCGAGGCCGGATTTTTCTTTGCGTTCCTCCAGGAAAAGCCGGTCGGGGAATTCCTGTTGTACGGATATTACCTTTGCCGCTGTGCCGTCGGGAGAATTATCGTCAACGATAAGAATATGGAAGTCCTTTTTCAGTTGGAAGACCTCCCTGATAATGGCTTCAATATTTTCAATTTCGTTATATGTAGGAATAATGACCAGGCCGTCCGCTTGCATAAAAAATATTAAGTGGAATGCAAAAATAGAATTTCTTTCGTTTTTTAATTGTTATGGTTGTGGGATATTTTGATATACAGAACTGTTTTATGGCTAAAATAGTGTATTATTCTCACATAATATTAAGTATTTTTGCTTGAAATTTTCCGGAAGTATGGACTCCACGAAGAAAAAAGAACAATTCGTACTGCTTTTTTTGATCGTATTAACGATAGTAAATCTCATACAGAGCCTGGCTACCCAGTTGATCTTTGACGAGGCCTATTATTGGTATTTTTCCCAAAATCCGAGCTGGGGGTATTTTGACCATCCGCCCATGGTGGCCATCCTTGCGAGGATCGGGACTACACTTTTTGACAATGAACTGGGGGTACGGCTTTTTGCCCCGTTGCTGTTTTCGGGGACCATATTCCTGCTCTGGAAAATAATCGACGACAGGAGAAAATATGATCACGTATGGATATTCTGCCTGCTATCGGCCTCTGTGGCACTGTTTAACGCCTATGGGTTTTTTATGCTTCCGGATACACCGCTGCTTTTTTTCGGAGCTTTGTTCCTTTACGGATACAAGATTTTTCTGAAAAGGGAGAGCACCGCGGCCATACTGGTTCTCGGTTTCAGCATGGCGGCCCTGATGTATAGTAAATACCATGCTATCCTGCTTATAGGCTTTGTGGTATTGTCCAACCCGAAATTGTTTTTAAGATACAGGTTCTGGATTGCGGTCCTGCTTTCCCTTGTGCTGTATATCCCGCATCTCTACTGGTTGTATGAGACCGACTTTGCTTCTTTGAGATATCATCTGTCCGGCCGGGCCAACAGTTATTACCGCGTTAAATTTACACTGGACTATATTCTTAACACACTAATTGTTCTCGGGTTTTCGTTCCCCCTGATATACTGGGCACTTTACAGGTTTACGCGTTTTGGTCATTTAAAAAACCACGTTTTTGACCGTGCACTGGTTTTTACGGCATGGGGAATTATCGGGTTTTTCCTGTTGTCGTCCTTTAACCGGAAAACCCAGGCACAATGGCCCCTGTTAACCATTTTGCCGCTTATTGTGCTTACTTTCCGGTACGGTTTGGAGCAGGAGAAGTTCAGAAAATGGCTGCGCATTACCAGTATCATGTCCCTGGTGGCACTTTGTATGGCAAGGGTAATCCTGGTAAGTGAAGAACTCTCGCCCATTAATTACGAAAGTCACGGAAACAAGAGATGGACGCAAAAACTCTACGAAGAGACCAAAGGGCTTCCGGTAGTTTTTGAAGACTCTTACAGGAATGCAAGTATGTACGGTTTTTATACCAGGGTCCCCGTGTATTCGCTGAACAGTGTAAAACACCGGCAAAGCCAGTTCGATATAGACAGTTCCGAATATAAATTCCGGCATAAAAAAGTGGCCTATCTGAGCGGACGGGAAGATTTTGAAGATTCAATTGTTCAGATGCGTATAGGCAGGGGAAAAGGACATGTGTGGAAAGGCAAATTCGTAGAAGATTTCAGTTCGTTCCGGAAACTGATATGCCGCGTGGAAAACGATAAAATAATCCGCGGCAGGGATTCCGTTTCGCTCACACTCGTAAATCCGTACAGTGAGGGTGTGGGGTTCGGTAACCTGAAATTTTACGGTCTGGTGCTCAACGAAAAGAAGCAGATACAGGATACGATAAATATATTTCCCGGGAACAAGGACGGCAGCCGTACGTTGAGTGCGGAAAGCACCATACATTTCCGGGCAGGGATGGATAGTATCGGCAAACTTTCGGAAGGCGGGTTGTTCCGGGTCTCCATCTCGGAAAACGGGTTACCTTCCGGGTTTCAGGGTGATATTATCCCTATTGAAGATGAAGAATGATCTGTCAATAAAAGCATGACGGATGATTTTGATTGAAGGAATGATAACCTTGTGACAGCATTCCCGAATTTAACAATACAGGCGTAATGGAAATACTGTACAGAGAGGTCGATAAACATACGATAGAAACCATTCTGCTCGTGGGGTGTATTTTGCTGATAACCTTTGCAAAGGTTACCCACGAAATAAGGTTTACGCGTTTCCTCGGGGCTTTTGTATCAGACAAGTACCTGAAATTGTACGGGAAGGAACAGGAGCCGAACATAAATAAATTCAATATTCTGCTCTTTATTGTACAACTCATTATTTTCGGGATGCTTATGGCATACACGCTGGATTATGCGGGGATTATTCCGAAGAAAGCAAGCCTGTTGCTCGTGATAACCGGGCTGGGCCTGTTTGTATTGTTTAAGTTTTACCTGGAAAAACTCATCGCCACCATTTTTGACCTGGGTTATTTTCTGGAGCAGTACAATTTTCACAAACTAACCTACAGGAACCTGGCAGCAATTATATTGCTTCCTTTGATGGCTATGCTTATTTATAATCCTGCGGCAAAGAAGATTGTTTTATTTGTAACGATCGGGATATTTGTTTTATTAAATCTCATTGCCTGGGGCCGTATACTTAAAAAACATCAAAAATTTCTGTTTAAGAAGTTGTTTTATTTTATTTTGTATCTTTGCGCACTGGAAATAGCGCCTTATCTAATCATTGCCCGGGTGGCATTTTTTAGTGAAGGATATTAAACAAATGGTTAATATGAAAGTGAAAACAATCCTGGTTTCCCAACCGGAACCTAAAGTGGAAAATTCACCATATTTACAGCTTGTAGAGAAGCAAAAAGTAAAAATAGATTTCAGGCCTTTTATTCATGTTGAAGGGGTTAATGCGAAGGAAGTAAGGCAGCAAAAAATAGATTTAACCAAGTTTACTGCTATTGTACTTACCAGTAGAAATTCTGTGGACCACTTTTTTCGGATTGCCGAGGACATGCGCTTTAAAGTGCCGGATACGATGAAGTATTTCTGTCAGTCTGAGGCCGTGGCATATTACCTGCAAAAATATGTAGTATACCGCAAGCGAAAAATATATGTGGGCAAACGGACGTTTCAGGACCTGGCGCCCATGGTCAAGAAATACAAGGATGAGAAATTTTTACTGCCTTCTTCAGATGTCTTGAAACGGGAAGTTCCGGAAACCCTGGACGGCCTCGGAGTAGACTGGAAAAGGGCGATCCTCTACAAAACGGTGATCAGTGACCTCTCTGACCTTAGGAATGTATATTATGATATACTGGTCTTTTTCAGTCCTTCGGGAATCGAATCCCTGTTCAAGAATTTTCCGGATTTCAAACAAAACGACACCCGTATAGCAGTATTCGGAAATACTACCGTGAAAGCGGCGAACGAGGCAGGGCTGCGCATCGACATTCAGGCGCCTACGCCGGAAACGCCCTCCATGACCATGGCCCTGGAGAAATATATTTCAGAAGCAAATAAAAGATAATATCCGGCAGGGATATAAAAATTAAAACCCCGGGTTATTTTAGTACCGGGGTTTCTCTTTTTACGACTATCGGGAAAACACCTTATCGGGGTGCTCCGCTCAGGATCTCTTCATTGGCATAAGCCGCAAATACCGAGAAGTTTTCTTTGAAAGCCCTGGAAAGTCCCGTGGCCTGCTTGTCGTAAGCCTGTTGGTCTGTCCAGGTATTCCGGGGATTGAGTACTTCAGAAGGCACAGCGGGACAGGATTGCGGTACGGCAATGCCGAATACCGGATGTTCTTCGAATTTTACATTGTCCAGTTGCCCGTGCAGTGCTGCGGTAATCATGGCCCTGGTATATCGGAGTTTCATTCGTGACCCCGTACCGTAAGGACCTCCGGTCCATCCCGTATTCACAAGCCATACATTTACGCGGGCAGTTTTCATTTTGGCACTCAGCATCTCGGCATATTTTGTGGGATGGAGCGGCATAAAAGGCGCCCCGAAACAAGCCGAGAACGAAGGCACGGGTTCATCAATCCCCGCTTCGGTGCCGGCCACCTTGGCCGTATAGCCCGAAATAAAGTGATAGGCCGCCTGCCCTGGTGTAAGTTTTGAAATGGGAGGCAATACCCCGAAGGCATCTGCCGTAAGGAAAAATATGTTTTTCGGGTTGTAACCGATGGATGGTTCCTGTATATTCCTGATATGATCAAGGGGATAACTAACCCTGGTATTCTGTGTAATGGATGTGTTGTCAAAATCCACTTGTCCTTTATTGTTCAGGACAACATTTTCGAGCAATGCCCCCTTTTTAATGGCCCGGTATATATCGGGTTCGTTTTCTTCACACAGGTTGATGACCTTGGCATAACAGCCGCCTTCAAAATTGAACACCGTGTTTTCCGAGGTCCAGCCGTGCTCGTCATCACCTATGAGTTTGCGATCCGGATCGGCAGACAAAGTGGTTTTCCCGGTGCCCGAAAGCCCGAAAAAAATAGCGGTTTCGCCGTTTTCACCAACATTGGCACTGCAATGCATGGGAAGGGTGTTTTTGTATACGGGAAGTGTAAAATTCAAAGCGGAGAAAATACTTTTTTTGATTTCACCCGTATAACCCGTACCGCCGATCAACACCATTTTTTCAGTGAAGTTGAGGATGGCAAAATTGTGTTGCCTGGTACCGTCTTCCGAAGGATCGGCATAAAAATCCGGTGCGTTGATCACGGTCCATTCCGTTTCAAAATTTTCCAGTTCGTCCATGGAGGGTCGAAGGAACATATTGTAAGCAAAAAGATTGCTCCAGGGACATTCGGTAATTACCCGGATGTTCGTGCGGTAATTGGTGTCTGCACAGGCATAGCAGTCCCTCACAAAAACTTCCTTTCCGGAGAGGTATTTTACCATTTTCCGGTAGAGGTTGTCAAATTTGACGGGATCGAACGGAATGTTGATACCTCCCCACCATACGTGATCGCGGGTAATACTGTCTTTTACGATAAAGCGGTCTTTCGGAGACCTTCCGGTAAATTCGCCGGTATTTATTGCAAGGGCCCCGGAGGACACTTCTACGCCCTGCCCTTTTTTGATGGTGATGTCGTGCAGCTTTTCCGGGGAAAGCTGGTAACGGATCCTGGCATTCTCGATTCCGTATGCCTCTAACGAAATCGTTTTAGTGTTGAGTGTGTTGTTAATCATTACGAAATAGTTAGTGTGTGTTTTTACATTACAAAAGTAAAAATTAATCCTAACGAAACCGTTTTAGTGTTATATTTATTTGGTTTTTATCCTTGTAAAGTTATAAAAAAGAAGACCCCATGCCACGATGAGAAGCGTACCGCCTATAGGAGTAACAATACCGATGGATTTAAAGTCAAAAGCAGTGAGATTATTTGTGGCCAATCCGTAGATGGAACCGGAGAATAGTACGATCCCCGCACTTATAAGCCAAAACAACGTTTTTCCGGCTCGTTCGGATAGAAAGGCAAGATTACCGATAAGGAGCAGGAGCAGGGCGTGATACATCTGGTATTTTACTCCGGTCTCAAAGGTGTGCAGGGCCTCTTCGCCAATAGTACCCCTTAACGCATGCGCTCCGAAAGCACCGAGGACGACAGCGAGAAATCCGAAGACCGCTCCGGTGCAGAGAATGGTTTTTTTCATAATATTTGTTTATGCGCATAAAAATTGCCCTGAACGTGAAAATACCGGGACAATATATAGAACTTATGCCGTATAATTTTTTATAAATATAACATTTTACTACATTCGTGTTATAAAATTAATAACTGTAGTTTAAACCAATACAAAAGTACATCAGAAAAGAGTTATGAAAAACATTTTGATCATCGGAATAGGGAAATCCACGTCTTATCTTATCGATTATCTTTCCAGAAAGGCGGAAAGCAGGGCCATAACTATAACAGTTGGTGATATCAATACGGATAACCTGAAAGCATTACAGGATTCCTACGGAAACATAAATGGTATTCCCCTGGACATTTTTGACAGGGAACAACGCGAAGACGCCGTGAAAAATGCGGACCTCATTATATCGATGTTACCGGCAAGGTTTCATGTGCAGGTGGCCAGGGATTGTATTGCTTACGGGAAGCACCTGGTCACGGCCTCTTACGTCAGCGAGGAAATGCAGGCACTCGATGCGGAGGTCAGGGAAAAGGGACTTGTTTTTATGAATGAGATCGGCCTCGACCCGGGCATAGATCACATGAGCGCGATGCACGTGATTGACCGTATCAGGGACAAAGGCGGAAAAATGCTGTTGTTTGAGTCATTTTGCGGCGGTTTGGTGGCCCCGGAAAGCGATACCAACCTGTGGAACTATAAA
Organism: Sinomicrobium kalidii; assembly: GCF_021183825.1. GTDB lineage: Bacteria > Bacteroidota > Bacteroidia > Flavobacteriales > Flavobacteriaceae > Sinomicrobium > Sinomicrobium kalidii. The sequence goes on along the minus strand of NZ_CP089211.1, from coordinate 2,250,123 downwards.
TTTACCTGGAACCCCAGAAATGTGGTTGTTGCGGGGCAGGGCGGAGCTGCAAAGTTTATTCAGGAGGGTACGTACAAGTATATCCCGTACCACAAACTGTTCAGGCGAACGGAATTCCTCGATGTTGACGGATACGGGGAGTTTGAAGGCTATGCCAACAGGGATTCGCTCAAGTACAGGAAAGCGTACGGGCTTGAAGATGCGTTGACACTCTATCGGGGAACCATGCGAAGAGTCGGTTTTTCCAGGGCGTGGAATATGTTTGTCCAGCTGGGAATGACAGATGACAGCTATGTGATGGACGATACTGAAAACATGAGCTACCGCGATTTTGTAAATGCTTTTCTGCCGTATTCGCCAACCGACTCTGTTGAACTGAAAATGCGGCACTACCTGAAAATAGACCAGGACGATATCATGTGGGAAAAACTGGAAGAACTGGGCCTTTTCAGTGCGGAGAGAAAAGTGGGGTTGAAAGATGCCACACCCGCGCAGATACTTCAGAAAATACTGGAAGAAAGCTGGAGCCTGGAAGAAAACGACAAGGACATGATCGTGATGTATCACAAATTTGGTTATGAACTGGACGGTAAAAAATCACAGATCGATGCCAGTATGGTCGTGATCGGTGAGGACCGCAAATTTACCGCCATGGCCAAAACCGTGGGACTTCCGGTGGCCATGGCCGCACTCCAGATCCTGGAAGGAAAAATAAATACTCCGGGCGTGCAGATACCGATTCGCAGGGAGGTTTATACGCCCATATTGAAAGAACTGGAGGAACAGGGCGTGATTTTCCGGGAAAAGGAAGGCGCATATACCGGGTATGATCTGCATAATGTAGTAGGCTGACGGCACGATAAAAATAAGGTTCTTTTCAGGAAGATTGTTTTTGTGAAGTAAAGGAAAACAGGACTTTCATCTACAGATTGTTAATATTATTCGGGCAGAAATCGCAAATATGTTGCAAATGTTGTATATTTAATTGCAATTTAATATTTGTGCTATGAAGATTATTAACGAAACTGTAGAGATTGACGGAATAGATAAGGAAATTCTCCGCTCACTGATGGATGATGCACGTAAACCCATCCTGGAAATTGCACGGAAGATCGGGATTTCGGGGGCGGCCATCCATCAGCGCTTGCGAAAGCTGGAAGATTCCGGGCTTATTGCCGGCTCCAAGTTTATGGTAAACCCGAAGGTATTGGGGTATTCCACAACCGCCTTTATCGGGATATACCTGGACAAGGCCATGCGAAACCCGGAAGCCGTTAAACAATTACGAGAAATACCGGAGGTTCTGGAGTGTTATTACACCACGGGAAACTGGAGTATCCTTATTAAAATCCTGTGTAAGGACAATGAACACCTCATGCATTTGCTCAATCAAAAGATACAGACCATAGAAGGTGTTTCGCGTACGGAAACTTTTATTTCCCTGTACCAGCAGATCGACAGGCAAATCCAGTTATAAAAGACCGGTGAGATCCTCCTCCTCAAAAAAGTTTTCTTAAAATAGCGTGTTTGTTTGTATTTATTCTAAATAATAATTAATTTCGCCACTGAAATGGCGACAGTATTATTTAAATCCAGGTTTTATTCAGCGTATCAATCAGAGAAGGGACGCTGTTTTTTTGTAGATATCCAGCAGAAAAGGGTGAAAATGTCATTTTGCCAGTTGCTGGCTTTCCGGCAAAAGGTAATTACAATGGACCTGGATGCGCATTTTAATGGGGACCTGAATCGCCATGGAATAGAGATTCTTACACTTTGCAACAGGGAACACCTCTTCATTCTGGACACCCTGGAAGTCATTGACCTCAAGATGTTTGTACAGGGTATCTTTACCATGTCTGAACTTCATACCATGGTCACAGTTTAACAGGACGCGCATAGTTTCTCCGGGCTTTATACTCCCTTTATTTATATTTAGTCTTAGACTGCTTACAAATTTACTGTGTATTAGAGAGTTAGGGATTCTTTTTCGTATCTTTGATACAGGAAATCGAGGATTTCGATACAGTAAACAGAAAAAATCAGACCGATGAAAGATTTAGTAAGACAAAAATTGAGTATAAACGTAGATGTAATGGACATGTTGAACGAGCAGATAGCCAGAGAGGCCCATTCGTCTTCCATATATCTGGCCATGGCTTCATGGTGTGATCATAGCGCACTGAATAACAGCGCTCATTTTTTCTACGAGCAGGCCAAAGAAGAAAGAGAACATATGATGAAAATCTTTAAATTCATCAATGACAATGGCGGCATGGCCTATTCTCCGGAAGTAAGTAACATTACACACGAGTACAATTCCCTGGAAGAGGTTTTTGAATCTGCCCTGGAGCAGGAGATCGGTATAACCAAGTCCATTCACAATATTGTATTGAAATGCAGGAAAGTGAACGATCTGACTACGGAGAACTTCTTACAGTGGTTCATTAAGGAACAGATGGAAGAAGAACAGACCATGAGGAATGCCCTTGACCTTTTTGAACTGATGGGTACCGAAGGAATTGCACTGAAACTTATTGATGAAAGGATTCCGGGGATCAGTGAGTAGTCGCATAAGTTAAAGGAATACTAAAAAAGGCGGTTGAAAAGACCGCCTTTTTTAATATGTATGTATTTCTTTGTACCGTTTAGTTTCTTGAACCGAGGATACGCAATCCCCAGTAAAGCAACATGGCCAGGGAACCGATAGCGGCGACGAGATAGGTTCTTGCCGCCCATTTCAGGGAATCTTCGGCACTTTTGTATTCCTGGGGGCTCAGCATGTTTTTGTTTTTCAGCCAGGCCAGGGCCCTGTTACTGGCATCGTATTCCACCGGGAGGGTAATTAAACTGAAAATGGTGGCAAAAGACATCAATACCAGCCCCGCTACGGCAATAAGAAACCCGAAACTATTGGCTATCCCGAGGATCAGCCCCCCGATAATAAGCCATTGCGACATTCCGGAAGACACACTCACTACCGGTACCAGCTTGGATCGAAGCTGCAGCCATTGGTACGCTTTGGCGTGCTGTACGGCGTGTCCGCATTCGTGAGAGGCCACTGCCGCCGCCGCTGCGTTACGTTGATTGTACACCCCTTCACTGAGGTTTACGGTCTTCTTGGCCGGGTTATAGTGGTCCGTCAGCATTCCGGGTGTGGAAATGACTTTGACATCGTGGATGCCGTGGTCCGCAAGCATTTTTTCGGCGATCTCCGCCCCGCTCATGCCGTTGCGCAGGTGTACTTCTGAATACTGCTTGAACTTGCGCTTCAGCTTACTGCTCACCAGCCAGCTTATCAACGCTATTCCACCTATGATTATATAATACCCTATCATTTTTCCGAGTTTAAGTGTTATAAAATTACGAAATTTTCCGTTTCCATGCTTGTTGGAAATACTTTTGGAAATGAAAAAACAAAAACCCGGCCAAAAAGAACGGACCGGGTGCGTTATTAAGAATATTTTAGTATTTCCTGCCTGAGGTGGTGAACTTTTGTCAGTTTGCAACGGTTGTCCAGCCAAAAGCTTCGGCGATTCCGTCGTAAGTCAGTTCGCCGTTTACGATATTTACTCCCCTGGCCAGGGCAGTATGGTCTTTACAGGCTTTCTCCCAGCCCTTGTCGGCCAGTTGCAGTACATAGGGCAGGGTTACATTGGTAAGTGCCACTGTGGAAGTATACGGGACTGCCCCTGGCATATTGGCCACGCAGTAGTGCACAACGTCATCTATAATATAAGTGGGGTTTTCATGTGTGGTGGGTCTGGAGGTTTCTATACATCCGCCCTGGTCTACGGCAACGTCTACGATCACGGTTCCCGGGCGCATTTCCGGGAGCATGTCCCTGGTGATCAAACCGGGTGCCTTGGCCCCGGGGATCAAAACTCCGCCTATAATAAGATCGTGGGTCTTTATGTGTTTTCTTATGTTGTATTCATTCGAGAATTCTGTAACAACGTGGCTGGGCATAATGTCGTTGACGTAACGGAGGCGTTTCATGTTAATATCGAGTATGGTAACATGTGCACCGAGCCCCGCGGCCATTTTAGCGGCCTGTATGCCGACCGTTCCGGCTCCGAGGACCAGAACTTTGCCCGGAGGTACGCCGGGAACACCACCGAGCAGTACGCCCCGTCCCTTAATGGGCTTTTCCAGGTATTTTGCCCCCTGCTGTATGGCCATGCGGCCTGCAACTTCAGACATGGGGATAAGCAGCGGCAGGCTCCTGTCACTTTCTTCAACGGTTTCATAGGCAATGCAAACGGCCTTGCTTTCGAGCATGGCCGTGGTCAGTGCTTCACTGGATGCAAAATGAAAATACGTAAAGACCACCTGGTTTTCCCGGACCAAAGGATATTCCTTTTCTATAGGCTCTTTAACCTTTACGATCATGTCACTTTTGGCATAGACTTCTTCTATGGAAGGCAGTATTACAGCGCCCACCGCTTCATAATCGGTATCAAAAAAGCCACTTCCTTCTCCGGCAGTGGCTTGAATGTAGACCGTATGGTGATTTTTTACGAGCTCGAAAACCCCGGCAGGTGTTATCCCTACCCTGTTTTCATTGTTCTTGATTTCTTTCGGTACCCCTATTTTCATTATGTGTGTGTTTTGCACTCTAAATTAGGGATTTACCGGAATAAAAATGTAAAATTATACGTAAAAAGAAAGGGAGTTCTTTCATTATTGCAAAAAAATACTCCCTTTGCGTTGAAAAATTTTAATTGCCGATATATAATGGGTTGAGGTATTGACCGATCCTGACCACACGCAATCCAGTACGTAAAATAACCGTTTTACCCCACAATATTAATGATCTTCCCGGGAACGATAATAATTTTCTTCGGACTCCTTCCCTGAAGCTGTTCCTGTGTCTTTTCATGGCCCATCACGGCTTTTTCCATGTCTTCCCTGCTCATGTCCAGGGGAAGTTCCATTTTAAAGCGCATTTTACCGTTAAAGGAAACCGGGTATTCCTTGCTGCTTTCCACGAGGTGCTTTTCTTCGAATTCCGGAAAAGGAGCAAAGGCTACGGAACCTTCATGTCCCAGTTTTTGCCATAGTTCCTCGGCAATATGCGGGGCGTAGGGAGAAATGATAATGGCCAGGGGCTCCAGCACTTCCCGGCTATTGCACTTTTGTGCCGTTAGTTCGTTTACGGCAATCATAAAGGAGGATACGGAGGTGTTGAAAGAGAAATTCTCAATGTCTTCCATCACCTTTTTAATGGTTTTATGAAGGGTTTTAAGGCTTTCTTTGGAGGCGGGTTCATCGGATATGCGGAACGTTCCTCCTTTACCGGAATGATACAGTTTCCACAGTTTTTTCAGGAAACCGTGGACCCCGGTGATACCGGCGGTGTTCCAGGGTTTGGCCTGGTCGAGTGGCCCGAGGAACATTTCATACATCCGCAGCGTGTCGGCCCCGTATTGTTCGCATATGTCGTCCGGGTTGACTACGTTGTATTTGGACTTGGACATTTTTTCCACCTCATGGCCTACAATGTATTTGCCGTCCTCCAGAATAAATTCGGCACTTTTAAATTCCGGGCGCCAGTTTTTAAAAGCTTCAATGTCCAGTTCATCCGCAGCATTGACCAGGGAAACATCGGCGTGGATAGGTTCCGTTTCGTGATAGTCGATCCTGTTTTTGGAAATAAGTGTGTTTGATCCTTTTTCACGGTACACAAAAGCGCTCGTTCCCAGTATCATTCCCTGGTTGATGAGTTTTTTGGCAAATTCATCTACCGGGAGCAATCCCTGGTCAAAGAGGAATTTCTGCCAGAAACGGGCATAGAGCAGGTGGCCAGTGGCGTGCTCACTTCCGCCGATATACAGGTCTACGTCTTTCCAGTAGCCAAGGGCTTCCTGTGAGGCAAACTCCTTTTCATTGCGGGCATCCATATAGCGGTTAAAGTACCAGGAACTCCCGGCCCAGCCCGGCATGGTATTCAGCTCCAGCGGAAACACGGTTTTATGGTCGATGAGGTCGTTGCTTACCACTTCGTTTTTTTCGGTGTCCCAGGCCCAGGTTTTTGCATTGCCCAGTGGTGGTTCCCCGCTTTCGGTAGGCAGGTATTTCTCTACCTCCGGCAGTTTCACGGGCAGGTGTTCCGGGGCTATCATTTGCGGCAGTCCGTTTACGTAATATACGGGAAAAGGTTCACCCCAGTAACGCTGACGGCTGAAGACAGCATCGCGCAGGCGATAATTGATCCGGCCTTGTCCGGCACCGATGGCCTCAAGTTTTTCAATGACTTTTTGGGTAGCTTCTTCGTGAGACAGCCCGTTCAGGAATTCGGAATTGGCGATAACAGTTCCGTTCTTTTCACTGTAAGCAGCTTCCGAAATGTCCGTATTCTCAAAAATGTTGGGCACGGGAATATCAAAATGTTTTGCAAAATCATAATCCCGCTGGTCTCCGCAGGGTACGGCCATAACAGCGCCGGTACCGTAACCGGCCAGTACATAGTCGCCTATCCATATGGGAACGGGTGCTTTGGTAAACGGGTGTTCGGCATAAGCCCCGGTGAAAACTCCGGAGATGGTTTTTACATCGGCCATGCGTTCGCGTTCGCTGCGTTTAGCCGTAGCTTCGATATAGGTTTTTACGGCTTCTTTTTGTTCCGGGGTAGTGATTTCGGATACCAGTTCATGTTCGGGGGCCAGGGTCATAAAACTGACACCGAAAATGGTGTCGGGCCGGGTGGTGAAAACCGGGATTTCCGCATCGGAATCTTTGACCCGGAACCTGACTTCGGCACCTTCCGACCGGCCTATCCAGTTGGTCTGTGCATCTTTGAGTGGTTGCGGCCAGTCAATGCGGTCCAAACCTTCGAGGAGGCGTTGGGCATAGGCGGTGATGCGCATGCTCCACTGGGTCATTTTTTTTCGTACTACGGGATGACCGCCCCGTTCGGATACGCCGTTTACAATCTCGTCGTTGGCCAGAACGGTCCCCAGGGCAGGGCACCAGTTGACTTCGGTTTCCGCCAGGTAGGTCAGGCGGTATTTTAAAAGTGTCTTTTGTTTTTCTTCTTCGGAAAAAGCCTGCCATTGTCCGGCAGTAAAGGTTTCGGTATCACTATCACAAACGGCATTTACACCGGAATTCCCCCCGGTTTCGAATTTTTGTACCAGGGTGGATATATCCTCGGCTTTGTCGGAACCCTTGTTGTACCAGGAGTTAAAGAGCCGGGTGAATATCCATTGGGTCCACCGGTAATAATCGGGGGCGGAAGTACGCACTTCACGGCTCCAGTCGAAGGAAAAGCCGATCTTGTCGAGTTGCTCACGGTATCGCTTGATGTTGGTTTCCGTGGTCAGTGCCGGGTGTTGCCCGGTTTGTATGGCATACTGTTCTGCCGGGAGCCCGAAAGAATCGTATCCCATGGGGTGGAGGACATTGAATCCCTGGTGGCGCTTGTACCTCGCGTAAATATCGGAGGCGATATAGCCCAGCGGATGCCCTACATGCAAGCCTGCCCCGGAAGGATAGGGAAACATGTCGAGTACATAGTATTTCGGTTTGTCAGCTCCTTCGGAACCGGGATTTTTTGCCTCGAAAGTCTTGTTCTCTTTCCAGTACTGCTGCCATTTGGCCTCGATTGCGTTGTGATCGTATTTCATATGCGGATGCTACCGTTTTTTGCTGATTAGGATGCGATTAATGCGCAAAAATACAGTTATTGCACGAAACAGGCAATCCTCTTCCCCGCCTGTACTATGAATGACGCGTTGATATTACTTTAGGTATATTTCAAAGCCACAACAGGGAAGTCTTTGCGAACCCCTGCCCTAAGCTGGGTGCGGGGTAGTGGGTTAGGAGAAAAATGGCCTGTAACCCGCGATTGAAGGAATATTTGCTTTTAAATGGGGTGATTGGGAGCATATTTCCGGAGATCGGCGGGAGAAAACCTTTTTTTGAAGGTAAAGGCATAAGGTGTTTCCCCGTGTTTTTGCAGGTATTCCAGGCGTTCGCGTGCATCAGGTATTGTGGGGAACAGGTTGTCTTCCACATACCACAGGACCATGTGCATTTCCTGCATTTTGTGGAACCACTCCTTTTTGCGTTTAAATATTTCCACATGATCGGAATGGTACACATAGCTAAAGAGGGCATCGATATCGGTCCAGACAGACATGTTTACAATGATAAAATCATCATCGTACATTTTCATGGAAGTGGCGTTGTTGCCTTCGTCCTTGAGTCGCCATACAAATCCGGGGCTGTCTTCGGCCAGGGCATTAATACGGTCCAGGTTGGCTACAAAATCGGCCATGACGGGGCTGTCTATCGCGCCTTTCATCCGGGCGATGTTCACTTGTGCTAATTGCATAGGTTTCACTTTTGAGGTAAGTACAGAATCGGAAAGCAAAATACTAAACAAAAAGAGAAATACCTAATCAATGTCGGATTCCGGATTTTGAATGATGAATTCTTAGGAGGTGAACGCCCTTCAGTTCAACATTCCGGGGTACACTCCGGTCTCCTTATAAAGCAGGTAATAATTTGAGGAAACACGGCATTCGCAGGACGGGGTTGTTTGGGGAGGAAAGGTTGTTTGGCCGGGAGTTCCCGATAGCACCGAAATTACAGGTTTTTCAGGTCTTTGATCACCTTGAATGCCTTGTCTATTTGCCCTTCGCCCACAATGATGGTAAATTCATTGGTTGTGGAGATGACTTCGTGAAGGATGATCCCCTCCCACGCCAGACGCTGGAAGATAAAATAGTATATTCCGGGAATAACCACGTTTTCTTCGGGAAGTTTGACCGTAATGGAAGCGAGATCCTCAACTTTCTGTGTCATTTTTTCTTCCCGGAAAAGGGACTCTACCATAGCATTCAGGGAATTGCTGACCACAATATTGGTTTCGTTGACCCCCCTGGACGAGGTGTAAAAGGCATCCTTGTTTTTGTTGACCTCTTTCAGCAGATTGGCCTGGCTGTTCAGGATGGTATCAGACAGCAAAAAAGTATAATCCGTAAGGGATGAACGCACTGTGATTTCTCCTATGTTTTTCAACACCTTGAGTATTTTGTGCGTGGCACGGAATTCCATATCGGTGGACAACCGTTTTAATGCCATTACAACGGCACCGCTCCTTACTTCTTTTCCCAACTGTTCCTCGATCTCCGGCCCGATGATTCTGGAAAGGGAAGTTAAATTGATAATACCCTGTGCCAGAGCGCTTTGCAAGAAAGGCTTTGTCTTAATGTAATTTTCAACTACGGAAGAAATCGTTTTCATCTTGAATGGTTTTGGTTTACAGCGGCTAAAATAACAAATTGTTTTATTTAAAACAAATAGTAATGTCAATAAATTTCGAAATTTATTTCTACAGTAGGTTTTTTAGGTACGCAGGGACAAAAAATTCTTATTTTTCGAGCACAAAGGGGTAATGACAAGGGGGGTTAGAAATGGTAAAATGCATCCTCCAGATGTTCGAGGGTGTGATTCTTTCCGTTTTTGGTTATGGCTATAATGTCAAACCTTACTTCGGTATCCAGGTTATTTGTAACAATATAATGGTCTATGACTTTGACCAGGCGTTGTATTTTTTTGCTGTTTACCGCATCCTGCGGATTTCCGAAATCTATGGAACTCCTGGCTTTTACCTCTACTGCGGCCAGGGTATCGTCTTTTTTTGCGATGATATCTATTTCGGCCTTGTCGAAGGTGTAATTGCGTTCGAGGATATCGTACCCGTTTTGCAGCAGGTGCTCCGCAGCCAGTTCTTCTCCTTTTCTGCCGAATTCGTTATGCGTTGCCATGCCGTTTTCTTTCTGCCCTACAGGTAAATTTACAAAATCCGGATAACATATTGTGATTTTTGCATAAGGCTTTCCGGCAAGATGTAACTATATCCGTACTTTTGTAAAAAAGTTCTTATGCGTTTTCAAAAATCAGGATTCAGGATCATCTTTTTATTGCTGGTATTCCTGGCGGTCTCCTGTGGGAGAAAGCCGGAAAAGGAAAAACAAAATAATGTTGCCTCCGGAGAAGAAGTCAATTCAGGAATAACCGAGACCTCCCGTGACACACTTGCACTGAATTTGAAAAACGGCTTTGTCAGCGGAGCGGTGCACAAGGAAGAACGGGATAAGAAATATTTCGTCTTTCAAACAGACGGGCCGGCAAAATTATCGGCAAAGCTGGTATCGCAGGATACAACGGCCAATATCCGTTTTACGCAGATCTTTTTCCCGGACGGTTCGGCCGACGGACCTTTCGGCAGGGAGCTGAAATACGACCTGGAACAGGCCGGAACCCATACCCTGTCTGTCGGAGAAAACATGATGGCGGGAAACCCGTGGTCAGGCGATTTTACGATAGAAGTAAAACTCGACCAATAGTCCGGACCTCTCCGGATTTTATTTTTTATCCTTAAACTTCAGGCTAACGGAATCCTTTCCGACAGTCAGTTTTACGTCTTTCCCCAGTATTAATGCCCTGTTGTCCTCGAGATGTCCTGCAGGAAAATCAAAGCAAACAGGGAAGTCATAAGCGTCGGCAATTTCCTTTACAATACCAATGGCATCCTTGCCCCAGGGAATGCTGTTGTCGTGCATCCGCGTCATACCGCCTATGATGAGACCTTTCAGGTTGTCAAAATACCCGTTGCGTTTCAGGTTCATCATCATCCTGTCTACGTGATAGAGGTATTCGTCCAGGTCTTCAATAAGCAGTATTTTCCCGTCTGTATTTATCGAGGAAGGCGAACCGAGCAGGCTGTATAAAATAGAAAGGTTGCCTCCTACCAGTTGCCCTTCGGCAGTTCCCATACGGTTCTGCAGACGGGAAGGGACTTTGTATTGCAGTTTTTTCCCGAAAAGTGCCTTTTTAAGACTTTGAACGGCCGCTTCGGAATTTTTTTTCACATTGATGGGCATGGTGGCGTGCAGGGTGGCTATGCCCAGTTTGTGGATATGGCTGTGCAACACGGTAACGTCACTGTAACCGATAATCCATTTGGGCTTTTGGCGGAATTTCGTAAAATCCAGCATATCCACGATACGAACGGTACCGTATCCTCCGCGGGCAGCCCATATGGCTTTTACGGAAGGATCGTCCAGCATGTGCTGCAGATCATCCGCACGTTCCCTGTCCGTCCCGGCAAGCTGGTGGTATTGCGGGCCTATGGTTTTCCCCAGTACCACATGAAGTCCCCAGTTGCGAAGGGAATCCCTGGCCGATTGCAGGTCCTCCGGCTGAAAGCTTCTTGCCGTGGCCACGATGGCTACCGTATCGCCTTTTTGAAGGTATGGCGGAATGATCACCGGGTTTTGAGTATGGGCCTTTACCATCATAACAAACAATAACAGAACGAATAAAGAATAACGGATGGATTTAAACATGTGTAATCGGGTATGGTTTCTCTCTTTGACGGCAAAATAACAAAAAACGGGAAAACGGGATGACGATTTCCCAAAACAAAAGTATTTAAAAAAGATCAGGTAAACGACGCTTTTTCAAAATTGAAGCCATGTATCAATACTTCGACCGTGCCAGTGCAGACAAACTCAGGCGTGGCAATCCCGATTACCACGGGGGAAATTGCTATGCTTTGTCCGCAATGATGTTTTATCGTTCAGTTTGGGAAATAAGCGGAATTTTCACGGGCTCTAATAAATTACAAGTTATTTATAAGTGCCGGATATTGAATGTCGAACCGCGGAATGCCGAAGTGATACGGACTCATAAAACTTCATCATTCAATATTCGGATTTCATCATTCGTTATTTCTTGAGGATACAAACTGACAATCGTTTTATAATCTTTTCCGAAGTTATTCCGGACAAAAATGAAGGTTTAAATGATTTCACCCTGACGATTTCCCGATTTTTACGGTCTAATCCATCCTAATGCTTATTTTTGCACACTGATCCGGCCGCGTTCCGGATGTTGAAAGGCAGGGCCTCACAAGATTTGTCCGGAAAAACGGGTTTGTGCCGGTCCTGATGTCTTTTTCAGCGATTAAACCGAATGAGAAAAAAAGAAACTATGCCACAAAACCCAAAACGTTATACGATTACGTCTGCATTGCCGTATACCAACGGGCCCATACATATAGGCCACCTGGCCGGGGTTTATGTTCCTGCCGATATTTATGCCCGTTACCTGAGGTTACGGGGAAAAGATGTCGCTTTTATCTGCGGAAGCGACGAACACGGGGTGGCGATTTCCATGCGGGCCAGGAAAGAAGGGGTTACGCCCGGGGAGATCATTGACAGGTATCATGCGATGATCAAAAAGTCCTTTGCGGATTTCGGAATCTCATTTGACAATTATTCCCGGACTTCGGCAGCGATCCATCATAAAACGGCTTCCGAATTTTTCCGGAAATTGTATGACGACGGGAAATTCATAGAAGAAGTTACCGAGCAATTATATGACGAAGAGGCCGGACAGTTCCTGGCCGACCGTTTTGTTATCGGTACCTGTCCGAAATGCGGCCATGAAGAAGCTTATGGCGACCAGTGTGAAAACTGTGGGTCTTCCCTGAACGCCACAGACCTTATCAATCCGAAATCGACCATAACCGGAACAAAACCGGTGATGAAACAAACACGACACTGGTTCCTTCCTTTGGACCAATACGATACTTTTTTGAGGGAATGGATTCTGGAAGGACATAAAAACGACTGGAAACCCAATGTCTACGGACAGGTAAAATCGTGGCTGGACGAAGGACTGAAACCCCGTGCCGTGACGCGCGACCTCGACTGGGGGATTCCCGTTCCCGTGGAAGGGGCGGAAGGGAAAGTGCTTTACGTATGGTTCGATGCGCCCATTGGCTACATTTCATCTACCAAGGAATGGGCGGAACGGGAAGGTATAGACTGGGAGCCCTACTGGAAAGATAAAGATACGAAGTTGGTACACTTTATAGGAAAAGACAACATCGTATTTCACTGCGTTATCTTTCCTGCCATGTTAGAGGCGGAAGGCAGTTATATATTACCGGACAATGTTCCGGCCAACGAATTTCTGAACCTGGAAGGCAATAAACTGTCAACCTCGAAGAACTGGGCCGTATGGCTGCACGAATACCTGGAGGATTTTCCCGGAAAACAGGATGTGCTCCGCTATACGTTAACGGCCAATGCTCCGGAAACCAAGGACAACGATTTTACCTGGAAAGATTTCCAGGCCAGGAACAACAATGAACTGGTAGCCATCTTCGGAAATTTTGTCAACCGGGTGATTGTGCTTACCAACAAATATTACGACGGGATTGTTCCGCAACCGGGCACGTTTACGGAAAAGGACCGGGCCACCCTGGCCGGGTTAAAGAAATATCCTGATATCATAGCGTCTGCCATAGAGCGCTACCGCTTCCGTGAGGCCCTGGGACAGTTGCTCAATGTAGCACGGCTGGGCAACAAATACCTGGCAGAGGAAGAACCCTGGAAAATAGTGAAGGAAGATGCAGAGCGGGTGCAGACCATTATGTATGTGGCACTTCAGGTGGCCGGGGTGTTGAGTGTGTTAAGCGAACCTTTCCTGCCTTTTACCGCTAAAAAGTTACAGCAGATGCTCGGGCGTTCCGGTTCAGGTGAAAATGCGCCCTGGGATGCCGTTACCGACGGAGACGACCTGCTTCCCGAAGGACACCGTGTAAACAAGGCAGAATTGCTGTTTACCAAGATCGAGGACCAGGAAATTAAAAAACAACTGGAGCGACTGGAACAGACCAGGCAGGAGAACAAGGAAAACAATAAGGAATTGCCCGCCCGGAAGGAAACCATCTCCTATGAGGATTTTGCCAAACTGGATATGCGTGTAGGCACTATCATTGAGGCGGAGAAAATGAAAAAAGCCGATAAACTTTTGGTTTTAAAGGTAGATACGGGACTGGATGTAAGGACTATAGTGTCCGGGATTGCCCAGAGCTTTAAACCCGAGGAAATTGTAGGGAAAAAAGTAACCGTACTGGTTAACCTGGCCCCGAGAAAACTGAGGGGAGTGGAAAGTGAAGGGATGATATTGATGACACAGGACTCCGGGGGAAAACTGGTATTCCTCAACCCGGATGATGCCGTTGAAAACGGGGAAACCGTTTCCTGATTCCGGATTATTATAAAAGTTAAAAAGATAATGTTCTCCCCCAAAAGGGGAGATGCCGAAGGCAGAGGGGGGATCGGTATTTCAATCTCCCTTAATCCCCCCAAAGGGGGGAGATATTCGGTCCAACAATAAAACCTCATACAAATGAACATATTAATACTGGGCGGTGGCGGAAGAGAGCACACCTTTACCTGGAAAACAGCACAGAGCAATAAGGTTAAACGGTTATTTGTAGCCCCGGGCAATGCAGGTACGGCCGGAACAAAACTGGCTTCGGGTGAAGCAGTTACCAATGTGGACATAGCGGTTACCGATTTTGACGGGATCAAAGCGCTGGTACTAAAAGAAAATATAGATATGGTGGTTGTAGGCCCCGAAGATCCCTTGGTAAAAGGGATACACGATTATTTTCTGAACGATCCCGAATTGCAGAATGTAGCTGTGATCGGTCCGCAAAAGCTGGCGGCACAACTGGAGGGGAGTAAAGAGTTTGCCAAGGAATTTATGAACCGTCACGGCATTCCTACTGCGGCCTATCAAAGTTTTACCAGGGAGCAACTGGAAGACGGATTTGCCTTCCTGGAACAACTCGAACCGCCATATGTACTTAAAGCCGACGGGCTGGCGGCCGGGAAAGGAGTATTGATATTGAATGACCTGGAGGAAGCGAAAGCAGAGCTTAAAAACATGCTGGTGGAGGCCAAGTTCGGTGATGCCAGTGCCAAAGTCGTTATCGAGGAATTTTTGAGTGGCATTGAGCTGAGCTGTTTTGTGGTTACGGACGGAAAGCACTACCTGACGTTGCCCATGGCAAAAGACTACAAAAGAATAGGAGAGGGCGATACCGGGCTGAACACCGGTGGTATGGGAGCCGTTTCCCCCGTGCCCTTTGCCGGTGAAAGCTTTGTAAATAAAATAGAAGAACGCATTGTAAAACCTACGATTTCCGGGTTACAGAAAGACGAACTGCCTTACAGGGGATTTATCTTCATAGGGTTGATAAAAGTAGGAGAAGACCCTTATGTGATTGAATACAACGTACGTATGGGCGACCCGGAAACGGAAGTGGTACTGCCCAGGGTAAAAACCGATCTGGCGGACATTTTTGAGGCTGTGCAAACCGGAACACTGGACAAGATCAACCTTGAAGTCGACGAAAGAGCGGCTGCTACAATAATGGCGGTTTCAGGAGGGTATCCCGAAGCTTATGAAAAAGGCAAGGAAATTACGGAGACAGCAACTATTGAGGATTCCCTGGTCTTTCATGCGGGCACTGCCCTGAAAGACGGCAAAACAGTGACCAGCGGAGGCCGGGTTATTGCCGTTACTTCTTATGGAAAGGATTTTAAGGCCGCACTGCAAAAGTCCTATCAAAATATGGAGAAACTGCATTTTGACAAGATGTATTACCGGAAAGATATCGGGTTTGACCTGTAAGAAACAGAAAGGTGTCCGGAAAATAAGTTAAAACTGTCATTTCGGGCGCAATCGAGAAAGAGCCGGACTGAAAATAAAGCCTCTCGACTGCGCCCGAAGTAATAGCTATAAAGAAGAATCACTTTTCAGGTATCTTCTTCGATTATAATCAATGCTTTGGATTACCTGTCTTATTTTAAGAAAGAGTGCGCAGAAATGCTTTTGTCCTCTTCCCCGGCATCGTTGAATTTTTTGAGTTGAAGTATCCAGTATACGATAGCTACCATACATATAATAATAAACAACCAGTTCAGGGTGTTTGCCGCCCACCAGTTCTCCAACTCTACCTCACGCAGCCAGTTGAGAGGTGCAAAGAGAATATCTTCAAACAGGTACTGAATGCCTTCAAAAAAATCTTTCATGTGTTTATTTTTATTATTTTTTCAACGGTCACATGTAACCTTTGATGACTAAAATAATCGTTAGACACTAAAGCGATGATTATTTCAGTCATATCGGTTTCATCGCTAAAAGATAAAAGTTATACTATATTTACGCTGCAAATTTACATTTTTTACATTGTAAAATATAAAAACACGAGATGATTTCCAGTTTTTTTAACCGTGCAAAACCCATAAATTTTTTATTGATCTCCCTGTATATGGGTTTTTTTTATTGGATAACACAATTTTATCTCTATGATACGGTGTGGAATGTTCCCGTATTTTTCTCCTGTTCCGTGTTTTTTTTCGTGATACTTTTCAGTGTTTTTATTGTCAATTTTATTATTCGTAAAAATGCACTTTGCGAGGGCAATTCATATGCAGTGCTGTTGTATGTACTGTTTTTATGCCTTTTTCCCCAGATATTCAGAAGCACAGAAATTGTAATGGCCAACTTTTTTGTATTACTGGCTTTGCGCCGGGTGATCAGCATACGGTCGCTTATACAGATAAGGCAGAAAATATTCGATGCTTCTTTGTGGATATGCGTGGCTTCCCTGTTTTACGAATGGGCCCTGTTGTTTCTCATAGTGGTGTTCGCCTCAATAATTGTTTATCGCCTGGGCGATTACAGGAACTGGCTGGTTCCTTTTGTAGCGATGTTCACCGTGGCCATCCTGTTGTTTACTTATGCCATCTGGTTTACCGGAATGGACTGGTTTGTGGAAATTTTTCGGTTTTCCGTGAATTTTTACAGCATAAAAACCAAAACGATAGGGTTTATTCTTCCCATGGTACTAATTGCATTTTTCAGTTTGATCTCCCTGGTGGCTTTTATGGCCAATTACAAGGCAAAGCCCTCGGTGGTACAATCCGCTTTGCTCCTCGTGGTCATTGCCCTGTTTGCAGGTGCGGGGATAGCAGCTGTTTCGAACAACAGGGAAAGCGATGAGGTGGTTTTTGCCTTTTTCCCGGCTTCGGTACTCATCACCAACTATCTGCAACTCATTTCGAAGAGATGGTGGAAAGAATCCGTACTGTGGTTGTTTCTGATCCTCCCTGTATTGCTGTTATTTGTTTCATAAGTAACGTTAATGCTGTAACTTGGTGCCGTAGGCCAGGTCTCCCGCATCCCCCAGTCCAGGGACGATATAGCCTTTCTCGTTAAGTTCATCGTCAATGGCCGCGATCCACAGATGTGCCTCTGAAGGAAAATGCTGTTCTGCCTGTGCAATTCCCGGTTGGGCACCGATAACGGCAAGAAGGTGGATTTCCGCCGGAGTTCCCAGCTTTTTCAGGCTTTCATAGACTGAAATAAACGATTGCCCGGTAGCCAGCATCGGATCGGCCAGCAACAACGTCTTGCCTTCGAGGGAAGGGGAGGAAAGGTATTCGACCACGATCTCAAAATCATCACCATTTCCCGTATGATGCCGGTAGGCCGATATAAAGGCATTCTCGGCATGGTCGAAGTAATTGAGGAGTCCGTTGTGAAAAGGGAGTCCTGCACGGAGTATAGAACAGATAATAATTTCGTTTGTAATAAGGGGGATATGTTTTTCCCCCAGGGGAGTGACGACGGTTTTATCCCGGTAAGACAGATTTTTACTAAGTTCGTACCCCAGGATCTCCCCGATGCGCTCCATGTTTTTACGGAAACGCATACGGTCGGCCTGGGTGTTGCGGTCCCGGGATTCGGCGATGAAATGTTTCAGTATGGAATTCTGTGCCCCTATATGGTGTATATTCATGTGGGATGGTATTTTGTATCTGTTTCAAATGTACAAAAATGTACGGAGCAGGGCCGGGCGGGACAAGCTGAAGGATTCTCCTTTGTACTTTACGGGATTATCGTACTTTTGCGCGGATAGTGTATTCTTTATGAGAAATTTTGGTTTTTGATAAAAGAGGTTTGTTCAAAGTTTAAGCAACGATTTTAGAAGTGAAGTATCTCTATTTAAAGATATAGAAATAAAAACGAAGAAAGGTTTAATGGATTTACTAAAAACATCTTTGGGGATTATTGTGCAGGCCAGAAGTGGTTCTTCGAGACTACCCCGAAAAATGACAAATTGTTATTTTAGGAATATACCTTTGATAGAATTTATTTTGAAAAGATTGATAGAGGAGGTAAAAGGACCTAAAATTATTTTGGCTACAACTGATACTCCTAAGGACGATCCGTTAGTGGAAATTGCTAAGAATTATACAAAATTGATATATAGAGGAGATGAAGAGAATGTATTATTACGGTTTATTTTGGCTGCCGAAAAATATAATATTAAGCATATAGTAAGAATTTGTGCTGATAATCCATTTATTAATACAGATTTAATACTTGAACTTATAAATGAAGCAGATTCTCAGGTAGATTATGTATCTTATCGAATAGGAAAAATTCCGTCAATATTGACACATTGGGGTTTGTTTGCGGAATATGTTACATTGGATTCTCTGAAAATTGCATTTCAAAAGATAACAACCCCTGCTCATATGGAGCATGTAACACAGTACATTTATCAAAACGAAAATATTTTTAATGTTAAATGGTTAGAAATTAATAATTTAAGTTTTAACAGAAATGATATACGCTTAACTTTAGACGATAAAAATGATTATAATAACCTGATTCAAATTTTTAATAAATTGGGGAGTAATGATTTCAATGATATTCAATCTATAATTTCAATAGTTGATTCTAATAAGGATTTACAAGCGAAAATGATCAATCAAATAAACACACATACAAAATGAATACTTATATTATTGGAGAAATAGGACAAAACCACAATGGATCTGTCGATATAGCTAAACTTTTAGTTGATTTGATAAACAGAAATGTTAAAGACGAAACCTTTGGCACAGAATATAAGGGGATGAATGCTGTAAAATTGACTAAAAGGGACCTCCGGTATGAATTGAGCGAATCACAAATGAATAGACCATATAAATCTCCTCATTCATTCGGTAGAACTTATGGAGAACATCGCGAAAAATTGGAATTAAGTAATGAAGAACATCATGAGGTTTATAAGCATGCTAAACAACACGGATTAGATTTTGTTGAAACATTGTGTGCCCCATCTTGTCTGTCTATTTTAAAATTGTTTACTCCTGACTATTTAAAAGTTGCCAGCAGGGACCTTACGAACCTTCCTTTATTAGAAGCGATGGCAGAGACTAAGATTCCGATAATAGTATCCACTGGGATGGCGGATCAATCCGATCTGGATGAAGCCTTAAAAACAATAAACAGATACCATAATGATATTTCCATTCTACATTGTGTTTCTGAATATCCTACTAAACCAACGAATGTAAATTTACGTACTATTACTTTTCTTTTGGAAAATTATAGTGAATATATGATTGGATATTCTGACCATACCATAGGTATTTCAGTTCCGGTTGCCGCTGTTGCATTAGGATCCAGAATTATAGAAAAACACATTACTATAGATAGAAGAATGAAAGGAACGGATCAGGCCGGGTCATTGGGGCCTGAGGGTGTTTATCGAATGGTAAGAGATATTAGGTTAATAGATGAGTCCTTAGGAGAGAAAAAAATATTTCGAGTGGAAGACGTACAGAATTCCCGTGTTAAATTGGAGCGCTCCATAGCTACGATCAGAGATATGAAAGCGGGAGAGTTAATTACAAAAGATGATATTCATTTGTTATCCCCGGGCGATGGTGTTAAATGGAAGGAAAAAGGGAATCTTATAGGTCGAAAACTGGTCAGGGACATGCATAAAAATGAGATCATATACCCGGATTTTATTATTTGATCGTTTTTACACAAGTGAACTAATGAAATTTAATAAAATACCTAAATTAATAGCGACTGATATTGATGGAGTCTGGACAGATGCAGGGATGTATTATGATCAGTCGGGTAATGAATTAAAGAAATTTAATACATATGACAGTGCAGGGGTATTATTTGCAAAGAAAGCAGGGATTCCAGTGGCTATTTTAACGGGAGAAGATACTAAAATTGTTGATAGAAGGGCTAAAAAATTGAATGTTGATTTTTTATTTATGGGAGTGAAAAATAAATTGGATCATTTAAAGGATTTATGTTCTGATTTAAAAATATCACTGGACGAGGTGGCTTATATAGGTGATGATATTAATGATATACAGGTATTGAAAAAGGTTGGCTTTTCTTCGTGCCCCTCCAGTGCCCCTAAATATATTCAGGAGATAGTGGATAAGGTTTATTTCAAAAAAGGGGGGGAAGGTGTATTCAGGGAATTTGTAGAAGACATTTTGAATATCAACAGTTTTAAGGATATTGATAATCTTTTGTCCAACAGAGAAGACCAATATTTCAATCAATGATTAAAAAGCGATAAGACGTTGTCTGGGAAATTTATGAATAGTTTTTTTCATAAGAGTAAGCAAGTTTACAGAACTATTTTATCCAATGATTTATCCAAAATCGGGTTTATTTATGTTCTAGGTGAAGTATTAAATAAAGCCATCCCATTCTTGATCCTGCCGATTATCGCACGTTATTTATCAACTTCTGAATATGGCATAGTAAATAATTATACGGTATTAGTTGCTATTCTTTCGGTTTTTACAGGGTTGTCCGTTCATGGGGCACAATCTGCTAATTATTACAATCAAACTGTTGAAGACCGAAAAAAGTATCTCTTTGCACTTATTACTATTTTGAGTTTTTCATCTTTTGTAGTATTTGTTTTCGTCTTTTTGTTTAAAGATTATATCGTAAGCCTGATTGAACTTCCTCCAATGTGGATATTATTGGCCGTATTTCATTCGTATGCCACTTTTTTAACCACTTTGAACCTGGATTTATGGCGATTGGAGGAAAAGGCTGTTTCTTATATAGTATATGATGTGTTGCAGGTATTACTTAATGTAGGGCTATCCCTATGGTTTGTGGTTTCCCTAAAAATGGGGTTCTCTGGACGAATTTTGGGGGTATTTGCAGCTGTGTCCCTTTTTGGTATTTTGAGTTTTTTCTTTTTCTTTTTCCGTAAAAAAATCAGTCTGGAATGCCGAAAGACAGACCTGAAAGATGCTCTAAGATTTGGAATTCCCTTAATTCCCCATCAATTAAGCCAATGGATCCGTACAGGTCTGGACCGTTATGTTATTACAGCGATGATTGGAACTTCGGTAGTAGGGCTTTATGCTACAGGATATCAATTTGCCTTGGTTTTAATGGTATTGACTACAGCCTTTAACAAAGCCTATACGCCTTATTTGTATAAAACCCTATCAATTATTGATAGGGATTCTGATCCATTGATACTTAAAAAGGAATTAGTAAAAACAACATATTTTTATTTTGGAAGCATATTGTGCATATGTGTATTTTTATATATTGTGATTTTGTGGATAGTACCTTGGTTACTACCTGAAAATTATCAGGATTCTCTTAGATACGTATTTTGGATTTTATTGGGAAATGCTTTTCACGGATGTTATTATATGGTTGTAGGTTATATTTTCTATGTTAAAAAAACAGCCGTCCTGGCCAAGATAACTTTTCTGAGTTCTTTGTTACATTTAGTATTACTTTTCCCCTCTTTAAAAATATTTGGTAGTTCAGGTGCCGCTTATGTATATGCTTTCTCTGCACTTGTAATATTTTTATGGGTGTGGTATTACAGTAATAAGGTATATCCAATGCCTTGGAAAATAAACTGAAAGAATGACAAATAAAATATTTGGATTAGGTATTGCAGCTTCACCTTTGCAGGTTATCAATATTTTTGAGGCAAGCGATTACTGGAAAACGGAAAACTTATGCCTGATTCTTTTCACAGAAGGAAATGATCTTAATAAAAAACAAATAGAAGAGGTTTTGACCTGTTTGAATTTTAAAGGAGACGTACACTGGGTTTTGGATGCTTTAGATATAAAAGGAAAAATAGAGCAAATAAAGACTTTTTTGAAATTAAAAAAGCAAATAAAGACTTCGTCATTTTACAAAAGAAAAATAGAATATCTATTCATCGGACACATAAGTTCTATATATCATTGTAGTATTGCCAGTTTATTCTCAAAAGCAGATAAAATTTATGTTGATGATGGAACAGGGAGTATTTATGATATAAATTTTATCAATAAGAAAGGGTTTCATCGTTATGAGAATAAAATAAAAAATAAGTTGTTGTATCTTTTTATAGGAATTAAGCCTTTTCCTATCCAATCTCAATATCTGTATTTTACGTTTTATTATGATCAATTCCCCAAACTTAACTCCCATCTTAAGTTATTCCCTAATAAATTTTCCCTAACACGAAGGATTGGTAAAAAAAGTGATGTAGATAGTAAAGTCGTAGCTTTCGTAGGGCAAAGTATGGTAGATTTAAAGATTATTTCTTCTGAGGATTACTTGGACATGCTGATAAAAACGAAAAATTATTTCGAAGAGAAAGACAGAGGTATTGCCGTAACTTATTATGCTCATAGGAATGAATCTGATGAAATTTTGGATATGGTCAGGGATAAATTGCAGTGGGAAGTAGTTAGGAATGATTTGCCATTGGAACTGTATTTTCTTTTTAATAAGAGACCGGCAAAGCTAGGACTGTTTTTTTCATCTGTAAGCCAAACGATTTCTATGATTTTTAAAAAGGACGAAATGGAAATACTGGCTTTTAAGATCCCTCAAAAAATATTGAAATATAGAAATAAAGAAATTGAAAAGGTTTATGGTGAGATCGCTTTAAATGATCGCATCGAAGTAATTGAAGAGCTTTAATGAGAATATTAATAATAAATACCCTGTATCATCCATATAAAGTAGGAGGTGCCGAGAGATCGGTACAAGCTTTGGCAGAAAACCTGGCAGATAATCATATTCTCGTTGGGGTTGTAACACTTGGAACAGAAAAAGAATCTTATGTATTAAATGGGGTTAAAGTATGGCGCCTGAAAATGAAAAATCTTTTTTGGCCATTTTCCGGGAAAGACCATTCGGGTATCCAAAAATTCTTTTGGCATGTAAATGATATTAATAATAAAAGATATAAAAACGAACTACAAAAGATATTTGAAGAATTTAATCCTGATGTGATCAACACAAATAATTTGGCTGGATTTTCGATTAATATATGGGAGTTGGTCAAAGCAAACAACCTGAAAGTCATTCATACTTTAAGAGATTATTATTTACAATGTCCTAAAACTAATAAATTTAGGATCAATGTTTCCTGTGTTAATCAATGTTTGGAATGCAAAATCCTTTCTTGGCGCAAGAAAAAAGAATCCAGGAAAGTAGATGGCCTAATAGGGATAAGTAATTACATATTGCAGGACCATATTAAAAGAGGATATTTTAAAAATGCTGAAAAAAGAATTATTAACAATGGTTTTGTAAATTATCATCAGCAAAAGCGGGAAGTGAAATTTGAAAAGAAGAATAAAATTAATTTTGGATTTATAGGGCAAATAAATAAATCCAAAGGAATTGAGTTGTTGCTCGAAAGTTTTTCGAGACTTAAAGATAAAGATAACTGGAGATTATTTATTGCAGGAAGGGTTGATGAGAACTATAGAAATGAACTGGCTAAATATTTATTTTCAGATCAATTGACCTTTTTAGGGTATACAGAAGCGAATGATTTTTATAAAAAAATAGATGTACTTGTTGTTCCGTCTATTTGGGAAGAGCCCTTCGGAAGAGTTGTAGTTGAGGGATTGATGAATAGAGTTGTAGTTTTGGGAAGTAAAAAAGGAGGAATTCCCGAGCTGTTTGAGGAAGAAAATCGTTCTTTTCTGTTTGCACCTGATGTTGAGAATTTAACCTTATTATTAGATAAAATCCTATTGGATCCCAGTATTTTGAATGACTTTAAGTTTACAGAGGATCATAGAAACAAATTTTCTATAAAAACCCTTGTAGAGCAATACAAGGAAGTTTTCAATCAAATAACAGCAAATGCCGATGAAACTTAAGTTACATAATCTATTGTTTTTCGGTGTTTTAATACAGGTTATTTCTACACAGGGGATAATTACTTTTAATTTCTTTAAACTTTTTGGAATATGGCAATTGAAGTCTGTGGTTCATTTCTTAGGGGTTCTAATAGTCATGACATATTTTTTGGCGAATATTTTGAAAAGGCAAAAACTTACCATTTCTGAGGTTGATATCTTATTTTTTGCATATTTATTTATATCCCTGATACTACTAATAGTCAATGCAGATAGTATCTCCGGGTTTTTAATTACCTTTAGAGAGGTATTTCTTGTGTTTATCTTGATTCTTGTATATAAACAGGCCCCGATTCCAGTTTTTTTGTGGAGGAAGATTTTAAAGTGGATATACATATTCGTCCTGTTGAATATACTCTTTATTGGGCTGACATATATTTTGGGACCAGAAAAGTACATGGAATTATTAACCGGAAGGTTTGTATGGCCCTTTGATCCTGAGTATAAGTTTAAAATCAGTAATTTTTATTCCTTTTGGAGAAGTCCTGGCCTAGTGGGAGAAGCTGCTTCGTTAGGATATTTCGGCATACTTGCATATTTTCTTTTTGAAGAAGATGAAAAATTTAGGAAAAGAAAAATATACCCTTTGCTTTTGGCAATATTAAGTATTGTACGGAGTGTCTACTTAGTGCTTGTTATATATTTTATTATCAGTTTTTTATCAAAAAAAGAGAATATAAGAAAAATTCAGTTAACGATGCCGTATGCCCTTCCCTTTTTGCTAATTCTTTTAATACCCATGCAGAGGTATAATTTGTTTTCATTCAAATCGATAATAATTAGAATAAACCATTGGTTGGATGATATTGATTTGAAATTCAACTGGTTGACAGGGGGGGGTATAGGGAAGGCCGGAGCGGCAGCTAATGAAATGGGATTTCTGGCTACACTGGATAATTACTGGTTATTAATGCTGATCTCTATAGGGCTTTTGGGTATAATGCTTATATTGTTATTTATTTATGAAAAATCCATAAACCGTAGAAAACTAAGGATTATTTTATTTGGTTTTTTTTGTACTTCTTTTTTTATAACAATTACCCAAAGTATATCTTTTTTAGTGCTTTTCCCTCTATTATTTTTGCATAAACAGGAATCTTTAATGAATGGTGTTAATCAATAACAACTCTTTATTTAAAAGAGATATATTAAATCTCATACTATTATATCTCACTTATTTATTGGCTTTGTTTCCTATTCTGCCATAT
Source organism: Sinomicrobium kalidii (assembly GCF_021183825.1). Lineage (GTDB taxonomy): Bacteria > Bacteroidota > Bacteroidia > Flavobacteriales > Flavobacteriaceae > Sinomicrobium > Sinomicrobium kalidii. Next base: position 2,225,006 of record NZ_CP089211.1, on the reverse strand, counting down.
GGTATACGGAGTGTAGGTACTATCGCATGGTGTATTGCTGGAGTTACGCGTTTTTTTTATAGGGATAAGAAATATGGCCACTTACCTTCTTATAAAGAGAGGAAACATCAGTTGATATTGTTATGTGGTACTATTCTGCCATTTTTGTGCCTGATCATTTCATTGTCGTACTCTCAAAATTTATCAGAAGGAATAAACAAACTTGTTCAAATGCTGTCGCTATTCGCGTTTCCCCTGGTTTTTTATTTAAACCGGGATGCGTTCGATTATAAACAGATAAAGAATATTGTCTTGTTGTTTTGTATTGCTGTGATTATGCTGATTTTGTACCAAATAGTATTTTCATTATTTAACATCAATTTCTTGCTTGGCGAATTGAGTGCATCCGAAATAAAAAGGAACAATCTCTCCAGCTTAGAACACATCAATAAAGAAACTGTTTCTAAAATTAAATTAAGAAGGTTCAGAAACTTTGTTATAAAGCTGGTAGACACCCATACTACCTATCAAGGGTGGTGGGTGTCTTTTGTCTTGTTCGTAATTTTAAAAAAAGTATTTGTAGGGACTAAAATACGGTTTGTAAGAAAAACGCTTTTGCTATTATTGGGAGTGTTGTTATTTGTTTGGTTATTGTTATTGTCAGCAAGAATGCCTTTGTTTGCCTTCTTTGCAGCTTCTTTTCTTGCATTATTGTTTTTTAATACATTAAAGATAAGAACTTACATTTTCGTTGCAATAGCTTTTTTTTCAATAGCTTTGAGCAGTTATTTAATATTTCCGCCTTTAAAAATAAGGATAGATGAGATTTTAGCAACGAAATTTGAGCTGCCAAGCGATGGCAATGATATCGAAACATATAATTCCATTAATGTCAGGAATGGTGTGTATTATTGTTCTTTTGAGGTTATAAGGAAAAATTTTTTATTTGGTGTGGGTATTGGTGACTCCCAAGAAGAACTTAACACCTGTTATAGAGATAAGATTGGTGCCAAGATATATACATGGACTACTTATAATAGTCATAACCAATTCTTATTTTTTATGGTAGCTTCGGGTGCAATAGGTCTTATCTTTTATCTGGTTTCCCTATGTTTACAGGTTAGAATGTCAATAGGATATAAAGAGAACCTGTATTTCTTTTTTTTAATAACAACTATTCTCATATCTATTACGGAGAACATCCTTGCTAGATCCGATGGAGTAATATTCTTTTCATTTTTTAATGCTTTATTCTTATTTAATTCGAAATATTTACAAAAATGATCGTTATAAATGCCAGATTTTTGACCCAACCAATAACTGGAGTACAAAGGTTTGCGGTTGAAATATCCAAAATCCTTAAAAAGGAATTAGGAGATAAAGTACAGTTTGTTACCCCTCCTTCAATTCTTCATAATAAACTGGCAGCGGAATTAGAAGCAAAGAAAATAGGATATAATAAAAGTCATATATGGGAACAAATTGATTTATACTCGTATTTGTTGAAAAATAATAGCCCATTGTTGATCTCCTTTGGATATACTGGTCCCTTACTATATAAAAGACAAATCATTTCCGTCCATGATATGGCATTTAAATATTATAAGGAAACCTTTTCAAGAGGTTTTTCCATGATTTACAACTTTATGGTCCCTAAAATTGCTAGAAGGTGTTTGCATGTTTTTACCGTAAGCAATGCTTCAAAGAAAGACATCTGTAAGGAATTAAAAATATCTTCGGAGAAAGTATCAGTAGTGTATAATGGACTTACAGAAGTTTTTAAAAAAGAAGCTTTAAATAGTAATCGCATAAATCAGAAGGAAAAATATTTGTTAACTGTATCGTCCCATCACCCCAGAAAAAACTATCAGAGGTTGATAAAGGCCTTTTCAGTAATCAAAGACAAGTCTCTAAAATTATACATTGTTGGGAATAAAATATCCCATTTTTCGGATGAATTAGGCAACAGTTCGTCCGATTATAATGGTAGGATTAAATTTTTGAGTAATGTGACTGATAAAGAACTAGTATCGTATTATGAAAATGCCTTACTTTTTGTTTTTCCTAGTCTTTATGAAGGGTTTGGAATTCCTGTTATTGAGGCTATGAGTAAGGGACTTCCCTGCGTTATTTCTGATATCCCTGTTTTTAAGGAGATAGGGGATGAGTCGGTGATTTATGTAGATCCAAACAACGTAAATTCTATTGCAGATGGCATAGAAAGAGGATTAAAGTTGGAAGGAAAGCGGATTACATATCAAAAATTGGATACATTTAACTGGGAAAACAGCACAGACGTAGTAATCGAAATCATAAATAAATACAAGAATTGAACAAAAAAATTAAAATAGCTCATGTTTTACATGCTGTTGGAGGGGTCGATGTTTATTTAAAACTAGTAACTGAAAATATAGACCCTGATAGATTTGAAAATGTAATAGTTTATCAACAGGATGGTTCGAAAAAAAAATATGTTGACCGTAATGGAAAATCATTAAAGGAATATAAAATCCCGGTACAGAGGGAAATCAATGTTTTTAAAGATTGTGTAGCGGTAATTAGAACGGTTAAAATTCTTAAAAAGGAAAAACCACATATTATCCATGCCCATAGTGCAAAAGGAGGAATCATAGCCAGGGCAGCGTCTTTATTTTACAAAGTCAATGTATTGCATACGCCTCATGCCTATTCTTTTTTAAGTGCAGAAAGTCGTTTCTTGAAACGACTGTATTTGTTTATCGAAAAAGTATTTAAAAACTTTAATTCTATTCTTTTAGCTACTTCCGAATCGGAAAGAAGAAGAGGAATAGATGAAGTAAAATATAGCGAAGAAAGAGCCCTTAGGTTTGATAATTCCATTTTTCCAATAGATAATACCAGGGATGTAAATGTTATCGAATTACCTGACAAGTATTTATGTACCGTTAGCAGGCCCTCATATCAGAAAAATGTGGAAATGATGGTTTGGGTGGTTCATGAACTAAAAAGAAAAATACCAGATATCCATTTGGTAATAATGGGAGTCGGGGAATATAGTCCCAATAAAGAGAATATTATACAGCTTATTGAGAATTTAGAACTTACTGATAATGTTACTCTGATTAAATGGATGGAAAGAGACAAAATTCTTTCCGTAATTAAGAAATCTTTACTATACATCTCTACTTCAAGATATGAAGGATTGCCCTATTCCGTTATAGAAAGTCTTGCGCTTTCCAAGGCTTGTGTTGTGACAGATTGTGATGGTAACAAAGATTTGATCGTTCATGAATTTAACGGTTTTCTTACTGATGTTGAAGATGTAAAAGGAATGGTAAAATCCATTGAAAGATTATATTTCGATGACCAATTAAGAAAGCAATTTGAAAAGAATGCATTCACGCTATTTAATGAAAAATTAAATATGGAAAAAAATATCTCCGAACTGGAAAAAATATATACTGACCTTTCCTTATGATTTGTTATTTCCATTCTAATTCCCCAATCCTCCTTTCCATTTCCTCCAGCCGTCCCAACAGCTCAATCTGGTACAGTGTCAGTTCTTCGATTTTTTTCAGGAGCCGCATATTCATATTCCCGAGATCAATACCTTCTTTTTCTATTTCTTTTGCAGAGGGAATTTCGGGTAAGTGTTTGTACATTTCTATATATTCCTGTACTTCTTTTAAAGGGTGGAGTTTATAATCCGGTTCAAACACATAGTCGGGTACGCTGATATTGGCCAGTACTTTTACTTCCGTTGCCCGTATTTGGCCTTTTACGGCAAGCTTGGATTGCGGATTTGTAGTCCCGATACCCACATTGCCATTGGCTCTTACCGTAAATAAATCGGCACCGGAAGTCATATCCCCGAGGTAGTTCATTGTTTTTACAATAAAAGCATTTCTCGAATGGGCATACATCCAGATTATTGGAGAAACAATATTGTTGCCGTCTACAATACCGAAACCTGCGTGTGGATTGGAATAACCGAGCAGATTATAAGCAGTTCCGCTATACCCGGTATTCATCCAGTTGTCAAATGTTGCATTGGAATGGGTTCCTGTAAAAGCATGATTTCCGCCGGCATCCCCGGTGGATATAATGCCTTCTTCCGTAATTTGACCATAGGTGTGAATCAGACTAAAAAACAAAAGGAAAAAATAGGGTATATTTCATTTTATATTGATTTTTATACTTACAAAGGTTTTTTCTTGACTAAGAATGGCTGTTTTTGCCATCAGATAACTTTTAAAAGGTTCCTGAATAATGTACACTCTAAACTTAACATGTTTTATGATTCAGCATTATTTCCTGTTGCTTCAACAGGCTCCGCTTTTATCACCTCCACGGTCTGACTTTTTCATTCCTTCACCGATTACCCGTACTATTAATTTATTTTAGGTATAAGGTCTGCCCACTGCGCAAAGACAAGTATTAACCAAACAGCACCAAAAGCAATCCATAAAACACCTTCACCTATACCAATTATCCTAAGTCTTTTATTTGGTATCTGATCCCTGAACTGTTTTACAATAAGCCTACGAAAGAAATAAACAGTGACGCAAAATATAACAGCAAGTATTATCAAAAAAAGTATCATAGTCCTAATTATTTTATTAGTTACCTGTATCTTAAATTTTAAAACAAACCGCAATAGTTTATTTTCAGCTTGTTGCCCAACACACAAATATACACAATTAACTATTTCAGTTACGTAGGAGCGTAAACCCCATAAGGCATCAATATTTAAAGGATTCCAAAAGAGCATACAAACGCTTTTATACGATAGGCCTTCGGAGGACCAGTTTGGTCTTGAATCTTGCAGTTAATTTTCTTCGTGTCATATCAGTAAATTTAAGTTTCTTTTTCAGAACTTAACTTACTGTCCTTTTCTTGGGAGATGCTTAAAAGCAATCTTTCCGCAAGGAATTTCTAAAGAACCATGAGGTGCTATGCTAATTCTGTAGTAAAGCTCTTGTTCTTTCAAAATAAGTGCTGCTCTTGGAGTTCCCTCTGCCTGATAAGAGAGCGTTGCTGTAATCTTCCCTAAAATTAGCTACGATTATTCATGTAGTTCTATTTTGGTGGTTGTGATACTGTAGATCAGTACTTTTTTAAAAACGCAATTGAAAAATAACCGCGTGTTTTTGACAAAAAAGGCATTTTTTTAGCCAATTGAATTCTTTTTAAACACGCTCTAAGTACCTTTGCCACTTCTATTGCAAAAGAAGGTTCTACATGCGCATTCAAAACGCCTACCAAAACAATCTTAAGAATATAGCTTTAACAGTCCCGGAAAACCAATTCATTGTGGTTACAGGACTTTCCGGTTCGGGGAAATCTTCCCTGGCCATGGGAGTGATCGGGAATGAAGGCTACCGGTATTTTTTAGAGAGTTTGCCGGCTTACAATCAACAAAATGCAGCTTCGATACCAACAGCTTCGGTAGATGATATAGCCGGGCTTCCGCCGGTGATCAAGGTAGAGCAATCCAGGCGTTTTCAATCGATCAATGCTACGTTTGGGACCTTATCCGAGTTGACGCCCATTTTTCGAATTTTGTTCGCCCGGTACTCCGCAGCAGAAAGCATGAGTAAGTCCCTGTTTTCGTTCAATCATCCCAAAGGCGCTTGTGAGGAATGTCGCGGAATCGGTGAAGCCGAATATATCGATACAGCTAAACTGGTGGGAGACGAAACCAAAACTTTACGCGAAGGAGCTATTGTAACCACCTTGCCCAACGGTTATATCGTGTATTCGCAGGTTACCGTTGAGGAGTTGAACAAGGTTTGTGAAGCCCACGGATTTAATGTAGATATTCCGTGGAAAGACCTGACTCCCGAACAACAGGAGGTGATCTGGAATGGTAGTGAACGTATACAGGTGTACTACGGAAAGCATAGTCTGGAATCGCGCCTGCGCTGGGAAGGTTTTAAGGCGAAACCCCGTGAAATAGGTTATTACAAGGGAATTTTGCCTATTATGAGCAATATTCTCCGGCTGGACCGGAATCCGAGTATTCTCCGGTTTACAAGTGCTAAAATCTGTCCCGGTTGCCGGGGTGCACGTATCAGGGCCGAACATTTGAAGTATCGATGGAAAGGATTGAATTTTCAGGAATGGATGGAGTTGCCTTTGCAGGAATTGTACAATAAACTCCGGGCAGGGAAGTACCGGGCAGGAGAGCAGGTGCTGGTAGACAAATTGTGCACCCCGTTATACGATTTGATCCGGTTGGGGATGGATCATTACCGTTTGAGCACGCCGAGTATGGATATTTCCAGTGGAGACGGGCAACGCATCAAACTCATTAAACAGGTAAACAGTAGTTTACAGGGGATTTTATATGTTTTTGATGAACCTTCTATCGGATTGTCACCGGCCTATCAGCAGCATTTGTATGGCATTTTACGACGTTTGATCAGCCGGGGAAATACGGTAATGGTCGTAGAGCACGATTTGAATTTGATTCAGCAAGCAGATTGGATTATAGAATTAGGCCCAAAAGCCGGGATTCATGGTGGGGAGGTGATCTTTAACGGTAAGCGGACAGCCTTTCTCCAGGCAGAAGGTATAGCGAGCCCGACATTGGCCGAATTGCGTTCTCCCGCACAAAATTCGAACAGCGAACGGCAACAGCTTTCAGAAGCAGACTTTCAGCCGGCCGCACAAAGTTTATCGGTAGTAAGCAGAAAAACAGCTGCCGTATTAGATGCGATCAAAGCCTATGGCAAAGAACAGGCACTGCAATTACGCACCGTATCCGATCAACCGATAGGAAAAACGCCGCGCAGCAATCCGGCGACGTATACGGGAATGGCCGATAAGATCCGGGACCTGTTGGCAAAAACCGATGAAGCCGGGACATTGCAATTGAAGAAAAGCGCCTTTTCTTTTAATAACAAAGCAGGACGTTGCCCGCGTTGTGAAGGAGCAGGGGTTATTACCCTTTCGATGAGTGTTATGGGAACCATTAATCAAACCTGCCCCGAGTGTAACGGGAAACGTTTTAAGCCGGAAGTCCTTCAGGTACATTGGAATACTAAGAACATCGCAGAAATTTATGATCTCAGTATAGCAGAAGCGTATGATCTCTTTCGGCATGAAAAGAAATTATCCGGAATTCTGACTTTGATGCTGCGTTTAGGTTTAGGATATATCAAACTCGGGCAACCGTCCAACACATTAAGCGGAGGCGAAGCACAGCGTATTAAACTCACCAAGTACTTTGCGAAACCTGCCCAACAAACCATCTTAGTGTTAGAAGAACCGAGTATCGGGCTACACCAGCAAAATGTAGTACAACTGCTAAAGGCTTTGCATCAGTTGAAACACGAAACTTCGGGGATCGTATGTTTTGAGAATCACGCTTTGTTTCAGTCGGGGTGCGATGTATGGGTAAATAATGCCGAAAGTATAGCTGCAGTAAGCGAACGTATTCCCGAACAATCAGCTACTGACACCATTCGTATCAAGGGAGCACGGACTCATGCGTTAAAAGACATTGATGTTACGTTGCCCAAACAACAGCTCACGGTGGTTACGGGAATTTCAGGATCGGGAAAATCTTCTTTGGTGATCGATACCCTGCATGGCTACGGATTACAGGAAATGAGCAAACAATTTTCAAGCTATCAACAAAACAGGGTAGGCGTTGACTATCATTTTGAAGCAGATCATATCACCGGATTGACGCCCAGCATTTGTATCACCCGGAAAGATCAGCAGTTTTCCGGGCGTTCGGATGTAGCCAAACAAACCGATATCGATAAAAGTTTACGTTTTGCCTTTTCGCGTAAAGCACAATACGAAGGCAGGGAATGGTCGGCCAGTCATTTTTCGAATGCGCACGAATTGGGGAAATGTGGTATTTGTGACGGCGTGGGACAAGAATTGCTTCCCGATCTGTCCAAAATAGTGCTGGATGAGGACCTGAGCATTGCCGACGGACTCTTCGAGCACAACAAAGCCTTGTATTACTACGGGCAGGCAGGCGGACAGTATATGGCGATCGTAAGTGAAATAGGAAAGACGTATGGTTTTAATCTGCAAACGCCTTTTAAGGCATTGACCCGGGAGCAACGGGGGGTGATCTTTCATGGAATTCCGGAGAAAACCTGGGAAACGACCTGGACTTTCAAAACCAGGTCACGAGCGGGAACCCAACAGCTAAAGATGGTGTGGAAAGGCTTGTTTACCTATTTAACGGACGAATACTTTCTTACCCGAAAGAACAAAAATATTCAACATTTACGCGCTTTGTTCACTCCGGAAGTTTGTAGTCATTGCCAGGGAAGCGGATTACAACCCCAGCGTTTGGCGGTTACCCTGGGCGGCAACTCCATGCGAGATCTGAAAGCGATGAGTTTACAGGCGTTCGAAGCATGGTTGGTCAATAGTCGGCCAAAAGATGCTGTTGATGCCGAATTGGTAGCAAAATTACATGCGCATTTGCAACATACATTGGAGCGGGCGCGTCAATTGCATATAGACCATTTACAGCTTAACCGAAAGTCGGGCACGTTGAGTGGCGGCGAACAACAGCGGGTTTCGCTCATCAAACAATTAAACAGTCCGTTACAAGGGGTAACCTATTTGCTGGATGAACCTTCGGCGGGCTTATCCCAAAACAATATACCCGATCTGATCGCTTTGCTGAAAACGCTTGTAGCCAAGGGCAATACGGTCATTGTCATTGAGCATCACAAAGATATTATGCTGGCGGCCGATCATTTGGTGCAGATAGGCCCGGGGGCAGGAAGTATGGGTGGTGAAATTACGTTTCAGGGAAGTGCAGCCGCTTACCGGTCTTCGGAAGTATGTCATCCTTATGTAAAAACAAAAAGCAGTGCGGTACGTTTTCGGCAGGGAAAAGCGCATATTCATATAGAAGGCATAGCACGTCACAGTCTCAAAAGAGCACAAATCGATATCCCGGTAGGCGGTATTACAGCCATAACAGGGAAGTCGGGTATCGGGAAGACTACTTTGGTCAAAGAGGTGGTAATGCCAAGTTTACAGCAGCATCGACCTGTATATTGCAAGCGTATTGATTTTCCGAAGCAATATCTAAGTGTACATTATTTTGAACCAAAAAAATTACAAGCGTATAACAGTACATTGCTGGTAGCCTATTTAGATCTGTTAAAAGTGATCACTAAGGTATTTGCGAAGGAAACAGGGGGTAAGGCCGCAGCCTTTTCGTATAAGACCAAAACCAGTCAGTGTACGCATTGTCTGGGAAGCGGTGTCGTAGCCACGAGTCTGGATATAGCTGCCAGGCATATTGAAATTTGTGATGTATGCGAGGGAAAACGCTATCAAAAAGCTGTTTTAGCCTATACCATAGGCGGAAAACATATTGCAGATGTCCTGGCGCTGAACGTTACGGAATTGCTGGATTGGATAGCCCCTTATGCTGGTACAGCTAAGGCAGTACAGCAATTACAGGCATTGCACCATATAGGGCTTTCTCATGTACGGCTCGATCAAACGGTAAAATCACTTTCTTCCGGAGAAAAACAACGTTTGTTGTTGCTCAACTGGTTGCAAAACAAAACGAAAGATCAACTATTAATATTAGACGAACCCGGCATAGGATTGCATTATGCCGATATCGATTTGTTGTACAAGGTATTGCAGCAACTCAGTGTACACAATGATCTTTTAGTGATAGATCACAACCCTTATTTACTGGAAAAGATAGGCGTAGGCGTGGTGTTGGAGTGATGAAATGAAAAGGTTAGGGAAATTTTTGTCTCCCGATAATCCTAACGATCCTAATAGGGTCTTCTACGGTAAAAAAACGGTATCTTTAGATAAGATCTTTTTCTGCCTGGTAGGTTGGAGATACTTCATTTAACCTTTTTTAGCACGCTCTTTGGCGGTTTGCAATATTTCGGTCATGGTTTTGTTTGAAATGCCGCTTTCTTCACCCCTGATCAGTTCATTCCTCGGCCATAAGCGTTCTTTACGGATCAAATCATTGATCGACCCGCTTTTGCTTGAATATTTTTTTTCAAGCTGGTGTTTCATCCAAAGGTCGTTGGGTGCGTTAATTGTTACTGTTTGTCTTGCCATGACGTTAAATTGTGTATGTTTAATACAAACATACACCAAAATAGCACCAAAAAATACCTAACCAAATTTCCGTCGAACGTGGAATTTGCAATGCCTTTTTTTACGGCATACTACAAATCCTCTTTCAATACTTAACCGGGCGGCAGTCGGGGACTTTTAAAAAGTCAAAACAATCTTCATTCCGAATTTTATAAATATGTTCAAATATTTCTCGAAAAATTAAATGATCTTCTTTTGTTGATTTTAAGTGAATTTTGTAAAATTCAATTTTAGGATTTTGTGGCATGAGATAGAAGCTTTCCCTAACACTGTAGCCTACAATTGGATAAGGCTACAGTATTAAGACCATAAAATTGGTAAAACTCAACATTTTTGCTTTGAATTTGGACAAAAGTCCCCTGATGCTGCATTTGTATTCCCTTATTTTACTGTTGAGGAGAAATTATTTACCCGGACTTACATCATGGAGAGTTAACCCTGGACAACACCACTTGTCAGCCGGCCCCTGATGTCCGTTGTAAGCAGAATGTTCCCGTTTAAAAATTAACCAAAAATGCCAATTATGAAAACTTCTCTTTTTGTATTTCTGAGTGTCTGTGCCGTATTTTCGGCTTGTAATTCCGAAGCCGGACCTGCCCAAACAATGTTATCCGTAAATGCTGAACCAACCAGCGAAATGTCTGAAGGAACAGGACTGGTTGGCCTTACCGGCCTGAATGATGCGTCGCGCATTATAAAGTCTGGGGACAAGTATTTCTGGTACTCGACCGGCGGAGGCATCAGAATGAGGTGGACCGCGTCGCCGGAAAGCGGCGTGTGGAACAGCGGACCGGACGTATTTCCCACCCGCCCTGCCTTCTGGGCAGACTACAGCCCCATAAATATGGCCTGGGCCCCTGACATTGTCTATCATGTGATCTCCGGAGAGTACCGCATGTATTATTGTGTATCCAGCCTTGGGAGTACCAAATCGGCCATTGGGCTCGCCACGAACACAACATTAGATCCGGCCGATCCCGATTATGCATGGGTCGATAAGGGAATTGTGATCTCAACCGAGGAAGGCGATCCGTACAATGCCCTGGATCCCTGTCCGGTCCGTACGCCCGAAAACTCATGGTTCCTTTGTTTCGGATCGCATTTCGGCGGGATCAAACTGATCCGGCTTGGCCCGGATGGAAAGAGGCATCCGACCCTGACCAATATGTGGAGCCTGGCCAGAAAGGAGCCCAAGGCAAATAGTGCCATTGAAGCCGCTGCCATATATCCGGGGACCAAAAACGGTACAGCCGGATTCTGGCTTTTTGTGAACTGGGGTACCGGTCTCGGCCACGAGGAGAACGCTACTTACGAAGTTCGTATGGGATGGTCAACCGATATCCGCGGACCATATGTAGACAAGAACGGTACGAATATGTACAACGGGGGAGGAACCGTTTTTATGCCCAATAAACAGACCTTTATCTGGGATAACAGCACCCGTATCGGACGGGGACATATTGGTATTATCAAAGGTGAAAAGCTGGATGGAACGCATCCGGACTGGGTCAGTTATTCCTATTGGCTCGAAAACCCGCCTTCAGGCGAGAATGGCAAGCGGTTCGGGCTGCAACGGTTAAAAGCGGATGCCGACGGCTGGCCGGACGATCGGATTCTGTTTCAGAATTGATGACCGGCTTTTTAACAGGCTCCGGTTTTTACCTGTCTTTGGAAATCCTTTGAACCTTACAAAACACTTAATAGAAACAGATGTCTTTTATATTGTTTTGAATGTCAAATATTTAATTATACGTTGTTTTCAACTTGCAGCCAGCATATAAATATACACAATTCCCATGCATTCACTTATACTCCCCGGGTAGTGTATGGCAAATGCCAAAATTAAATTCCTGCCCGGGTACTAAAAAAGGAAGTGAATAAAACTGCGAATAGTAGATTTTTCATTGAGGTTTTTTCAATAATGTAATATCCCCTTCCCGGTGCATAGTGTTTCGTCCTTTGTTTTATCGGGAGAATATGTCGCTGGTATTTGAAATCCAAACCAAAACTATGAAAAAAAGACCTGACTTTTTGGCTATTGGTAAATGACAAGCGGACTTAGGTATTTTACAACAACTACTTGTATGGAACTCAAAATAGTGATTAGGGATCAAAACTATGTTTTTCAGTATATTACCTCTGTGTTTGATGTTCAAGTTCAATAAAGAATATTGCGTATATTTAGGAGCTAGCCCTAATTACGAAAAATAATATGAAAAAAGTCTGTTTCATACTAATCCTTCTTTTCACAATAAATCAGGTTGTATCTCAAAATAGAAACGAAAAAGCATTTGGTAATTCAATAGTTTTTAAATCTGATATTTTACAGGAAGAACGGGAAATCCAGATTTTCTTACCTGCTGACTACACGAAAAATTCAAAAAAATATCCGGTGCTTTATGTAATTGATGCACAACGTTATTTTTTGAATGGCATTGTATTCCAGCAAAATCTTGCCTGGCGGGAAATTGCACCAGAATTCATTGTTGTCGGGATTAACACAGACGCTGTAAAAAGACGCAATCTATTTTATAAAGAGTCGTCTAAATTTATTCGATTCCTGGAAAAAGAACTGATTCCCGACATAAATACCAAATATAGAACACTGGATGAGCGAATTTATTTTGGCTGGGAAATGGCAGCCGGTCTGGGTATTCAGCTATTTGCAAACAAACCTTATCTTTTTAATGGCTTTCTTTTGGCAAGTCCCACACATATTTCCAGAGACCGCTTAGAAATGGTGAGCAAAATGTTGAAACAAAACGCACAAGATGATTTAAAACTATATGCAACATTAGGAACTGTTGAAAATTGGGCAACAGAATCCATGTCTTCTTTAGATTCCATTTTTCAAAAGCATCCGGTAAAAAACATAAAATGGAACTATAATCTTTCAGATAAAGAGAATCATTACACAACGCCATTAACCACTATAAATGAGGGGCTGAAATTATTTTTTAGTGACTATGGTCCAATCCGGTTTTATTCAATTAAAGAGTTTTTGGATTTCGGAGGTATTGAAAGTCTTAAAAAACATTATCAAACCAGGGGCAAAAAATATCATATTTCAGAAGATATTCACTCTGACACAAAACACTACCTTTTATTGCAAGCTCATAAAGAAAATAATTTTAAAATTTTTGAGGAGTTAATGCCTGAAATCGACGGCAAAACTTTTATTAAGAATTACTATAGACAAGCCAGATGGTTCAGGAGATTTTCCGGTTTTTACCTTGACAATAACAGGTTAGCTGATGCTCTTGAGATTTTAGAATCAGGACTTCATAAATTTCCGAATGCTTCAATGTTACATTTTGCAAAAGGAAATTATTATAAGATAAAAGGAAATTTTAAAGAATCGAGAAAATGGTATAAAAAAGCGATTCAAATCGCAAGAATGAATAATGAACCTGAACTGGAAAAGTATACTACTGAAATGAAAAAACAGAACTAGTGCTCACAAAGTTTATAATTCATACACAAACCGTTGGCAAACATTTTAAATAATAATACTATGAAAAAATGGAATTTCCAGGCAAAAAGTAGTCCTAAAGAGATTTTCGAAAAACTGGAATCCTCACTTGGACGTGCTCACATATTTGCACTTAATAAGAATAGTAAAAATTCAATGAAATTTAGAATACGGAAACGGTTTCTGGTTGGATTGGATGCCCTCAATGCGCAAAATAAAGTTATTTTAAATGGAGAAATATTTCAAGTAGATACTGAAAATGGCTCAAATGTAGAAATTTCTTTTACTAAACACCCTATTTTGAAATGGGTAGTTTATTTACATATTATCTTCATATTAGGTCTTTTAGCTGCACTAATCTTCAAATCAAGTAGTAATATGTCTATATTCATATTTGGAGGAATATTGTTAGCGGTAGGAACTTTAATATGGCTTCACGTAGAGAAGGAATTTGATAAGAATGTTCAGGAATATAAGGCATTGATTTCTGAAATAGTTAGAGATTAAAAAAGGAAAAACGTTTGGTGATAATTGGCTGTAATTCAGATTTTCCGGGCGAACAAACTTGAAAAAACGATCTTTAAAACGGCAGGATTTTGCAGTTGGAAAATCCTGGCGGGTTACCACTACGATTGTCAAAGTGCCGTAAGAGAGGCCCGGAAACATGACAACCAGGTAAACGGGTGCTATCATTGCTCCGAAGCCTGCCATACCGGGTGATATAGCCTGCATTTTTCCCGGGTTGCAGATATGCTATTAAGGATATGCGATGAGGAGGCAAAGCGTACTGCCTTGGCACAACCTTTTTTCGTGCGTTACACCTGTACTGAGTTTATCGAAGTAAACGCATTATACAATGGGCCTTCGTTTCCGCCGGGCTCAAGCGGGCCTGCAACACTTCGTAGAGCGGGGATATAACCGACAAAGACACTTTGGTCGAAGCACCCTTACGGTATCACAAAAGCCGCTCTTTAGGGTCGCCTTTCATGGCGTACCTATGCTGTCCCTAAACGCTCAGCACCCACTTCACATCAAAAGCATCGGTTACCTCAACCAGTTTTTGGTCATCGTCATTATTGACAAAAGGAACCTGCGTATTAAATTTTAGTTTTTCAATAAGCGCTTTTCTATCATATGTATTTCTGCAGTGTAGAAAAATAGACATATAATTCCCAAGTGTTCTTCCTTCGTCGTGTACCAGGTCCGAACCGTGAATGACTATCCTGTCGGAAACCAACGACCCGCTTACGACAGGCATTTCGGCATACCCTTGCAATTCCCTTCCAAAAGTCTCGAATTGCAGGGTACCGCCAAAACAGGTCTGGTAATGGGTGAGTGCCTTTTTGCAGTTCCCGGAGAACGTTATAAAAACCGCACTCACCAATTTACCGTTATCAGAGTCAGTCATAATCAGATTAAATTAAGCATCAGGTATTTCGGGCTCTACAAGTTTTATTAATTTCTCCAGCGATTCCTGCCAGCCCAAATAACATATTTCTTCCGGTATTGCCGCGGGGATTCCTTCCTGGACCACATGAAGTTCAGTGCCGCACGAAACCTTGTTCAGTTGTATGGTTGTGGTTGTTTCTCCGGGCAAATCGGGATCGTCAAACCTATCGGTATATTTAATAAATTCATTCGGTTTTATTTCAAGATACGTTCCGCCAAAAGAATGGCTGTTCCCTGTACTGAAATTAATAAAGGTCATTTTAAACGTACCACCTGCTTTAAAATCCATTTGCTGAACAGTGCATACAAATCCATAAGGCGGCAACCAACCTGAGTGTGCTACCGGGTCTGCAAATGCCCGGAATACTTTTTCCGGATCTGCCTTGATGACCCGGTGTAATGAAACAGAATTACTTTCCATGGTATTAAAATTTAATGGTGATTAATTCATTCTTATGTATGGCTACCCTTCGCCATTTCCTCGTTTTCCTTTTTCCTGAAGGTGATGATTTTCTTTGATCAGCTTTTCCGGTAGTGGTTTATCGGTTGGTTTGCATCCGCGCCGGGGATTCACCGCTAAATACCTAGTGATACTGATCAATGCTTTGATAATTCGTCTTAGCCATGAGTCCGGATCTTATGGTTATAGATGTAGGAAACGGCAAGAATACCCAACACTACCAGTGGCATCAGCATAAACCCGACGTTCTTATCGACACATGCATGACTGATGAATGCAAAGATCAGACTAAACGTCAGCCCTGCATACGCCCATTCCTTTAGCCTGCCCGGTATATTGGGGTAAGCAATCGCAAAAACGCCGAGTACTTTACAGATAATAAGCGCGTAGGCAAAGTAATCGGGATAGCCCAAAGGTGCTGTGCCTGCATTCACATACTCCGGTGCAAACAGCACGGTGCCGAGCGGCATTACTCCTTCCCAAAGTATGATGATGGCAGTTGCTACCCAAAAGATTATTTTATACTTCTTCATCTTTATTCATTTACGGATGCGTCGATTCAACATATGCTACAAAATTGTTCAGGATAGCCTGCCATCCTTGTTTCTGAAACTCCGGATCATTTTCTGTCTCCGCATCAAATGTGGTTGTTATGCTGGTCTTGCCATTTTGCTCGGCAAACAAGGTGGTGGCCTTTCTTCCGTCACCCATGGTATAGCTGATTTCCTTATGCAGTTCTACCGTATCATAAATGCCTTCAAAATCAAAACCGAAGCTGCCGTCTTTGGCTTCCATTCTATTCTTAAACGTACCGCCAACCCGCAGGTCGTTTTCACTGCTTGGCGTATGCCAGCTTGGGTCGGGCGTGTTCCATTGCATGATGTCGCCCGGTGTATTCCATACCTTCCAGACTTTTGCTACGGGAGCATTTGCTGTTGCTTCTACCGTAATTCTTGTTACTTGTTCCATTGTGATTAATTTTTGTTTGTTAAATTTTATAATTCAAAGTTACAATGAGGTATGAAATCACGGCTGTTGTGAAAATGACAGTTTTAGGGGGGGATTATGACAAAACTATTTTTTATCTTGCGGTTTAACAGTAATAGTAGGCATGCAGATTTCTGTCTTTGTACCCGAGTATGGCGTTATTGAAGCCGTTACACCGCCATTCAGAACCTTCCATACCGCTAATGAGTTTTTAACCACATTTGGCAAAAAGCCCGTTTTCGAGGTCGAGTATGTGGGGCTAAGAGCGTATGTACCCGCTAACAATGGCGAATACATGATAAAAACCGACAGGTTGCTCAAAGATGTGACCGAAACCGACCTGCTTATCATCCCCCCTGTATTTGGCGATACGGCCAAAGGGATTCGGGCCAATGCAGAAGCGATACCTTATTTTAAGAAATTACACGAAAAAGGTTCCCGTCTTGCCAGTTTGTGCATCGGCGCTTTTCTTTTAGCCGAAACAGGTTTGCTCAATGGCAAAAAATGCTCTACACACTGGGCTTATATCAGTGAGTTTAAAGAAAGATTCCCGGAGGTGGAGGTCGAAGATGGTGCAATAATAACCGAACACGATAATATTTACAGTAGTGGCGGAGCAAGTAGTTTATGGAATTTACTGTTATACCTGGTTGAAAAGTTTTCCGACAGGGAAACGGCAGTCATGATCTCAAAATATTTTGCATTGGATATGGGGAGAGACAGCCAATCTCAGTTCGCAATATTCAAAGGTCAACGGAATCACAATGATGATGATATCCAGAAAGTACAGGATTATATCGAAAAACACTATTGCGATAAAATAAAGATAGAAACTTTAGCCAATTTGATCAATTCGGGCCGCAGAACATTTGAAAGAAGATTTAAGGAGGCGACCAACAATACAGCCATCGAATATATACAACGGGTAAGAATAGAAGCTGCCAAAACATTCTTTGAAGCATCGAGAAAGAATGTAACGGAGATCATGTTTGATGTAGGTTATACCGATACGAAAGCTTTTAGGGATATCTTTAAAAAGATCACAGGGCTTACTCCGATTGAGTACAGAAATAAGTTTGCCAAGGTGGCCCATGAGGTGTAACTGTTTACCGTCTGAAAACCGGCAGAAATCTCTTTTTAGTAAGCGGTATTTTCAACCTCCCGCAGCATGACGAAGAGCCTGCAACACTTCGGAGAGCAGGAGGCTGAATATATCGAACTCTGTTTGGGATGTGCCGAAACACTGGCTCAAACCTTACCTCTCTTTTCGCCTGATGCTCCTTTATCAGACGTATTGATCAGCAATTGTTTTGACATAAAATAGGATATCACAATTAAAATTAAAGCAATAACCGCAAACCATTGTCCGTTATCGTGAATCATAAGGTGAGCAAAAGCAGCCAGAATACAGTTATAAAAGAAGCCTGCGTATGCCAGGCCATAAAGTAGATTGTGCTTTCTGCTCCAGATCACAACGAGCCCAAGAATTTTAATTGCTGCCAAAGGGTAAATAATATATGTAGGATAGCCCATTTTAATAAAACCTTCCCGGATAAAATCGTTGTTAAACAAATAATTCCCTACGGAGAACGCTATGATCAAGGTAAACAATAGGGTAGATATATAATACGACCATTTCAAAAGGCCTGGACTGTTTTTTTTCTGCATTGTTCCTGTTTTTTGGTTTTACTGATCTGATAATTAAAATATGATAAACATGTTTTTCGGGTATATAAGTCACTAGTGCTCATGCAATATTAAGTATATTTGATTACTAATAATTAGTACTATACTTTTAGTAAGCACTATACAAAAGGTAAGTAATGAGCAGAAGAGGGGATAACAACAAATGTGATAACAAAGATCTATTGGCTGTTCGGGATGCATTGGAAGTGTTGAATGGAAAATGGAAATTACAGATTTTGATTGCCATTTTAAATGGAACAAAAAGATTTAAGGAAATAGCCAAAGAGGTAGCTGGTATTAGTGACAGAATGTTGTCAAAGGAACTTAAAGAGCTCGAAATGAACGAACTCGTAAGACGTAAAGTTATTGACGCATTTCCTCCCATTGTGGAGTACAGTGCTACGCCACATACAAAATCTCTTCATCCGGTAGTCGATGCACTCAAGACATGGGGATATCTTCACCGCAAAAAGATTATAGGAGCGCAGTCGAGAGGTTTTTGATCGAATGCTCCCTAAAAGAGATCTCGACTTCAGCCTGATCCAGACTTTGTAGAGCAGGAGTTGCTTGGCCAATACAGCGAGAAGCTCCGGAAATAAATCTATTGAGTTATACTTTTAATTTCTATATAATGCTCTGTGTAACTTTGTGCCTGCTTCGTGAGCCTTTGTGGTAAAATAAAACCCATGACTTGGAAAACCACAAAGCAGTGTCCTGAGCACTTGCCGAAGTAAGAACTTGTTGTATTGGCTTGTCATTGACGTGTAAATGGCTGCGAAGCCGGAGACATTCGCAGCGCTTGCAATACTTCAAAGAGCAGGGTGTGCCTTAATCAAAATGTTGTCCGAATTTACCATTTGGGTGAAAACAAATGATCGATCTTTAAGCATTGGCCTTGGGTAAGTATCATATCTCAAAAATAATATCCATTGTGTTAACAGACCCTAATAAAAAGCATCTATAGAAGGTGTTTTTTAGTAACTTTGTTGCATAAGCAAAAAATACCCGCGCATTTTCTCGTTAATGACGTTCACACAAAACTGTTAGCAGTATCATTCATAAAAGTCACTTAATGGGCATTTCAAAAGATTATCAAACAACCTTATTTCCCTACGCCTATAACATTCTTGGCAGTATAGATGATGCGAATGATGTTATACAGGACGTAATGGCAAACTATATTGAACATAACAGGGATACTGTTAAAAACGAATCGGCATATTTAATCAAAAGCGTCATCAACAAATCTATCAACTTAAAAAAAGGAGCAAAAAAAATGGCCGGTCAAACCACGTGGCTACCTGAGCCCATAGCCACTGAAAAAGCAGACCAAAAAATCAACAGTCAGGAGGTTGCATCCTATGCTATATTGGTCTTGTTGGAATATTTGAACCCAAAGGAGCGTGCCGTTTTTATTTTAAAGGAGGCTTTTAACTATTCCCATCAAGAGATTGCCGAAGTATTTTCCTTTTCTGTTGATAATTCCAGGCAACTGTTGAGCCGTGCAAAAAAAGCCTTAAACGAACAAGGCTCCGATTTCAATTCGGGAAGTATCTCCTCTAATGATTTCCTACAGGAATACGTTGACCTTATCAGAAAGGGAGAAGTCAGAATACTGGAAGAAAAGCTATCTGAACACATCACCTACCAGGCTGACGGAGGAGGTAAGGTTAAGGTATTGAGGGAATTCACTTCAGGCATCAAAGCAGTTTCGCGTTCCGCCATCAAAGTGTATAATCTGTTTCTAAAGAAATGTCGGATCGAATTCAAACAGCTCAACCATACTCCGGCCCTGCTATTTTACAAGGGCGATAAATTGATCGTCTGCCAGATATTTAATATAAACACAGGCACCGGTAAGATCAACAACATATACTCCGTTGTTGACCCTCAAAAATTAAAAAGGTTATAAAACTGTTTTTTGTCACGTTTCATCACCCTTGTTTGTCTTATAAGCAGAAACCTTTAATAAACAAGAAAAATGAAACAACGATTAGAAAATTTCAGTGAACAAGGAAATACCGTGTTGAAAGCTATGCATGGCGTTTCAAAACATCTGAACAATTCCACTATTGACAAACAACTTTTAGAACTCCTTAGATTCAGGGTGTCGCAAATAAATGGTTGTGCGTTTTGTTTGGATATGCACTCCAAAGAGCTGTTGGCCAAAGGGGAATCTGCACAACGATTGTTTGTGTTGGATGCGTGGAAACATGCGCCGTTTTTTTCGGAGAAGGAACAGGCGGCATTAAGTTGGGCAGAAGCGGTAACCAGATTAAACGATGGTCAGGTTCCCGATGATGTCTATAAAGAGGCTGCCAGGCATTTTACAGAAGACGAACTGGTCGATTTGACCTTGGCGGTTACTTCGATTAATACCTTTAACCGTTTCAATATTGCTTTTGAAACTCCGGCAGGTACCTATGAAGTAGGTCAATTTAGTTGAGATCTTCCAAAAAGATTGTAAAAACAGATAAAAAATGCCCTATTTTATTTAAAGGTAAGGTGTTTTTTATCTGCTTATATTTATCAACAACAGCGGGTATAATGTCATTCCATCTGAATTAACAACGTATTTTGAAAAAACATAAGAATATGAAAATACTAATGATCGGGGCCACCGGAAATTTTGCAAAACATATAATACCTGCACTCAAGGAAAAAAATATTAAGATAAAAGCCCTTGTAAGAAATGATAAAAAAGGGGAAAACGCATTAGAAAACGGAGCTGATGAAACCGTAGTTGGTGATTTGAACAATATAGACAGTCTAAGGAATGCAGTTAAAGATATAAATGGTGTTTTTTACCTAAATCCCGTTTTTGTGGAAAATGAAGTTGAAATGGGATTAAATATGGTTAAAGCCGCCAGGGAAGCAGAAATCGAAAAATTCGTTTTTTCCAGCGTCTATCACCCATCATTATCTTTAGGAAATCATGCGGCCAAACGCCCTGTAGAGGAAGCACTTTACGAATCAAATATCAAATTTGTTATCCTCCAACCGGCAATATTTATGCAAACAATCGGCGAGAACTGGACTGTTATCAAACAAACAAAAAAAGTTGCTTTACCTTATTCTAAATGGTCCAGGATGAGTTATGTAGATTACCGGGATGTAGCAGATGTCGTAGCTATTGCTTTTATTGACAATAAATTAGATCATGGCACTTTTGAACTTTCTTCCGACGGAATGTATGATCGTAATGAATTGGCGGATATTATTGGAAAAACCTTAAAAATTAAAGTTGAGGCCAAAGAAATTAGTTTTGAAGATTTCGCAAAAAAAACAGAAATGCCAGAAGGATTTGCTAAAAACGAATTAAAGACGATGTTCGAACATTATGATCAGTTTGGGTTTCACGGTGGTAACTCTTTAATATTGGAAACTATAATAGGTAGAAGACCAAGAACATTAACAGCATACTTTAATAGCCTTGAAAGATAGGGAATCAAACGCCAGTGACTAACAACAGGTATAATATTTATAATAATTTTCAGGATTATTTCATGGCAACGGTGACAGGATCTTTATTGCCAAGCAATTCTTTTAGAAGGCCAAAACATCGGCCATTTTAAAAAACACAGCATCAGAAATGTAATTCCGGTACCGGTGTATATGGTGCCCCGGTGTGTCAAAAGTGGGTGCTGTATGTCCGATAATATCCCCTTTTTTAAAATTCCTGAATTTTGGAAAATTGTCAATCAGTCCGATTCCTTTATAAAGCCCGTAAGTCATAAACAGGAAAAGCGTGGTTGCAATGATCCCTAATGACAAATACAGGTTTGAAGTCAAACTCCGGTTGTAATTTATTCCGGTTAAATAAACGGTCAGTATGGTAATTCCGATGACGATCAAAGAAACTACAAAAACTGATTTTCCCTTCAAATATGTCTGTTTAGCTTTCAGTTGTGTGTGTTTTTGTTGGTTGGTAAGCGTTAAAAATGATTTTATATGTTAGATTCCCGTTTCCGCAGTGCTCAAACGAGGACCATTTGGTTGCTAATTGATGTTTTTATTCTCAAGAAGTTCTTTTTTTAGCTGAATAAAATCTCCCCAATAAATGCTTCCTATCCAATAAGTACTTCCATCTTCTCTAACCTTTTCATATCCCCTCCAAAAAAACAGATATTTTCCATCGGGTGTCACGTGTGCACCATTTTCCTGGAGTGCTGTATTTATCTTATTTCCCATGTTAATTGCTGTTCCCCATGAACCATCTTTCTGGCGAAAACTAATATACAAGTCGTTATCACCATATCCATCTTCTTTCTGAGCATCCCACATTAAATAAGATTCATCCGGGGCAATGAAGGGGTGGGCGATCCATTTCCCTGTGTTAATCTCCTTACTCACTTTTTGTGGCTCTTCATGTTTGCCGTTTATTAATCGTGAATAGCGAATAGTGCCTATCTTACTTGCCTCATCAAAATAGTATGTTCCTTTAGATGAAACCGAGAGCCCCATAATGCGGAAGTCTTTGAAAGGTGCTCCAAGGTTTTTTATATCTGACCAACCAGTGTCGGTTCGTTCCCGATATGTATTTCCACGGTACATAATATTACCATCCTTAGAAAAGAATGGGTGTATTATATCGGTCACAGTTTCGTTTCCCCAACTATGATTTTCATATCGAATAACAAGCGGTGTGCGTTTTTCATATTTTCCACCTTGCCTAACGAAATAGAACTCCTTCATATCTGGTGAAAACGTACCGCCAGCTTCAAAATACGCTTCTGTCGAAATAATGCCCGGGGCAAAAACTTCGGGAATTAAACCTGGTGGCTTTTGGCCTAAATAAGGGCTTTCTATAACCTGTGAATCACTGTTTTTTGTGCTTTGTTTTTTGGTATTGCACGCATTTAAAAATAGGGCCAATACAAGTATTGCAACTATAAAGTTGTTATTTCTCATCATTTTGTTAAATGTTTGGTAACGGTTTGCAAACTATGCACAGCCTCCTTTGTCTCTGTAGTTCTTGGGAACGCGATACAATCGCGCACGGGGGGTCCGTTTTTAGTTTATAATTCTTCTTGTTCATTATTCCGGTTTACAAATGGTCTGTAGCTATATGTCCGGGAAGGCTTTGCTGCCCGAATTGCTTCGATAGGGCTATATCATCCCTTCCTTTTCCAGGCTTTTAAACCTATAACATCATCCCGGATTTCTCTCATCCATTGCTTGCCAAACTTGTCGGCCAGAAAATCAAAAACGGTTTCGTTATAGGCGGTTAAAACTTTATCCTCCGGGCCGGTACAGCCGTATTCATAAAAAAACACGCCGTATTTCTTTTCAAATTCAGGGCCGGTTTCTACGATTACCGGGGCAATGCCTCCCATAAGCAACAAGAATGGGGTTCCGTTTTTTATATCGGATTCCGCCAGTTGCCTGGCTTTGTTTTCATCCGATACAAATGTCAACGACGATGGCCCGGCATTATGGCGTTGCTCCACCGCTTGTTCTTCTGGTTTTTCTAATACGGTTTGGCTGTTATTTCCATGCGTTTGCCCAAAAGTAGCCAACGCTAAAAAGTACAGGAATACAGGAACGCTATTTTTCATTTAACATATTGCTTGGTACCCTAAATATACACAATCCCTCCTTTCCGTGCTATACATTCACTTATATGCCCTGGGTAGGGTATGGCAAATACCAAAATTTAATTCCTGCACCGGATACCAAAAAAGGAAGTGAATAAAACTGCGAATAGTAGATTTTTCATTGATGTTTTTTCGATGTTGTGCTCAAACAAGGACCAGTTGGGGGAGCCGTTTACTCGACTGGCCGTTCGTTTTTTATTAAATCCATTAAATCTGTATGTGTTTTAAAAGTTACTTTAAAATCATTCAAATTTACTCCAATGTTTTCCAAAATAATTAAATTAATTCCAGATTGAGGATAAAAATAATTTGCCGTAGGAAAACCTGGCACATAGCCAAATGCCCCTATCTGAACATTTTGTTCTCCGTCCTTAAAGAGTAATCCATAGCCATATTCTATTTTATCAAATATCGGATGGACCCTCGTTGCATATGGAGTCCTCATTAGATCTAAAGTGCTTGTTTTAACCAATCTTCCCGAATGCAACAGTTTATTCCATTTTAGCAAATCCTCCACATTTGATATAAATCCTCCTGCTGCTATATATTTTACGGGATTACCTTCGGCAATCAGTAGCTTTCCTGCTTCGTTTTCTTCATATCCTTTTACTAAATCCGAATAATTTTTAGTGCCCGGATGATAGGTATTGATCAGGTTGTATGCTGTAAAAAATTCTGTTGTTATTTCTTCAAATGATTTTTCTTTTATTTTTTCGAGTATTTGAGCCAGTAATCCAAATCCTATTTGAGAGTATTGAAATTGTGTTCCAGGCTCAAACTCCAATGGCTTATTAATAGCAACAATGCCATGTGTATGCGTTAATAAATGGTGTATAGTTACTTCATCTGCCCACGGTTGATTTATTTCAGGCAGGTATTTGTTTAGTTTATCTGTTAAATTAAGAGTACCATTTTCGTATTCTCGAAGAACTAATACGGCTGTAATTTGCTTGCTTATAGAACCAATATAAAATTGGTCAGTAATATTTAGTTCGATTTTATTTTCCAGGTCAGAATATCCAAACGCTTTTTCATATTGTAAGACGGAATCTTTTGCCAACAGAATTACACCATTGAAGTTATTAACTTCGGCTATTGAATCTATTTTAGATGATATAGGGTTAATATTTTGACTTTCCGGTGTTTTTACAATTTTGCAAGAAATGGTTAGAAGTAGTATTGCAAGTCCTAAAATATTTAATTTCATTCGATTTATTCAGTTTTCTTAATAATGCCCAACACATAAATATACACAATCCCGCTTTCCCGTGCTATGCATTCACTTATATTCCCCGGGTAGGGTATGGCAAATACCAAAATTAAATTCCTGCCCGGATAGGAGTTAGGACCGGCTTTTTATTCGCGGAGCGCGTCTAATTTTTCGTAATCCGCGTCAATTTTTCTTTAACTGCTAAAGTAACTGTTTTTTAAAACCCTTGTAGGCTCGTTTATCATTGTCTTTTGATGATTTTAACTACCTTTTTACTGAAACCTGCGGCGTCGTAGGTATATAAAACATAGATCCCATCGGGGAGGTGTCTGAGATCTATATTGTTTTTATCTGTTTCCTTATCTAGAATTAACTGCCCTTTAGCATCAAAAATTTTATACTTTTTCAGATTTGTAATTCCTTTAATATTTATTTCATGTGTAAAGGGGTTTGGATATACAATAAACGCATTTTCTTCTTTTATATTCCGATTTCTACTATTTTCTAAATCAACAATTAACTCTGATGATAGAGATGGAAGTGTAATAGAACAACTTTCCCCATAAGTGCTACTTTCTGCTCCAGCAGCCCTAATTCTCACATTATAGGTTTTGCCGGGGACGAGAAAGTTAATATAATTTAAATTTAATGTTGTAGAATTCCCCATTCCTGCATAATTTACAATACCTGAAGTTTCGAATCGAGCAATATATTCGGTAGCGCCGGGGATTTTATATACTTCTAAAACCTGATGATCTGCAGAAACTGTAATGTCACAATATTCTTTTTTCAATTTGGTAGAGGAAGGAATGGTGATTGAGCAACTTTTTCCATATCTACTGTTTTTAACTCCGACCGCTCTGATACTTACATTATAAGTTCTTCCACCGATCAGAAAGTCAACATAATCTAGATTAAGAGTTGTGGAATTCCCCATTCCAGCATATTCGAAAATTCCATCATGTTCAAATTGGGCTATGTATTCCGTAGCACCCGGTATCGGGTATATTTTCAAAATACGATTATCCAGCGGAATACTATTGGCGCAATATTCCTTCCTAATCCTGGTAGAATTATCAGGAAATATTTCCGTGATTTTTAAATCATCAAAATAAATAGAATTAGTACCAAATTGGTTAGCTCTGTATTGTCCGAATTTTATATTGTGGTTGCTTATTGAGCTATTTTCTTTGTGAATATTCCGGAAGTGAAATTGACTGGGAGAAATTTCGTTATCTTCAGATAAGTTACAGAAATAATTGTGAACATCATCATTATTTCCATAGACATATCTGTGAGAAACTACAGGTTTATTATTGATCCATATATTCAGATATCCGTAATTATCGGGATTGGAAATAGAATCTCGGTTGGACCAATGAATTTTTAATACAAGTTCGTTCCATTCCCCTTTGGTAATTCCATCTTCTATATGAATACGAGAATGTTTCTTCTCTTTCGGATCATAAAGCAGGAAAAGTAATTTTCGGGACAAACTTACAGAAGAGGGGTTGTCAACATATTCTATAGATAATATTTTATTAGTCTCCCAAAATTGTCCTATTATATTCCAGCCATCAGAATGATCTTCAAATTCTTCATTGGATGGAACAAAAAAACGCCAACTGTAAAAAAAAGTATCTCCTTTTTCAGCTTTAGACCTTATACTGAATTCTGCTCTGGATTTTGGACTTACTGCATTATGCGGATGATCTTCTCGATGTATTGTTAATCTCAAACTCTTATTACCAGATTGATGATTGGGACTTAATTCCCAGCTGTAACCCTCACCATCTGTTATAACCTGCTGCTGTGTAATTGGGTAAACAGAACCATTGGGATACCTTGGACCGGCAATATCCATATAGATATTACTGTCCGTGTAAAAAGAATTATTCTCAAAACCTTGATGATAGGGGATTGCGACCTGAGATATGACATTGGTCCCTGTAAGGAATATAATAAAAAACGATAGCTTATGAAACATCTTATTTTTCGTAGTGTTCATTTTTCAGTCATATGAAAGCAAGGGTATGTGTAGGGGGTTATCTTATTTATCCGATATTTTCCCCTGCAATTGAACAGGCTGCACCCCCGCAATTTTATCTTTCTCATCAAAAATTACCCTTATCAGTGCACCGGGTGGGGTTGAGGTGTCATCGGCGTGTTTATACTGAAGCAGTGTGTAGGTGCTTCCATTCGGTGCCAGTTGCACGCCGCTATACATCAATTCCGTTTCTTTTTCCAGGTTAAAATTATCGGTGATGCTATACAATTGCGCATCGGTGACCTGTTGCACAATTAAACCGGACAGATATACTTTAGATTGCTCCATGTTTTTAGCCTGTAAGGCATGGAAGAAATCTTTTGCAATACGGTCTAAAGTAGTTACCCTGGTACTGTCTAATTTCGGGATTTCCTTTTTGTCTTTTTTGATCTTGCGTATATAAAGCCGGATACGATGCGTAGGGTTGGTGGTGACCATACCTTTTTTCCGGTAAAAATTAGAAATGGCCGTGTACATTTCAATTTCCGTACTATCATTGGGCCGCCAGGTATTTTTCTTTTTCAGTCCGCCATCCGTTTCAGCTTTGCTTAGATCAGAGAGGTCGCCTTCAGTTTCGGATGCCCCGTATAAACCCGTGATCTCCTTTTCCAGGGCACGGTATTTTTTGATTAAAGCCTTTTGAAACTTTTTGTTTTTACGGTTATTCTCTTTTTTCTCAAAGTTGTACACATCCCATTCATACCGAACAGACGACATGCTGCTGTCCTTTTCCTTAAAAAAATAGTACACGATTAAGTCGGGGAGCTCATTTTCCTTTCGTTGGAATTTAATAGGCTGGGCATCTCCGCTAAAGGAAACATGGTTTGATGTGGTGGGTATGCGTTCACTTCCCAGTTTTTCTTCCATCCGCAGATAGTCCCGGAGCGAAGTATGGTAGATGTCAAAATTAAATTCCTGCCCGGATACGGAAGCGGAGAGGAATAAAACGGCGAATAATAGATTTTTCATGGATTTTTTTCGGTATTATACTTAAACGAGGAGCAGTTGGTACACTTAGTTATTGTACAACGCATTTTTTATCCGGGATTATGAATTCTTCCTTTCAGTTTACTTCTGTTAAATGAATTCACCCTCATTCGGTCTTGTTTTTTTATAATTCCGTAAACTATTACGGGTATGAGCAAAAATCCGCCAACAATATAAATCACATAATGATTCCTGCTTCCGGTAAATATCGGGTTCACGAAGAAGAATATTAACGGTGTTCCGATTAAAAAAATCAGTCCCGCTCCTATTTGAGCAATTTTTGATGCTTTCGTAAATAATTCATCAACATGAAATTCCGTTGTTGTTCCGCAATTCTTACAATTCAGCGCTTTTTTTTCCGTCTTGCATTGCAAATTCAACTCTTGTATGCGTACTTGTAAAATATCCGATTTCAGTTTTGCAATTTTTACATTTTCCGTAAACTTTCATTTGTTTTTGCCGTCCGTTTTATGTGTTGTTCAACACATAAATATACACAATCCCTCTTTTTCGTGCTATACATTCACTTATATGCCCCGGGTAGGGCATGGCAAATACCAAAATTAAATCCCTGCCCGGATACCAAAAAGGAAGGGAATAAAACTGCGGATAGTAGATTTTTCATGGATGTTTTTTCGATATTGAGTTCAAACGAGGACCAGTTGGGGTTATGATATAAATGAAAAATTATTGAATTTAGCAGTGTCTTAGATTGGGTAAGGCTACACTTTTTCTTCCTCTCTGTAAAAGCTAACGTTCCATTTCGGGACTTTATCCATAAGAACTACAAATTTCGTGTTGTTTTTAAATTAACACACATAGTTTTCAATATATAAAGAAAAAGAAGTATTTTAAAAATAAAAAGGAATGATGAAAAAGTTTATCCAATGTTTTATACTTATTGTTGTGCAAATCTCTTTTGCCCAGGAAAACGAAGCCTTTTTAACCAATGGTAGCACAGAAAACGACCTGCAAAGTGCCTTGGGGAATCCTTTAATAGGAACCATTACTTTTAAAACTAATATATCCGTTACAAAAGCAATAGTATTTCCTTCCGATAAGGTCTTAAAGTTTTTTAAAGGTAATAAGCTCATTATAGAAGAATCGGGAGATTTATTTTTTGAGGGGACATTTATCGATGCAGGGAAATTTCAAATTATAAAGGGAAACAATTTTTCAGGGAAATTGAGAAACGATATAACTTATCCCGAATGGTTTGGTAGCAATATTAACGATGATGAGGATGATTCGCATGCAATTCAGAAAGCCATAAACCTTACTAATAATACTGTTAGTATGACTTATGGCGAATATATTTTAAAGAAAGCATTGGATGTCGAGAACTGTAATATAGCTTTGAATAAAGCGATATTAACATTCCAATTTGAAGGAAGGGATGAGTGTTTGAGAATGAAAAATAATTCATCCGTAGAGAATGGCACCATTGAATACTCGGGTGGCCAATCGAGTAGTTACGCAGGAAATTATCAATGTCCGATAGTTGTTGGAAACTATCCGAAAGGGGGAGGTTATCACAATGTTATGCTGAAAAATCTTACCGTTGTCACTAATAGAAAAAGCGGTAACGGGATATTTATTACTGGAGATAGTAACGAGATCACAATACAAAATATTTTCTTTCCGGATAGTGAATTTTTGGGGAGAGGTATATTGATTCATTGGGGAGGCTCGGATTCTGTAAGTACGGACAACCCGAAGACTTATCATCCGCATAACATTACAATAGATAATATCAAGTTTGGAGTTATGACGCTTGACAAAGATGTTTCTAACGAAAATAAAATTAAAGATGCGGCTGGGATATTTATATCGGGAGCTTATAATGTTAAGGTATCCAATGTACAAATAGAGGAAACTCATTGGCATGATGGTATGATTAATGTGTTTGCCGGCGATTATGGCAATTTATATGTTGCAGAAAGTGACATTATGAATTTCATTAATAAAGGAATTTATTTTGAAAACTGTAGTATAAAAAGAGCTTACGGGCGTGTTGTAAAAATTGATTGTATGCCTAGCAAGGTAGAAGGAGGGGATTTATTAACCGGTCCAACCTTGGTTAATGTTATGGGAAAGGCCTCGGAAGGCAATGAAAAAGAAGGAATAATTGTAGCCAATAACACAAATACTGTAATCAATAATTGTAAAATGGATGGTTTTACTTATGGTATTAATACGGGCAAAAATGTTTCTGGTTTAATAATCGATAACGGACTTTATATCAATAGTTCTGCTCATGGGATAAAAATTGATAACAGCATTCCTCCTGCGGATTGTGTTATTCAAAATGTAAAAATATATCATAATGGAAAAAAAGGAGATAGGTTTTCCGGTATCTATATTGGCAATAGTGAGAATAGTAGAATATTAAATAATGTAATAGGAAAAGAGGGTGAAACACAATTGTGGGGGATTCGAATAAATGAAAATGCAAGGGGTACTATTATAGAAGGAAATAGTGTGAAGTATTCGAGACATTCAGCTTATTCCATAGGAAATCAACATTCTTATGGAGTGGTTTTTCGATTTAAAGGAAACATGGCGTCCGGGCAAGCAGGTCTTTTTCAGACAGGAATGTCGCCTATGATTATAGATACACGTATAGTTCCTAATACAAACCAATTAGTGCGGGAGTTTATTGGGGGGAGTAAGCCCTCTACCGGTGTATGGAACAAAGGAGACAGAATATATAATGATTTGACAGATTCGACATCTTTTAATGGTTATTTATGTATCAAGAGCGGCACAGGGACGAATGCACAATGGGTAGTATTCTGATAATTTAGGAGAAAAATGAGGAATACCCGAATCTAAAGGTTAATATGGAGAAAATGTTGAGTTTATAGCAGAAGGCTGTTTTATTTGGCTACTGATTCCAAGTTGAGAGAATAGGGGTGTTGTGAATTTATGAGTGTCTGCTAATTCTGATAAGTTGTAATAGGGGATGCCTTGGCTTGTCATTGACGTGTAATAGGCTGCGAAGTCGGAGACATTCGCAGCGCTTTCAGCATACACTTTGCAGCGCGGGGGATCAGTTGAGTCTCATTTCGATGCATCATTATTTCCACGTATTGTTTAACGTGGAAAATTTCTTCGTTTTTTTTCCACGTATTACTTAACGTGGAAAATTTTCACACTTTTTTTCGTTATAGCTCATTAACCAGTACGTCAATCAAATTGGTGTTGATGTAATAATTTGATTTTCCAGCCTTTATCTTTTCCAACAAACCTATTTCCGAAACGGTATCCAAATAATTCAGGGCAGTTCGTTTGCTTATCCTTAATTCTGTTTCCAAAAAGTCGGTTTTAGTATAAGGGCTTTTAAACATGATATTCAATAAATCCTGGCTGTATATTTTAGGTAGTTCAGTTCTTAACCTTGTTTTATAATCCTGCATCAAGTTTTTAATTTTCGTAATAAGGACTATGGTCTGCATAGCAGTAACCTCAACGCCTTTGAGTAAATACATAACCATATTTTCCCAGCCGTTTTTATCTCTTACCTGCTGCAGTACCCGATAATACTCCGGTTTGTTCCGGGTAATATACCGACTTAAATACAATACCGGGATGTCCAGTAACCCCTGCTGTACCAAATACAATATGTTTATTATTCTCCCCGTACGCCCATTACCGTCATAAAAAGGGTGGATACTTTCAAACTGGTAGTGGATTAGAGCCATTTTAATCAAAGGGTCGAGGTCTGAAAATTCATTATCATTAATAAACTTTTCCAGGTTTGCCATTAAATCCAGTATTTCCCTGGTATCCTGCGGCGGGGTGTACACCACCTTTCCCAACGAGTTTTTAAGTATTGTTCCTGCCTGCGTCCGGAAACCCGCATTATTCTCCATGAGTTCTTTTTGAATGGCCAGTATGTGTTTATTGAGCAACAATTTTTCTTTCCGAACGACCTGAAATCCCAGCTTTAATCCTCTTGCATAATTATATACCTCTTTGGCTGCTGCACTTTTACTCTCTATAAAGATGTTTTCTTTATACAGATCATCGTGTGTGGTTACTATATTTTCTATTTCGCTGCTGTCCTTTGCTTCCTGAAGGGTTAAAGTATCTATTAAAATATTTTCATTAGGAATGGTTTTAGAAGTTCCCTTCAACTCGGCGAGAAAGCGGTGCGATTTTGCCAGTTGCTTTAAAATTTTTGACGTTTCTATATCTGCCTGCGGGGGCAATAAGGGTAAGGTATTTTTCATGATTACCTGTTTATTTGGTTTGACCATACTCTTACTACCTCATACTAAACAGGAGTTTATATTCCGTGTTTTAGATTCGGGCATATGGATTATTCTTTAAACGTTAAGTTACCCAAATATAACCTTTACACCCCTATTGGCCAATTTCTTTTTGGAATGCATTTGTTGTTGGAGCGAGTTTGAGCCTGCAAGACTTCGAAGAGCGGGGTTTTTAACCTGTCGTCTTTTTTAATGGTTGCCAATAAATATACACAATCCCGCTTTCCCGTGCTATACATTCACTTATATGCCCCGGGTAGGGTATGGCAAATGCCAAAATTAAATTCCTGCCCGGATACCAAAAAGGAAGTGCATAAAACTGCGGATAGTAAATTTTCATCAATGTGCTTTCAATATTGTGTATTACCAAAGATACACAATCCTGATCCTTTCGGTTGTGGGATGGTTCTAAACATGTTATGAGAACAGATTTCAAAGTTTTAATACGCAGTGTAAGAAAATGCGTTGCGGTTTTCCGCAAAGAAATGACAAATAATGGTTTTATGTTTGAAAACAAACTTTAAAAAAACAAAACCATGCCAAAGTATTATGTAAACAAAAACGCCCAACCCAACGGAGACCATGAAGTGCATAAAGAGGAGTGTAATTGGTTGCCTCTCACAGAAAACAGGATTTACCTGGGCTTCCACGACAACTGCCATAGTGCCGTAAGAGAGGCCCGGAAACATTACGACCAGGTAAACGGATGTCTTCATTGCTCCGAAGCATGCCATACCGGGTGATATAGCCTGCATTTTTACCGGGTTGCAAATATGCTATTAAGGTTATGCGAGAAGGAGGTAAACAGTACTATCTTGGCATAACCTTTTTCATGCGTTACACCTGTGCTGCTTATCGAAGTAAACGCATTATACAATGGGCTCTCGTTTATGCCAGGCTCAAACGAGGACCAGTAGGGGCAATGTCTCGGGAATTCTTACTTCATATCAGAAAAATCTTTATATTTATGAGCTGATACTACCCCTTGTAAATCTAAAAGAATTATGGAATTTACTGTACACTCCATAAAGGACATTGAAAGCTGGTTAGAGATGCACCGAACAACGGGTATGGATATAGATCTTCACTTTCATGTTAAACGAATCCCTGATATTCCTGGCGAAGATTCCCTAATTGATATGCCCTTTAAAAATACCAGGGGAGAAGAACCGTTCGACTGGACTAAGGAGAAAAAAACCGGCCGATACGTTTGGAAAGAAGATGTTACTTCAGAAGAAAATACCCCTCATGGTTTTGATTACGTGGGGCCAAGTGAGGGTGACGTATGGAAAGACTATCAAAACAGTGCTTCAAATGGCATAAGCAGGTTGTACCGTAAATATATAGGGGCTCCGGATATAGATAAGGATTCGTTTTATAGTGCACGGAATGAAGATTTGAAGAAATTGCTGGGAAAAATATTTGATGCCATAAAAAATAGAGTAGACAGCGTAAACAATAATTTCGAGCCTATTGATTTAGGTAATAGGGGAAGTGGTCAATACTACGGTTCAAATCGTTCCAGTTTTGGAATAGAGGATGGCGTTTATGAGGTAGAAATGCAAGTTGAATATGAGGAGACAATATTTAAAGCGTACGTGCGAGTAAGTCCACCACCAAAAGGCTACAGTAATACCATACACCATATTAAATATGATGAAAAAAGGGATAATTCAAGATATAATTGGTTTGAATTCTATGGAAAACAAGACAAACCAACAATTATAATAAAAATCGAGGATAAGACAGCATTTAAACAAGTGTATAAAGAGTTGTTTAATGAAGAATATAAAGGGTATTAAAACAGGCCTGGTAATTTTAACCGTGCTAATACTATTCTTTTTAGGATACCAGTATTACCGGTACATGGATTTACAAAACTATTTAGAGGATTATAAGTCTTCTTTTGTCGAGGATGATATTATACTGGATATCACGGACAGCCATGACGAATATGGAGAAGTATGGCCTCGCAATAAAAAGGAAATGGCGGAAATCCTGGAAGATATTCACAATGAACGTGAAGGGAAAACACAGTTTATAGAAAAATACGGCTATAATATAAAGATCGATACTGTAGATGTGGAGGATGATACCTTAAAAAGAAGTTATGTAGAATATCAGTTGTATTCCTACGGGCCGGATAGGAGCGATGGAAAACTAAAAAATCTTCCATTTAATACCGGTGATGGTGAAGAGCTTACTAATAATGTTGCCAATATTGTATTTAGAGAGGTGCCTTTTTGGAAATACCTGTTTATGGATAAAAATTTTGACATCATCCTGGTATATGCTATATCTGAGTATGATTGTGCACTCAAAAGATACCATCAAATCGAGGTACGTACACCGGAAAAAAAAGCTGTAAAAATGACTTCTGCCCGTATATTAAGGCCTGGCCGTAAGTCCATAGGTCAGGCAGATGCTACTTATGACCGGGATGAGGAAGATAATATTCACACAAAAGAACTCAATCAAACCCTCCAAGCTATACAAATCGCCCTTGCCCAACAATACCCCGACACGCCCACCGAAGGCCTTATTTTTAACTACAATGGCAAGCGTGTAAGGTGTATTTGTTCCTTTAACGTCCCGGATGCCCCGGTGACCACCATAGAAAAGATACTAACCAAAAAACTAAATGCTACCACCAACTATATTGGAATGACTGCCTTTTATATGGAAGTCCCTGTGTTGCAGTAAAAATAATGTATACCATCCGGGGCTCGCTTCCACCAGGCTCAAACGAGGACCGGGGCCTGCAAGACTTCGAAGAGCAGGGTAAGCCTATAGTTTCAGGATTCGGGCGGCGGGAACCAGCAAAAACTATTCATAAATCAATTCGAGGGATACTTCGTCAATTCTCTTATAGTCTGTTTTTTCCATATTTAATATAACGTTTCGACTGCTGTGCACATAGTATGGAACTCCGGGAT
Organism: Sinomicrobium kalidii; assembly: GCF_021183825.1. Lineage (GTDB taxonomy): Bacteria > Bacteroidota > Bacteroidia > Flavobacteriales > Flavobacteriaceae > Sinomicrobium > Sinomicrobium kalidii. The sequence continues at coordinate 2,189,821 of NZ_CP089211.1, read as the reverse complement.
AGTAGAAGTATTGATAGTAGCTTAAATCCCTGACATCAAAAACTGCATTTTCCATGACCTCAGTTACTTGAGAATCGTTGAGTCCCATTTTATTTAAAAGTTTAGTGGTTTGGCGTTTTGTTTCCTCGGGATTCAGAAACACTTCTTCTTTTAATACACAGTAGGCGTTTTCAAAATCAACTTCTTCAAATGTCAACACGGCATTACCGATTATGGGGTCTCCGCCAATCATACTGGGTAATTCCTGTTCGTATTCAATAGGAGTTGTAATATCGTATTCCACTCCAAATGGGAAATGAAAATACTGAAGTTCTTTCATAGCTATTTGTTCAATCCCTTCCTTGGAGCTGTAGATTTCTATCAGGGGGGCCATTGCCTGTTTTAATTGCTTTGCCTTTTCAGGTCTTTTTATTGCTAAGCTTTTTTCCATTTCGTCGAGCAGTTCTTTCATCACTGAACTTAGTTGTTGCCAGTTAAGTATTTGGATAAACTCTCCCAGCTCGTTTGTTTTATATATTATTTTTGAAGTATCATATTTGCTCATAATATGGTTTACGGCATCCTTGTCCTGATAGTATTCCCGGGCTTTCTCCTGAAATGTGCTCACAATTTTGTTCTTATAAGTCCATTGAATCTTATAAGATTCGCTAGTGGAATCCAATACCTCGAAATTTGCAATGTACTGCGAGGAGTCCTTCTTGGTAAGGATGTCATTTTCCCAGGTGCTTTGAATTTTCGAAACTTTAAAGTCATAACTATCTCCTTTGGACCAATATGCTATGAATGCAATTTTGGTACTGTCCGTTTGGCTGTATAAAGATATAGTACCACATAAAAGAGACAGAAAAAGTAATTTTTTATTCATATTAGTAACTTCTTAATAACGTTAAAGTGTTTTAATTCAACCCCATATAGGGGAGGCTTGATGCCTTGGCTTTTCATTAACGTGTAATAAGCTGCGAAGTCGGAGACGTTCGCAGAGCTTGCAACACTTCGAAGAGCGGAGTAGGTTTTTCAACAAAAAAAGACGATTATAACTACCTCCTCTTAAAATACATTAATTCATATTCTGCAATGGGTTGACAGTTTTTATTGGCCTTATTTCTTACGGCATTTATAATATCCATATAAACATTTTCATCTTCTATCTGTGTCCAGGGAATTACTTTAAGACCTGATTTCTGCTGAATTATTCTATCTACGGGAAGGTGAGGAGGTATTGGAATTTTATTTAAACACCATTGGTATTTCAAATACAGATTAAATAGTTTTTGACTGACACCAAAATTAAGTTTCCCATTTCTTAAAATACTGTTGCTCGACCCCTCACTTACTAATTTTATGTTTTCAACATGAGTGGTATCATCCAAAGTCTGATTTTGGTAATGAGCATGAACCAAATCTTCTACAAATTCTCTTAATTGCCCTTTAAATTGTTTTTTCTTTTCTTCCGGAATATTCTTCTTGTAAATATTAGCCCGTTGGAAAGCAGCGGCAAAGGTTAATACCCAGATTTCATCATTTATAAAGGCTTCTTGTTTAACTGACATAACCAATATACTTTTCAATAAAATCAATAATTTGTTTTTTAACCTCGTTAACTACTTGTTTTAAGTTTTCCGGGTTGGCAATATATTTTAGAAAATCCTTGTCAGAACAATTAATAGTCCATTCCGGATTCTCTTTAAAATTACAGGTTAAAACTTTATAATGCCTCCAATTCTTATTACTATCTATACCTTTCAAATCTGTATTCTCTAGCTCAGTCTCATTATACAATCCTACAAAAAAATCACCATTTATATGTCCCTTACCACTAAAACCACAAACCCCAAACATTTTTTTGGAGTTTTCTGTTTGAGGAATCCAAATACCGGAATATGTGGCATTAATGGCTTTGTTAGCCTTTATGTTATAGTTTTTTAAGCTATCTGTTTGTTCCCGGTAATTTGTAAGTTCTTCTATCAATGCTATTCTGAAATCCTCACGCACACGTGCTAAAACCGAATCATATTTTTGTGCTATGAGCTCAGCTTCTTCAAGATTGTCTAATATTAGTTTTTTCAATTCCATTTCTTGTTTGTTTTCAAGGGTATTCGTTAGTTTTTTTATTAAGATGTTGTATTGCTTAATGCTTTCTCTCAGGATAGGCTGATCTGCCGCCAGTTCATTGCATTTGTCCAGCCAGGATATAATATGATTGCGGTAACTAATAATATGAAAATCGGAACCGGATTCCAGTTCATTCTTACTGTTTTCACTGGGTTCATCCCCGTATTTGTTTAAATAGTAAACTGTGTTTTTGGATTCATTGTAATTGTAATAGCGAAGAATTTGATTCTCCTGGTCTCCTGCATCAATTTTATTTTCAATAGTGATGGTATTTCCCTTACTATCCGTTAACAAAATATCTATGCGCCCACCTGTTTCTTTTTCAACCTTGCCTATATAGGCCTCTACCAGAACAGATGCTGTTGAAATGTCAAACTCTTCTGTTCCGTTAATATCATGGTTGATGATAGCTAAAAAATCCTCCAAAAATAGACTTCCCATCAAATGAGAACCTTTCGGATTTAACAGTTCTGCTAAAAAGGCAGAATGTGTTCTTACTTCATTAGTCTGAAGATTAAGAATATCAAATACATTAAAATTTTCGCCCTTTAATTGTTTAAGTTCAGTATGGTGCTTAACTATGGTTCTTACTTTATCAAAGAGTATTTTATATTTCATAAGGGTTTGAATTGAATACTTGTAAAAATATGCTGAAATAAGACTGCAAAGCCAGAGATATTTGCAGTGCCTGTAACACTTCGCAGAGTGGGGTGATAGAAAAATAGGTCAGACAAGACATGGATGTTTTTTCAGTATTATACTCAAATGAGGGGCAGTTGAAAGCTTACTTTATTTTTTTTAATTCTTCATCAATTTTATCCTTTTCCTTTTTTATAACTGAAATGGACGTGTCTTTAATAAATCTCCATTTCTCAATATGATGTTCAACATGAAAGGCGCCATGAAAATCAGTATATAAATGGAGCCTATTCCGTTTTAAGTTTATCTCCTTCAGGTAATACACTAATTTTTTGTCCAGATTAAGTATAGACTGATACTCCTCATTAAGCGTATGGGAAAAGTTTATAGTAGCCATACTTTTTGCCAAACCATTACACTCTGTTCTATTCCCGCGTATAGGTATGTCCGGATAACCGTCCTGATAAAAATCGGATATTTTCACTGGTTTCCCTGCTGATTGTTGTTTAAATAATTCCTTATTAAAGGTGCGATCTATTTTATGAATCAGTATCCCTCTTTTTATCAAAACAGCCTTGTTTAGTGTTTCAAAAGCAGTTATAATTTTTATATAATCAATTAATTTTTCGTAGTAAGAAGCCTTCCAGTAAACCTTCTGTTTGTCTTCCTGTTTATCTGAGCGAAGTTGTCTGCAATACTCATCAAAATTTGTAAATATGTAAACACTGTTTATCATTCTATACGCATTTGTTATCAGACTCCAAAGTGATCTTGTTTTGGGGTAATCCTGATTTGAGTAAAGCTTACGTACTACATTGAGTTCATCAGGTGTATTCATAAGATTATTATGTAGTATAAATCAATAATGACTAGGATTGCAAGGCATGGAAAAGGACCAAAACTAATAAACTGTTAAATATTAATATAGAATAAAAGGTTTAAAACGGCTCCTTAAAAATATTTTTATTATGCCATTCCAGAAATTCAAGATCTGGCGAAAACCGTGTTGATGGCAGAATGGATTTGTTATTGTATAGTAAAAAAAAACCTGAAGCTGTATTATCTGTGATGTTGAGAAGTTTCTGAGATAATTTAATTTTATAATCCGGGGTAATAGTTAAAAGCCCCTTATCAAAGGCAGAGTCATGGAGTGAATTAAGGCACAAACCATTGGAAGGATTCATCCGGTTAAATTTATCTTCAGACCAGGGGATTATATGACTTGCAACCAGTAATTCCGGTACAGATATTCCTGTAATACAGCAGGAGTAGTTATAGGAGGCCAGTATCATTTTCCTGAAAAATGATTGATTTACTCTGTTCTTTACTGTTGCCTCTCTTTCTTTACCTTCGGGTATATTGTCTATACTGATTTCCGAGGATTTTTCGACAGGAATACCTTTATACCGGGCTAAAATCTGTTCACTTTGCCAGGCTAATTCTTCCCAGTTTCCGTGAAATTCATTCCATACCTCTTCTTCTCCTTTTGCCCCCTGGGTTAAGCCGGAAACATTTCTGGCTTGCAAGGCAGGGTCCAGCCGGGCAAAATTTGCTAATTTCATTGCCATTGCTCCATTGGTTCGGCCTATGATACCAGCTAATTCTTTTACAGGAGCATAGTTGGCATTGATTTTTGTAAATGGTATTTTACAGTATAAATTAAATGCTAATATGTGCTCCTCATATGTCCAGTTTTTATTCTTGGTCATTGTCGTTTTCCGAGTTAAGAGCTTTGATAATTGCTTCAAACTCGTTTTCATTAATGTTGGTTATTCCTGTTCTAAGGAAATAATAGGCAAACTTTCCAATGATCTCATTGGTGAGATCATCGCTAAGTGTAACTATATAAGTATAATCTTTAACGAACTGATCTTTATTTATAGTTGAATGTTTTGATACATTTACCATTCCTCCTTCAGGAAAAAAAACATTACTCGGAATATATCTTTTAGCTTTACCATGTATATTGTCAATTAAGTATTTTCTTAGTTCTTTTAATAAATTTTCACGTTTTGCTTCCATTGAAAATTTGGGGGCAGATTCAATCTGACACAATATAATATTTTCAACCTTATTGACTGCGAAGTCACATCTCGGAGTCATAACTAAAACAGCTTCTTCTTTTTCCTGTTGCTTCCAGATATCTCCTGTCCAAACGGGTAATTCGCTTTGACGTTTGTAGAAATGTTCAATAGGATGAACTTTATCTTTACTATCAATTACAGGGGCTAATAAGTCAGAAGCAAGTGCTTTTATGGCAATTCTTTTAAAGATTTTTTTTACTCTATCAGAAGGTTGCTCAGGTTCTTGAGCCGCTTTAGAAATACTTTTTATGACTTCTTCTATCTGATCATTTTTGGTAAATTGTTTAATAAAGGAGTTATGAAGTTCTTCTTTTATTTCGGTTTCTAAAATTCCTCCCGGACAGAAAACATCGATAAATCCTGATTCCAATAACATTTTTATTTTGTCAAAAACAGGCTGAATTCCTTGATCCTTATCTACAGTAAAAACAGTTCCATAATTATCAAATTCATTTTCAAGAGCTTGTAGAAAACCACTATATATAAAGATAGGAATGTTATATTTCGCAAAACTTGATTGCAGGTTTTCCAAAAACTGAGCGTCTTTTTTCTGTAGTTCATCAGCACTTGGCTCTTCACTTAATAAATCAAAGATTAATGCTTTAATACTGGATTGATTATCGGCGATTGCTGATTCAAATATTTCTTTTGTTTCACAGGTAATATAGTCGATGCCCAAGCCCTGTTGATCAAAAAGGTCTTTTGATCGATTTAATATTTTTGAATCATTGTCAAGATGTAAAATTACCCCATTAGTCATTTTCTGCTTTTTTAATGATGAATGCGGGACCATCTTCCCGGTTTTCTGCCTGGATATCCCAATTATTCCGGCTAAGTATGCTTTGAGTGAAAGCCAGCCCGAGTCCTGTAGCATTTTTTTCAGAACGTGTAGTAACGCCATAATTAAAAATATGCTCAATTAATTCTTCATTAAGGAACGGCCCTGAATTACTTATTACTAATTGTTCTCCTTCTTTTAAGAATCTTATTTCACCTCCTTTTTCAGCTTTTTTTAACCAGTAAACAGCATTGTTAATAATGTTCAGAAAAGCAATCCAGAATGCATATTCAAGATCATTTATACGATAGTCTTTTAGCCTTTCATCGGCCTTAATTGAAATATGGTGTTCGTCAAAATCAGATTTATAGAGATTACAAACTTTTAAAAAAGTAGTATATAGAAAAAAATTTTTCTTCCTGGTTCTGCCTATTGCCGGTTGTAAAGACTTTCTCAATTCTGCTAAAATATCAGTGGCATAATTCAGGTGATTAATATCATTGATAAAATTGTTTCTTACCTCAGGATTAATTTTTTCCTTTTTGAGATCCAGAGAAGATTTAGTGGTCCTTAATCCGGAAATTGGTTGTGCCATTTCATGATATACCAATTCTATACCGCTACCTAAAGAAGCTAACCGCTCCGAGAATGAAAGAGATTCTTCAATATTATCCATGGATGTGGATACATCTTTCATGAACTTGGTAGAATAACTTATTAAAGCAGGAGTAGCATCCATGCTATAGAGCTTAGCTAAATATTCCTCGAAGTCCGGTCTGTCATGTTTACTGTTTGGAATTCTTCCTAAACCTTGCAGTAAACGATAGTTATATCTTATTTTACCCAACTCGGAAAAAATAGCTTTCATAGTATCTTTAACTTCCTGAAAGGCCTTATTTTCAAGGAATCCTTCTCTGTTGGTTTTTTCTTCCAGGTTGTCGTTATCAGGTGAATAAAAAAATACGTATCCCAGGATCTGATTTGTGTTTACATTTTTTCCCGGTTGCTGAACCCTGGCCTTGGATAATTCAATCCAATCCTCAACTTCTTCACCATAAGGCTTAACGCCAAAACCATTTTTGGAAATTCTTAAACCCTGAAAGTTCTTAAAGGCCCTTTTGAATTGACTCCCTGTATTAAGATTTAAACTTCTTGCCAGTTTTTCAAGATTATCTTTTTCTCCTATATCATATACCCGGATATCAAAATAATATTCTCCGGGGCCTTCGTTATTTTCGTCTTCAAATAATTTGTGCTGGATGTTACTCTCTTCATGAATATCTTTGCCGGCAAGATTAAAACTTATTTCGTGTTTATCTTCTTCTAACCTTTGAAAAGACATAATACCTTCAACATTGCCTTTTTCAGATACCTTTCCATAAACCCTGTAATCATATACTGATTGCACCGGAATAGGAATTACAGGAAGCCATTCTATTTTATCTTCCTGATCCGGTATCAGATTTGTAGAATATTCAATAGAAAATTCATTTTCAATTCCGGAAATCACTTTTTCCTGTTTGATAATACCTTTTTCCAGTAGTTCCTGTTGTATTCTGGAATTGAATTTTAAAGGGGTTATTAATGTGGCGAGAGCTTTATAAAACCGTGTATCTTTATAAGGTTCGGTATTTATATCCGGAAGTTCGATCTGGTCAAAATCTTTTTTTAATATTTTTAATACAGCATCATCCAGACGTTCTATGACTATCAAGGTTCCTTTATTGAAGGATGTTAGTCCGGCGTTTTCCAGAAACTTTATAATGTGATCTTTGTTGTCAGCAATGATCTTTTCCAGAATCTGATCTGTTAAAGCATCCTTGTCTTCTGCACTTTCCTCTTTAACTTCCTTTTCGAGGTAAAGGGATATTCTTTCCCTTAGAAGGGTTTTGTCATAAAAAAGGGAAAGAAAATCAGTAATTATACCCCCTGGGAAATGAATGTCTGATAATAATTTTTCTTCCCGAAAAGCTTCTCTGTTAACAGAGATCCAGTTATACTCTTTTTCATTTTCTTCTTTTGTGATGACTGTTACATTTTCTCCCAAAGCCATGGCAGCTAAACGGCCTATTCCCTTGCTGCCCAGCAGATTTCTTTGGTAAACTTCACTTTTGGCTCCGGGAGTTCGCTTGGTACTAACGGATGGCTGTAGCCAGCTACCGAATAAAGTAGAAGAATCCATGCCGTTACCATCATCACAGATTATGGCAAAACTATGACCTGTATTTTCTGAATGCTGAAAATAGACTTTGCTTTTCTTCGCATCCGCATCATAGCTGTTTTTCACTAATTCATTAATTGCAGTACTTGGATGACCTATTAACTCTTCCCCCATCTGAATGATGGACATAGCACCAGGCTGAAAGGAATATTTATCTATTTTTGAATTATCTGTCATTTAATAAATTCTTTATGCTTAAAGCTATTTTCTCTGCCATTACCGGCGGAACAGCATTCCCTATCTGCCTGAAAGCCGCCGTTCTTGGCTGATCTTCTTTAACTCCCTCGAAATAATAATCGTCTGGAAAAGACTGGATTCTGGCAGCTTCCCTTACTGAAATGGATCGTAGTTGTTCTTTGTCGGGGTGTATAAAATGATGACCATCCTTAGCTATATGGGCGATCATGGTATGTGGCTCTTTGTCAACCACTTTAAATCTGTCCAGAAAGTCCGTAACATTATTCTGAGTTCTCATCGTTTCAGGAATCCGGTTATTTTTTATACGCTCTCCTTTTTCAAGTTCTTCTATAGCGAGTTTATAGATTGCCAGGTCATTGTCGTTATGAGGGCGTGTAATATGCTGGGCAACAAAACCGATTCCGTTTCGGATACCTTTTCGTTTCAGGTAGCCATTTAATTCTGAAGTATATTCATGTGTTCTTCCTGTTTCGCCCGGACTCACAGAGGGTAAATCAGAAAAAATAATATCTCTGTAATACTTTTGCTTTTCTATCGGTATATCAGGATAAGACCAATCGAGTTCTTTTTTCCAACCTATAATAATTACCCTTTGCCGGTTCTGTACCACACCATAATCGTAAGCATTCAGCAACTTAGCATCCAATTCATAACCGATTCTCCGGTAATAAGCTTTCAGGTTTCTATAATAACTGCCTTCCGCGGCCGTAAGGATTCCGGGAACATTTTCAAAAACAAATACCTTGGGCCGGTACTTCCTTAAGTACCGGCCATATTGTATATATAATCTGGTGCGCTCATCATTCTTCTTATGTTTCAGCGGAGCCCTCCCTACAACAGAGTAAGCCTGACATGGGGGACCGCCTATAATCAGATCTACGGTGTTTTCTCCGAGAACATTATCTATTTTATTGAAAACACCCGGATTATCCTTACCTATTTCCGCATTGATTACCGTATTTAGTAAGTTCTCCGGAACAGCTTTATATAATTCTTTTCTGTCAATATCTCCTTTAAGGTAAGAATGATATATGTCTTCCTGTCCGGACTCAGATAAATAGTGATATGCAACTCTCGTTTTTAAAGTAAAACAGGCTGCTTTATCAAATTCCACATGAGCAACAGGTTTAAATCCCTGTCTGTGAAAGCCCTCCGATAAGCCCCCGGCTCCGGCAAATAAATCAATGTATCTGATGGTGCTCATTGTTTTTTCAGCTCTTCGACTAAATTTTCAAATGTTTTGTCCCGTTTACCGGGTTTTAGTTCACATTCCCAAATAATGATGGGGAGCCACCCCATGTCCCTGATCCGGGAAATGTTTTGTTCATCTCTTTTTTTATTGTTACCGATTTTATTTAACCACCATTCCGTTTTTGTTTTGGGCGGGACAAAATATTTACAATCTTCATGACCGTGCCAGTAACATCCGTGTATAAAAACAACTTTTCTGTATTTCGGAAAAACCAGATCGGGCTTTCCGGGAAAATTTTTATCGTGTAAACGATATCTGAACCCCAGAGAAAATAAATATTTCCTCACCAGGATTTCCGGTTTAGTATCTTTCCCTTTGATCCGGCTCATATTATAACTCCGGGTCTTTTTATCGTGTACATCAGCCATCCGGGTAGATTTTGTTTTTACAAACAAATTAAAGCAAAATTACTCCAGTTTAAATGTATTAAAAATTAATGAGATGAATTTGTTTCATCCTCAAAGAAAGAGAAAAGCCATTAAAACAACATACGGATTCCCGTAAAACCATAAAAAAAGAAGATTAAAACCTTTATACCATTTTGAAAAAACTTCAGTAATGAGCAGCACATATTAGCCTGTTATTCATGCAACATATACATACAAGCCAGCATTTTGTTATTTGACCGGACTAAAAAACGGATTGATATCAATAAAATAGTGTGTGGATTTTAATAAGTTTGTGAAATGAAATCAGAATCAACAAATCATAGGGTAATTATCGGGGCTGCTCAAAAAATGGAGCAGGTAGAAGACAATTCCATAGCTCTTGTTGTTACCTCACCACCATATCCCATGATTGAAATGTGGGATGATGTAATGGCCAGACAAAATCCTGAAATTCGGACATCGCTTGATTGCGGTAAAGGAGCCGAAGGGTTCGAACAGATGCATTCAGAGCTGGACAAAGTATGGGCAGAGGTGGAAAGAGTGCTAATGCCCGGAGGTTTTGCCTGCATTAACATCGGAGACGCCACAAGGACGATAAATAATGAGTTTGCCCTCTATCCCAATCACGCAAGAATTATAAATGCATTTCAAAAACTGGGAGTACCGAATCTCCCCAATATTATCTGGAGAAAACAAACCAACGCACCAAACAAGTTTATGGGGTCGGGAATGTTGCCATCGGGGGCTTATGTTACGTTAGAGCATGAGTGGATTCTTGTTTTCAGAAAAGGAGGGAAAAGAAAGTTTAATACGGAAGCGGATAAAGTAAGAAGAAGAGAAAGCTCGTTCTTTTGGGAAGAAAGAAATATCTGGTTTTCAGATTTATGGGATTTTAAGGGGAGCAAACAAAAAATTGAGAATTCCGAAACGAGAAAAAGAAGTGCAGCCTTCCCTTTCGAATTACCATACCGGCTTATTAATATGTACTCTGTGCAGGGAGATACTGTTTTAGACCCGTTTTTAGGTACCGGAACAACATCGCTTGCGGCTATCGCCTCCAACAGGAATAGTGTGGGTTATGAAATTGACCCCATGTTTCAGAAAATCATAACGGATAATATAACATCGGCCCCGGCAGATTTTTACAATGCCATTATCCGAAACAGGATTGAAAAGCATATGGATTTCATTAATGAAAGAAATGCCGATGCCAAAAAAGGGGAGATAAAACATTCTAATGAAAACCTGCGATTACCGGTAATGACCAAACAGGAAACCGGGATCAGGTTTCGGCTGGTGGAACAGATATATCCAAAAGATGATTTATCGTTTATGGCCGATTATGTAACGGCGGCACCTGTTGATACATCAATTTTGGATAAAAAGAAATTAGATTCTACCGTAGGAGTTGTCTAAAGTTTTTTAAGGATATCAGAATTTAGAATATTTCCTTTACTGTCGGCAATGACATCAAAAACCTGGACTCCGAATTCGTCTAAATATTTTTGATTTTTACGCCTATTCGCATTTTTTGCTTTTTGAATATAGGGTGCGTTCCAGGTGTATGATTTAGGTTTTATTTGAATAGCTACGGTTAAAACGCTGTTTTTATATAGCTCATAATCTACAGCATAAGTGTGGTCTTTTTCTCCGCTTACTTTTCTAAATTCGGTTTGGGGGAATAGCTGTTTTAGTTTTTCAACAGTATTTTTTTCCCTGACGATTACCCCATTCCAGGTTTCACAAATGACCCGAAAACGCACGCATTCGATACATTCCTCAATAGTTAAGCCCCATCCGTTGTCTTTTACCGATTCATACAGAATAAGACCTTTGTCCTGCAATCTTTTCTTAGTTCTGCCGTATTGCGTATTTAAATTTCTCATATCCCAGCTTAGTTGGTTAATGGCAGTTTTATTAATGAGTACCAAAGACGCATCATTTAATATATTCTGTTGCTCAGGAGTTAAGCCAGATATTAATTCTTCGCGTTGTTCTCCGCTTTGATAATAAAAATCTTCCCAATCCTCTTTTTGCTTAAATGAAGTAAGCTCAATTAAAGTTGTAACATAACCTACGGACCAGGGGGCATTAAGCATTAAGTTGTTCCAGGAAGAATTGGTCGACCTGAATTTATTGGGATCAATACTTAACGTGAATTCTTGCATAGATTTTAATTTACATCTTTACTGATTTTAATTGATAAATTGTCTGGGTATTTCTCATTCCAGGCATTTAGCAAATGATTCCTTCTATCACATGTCCTTTTAGCTCTTCGTTCCAGTGAATCTAAGATATCTTCTAATTCATCAAGACTATTTATCAGCCAATAACCACTATTGTCGCTTCCTATTAGATGATTCTCCCGAATTGCTTGCCTGATAAGGGCTCTTAATTCTTCCTGGTTTGGTAAAGACGAATAGCCCAAAGCTCGTGCTAATTCAGGAGCATTAATTGCATCCTCCTTTCTTTCCGGTAAAACATTTAACAATGCTTGTATTTGTTCTTGTGTAAACATAGACATTTGCTATTTTAGAAGTCATACTCTATCGTTATACCATCCTTTTTTTTGTTATAGAAAATCAGCGATGCATCAATCCGTTCATTTAATATTTTGCTCTTATAGGAAATAGGTTTAATGCTTACCGGCATATCACCGATATACCCGTCGATACCTCTGCTTTCTTCTTCCGGCATAGCTAACCTGCAAGTGGTGCTTTTTGCTTGGCCCACCCGCTTTAAAATAGCATCCTGAAACCTTAAGCCCGAAAATGTTTTTATAATCACTAACTCTTCAACCCAATTTCTGACCATTTCCTTATCAATCTCATCAATAACCTCCTGGAACTGTCGAATCATGGCGTATACCTTTTCTGTAGCATTTTCGATAGCTTCTGGTTGCTTTTCCAAGTACCACTTTTGCCATCCACTAATGGTCCTGCCTGGAAATTCCTGGATAAGATCACTCATTTGCCCCACAACATGAGGTCTTGTACCCTGGGCATTCGAGTTTGCTAAATTCATTAACTGAGTGGTATATTTCGGAAAGCTATAGGTTTTGCCTGATACTAATTCCCGGACTTCGCTATTGGGGATTTTAATCTTTTTCATATATGTTTGAATAATTGGTTAAAGGTTAATTTTAGGATAGCGCTAAAAGTATTTCATCAGGATGCCATTTAGGGTTACGCATATCCACACGCTTCTATTGTATTATCAGCAGTATTAATCTCTAATTCAAAAAATCGTATGGGATAATTAAGCTTATGCATTACCTATTGTCTTTTTTGAGTTGACTTTTAAATTCTAAGTATGTAGGAGCCTTACTCTCTGACCAATCACTCTTATGCAAAAGGTTTCTAATATCCTCTCTTAGAAGTTCTGCGATTTTGTTGAGCTCATGTACAGAGGGTTGTCTTTTGTTATTTCGCCATTTAGATACTGTGCCTTCTGACCTTTTTACGTATTTGGCAACGACCCTATTGGTAATTTTTCTTTTTGTAAATACTTCGTCTAATCTATTAGTGTTACTCATTGAATTAGATTTTTATTTAAAAAAGTTTGTCGTTAAACGGCAAACTTTGTATGTTTGTATTGTTAATAACAGGCGACAATACAGTGAAGCGTTAAATAATGCATCACTAACGATGTCACTCATAAACGAAAACCGCTAATTTTCCCTATGAGTCGGCCGTGAGCTCGCTATCTATTGGATTTATTATCTTTGCTATAATAGTCCGATAGGGCGGGTCTCATGTAAGTCTTTGGGGAACCAGGTTTCGGCTTGGCGGTTCTTAGCGGTACCACGTTCAAAGCATTGAGACTGCCCTATTGGTTTTTTCCAATATGGTTATTCCTAAGCTTCCCGAGTGCATGTCGTTTACATAATCATCGAGACTATGAAAACGAGAAAAACACACCCACCAGAGCATTTTACGGCAACAGGCTTTGCCCTGTGCCAAAACAGCCAGCTCCAACTCCAATCGCTACATTTTATTTCAAAAAAACTAAAATGGGCCCTTGAATAACGAGGGCACAACCGGCCCCGTACCCGCGGAAAACACAATAGGTTTTGCCACAGGGTAAAAGACCGCTGCATTTCATGGTTATACGCAATGCCAATAAAGGTAAGCGGTTTTCTCTTTACGAGCAAATTCAATTTGTTTTCTTATTGGCCGCGGTGGCCGGTTTTTAAAACTTAATACATTAACACACTTATTATGAAAAAAACACACCAAAAATTGGAACAGCTCCGGGAAGCATGGAGCGCGGAAATGGCAACCTTCCGGGAATTACAGGAAAGCAACAAGACCCTGATGGAGGAAATTGCAAACGATATACAAAAACTCCGGCAGGGATCGTCTGCTTAGAAAGAACCTTTCCGCAACCGCACACCCCTTTTACGGTAAACCATATCCATACGTCTTACCCCACGGGTATGGGGAGTATTCACTAACACTCAAATATTAAAACTATGAAGATCACCACATTAGTAGGCCTGTCCTGCTGGTGCCCCATATCTATTGCCTTTATTTTACTTAACCTGCCTGTGCCACTTTTGGCTTCGCCACCTTTTCAAACTACTGCGCAACACCAAATTACCGGGACGGTTACTGATAGGAACGGGGAGCCTTTAGGGGGCGTGAATATCGTAGTGTCTGGAAAAGGGCAGGGGACGATTTCTGATTTTGACGGGAGCTATTCGATTATGGCCTCTTCTCAGGATACTTTGGTGTATTCGTTTGTGGGGTTTAAGAAAGTGGAGTTTCCCGTTTCCGGAAGGGAAGTTTTAAATGTGCAGTTGGAAGAGGATGTAGTTGCTTTGGATGAAGTTGTGCTGAATACGGGGTATCAACAATTACCCGGAGAGCGTTCCACAGGCTCTTTTGTTCATGCCGATAATGAACTTCTCAACCAAAGGGTAAGCCCGAATATTCTGGAACGTCTCGAAGGTAATGTTCCCGGTCTCTTATTTAACAAAAACACTCCGGAAAGCGCAGACGGAGGGCTTGATTTGAATATCCGGGGGCATACAACCCTGTTTGCAAACGACCAGCCTCTCATCGTTGTAGACAATTTTCCGTATGATGGTCCCATTTCAAACCTCAATCCCAACGATATTGAAGATATTACAATTTTAAAAGATGCTGCAGCTTCAAGTATATGGGGAGTGAAATCCGGAAATGGTGTTATTGTAATAACAACGAAAAAAGGACGCCTTAATCAAAAGATCCGGATAGAAGCCAATATCAATACCACCATCGGAAACAAACCTGACCTTTATTATAAACCTATGCTTGGCATTTCTTCCAATGATTATATTGATCTGGAAATTGATAACTTTCACGATGGATACTACAATACTACGTTAGATAATACGTCCGGATTTCCCGCGGTAACCCCGGTCGTCCATATTCTTGACCAGATTAAAAAGGGAAATTTGGATAGTGAAGCGGGGTATCGGCAGATCGATGCTTACCGAAACAATGATTACAGGGATGATTTAAAGAAATATTTTTATCAAAGCAGTATTAACAACCAGTACGCGGTTAATATGCGTGGCGGTTCAGCGAATAGTACATATTATTTTTCGCTTGGCCACGACACTCATAGAAGTACAGCAATTGGTAACGATAATGCACGCACTACGATAGGATTGCAGGTAGAACTTTCGCCAATGGAACGGCTTACTATTACCGGAACAGCAAATTTGACTTATAGTAATACAAAATCAAACGATGCTGTTCAGCAACTGAACTCATCTCTTTTTCCGACACCCCCTTATCTCGATCTGGTTAATGATAAAACCGGAGAAGCGCTTGCCGTAGCACGTAGAAATCCAGCATATATTGATACGGTTGGAGAAGGGCGCCTTTTAGACTGGCATTACAGACCTTATGATGAAATGCGGTTTGCCGACAATCGTCAGTCACAAATTCACAATAGGTTCAATACAAGACTAAATTACGATATCGGGAATGAGCTTAAGCTATCCCTCCAGTACCAATACGAAAGGGCCGGTACTCAAAACAATGATCATTATAGCCAGGATACCTACCACACACGTGACCTGATTAACCAATTTACCCGGTTGAATAGCGAAGATCGGTATCCCGTACCGTTGGGTGGCATACTGCAGGAATCCCACACCACATTAACATCGCACCGGGCAAGGGGGCAATTAGACTACTCAAAAGGCTGGCAGGCACATGAAGTGGTTGCGCTTTTGGGAACAGAAGTCAACGAAACGGTTACTAAGTCAAATTCAAACACCTTATACGGTTATAATAAGGAAAACCTGGCATTTACCAATGTTGATTATACCACATCATTTCCCACCATACCCGCTGGTTCACGGGTTATCCCGAATAATATTGGCACAACCCAACTCAATGACCGATACCTCTCTTATTTTGGAAATGGAAGTTATACTTATGACAACAGGTATACTATTTCGGTAAGCGGGCGGATAGACAAGTCAAATCTATTTGGAGTAAACACCAACCAAAAGGCAGTCCCGTTGTTCTCGACCGGGTTGGCATGGAATTTTTCTAACGAAAACTTTTACAATGTAGGCTTTCTGCCCTATGGGAAAATCCGTCTCACCTATGGTGCAAACGGGAATATCGATAAATCGGTCACAGCTGTTGCTACGTTCCGGTCCCTGAGTCGTTCCTGGTTTTACGGAACACCATACGCCTCCATCGTTAATCCCGGAAATCCGGATTTGAGGTGGGAACGGATAAAGACGTTGAACATCGGGCTGGACTTTGGTCTTAAGAATCAAATCGTTACTGGCTCCGTTGAATATTACATAAAATCGGGAGAAGATCTGTTTGGCCTCAGCCAAATTCCCGGATCAACGGGATTAGATTCGTATTACGGCAATACTTCGAATGTCAGAACCAACGGTATTGATATCCATTTAAGCTCAATCAATATCCATAAAGGAACTTTCAAGTGGACTTCAAATCTTCTGTTTAGTTATGTAAAAGATATTGTGACCCAATACCATCTTGATATTTCTCCATTAAGTTTATTGGTCGGCATAAGACCAGGTGTTGTTCAACCCATAGAAGGAAACAGTCTATTTGGTGTTTATAGCTATAAGTGGGGAGGTCTGACATCGGATACCGGAGACCCGCAGGGATACGTAGACGGAAAGCTGAGCACGGATTACAACCGGATCCGGTCAGGAACAACCGTTGACGATTTGGTCTATCATGGATCGGCACGTCCAACCACATTCGGTTCTTTTAGAAATACGTTTTCCTATAAGCGGTTTTCAGTTTCTTTTAACCTGCTTTTTAAAGCAAATTACTATTTCAGAAGGAATACCATCGAAAACGGGGTAATTTATAATAATGGATTATTTATTCACTCCGATTATTATGACCGGTGGCAGCAACCCGGCGACAAGCTCAGAACCCATATACCTTCAATGCAAGTACCACCTGTAAATTCCGCCCGCCAAAGTTTTTATACGCAATCTGAAATTTTTGTTGAACGGGGAGATCACATACGCCTCCAGGACATTACCTTGAAGTATGACTGGGATATATCCCGGATTACAAATGGCGAGGTAGCTTCTATTCAACTATATAGTTATTTAAACAATATAGGCATCCTATGGAGAGCGAATAACCATCATATAGACCCTGATATTTATGCAGGCGGATATCCTGCTCCGTTTTCTTTATCATTTGGCTTAAACATTAAATTTTAGAACATGAATCTCCGATATACAACTGCAAAAGGTATTCTTGCGCTCATGATCTGTACGGTAATCAATGGGTGTACATGGGAAGAGGAATTTTTAGATACTAAGCCCAATCAATCATTGATTGTACCTGCTACATTAGATGATTATGAAAAGCTGTTAAAAAACAATACTGTTTTCAACCTGTTTAGAGATCCGGCATTAGGCTTGGTATCATCCGATGACTACAATACGATATCGGTCAACACATACAGAAATGCCTACATATGGGCCAGGGATATCTATGAGGGTGAAACTTATGGTGAAAACGAATGGAGAAACGCCTATACACAGGTCTATTATGCCAATACCGTATTGGAAGGTATAGAAAGACTAACCATAAGTCCATCTCAACAAAATGACTTCAACAGGGTGAAAGGGATGGCCCTCTTTTTTCGCTCCTGGGCTTTTTACAACCTGGTGCAGACCTATGCTATGCCATATGACCCTGTCACATCCGAAACGGATTTGGGTATCCCTTTAAGGCTAACAGCTAATCTGAATGTCAGGGTAACAAGGCATACCGTAAAAGAATGCTATGATCAGATTTTAAAGGATCTAAAAGAAGCGCTTAACCTCTTGCCGCCTGAGGTCACCTACAAAACCCAACCGTCCGGACTGGCAACTTTAGGCTTTCTGAGCCGTATATATTTGGCTATCGGTAATTACGACCAGGCGTTGCAATATGCAGATGAATATTTACACCGGAATAGTGAACTGACGGATTATAATTCACTTTCACGGACAAGTTATTCGATTCATACCGATTTTTTAGGCGAGGACGCTTTTCATACGTCATTAACAACTACCCGGGTGACATCGAGAACCAGGGCAATAATTGATCCCGCTTTGATCGCCACTTACAATGATAACGATTTAAGAAAAACCTTGTTATTTACAATCAACAGTTCGGGGGACTATACTTTTACAGGAACCTATAATTATAACGGTTATCCTTACAGTGGAATTGCTACGGATGAAATTTACCTGATCCGTGCTGAATGCTATGCTCGTAACGGGGAGGCAGGAGCGGCAATAAATGATCTGAATACCCTTTTATCTCATAGGTGGAACAGTGATGCCGAATTTAAACCATATGAGGCGGCTAATGCTGAAGACGCGCTTGATTTAGTTCTGAATGAGCGCAGGAAAGAGTTAATATTTCGCGGTCTTCGATGGACAGACTTACGCCGGTTAAATAAGGAAGATCGCTTTAAAGTAACGCTTACAAGAACGATCAATGGGCAAACATACACGCTGCCTCCCAATGATCCGCGCTATGCGCTACCCCTTCCCGATTCGGAGACGGTTCTTAATGGGTTGCAGCAAAATCCAAGATAATTCTATAATTGACATTAACTCTTAGTGTATTAAAAAATGAAACCGACATGACTAAAATCATCTTTAGACTCACAGAGCCATGATTATTTTAGTCATCAAAGGTTACATCTGACCATTGAAAAACAATAAAAAAATAAACAGATGAAAACACATATTCAATTACTCATATTAATTATTCTTTCTCAAATAGTATCTTGCCGAACTGATAAAAACCGGGATTACGATTTTAAGCAAATTACTTCTATCAGTGGTGACCTGGATTTTTTAGAAGATGGTGATTCCATCAGTATAGTTTTAACTGAATTTGTTATTGGTAACGAAAGAACAGATAGTGTATACACAGCGGTGGTCAAAGACCGGAAGTTTTTCTTTGAATGGAGTCGAATAAACTGCCCATTAACAATGCGGGTTCGTATTCCAATGAACAGGGTTCCCGATAAAAAACAGGCCGACTCCTTTCAGCGGGCATACTTTACCATTATGCCTGGAGATAAGGCGAATTTATGTTACGATGAAGGGGACTTTAAATTCGAAGGGAGAAATGCCGAAAAATTTAATTGTCAATATTCTCTATACAAAATGGAAAGGAAAATGACAGACAATTCGGTTTATAGCAGTTTTGTAGACCGTGATGCCAATCTCAAAGCAGCATTTACGTATAAAGATTCCGTAGATTCGGTTTTACTTCAATATTTAGATACTTGGAAAGGAAAGATGTCAAAGCGTGCATTTAACATAATCCGCCTTGATTTTAGTTATGGCTCCGAAGTTATTAAATACTGGTTGTTTAATGGCATCAAAAAGAAGGGCGAAGATGTAGGTTACTCGTTCAAGGATACCACCAGTAATAGAGTTATCGATTCTTCACTGCATACCGAACTTAGGAGTTTTCCAAACTATCTCATTGAAAAATTCGAATATGATTCCTGTACAGTGGCAGGCAGAAAATTTCAATTGGGCGACTGTTACCGCTTTATGGATAAAACGCTGTCAGACGAGCTAAGAGAAAAGTGTTTAACCTACCTGATTATTAAAAACTTAAAATCAGATAGTCTGACAAAATACAGGAATATGGCATTGAACAGCATCGAAAACGATTCCTACAAAAAACTTATTGAGCGTATGACGAAAAAGCACATTGAGGGCATCGATGCTTTCGATTTTTCGTTATCAGATAAAAATGGAAAGCAGTATTCGCTTTCTGATTTCAAGGGAAAAGTAGTTGTCCTCGATTTCTGGTTTACCGGATGTGGCCCATGTAAACAGATGACCCCTTATCTTGCAAAGGTAGCAAAGAAATTCAAGCCCTTTCCTGTTGTATTTCTTAGCGTGTGTGCCGATAGAAGTAAAAAAACATGGTTAAAAAGTGTTTCTGAAGGTGAATATACTTTTAACAATTCCATTAAATTATTCACTGGTGGCAGAGGCAGAGAACATTCTATGATCAAGAATTACGAGGTACGTGGGTATCCGACCATAATTCTTATCAACCCCGAGGGAAAAATGATGAGAAAGGCGATTGACCCACGGTTGGATGATGGAGAAGATTTAGAAAATTTGATCCGGGAGAAAATCTAAAAAACGTGTCAGCAAATCATTTTTGCTGACACGCTTTGTTTCAAAAAATCAAGGCTCTTGCCAAGCCTGATTATCCGGAGTTAGATCAGGGTTTGTGTTGTCATCTGGCTGAGAAGTAGCTTCAACACTACATGATGCACCTGGAAGAGTTAAACACTCTTTGCCTGCAATGTCAGCCTGATTATCGGACCAGAAAAAGTTGTTCGTGCCCTCGACTCTAATTGCATAATAGGTGGTTTGAGCTTCTTCCTTGACAGGTTCTTTATCGTCTGCATTACCAAACGCAAACGCTCCGATTACGCCAACGGCTATAACCATAGCCGCTATGGCAAATTTGAACTTTTTCATTATTAAAAAATTTAAAAATTACGCCTACTCTGTCTACCAGGTTTTCGGCTTCTCCTGCATTTATCGCGCAATAAATATTTTTATGTTTGGGTAGTATTCGTTTTTCCGGGTACGGTGATTAAGGATTACTTTACACGGTTCGTTTTTATACCGTAAAGTTAGGGCGTAATCTTTCCGGTACACGGATAAAGTATTCGGGCAGCGGGAGTTTTTGAGTCCCGATATCCCGATAACCATCGGGATCGGGATGGAGTGGGGGAGTTGGTGAACTGTGGCGTTGTTTTTTACCACGGATACACGGATGTTTTTTGTGGCGTGGCGTCCCTGGCGGGACCCGCCCTTCGGCTTTAGTATATCCTGGTCCCGATGGTTATCGGGATGTCGAAGGGCTCAGGGCCCAAACCCGCAACCCGCAACCTGCAACTTGGAACCTGCAACCGGTCCTTCCACTCCTCAGCTTTTTCTGAGGCTCCCCGGCGATTTACCGTATTCCACCTTAAAAGCTTCGTAGAAATGCGAGAGGCTGTAGCCTATGTTTCGCGCAATGCTTTTAAACGGGAGGTCGGTGTATGCTATCAGGGTTTCGGCCCTTCTCAGCCGCTCTTTGCGTTGCAGTTTGAATATGGTGGTGCCGTAGAGGTCCTTAAAGCCGTGTTTGAGCTTGTACTCGTTCGTACCGTATTGGCGTGCCAGGACTTCCAGGGTGGGGAGTTTCCTTTCAGGGAATTGCATTACCATGCGTTTCACCTGTTGTAGGATTTTAATATCTGCGGGATGCAGGCTTACCCGGTTTTTCTTTTTTCGCTTCGGGGGTTGCGGTTTATTGACCAGGACGGTTATGGCACGCATTTTTTCCCGGTTCCGGTACAGTGTGGATACTTTGCAATACACAGGGCGGGTAAGCCCGTTAGGGAGTGCGAAGGATAGCTCTACGGGATCTTCCACGTTTTCTTCACGGTCCAGCATGGCTTTTATATGTGCCCAGTGTTCCTGCGATTCCCTGGCAAGAAGCGAACAAAAAGGCTGGTCCTGCACTTGCATACGGTCCAGGGAAAGTGCCCGGGCGGTCTTTTCGCAAACCAACCATATCCGCAAGTCGTTGTCCAGGATAAAAGAGGTATACGAAGTGAGGGAACTTCCCGGGAACAGGATTGTGGGATTCCGGTCCCTGAAAAAGTGCTCGATCTCTTCGCCCGTCATATTCGCCGTAGTAACCAGCCCTTCTATGGGATCGCCTTTTCCGTAGAATTCGATACGGGTCTCAAAGTCGCCGCACCCTAGTTCAATAAGGAATCGTTCCAGTTCTCGCATGCGTTTTTTAAAGTAACAATAAGGGAAAGTGACATAATTGTTTTCCATGATAAAAAGGATATGAGGTAAAGTCTTCGAAAATTCAGGTAAAGGATTTCAGGTAGTTCAGGGTACTGGGCTTATCTGTAAAAGACCGGGTAGGAACGGGAGGAGTGTTCGCTTCCAGGTAAAAGTTTACAATGGCCTGGTTATAGGGAAAAGCGAGAAATACGCCTACAGCCCGCATAAGTACGGAACCTTCGCGTGCAAAATATTCCCGGGCGGCCCTTTTGGCATACCTTACGCCGCGGAAATCCACAAATATGGGATAAACACGCTGCCGCTGCAGCAAAAGTCGGTCTGCCGTGATCTTCCGGGCATTGTCGAGGTCGAGTATGGTATCCGGCTTGTAGACAATATATAAAATTCCGTTGTCGATCCACAGCCGGGCAATCGCGTTTTCTATAGGGTCGGTATCAGTGGTCATACGGGTTGGTTAAAGAAATTTCCATACAAATTAGTAAAATTATTTGTTATGGTTTCCCGGGCTTCCCGGCTTTTCGCCCGGAATATACTTTGTAAGTCTGCAGATTTATTGGCTTTAGCGGCCGGTCTTTCCGGTAGGGGGATTATTTAGTCGGGTGCAAGGAGTATTTATCCTTAAAGGCCCGGTAAAACGGCTGAAATTACCTAAATTCGAAAAGATTTTTGGCAACAAAGCTCTGTTCCGAACCTTTAGGAAACAGTTTTTTGTTTTTACAATAACGTGAGTTCGATTGACATCATGCAGAGAAACAGTGGGGCAACTTAATGTCTGTCAGGTCGAGCCCTGAGCTTGCCTGCACTGCGTATAATCGAAGTGCCGAAGGGCTCGGGGGGGGGGGGAACAGTACTGCTTTATGGTAAACTGTTTACAGTCAACACGTAAAATGTCATCTTAAACCGAACCCACTTTACGATACGATCCACATGCACCAGAAAGGGCCGAAAGCCGGCCCGAACCTACCCCGGTGAAAGCATGCTGCCATGGCATCACAGCAATGCCGGATTTGAATAACACCAACACCTAATCTATGGAAACGACCAATATATCGCATTTGATCCTGCGCGAACTGCGGGAGATCAGGAAGTTGCTCCGGGAATATTTCAGACCCAAGGCCCCGAAAGAGGTGGACCTG
The DNA here is from genome assembly GCF_021183825.1 of Sinomicrobium kalidii. Lineage (GTDB taxonomy): Bacteria > Bacteroidota > Bacteroidia > Flavobacteriales > Flavobacteriaceae > Sinomicrobium > Sinomicrobium kalidii. The sequence continues at coordinate 2,166,654 of NZ_CP089211.1, read as the reverse complement.
CCCGACCTGGTGGAGGTCACCTGGATACTGCGGGAGCTGGGCATTGGCCGGACCACCTTCTACAAACACGTCAAAAACAAACTCCTCTTCCCCAAACTCCGCATCGGCAACCGCGACTATTTCGAACGCCACGCTGTGCGGAACCTGAAAAACGCACACGAACGAAGTCATTTGCCCTACCGCAAACTCGACCGGGGAAACTCCCCCCGGCAACAGGCCGCCTGACCGGGTGGGCAGTGTTTTTTAGTTGAGGAGTTGTGGAGTTATTGAGAGGTAACAAAGCCGTTATCGCGAATAAATTTTCTGATAACGGCTTTATCGTTTATCACAAAATGTTCCTGATGTGACATCAACTTTGCTATCCCTCATGTGCAATTTCAAGAAGAATAGCTACAAGTTCTTGTGGTTTGCTAAAAAATGGAGAATGACTGGTTGCCATTTTGTATACTTTTATACAAGGCATATCTGTATACATTTTTCGTTGCAACGCAGGCGTAATTGCTCTATCTTCGGTACATGCTATATAATACCGGGGCACGCTTTCGTAATTTTCAGCTGTAATTGAGATCCTGGCTGTAGCCGTTTGCCGGGGCTCATTGCTCAGGATTACTTTGGCCATTTCAGTAATTTCGTCATCACAGTCGTGGTACAGCCCTTCTTTATATATTTCCGGATCTAAGGTCGAAGAATTGCTTTCCGGATGATAGGTGATGTAAGGGCCCAGAACTTCCTTCTTGTCCAGTTTAAACAAGTCTACAGCCGATGCGCCGTTATGAGCCAGAACTGCCGCGAGGTAAACCAGCTTTTCTATTTTTTCGGGACGGTATTCTGCTATTTGCGATATTAATACGCCATTTTTGCTGTGTCCCACCAGGATTACTTTTCCGGGTAAGGTATCGATCAGATCACACATCTTTTGCACTGTTTTTTCAAATCTTACCGCTTCAACCGGAGTTTTATCCCTTCCCATTCCGGGCAGATCGGGCGCTATTACGCGATGCCCTTGTTGCTCCAGTAAGGGTGTTACTCTAAACCAGTTCCAGGCACTGTGCCATGACCCGTGGATGAGTATAAAGGTCTTTTTCCCGTTCGTTATACTCCTGTTTTCATAACCCATGGCAGATGACACAGATGCTGCAAGCAGAAGGATGGTTATTAAATTTTTCATAATACTTAAACCGTTTCTTAATCATTTACTTTTACAACACCGAGTTGCAAACCGGCTTTCAGGGCATCTTCTTCACCAATTTCTTCCAAAATCTTGCCGTTGATCACCTTAAAAGTGGTGATTCCGGTAAAACGAATCGTCTTTCCGCTGTTTTCCGGAAGCGAGCCGGCAGGTAAATCTGAAAATGCAGGACCAGTGTGAGTTCCCCCACCTTCCCAACGACCAACGACATAATCATTTTCTGCAATGAGATCTCCGACCACCCTGAATTTTAAATCCGGAAAGGCTTCCCTTAGCCGGTTTAGCATTTGTATTATGGCTGCAGAACCCATTTGCCGCCCGTGCAGAGGATACTGCATCATGATATCGGGTGCCGCCAATTCATCTATAACCTCAGGCATGTAACGTTCTCCCCAGGCTGCTTCAAACCAGTGTGCCACAATTTCTTTGTTTGTTTTCATGATTTCTGTATTTTGAATGTATACGGCAAATATGGAAATGAAAGAAGGTATGGAAAACCCGGATTTTGCTACATTTTATATTATACATATCGATAAGAAAAGAGCGCATAGCCGTTCCGCATTTTTCGGGGCGGCTTTTTTAGTTGAGGAGAAGGTGAGAGAGGATGAGATAAAATTTCTCCGGGTCTCCGAGACTCCCCAACTCCAAAACTCCCCAACTCCAAAACTCCAAGACTCCCCAACTCCAAAACTCCAGGACTCCCCAACTCCAAAACTAAAAACCCCCTGCCTTTCGCGAACAGTACTGTCCGTAGTTGTTCGCAGACTGTTCGTAGTTGTTCGCGAATTTTGATACCCGCCATACGCCCGCTATGTTTGTGATGATCACAAAGAGACCGTACTCTGGAATTAACCATAAAAAACAAAAACAATGAACACACAAAAAGAAATCCAAAGCCCCCCGCAGCCGGAACAGTTCCCGCTGTGGAAAGTAAAACCGGAAGACGACTATATCGACTTCCTGCACAACCGGGCCCAGGGGCCGCGACCCCGGCACCTGCGAAGATGGGCAAAACAGGCCGTCCTGCTCCTTATCCTGTTATCGGCCTTCCTGTATGCCGGACCGCTGCTGCGGCTGGCAGACCCCACCGCGGCGGTAGTAGATGCCGGCACCCTGAGCCTGCTGCTCCTGGTGCTGTTGGGCACAGCCGCCTGCCACCTGCTGGCCGGCCTGTTGGCCACACAACTGTACCGCAGCTTCAGACGGCTGCTGGACAGCACTTTTACCACACATTCCATAAAACTAAGCTCATGGCAACACGTATGTATGTACCTGGGTGGATATGTATCCTTGTTCTGGGGTATGGCCACCTGGCTTTCGCAACTGATGTAAGCGCCCTGCGCCGGGTATACACGGCCGAGTTGGGCGTAAAGGAAGCCACCGGCCGTAACGACGGCCCGCGTATTGCGGAGTACCTGCGGTATTGCGGGCTTCCGGAAAGCCACGAATGGTGCGCGGCCTTTGTCAGCTGGTGCCATGGCCGGGCGGGCTACGCACAACCCCGAACGCCCTGGAGCCCTTCGCTGTTCCCGGAGCGTAAGGTGATCCGGACAAAAAAAGAGGCCCTCGTTTCCGTTACACGCAAACGAGAACCGGTTGGGCAGAAAACCCCCCGCGCCGGCGATGTCTTTGGCCTTTACTATGCCCGCCCGGGCCGTATAGCCCACGCCGGCTTTATCGACCGGTGGACAGGTAACTGGGCCTATACGGTAGAAGGCAATGTCCATAATGCCGTGGTACGTAAACGGCGCCCCGTTCGCACCCTTGCCGTTATTGCCCGGTGGACGGGGGGTTAGCGCAGAAGGCTCCGGGTTTGTTTAAACGGGGCTGTGCCGATGCCGGCAGAAAAGTTTTTGGAGACGAAGGGTGACACCCCCCTGTGTCCCCCCTCAAGGGGGGATTATTCATCTGCTTAAAAATGTTATGGCCGTTTTTTAAGAAGCCTAAAGCCCGTAAAGACCAATCTTATCTTCCAAAAGATCAAAGATTCCCCCCTTGAGGGGGGGCAGGGGGGGCACACGGAAGTACAGCACATACAGGCCTCTGCATATCAGCCGGGGTATGTTGCCAGCCTCCGGGAGATTGCCACGCCCAAAGGGCTGGCAAAGACGCATACTTGTTATGGTTTTGGAAAAACACTCAAACCAAAAAGAAAGCGTCTCCCGGCAAGTATGCGCTTGTCTTTAGGCAATGCTATTGAGTTAGTATTAAAGACGAATATTCCAGATTTATAAGCCCCTAAAAGCTCCTCCCTTCAGATGAAGGAAGGTACCCGAGCGTAGCAAGGGGGGAGGGTTAGAAATCCCAAGCCATAGGGATTCCCTCAAACGTTAAGGCAAACACGCTAAGGTTTGCGTTTGTCAAAACTCCCCGGCCCGGGTCACGGGATTATTCCAAAACATTCAGGTTTTCCTATGGCTTGGGATTTCTAACCCTCCGACCGGACTAAAGTCCGCCCACCTCCCTTTGTCATCCCGATGACTATCGGGAGGGAGGAGCTGTATGAATTCAAATAAATCAAAACGTATAACATCAAAAAACTAAAAAAAATGAGACGACCGAAATTAATCACGAATTATACCCATCTTACGGATGGCGAACTGGCCGTACTGGCCACACGCACCCTGGATGCCCTGGGGGAGAACACGAATTTCCCGGAGCTGAACCCCCCGTTGGAGGAATACGCCCCCGTAGCAGAGGATTACCTGGAGAAACAGGCCATTACCGCTGCGGGTGGCAACCTCCGGGAAACGAAGGAAAAGGAGGAAGCCCGCGCCGCCCTGGTTACCATGATGCGGCGGGTGACGACCTATATCAACAACTTTACTAACCTGGCTTCCGTACAGCTCAGTTCGGGCTTCTATCCCGTAGCCACCCCCGGCAGTATCGGTGTCCCCGGGGCCTGTGAATGGACGCGTATCCGCGCTTCGCGGAGGCCGGGCGAGATCTTACTGGATTTCCCGGCGGTACGGGAAGCCTACGAGTACGAGATGCAGATCGCCGATACGGTGAATGCGAACGGGCAGCCCGTATGGCAATCTATCGGCCGTACGTCGAACTCACGCGGTAATTTCCATGCGCCCGTGGAGGATGGTGTAACGTATTATTTCCGGGTCCGGGCGCGCAACAAGAACGGGATAAGTGCCTGGAGCCCCGTATCATCGATGCGGGCCGTAGTACAGGAATGATCATGGACACACTGCCAAAACTATTCATCCTTTGGGCCGGCTGCTGTATGATGGCCTGCAGTACCTCCCGATATTTATCGGGACGCCACCGGCAAAGCGAAATGAAAGAGCGCCGGGAAGCCCGTATACTCGGCTTCCGCGCCATGTCCGTCGAACAGCTCGACAGCTTGTCGGTGGTCCGGGTACATGAAGCCGGTCAACAGCTGGAAGCGGTGGCTATCGAACCCGTAGGCCGCTTTAGCTATCACCCCGGATCGGGCTTTAGCGGGGAAGCCGAAAAGGTGGTGATCTACGGCAAGCGTCACACCGTTTTGGATGCATTGCAAAAGGAACACCACAACCATACCCTGCGGGAAAAACGCAGCCTGAACGACAGCAGCCATACCGCGGAAGCACAGCGATACGAAGCAAAGGACGTAGAACGTACCGGTGCAACAGGCTGGTGCTGGTGGTTGATCGCCATGGCGGTCATAGTCCTTGTGATCCTTGCCCTTGTGCTCCGGAAGCATTTCCGGTGGTGGAACCTGTCAGGATTTTTGTTCCCGAAGAAGCCCCGATAACCCCATTTAAGGGAATGTGTATTCACTGAGCCGGGGAGGGCGGGCCGTAAAGGCCACCCCTTAAGCGGCGGACTGAAACCGGTTCGCCGCTTTTGTATTTGCGTATATATTCACAGGCTACTGTGTTTACTGCTAACCCGACCGGGTTTGTATTCACTTCCTGTGCCCTTTACCGTTAAGGAGGTCCATAGCGCAGCATAGCGGTCTCCCTGGATGGTAAACAGAACCTTCCCGGCTGCCGGGAAGGTTCTGTATGTGGTTAACCCACCCCGGTATGTCATCAGCGGTAATCCGGTTAGTGGTCAACCTAACCCGGCATGCGGTAAATATAATCCGGTACGTGATAAACCCGACCGGGTATGCCGGGCACCTGCCCCGGTATGTGGTACACCCGTACGGGTATGATATCAAAAGCAACCCGGTAAGCGGCAGAAAAAAGGCCGTATACGGCCAACGGGACCCTTCCGGCCGTTCTCCTGTTTCGGACAGTATATAAACACAAGCCTGTCAGCGGCCAAAGCAGCCGGGTATGATATCAAAAGCAAGCCGGTAAGCAGCTAAGGGGAGCAGGTGAGTTGCATACCGGGTTCCCCCCAGTGTATACGGGGGTGTGTTTATGGCGGTTTTCCGGGCTTTAAAAGTCTGTGGGGTGCCACGGATACACGAATGTTTTTGGGGGTTATCCCTTCGGGATTTCCTCCTTGGTGTGGGGATGGTTTTAGAGGCCCTCGCGAAGTCGAAGGGCTACCCCATGAGTTCCTTATATACATCGCAAAGAAGCGTCTCCTCAATTTATCCGATTGCCTAAATGTTAATTCTCGCAGTGACGCTTTCCTTCTGGTTTTTCAGAAATTCAATATGATTAAACTTCCTGTAAATATAGAATGCTAAACTAATAGCACTTGCCGAAGTAGGGGCTTTACCTATTTATTTTCATTAACGTAAATGAGCTGCGAAGTCGGAGACATTCGCCTGCAACACTTCATAGAGCGAGGATGAAGTGCCCTCAAAAAGTTAGGCACTATTTTGGAGCACTTCAAGAGAGTGGCTTTTCTATTTGCTTTTTATATATTTATTGCCATATTTAAAAAGGTAATAAATCACTACAATAAGTAATATCCAAAAAACAACACTACCAATAATTTGCCCTCTTTGTAAACCGTCTATCTCAGAAGAAAATATGTTAGCTATACTTATAAAATCACCCAAAAATTCACCTATTCTACCAACGATTGAAAAACAAAGTAAAATGCAATTGCATAAAAAATATAACCTAAAATCTGCTTTTGATTCATTTTTTTAAAAGCTTTTTTTACCTAATAACTTTAATTGTTCTTTGAACTTTTCAAGTAAAAAACTGTAAGCATCTTCTTCGCTTTTAAATAAATTATAATCTGATTCTTGCCCTTTTTCATCAAAGTAATAAAATTTCCATATATCATTGTGTTTTTCTATAATATAGGCATCAGTCTTAACACCTTCATTTAAAGAATAACTTCTTTCTGAGACTCTGATTTTATTTAACTCTGATTTTAATTCACATTTAGTCATAACCACACTAATTGGATTTAATAAAGCCACCTTTTAACAATTCTTCTGCATTTAAAAAAGGAGAAAAATATTGTGTTCCTGTACCTACTTTTCCAAAAGCAGGAGCTACTGTCGATTGTTGTACTGAAAAAGGTTTAGTAACTTCAAAGGAATTATAAATACTTGTATTTGCTCCAGCAGGTAACGCTCTTTTTAACAATGGAGTACCAGTCGGAGAAAAATATTTACCTCCTAAATTACCAAATCTATCTATTTGCTGACCAACTTCTAATGTTGTAGTTGTTACCCTTCCTAAAGCTCCATTATTTGCAGGATAATAATTGGCTAAAGCTGTAGTTGTTGTAGCTGCTTTTGTTCCTTTTAATATCGTTGCGGCTCCTTTAAATGTTGCATTTAGACCTTTAGTTCCTAAGGCGGCTCCTCCGATCTCTCCAATAGTCGTACCTCTTTCAATACCGTTTCCATTGATTAGATTATTTCCACCCTGGACTACCGAATTTAAAATAGCATCTCCTGCACCTGAAGAATTTGTGCCAAGCGCACCATCAACTTGTTCAGAAAATTGAGAGCCTACAGCAAGCCATAATGCAGCATTTCCCGCACCTTTTAATGTTTGGACAGGATTAGACACGGCATCAACCACATCTGTTACTGTATTGGCAAGCCCTTGGGATACGCCTATGGTATGTGCCCCTACACCACTAGGATTTCGAACAGCATCTTCTACCGCTTTTTGTTGGAGCCAGGTGTGTATTTCAGCCCCTTCCAACTCTGTACCCATACCGAGTTTATTCTCTGCAAAGGCATAGGTAGCGTTGTAATAATAATCTTCGGCCAACGGGTCTATCTGCCAAAAGCGAAGTGTTGCAGGATCACTTATCCTATATCTCCACTCGTGGGTATTTAAGCCTAAATCTTCGGTGAACTCCTGCCCCTGATAGGTCTTCAGGTTATTCTTTACCCCGGACATGGCACCATTATAGCCGCGATGTTCTAACCCGCCAGGGTAATAGTTCTGCTCTCTTCTGATCTCCGATGTGCCTACTACGCCATCACCATTGTCGTCTGCATAGGTTACCCGTGTATTACCCCATATATCCGTTAAGCGATACACATACTGATAACCACCGCCAGCTTTCGGTTCAAAATACCCTTCCGGGTGGCTTACCTGTTTGAGTTGGTTGTTCTCATAGATGTAATTCCCAGTGTATGCACTAATACAAAAAAATTACAATGAGGCACACTTTTGCCGAAGCTATCCTAAAAATGACCTTGGTTTTTATTCAAAGAACGTTTGTTATGGTTGACGATAACAAAAAATGATTAATGCCCTCGCCACACCAGCCCAGATTATTTGCTAAGACAAAAATTTTGTTTAACCGTCCAACTTTTGGGGTTCAGTCCATTGAGGCGGTTTTAGTTTTAATGTTCTGCATAGTGTATATTGGAAAAACGAACAGTCCATCTCTCCGTTTCTGAAAAATATACATATACTAACTTATAATCCCTATTTATTCTAATATCAAAGCAATTTCCCTTGTCTGTTACAACTTTTAAAATTGGGGTTTCTTGGTCTTTTGCATAACTATAACCAAAATACTTACCTGTCTTATCTGTTGCTTCATTGGTTTTAATATACTCATTAAATAGAAGTTTATTGTTAACGTAACCCTTTACCTGACCATCAAAATCATAGAGAAAATGGACAATAAATGATTCAAGATTTTTATCCGCAACCAAACCTTCTTTTCTTGCTTGGGCATCTGCTTTTTCATATTGAACATCCACATTGCCTTCACAACTAAGGCTTTTTACTATTCCGTCTTGAGAACGACAACTTACTGTTATTACTGTAACTACGGCAATTAAAAAATATTTCTTCATAGCACTAATTTTGCTGATTTCTCACTAACTCATCGGCGCTCTTTAATTGACCTTTTGTAAGTTGAGTTCCTGATGTTGACCTATTGGCTTTTATCTTGTTTGCTCCAGAGTTCATTAAATTTTTCCTAACGGTACTCGCTTTTACCCCTTCAGCTCCTTGTTTTATGTCATCCACTTTTTGTTTAGAACTCCAAGGGTGTCGCAATCCAGCTGTATGTCCAGCTTCATGAGAAAAACTTCTTGATATATCTGAATTGCTTCTTTTACTACCATCTCTTTTAGCAGTTACTTCAAAATTATTTTTTTGGGTTTTCCCCAATTCTCCTGTCTTTCCTCCTTTGTAAGTTATACCGGTTTTATTGCCTTCATCATCATAAACAGGACTGGAAGTTTGTTCTGTTAACGTTACTAAAAAGTCGCCTTTAGCTTCTTTAGCATCTTCTATAACCAACGATGCAGTTATATTTTCATCACTATTACTATATGATTCTGCAAATTGTTCCCTAATACTTTCTTTTACTTTTGTTAGTTGCTTATCTTTCAATCCAGCATCATTATAAAGCTGTACGGTAAGTGTTAGGTTTGTGTTTCCGTTATCGTCTTTAACACTCTTCCATTCTAGCCCTTCTAATTCGATTCCATCAATAACTCTGTTTTCAGAGAAGTTGTATACACCATTATGCACGTAATCTTCTGCCAAGGGGTCTATTTGCCAAAAACGTCCAATAGCTGGGTCGCTTATTCTGTATTTCCATTCGTGGACATTTAATCCTAAATCCTCGGTAAATTCCTGATCCTGGAACGTTTTAAGATTGCTCTTCACCCCGTATGTCTCTCCATTATACCCCCGATGTTCCAGCCCGAAAGGGTAATAGTTTTGTTCCCTTCTGGTCTCTGAAGTCCCTACGACACCATCACCATTGTCATCCGCAAACGTAATCCTTACGTTGTTTTGATGATCTTTAAGATAATACACATACTGATAGCTTCCGCCGGCTTTCGGCTCAAAATACCCTTCCGGGTGGCTTACCTGCTTTAACTGGCTGTTCTCATAGATGTAATTCCCGGCATACTCGGTAGTTGTCACAGAACTTCCCCGGGTGACCGCCTTCTCTAACTTGATCCCCGAGGCATCGTAAATATAGTCAATTTTATTGGTTCCGAAACTTATCCGGGTCGGTAGATTTAGATGATTATAGGCAATAGATGTAATCCCCTTGTTCCTGTCCCTTGTCGTATTACCATTGGCATCCCGGCCATAATCATTATCTGTATTACTGCCATCCTTAAAACCATAGGTCTTATTGGCGGCATCACTTACCTTGACTAAAAAATTCCCCCCATTGTAATACGCATAGCTCAACCTGTCCATTTCTCCAAATGAAGAAGCATTGGTATTTATGGCGCCATTACGGGTCAGTTGGGTAATATTCCCGTTTTTGTCATAGGCGATGTCCTTTAACGTATAGCGGTTGGTATGTCCGCCTCCGTTATACAATCCCGAGGTAATACGGTTCAAAGCGTCATAGGTATAAGCATATCGCCTTAACGTATTGTCATTGGCCGTTTTCCAATAGGTCTCTGCTATATTGCCATTATACAGTGCAGGTACCGCTCCACTGCGGCTGGTGTTGTAATTCACCTGGAAACCGAACAGACTGTTCCCCAGGTTATCTGCGTCGTTGATCGCCTTTAGCCAGCCCCGTACATTATAAGCATAGTCTATTGTTTGTAGAGGCTTGCTCCGGGTATTCCCTACCTTTTTCTGCTCCAGTTGCCCCAAGTCATCATAGGTGTTTTCAGCAATCAGTTCTTCTGCCTGGTTGTTCACCTTCTGGGTTTGCGTCAGCAGCCTGCCCATATGGTCGTATTCAAACTTATCTACCGTTACTATGGCAGGGTTGTTCCCTTTGGTATGGGTGGTTTTCGTTTCCAATACCTTGCCTGCAAAGTCCAGCTTACTTTCTACAATATCCGTAGTGTTCAGGTAAGGGTTTTTCGTGGCCGTATAGATCAACCTCCCCTTTTTGTCATAGGCATTGATCGTTGTGATCCAGTGGTTGGTGCCCAACACCCTGGTCTTACTCCCTGTGGCTAAGGTTTTGGTTCTTGTATCCACTGTTTGTCCCAGTACCGTCGTGGGGACCGTTAACCCGGCCTTGTTAAAAGTATAGTTATCGTAATAATTGATCGTATGGATCTCATCCATAGTCTTGGGAATGGCATCTTTGGTATAATATACCGAAGTTCCTGCATAAGTATTGGCTGTTGTAGTCTTAGTTTCGTATTGCTTAAAACTGGTAGTGTTGTTGGCTGAGTTTTGGAATGCTTCTCTATCTCCTGCATGGTGCTTTACCCCGGTATAGGCCACCCGCCCAAAAGCATCATACTTGGTAAACAACCATTTATTTTGATTCTTTAATTTCGTGTCCTGCGTCATTACAGGCTGGTCCAGCTTATTGTAGACAATATATTCTTTACCCTTCCCGGGAAGTTTCTTTTCGATTAGCCGGTTTCTTGCGTCATACCGGTACTGGTAGCACAATTCATTCAATTCTGCGGTAGACACCCCGTCCGAAGTGTTGACCTTGGGCGGGAGCACATAGGTTAAATTCCCGTAATCATCATAGACATAATAGGTGTCGTGGTTCTTTACGGCACCGTTTACAGTAGCATAGGTACGTTTGAGTATCACCCGGTCCTGTTTGTCCTTAAATTCCCAAGTCGTATGCAGGTGACCATCTCCCGGTTGCCAGTTCTCGTCTTTGGTCACTGTCGCATAGAGTTGGTTGGCCTCATAAAGTCCGGATGCTTCTAAACTCGGGGTGTAATCTGAAGTTAAGCTTACTTGATATAAACGTACTCCACTATCCCCATTGGTCGTATATCGGTATTTAATCGTATGGTCATTATCGCTGTTGGGACTGGCCTTCCACGGGGTTCCCGGGGCACCGACCTCTTCCACGCGGTTCAGGGGCGAAGGTTCAAAGACCTTTTCGCTGTAAGGGTTCGTCGTGTTTTCGTATTTAGTTGTGTTATAAAAACTGTTGGTCTGAGACAATGCACTGCCATTAAACTGCCCCTTGTTCTGCCCGGCCCGATAGGGCAGGTACTCTTTGTCCTGCCTGCCAAACTCATCATATTCGATATGGGTGATCAAATCTTGTTTTCCGTCAGACGCTTTAATGGCTATTTCCTGTTTGGGACGGCCCAGGCCATCGTAATACACCACCCGGTCGACACATCCTTGTTTTCGGTTATTCCTCCGCTACCGGTCATCCCTTTCTGGTAACTGCGGGTCAGAATATAATTCTCTGTGCTACTAATGGCAATGGGAATATAGGCGTCGGAAACCACCTTGGCTGAAAAGGTACTCCCGGCCTTGATCCAGGTGGTGGGTTTTAAGGTAATGCTCTGCGTAGCTGTGTAGCTTTGGCTCTGCCCGGAATTCAGCGTATAGTTTTGTTTGACTATCGTAGCAGGCGGGTCCTGGGCGAGCAACTGTCCGCAAAAAAACAGGCTGCATAGCGTATATAACAGTATTTGTGCTTTCATCTTCCTTTAATTTTTATAGTGGTATTTATATGCTTCCAATAATTTATTGGTCTCGTCTTTGATAAATTCCAGACGATTAAAAGTGTCATAGGTGTAGGTAGTCTTTTCGCCTCTCGGATCGGTGATCGTACTTACCCCTATCAAAGGCTTATGTGTATAGGTCGTGACCTGGGTATTAGAAAGGCTTCGCAGGGAATTTTCCTGAGTAGGACTCAATCCTTTAGCCCCCAGATTAAAACCGGTTCCAAAACCTGTAAGCCCTTCGATTTGCGTATAGGTGGCATTTTCGATCCTGGCAACGGGATATTGCCCATTATACCCCCAGATGAAAGATGTACTGGGTCCGTTAGAAAGTGTATATTGGAGGAGATTAGCCTGGTTGTCATAGCGATTATACACCAGCCGCTGCTTATATCGGCTATCAGGGCTGAAAGCTGTTGGTGTGTTGTTATTCGTAGGAATTATCCCTTTGGCCCGATTAGAGAACTTAAAAGAACTCAGTGTCACCGGTGTAGAAGGTTCCAGAAGTGATTCGGAAGATTTTAATCCTTTCCCCCCTTCGTGGTATTTGGTAAGACTTCCCGAAAGAATGGTTTTAGCACCTCCTTTATCCTGATAAGCAATGCGCTCAATAGGATAGTTAATAAGGTGCCCGGATTTCATGTCCTCAATAAAAGTGGAACCGGAAGCATAATCTGGGGGATAGGTTGTCACTGTTATTACCTTCGTCTCATCACTACGGGTGGTCTCTGTTCTTGTGGGGAACAAGTGATTCTTATTATCATAGGAATATTGTGTAATTTTTTCAATAGGACCTCCTTCTCTTTGATGGTCTCTTTCCGTAATACGGGTCAGTTTGTAACATCCGAATCGCAGGTCATAATTCCGGCGTTGAAAGTCATCCCACCTAACGGCATAACAGTTTCCTGAATTATACATTTTCCGATGTACATTAACTGAATATTCTCCAGGGGTTTCAAATAGTGAATAATCATAAATCTTTTCTTTCACCAAACGATAATTTCCGGTTTCATTATCATAAGCATAATGTTTCTCAGACGGTATCTTGTATCCATCCAGGGTATTGTTTAAATACTCCCTTTGTCCGGGAACATTCGGATTATAGATACTGTCAATAACCATATTGACATCTGCACTATACACTGTTTTCCCATTAATCTCTCCTCCCGATCCATATTTTTTTTTGGTTACGGAATTATAGATAATATGCGCGCCTTCTAAAGTAACTTGGGAATAAGATCCTTCTCCTATATAAATAACTTCGTTTCGAATATCCAAATGACAAGCACAGGGTAATGCAGTATCGCATTCATTGGCAGGTTTTTTCACCCGTGTTTTTTTCTTATAATAATTTTCGTTGAAATCTTTATCTGATCTCAGGATTTCCCCTATCCCGTTATCTCCAGTGCCATAAGAATATTTTTCAGTATTGGCCAATACATTATTTTTTGTATAGTGACTAATTTCAGCAATACGAAGTCCCCCTCCGCTAACTACTTTAGGTTCTACGGTAACATCTTTTATGGTATAAATTGAAGCTGTTACGTAAGTAGGTGAGAGTTGTGAAACCTCATCACGAACAGTAATCTTGATAGAATATTCGTGTCCTTTTATAAAATCAATCACCTCTTGAATATCCTTTGGAGAGGAGAAATCCTGATTATGAGACCATGCCCCCATCGATTTGTTATCGGTTAAATCCCTGATCTCTACCTTTTGCATCGTATTCACATCAAAAGGTCCTGGATCTCCATGAGGAGAAAAATGAATGTTAACCGTTCCCCGTGTAATAGCATTGTTCGGCCAAGTGAAATTTATCGTTTTTGTTACAGGATTTGTCATCCCTGCTGCCGTAACCCTTGTAGAAGGGACAATAGAATAATTAATCGGACTGGTGGTAGCCTCTGTCATATATTTATTCGATTCAAATTTGAATGATGAATATCCTCCCGGAGGGTAAACAATTTTTTGAAGCATCCCGGCCTGAATATGTTCTTCACTAACTCTTCGGTCAGCAGCCCCAATGTTTTTACTGCCAAACACTTGTTGTAACTCAGGAAGGGCTGGAGGTACATTCGGAAGGAACCCCTGATCTCTCCCATTGTAATATCCCCAATAATCCTGGGCAGTTGACTGTGTAGACGGTAGCTTCACCGATTGATTGTAGAAAAACTTATGGGTTTTATGATTGTTTTCCCCACTGAGATCAACTTCAGTCAAAGAAGTTAATTTTAACCTGTAATCGTACTGTAAAACTGGATTGTCTGTTGTGAAATAGGTATAATCAAAGGCAAATTTGCGAATGCGATCATACCTCCCGGAACTATTTTTGGTATGGACCGTAATGCTGTCAAGCATAGGCCCCGGATAATCTTTTCTCCCCGTATTAGCATGAAAAACCACTTTCCCGTTACGGAAAGTGATTTGCTTTAGCCTGGGTTCAGCTGTATTAATGAAGTCGGTTTGTTCACTGGTTGAATTAGAGAGATAATTGCCATTAAGACCGCTATAAATACTATAATATTTTCTCTGTACAAGCCATTCCGGTAGCGTTGAACGTCCTTCGGAAATAGGTGTGATAACCGCGCCGATTTCATATTCAAAAGAAATAACATCCGAACCATCCGCAGAGATCATTTTAGTCAGATACCAGGATTGTATATAATTTCTTAATCCTGCTGGAACCTCCGTAGCATTATCATTGAAAAACAGTTGTCTTTGTTCAAAAACATACCGTATACCATTTTCATCGGTAATTTCAAAAGCATTATTATCTTGCGAGGAGTTAGTCCATTTAATCTCTATAGGCTCGAATGGAACAGCTTCAAAAGCTGTCAATGATTTTCTATAAACAAATTTCCCTGCCTTTGAAGGGATGTTATAGCTGAAAAAATCCGGAGAAGAATCTTTGGAAAGATCCGCATATTTTCGGACTTCTTCTGCATCTGTCAGATTCATGATATCAAGAGTAGATGCATTGTGCTTAACCCAACCATCAGCCACTTCATCCGGAAGCCCTCTTACGGTTCGGGATATTACCCCGCCCGCGTTTAGCGAAAATCCAAGACCAGCCCAGGTAGCGACTTGACTTACTTTGATTCCTGAGGCATGATAATTTAAACTTATAGGAAGTGAAAGCCGGGGTGTTTCTATCGTATAGACAGGAATATTAATTTCAGGTCTCCCGGTAAGAGCACTAACCTTATAATCACCATACCGGTTGAATTCGGCCGCATTAGGTGTAAGAGGCGTGATTTTGGGAAGCGAGAATTCTGATTGAGCATGAACAGACTGAAATGATGCCATACATGTAAGTAGAATTGCCAGTAAAGGCGTGATCCGTAAAAAAAAGGTACTCGTAAATCTCATATTTGAAAAGTTTGATCGCTCCATAATTTGTTGTCTTATTTAAAGATTCATATTTTCTTGAGAAATTTGTCCAGTTTTTGCTCTATTTCTCTCATTCTCGTATTTCCCTCTTTTAATTTCTTGATTTCCTTATCCTGCTCCATGATATATAGCGTCAACTCCTCCACCTTCTCCAACAACTTCAGGTTCATTTCTTTAAGGTTAATACCTTCTTCTTCCATCTCCTTAGCAGAAGGAATTCCCGGCAAATGTCCTTTCTCTTTAATATGGGCTTGTACTTCTTCGAGGGAACGCAGATCATAACCTTCCTTAAACACATAATCCGGAGCTACGGCACCGTTCAGGTCTACTTTGACTTCCCGGGTATGAATTTTTCCTTTTACTGTAAGTTCAGCGTCCGGGGAAACAGTTCCAATCCCCAGGCGACCTCCTTTTGTTAGTAGAAATATCCGGTTGTCTGTAGGTGTATCACTGACCCTGAAACTGGCATTATCCACTCCGCCGGGAGATTGTATCCTGAAATACTTTAACCCCGCAGTAGCTCTCAACGCCAAGCTAGTCGCAGCTTCTGTGCCAACCTGCATAAATTCCCAGGGGCGATCCGTATTAAGTTTTAGCAAGGAAACACCATCCCCCCGGGCATAAATATCCAGTTTACTTTCCGGAGATGTAATGCCCAATCCGGTATTCCCATCAGGAAGTATGTATAGCCCCTTACCATTACTATAGGCATAACGTCCATGCCCCATATACAAATACTTAGGAATTTCTCCACTTCCCAATATTCCTATACCTGCATATGTATTCTCAACATTATTATCATGTCTGTATATGAACCCACGTGCCCAACCACCTGTTTTTTGAGGCCTTATCATTTCTATATACCCCCCATCCAGTTTAACGTTTGTCCCCTTTGCTGTAGGAAATTGATTTTGGGAAAAACCGAAATAACCTGATAACAAGATTAAGAGCAAGTACTTTTTTTTCATCACTAATTATTTTTTAGTTGTTGAATTTCATTTTTTAACTCCCGGATCATTTGTCCTTGAGTTTTTATCATTTTTTGTTGCTGGATCGTATAGAGTGTTAGCTCTTCTATCTTCTGTAACAGTTTAGCATCCATATCTCCCAAAAATATCCCATTTTCTTTGACCTCTTTGGCACTGGGAATATCCTTTAAATAGCCTTTTTCTTGAATATGTTGCTCTACTTCTTCCAGCGTAGGCAGGTTGTAATCTTCTTTAAAAACAAAATCACTCCAGCCATTTAAGTCTACTTTAACTTCCTTACTATGGACTACACCGTTTACCGCCAATTTAGCATCCGGTGATGTAGTGCCTATACCTGCATTACCGTTATACCCTAAAAAGAAGCTGTCTTCTCCGTAATTTACCCGGCCCACCTTGGCCGAAACCACAACATCGCCTCCTCCGTCGGGCAGTGTTCCTCCTATAATTTCCCCACCGCTCCATACAGACTGGTTCTGGTATACAGATAACACCGGAATATCTTTGGTAAAATTAACTTCGAGATAGGATTGGGTACCGTCGTAGGTGATCCGGGCTTTAGACCAAAGGCCTCCGTTACTGAGTGAAACGATATTGAGGCCTCCATAATTTGTTCCCCATCCTTTGAACCAGGAGATCTTAACAACTCTCGGAGCCGTGGCCCCTCCCTTCGTATATAACACGATTTCGTTGTATCCCCTTCCGGCCGGGGCATCCAGCGTGGCAACCCTTTTCCACCCGGCAGCATCTACGATAACATTTTTGGTGACTTCGGTCTGGGCATTTCCATTTAAAAAGGTGAGGAACAAGAGGGTGGTCAATAATGCTTTGCTCATCATTGTTCCGGACATAAAGTGTGCTGATGTTTTCATTTTGATTGCTTTTTAAACTGGTCAATTTCTTTTTGTTGTTTCCTGTTTTCCTTTATCAGGCTATTTATCCTTTCGTGTTGTTGTCGGTTTTCCTTTTTTAATTCAAGCACATACAGGGTCAATTCCTCTATTTTCTGTAACAACTTCGCATCCATTTCTCCCAGGAATATCCCGTTTTCTTCCACTTCTTTTGCACTGGGAATATCTTTTAAATGCCCTTTTTCTCTAATGTGCTGTTCTACTTCTTCTAAAGTGGGTAAGTCATAATTTTGCTCAAACACAAAATCACTCCAGCCGGTTTCTACCTTGATCTCTTTGGCGCGTATTTTACCGTTTACGGCGAGCTTCCAGCTACCGGGAGTGGCTGTTCCTATGCCCACATTTCCGCTGGAGTTAATGAGAAACCTGTTCCCTTCTTTGTATATTCGCCATTCATCTTTACTGTTCAATCCTGCAAACCAATTGACTTCACCGGAAGCTTCATACCAGGACCCGGCCCCTGACGAATGCTGTCCGATAAATATTCTTCCATCTACATGTAATTTTTCATTAGGAGATGTGGTACCTATACCTATATTACTACTAAAATAGTTGTCCTTACTCCCTCCAAACCAGGCGGAGTTATCCTTGCTGCCCGTCCATCCATCATGTTCCACAAAAAATCGTACTGCCTGGCCCTGACTCCTTACCTGGAAAATAGGATCTCCCGATGCAGGGTTATTCATTCTGTACACCAGGCCTGTAGCATTTTGAATACCACTACCTCTATGGTTTCCGTTAGCAGGGGCTTCCATAAAAATACTGCGTTCACCGGAACTGTTATAAGTAGCCTTGAAAGTTCCGTTAACCTCCAGCTTTTTAGAAGGAGATGTAGTGCCGATCCCCACATTCCCGGAGGCGGGAAAGGTGTTCGTTTGGGCATAAAAAACAAGAGGTGTTACTAAAAGAAGTAGTAATATTCTTTTCATGAGTATAAAATTTTATGTTTTGCATTTTACAACTTAATAGGCTACAAAAAATCCATACCAATCCCTGAACCGGGAAAGGCCTTCTGTTTTTAGGGGGAAGTGAAAAATAAGTCCTGACCGTTAAGTACAGGTTTAGGGGGAAGAAGTAATTTTTACTTCATTAGCTTTCCGGTTTTATTTATAGCACACAAGATACTTTTTCTCTTTTTCAAAAAAGTCAATCCCGTGTTACCTTTTTATTAATACAAATTGATTTATGTTGTAATATTATGGAAAATCGAGACAAATCACAACATTTTGTACCCTGCATTTATAAATTTCAGGTACTGTTTTTATATTTTCTATGGTATCATTAAACAGGCAAAGACCTGTAAAAAAACAATATATAAGAAGTAAACCTACATCATATAAATTGCCCTTATTCCCTGTTAATCCGCCCTTAAAAGAAACAAAGGAAATACACATTTACCACAATCCCTTACGGAAATCCGCAATTTACTTTGGTGTGGTAGGGGAGGTGGGGGCCGGGTTTGCACGGATAGGTTGTTTGGTTTTGGAGTTGTTTAGTCTTGGAGTTGATGAGTTGGCGGGTAGAAAGGACTAAAAAAACTATTATTTTATGACACATGATGTTTTCTTAAAATTTATCAACTTAGGTTAGGTGAAGGTTATATACGCCAGTACTTCTTGTAAAAGAAGAAAATTGCCGTACCAATTATCAAGAAAGTGAAAAGAATTATCCATATATTTATTCTTATATCTTCAAAAAAAGCAAATAGAGGTCTAATATATCTTGCATCAATTAACCAAAAAAGGATCAAACCAAGCGAAATATTAAGAACATTGTAAAACCACTTCATCTTAAAAAGCCTCGTCGTTATCATAAATATTGATATTCCCAAACCAACAATATATGTTAAAAAAAGCAATCCGATAGACCTAACTATTGAAAACAGGCAATAGATCATAATTATTACCAAAAGAATGTTTAATATTTTTCTTAAATTCATATTCATGGAATTAATTTATTATTGTGATTTTCAATGAATTCCACTGATGTCTTTCCACGCTCTCACCTGCCTCTTGAGCTTTATCTATTATCATTTTAGCTGATTTAGCAAAGTTTTCCTTTGTTGTTCTATCGCATATTTTTGAAGCGAGGAGCCCACATTTTCAAAATTAATTGTCTCAATAGTAGGTTCACTAGTAGTTTTAACAGGGTCCGTCAATTGCTTTTCCCCATGATCATCAATCTTTGAATCTCCCTTTACCTTATAGGTTGTTGAAGTCTTTGATGTTGTTCTTGTGGCACTTTCAGGGAGAGTTCCGTACATATTGACTTTAACCGTGGTGGATTCGGTATTTGTGGTTACTTTATAACTATTTGCCTCTTCAATACCTGATACTTCTTTCCCATTACTATCATAATATTGCCCTGTGACCATTGTAATTTCTGAAGTCACACTGTGAGTATATTCTTGAATTACCCCTTGTGATATGAACTTAGCTACTGATCCAAAATTATCTTGCATAGTAGAAAATTCAACATTATAGCCTTTTGTTGATTCTCCGGATGTCGGAATCGTGAGACTACATGTAGCGCAAGGTGTATCCCTATTTCTCACAAGTCTTACTTCATGTATTGCTGCAAAGACCTGGTCAATGAAAGAGGCTTGTGTACATCAACAACCGGGTTCCCGGTGAGGATGACGTGCTCTGAAATTCCTTTACTACGGATAAAACTAACAAAAATGAGGTTTAACACTTTGAAACATTGTTTTAGCTGCCCCTCGGAGACCTGTGCCGAGCACTTGCCAAAGCAGGGGCTCCAGCCGGATAATTATAGTTATAACAGGACTAAAATATTAGTGATCTTTATGCCTAACTCCTTTTTCCTTTTCAGAATCGGAAAATACACTAAAGGTCTCCAGGAAATAATCATATTTATCAAAATCGAAAACAAAATCTATCTTATCATTTATTAGACTGGAAATATTTTTATCTATTTTATATTGTTCGTAAAGTAGAGGGTCCTTTTCATAATTCCCAAAGATAGCTTTCAATTCATTTAATGAAAATTCTTCCTCTAATAGGATTTTTTCACCAATAAAGCCATCTCCAAATTTTTCATAGTAAGTAATAAATCTTTGTATTTTAAAATCTTTCATCATAGTTATTATTTTTTATCTGTTTTCCTGCCTGGTTTAGGGTCACTTTTTTTCTTTCCAGTTTCAGGATCATACCCTCCTTTATGTACTTTTCCCGTTTTGTCATAAACTTCGACTTCTCCATGTTGGGAATCCCACTCACCAATATCACCATTGGGCAAATGCCATCGTGCCCTTTCGTTTTTTCGTTTAACTCTTGTTGCTCCTGGAAAACCTGGAAGTGTCCTAGGTGGAGGGATATAACTAAGTGATTGAGTTATTATAGCATGATTATTATTGATAAAATCCTCAGCACCTAAAATTAAGCTTAATAATCCTGCTCCGGAAATTAACTCTCCTACCGCTACCACATCACCTGGCCCTGGTTCCGGGCCATCTATCAATGCTGTAGTCGCTGCAATAGATAAAGTAGACGCCATAAAAAAATCTTCATCAACATCCACTAATTTCCGCTTACCTCCTCTAAAAAATTCATTTTCTACTTTGTTTTTTGTTTGGGTTTCAACAACTACTTCATCCAACACAGTAATATTCTGAGTGTCACTATCCCTGTAATCATCATAAATATCTTCCTTGGGACAGACAATCTCGTTACCCTCCGGATCAAAACATTTACCTCCGTCCGGGTCATAAGCAACTACCGGATTATTTCCCATAGCCACATAAGGCGACATAAACTGCTCATAAGGATCAGGAGTATGGAATCCCTCAGAGAGGGGCTTTTCATATTTTATCTGTCATTCAATGTAGTAAGCTGCGAAGTCAGAGACATTCGCAGAGCTCCCTCGAGGATACACTTCGTTGAGCAGGTTTATCATTTTTATTGATATGTGATCTTTTTTGACATTTTGTTCAATTTTTGGAATTTGTTTTCAATCTACAAATTAACACACTGGAAAATATTACATCAAAGAACATCCGTAGTTGGCATGTCCTTATCTTGAAGGAAAAAACTTGTCCAAGAAACATAATCCCATTTCAAATTATCAATAGCGACACCTGAAAAATCAAATTCTTCTATATTGAAATTTATGGGTAAATCAATGGACCACGAATTTGATATTAAAGATATTGTCTCTAAAACTTCAAAAACAACTTTATCAGGTATTATATTTACTAAATCATGTCTGACCTCCAGATTAAATAATGACTTGTCTTTCCAATAAGGCTCCAAAATAACAATTTTAGCATTAGGCATAGTTTCCAAAATATTCTTAGAAAATTTCTCTGCTTTATTCTTCTTGTCTGTATTTAATAGAAACCTCCAATAAATCTCTTTCTTCATAATAATTTTAATACTTGATGAGTGATTTTACCATCTAGAGATACATTTAAATGTTTACCATTGTTTACCATCTTTAGATAAATGTCCAAGTTGTGCCTTCCCTTTGGCAGAAAGTTGCACATCCCATTCAAATGCTTGTCCTTTTGTTCTTGAAGGACCCTTTTTCCATATATTCCCAAACTTATCCAAAAATCCTCCATTCTTTCTAAAAATCTTTCCTGATTTGACATCCACCGCTCTAGGGATAAAACGAATTTTCCCTTTAAGTGGTAACTGTGCAACTTTAACTAAAGACCTGGACGAAGTAGCTATTTTAGGAATAGATAAATTTATTGGTTTTCCTGGACCTCCGATCAATCCTACTGCACCAAGCCCTCCTAAATAAGGCCCTATGATCACCTTTCCTTGGTCATCCACATGATAATTTCCGCCAGGTCCTTGCTCCACCCGATATCCTTGTAAGTTTTCAGCTACTTCAGCAACAAGATGGCGCCAACCGGATAATTCAGTTATAAAAGGTTTGTTACTATTAAAATAAAACTACCGGAAATTTAGGGAACTTCGCATAATACTTTGGCCCTTATCTTTTTATGCTGTTTTGTAATTGATAATATATTTGAATATTTCAAAGATTAGGTGCCACGTTCCCTTTTCTACATTTAACGTAAACCTATTACCATTACGAAGGTGAAGGTCTATGGTCTGGTTGTTAAATTTGGTAGATTCTTCATTCTTGATCTTTTCAAAATCGACTCCAGTAATTTCTTCTAATACTATTTGATTCAACTTATTAGGTAGTATTAATCTCATGTTTGTTAAACCCCATCTGATTTGTTCTTTTTGATATTGCATTATTACTTCTTCATCTGGATGCAAAAAAATATTATGACCTAAATTGTTCACTAGGTCCTTACTATCAAATAGATAAGTATCTACAAACTCTACACCACTTCTTTTTATTTTACTTTTAATTATGGATGCTTTAACAATTTTCATTATAACTGTTTTACTAATTTAATTGATGTCTTTGATGTTCTTTCCAATGTATAACCCAATTTAGCTGCGGCCTTGGGGTTGACTGTCAATATTTTTTTGTTAACAATCTCAATCCCCTCAATAACAATTTTTGTAGCTCCAGCAGTTTTGGCTTCTGCTTCAATTGTTTTTACTAATTGAACTAAACTTGTCCCTTCACTTAGACTGGCTAGCGATTGTATCGTTTTGGTGTATACTCCGCTCTGCGGAGTTTGCAACTTCGCAGCCCAAACTTTCAATGAAAACAAAGAAACGAAAAACGCCTCTCTGAGGTGTATCCTGATCTCTCACAAGTCTTACTCATTTATTGCTGCAATGACCCGGTCAATGAAAAGGTTTAAACAAGTTACAAAAATGTGGTTCACCCTTATGAAGCACCGTTTTGGAAACTCCTCAGAGACCTGTGCCGAGCGCTTGCCGAAGTAGGAGCGCAACGTATTGGCCTATCTTGATGTGCCGTGGGCTGCGAAGTCGGAGACATTCGCAGAAAGCATACTTAGTAGAGCAGAAAATCAAATTATCATTTCTGCTTGTAGTAAAATTAAATCTTTCATCGTTAGTTCGCAAAATGCTTGGAAAGAGATTTCACTTGAGCCTCCATCACCACCAGTTCTATAAATAATACATTTCTCAGAACAAAAATCTAAAATTAATTTTGCATAATCAATGTAGGAACTATTGCTATCACTAACTATATATTCATTAACAATTTTTCTTATAAAGGATTCTTTATTTTTAATCTTCTCACCAAAGCTAATGATAAAACTATTTGTATTTGATATAAAAAACTTTGAAGCCATATGAATAACATCTTGCTTCAATTCTATCAGAGTTCCAAACATAGAATAATCCTCCGATAAGCCAACTTCCAGTTCAAAACAATAATCTGAAGAAAGTTTAAACTCCTTTTGTATAAAACCTTTATAAGACCTTATTTTTGATTTTTGTTGTTGGCTGAACTCGCAAATAAACAGATATGAAGGAGTTTCAGATATCCTAAAATATGCGTATAAAAAATCTTCATAGAGACCAAACAAATCCTCTCCTTCAGATTCAGCGTTGAATAATATTTCAACTATTCTTGTTTTCTCTAACTTCTTCCTATACGGACCACTTAGTTTGTTTAGGTCAAAACTTTCGTCTGTATTCCAAGCGTTCCAATAAAAATATGTGTTGGATAAATTATTATGCTGTTTAATAGAAATCATAAATTGTGTTAATTATCGTAATAGTGGTGTTGTTTGAGTTTGCCACCCTTTTGTCCTGCATTGAAATGGCGACCTTGTATACCTCCATCCTTATAAATTTTGGCATTATCTCCTCTGATAAGTATTTTTTTGCCGCTAGAGTTTGTATACTCATATACTTTAAGTAGTTTTCCGGTCCCTTTTTCACGTACATTGAAAACTCTATCAGGTTGTTTACTTCTAGGTACTTTGTTGACAGCTTTAGCTTTTCTAAATGCTTGCCTTCTAGTAATACTATTTGTATTCAACTTAAACTTTGGGATCTTCTTAGGACCACCTCCTATTAAACCAACTGCACCAAGCCCTCCCAAATAAGGCCCTATGATCACCTTTCCTTGGTCATCCACATGATAATTTCCACCAGGTCCTTGCTCCACCCGATACCCTTGTAAGTTTTCAGCTACTTCAGCAACAAGATGGCGCCAACCGGATAATTCAGTTATAGCAGGAGCTATTTTTCTTCCTCTGTTTATATAAAGAGAATTTAGCTGTGAACCCTGAGAAATGTTAGGTGTGGTCTCCTCGGATGGGGTTACAGTAACACCGTCTAAAACAGTAATATTCTGGGTGTCACTATCCCTGAAATCATCGTAAATATTTTCATCGGGACAGACAATCTCGTTACCCTCCGGATCAAAACATTTACCTCCGTCCGGGTCATAAGCTACTACCGGATTATTTCCCATAGCCACATAAGGCGACATAAACTGCTCATAAGGATCAGGAGTATGGAATCGCATAAGGGTAGGAGAATAATGCCTTAAATCAAATTCATACAAGTTCAATCCGAGGCTCTCGCTGTATTCCTGGCCCTGGTATTTGAATTTCTTGGCAGTACTATTCCCCAGGGAGGAAGTTATATTGTTATACCCTTGATGCAATAACCCGCCGGGATAATAGTTGTTTTCTTGTATGATGTCTAATTGCGGAGCACTTGTCGTTCCTGTATTTGTATAGGATAATCGAACGTTGCCTATATGATCCTTATACTGGTACACATACTTGTACGTATTGTTCTCCTTAGTTACATACCCTTCCGGATGACTGAAAAATGCCAAAGAACCGTTTTCATAAATATAACCGTTATCGTAATCTGTGGTGGTTATATTCCCGCCATTGTTCACCACCTTTTTGAGCTTTACCCCATCGGCACCATAAAAATAGTTAATCTTTTTGGTACCGGAGTTATTGAATTTGATTTCTGCGGGTAAATTCAGGTGATTGTACGTAACGCCTGTTATTCCTTTATTGGCATCCGATGTTAAGTTACCATTAGGGTCATAAGTGTAATCATCCCCGGTATTGCCTCCATCCTTAAAGCCATAAGTTTTATTGGCATTATCCGTTACTTTCAATAGCTTATTCCCGGTGTTATAATCGTACGACAAGTTGTCCATTGCCCCAAAAGAAGTCGCCTCGCTGTTGACATGTCCTTTCCTTTGTAGGATATTAATATTACCATTTTTATCATAAGTTACCCCATGCAGGCTATACCGGTCCCAATATCCTCCCCCGGCAAATTGGGCATCCGTGATCCGGTTCAAGGCATCGTAATGATATATATACCAGAATTTGGATTTGTTGTCCGATTGTGTTTCCCAGTTTACTTGTGAAATATTACCATTGAATAAGGGCTCCGAAGTACTATGTGCAGGACTGTTATAATGGATCTGGAAGGCAAATAAGTCACCGCCAATAGCATCCACCTTGTTGATTTCCTTTAACCACCCTCGTACATTATAAGCATAGTTTATCGTTTGTAAAGGCTTGCCCGGCGTATTTCCCACTTTCTTTTCTATTAATTGTCCCAGGTCGTCATACACATTTTCGGCGATAAGCTCACCTGCCGGGCTGATCGAAGCACTAAAGCTTATACTGCTGGTGGCCTTAAAGTGAAAGCCGGGTTTTAAGGTAATGGAATTGCTGGCTATCTCATGTTGGGTTTCTGTAAGGGCATCATCAAAGACGGGGTTCTCCCCTGTGGTATCTCCTCCGCAATCCCCGTTGATACACTGTAATTGCCGTATTAACCGCCCCGAATGGTCGTATTCAAACTTGTCTACGGTTACTATAGCGGGATTACTTCCCCGGGTATGGGTGGTTCTGCTTTCCAATACTTTACCGGTAAAGTCCGGCTTGTATTCTACAATATCCGTAGTATTCAGGTAGGGGTTTTTGCTGGCCGTATAGATTACCCGGCCCTTTTTGTCATAACCGGTAATCGAAGTGATCCAGTGATCCGTGCCTAGTACCCGGGTCTTGTTCACCGTTGGCAGTCCCGTAGGATTGGATTTCTTTGATTTTCCGTATACTGTAGCAGGAACACTCAGCCCGGCTGTGGCCACGTAAGTGTCATAATAGTTAATCGTATGGATTTCATCCATAGCAGTTGGTATAGCTACATTACTATAATAAACAGGTGTATTGGCATAATTGTTAACCGTTTCAGTCCTGGCAACATACTGTTTATAAGCCGAAGTGAGATTGGCTTTCTTTTGCAGGGCTTCCCGGGATTCTGTGGTGTTTTTAACTCCTGTGTAGGCCACCCTTCCCAAAGCATCGTACTTAGTGAACAACCATTGGTTTTTGGTTTTTAAATTGGCATCCCGGGTCAGTACCGGTTGGTCCAAAGTATTGTAAACAATTTCTTCCCACCCTTTACCGGGAAGTTTCTTTTCCACCTGGCGGTTCCTGTTATCATAAACGTACTGGTAGCACAACTCCTCAAGTTTTGTAGCATCAGGCTTGGCCGAATGGGCTCCGGCTTTGGGAGACAATACATAGGTGAGATTGCCGTAATCGTCATACACGTAATAGGTATCGTGTTTCTGCTCATTGTTATAAGTTCGTCTTAGGACTACCCGCCCCTGTTTATCCTTAAATTCTTCTGTAGTATGATCCTTGCCAGTCTCGTGGTTTTCATCGTAAGTAACTGTTTTATACAATTCACCTGTTTTGTAATACCCGTTATCAATATTGGTATTTAATTCCAAAGCAGGTATATACGTAATAACTGTATTGACTTCGGATTTCGTAAGATTTACTTCATAGCGTCTCACTTCGTTGGCCGTATTGATATCGTAATCAAATTCGATTTCATGACCATTACCAAGTTTCCAATCCTTACCCGGAGCAGCCTGTTTTTCCACACGATTCAAAGGGGAAGCTTCAAACTGCTTTTGGGAATAGGCATTCGCCTGTACATCAGTCATTCCGTCAAAGTCTTCGACATACCCGGACTTATAGTACTTTTGAGTCTGCAAGGCTATATCTCCCGTACGGAAGGAACCATAACTTCCCGTGGCTGCCGATGGTACAAAAGGCAAGTATTCCTTATCCTCGCGTCCAAAAGCATCATAACCAATATGTCTTACCACATCCTGCATTCGGGGGGACTGTCGTATGGATACTTCTTGTTTGGGACGTCCCAAACCGTCATAATATACCACAGATTCCATGACATCCCGGTTTTCTGAGACACCTTCAGGAGTAGTCATCCCCTTTTGGTAGCTGCGGGTATAAATATAATTTTCATCATCGCTTAATATCACAGAAGTATAGGAAGCATCCGGACAACCACTATTTTCTCCCCAGGTACCCGGACAATTATCCCCGGCCTGGGCTATATAGTTATCCGGCTGGGTACAGGATTGTTTCGTATCTGCCGGGTCACCGAAACCATCCTCGTCATTATCTGCGTACCAGGTCTTCTTTTGAGTCACCGTATAATTTACCGTTCGGGCGGTACTCCAACAACCCGAACTGCTATTCCTTGCCCTAAGATAATATACACCACTCTCTTCAAAACTAACACTCACAGCAGAGTTGGAAACGCTGGTGCCGCCGGAACTACTCTGCCAATACCAGGTCACTCCACCTGGCGGAGTGCCACGGGTTAGGGTCGTAAGTTCACAATCATTGGTTATGGTTGGTGCAGCGGGAATACCCGGCCTGCCACTTATGGTATAATTTATAGTACGTGCAGCACTCCAGCAACCCGAGCTGTTATTTCTTGCTTTAAGATAATATGTTCCATTCTCTTCAAAACTCACATTTACGGAAGAATTAGAGGTGCTGGTCCCCCCGGGGCTGCTCTGCCAATACCAGGTTACTCCGCTTGGCGGAGTGCCGCGGGTTAAGGTTACATTGTCACAGTTACTTGTTATACCGGGAGCAGAAGGCACCCCGGGAATATTATCCGGAACCGTTACCGAAACAGCCCCTGAGCTATTACTCCAGCCGGTACTGTTATAGGCCCGAATATAATACGTACCACTACTGGTGACCTTATAGGTATTGCGCGAATCACTTTTACTGGTGCCATTAGCATTTTTACCCTGCCAGTACCAATATGTTCCGTTGGGAGGTGTCCCTGTACGCGATAGGGTAACTTCGCCGCAACCGGTATTACTCACATATGGATTAGGCGGTGCACTAGGTTTTGGTAAATCTGTTATTTGTACAGGGAAATAAATATTCCCACCAGATGATCCGCTTCCACTAAAAGTAACAAATATTGATCCGCTACTCCCTCCGCCATCCCATTTTATAGTGGCACCGTTACCCACGGAGTGCTGTAATGTCCCGCCACCTATCTGCCAATTGATATTGGTTAGCCCCGGGGGATTTCCACTACTACTGGTCACTAAAGAATAAGTATGTGTAGTCCCGTAAGAGACTACGTCCGGGCCCATGATTTCATATTCCTGACCCAAAACAGGAAAAGTTGAAAAACAGGCTATCAGGAATAACAGTGTGCTTATCGTATTTTTTCTCATGTTCAAATGCTCAAAGGTGATTAGTTCTTATAGTGGTACTTATACTCTTCCAGTAATCTATCCGTATTGTCCCGAATAAATTCTAACCGGTTAAAATCATCATAGGAATAGCTCGTTTTAACTCCATGAGTATCCGTAATAGTACTTACTCCTATCAAGGGACTGTAGGTATATGTGGTGATTAAAGCTTCCGGAAGGGCATCCCGAAGATTGTTTAATGCTGTAATCAAATTTACCTCTGTTCCCGTATTGGATGCATTTTTAGCCGTTGTAATTAAGCCCGAAGGGATGCTGCTGTAGGATTCTATATTTTCTATTTTGGCTATGGGATACTCTCCGTTATATCCCCATATATACACTATACGAGGCCCGTCGGTAATAGATATCTCTTCCGGATTGCCATAATTGTCGTACCTGTGATATTGAATACGGCTCTCCAAATCATTATCTCCCCTGGAAGTTTCCCGGTATTCCGGTAAAAACAAATTTGTTCCCCAGTTTCTGTAACTCGTTCTTGATGATCCTAAAAGAACTTCATCGGACTCACCGTTTTCCAGGGTGTAATTTTTCTTTTCAATTACCGGGGACAAAATATTTCTCGAAACCATTGTAGTATAAGGAGCGGCTGAATAATCTCCGGGATAGAAGTAATCTTCTCTTAAATCATCTCCAAGACTGGTCTGGGTCCGTTTCTTTTTCAAGAATAAATGGTTGTTATACTCGTATTGCTCCCGGGTTACTGAGTTACCACTATTGTAATAAGAAATTACTTCAGTACTATCGAGTCTTTGACGGAGTTGATTAAATTCAATATTATAAAAGGTAAAAAAGTACGCTTTCAATTTAAGGTGAGAGGCGTTCTTCACCACTTTAAAAACATCTAATCCATGAGCAACCATGTTAGCATTATGAGAATAGTACTTATTAATAATTTTGAGCGTATCTAAATCAGTGTTTAGATACACCGTTTTATTCTCGAATGTAGTTCCAAAAGTCTTATCATAGTAGAATTTAAGTAAATGAGCATCACTATGTTCCCAGGGATATCCTTTGCCTACGGACCACTCATCTGTTCTTCTCTTCGCTATAAAAGAAGTATCAAAATAGTGCTCTATTATGCCACTATTAGATGTTTCGGCCCCTATAAATTCTGTTACCTTTCCATAAATTATCGGAGAGCCATTAATAGCCACATCACAATTCGCTGAAGAAGAAGCTGTCATTGTATTGGAAATAGGATTTGTTGTTCTGTTATAAGTTTTCATATAATGACTTTGATAATATTGATCCGAATTGAGTCTGTAATACGGATCTGAATATTGATAAGTCCTTTTCAAATCACTATCCCCGGTCCTATTAATGATGGATTTTACCCGAATTCCTGCCGTATAATCGTCATTTCCTTCATATTCAAATATACGTTCTCCCCCGGAAGGAAAAACAACTTTTTTTAATGCTCCTGTCTTCGCGTAATTATAATCCGAAGACCTGTCGGCATCTCCAAAGATATTAGCGCCGCTATACGGAGCCCAAAAAAGATCGGGTAGCAGATTCACATTGCTTTTCCCATTATAATACCCCCAATAATCTATATAGAAACTATTTTGCGCATTACTATTAAAAGGTTCATCTCTAATTGGTGGAAATTGTCCATTTTCATATTCAAAACTATATCTGGATATTTCTGTATTCCCAGAGTCTAAAAAACTAAGCTTATCTAATTTATACCAGTTCTTACGACCAGCATTAACATTCGTAAATTTTGAAAGATCAAATCTGATCGTCCGAATAGGATTAGTATTGTCTTTCTGATATATTTTTATGTTCTTTAATAAACATTCCGGATAATCATTTAAATAATTGAATTGTATATAACCGGATTTAAACGCTATGCTTTTAATCCTCTTTTTGGTGTAATAATAAACGTTGTGATTTACCGTGCTACTTATAGTATGAGCCCCACCTACTGATGTTACGGACTTACTGAAATGAACATTGTGATTTTTAAAATATTTTGATCCACCGGCATCGGAAATGACATCTTCATAATTAAAATGGATGGTGTCTCTTTTGTTTTCAGATACTATTTCCATCAACATCCATGATGTCTTACCGGAAGGGAAATCGGGAGACGAAATATTTGAATAATTTTCGTATGCAGACTCGGTTTCGTTCAAAGATTTTCCAAACCTGTACAAAACCCCCGATTCATCCAGGATATCAAAATACTGAAATTCATTATCACTAAAAGCGGGAATAATTTTGACAGGCTGATAAGGCAGTAATTTTGGCTTTAAAAATTCACTTAACTGCTGGTTTCTTCCAAAAACAAATTTGCCCGATTTTCCGTTCGGCAAGACAAAAGAAAACAAATCAAGAGATGCATCCTTATGTCCCAGTGCTATTTGATCCAGGACCAAGGCATCATCATCCTGCTCTAAATTATTGTTATTACTCGAAATGTCGGCTTCCAAAGGAATATTAAAGTTCCAAAATTTCTCATCAGCTTTATCATTTATTGACCTTGCAATAAGGCCAAAAGCATTTAACGACCACCCCAGGCCTACAAATCCGCTAACATCCTCATTGGGTTTAAGACCGGAATAACTATATGACAAAGAGATAGGAAAGCTTATATCTTTATACTTCACATTATAAACAGGAATATTCATGTTTGGAATACCCAAAGACAATTGATTAGGAAAATCAATAAACTCAATAAATTTTTGAGACTCTGGTGAGGGGGGGATAATTTCAGGCAATTCGTATGACTGTCCTAAAATAAGATTGGAAGTCATTACCATACATAAGTATAAAATTTTTCTCATGTCCGAGTACGTTAATATTTTTAGTAAAAATGTTTATTTCCGTTTAGCAAAACAATTAGAAAAGAATTACTCTTGTTTTAAGCGGGCTACTTCCTCTTTCAGAGAAATGACATATAACGTCAATTCCTCCACCTTTTCCAGGAGCTTAAGATTCATTTCTTTAAGGTTAATCCCCTCTTCTCCCATCTCCTTAGCCGAAGGAATTCCCGGCAAGTGCCCCTTTTCCTGAATATGAGCCTGTACTTCTTCTAGGGAACGCAGCTCATAGCCCTCCTTAAATACATAATCCGGCGCTACTGCACCGTTCAGGTCCACTTTGACTTCTTTCGTATGGATATCTCCGTTAACCGTTAATTTGGCATCCGGAAGATCGGTCCCTATACCTACTTTACCGGAAAAAACGGATTTTGAATAGTGGTGATATGCTGCGTTGTTCGGTGTAAAATCTTCCAGGCTGTTATAAACCTCTTCGTGAAGTACCTCGTTTTGTTGGGTGTGGTAATAAGAGACCAGTTTCATCTGTTCCGGAGCCGTAGTTTTGGCCCAACCTGTGAACCGAAACCCGGAATTGTGCTGGTAATTCCTGTAGGGGACCTCAAGGGCAAGATATAACACGCCATTATACCTCACTTTTTTCAGCTTCCATTGCTCTGTTGCATAAGAACCATTATAATTATTTACGGAAGTTACGCTTCCGTGTGTAGAGGTATAACCAGTACTGGTATTAATATGTGCCACATTTGTACGGTCATGCCCTGATCCTCGCAGGGCAACCAAAGTTCCCACGGCGTAATTCTTGGAAATCAATTCTCCGTCATAGATGGCATGTAATAAGATCACGGCACGCATATATGAAGTATGCCCCGTAGCCGGTATATTAATGGACACATGATTTCCGGGAGCGATATCCGTTACCGTTTGTCCGTAAAATGTAAGAGGGAATGCAAATAATAAAAGTAAAAGTTTTTTCATTTTTCAGATTGTTTAAGGTTGGCCAGTTCGGTTTCCAGTTTTTTAATTCGTTTTTCCTGTTCTATAGTGTACAGCATCAATTCTTCAATTTTTTGCAAAAGCTTAGCATTCATCTCTCCCAAATGAATACCGTTTTCCTTAACCTCTTTGGTATTGGGAATGTCTTTTAAATGCCCTTTTTCTTTAATATGCTGCTCTACTTCCGTAAGAGTCGGCAGATGATATCCTTCTTTAAAAACAAAATCACTCCAGCCGTTCAGGTCTACTTTAACCTCTTTACTGTGTACGACTCCGTTCACTGCCAATTTAGCATCCGGAACGGTGGTTCCAATCCCTACGTTACCGTTTCCTTTTATGATCATTTTTTCTTCCGGGCCATTATCTCCGATCATACGAAACTTTACTACATCCCCACCGGCAGAACCTACATGTAAAGTGCCGGAACTGTAAATCTCATTCGAATCTGCTATTAAGGAACTATTCCCGTCGGTAATAGTAAAGTAACTTTTTGCAGGTTCCCAGGAAGAGGCCAAAGTCCCCTGTCCTTTTACTTCCAGTTTTGCTACGGGTGCCAATGTTCCTACTCCGACATTGCCGTCCCCTTTTATAACCATCTTATCCACGGCCCCGGTTTCATTGACACTTCCGAACTTTATATCCCCGTTTGCCGTCCCTATACGCATGGTTTGAGAACTGTAAAGTTCATTAGGATCTATAATCAAAGCATTGTTGTTGTCCTTTATGGTCAAATAACTGTTTGCGGGATTCCATTTTGCTCCGATGGTCCCGGTATTGTGTACCTCTAATTTTGCTTCCGGGGAAGTAGTCCCTATTCCAACCTTCCCGGATGCGGGGAAAGTATTGGTCTGGGCGTAAAAAGCAAAAGGGAGCATCAGGGATAAAATCCCCAGCCTGGCCCTCCCCCGGGGGGAAGGGACATATTTCCGTTGTATTGATTTTGTGAATATTTCCTTCATTTTACTGTTTTTTGAGTTCGTCTATTTCCCTGCGCATTTGCCGGTTTTCCTTCTTTAGTTCGATCACGTATAGTGTAAGTTCCTCTATTTTCTGCAACAATTTGGCATCCATCTCCCCCAGGTAAATACCGTTTTCTCTGACCTCTTCTGCACCGGGGATATCTTTTAAATGCCCTTTTTCTTTAATGTGCTGTTCAACCTCTTCCAGCGTAGGGAGGTTGTACTCCTTTTTAAATACAAAATCGCTCCAGCCGTTCAGGTCTACTTTAACTTCTTTACTATGTACGATACCGTTTACAGCAAGTTTGGCGTCGGGGGAGGCTGTACCAATCCCCACATTCCCATTGGTCGTATTAATGACAAAGTTGTCCCATTTTTCACCGTAGGTGTTGGTGTTTCTCGTTCCGATACCGAATATGTTCTCGCCGAAATTTTCTGAAAACCCCATATTTACACCAATAATATCCCCGTCCTGCCGTAATTGGATCAAAGGATTATCTGCTTCATTGCTATTGTCTTTGTCTGCTTCCAACAGGAATATGGCATCTCCGTCTGTTCCCGATGAAACATGAAGCTTTCCGTCAGGAGCAGTCGTACCTATGCCCACGTTCCCGTTGTTTTCCACCGTAAAAACAACATTCTTGTTGGCCGTAGCTATACCGCTGGATAAACGTAAAACAGGACCGCTCCCCACCTGGTTTATATATACAGCGGCCCCGGCGGAATTATCCCTGGTAAAATGGTGATAGTCCGTATTCCCCCGATACTGTCTTGAAGATCCCGGTATATTCCTGTGCGTGAGTTTCCATTCCGAAACACAGCATACCGCTGATTAAAAAAAGTAGTTGTAATTTCATGCTAAGCTGTTTTTATTGATTGTAACTCCTGGTTTATCACTTGCGTAATAGTTTGTCGAGTTTTTCTTCCAGGACACTTATCCTGGTATTTTCTTCCTTTAACTTTTTTATTTGTTTATCCTGTTTTATGATGTATAGCGTCAGTTCCTCAATTTTCTGTAGTAACCTGGCATCCATTTCTCCCAGAAAGATCCCGTTTTTTGCTACTTCCTTGGCACTGGGGATATCTTTTAAATGTCCTTTTTCTTTAATGTGCTGTTCTACTTCTTCCAGCACAGGGAGGTTGTAACCCTTTTTAAATACGAAATCGCTCCAGTCATTGAGGTCTACTTTAACTTCTTTGCTGTGTACTATACCGTTTACTGCAAGTTTGGAATCCGGATGCATTGTACCAACGCCTACATTACCGTTACTTTTTATCATCATACTTTCTTCTCCCGTTCTCACGGCAAACACCAGGGAATTATAATCCTCCCCGTTTTGTCCGTAGGTCGAACGTATATATGCCCGGTCCTCTCCGTTAATGGTCTCCAGGAATTTGATTTTTCTGGTTCGGGTCAGGGAGATATCCCCGTTTACCTCTAGTTTTGATACGGGGTTTGTCGTCCCTATCCCCACATTCCCGGATGCGGGAAAGGTGTTGGTCTGGGCATAAAAGACAAGAGGGATCATTAAAAAAAGAAGTATTGTTCCTTTCATTGGTGTTAAGTTTTTACAATTATATGTTCAAAGTCAATATTGACAGGTTGTACGCATCCATGCCGGTTCCCGGGACAGGACGGCCTTCTGTTTTTAGGGGGGAGTGAAAAATGTATCCTGACTGTTGTCCGGTCAGGGGTTATAGGGGGAAAGAAGTAATTTTTACTTCATTGGCTTTTGTTTTTACAGCATAAAAGGTACTTCTTCTTTTTTCAAAAGGGAATAACCCTATGTTATCTATGCATTAAAAATGTATAAAATACAGTTTTTGTTTGGTAATATTAAATAAAAATAAGATAAATAACAAAAGTTTGTGGCCTGTATTTGTAAATCTCCGGTGTTTATTTTTATTATAATTCCATTAAGTTTGGCAATAGATAAGGTGTAAAAGAACTGAACATTTAACCTAATCCCTTACGGAAATTCACAATTTACTTTGTGTGGTAGGGGAGTTGGGGCCGGGTTTGTATGCGTAGGTTGTTTGGTTTTGGAGTTGATGAGTCAGGAAGTTACGGATGGGGCGGGTTAGAATACAAGGATTGACAGAGCCATTTTCAAGGCAGCTTCTTTAAGATGAAGGCACTGTACCCGCTCTACGAAGTGTTGCAAGCTCTTCGAATGTCTTCGCAGCCTACTCACGTTAATGACAGATAAATATGTAAAGCCCCTCTCCGAGGGACCTCTAAAACAATGTTTCGAAGCGTTCAACCACATTTTTTGTAACTTTTATCCAGAAAAACAGAATTATGCGGGAAGGATATAGTATACGAGACGCCTCTAAACCACATTTTGTCACCCTGACCGTGGTAGACTGGATAGATGTTTTTACAAGAAAGGCTTATAAGGATTGTATTCTGGACAGCTTACGGTTTTGCATGGCAAATAAAGGCATGGTACTGTTCGGATATGTCATTATGAGTAACCATCTACATATGCTCGTACAATCAGAAACCGGGGATTTACCGGGTTTGCTCCGGGACTTTAAGAAATTTACAGCCAAAACTATTCTGAAAAAAATACAAACCGGGCCGGAAAGCAGGAGAGAGTGGATGCTGGAACGGTTTGCCAGGGCAGCCGGCAGGCATTCGAGGAACAAAACATATCAATTCTGGAAGTACGGGAACCACCCTGAAGAGGTTTACAGTGAAAAATTCCTGTGGTCTAAATTAGACTATATCCATTTAAATCCTGTAAGAGCCGGGATTGTAGAGCGTGCCGGCGATTATTTATATTCCAGTGCTGGTCATTATATCCATGGCAGGGGAGTTTTAGAGGGGATCACCCTGGCCGCGAATCCGGTTGTTGATGTGCTTAAGCCTTCATCATTTACAAAATCTTTGCGGCAATAGATGAAACGGGATATGTGAAAAATCGGGATATGTCTCAGAGAGGCGTTTGAGGTTTTTTTAATTGAACCGAGGGTGTTTTAGGCTGCGAAGTTGCAAACTTCGCAGAGCTGTGGATTATTAATTCAATATTCATCCCTTAAACTTAAGTCAAATGTATTGGGAAAATAATATGACGTTAATTGAACAAATGAATGATTGGAAATCGGCCATTCAATTGGCAAGTAATATTAATGAAAATGAACCTTCCGTATATTTAAGAGCAATGTTTTTGCTTCTTGATTTATTGGTTGAAGGGCAGTATAGCCAAGAAGAGCATGACCTGGCTGCTGAAAAACTTAAAGAAATTTTCGATAAGTCCAATCAGAAATTTTCTAACAATGCTGAATTTTTATTCTTTTCGGGAATTATGGCATATGTGGGGGAATGGTATTTTGGCATGGAAAGCGTTGATCCAGCTACTTCAATGTTGGAAAATGCTATGAGTATTGAGCCCAATAATACTTTATATAAGTGGGGATATTATTCTCGAATAGATCAACGTCCAGAAAAAAATACTGATTTAAAATTACAACTATCTGAGCAACTATTATTTAATGAAGTTTCAAAATTAGATTGGCTTAAAAGCAAAGGACTTTTAGGAAAATATGTGTTAGGGACTCTGGAAGGTACTTATGAAGACCTGAAGGCAGTGAAAGCATCTGATTAGCAATGAAAGAGTTTGTCAAATATCGAATTGGCTGGTTTTTAAGATCGTTTTTCATTCTTGTTAGCCTTTTTATTTTTCAATATAGTATCATACCTGTTTCAGCATGCCCTGCTCTACGAAGTGTTGCAGGCTCTGCGAATGTCTCGAGCTATGCAATCAGATAATTTTATTTCTAAATCATATTGTGAGTTTACAATAACATCCGATAGTGTAACTCCCGAAGAACTCACTGAAATGCTTAGGATTTTACCTAGCCACCTTTTCAAAAAGGGAGATAAAAGTGTATCAAAGCATTCAGGCTCCTTGATTACTAAACCGTATAATTTGTGGGCAATTAGTTCTAAAACGCTTCTATCTGAAGAAGAAAGCATATCTCCTCATTTGGAATATTTAAGATCCCAACTTGAAAACAAAATGGAAGTGCTAAAGAACTTGAAAGATGATCAAAATCTTGAACTCACTTTTACGGTCTGGATTGAGACGGATAACTCGGGAATAGGCCTTGATCTGACAGAGCAAGAGATGTCATTCCTTGCAGGTTATTCAAATAGAGTTCATTTTTCATTTTTAACTAATGATGAAATCACTGAGTAAATGAAACATCTACTCAAACAGAAAATGAATTGGCTGTTGAAAGTGTGTTTCATTTTTTTTGCGTTTTTTCAGATTGTCTTTATGCCTGCATCTGCAAGTCCAATCAATCCTGATCAAACTCATCATATTAGTTGTTCAGAAACTTACATCCATGACGAAATTGAAAGTTCAATTGGGGTCGTAGGTATAAGTGATTATGGGTCAAATCGGGTCATACCAGAAAGGCAAGTTGGGGTTAATAATCAAAATTTGCTATTGAATGTAGGTGATGCTGCTAGGACGACGAGTACGCAAGGAATCCCCTGCTCTACGAAGTGTTGCAGGCTCTGCGAATGTCTCCGACTTCGCAGTCCGTTCACGTTAATGACAGATAAAAAATATGAAAAGCCCCTACTTCGGCAAGTGCTCAGCACAGGTCTCTGAGGGGCCTCCAAAACAATGTTTCGAAGCTTAAACCATATTTTTTGTAACTTTTATCCGAAAAGCAAGGCCATACGAGCAGAACATCCGACAAACATAAAACTCAAACAAGCAATAAAATGAAAACCCTGAACCGCAGAAATTTCATCAAACAATCCTCCCTCTTCACTGTAGGAGCAGGAAGCATGTTTACCCTGGCCGGGGCAGCCCCGGGATATCCCAGCTCTACGAAGTGTTGAGTGCTCTGCAAATGTCTTTGATTTCGCAGAGCGGTATCTTTGTGGCAATAGATGGAGCGGGATATGTGAAAAATCGGAATATGCCTCGGAGAGGCGTTTGAGGTTTTTTTAATTGAACCGAAGGTGTTTTAGGCAAACTTCACTGAGCAGTGGGAAAAAAGGGAAGGCATCATTCCACAGACGTTCAGCACTTATATATTCACCATAGCCCGTAACCTGGCCTATAACCATATGCGCGATGTTGTGAGATGGACCAAGAAGGAGCAGTTATGGGAGGAGATATCCTGCCAGGTATCTGACGAAACGGAAACTCATTTACTGCAACGGGAGTTTCAATCGGCCATAGACCATATTATAAAGAAGCTTCCCCCAAAGAAAAGGACCATATATATGCTTTCGCAGAACGAGGGCAAAAGCAATAAGGAAATAGTCTGGAAACTTAAGATATCTCCGAAAACGGTTAAAAATCATTTATGGGGCTACTAAAGGAATTATACGCGCGCACATAAGCTCCTACCTGGAAAGGCCCATATGCTAATTGGAGATTTCAGGTATACGTGACGGGGTTGGTGAGAGGTAAAAGTAAAAGTGAAGTTGACCGCTATATCTTATTAAAATCCAAAAGTGGTGGTTTCGATACATTTCGGCGGAGCCGGAATACTCAACCACCACTTTTACTGTTCATTTTCTTGCCGGGTCAACCTAATAACCCGGATTTTGCTTCAGGTTTGAATTGGCATCGAGTTGCGGGCGGGGAATGGGGAAGAGGTTTAAATGCTCACTGGATGTGGCTTCTTTTTCCCACCAGGCATCCCCGAAGCGGCCAAAACGGATCAGGTCTGTTCTGCGGTGCAGTTCTGCAAACAGTTCGCGTCCGCGTTCGGCCAGGAGGTTTTCCGGGGTCAGTTCGGTAAAGAGGTCGTTTTCCAGGCCGGCCCTTATCCGGATGCGGTTCACAAGATCGAGGGCTTCTCCTCCGGTCTCTCCCTGACGGAAGCGGGCTTCGGCTTTCATCAGGAGGATATCTGCATAGCGGAATACGGGAAAATCGTTATCCAGGTCGGTCATGGTCCCCATGGCGATCTCCCATTTCCCGATGCGTGCCCCGGCCTGCCGAAGGGCATTGGGGCCGAGTTCATTGATCTCCGGCGTAAAGGTGATGGGAGGGCCGTCCGGGTCATTGGCATCTGCCGCATTATCGATAAGCCTTTCCCCGGAACTGCTGTACTGGGGGCCTACGAGGAAATTATTCTTCCTGATATCGTTATCCGAATACGAATTGTAAAAAGCTTCGAGCGTGGTAAAACCGTTCCAGGGCTGAACGGTGAGGTTATAGGTTTTCTGGCTCTCGTAGTGCAGGCTGATGCGGTGATATTTAAAGCCTTTAAAGAAGACACCGTCATAGGGAATGGCAAAGATAAATTCGGGGCTGCCCTGGTTCCCGGTGATAAAATTGTCGTAATAATTACCGGCCAGGCTGTATTTGCCGTCATCGATAATGGCATCGCATGCAGCCTCGGCTTTGGCCCACATGGAAGTGCCCGTATAGACTTCGGCATTCAGGTACAGTTTGGCCAGCAGGGCTTTAACGGTGTAATAATTGACCCTTCCGTAAAAGCTGCCGCCTACTTCGCGGCTCAGGCTTTGCTGAATGTCGAGGCATTCCGATTCTATGA
Organism: Sinomicrobium kalidii; assembly: GCF_021183825.1. Classification (GTDB taxonomy): domain Bacteria; phylum Bacteroidota; class Bacteroidia; order Flavobacteriales; family Flavobacteriaceae; genus Sinomicrobium; species Sinomicrobium kalidii. The sequence continues at coordinate 2,126,660 of NZ_CP089211.1, read as the reverse complement.
AGGCAAAGATCTCGGAGCGGCTGTTGTTTTCCGGGCTGTAGCCTGCCGGAACATCGAATTCGGTGACCAGGGGTACGTTTCCGAAAACGTCGAGCAGCTGCCAGTAAAACAGGGCTCTTAATCCCCGTAACTCGGCCGTATATTGGTCTATATTCTCCATGCCGAGTTGTTCAAACTGGTAGAGCAGGCGGTTTGCCGTACTGATGCCCTGGTAGAGGTAGGTCCAGGTATGATCCAGGCGGGGCTCGTTATAATCCCATTGATGGCGGTGGAGCCTTCTGAGGCGTCCCCCGTCGTCCCAGTCGGTGCCCCTTGTGGGGACCACCATGGCATCGGTAGTGACTTCCTGCAAAGCCAGTAAACGGTTGTGGTCTACCCACCAGTCCAGCCGCTGGTAGGCCTCACCCAGTGCAGAAACGAATTCCTCGTCTGTGTTGTAGAAATTATCGGGGGTCACTTCGCTGTATATTTCCTCGTCCAGGTTGGTACAGGATCCCAGCAGTACCAGCCCGGCCAGGGAAACGAAAAAACATTTGGTCATATTTCTTTTATTCATGGTGTTTTCTTTTAGAATTGAACATTGAGTCCCAGGGTGAACGTGCGGGTGCGGTACCAGGTATTCCGGTCGTCCACACCGGCTTCGAGAGCCTCTTCCTGGCGTACCTGCGGATCCTGCCCGGTATAGCCCGTAATGGTAAACAGGTTTTCGCCCGTAGCATATACCCGGAGTTTCGACAGGAGGGAATTTTCGTTCAGGGGAACGGTATACCCTACGGTGGCATTGTCGAGCATCAGGTAATCCCCCTTTTCGACATAGAAGTCGCTGAAAGTAGGGACATCGTTGAGCTCTTCGGTAAAGTATTTTGTTTTCAGTACGTTATAGGAGCCTCCCGTTTTGTTTTCGTAAAAGACGCGGGGCGTATTGACGATGTCATGGCCGAAGGTTCCGCGGAAGAACACGTTCAGGTCAAAGGCTCCTACCCGGAGACTGCTTCCCAGACCGAGTTGAAAGTCGGGCAGACCGTTACCGATCACGGTATCGTCCTCGTTATTGATCTCTCCGTTTCCGTCCAGGTCTTCCAGGATCCATTTCCCGTCTTCGGTAAGTCCCTGGTAGCGGGGCCCCCATATGATGCCCAGTTCTTTTCCTTCTTCGACCACAGTCACCGGTACATTGTTGAGTCCCGGAGGTCCGAGGCGGCTAGTGATCCTTCGCCCGTCCAGGTCGAGCCCTCCGTCACCGCTCAGGGAAAGCAGGGTGTTGTCTATAAAATAGGCACCGTTGACCGATACGTCCCAGAATATCTTGTCTTTTTGCATCAATGTATAGTTAAAGGCGGCTTCCAGGCCTTTACTGCTGATCTCTCCGACATTGAGCTGAGTGAGCGAGACAAAATTGGGAGGAACGGGGACGGATAGCGGATAGATCAGGTCTTTTGTATTCCGTTCGTAATAATCGACGGTTCCGGTGAGCCTGTGGTCCAGTAAGGCAAAGTCTACCCCGATGTCGAATTCGGTCTTTTTCTCCCACCGCAGGTCGGGGTTGGGATTGGAGGAAGGTCCGTAACTGGGTATCCATTGCCCGTTATAGAAAAAGTTTCCTGTACGTTGGAGCCGCAGCAGGCTAAGATAACTTTCCTCGGGCGTATTCCCGGCAACCCCGTAGCTTCCGCGGAGTTTCAGGGTATTGATCTGTTCCGGGAGATCGATGAGGCGTGTCAGGTCCACACCGGCGCTTACCGCGGGGAAATACCCCCATTTGTTGCCTTTACCGAACATGGTAGACCCTTCGCGGCGCAGGCTTGCGGTGAGGAAATAGGTGTCGTTGTAGTTGAGGTTTAACCGGCCGAAAAACCCGATAATGGTACTCGAGGTCTGGTAACTGTCTGCCGTGGCGATACCGTTCTCAAAGTCCATGGCTGCTTCGAGATTGTGGTATGAAAAGGCATCGGTAAGAAAATTCCCGGCATTGACATTAAACCCGTTGTCTACGAATTTCTGGTAGGAATAGCCCAGCAGTCCCTTGATCTCCAGGTCGGCGATATGGGTTGTATAGGTCCCTGTAGCCTCAAACAGCTGGCTGTTGTATTTGTCCTCGTCCCGGGTGGCGTATCCGTTGCGGTTCATCCCCGTACCCAGGCTGAATTTGGAGGTATAGCTGGCCTTTTCGGCCGTGTAGCGCTGCCGGCTGTACCGGGCCAGGAGTTCAAGCCCTTCGACAGGCTCGTACACACCCTGGATGTTTACATTGAGCAAATTGGTTTGCCGCTCGTTGGAATTTTGTTCCAGCATGGCCACCGGGTTAAAGTAATTGTACAGGGTCTCCTGGAAATATCCGCCGTATTGTTCGTACTGGGGATCGTCCGAACGCACGGGGGCCGTAGGGTTATAGATCATGGCCTGGCGGAAGACACTGCTGGATCCTCCTTCGGAAGTCAGTATGGTCCCGGTAAGGTTCAGGCTGAGGGTGAGTTTATTGTCCAGGGCCTTCTGGGTGAGGTTCAGGCGGGCATTGAGGCGTTCGAACCCGCTTTTTATGGCAACGCCCTGTACATCCCGGTAATTGACCGACGCGCGGTAATTGCTCTTTTCCGTCCCCCCGGTCAGGGACAGGTTATGGGACTGGGAGACTGCCGTGCGCAGGATCTCGTCGAACCAGTTGGTCTCGGTGCCGTGATCTGTTCCGATACCCAGGTCGCGGAATTCATCGGCGTTCATCACATCGGGATATTCGGGAACGTCCTCAAACGATACATAGGTGTTGTAGCTGACGCTGGTATCGCCGGCACGTCCTTTCTTGGTGGTGATGATGATCACCCCGCTGGCTCCCCTCGACCCGTAAATGGCGGCGGCCGATGCATCTTTGAGCACATCTATGTTTTCAATATCATTCGGGTCCACCCCGTTGAGGTTAACGCCGATAACCCCGTCCACTACGATCAGCGGGGACGAATTGCCTCCCAGGGTGGAGATGCCGCGCAGGCGGATGGTACTTCCCTGGTTGGGGTTGCTTCCGGCCCTGGAAATGCTGAGCCCTGCTACCTTACCCTGCATAAGGCTGGCGGCATCGTTGACATTTCCCCGGTTAAATTCTTCTGCAGAGACAGATGTTACGGCACTGGTAATTTCCTTGCGCTGCTGGCTGCCATACCCCACAACAACCACTTCTTCCAGTTTGGATGCATCGGGCTGTAATTGTACATCGATCCCGGATTGTCCGTTTACCGCGATTTCCCGGGTCTGGTATCCCATATACGAAAATACCAGGACTGCTTCTGCATTGCCGGTCGTAATGGCATAGTTGCCGTCGAAATCGGTGCTTACGCCGTTGGCAGTTCCTTTTTCCACGATATTTACACCGGGCAGGGGCACCCCGGTCTCATCGGTGACCGTACCGGTAACGGTCGCTTCCTGTGGTGTTGTACGGGCAGAGATGACAATATTATCGTCCTGGATCACATAACCGAAAGATGCTCTTTTACCCAGTTCGGTCAGTATGTGTTTTACGGTCCTGTCTTTAAAAACAGCGTTGTATTTGCCTGCGTTTTTAATGACAGACTCCCCGTAGGCAAAGTTGATGTCCAGGTTTTTGCCGATCTCCGAGAAGATCTGCATCAAAGTGGCTTCTTCGATGGCAATGCTTATTTTGGTGGTTTCTATGTTGTTTTGCCCGACGGCATATGATGACAAAAACATCAATAGAAAGACCAGTGTACACAATACTTTGTGCCTGAGTGTTTTTAATTTCATAATAAATAAAAAATTGTTACTTGGGTTCCATACAGATTTTTTACACGGATTTTTTTGATCGTTGGTCGCATTTTGGTTTTCGGTACTATTCTGTTTGTTCTACTTCGATCATATGGTTTTGGTTTTTTGTTAGTTTGACTTCATTGATAAGGTTGATCCTGCGGATGATCTGTTCCAGTGCTTCTTCGCGCTCAAAGGCAATAGACAGCAGGGTTTGCCTGGAGGCTTCGTCTTTAAAGACGGTTTTTACACGATAGAGTTCCCACAATACCACAGACAGGTCTTCGACCGTTATGCGGTTTAAAACAACCTTGTTGTTCTGCCACAGGGAGTAGAGCGTGGCTTTTACTTCCTTGCCCCGTAGCTGTTTGGAAGCGGTATTGAAACGGGCCTGCTGGTCGGGTTTAAGCTGCAGGGTGTCGTTTTCGTGATAGACTTTTACCAGGCCTTCGGTGACCGTCACGGTGATCTGTTTCTGTTCTTCCCGGATGTTGAATTGCGTACCTACGACCCTGGTGTTTAGTTCGCCTGTTTTTATGATAAACGGTTTCCCGGAGTTCCTGTCCACCTTGAAAAAGGCTTCACCGGAAAGAGTGATATGCCTGTTGTCTTTATTGAAGTCTTCCGTATAGGTAAGCCTGCTGTTCTTGTTAAGCTTAACGACAGAACCGTCCGGCAGGGTAATGGCTTTGGGTGTGGATTGCCTGTTGCTGATCTCTGTTTCGGCGGGAGAGTTAATAAAGTAGAACAGCAAACAGCCGATGCTGACAAATGCCATCAGTGAGGCGGCCATCTGCATCCAGGGGAAGTGAGCGGGCGATACCCGTTTTTTAATGTTTTTATAGATATCCCGCTGTACCTGACTTTTTTCACCGGTATCGGCAAAAGTTTTTTCGAGGTTTTTATCGAGGAAGTGCTTTTCGAACTTCCTGATGAGTTCTTTTTCCCGGGGCGAGGCTTCTCCCCGCAGAAACTTGTCCAACAATATTCTGAATTGTTTTTCCGTCATGCGTATGCGTTTGTTTATCTATCTATACCGGGGTTTGTGTTTTTCCCCTGCTCTTGTTTGGGAATTAACAATACTTTAACATTTTGTAAGGACGGTTGTGATCCTTTGTAAAACCCCGGGTGTCTCCGTGAGTCCTTTGAAACAGACCAGGAAGTATCTTTTGAATGCGTAGTGTTAACAGGCCCTAGCCGAAGAAATACAGGAGCAGGGCCACAAGGGTGGTGGAGAACAGCAGGGCGGTCATTTTTTTAAGCCGTTTAAAGGCAGTTGTGATATGGCCTTCGACGGTGCTTTCCGAGATGCCCAGTTTTTCTGCGATCTCCCTGTTTTTAAGTCCGCCCAGGCGGCTGAGTTTAAAGACCTCCTTGCATCTGGCGGGGAGTACGGAGAGTTTGTTTTCGATGATCTTCCGGGTTTCCTCGGGCGAGAGGGTTTCCTGATCTGCGGTTTCATCTTCGTAGAGCAGGTGCAGGGCTTCGAGATGGGACTTCTTCAGCCTGGAATCGCGCAGTTCCTTGAATACCCGGAAACGTACGGCTTTGTGCAGATAGCCCCTGATATTGTTGTTTTCAATGGTATGGCGCCTTTCCCAGAAGTCGATCCAGACGTCCTGTACCATATCCTTGGCCGATGCCTTGTCTTCGAGCAATGAATAGGCATAGCCGTATAGCGGTTCCCACAGCTTTTCGAAAAGGTTTTTAAAGGCTTCCTCGTCAGAAGCCTTGATCTTTTCTACATACGTACCGATTATTTCAGATTCATCACTCACTCCGCAAAGAAATAAAAAAATGTGCCGGGCGATTTTAAATTAATGTAAAATGAACAGTAGTACTGTCCGATCCCCGGAAAGGAGGGGGGCGTTTTCCAGGTGCTTTTCCCGGTAAAGACAACAATATCAGGAAGATTTACGGGATTCAGGTTTAATGGTTCGGGATGTTCTCCCGTCAGGAAGTAATACTATTTGGAACAGTTCGAAAGAACAGTGATGAACAAAAGGAATACGGAATGATAAAGCTAAAAGGAGGAGAGTAAAAAGCGGATTGGAAGATAAGTATATACTTAATAAAGGAGCTTCTGACTACATGACTATATTAAAATGGACAGAAGACACTCTATTCTTAAAAAAGAAGAATTCTATAAAAGAGTTTGAGGAAGCATTATATATGCGAACCGAATAATTGTAGAATCCATGCTCTACGAAATATGCTTCTCTCCAACTTCACAGAGCTGTGGGTATGCGCATACCATCAGAGGTATGGTACCAGCCACAGGCTCTGCGAATGTCTCCGATTTCGCAGCTTACTCGTGTTAATGACAGATAAATATGTAAAGCCTCTCTCCGAGGGACCTCTAAAACAATGTTTCGAAGCGTTCAACCACATTTTTTGTAACTTTTATCCAGAAAAACAGAATTATGCGGGAAGGATATAGTATACGAGACGCCTCTAAACCACATTTTGTCACCCTGACCGTGGTAGACTGGATAGATGTTTTTACAAGAAAGGCTTATAAGGATTGTATTCTGGACAGCTTACGGTTTTGCATGGCAAATAAAGGCATGGTACTGTTCGGATATGTCATTATGAGTAACCATCTACATATGCTCGTACAATCAGAAACCGGGGATTTACCGGGTTTGCTCCGGGACTTTAAGAAATTTACAGCCAAAACTATTCTGAAAAAAATACAAACCGGGCCGGAAAGCAGGAGAGAGTGGATGCTGGAACGGTTTGCCAGGGCAGCCGGCAGGCATTCGAGGAACAAAACATATCAATTCTGGAAGTATGGTAATCACCCTGAAGAGGTTTACAGTGAATAATTCCTGTGGTCCAAGTTAGACTATATTCATTTAAATCCTGTAAGAGCCGGGATTGTAGAGCGTGCCGGGGATTATATATATTCAAGTGCTGGTCATTATATCCATGGCAGGGGAGTTTTGGAGGGGATCACCCTGGCCGCGAACCCGGTTGTTGATGTGCTTAAGCCTTCATCATTTACAAAATCTTTGCGGCAATAGATGAAACGGGATATGTGAAAAATCGGGATATGTCTCAGAGAGGCGTTTGAGGTTTTTTTAATTGAACCGAGGGTGTTTTAGGCTGCGAAGTTGCAAACTTCGCAGAGCTGTGGGGTAGCGTACATCAAGGTATTCCTAAAATAGGTACAATGTTCATTAAATAGGCTTTTATGGATTGGAAGAAATATTTGGAAACATTAGAAAATGATAAGGATTGGCTTGCTGCAATTGATCTAATGCAGCAAGTTATAGAGAACAATCCTTCAGATAAAGAAGCCTATATCCGGGGGATTTACCTTCTACTTAATATTTTACTCGAAGAGGATTATCCCGAAGATAAACATGATACAATGGCCTCATTTTTGAAGAAGTATTTTGAGGAATCATATTCTAAGTTCTCAAATGATGCTGAATATCTCTTCTTTATTGGGTATTTCATAGAGTTGGCAGACTGGTACTTTGGTGAAGACAAGCTAGAGCTTGCTGGTGAAATGACGAAGAGAGCTTATAATTTAGAGTCCAAAAATCTCCTCTATGAATGGTCATGGAGGTTTTCAAAAGGTGATCCTCTGGCCGGGAAACTATCTGAAAAAATATTCACCCTTGATAAATCAAAAATAGATTGGTTAAAATCGAAAGGAGCGCCTGGACATTATTTGTTGAACGTGATAAAGAATTGCTATGAAGACTATAAACAACAGGCTTATGGAAATTGACTCAGAAGGGAGCCTCCATAATTAAAAGACATAGAGCTTTTGGGACTATTTATAAAAGTAAATCGGATGGGTTCAATCTCTAGACAAGCATTTTATAAACGAGCAATTAATTTAGCAGACAGCCCTGTTGGTGGACACATTAGAGGATTTACATCTAAACAAGGATGGACATTCAGATTTAATTCTCGAACTGGAGAGTTTCTCACCACACATCCTAACGGACATATTGAAACTTTTTTCCGTCCTAAACAAGGGCTTGATTATTACCTAAAACAGGTTCAGCTTTATGGAAACTAAACAAAATAAACATGGTAAGTATCAATGTCGATGTTGTGAACATTATACTTTGGATGATAAACCGGATAACACCTTTCAAATTTGTCCCGTCTGTTTTTGGGAAGATGATGGAGTTCAATTCTATGATCCGGAATATGAAGGTGGTGCGAATGAAATGAGCCTTAATCAAGCCCGTCAAAATTTTAAAAAATTTGGTGCCATTGATTCTCGATTTAAAGAACAAGTCAGGCCACCTAAAGAAGATGAATTATGAAAGTTGTAATTCTGTCATGCCAAAAGTATTGGGTTAGTACCCTGCTCTGCGAAATGTATAATGGAGGCCCTTGCTCCAGCTTTACGAAGTATGCTTCAGTTCTGCGAATGTCTCTGACTTCGCAGTCCGTTCACGCTAATGACAGATAAAAAATATGAAAAGCCCCTACTTCGGCAAGTGCTCAGCACAGGTCTCTGAGGGGCCTCCAAAACAATGTTTCGAAGCTTAAACCATATTTTTTGTAACTTTTATCCAAAAAGCAAGGCCATACGAGCAGAACATCCGACAAACATAAAACTCAAACAAGCAATAAAATGAAAACCCTGAACCGCAGAAATTTCATCAAACAATCCTCCCTCTTCACCGTAGGAGCAGGAAGCATGTTTACCCTGGCCGGGGCAGCCCCGGGATATCCCGTATCTCCCGCGACCTCGGAAAATGACCTTAACATCATCGGACCCAAAGCAGGCTTTTCCCCGCAAATAGGTACGCTCGTATCCATGCTCAACTGGATGCGCAATACCATTCTCTATCCCGTAAAGGGACTGAGCGTGGAAGACCTGGACTATATTCACGATGAAAACTCCAACAGCATCGGTGCCATGCTAATGCACCTGGCCGCTACCGAGAGGTTCTACCAGTTGCATACCTTTGAAGGAAGAAAATGGGGCGACTGGCCGGAGGAAGATGTGGAAAAATGGAGCATAGCTTCCGGACTGGGAGACGAGGCCAGAAAAAACATAAAAGGTCATGAGCTGGACTTTTACCTGGACGCCCTAAAGGAAGTGCGCGAACACTCCCTGGCCGAATTTGCCAAAAGGGATGACGACTGGCTCATGAAAGCGGATAAGGACTGGCCGTGGGGCCCTACCAATAATTACTGCAAATGGTTCCACGTATGCGAACACGAGTCCAACCACAACGGCCAGGTCAAATGGCTGCGAAGCAGGTTGCCGTCTTCAGAAAAATAAAAAAAGTACGGCTGGTGCGAGTGTCACACTCGTTCCAACCCGAAAATGTTGGTTCCGGAACCAAAAAATCACCCGTAATTAAACGTAGGGTCCAGTTTGTGCTGTTTCATCCCGATCCGGAAAATGGCATAGGTTACGTTTTTAAAAGGATCGTCATAATTACCGCTTACCAGGTCGGCATTGGTCACTCCGGAGGGCACCAGTTTTCCGTAGGTGGGATAGTAAAAGGCATCGGCGTCGACAAAGGTCCTGAAATCCTTGCCGCGGGCCAGGACACAAAATCCGGGGGACAGGGAGCCTATTTTAATACGTGCACTGCCTCCGGTATAGTCCAGTTTGGCCTTTTCGGATAAAGCGAGGCGTAACGGCCGGCTTTTAAACAAAACTTCGGGATCTGATTTGTCCAGCCGGTTCAACAGTTCATCCAGCAGGTTAATGGCGTTGTGGGTAATGGCGGGGAAACCGATGGTAGAGGTCAGGGTTTTTCCCGTATCCGATTGCAGGAACTTAAAGATACGCTGCCACCATCTCGGTTCGCGGTGTTTAACCACCTCGAAGGTCATTTTGGCCAGTCCGCCCGGGATTTCTATGGGACGGTTGCCGAAAGCCTGCTTAAAATCGGCTTTCAGGTCTTTCGGGTCGGCCGGTTTTTGTTTGGCTTCGTTATAGAGGTCCAGTCCGGCGGCAATGCTCCAGAAAGCGGTATCGAAATACTTGTCGGTAGAATTTTCGTCCTTCCCGATGTTGATCCGCATGGTCGCCCTGGTATTTTTATCGACATCCACATCCTTCCCGATATGGAACGATTGCATTTCCAGGTTGACCAGCACATCCGGTTCTGCTTCTGAGCCCTCGATGGAAGAGGTGACTTCGGAGGATTCCAGGATCGCCGGTCCGTCCTGTTTGTCCGACAGTTGAAAAACGATAAACTGGTCGCGGAGTTCGCTTTTGTTTACCGGTTTCCCGTCTGCGGTATAAGACACGGCCCCCCTGTTTTCCGGGAGGGCCAAGGCGGCCAGGTCCGGGTTGTCGATGATGCCTTCGATCTTTTTCAGGTCGTCAACGATGAGTTCCGGGGTAAGGACTTCGTTTTCATTGAATTCAAACAGTTTCATGGCGATGCGATTTGGGTTAGGTACATCTGTGAACAACAGGAAAAAAGCTCCCGTCATAAATCTTCCGTAACAGGTACGTTGTTAGCGATATGACAAAAATATTTTTAGACATGAGATATTAGACTTAAGATTACAGGATGTATGACCCAGGCCCCCCAAAACAGGATTAAATTCTACGGGCCCGCTCAAAATTTGTAAAATTTGACGCACGACTTGAGATTTATGACCCGGTGTTTGGATCGGGATGCTCTGAGATATCGCCTGGTCTTACGTCCTAAGTCTCACATCTCACATCTCACATCTCACATCTCACATCTCACATCTCACATCTCACATCTCACATCTCACATCTCACATCTCACATCTCACATCTCACATCTGAACTATAAAAATAATGAAAACAGGCGATTTTACCATGGGATAATGATTTTTAAGTTGCAGATACTGCCTCCGTTGTCAAAAAAGATAATAAACGGCCGATACGAATATGAACCCCGAGAGGGCGAGAATGGTGGTCATTACCGTCCACGACCGGAACGTCTGCTTTTCCGTAAGGCCGAGGAACTGGTTGACCATCCAGAATCCGCTGTCATTGACATGCGACATGATGGAACCGCCCGACGCGATGGCAATGACAATACAGGCCAGCTCAAAGCCCGAAAGCGAGGCACCTTCTATGAGCGGGGCTACCAGTCCGGCAGCGGTAATCATGGCTACGGTCGACGAGCCCTGTATGATACGTACGGCAGCACTGATCAGGAAGGCAAACAGCAATACCGGGAAACCGATCCCGGCTAGGGATTGTGCGATCATATCTCCCGATCCCGTATCGATAAGTACCTGTTTAAAAGCGCCGCCTGCCCCGGTGATAAGGATAATGCTTCCCGCCGGGGCCATCGATCTCGCCGAAATATCGAGCAATTGTTTCCGGGTAAACCCTTTGCCTATGCCGAGAAAATACCACGCCAGCAGGTTGGCAATAATGAGCGCCGTAAAAGGATGTCCCGCAATGTTCACGGCCTGCCTGATCCAGTTCTCCCCAACCGGGATAAGCCCGCCCTTTACAGAAGTGTTCATCAGGATAAGGAATATGGGAACGGCGATAATCGCAAAAACGGTGCTTATACGGGGGAACCCGTCGTCTTCCGGCGCTTCCGTTTCCGGCAGGAGGGGAGCGGGAACAAAAATGCGTTTGCCGATGTACTTTCCGAAGAGCAGCCCGCTGATAATGGCCGTGGGGACCCCCACCACAAAACCGATACCGATAACCCATCCCAGGTCGGCCCCGATAATATCGGCCACGGCAATAGGCCCGGGGGTAGGCGGGATAAAGGCATGGGTCACGGCCAGCCCGGAAAGCAGCGGTATGGCAAACAGCAACAGGGATTTTCCCGTGCGTTTCTGCAGGGCATATATGAGGGGGATAAGTAAAATAAAGGCCACGTCGAAAAAGACGGGGATGGCTACGGTAAAACCCGATAACACCATGGCTACAGGGGCGTTTTTCACGCCGAATTTTTTCATGAGGAACCCGGCGATCCTTCGGGCGCCCCCGGAATGTTCGAGGATGGCCCCGAACATGGTCCCCAGTCCGACTACCGTAGCTACAAAACCCAGCGTACCGCCCATACCGTTCTGTACGGTCTGCATAATAGCGGCGGCATCGAGGCCTGCGGCGATCCCGACGGTAATGGCTGCAATAAGCAGGGACAGGAAAGCGTGGAGTTTTACCTTCAGGATCAGGAAGAGTAATACAAAGATGCCGAGGGCAATGGCGGCCAGTAAACGATATTCGATCATGATCCTTTTGTTTTTTTCCAGTGGGTATGGTGAATTTTTTCGCCCCCGTCGTCATTGCGGCGGTAGGTATGGGCCCCGAAGTAGTCGCGCTGCGCCTGTATGAGGCTGGCAGGCAGGTGTGCCGATGAAAAACCGTGGAAAAAATTTACGGCTTCGCTGAACACCGGTACGGGAATCCCGCTTTTTACGCAGGCAGCTACAAAGCCGGCCAGTGAAGATCGCCATGTTTTGATGGAGGGGGCGATCTCCGGGTGCAACAGAATGTTATCTCCCGATTTTAAAATACCCGGTAGCCGTTCCATCAGTGCGGAACGTATGATACAGCCGTTGGTCCAGGTACGGGCCAGTGCGCTGAGATTGAGGTCCCACCCGAAGGTATCGGAAGCCTCCTTTATCAATCTGAATCCCTGGTAGTGGTTGATAAGCCGTGCGGCCCGATAGGCCTCAAATACCGTTTTTTCGTCGGTCTCCGGGGGGGTGGATGCTTGTCCGTAAACCCGTTCCATCGCTTTGCGATCTGCTTTAAAAGCCGAGATATAACGGGCAAAAAGCGACGAAGCGATCATGGTGGCCGGGATTCCGAGTTGTGCGGAAGCTATGGTGGTCCAGTTGCCCGTACCCTTGTTGCCCGCCTGGTCGAGTATGCGGTCGATCAGCCAGTGATCGCCTTCCCGGGTTCGCAGGATGTCCGCGGTGATCTCCAGCAGGAAGCTGTTTTCCGCTGTTTTCCAGGATTCGAGGATACCGGCTATCCGGTCCGGGGTTTTCCCCGTGTGCTTAAAGCTAAAGTACACTTCGGCGAGGAGTTGCATTTCGGCATATTCAATCCCGTTGTGGACCATTTTTACAAAATGTCCGCTGCCTTCCGGGCCGATGTAGGTACAGCAGGGTTGCCCGTTGCCGTCCTTTGCTGCGATGGCCTCGAGGAAAGGGCGGACAATACGGTAGGCCGCCTTTTCCCCGCCGGGCATCAGGGAAGGACCGTTCAGGGCGCCTTCTTCTCCGCCGGAAACCCCGCAGCCTACAAAGGAAATCCCGTGACGGGAAAGCAGTTCCCCGCGTCTTCCCGTATCCGTGTAGTGCGAATTTCCCCCGTCTATAATTACATCGTTCTCCGAAAGCAGGGGGAGGAGTTCTTCGAGGATATGGTCAGTGGGCTTGCCGGCAGGGACCATCAACATGATTTTCCGGGGAACCTGGAGCGAATTGACAAAGGCTTTCAGCTTGTCAAACGGAAGGGCATCTTCCAATTCGGGGAATCCGCTTTTGAAACCTGAGGCCACATGTTCTTCCTTTCCGGGAACATGGCGGTTGTACATGGAGATCCGGAAACCGTGCCCGGCGAGATTGCGGCACAGGCTTTTGCCCATAACCCCGAGGCCTATGAGTCCGAATTCCGTTTTATGCGTAAGTGTTTCCATAATTTCCGATACGATCTGTTCCGGTTCTTTGGCGATATCTGCCACCAGGGCCTCCGTGGGATATTCGAGCGTATCGAACTGGGAGGTAAGGAGGGAAGCAGGCATAAAATGGGCATCCCTGGCGAGCATTCGTGCCATGACCTGTTCGTAGGACCCTTTTAAAAACACAAATTTCGTATGCGCGGCGATGTCTTTTTGAAGAAGGTCGCGGTAGGATATTTTCAGGGCGGAACAGGCAATGACACACGATGCCGAATGCAGTTGTTCACGGGCCAGTTTATTGAGGGTTTCCAGCCATCCCCTGCGGTCATCGTCGTTCAGCGGGCGGCCCGAAGCCATTTTCCGGCGGTTGGTTTCGGGATGGTAATCGTCACCGTCAAAGAAAGGGATTTGCATCTTTTCAGCCAGGAGTTTACCCACCGTGGTCTTTCCCGACCCGGAGACGCCCATGATAAAAATGGCGTACGTTTTTTTCAAAAGCGATTTTTCAGTCATACTTCAGCGGGGCTTACCTGAGTTCTTTGAGTACCGGTTGCATTGCGGGATCATCCACATCATGATCTCCGTATTTATCCCGGAGTTTTTTCAGTTCGTTTTTCATTTTTTCTATAACGGGGGCATATTGCGGGTTGTCAATAACGTTATGCAGTTCCCGGGGGTCTTTTTCCAGGTCGTAAAATTCCCATTGCGGTACCGTGTTTTTTTTCGAAGATCCGTATTTGTCCAGGCCTTGTCCGTAGAAGAAGGCCAATTTATACCGCTCATTCCTGATACCGAAATGGGCCGGCCTGTCGGGGTGATGCAGCCAGTACCGGTAATACATGGCATCTCTCCAGTCTTCCGGGGTGTTGCCTTTGAGGTTTTCCCTGAAGCTTCGGCCCTGGATAAAGCCGGGCTTTTCCATTCCGGCATAATCGGCCAGCAGGGCGGCAAAGTCAATGTTCAGGATCATGTCGTCTATACGTGTCCCGCCCCTAATTTCTTTGGGGTACCGTATCACAAAAGGCATCCGCAGGGATTCTTCGTAGATGAGGCGTTTGTCAAAAAAACCGTGTTCGCCAAGGAAATACCCTTGGTCGGCAGTGTAGATCACAATGGTGTTGTCTGCAATACCTTCGGCTTCCAGGTAATCCAGTATTTTCCCGATGTTGTCGTCTATGGCGGCACCGCTTCGCATAAAGTCCTTGACCAGCTTCTGATATATTTTCTTCCTCCGCTGTACGCTGTCCAGTCCGTCCAGGGGATAGGGCAGTCCGGGATAATCGGTCCAGAAATTTTCCGGGTCCCTGGTGGCTTCTTCCCATCGGGCAGCCAGGTTTTCCAGTTTCTGGCCTTTAAAGGTACGTCCCCCTTTCCCCTTTCCGAAATCGAGCAGTGAAGCAGGCTCGGGAATTTCAACATCTTCGTATAATGTGTTGTATCGTTCCGGATAGTCAAAAGGTTCGTGGGTAGCTTTAAAACTGCACAGCATAAAGAAGGGTTTTGCCGTATCCCTTTTTTGAAGGTGTTTTATGGTCAGATCGGCAATAACATCGGTAGAAAACCCCTTGTGTACCTTTCCTTCGGAACCGTCTGCGCCGTCGGTCCAGGTCTCCCTGGTTTTAAATATGGGGTTCCGGTACCTGCCCTGCCCGGGAAGCACGTTAAAATAGTCAAAACCTTCCGGCTGTTTGTCCAGGTGCCATTTGCCGATAATGGCGGTTTGATAACCGCCGGCAGAAAGCGCCTTTGCAATATTGGGGTGACCTTCGGGCAAGGGTTCCCTCAATGTATACACCTGGTTGATATGACTGTACTGGCCCGTAAGGATGCTTGCACGGCTCGGAGAACAGATGGAATTGGTGCAAAAGGCATTGTCCAGTACGGCACCTTCTTCTGCGAGTTCTTTGATGTGATTGTTTTTCACATGGTTTTTTAGCAGGCCGCCGTAGATGCCCCAGGCCTGCGAGGTATGGTCGTCCGAAAGGATAAACAGGATGTTTGGCTTTTTATCTTTTTCGCCGGATGGTTTTCCGGTGGTCTTGCAGGAGATACATAATGATCCGGCCAGGACAGGGAGCAGCAGGAGCGCGTTTTTAAGTTTTGTTTTTACTGGCATGAGAAGCAGGTATTCTTGTGTAACGGGTAGTAAATATAAAGAAATTCGGCGAGGCGGACATTTTGCGGCAGTTGATGATTCGGTCTTTGTCCGTATCGTATTTGTTGTGTTCTTTCCTTTGTTTTTAATATGTACGATATGATCTTATTATTATGCGGATAAGTATTCCGTACACTTGAATTTTAATAATAAAACAGATTTCAGGGGGTTTGTGATGTTTTGGCTATTGAGTATGGGGTATTGATTTAAAACTGGCCTGGCGATCGGTAAAATCCTATAAATGTGGAGATAACTTTTCCATGGTTGTGTTATTACAAGGATGAAAAACTGTTTATCTCCGTGGATTTCCTATATTTGGATTTGTAAGTGTAAGATATACTCTTAAAATGATATGATCTTGTCATTTTTTATATGATATATTACAGAAGCTGAAGTAAAAGTATGATGCAACCTCTTTACAAAGACATTCACAGGGAGATCACCCCCCTGTCGCCGGAAGACAGTTTCCTGGTATTTGACCGGGTCAAGGATGAATTTGATTTCCCGGTACATTTTCATCCCGAACTGGAATTCAATTTTATTTCCAACGGAAAGGGGGTGCGCAGGATCGTAGGGGATCATATGGAGGAGATAGGCGATTTGGAACTGGTGATGGTAGGGGCTAACCTTATTCACGGATGGGAGCTTCACAACTGCAGGAATAAGGACATCAGGGAGGTTACTGTACAGTTTAGCGAAAATCTTTTCAGCGAAAGTCTGTTGCAGCGGCGTATTATGAAACCCATAAGGGATATGTTTGCACGGTCGGCACACGGTATCCTGTTTTCCGAAAAAGTCACACTTGAGATCGCACCGAGGATAAAGAAGTTGTCCCGGATAGACAATATCGATTATTTCCTGGAGCTCATTTCCATACTGCACGACCTGGCCATATCGAGGAACCAGAAGCTGTTGTCTTCGGCCACGTCGGATTTTCAGAATTTCGAGAACAGCGACAAGATAAAAAAGGTTTACGATTATGTGCATAACAATTACCGCCGGAAGATAGGCCTTAACGAAATGGCGGAACTGGTGAACATGAGCCCGGTATCGTTCAACAGGTTTATTAAAAAAAGGACAGGAAAGACCTTCATAGACTATGTTAACGAAACGCGGATAGGCTATGCCACCCGCTGGCTTATAGAAAAAGACCTCAGCATTGCGGAAATTGCCTATACCTGCGGGTTTAACAACATTGCCAACTTTAACCGGGTGTTCAAAAAACTGAAAAAATGTACGCCCACCCGGTACCGGGAAGAATTTTCCGGGATTAAAAGGGTTTTATAAGCGGTGCTTTTTTTACGGGGGCCACGGATACACGAATGTTTTTTTGGTTTGTGAGTCGGGGAGTTCTGGAGTTGGGGAGTTTTGGAGTCCTGTAGTACGTTGATTTTTCAAACCATGGTATAAACATAAGTGTTTGGGTGCAATTCCCGGGGCTTGGGCTGGTCAAACTTCCCGTCCCGCACAGCAGGACACCCCTACTTCGACAAGCCGAAGTAGGGGAACCTTTTTTCTTATCCATTATTCACGTTATTTACGTCTTTAAGGATATTGCGGTAAAACGGTAACAGTTGCGAGGCCATGTTCCGGTCGTTTGCAATGGAAGGATGGCCCAGGCATCCGCCGATTTCCAAAGGTGTAAAGTTGAATACGTATATTTTTCGGCCTTTTTTTGCGAAATGCTGCTGTACGCGTTTGAGGCAGTCCTGTAATATAACGGACTTTTCACCGGTGACCATGGGGCTGTCCAGCAGGGCGATCTTGGCTCCGGGGCGCGTGGCCGCGAGACGGGTAACGAAACGGATATAGGTTTCGGTAAACCGGTCCGGGTCGAATTCCGCTCGTTCCGCAGTACCGTCACCGTCAGAAAGATCGTTGGTGCCCAGGCAGATGCTCACCAGGTCCGGACGGAACATTTCCGGCGTAAAGGATTTGGGGTTATTGGTGTCCAGGTACAGCTTGTCGTAGACTTCCGGAAGGGTAGGGCCGTCACTGTTCCAGTTGCGGTACATACCGTAGCCGGAAACGGACGACAGGAGAAAATCACAATCCAGTTGGTTGGCCGCCAGGGTGGCATACGAATAAAAGGCGTTGTGCTGGTCGTACCACGTTCCTTCCCCGCAGGGAATTTCTTCCGTATCGTTCCCGAAACCGGAGGTAATGGAATTCCCGATAAACTCTATCCTTATGTCCGGTTTTTCCGGTGCGGGGCGCAATGACCGGGTGGCTATACCTTCGATGAGCAGGTTGCCCGTACTCGCTTCGGTAGCCTTGTACAATTCGACCAGGGTATCGTTTTCCGAAAGGGAAAGGGCAATATGATTGAGTGTATCACTGTTAATCCTGAAACGTCCCCGGTATTTTTTGTTGATGGCCAGGCTCAGGTAGCTGTGCTGTTCTTCCCGGTCGTTCCGGCAGAATACGGTAAGCGTATCGGCTGAAGGCCGGAAGGCGATCCTCGAAGCGGCACTGATAAGCACCAGGCTGCTGTCTTTGGCCTCCTGTCTGCCCGAATTACTGAAGTATGCCTCGTTTGTCGGCGAATATACCGCAAGGCCGGGCTTTTCCGTACAGGAGGCGAGTGCCAGGGCTATAATAAATACAGGGATAAAATTTTTCATGTTTTCTTAAAGTTATGAATGATGAATCCCGGATGCCGAACCGCAGAATGTCGAAGTGTGTAAAACATGGCTATTAAAATTTCATCATTCGATATTCGGTGAGGTTCCTGAGCATAGCCGAAGGATTCGTTATTCCCGGATTTTTCATTGTAATCTGTCACCGTAAAAATAATTATTTTTCTTCCGGTATACGGATGCAATAGGTTATGAATGCCGAAGTATGCAAAACCGGGTGATAAAACTTCGTGATTCGATATTTGGTGAGGTTCCTGAGCATAGCCGAAGGATTCGTCATTCATTATTCCTCAAGCATACGGATACAATTGGCCAGTGCCCGGAAATTGTGATAGGTCGACTTCCAGATGTGCCCTTTCGGATCCTTGCGGGTTTCGGGGCGCGTGTCCTGTCCCCATTCATACCATCCGCCCTTACGGGAGTCCGTGATATAGGTTCCGGTGTATTTCCAGAGTTTAAGGAAGTATTCCCCGTACGATCGTTTATCCCCCGGGAAATGCCGGTCCATAATGAGGAGCGTATTGAGCCCTTCGGCCTGTGACCACCAGTTTTTATCCGGGTTTACAATGGTTATACCATTCGTTCCTTTAAAGTAATATCCCCCGTCATAAAATCCGCCCGATTTACTGTCCCAGCCGTTATCCAGGGCGTGGTCTACCATGTTTTTGCCTGTATGCAGTGTTTTTTCCCGGTCTTTACGGCCCAGGGCGTCGGAGGCTTCCAGCATCAGGTAAGCGGTTTCCACGTCGTGACCGAACGATACGTGGTCGAGGTAATAATGTTTTTCGATGGTTTCTTTTGATCTGTCTCTGAAGGAGACCGGGGTCCAGTCCCTTTCGAAGAACAGGTTCATGTAGTTGTCGTCATTGACAATGGTATCCCGTACCAGCAATAATAATTCTTCGAGCCGTTGCCGCAGCAGTTCGTCGGGCCATACCGTGTAGAGTTCGGTAAAGGCTTCCAGCAGGTGGATGGTACTGTTCTGGTCTTTGTAACCCGTATCTGCGGCAGAGGGCGTATCGGCCGTTCGTGCTATGCGGTCGCCATTGGCTTCCATATGCTGGAAATACCCTTTGTATTCGGGGTCGTGACTGTGTTTTTCCAGCCACCGGAACGTCTTTTTGGCCAGTTCGAGAGCTTCTTCGTTACGGGAAGCTTTGTAATAGGCAGCCAGGGCATAGATGGCGAAAGCATTTCCATAAGCCGTTTTGGCTTCACCCGGTTTAGGGATCGGTTTTCCGGTTTTGGTCACCAGGTTGTGGAAACCGCCGTTGCCCTTATCCCACATTTTGTCCCGCAGGAAGCGAAAGCCGTGTTCGGCATACCCGAGGTATTTGTCTTCCCCGTACAGGAGAAAGGCCCGGGCATTGGTCCAGATGTGGCGGGACTGGGTAACGATCATTTTGTCCTGATGGTCCCCTATTTTAAAATCATAGGTGATCTCGCTGTAAAAGCCCCCGTCGTCATTGTCCGCGGCAAGCGGGTACCATTTGTCCAGCAGGTCTTCTTTTGCCGCTTTGCGGAATTCGCGGATCAGGCCGTCGTCAAAACGCTGGGCAGGGAGGTCGGCAAAGGACATTACCAGCGCCAGGAATATGATTTTCTTTGTCATTATGGTCAGTTTTGTGAGATAAATATAAAAACCCCGTTCCGATTATGCGCAATGCTGAAAAAATACTATCTTATTTTGTTAAAATAGTATTGATATAGCCGGAACGGTTTGTTTTAGTTTTACACTAAATTATTGTACCCATGAAGTTTTACAGTAGTATTCTTATTGCCATAATTACATTCGGTACCGGGGTCTACGGCCAGGCAACAGACACCGTTTTCCGTATCAATGACCTTGAGTACCTGGAAAGAAGAGGTGCCAACGTAATGCTGGCCCACGATTTTTACCCGGAAAGCCACCAGGGGGGCGTGGGGATCATTCAGAACGATATACGGGTAGCTACCAACGGCGACCTGCGACTGGAACCCGTTCCCGGGCAATGGCAGCCCGTACCCAAAGTAGGGAAACGACAGATCAATCGTAAAGACTCCGTTATAAGTGTTCGCATGCAATATCCCGATCCCGCCAAGGACCGCAAGGGTTTTAACCCCATTAGTTATCCCGACCTCGAAATGTCATATACCCTGAAGGTAAAACCACAGGGAAAATCCTTTAGGATCATTGTGGACCTCGATAAGCCCTTACCGGAAGAATGGGTAGGCAAAGTGGGGATGAACATAGAGCTTTTCCCGGGTATTCTTTTCGGAAAATCGTATTATATGGACGATAATTTCGGGATTTTTAACCGGCAGGCCAACGGCCCGGGATACTATAACAAAGAGGGGGAGTACAGGATGAAACCCCTCGCGGAAGGCCGTAGCCTGACAGTATGTCCCGAAGTACCGGAACAAAGGCTTACGATTACCAACCTGAAGGACAATAAACTGTTATTGCTGGACGGCAGGGCCAGGCACAGCAACGGCTGGTTTGTGGTGCGCTCCCTGGTACCTGCCGGGGCAACAAAAAATGCCATAGAATGGCTCGTAACCCCTCATGCCGTGGAAAACTATACCTATGATCCCGTGGTACAGGTGTCGCAGGTAGGCTACCACCCGGCACAGGCCAAGGTGGCGGTTATAGAAAAGGACAAACACGACCGGGCACGCGGAAAAGCAAGCCTTTTGCGTATTGAACCGGATGGCGGTGTAACGGAAGTCCTGTCAGATGAACCGGAGGACTGGGGAAGGTTTTTGCGTTTCCGTTACCGTCGTTTTGATTTTACGGAGGTCACTACTCCCGGCATGTATATGGTAAAATACGGGGCGTATACGACCCGGCCTTTCAAGATCAGCAGGGAAGTTTATCAAAGGGAGGTGTGGCAACCCACATTGGAATATTTTCTCCCGGTGCAAATGTGCCATATGCGGATCAACGACCGTTACAAGGTATGGCACGGCCGTTGTCACCTGGACGATGCCCGTATGGCTCCCGTAAACCACAATCATTTTGACGGCTATATCCAGGGTCCGGAGACCCTGACTTCCTTTAAGCCGGGCGAACCCGTTCCCGGGCTGAATGCCGGCGGATGGCACGACGCGGGCGATTACGACCTCCGGGTGGAATCGCAGGCCGCTACGGTACAGGGGCTCTCGCGGATTTACGAACTTTTCGGAACGGATTATGACAACACCTCGATAGACCAGCGGACAAAAACAGTGGAAATGCTGCAACCGGACGGGAAGGCCGATATGCTGCAGCAAATAGAACACGGCCTGTTGTCCGTTGTCGGAGGGTATAAATCGCTGGGGCGCTTTTACCGGGGGATCATCGTTCCCGAAAAAAGGCAATATGTTTTACTGGGCGATCCGTTGAACCACAGTGACAATGTACCTTTTACCGGGAAAGATAAAACCGTTCCGGTCGGGCAGCCCGGAGCCCCGGACGACCGCTGGGTCTTTACCGAAAACAATCCGTCCCGCGAATTGAGTACCGCGGCTGCGCTGGCTACGGCGGCAAGGGTTATGCCCGGGTATAATGATAAACTTGCCGGTGATTGTATTGAAATTGCCGAAAAAATATGGGAGATCACCACTCCCGATAACCCCTTACAAAAAGTGGAACTTGCCGTGGAATTGCTGAAAACCACCGGGAAAGAAAAATACGCCCGTTTCCTTACCGCAAACCGGGATGCGATAAGCGGGGATATCGCCGATACGGGATGGCTTGTAGGGATGGTCCTCCCGGAGATCAAAGATCAAAAGTTTAAAAAAGCAATAAACGATGCCGTAGCGGACTATTACAAGGAGGTCAGACAACTGGGACAGAAAACACCTTATGGCATGCCCTACGAGCCCGATATCTGGGGTGCCGGGTGGGGCATTCAGAATTTCGGGATGAAACAGTATTTTTTCCATACCGGTTTTCCGGATATATTTCCGGAAACATACATGCTCAATGCGCTGAACTTTGTACTGGGGGCACATCCCGGTGTGAACACTTCTTCCTTTGCCTCCGGCGTGGGCTCCCGCTCGCTCACCCAGGCCTATGGGATCAACCGCGGGGATGCCTCCTATATCCCCGGGGGCATAGGTTCCGGTACGGCCCTTATCCGGCCCGATTTTCCCGAACTGCTGGAATGGCCCTACCTCTGGCAGCAGACCGAGTACGTACTGGGCGGCGGGACTACCGATTACCTTTTCCTCGTGATCGCCGCCGATCATTTGCTCAATACCGAAAAATAGATCTTATCATGAAGAACCGCATTGTTATCCTGATCCTTTTTATCGCATTCCCGGTCTGTGCACAGCAACCGGTGAACAAAAAGGCTACCAAAGAAGCGCGACACCTGTTGAACTATATATATTCCCTCGGCGATAAGATCCTGACGGGGCAACACAGCTATAACGAAAACCCGGCTGAGTTTTATGACGACGCACAAAAGATCACCGGTAAATATCCCGCGGTATGGGGTACGGACCTCTATTGGAATAACAGGGGAAATCCCGGAGAACGTGTGGTAAGGGAAGCCGTGAAAATGCATGAAAAGGGAGCGATCGTCACCCTGATGTGGCATGTGGGACGGCCCGTAGACAATGTGCCTTACAGTTGGTCGGAGAGCGTACAGGAACCCGTGAGCGAAAACGACTGGCAACAACTGTTCACGCCCGGTTCCGAAGTGCACCGACGCTGGCAGGCACAGGTAGATACTATTGCAAAGACCCTTAAAAAATTACAGGAACGGCATATTCCCGTGTTGTGGCGGCCCTATCACGAAATGAACGGCGTGTGGTTCTGGTGGGGCAACAGGCCCGGGGAAGACGGTTTTGTTAAACTCTGGAAAATGCTTTACCGGCGATTGACCGATCATCATAAACTGAACAACCTGATCTGGGTCTGGAATGCCAACGGGCCGAGGGATATTCCTTACGACGAAGCCTTTGCTTACCGGGACTTTTATCCCGGACCCGATTATGTGGATATTCTTGCCACCGATGTATATCACTACGATTATGAACAGAAGGACTATGAAAGCCTGCTGGAACTCGCCGCCGGAAAACCGATAGCTTTAGGCGAAGTAGGGCAGTTACCCAAACCGGAGATCCTGGAAAAACAGCCGGAATGGTCGTGGTTTATGGTATGGTCCGACTGGCTGCACACCGCCAATACGGAAGAACGGGTAAAAAGCATTTACGATCTTCCGCAAAGCATTACCCGCGAAGAAGTAACATATTAAATAGCGTCACTGCGAGAGTTAACATTTTGGCGACCGCATAAATTAGCAATGACGTTAAGGTGATCGTCACCGCGAGCGTAGCGTGGCGGTCTCCTGGCGGGTTATGAGCATACCATTGGGATATGCTGTTTGCCTCAATGAGATTGCCACCCTTCGGCTCCGCTCAGGGCAGGCTTTACCTCCCTTAGGTCGGTGGTTCTTGAGTTTACCGAAGGATTCCTCGCTCCCGATGGTTATCGGGAGACGCTTCTCTGCGATGTGTAGGGAACTCCTCTAACCCGTCATTGTAGTGAAGCGCTGCAGTCTCCCGGCAGGTTATGCGCATGGCATTAGTGGTATGCCACCAGCCTGATAAGATTGCCATCCCCCATCCCGAGCCACCGGGACCATAAAAACACTTACCCGTTATGGTTTTAAGCGTTGAGAAACATACCCTCCGGAACTCTTAACGTGAATAATGTTCAAGCTTTCTGGATGAAAAGCATTTCAAAATTACAACCCTTGTTTGAAATTTTTAAAAGGCTCCTCCCTTGATCCCGATGGATATCGGGACAATCGGGATGAAAAGGGGAGTTTTTTTATCCATTATTTACGTCCTCCTAAACTCCGGGACTCCCCAACCAAATGTTAAAGACACCTCATATTGGCTATGCTGAAATATGAAGCCCCGATAATTAACATTAAGAAAAAAAATTATACAATATTTTGACAAAATAGTATTAAATCCCTCTTTCGCTATTATTTACTTTTGACTCATCCGAATTTTCCGGAGCGAAAACCCATAAAGACAAAACCTGCTTTTTGTTGATTCCCAAATGCTTAATGTATTCGGGGCAGGGCATGCTTTTTATTAATCAATCTGTTTAACCAACACGCACTGTTTAACCAACACGCAACAAATATGACAAAACTAAAATTTGCTTTGTATCTCGTATTCATGTTTGCCATTCATCTGGCTCACGCGCAGACCGGGACCATTACCGGTACGGTCAGCGATACGAACGGTACCCCCCTTCCGGGGGTGAACGTAGTGGTGGAAAATACGTCCAGGGGAGTGGTTACCGATTTTGACGGTAATTATACGATAGAGGACGTTTCCCCCGAAGACCGCCTGGTGTTCAGCTATATCGGCATGGAAACCCGTACGGTGGCCGTCGGTTCACAGACCACTATTGACATGACGCTCAAAGATGCCGTGAGTAACCTGGACGAAGTGGTGGTCATTGCTTACGGGAGCTCTACCAAACGGGACCTCACCGGAGCGGTGGGATCGGTATCGAGCGAAGATATCGAGAAGTTCCCGGCCACCTCTGTAGACCAGGCCCTGCAGGGAAAGACCGCCGGGGTGCAGATTACACAGAATTCCGGGAGCCCGGGTTCTTCTGTTTCCGTAAATATCCGCGGTGTAGGGTCTTTCGGTAATAACCAGCCGCTATACGTAGTGGACGGTTTTCCCACGCAGGACATTTCCTTTCTCAATGTCAACGATATCAAGTCCATATCGGTATTAAAAGATGCGTCGGCCGCGGCGATCTACGGTGTACGTGCCAATGCCGGGGTGGTGATTATCGAAACGAAGCGCGGGGAAAAGGATAAGGTAAGCATTTCCGTAGATTCCTGGGTGGGGACACAGGCCAAACCCAAAGAAATAGAAATGCTCGACGCACGGACCTTTGCCGGTTTTGCCCTTCAAATGGGAGAATCGCAGGGAAAAGGCATACTGGACGAATGGAGAGACCCGCAAAACCTCACCGATGTAAACTGGCAGGACTACGCGTTCCGTACCGGGTTCAGGCAGGGGCATAACGTCAGCATACGCGGCGGCGGGGAGAAAGCCCGTGCCGCGCTCAGTGTGGGGATGATCGACGAAAAAGGGGTCATCATCAGTTCTTCCAACAAAAGGTATAACGTAGGATTAAACGCAGATTACAAGGTATCCGATCAGCTTTCGGTACGGGGCGACCTTAAATACGCCTATTCCGAGACTTTTCAGAACCTGTCTCAGGGCTATTACGGGTTTACCAAGCTGTACACCAATGCCCCCTACCTGTCCGACTGGACGGGGACCAACGTACCGTTTGACGGTAACGGGAATTACGGGGCCTTTACCGATAGTTCCCTGTTGTCTACCAGCAATAATGTATTGGCCGCTGCCAAACAGAACGACAATGACAACGGCCTGAATAACCTGATGGGAAATTTTGCCGTGGACTATTCGTTCCTGGACGGTTTCAAGGCTACCGGGAAGTTCGGCTTCAGGACACAGAACTACGCAGGGTGGTCATTCCAGCCCAAATACGATCGCGGAAGCAATGACAATAATCCGACCGCACTTTATACCATAGATCAAAATACCGCTAACGAATATATTGCAGAAGGTCTGCTGGAATACAAGAAGAATTTTAACGAAGACCATCACCTGGAAGTCCTGCTCGGGGCCTCTACCCAGCGAAATAAATACAAAAACGTATATGTAGCGGCAAGAGGCTTCCTCAACAACTCCATCAGGGACCTGGCAGCAGCCGATGAGGTCACCGAAAGGTCCGGTACCTGGGGGACTTCTACCTTTGCCAGTACGTTTGCACGTGTGAACTATTCTTATAAAGGGCGCTACAGTATTACCGGGACCGTAAGGCGGGACGGTGTGGGCGACAAGTTTGCCGAAGACAATCTTTACGGAACTTTCCCGTCTGTTGCCGTAGGCTGGAATATCGACAGGGAAAGCTTTATGGAGAATTCCGGCTTTGACCTGCTGAAACTCCGTGCGAGCTGGGGGGAGACCGGGAACAGTCAGGGCATATCCCCCTTCCAGTATCTGACCACATATACCGGCGGCAGTTCTAATGACGATTCAGGCTATATTTTCGGGGGAGGACCCGTAGCCGGTCTTGCCCCGGAAACGCTGGCCAATCCCAACCTGGTATGGGAATCACAGGTACAGACCAACATCGGGCTGGATGTGGAATTTCTCGACAGGCGCCTCTATTTTACGGCCGATTATTTCGACAAATCGGCCAAGGACTTCCTGCTGAACGAGACCATACCTTCCCAGAACGGTTTTGATAGCAGGGCGGTAAATGCGGGGAATGTAGTGAACCGCGGACTGGAACTGTTGCTCGGGTACAGGAAAAGCGAAGGCGATTTTAAATGGGATGTATCTGTAAACTTTACTACCATACAGAATGAAATTACAGCGTTGACCGATAGTCAGGACTTTATACGTTTCCCGACTAATTTCGTGCCCGATTTCGTGGATAACTGGCTTGGTTTCACACGGTCGTACGTAGGCGGGAACGTAGGTACGTTCTACGGCTATCGCGCCGACGGTATTTTCCAGTCACAGGAAGAAATCGATGCACTTAACCAGGCGGCTCCCGACGGCGTTTACCAGGAATCTACGGGAACAAGCCCCGTAGCACCGGGCGACCGGAGGTTCCGGGACCTGAACGGGGATAACCAGATCACTGCCGAAGACCGGGAAGTCATCGGTTCCCCTTTTCCCGATTTTTACGGGGGACTGAATTTTAACGGGTCGTATAAGAACTTTGAGCTCGGCTTGTCTTTCTACGGTTCGTACGGAAACGATATCCTGAATTTCGTAAGGGTCGAACTGGAAACTGCCGGCGGATACGGCCTGGAAAATGCCTATTCCAATGTCAGCAGGAAATACTACGAAAACCGGTGGACGCCCGAAAATCCTTCCGATAAATACGCACGGGCGGTGGTGGAAGACGTGAACAAGAAC
Source organism: Sinomicrobium kalidii (assembly GCF_021183825.1). Classification (GTDB taxonomy): domain Bacteria; phylum Bacteroidota; class Bacteroidia; order Flavobacteriales; family Flavobacteriaceae; genus Sinomicrobium; species Sinomicrobium kalidii. The sequence goes on along the minus strand of NZ_CP089211.1, from coordinate 2,099,565 downwards.
AACCGCGTTTCCGATCACTTTGTGGAAGACGGTTCGTACCTGAGATTGCGGAATATTCAACTGGCCTATAATTTTCCCATGGATAAACTGGATTTCCTGGGGCTCAATACCGCCAAGGTATACCTGAGTGCACAAAACCTGTTTACCATTACCGGGTACAGCGGACTGGACCCGGAGATCGGTGAAGTTGCCGATATAGACGGTAACGGGGGCATACAGTCCAGGGGTGTGGATTTCGGGGCTTATCCTTCTGCAAGGACGTTTACAGTGGGTGTTAATCTAAAATTTTAAGCAGATGAAACTACAAAATCTCAATATAGTGAAAATGACGGCTGCCGTAATGTTATTTGCTTTGAGCGGCTGTTCTGACGACCATCTTATGGATGAAAGATATGACGGGATAAACAGTGAGATCGTATTTGACGATCCGGAAACGGCCGCTGCCGTAGTGACGAGTGTCTATGATACGTTTCAGGGCGGTCCGGTGGAATACCTGACCAAGGCCATATTTTACCCGGCCAATTTTCTGGCCCAGGATTTTCTGAACATCGGTGCGGATACCTTTTTCCAGACTTTCCAGATCCCGGTTACCTTCGGGGCGCTGAATGCCATGTGGACACAGAATTACAAGGGGATCGGCCGGGTCAATAATGCCATTTACAATATCGACCTGATGATCGGGGACGGGAAAATAGAAGAAGCTTACGGACGCAGGTTAATTGCCGAATCCACGGCTTTAAGAGGGGTGCTCTATACGTTGCTGGCTTCGGATTTCGGAGGGGTACCCCTCGTATTGAAATCGGCCGAACAAATAGAAGACCCGAAGGCTCCCAGAAATACCCAGGAAGAGGTGTTCAGGCAGATCGTGGCGGATATGGAAAGCGCCATTCCCGACCTGCCCTGGGAATACGCTGCCGAAGATACGGGGCGTATCACCAAAGGGGCTGCATATGCCTATCTCGGCAATGCCTATATGTGGCTGGGTGAATATGAGAACGCCATAACGGCCTATGAAGCCCTGGAAGGACATTATACCCTGGAAGAAGATTTTCTCAATGTGCATGCGCACAGCAACCAGAACGGGAAGGAATCTATTTTTGAAGTCCAGTTATATGACGAATCCGGTGACCTGGGCTGGGGAAGGAACGATAATGTGACCTTTATCCAGTCGTTTACCATGCCTAACGAAATAGGGAACGGCGGGGGATATGCCGTACCTACCGAGGCCCTTTATAACTCGTTCGAAGCAGGTGACGAAAGAAAATACGCTACCGTGATAGGTCCGGGGGACGAGCACCCCGATCCCGAGATCAATATTTCCGACTATCCCAACGTACAGGAGAACTTCGGGGGGATCAACACACTGGGCACCGAAGAAGAACCCTGGCTGGGAACCGACGGGGCCCCGAACAGGGAAGGCTATTACGGGGTGAAATTATGGCGGAACCCGAAAGTGGACGGCTGGTCCGGGCCCAATATTTTCGGCGGACAAAACCTTATTTTCCTGCGGTACGGGCAGGTACTTTTAAGCCTGGCCGAATGTTATCACCGTACCGGAAATGACGCGAGGGCGATGGAATACCTGATGCAGGTAAGAAACCGCGCCAACCTCACTTCGGAACCTGCCGGTGCTATGATGGACAATATACTCAACGAATACCGCCACGAACTGGCAGGTGAATTCTCCCTGTGGTTCGTATTGCGGAGATCGGGGGAACACACCGGTTATATTCAGGATAAATTCGGGATCGATATCCCCGAAGGCAAGGACCTGATGCCCATACCGCAGGAACAGATCGATGTGAACCCCAACCTGGAACAGAATCCGGGATATTAGGTAAAGAACCACAGGAAAAAAATATGTCATTATCATTTATTGAATTATTGGGCACACCGGTAAGTAATAACTCAATAACCGGACGGCTAAAAACCGTATAATAGTTTGGTTTTAAGTGAATTTTGATGTGTACGGCCATCCGGGAAGCATTTGGTGTCTCCCGGGTGGCTTTTTATTGGTTTCAGCTTTTGGTTTAAACCCCTGCAATGGATCAAGATACAAAGTTGTGGAGTAAAGTGGATTTCAGATATGTTAACTTGCAACCTGCAACGTATAACACCTTTTTATTTTCACATTAACAGGTTAGAATATTTTTTACATGGTCCACAACATTTGGGCATGGTTTCCTGTAATCCCAATACGATAATTTTAGTTTCTATAAACTTTATAATTTTGCTGAATTATTAAATTAACGTGAATAATGCTTAAGCGTTATACATCTCAAACCCCCTGTCCCTCAAGAGGAGGAGCCTTTTTTCTTATCCGTTGTTTACGTTAAATTAATGCGTGATGCCCAAGTAACCGAATCACTTAATAACCCGATAACCAAAACGCAATTTCATGGCTTGGTTTCCGGAAAGAGATCAGATTTTTTGCAGTACGGGGTTAAAGGCTTTTGAGGCTACGGCAACTTTATCGCCGGGCTGTAAGCCGTCGGTTTCCGATGGGTCCGCAACTACCTTTACCACATCGTTGCCGATACGTATGGTAACCACGTACACCACGTCTTCCTTTTGTATGCGGATTACCTCGCCCGTAAAGCGGAATTTGGCACTGGTTTTCCCCAGTCCGAACATATCGGAAGGCGTTCCTTGCCGTATAATGTTCCCGTTTTGTATTTCGTAAACCTTGTCCGAGAGTTTCAGTATCTCCCCGATATCATGGCTGATGAGAATGGTGGTCAGCCCGTATTTTTGATGTGCTTCCAGGATGTGCTGCTGTAACTTTTGCCGCATAGTGTTGTCCAGGGCAGACAACGGTTCGTCCAGCAGTAATACTCCCGGTTGCCGGACCAGGGCCCGGGCCAGCGCCACCCGTTGTTTTTGCCCCCCGGAGAGGGTGTCGGGTCTGCGGTGTTGCAGTTCCCCGAGTTCAACGGTGTTTATCAGGTCGTCCACAATATTTTTGTCCTGTTTTTTGTCCAGGGCAAATTCCAGGTTTCGCCGTATGGTCATATGGGGGAAAAGTGCGTAGTCCTGGAATACATAGCCGATGTTTCGCCGTTGCGGTCTGAGGTTGATGTTACGGCCTTTGTCAAACCAGGTCGTCCCGTTTACGGAAATCCGGCCGTTATCGGGTTGCATTAAGCCGCTGAGCATCTGCAGGGTTGAGGTTTTTCCGGCCCCCGATTCGCCGTAAAGCGTAACCAGTTGTCCTTTTTCCACCGTAAATTCGAGGTGCAATTGCATAGGGCCCTGTGCAGCCTGCAGTGTTTTGTGGATATTGAGTTCGATCATAGGGAAAAACGCTTTAAGTAACCGCCGTTTACGAGGTAAACCACCAGCAGGGTAATAAAGGAAAGTGCCAGCAACACCAGGGAATAACCGTTGGCCGCCCCGTAATTCAGGGCCTCTACTTCATCATAGATGGCTATGGAAGCTACTTTGGTCTTCCCTGAAATATTGCCGCCTATCATCAGTACCACCCCGAATTCACCTATAGTATGGGCAAAAGTCAGTACAATGCCCGTAAGCAGTGAAGGCCGGATATTGGGCAGCAGCACTTTCCGCAGGGTTGTCCACTTCGATTTTCCCATCACCCGGGCGGCTTCCGACAGTGAACGGGGCAGGGAAGACAAGCCGGACTGTATGGGGTGTACCATAAAGGGCAGGCTGTATAAAACGGAAGCCAGTACCAGTCCCGCAAAGGAAAAGACCAGCCGTATGCCCAGCCATTCGTCGAGCCAGTTTCCGAAGGCATTCCCGGGGCTGAAGGCCAGCAGCATGTAAAAGCCCAGAACGGTGGGCGGGAGCACGAGAGGCATACTCACCAGGGTTTCCACTATGGGCTTTAGCCCGGACCTGGTATGCGAAAGCCAATAGGCCAGGGGAATGGCCAGGCAAAAGAGGATTACCGTAGTGACCGCAGCGAGTTTCAGCGTCAATATGATCGGTCCCCATTCCATTACGGGGCCAGGGCTACTTCGTTTAACTTTATCATGGCAATTACGTTTTTGTTCTCCGTTAATCCCAGTGCATCGACCGCATTGGTGCTTATCACCGAAACGAGCTCGCCAATGGGAGTATGTATAACGATCCTGCTTAGCAACAGGCCTTTATCTATGGCCGAAATGGTTCCTTTTACCCGGTTTTGCAGGCTTACCGCAGGATCTTTTCCCGTGGCGATCACCACTTCGGTTTCTTTGAACAGTACGTGAACGGCATGGCCTTCCGATAAGTAAGGTGCGGTTTCGGGGTTGTCGATAACAATGGCCTTAAAAGTAACAGCGGTATCTACACTTACCGTTACCACGGACAATGCGTCGCTGGTACGAATATCGGTGATATGTCCCGAAAAACTATTCATTTACCAAATATCCGAAATCTTTCAGAACCTCCCGGGCCTCCGGTGAAAAAAGATAATCGTAAAACCGCTCTGCATTAAGGGTATCGGTATTTTCACGCCGGATGACAACAACACCCTGGGCAATGGGAGTATAGCTTTCCGGATCGATTTCCGCCCATTTTCCTTTGCCCTGCATTTCGGGTGACAAGACCACGGACATGGCCGTAAAACCCACCCCGGCGGCCCCGGAAGTGATAAAGTGATTGGTTTGCGCAATACTTTCCCCGTAGACCACTTTGTCTTTTACCTTATTCCAAAGACTGTAATGTTTCAGTATCTCCACAGCAGCCGTTCCGTAAGGGGCGTTTTTGGGATTGGCCAAAGCAATATGTGTTGTTTCCGGGGCAGTGAGCCGGTCTGTGGAAGGTGTGATTTCTCCGGCAGCCCATAACACCAGCTTTCCGCGGGCATAAATTTTCGGGGGGAACAACGCCAGGCCGTCGCGATATACGGCCTCGGGATATTTCATATCGGCGGCTACAAAAACGTCGTAAGGAGCACCTTCGCGGATCTGTGCCGTAAGTTTGCCCGATGAACCGATGACCAGTTCGCATGCAATCCCGGTTTTTTCGGAAAAATCTTTGGCCAGGGCTTTCATGGCAAACTGCATGTTGGCCGCCGTGGCCACTGTAATTCGGTTTTTCTCGGAAGGTTGACACGCAGTCAGCAACACCATACAGGAAAAACATAGAAGAATGTTCTTTTTCAGGTTCATTGTGGTCATTTCTGTTTTAACCCGGGACATAATTTCCTTTAGCCCATTGCATGGCGGGTTTCATCCATGCTTTGAGGGGTTTGAACAAAAATCCGTGTTTCATCCCGGTGTTCAGTTCGATTTCCCTGAAATACGGAATTTCGCAACGTGAAGCCTCTTTTCGTCTTATGGCGGATACGCCGAACGGGTCGGTCTTTTCATAAATGGTGAGGATGTTTCCGCAGTAACTGATTTCCGGGATGTTTTGCATGTCGCTTTCCCGGAAACAGGCTATAAAAACGAAGTTCAGATCGGGATTTTGCATAAAAGTGGAAATGTACTGGGCAATATACCCGCCTTTGGAAGTTCCGATGACCGTGATATGTTTGGGGTTGATACCTTCTTTCAGCAGACTGTCGATCTGCCCGGTGACTTGCAGGGCATAGTCCCGGGCGTTTACGTTTCTCCGTCGTATTTCGCTGATCACCCTGAAACCGTTGTTTTTAAATTCATTTACAATTTCGGCATATTCCGTACGGCCGTATTCGGGGTGTGCTTCGTCCGGGTGGTGTGTTTCGAGGAAGCGGTTGTGCAGGAAAAAGATAAAACGGTCTTCGACCTTTTGTCCGGAAGCCGGGAAAACAAGGCAAAAGATGAAGCCAATGGCAGTTATACAGGTTAATTTTTTCATTATAGATCTTTAATCCAGTGCAAATTTAACCTGTAATTCGCTTTCTACCCTGATCTTACCGAAGTCTATAGGGGTCGGGGTGTATGTTGTCTCCGTTCTTTGCATTTCGAGACCGGTTGATTGAACTCCGACTATGCGTCCCTGAAGGACATCAATGATCCTGGTATTGGTATCTGATATGAAAATGGCTTTTCCGACAGATTGTCCCAATGGCCTTGTCATTGCTTCTGCCTGTAATTTTGCCCTTTCTACGGCACTGCTTCTCAGTTGGAGTTTTAACGATTCCATTTCGGAATATTCAACCTTACCGAGGGAAATATTGGATATCCCGGTTTCTTCCAGGGCAACAATAACCAGGCCGGCGGTACGTGCGTCGTAAACCAGGAGTTCATAGTTTTTGGTTTTGTAGATATCCTGTTTGCGGAGAAAATGATTGCTGAAACCACTGGACAGGTCGGACAAAGTGAGTTGGGTTTCCGGGTTTATATCCAGAGACTTCAGTTTATCGGTCATCTCTGTTTCCAGCTCTTCCACAGACCGTTTTCCCCTGGCGTCGTTTTCCGCGATGGTGATGAGGAGATAAATCCTGTCCGGGGTTACCGCAGTGTCTGCTTTGGCTATGGTTTCTATAAAAGGCTGGTCAATAAAATTTTTGGTTTGGGAAAATCCGGTACATATTGTGGCCAGAAAGAACAAAATGAAGTAGCATGTTTTCATACGGCTCGACTTTTCTTTTAACTAAAATACTTTTTTATCGGATTGTTTCTGAATAAAATCATATGTTTTTCATGAAATATATATGACTTCTGTTCCGTGAATAACCCATCGGCCCCTTACTTTTTGGATAAAGACCCTCATTCCCTGTGCACATAATTTTCCGCAATATAGATCACAAAGGAAAACACCATAAGATTTTGTAGTATCGAACCGAATCCTGGAAAACCCGATAATTTCTTTCGGTATAAAAGGAGATGTAGATTTCCACTTATTATATTCCGGGAGTTCGGAACGGTATTTAAAAAGAAGGTTTCGGTTATTCTTTAGTTTGTCGATATCAATTTTGTATGCCGAAGAGAGGTCCGTAGTATCGGGGCTTAAGTTCAGCGTTGCAAAGTGTTTGGTAAGTTCGGTCGAGTTCGTTGCTTCAAGGGTGTAAGCGGAATCAATGATAGCGACGATATGTTTTATAGTACCTGACTTTAGCTTGGCCTTGAATGTTTTATATTTGGTAAGTGCTTCGGCAATTTGGGCCGAATCCGCTTCAGGTATGGGAGGCGGCGGAGGGATATGTGGATATGGTTTAGGGTATAAGGAGTCTATCAGTTCCGGGAACACTTCGTGCATTACTTCCTGCTCATATTCCGGAGTGGTTTGTTTTTTGTGACAGCCAGTTAAGGACAAAATCGCGATTATAAGGGGAAATATATATTTCATTTCGTGGAGAAATTATCTTTAATGCTCCGAAATATATTTATTGCTTTTATACGGGCTTTCAAAATTTTTCCAATCGAGGGATAAACCACATCTGGTTTAAACAGTATTTCTAAAGGAGAATGAAAAAAGCAGGTACAGGGAAGTGTTTTCATAAGCATAAAGAAATTTGGATTCCCTTCATTTTATCAATATCCGTTCCGTTTTTAAGCTGTAAATAAAATTTTTCCAGGAATGTATACCGTTTGCATTAAAGAACATCAGGTTTTTTAACAGGGGCATAAAGTGAGGGCATTTTGGGAAAAGATACCCGGCTGCCTTATTGGTTTTATTTTGTCGCGGGGTATTAACAGCCGGGAATGGAGGCGTTTTGCCATCACATCCCCGGCAGATACTGAAAAAGGACAGAAAGGGAAATAACAGATGAAATTTAATAATTTACTTTTCCCGTGAGGCAAAAATTTCGTCCAGGCCTTCCATAGCTGTTGTAAATCCTTCTTTAAAGCCTACTTCTATGACCTTTTCCAGGTCGGCCAGGCTTTGGTGTTTTATGGTAATATCCACCACGGTGGTCCCGTTTCGGGCCGTAAAATCCAAACTCCAGTCCGAATGCAGAAAATGCCCGGTATCTATGTTCCCCTCGCTGTCGCAAAAGGCATCGCGGTATTTGAAGTTGGTTTTCGGGGTGATCGAGGTGTAGTCGGCTACCGCCCAGTGTTCTTCGCCTTCCGGTCCCAGCATGGCATACAACCTTCGTCCGCCAACCTTGAACTCCATTTTTTTGGTCTTTGATTTCCAGGGCCTCGGGGCCCACCATTGGTCGAGGATCTCCGGTTCGGTCCAGGCAGCCCAGACATCGTCTTTCGGGGCGGAAAATTCTCTTTTTACCCTTACGGTACTGTTTTCCCGGTCTACGGAAAAATCCATTGCTAAACTGTTTTTCATTTCGATTTGTTTTTAATGTTGGATAATACGTCGTCAAGCTGACTGAAACGGTCTTCCCGTATGTTGCGGAACTGTTCCTGCCAGGTATCGATTTCTTTTATCTTGTCGATCTTGAGCTGGTAGTGAATTTCCCGGCCTGTCTTTTCCTGTTCCGGCATTTCGCATTCGTTGAGTATTTAATGTGTTTTGAAATGGCCTGGAATACATCGCGTTTCATCATTCCTGAATTCAAATAAGCAACCGTTGAGTTGCAAATATATGCAACCTTTTGGTTTCTCAAAATGTTTTTTTCGTTTTTTTGGCGAGGGGTAACGATTGATGCGGAACAAGCTGTTTAACTACGGGCCGTATTCCCGGTGTGTCATTTTGTTGTTATAGAGGGAGTTGAAAAAGTGAATAACGTGAATAATGGATAAGAAAAAAGGCTCCCTTACTTTGGCTTGTCGAAGTAGGGATGTCCTGCTGTGCAGGATAGGGAGTCTGACCAGCCCAAGCCCTGGGAGTTACACCCAAACACTTATGTTTATCCAATGGTTTGGGATTTCAAACCCTCCGTCATGACTAAAGTCGTGCCACCTCCCTTCGTCTGAAGGGAGGAGCTTTTAAAAACTCAAAACAGAACTTAAACTTTTACAATGCTTTTGCCCTGGACAACTTATCCATTATTCACGTTACATAAGGCAGCCCCCCGTACTTTCCGGTTTTTTTAAAACAAGACTTGCTCCTATGGCATAGGAGCAAGTTTATAAAAAGCTGTTTACATATTGATATGATCGCATTATCTGCGCTTTGAGTGCGGATAATGGGGTCAGGAGGAAACGGGTGTCATTTCTGTTTTCCCGAGTTGTCGCAACATCCGTACGTGATCGGCAATGGCGGCAACAAAGGTCCTTTTCATGTGATAGGGGAGGTCGTATTCCTGCGCCGTTTCCATGACGATATGTGAGATTTTCCTGTAGTGAATATGACACACATTGGGGAGCAAATGATGTTCCACCTGGTAATTAAGCCCTCCGATCAGCCAGGAAAAGAACCGGCTCCGGGGTGCGAAATTACTGGTAGTGGCCAGTTGGTGCAGGTACCAGTCGTTTTTGATGATCCCATGGCTGTCGGCCTGCGGATATTTGGTGGAAGGCATGATATGGGCTACCTGGAAGACACTGCTTATACACAGGCCGGTAACCAGGTGCATTGTTAAAAAAGCGAGTATAATTATCCAGGGGGCTAAAGGAACTATTATAAGTGGCAGCGCCAGGGCATAGGAGTAATACAGCAGTTTCCAGCCAATAAGCTTAAAGAGCTCTTTTTTGTATTCGCCTTTTTTATGCAGGAATCCCATCTTTTTATACCGGCGGAGCCTTACAAAATCCTTGACCGTTATCCACAGCAGGGTTGAAATGCTGTAAAAGAACCACACATAGATATGTTGAAATTTTTGAACCCAGTGCTTCCGGGCATGCGGCGAAAAACGCAGGAAAAACGGTACGTTGATATCGTCGTCTGCCTGCTGAATGTTGGTATAGGTATGGTGCAGCACATTGTGCTGTATTTTCCACACGGTGGCATTGGCCCCGATAAGGTTCATAGTATACCCCAGGTATTTGTTCACTTTACGGTGTTTGGAATAGGACCCGTGAATGGCATCGTGCATAATACCCATTCCAATCCCCGCCATACCCAGACCGCTGATCACATAGAGGACAAACAGCAGCAGTGCATGTTGGATAATGCCGGTGTTGATGAGCACCAAGGGAGTAAAGAAGACAAAAAGCATAAAAACTGTTTTGCCAACCATACTTTTATTGGCATGTTTACTGATGTTATGGGTCTTAAAATAAGCATTTACCCGGCTTCTCAATGTTTTGGAGAAATCGGAACGCTTGTTTGCCGAGAATCTAAGGGTATTCATAATATAATATTTTTAAGCCGCGGCCCGTTTTTAGCTTTTCACTGTTTATCGAAAGACGGAAATTTTTGGGAAAAAGTAGAGGAATTAAATACTTGCTTCGTCCTGCAATCCTTATTGCGAAATAAGGAACTTCACCTGCCTTCTGCATACGATCTTTTAAATTCAGCTTGTAAAATGTTTAGTGTACTTATTATTGTGTAAAACACAGAAAAGGAAAGTATTCATGAAAAGATTCGGAAACACTAAAAATGAAGACCGCTGAACTATATTTTAAATTTGGAATAAAGATACGCCTAATCCTTTTCTATTCCTAATATCAAACCTTAATAAAATGTTATATTTAAGAAGATGCGATGATGAAGGTTAAAAAGGGATGCCGGAGCCCCGGCCGTTAAGCAGGAAGAGATGTGCAAAAAAAGACCGCCCCGAAAGGAGCGGCCCTGACAATAATATGTAAGGATTATTTATATCGCTGTAACATTTACTGCATTAGGACCTTTCTGGCCCTGTTCCACACTATACGTAACTTTGTCGTTGTCACGGATGTGGCTGTTCAGTCCGGATGTATGCACATATACGTCCTTTCCGCCGTCATCGGGGGTAATGAATCCATAACCCCTGGATTCGTTAAAAAATTTTACTGTTCCTTTATCCATTTTAGAAAAAATTTATTACCCTCAAAGGTAATTTAATTATTTGTATTTCAGTGTTTTTAAACGGTTAAATTGGGATCATACCGCAAATGTTGCGGACTATGCAGAAATGAAAGGGGATTGTACGTTGCCGGTTTCCCGTTGTGGTTTTGCCGCGGATACATGAATGTTTTTTGGCTGAATGTTGCAGGTTAACACAGAATCTATGTACTGAAAGGTACAAAACGGTTTTGGCAGGCTATGAAATTGTGCTTTAGTTATTCAGTTAGTTAGGTATCACGCATGAACTCCATAACTCATCGTTAGTTTGTATTAACCTGTTACCTCAATATACAAACTATAATTTTTTACACTACTCAAGGGCTGCAATAAATGAGCCTCAATCGAGGCCAATACCACCCTGTAACAAAAAGGAACCATTTCATAAATTGCAAGTCATACCTCTTATGTCCTGCTGTCTTACGTCAGAACCCCAACAATAGCTACAACTTTTGATCCTGATCCTTATGTTTGTACAGGAATGCCGGAAAACCCGAGCGGGCATAAAAAAAGCCGCTCCGTGTTATGGAGCGGCCAGACAATAATATGACAAGGACAAATTATATCGCTGTAACATTTACTGCATTAAGGCCTTTCTGGCCACGTTCTACATCGTAAGTAACTTCGTCGTTCTCACGGATGTTCTCGTTTAATCCTGATGCATGTACAAATACATCTTCTCCACCATCTTCGGGTGTTATGAAGCCAAAACCTTTGGCGTCATTGAAAAATTTTACTGTTCCTTTATTCATTTTTAAAAATTTATTGGAACAAAGGTAATTTAATTATTTGTATTTCTTCCAATTTAACATATTTATTTATTTTTTTTAATATGTTGTGACTGTGCCAAATAGCTCGTGAAGTCGCCCCGGGCCTCAAAAAAGGAACAATATGCGTGTGGGAATATTTTTTGTTCTTTCACGGTATTGTTGCCGGTATAATAGCCGGATGTGTCCTTTTTTCTGTTTTTTAGCAGGAAAAAAGAGTAATGATTTAATCGATCTGATCCGTTATTTTATGCTTAACTTGTTGGTCCCGCTTTTAAACATCCGTAAAGCATGAAAAAAATACAACTTAAAGATGCCATTTCCATCGGGATAGGGGGAATGGTTGGCGGCGGTATTTTCGCTGTTCTCGGGCTGGCGGTCTCCCTGGCTAAAGGAGGAACTCCCGTCGCCTTTTTGTTTGCAGGAGTCCTGGCGCTGATCACATCTTACAGCTACGTAAAGCTATCCGGGTCTTTTCCGGACCGGGGCGGTACCGTAAAGTTTATCAACCAGGGGTTTGGCATTTCCGTTTTCAGCGGTGCCATGAGCAACCTGCTGTGGGTAAGTTATATTATCATGCTGTCGCTGTATGCTTCCGCTTTTGGTGCTTACGCGCCCAATTTGCTGGAGATCACCCATAACAAAACCGTAGATTTTCATATTTATGTAAGTGCTATTATTATTCTGGCAACCGCCGTCAATTATTACAGCATTGCGGTGGTAAGCAAGATAGAATCGTATGCCGTGATCATTAAGCTGGTTATTCTTATCGGGTTTATCGGTATTGGTGCTTACGGGCTCATCGGCAACCCCAATACCGGCCAGCTGGCCGTAGCGCATTGGGAGGCCCCGGTAAAGCTGTTTGCCGGTGGTATGGTGATCTTTGTGGCTTATGAGGGGTTTGAGCTCATAGCCAATGCGGCGCCGGATATTATCCGCCCGGAAAAAAATATAGCCAAAGCCTATTACTACTCCGTTATTTTTGTGATCGTATTGTATATTGTCATTGCACTGGTCACGGTCGGGTCACTTCCTTTTGATAAAATAGCGGATGCACAGGATTACGTATTGGCCGAAGCAGCCAAACCCATGCTGGGCAAAACGGGTTTTACCGTGATTACCATTGCAGCACTGATCTCCACGTTTTCTGCCATCAATGCCTCCCTGTACGGGGGGAGCCGGGTTAATTTTGAAATTGCCGAAGAAGACGAATTGCCCCATCATTTCCTGGCACGGTTATGGAACCAGCCGGTAGGGCTAATGATTACCGCCATGGTTACCCTGATCCTGGTCAATGTGCTGGACCTGGAGAGTATTTCCACGGCCGGCAGCGTGGGCTTCTTACTGATTTTTGCCATGGTAAACTTTACAGGCTTTAAACTTGCCGGGCAGATTAACGGAAACAGGTGGCTCCCCCTTGCGGGTTTCGTTTTGTGTATCATGGCCCTGGTGATCCTGGTACGTCAACAGTACCGCACTAACCTGACGGGAGTGCTTATATCCGCAGGCCTTATCGGGTTTTGCTTTGTATCGGAATGGGTATTTAAAAGGAGAGAAGCACATAAAAAAGTGTAAAAAGCGGCTTTTTTATAGATGCATACGTGTTTTGTTTCCTATTGTGTTTAAGCAAACACTGTTGCAAACCGGCTCTCTCCTGTTACCTTAAAGACTGGTAAAGCAACAGCAGGCCAATCCCTATCAACCCGGAATAAATGTAGTTTAAAAAAGCGCCGTGGCTTAGTTTGCGGTTCAGGGACCTTCCTATAAAAATGGCCGGGATCACGGCAGGGAGCGCTATAAAAAAGTAATGGGTTACGGCCGGGCTCCAAAGCCCTTTGTACCAATAGCCCAGCATACCCACGGCACCGGCCGGCAGAAAATAGGCCTGCAGTGTGGCCCTGAAATGTTTGGCCGTCCAGTTGCGCATATTGCCGTATACCACGAGGGGAGGCCCGTTGATGCCGTAGGCACCGCCGAATACGCCCGACAAAAAACCACAAATAAAAAGCCATCCCTTATTATCGGAAGCCAGGCGGAATTTCCGGGTGGAAACCATGGAATACAGGGCATAGAGAATAAGAAAAATACCGAGGCCGCTTTTTACCAGGGTCCCGTTGCCGTAAATAAGCAGGAACAACCCTATGGGTATCCCCAAAACAGCAAAAACGATAAGCCATTTAGCGCTGTTCAGGTGTATTTGTTTCCTGTCCTGTACCACGATCACCGAAGCGACGGTTATGGATACCAATACCGAAAGGGGTACGGCAATATCCAGGGGAATAAGGAGTATAAGCAATGGTACGGCCACCAGCGATTCGCCAAAACCGAAAGTAGAACGCACCAGGGTGGCAATAAAGAAAATGGTCAGTATATAAAAAGTGGTAATATCCATTGCGGCCCGCTAAGATAGGCTGGTTTGGAGACGATTCAAAATATGGTGGGAATAGATTGGAGCGGTTTAACTTTTCCTTCGCAATTCAAAAATATCCGTTCGCCGGTCTTTCAGGTTTTTTACGCTGCCGAATTCGTGAAGTTCCCGCAGGAGGCCCAAATCTACATCGGCCAGTAATATCATTTCGGTATTTGGAGTGGCTTCGGCTTTGATACCGTTAGTAGGAAAGGCAAAATCACAGGGTGTAAAAACCATGGACTGCGCAAACTGTATGTCCATATTATGCACATTGGGCAGGTTGCCCACACTGCCGGCAATGGCCACGTAACATTCGTTCTCTATGGCCCTGGCCTGGGCGCAGAGCCTTACCCTGGAATAACCGTTCTGGGTGTCGGTGAGAAACGGTACAAAGAGGATGTCCATACCTTCATCGGCCAGCAAACGGCTCAGTTCGGGGAATTCGGCATCATAGCATATCAGGACGCTGATCTTGCCGCAGTCGGTATCAAAAACCTTAAGCTTATTTCCGCCCTGCATGCCCCATACTTTTACCTCGTCCGGGGTAACGTGTATTTTTTCATAGCGTTCTATACCACCGTCCCTTTTACACAAATAACCTACATTATACAGGTTTCCGTCTTTTAGCTCGGGCATACTGCCGGCCACGATGTTGATGTTGTGCGATATGGAGAGTTTTGAGAATTCCCGGATGATATTGTCGGTGTGCCCGGCCAGTTTTCGGATGGCTTCGGGTTCCGAAAGATGGTTGTACTCGGCCATTAAAGGAGCATTGAAAAACTCGGGGAAAAGTGCAAAATCCGCCCGGTATCCCGACAGGGTATCTATAAAATATTCGGCCTGCTGGAGTAAAGAGGCCACGTTTTTATAAGGCCGCATCTGCCACTGTATCAGGCCCAGGCGGACCACGCTTTTTTTGGTTGTGGCTTTCCGGGTCGGCTTTTCGTAATAGATATTGTCCCATTCCAGTAAAACGGCAAATTCTTCGGAGGCTTTATCACCGTCCAGGTAGCCCTTGAGGATCCGGGTGGGGTGAAAATCGTTGGACATCTGGAAATTCAGCACGGGATCGTGAATCTCCTTTTTCCGTACTTTTTCAATGTATTCCCTGGGGGTCAGGGTGTCGGAATATTTGTGGTAATTCGGAATTCTTCCGCCAAATGCAATGCCCTTGAGGTTCAGTTTTTCACAGAGTTCCTTGCGGTAATCATACAGCCTCCTGCCCAGGCGGAGTCCCCGGAATTCCGGTTTAATAAACACGTCTATGCCATAAAGCATATCGCCGTTGTCCGTATGCGTATCAAAGGAGCTGTTGCCGGTGATCTCATTAAAAGTATGGTTGGCCTCAAAATTGTCGTAATCCACGATAATGGTCAATGCACAGCCCGCGATCCGGCCGTTGACCCTGATAACCACCTGACCTTTCGGAAATTTGCCCAGCAGGGTTTTTAACTGGCGTTCGGTCCAGTAATCGTCCGGCATGGTACGGTAGGCCGATACCATGGCTTCCCTGATCTCCGGGTAGTCTTCGGGTTTCAGGTATTGCAATTCTATTTTATCGGTTTCGCTGTGCATGCGGTATTGTGGTAAATGTGCTGTTCGGAATTTTTTACGGGGATTAATTTACGAATAAAAGTCCATCCGGTACGGGTGCCTTATGCTTTTGCCCTTATTCATATGGACCGGCTATGATAGCATGTTTATTTTTTTGATAAAAAAGACCGCCTGTTGCGCCCGGGATAAACAAAGGCGAGAGGGTTTTGATTTGAATGATCCCTGAAAAGAGGTGTCGGCTTTAGCCTGCCCTGAGTACAGTTGAGGGGTTTCTCGCCGCATTAAACCGAATAACTGATTATCAACTAAAATAAATCAAGCATATGTTGTTTTAGTTGCTATAAATGTTAGCCGCTAACGGATACGGTATCAGTTGTTTAATTCAGCAACTCTTCCAGGAACATCAGGGTATGCTGCCAGGCTCTTTTTGCCATGATTTCGTTGTATTCGGCAGATTTCGGATTGGTAAAGGTATGACCGCTGTTACCATAGGTAATGATCTGCCAGTCGGCATTTCCGTCATTTAGTTCTTTTACCAGGGCGTCGTATATTTCGGGGGTTACCCCTTTGTCATCCGCCGGGTTTTCTATGAGAACCTTGGTTGTGATCTCTCCGTTGGGGCGATTTTTATCCTTGCCTAACCCCCCGTGAATACTCACCACGCCCTGTACGGGGAACCCCGCCCTCATCACTTCCAAAGCACCGGTCCCTCCGAAACAGTACCCGATCACGGCGATTTTACCCGTATCGGCCCCGGCTTTTTTCAACTGGTCCAGGGCTAACGAAATACGGTGTTGATAGGCCTCATAATTGGTTTTGTAATACCCGGACGATTTAGATGCCGATGTATTGTCGGCGGGGATATTTCCCTCGCCGTAAATGTCGGCTATAAAAGCAATATATCCTTGCTTTTCAAGGGCCAGGGCTGCTGTTTTTGCCTCTTCGTCAATCCCTTTCCAGGCAGGCAGAATTAAAACCCCCGGCAGGTTTTTCCCTGTATTGGAGGTTACCAGTCCGTTTAATTGTTGAGCCCCGTCTTTATAAGAAACGGGGTTTAAATGTTGTGCATTGCTTACATGTGTTAACATCAGTGCAGAAAATAAAGGTATAAGTAATTTTATCATGGTACTGTAAATATACTCCAAAATGCCTGCGGCCGGAAATTAAAACCGTTAAAAAACGGACCGGGCCGGAGAGAAGTAATGTCTAGCGAATTATCGACAATAAGAAACTTCCATTGCAACCATTTCGGAACAAAGACGAGAAAGGCCAGGACAGCTCCGTACAGGATAATATGCCTGGCCCCGGGAAATATTTTGTTTAAAAGTTCATAGTTCTGTTGAATGGTATTGTGTATGGCTTGGGGACAACACCCAAATATACACAATTCCCCGTTTTATTACTAAAAAGACAGGCGCCATCAAGGGGGACAGGGAAGTTTTCAACGTGACGAATAATCCCTATAAATGGAACAATTGGTGAATACAAATATTAATATGATAAAAAGAACGCTTAAAGATCGTATAGAAAAACGTTTTGGAAAGGGGAAGCCATATTCCTGGTCGGACCGAGGCAAGTGGGAAAAACGACACTGCTGAAGCAGATACTGGAAGGCAGGGAATATCTTTTCCTGAACGGAGACGATCCCACGGTTCGCAGGCTGCTTACTGATCCGAATACAGAGCAGCTTAAAGGAAATCCGTTTCGGGCCCTTATAATTCTCTTTTTATGGCACACCGCAAACGCTTGTTTACAACAGGCCCTCATTTCTGCTGAGTTCGAATGAGGGCCTGTTGGTGTTTATTCCGGTTACCTGATCTCAAAAGTATCGTTGGAGGTATCGGCATCCATAAAAATACCGCCTTCCAGGCTGATACCGGTAATGTTCTTTACATTTTTCAGCCTGACCACTGCCTTGTCCGGGTTGGCTTCCCAGATGGCCGGGGTTTGGCGGAATTCCTGTGTTTTCCCGTCTTTATCCGTTAGCACAATGGTTACGGGAGCCGGCATACCGCCCCTGTTTTCAAGGGTTACGGCCAGGGTATTTCTTTTGTAGGAGGCGTCGGTTACGGCAATATCTATATAATTATTGCCGAAGTACCAGCGGTCCCAGAACCAGTTGAGGTCTTTGCCTGTAATATCGTTGAACGAATAGAAGAAATCCCAGGGCATGGGGTGTTTGCCGTTCCAGCGGGCCATATAGCCTTTCAGGGCTTTGCCGAATTCGGCATCGCCCAGGTATTCCTTCATGGCCAGGTACCCGATGGCCGCTTTTCCGTAGGCATTGGCCCTTATGGCTACGCCGTTCAACGCGTTGAGGGGCGTAATCACGGGCAGGTCATATTCCATATTGGCATTGTTGGCCCATTTGCTTACCCGGAACTGCTTAAAGTTTTCCGTGGCCTTTTCTTTGCCCAGGTCATGGATACCGATCAGGTATTCCAGGGTAGTGGCCCAGCCTTCGTCCATAAAGCCGAAACGGGTTTCGTTAATGCCCATGTAGAACGGAAAATAAGTATGCGCGATCTCGTGCTCTACCACAAAACGGGCAAATTCCGCCTCCGGGAACGAACTGTCGTTGACCATCATCGGGTATTCCATATCGGCAAAACCGCGAACAATGGTCGATTTGGAGTAGGGGTAGGGCACACCGGGATAGTTGTTGGAAAACCAGTCCATCGCGTGCTTGCCGTAGTTCACCATTTCCTTAAAGTCTTCCGAAGGTTCGTCATAGGCCGCCTGCACACTGGCACGGCGCCCCGTGGTCTTATCTACCACCACACTGCCGGCATCCCACAGGTAATGGTCGCTGACGGCAATGGCGATATCCGTAATGTTCTCCGCTTTCCATTTCCAGGTATTGGCGGGGTTTTGTTTTGTTATCTTTTGGCCTTCCAGGTCTTCTTTGGTAGCGATATGCACCACCTCGTCCGAGGTCATGGATTGCTCCAGGAGCCCGGCGTAATGCGGCTGCAATACCTCGTCCGGGTTTTGCAGGTCTCCCGTGGCCCATACGATATAGTTGGCAGGCACAGTGACCGAAAAGGTATAATCGTTAAAATCGTTGTAGAACTCCTGCGCCCCGTTAAAGGTGGTGGTATCCCATCCGCGGTAATCGTCATACACGGCTACCCTCGGGAAGAAATAGGCCAGGAAGAAAGTGGTTTCATCAATGGCGCCTTCTCTTCCGCTTTGTACGGATACGTCAAAATGCCAGTCAATCCCCAGGGTAACGCTGGCATTCGGGGCCAGCGGGGTGGCCAACTCTATCATTTTGTCGGTACCGTCGTTTTTTTCGGTCCATTCCCGCGCCACGCCGTTTTCGGTATAGGCATCGATATGCATGCCGGAGGTGAGGTAGTCTTCCGGAACCTGCCCCAAACGCGCCGCGCCGGGCTTATGCTGGTTGAGGAAGAGTTTAAAGTTCAGGCTTTTTAAGGTGTCGGGGCTGTGGTTGGTATACACGATGGTCTCTTTCCCGGTGACCTTCCGGTCCGGCGGGTTTACGGTTACATCTATAGTATATACTCCTTCGTTCTGCCAGTAATCGGGCCCGGGTTTCCCGTCTTTGCTGCGGGTCTGGTTTTCATAGGCTTTTTTTACATCGCGCGGGAGGTAGAGTTCCTGTGCCTGTACTACGGTTACAAACACCAATAACAAGGTAAATAGTGATTTTCGAAACATGCTGCGTGTGAATTTTTAATGGATATTGTTAGTTCCTTTTCTAAAAACCGGACAACAAACAGTCCGGTAAAGCTGTATGTTTGTCAAATATACATCACGGTGTACATACAAAAGAAAAATACGTTCATAAAATTCAGGTGTGGAAACCCCATAAAAAAGAGGATAGTTCAGAAAATGGTCTTCCGGGCCATACGATTATACGTTATAGGGTTGTGATACAGTTATCAGCGTTACATATGGCTTCTACCTGTTCCGTGCCGGTCTATAACCGGAGCCCATTTTTATTATAGTGCGTTACAACCGCTTTTTTATGAGAGGTCCTCGTTTCCGCGGCGCTTAAAATAAGGATTGGCGGGGAGCGTATTTATCACTTTCCTTTAAAACAGTTTTCGGGTCAGATTCCCAAGGTTATCAGGTGTTTTACTTTATGATAGGTCAGGGAGGCTTTTACACAGGCTTTCAGGGCTTCAACAGGAATATCCTGCTCCAACCGAAATACAATGGCCCGGTTGCCTTCATATTGAAATGTATGTCCGAATACGATCCTGAACGTATTCACCAGGCGGCTTGTGCATTGAAAATACATCGCATATTGGTCGGGCGCTTTTTCTTTCCAGTCCATGCGCAGGGTACTTCCGTTTTTGGTTACGAAGCCGGGTTCGCCCCATTTCAATGTTTCTTCCAGGCGGGTAATGCTTTCCGTTTCTTTGGCCGTTTCAATGACCAACGCTCTCAAAAAAAGCATTTTATCCCGGACAAAATCAGGATACCCCGCGAATACTTCTTCCACCTTCGGATTCGATGTCAGCACTAACTTTCCGGGCATTCCCTCCTGAATTTTATTAAGACGGTGCGTTTTTTCCATGATGCGCTTTAAAGTTAGTAAAAGACCGGGGGTTCCCGGTCAGAAATTCCATATTTATTGCAGTACTTTAGTTGTACTAAAAAATTATAGTTCACGTTATTAAGATGTTAAGTTACTGGGTTTTTGAGTTATTGCGTATTGCCTGAATAACCCGGTAACCTGATCAACATGGCAATTTCATTGCCTTTTTGAACCAACCTCCGGACCTGCAGTCCGGAGTGATTTATTCAATCGGTATGTAAAAGTCAACAATGGCTTTCTTTTCGGGGTGTTTGTTGAAATTGTTGTGATAGATCTCAAAAGGGTTCCTGTCGGCTTTTTTATACCCGTTTTCGTTCATCCATACAAACAGCCCGGTCCATGACTTTTCAAACTCGTGGAGTCCGATCTCAAAACTTCCCACAATAAATTTTCCCTTTTCAATGGAAGTCAGCCCTATTTCCCCTTCCGTTTCAACAGGCTTGTTCAACGCAATGCAGGCATACATTCTTATTTTGCGGGCTTCGGTAACTTTAAAGCTGTCGTGGTAGATCGTAACCATTTTCGCCTGCTCATGCATCAATCCCCGGGGTGTGGCCCATTGCACTAGTTTACGATAAGCGGTTTCAAGGTTTTGCGGCCCGATACTCAGCACATAGGCCAACTCCGTTTCGGGCATTTCCTTAATGTCAACTTTTGCGTTCATTTTTATCCAGTTTTTAAGATGATCAATGACGCAAATGTATTTTTCATGGCCGGGATACGCTTGACCATTCTTGCTTTGCAATTGACGGATCTTGCTAAACCTGTTCGGGTTTTGTTTCCTGAATTCCGTCGGGCTTATTCCGTAAAATTTTTTAAAGGTCCTTGTAAATGAAGAATTGTCGCTAAACCCGTATTTAAGCGATATTTCGGTGATGCCCGTATTTTCGTGTAGCAGGTCCAGGGCCGACTTTTCTATTCTCCGCCGGGTTATATAGGCATTCAGGGTTTCCCCGGTAATAAACTTAAATACCCTGTGAAAGTGGAAGGGTGAGAAAAAGGCAACCTCTGCAACCGTATGTAATGACAGCGGACTATCCAGGTTATTATCGATATATTGAAAAACCCTGTTGATCCTGTTTTTATAGGCTGTTTGTATCTAGTTGCCGGTGGTGGACATTTTTTGAAGGCTGCTTAATGCTCAAATATACGGAATCCTTCTTTCCCGTGGTATTCGTCCACTTCCCGGGTTTTCCTCCGGCAGTATATATTCCCGGAGTGAAAGTGTGGTGGATGTTAAAATTCTACGAAACCTAACAATTTTTAAGAACACGCAGGAGGGCAGCTTTCCTGGTTTGTGTTACAACCAGGTCTTGAATCACATCTGATGCATGTATCTCCACAGGTGTAATAGCACGTATGTTCACCATCTTGAGTATATGCACCCCCACGATTCATATTAGCTTTGAAATTAGCGATCACATTTTTTTCTAATTTGAGAAGTTTCTTTTTAGACTTTTTCATGATAAAATTTGGGCGTTAAATTAAACAATGAGTATTAAATTTAATGATTATGTTATATTTAAACATTAATTTATCTTTAAATCTGTATTAAAAATTCACTTATGTCTTGATCACTGACCTTTAAAAGATTGTCGTATAAATACCGCGCATTTTTTTTCATACTTTCTACGTTTGATGAAATTGCAGAAATCCAATCCTTTAAAAATTTACTGTCGGGGAAATCTTTATATATATTAACCTCCCTGTAATCCTTGTTAAAAAAGACCTCTTCAAATTTGGCGATGTCGAAAACAAGTTCATAATTAAGATGTATGCTATAACATTGGAATACATTGTTCAAAAAAGAAAAATAAGCCAATTTAAAAAAAGGGGAAGCTGTGTTCATGCCCATCAGTTTGGTATACTCGGTGTTTATGGAATTAAACTCGGACAGCAATTTATTTTTTGATTTTTCAGGAAATGGACGGTTTATGATTTTTTGACTTTCTTCCTGTAAGAAAGAAACCTTATCTGTTCTTTCAAAAAATATTTTGCCGATACATATATTCCGGGCTTCAAAATTAAATGAGCTTTTATGTTGAACTCCGAACAGCCGTATAGTATTGGCGACAGACCGTGCGGTGTAGGATATTTTTAATGCTTTTTCAGTGGTGTAAACTCCCTTTAAGGTTTGTTCACAGCTATCATCAAGAATAATTCTTATATCCAGGTCAGACTGTTCATTTTGCCATTGTGTGGCATAACTACCCGTTATTAAAATCCCTTCGGTATGTTCCTGGTTTTTCCATAAATCCAAAAAGTCATAAACCTCAGTATCCTCTATATTATATAAATGAAGCTCCATGATGTTTAATATATTCTTCAAAAAGAAAGTTTATATTTTATCCCTTATATTAATACCTTGAGTTAATAAACTGTATAGTTTCACTAAAACTAACGTGAATAGTGGATAAGCAAAATGGCTTCCTTACTTCGGCAGGATTCAGTACGGCGCCTTTAAAAATTTCAAACAAGAGTTGTAATTTTGAAATGCTTTTGATTCATAAAGCTTAAACATTATTCATGTTAAAACGAACCAACTATGAGAAAATCTATTTGTTTTTTAATGCTCCTTGTCATTTCGTAAATACCGGAATTTAGTCCGTCAACGATTATCTTTTCCAATTCGGCAGATGAGAAATTGATCAGTTTTGAGTCCGCAATTATTTTTTCTCATGTCCGAGTGTAAGATTCCTTTGGTTTGTTCGAAAATATATACAACTTCTTCAAATTGGGCATCCGTTAATTTTATTCTTATGTTTAACCGGAGCGAAGTATGGTGATGTCAAAATTAAATTCCTGTCCGGACATTTAAGAGTGTTTCTCCACAACGGCCCGTTGTTTTTCGACCATTCGGGCAATGAGCCAGATAAAAGGCTCTACCTGACCGCTTAACACGCAGGTGCCCTTGCTGATACAATGAAGCAGCTCCTGGACGTCTGATGTCTGCAAGGCAGCGACCGCCCGGTTATTTTTAAGAAGCAGGGAACACACAGGGAGATCGGGTATCTCTTCGGTGCCTGGTGTAACATTGCGCTCATTGATTACTATGGTCATCGGTTTTTCGTGACCGGGAATGCGGATAGCCACAACAAGGTTCGGAGTCTGATGCGCGGCTTTTTCAGCTATTGATGCTTTCAGGTAAGCAGCGAAGTCATTTATCCACTGCTTTACGTCAGACTGTATAATAGCCGGATCTCCTGAGTCATCAGTCCGGGAACCTGTTAACTGTTCCCCCTCATCGACTTCACGTTCTGCCGCGATAAGCGCATCGAGCGTCCTGTCGACATCTTCCCGGGTATGGGCAGATGAGCATATAAGCCTGAGACGACCTCTTCCGCTCTCCACAATAGGATAGGTCACCGCCGATGTCTGAACGCCGCGCTTGTACATGCCCTGCACTATGGCGTATAATTTATCCTTATCGCTAAAATGCGGTGTAATGATGGGGCCGTCCCCCGTACCCAGGTCATAACCTGCTTCGATGAATTGCCGGCGCATGTACCGGGTTGTATCCCAAAGTCGTTCCCGCAGTTTGTCGTCTGAACGCAGCCGGCGCAAAGCGGTAAGTGCCGCAGCCATATCTGCCGGGCTGACGGAAGCCTGAAAAATATAGGCTCTCGAAGATGATTTCAAAAGATCTATATGTTCTTGCCGGGCAGCAACCACGCCCCCGAGACTACCAAGTGCTTTACTGAGTGTGGTCATAATAAAATCTACCTCTTCGGTGATGCCCTGGGCAGCACAAATACCTGCGCCGCGTTTACCGTAAAAACCGAATGAATGAGCTTCGTCTACCAGCACAAGCGCATCATATGCTTTTGCGGTGCGTACAATTTCCGCAACCGGAGCGGCGCCTTCCCCCATACTGTAAACACCTTCAAGAACGACCAGTGCGGAACGGTAGGGGGATACTTCCGATTTAAGAACGGCTTCCAGGTCAGCGGAGCTGTTGTGTTGAAATGTTCTGATCGTAGCACCACACAGACGGGCACCGTCAACGATAGATGCGTGGCAGAGCTGGTCGATAACCACGACATCATTTTTACCCAGAAGTCCCGCTACAGCACCAACATTTGCAGTATAGCCCGTAGGGAACAGGCAGGCGCCGGGCTTTCCTACCAACTCGGCAAATTCTTTTTCGAACGCTATATGGAGATCTGTCATCCCGGAAGCCGCTGCAGAGGTTCCCATTCCGCTCCCGAATTGCTGCAAGGCTTTAGAGGCTTCCTCAATTACCTCTTTATCACGGTTCATGCCAAGGTACAGGTTGGTCGTCCATATAATGGCTTCCTGTTCTTCATCATTGTACGCGTCGGTTACGGTACCTTTGGTAGCGCTCCCCGTACGGAGTACCTTACTGTACGGATTTCTATCGAGGTTGTTCACCATACGCAGCACTTCCTGCACGAGTTTACTCTTGTCATCAGCGGACCAGGAGGATGCTTTTGCAGCCTGAAACGTGGGGTGGCTGGACCGGATACGTTCCTGAAAGGTCTCAAGCGTGTCCGAAGCTGTTTTACATGTATGCTCCCCTGGCGCATTAGCTGTGCCATTGTCTATCAGTTTCAGGATATGATGGGTCAGCGCTACAGGGGTGGGATACTCCATGGCAACTGTTCCGGAAAGCTTCAGATCAAATATTTTTGAAAGCCGGACACTCAATTCCAGGCTGGACAGTGAATCAAGTCCCAGATTATCGAATGAATCGTCCGGCAATAGTTGTTCGGAATCATTAAGATTCAGAAGCGCAGTAACCTCTTCCCGAATTACCGACAGTATGGCTACCTGCCGGCCGGTGCCGTGACCTGCCGGGTTTTGTGCCTGTCCGTTGGCATGGAGTCCGGGCCCGGGTTTTACATCAGTCGTCTGTTGCTCCTGTTCGGGATGGTCGGGTCCTTTCAGGGACTTTAGCTTGTTACGGTCGAGCTTTCCGTTGGGTAAAAGAGGCAGTTCCTCAAGGTGTATCACCATTTGAGGAACCATATACTTTGGCATTCTTTGCGCTAAATATGCCTTCACATGCTCACCTGTTACAGCTTCATGCTCACGCACTACGTATGCTACAAGCATTTTCTGTCCTATACCACCATCTACGGCTGCAGCCGCAGCCGCGGTAATCCCCGGCATGGATTCCAGTGCAGCTTCAATCTCTTCCAATTCGATCCGGAAGCCCCTGATCTTGACCTGTTGGTCTACGCGTCCTAAAAATTCGATGTCTCCGTTTTCATTCCTTCGGCAAAGATCACCTGTTTTGTACAGCCGCACCTCGGGGATCGCGCTGGTAGGTTTCATCGTTATAAATCGCTCTGCGGTACGCACTTCGTCATACAAGTATCCACGCGCAAGCTTGTTTCCCGCCAAAAACAGTTCGCCCTCCATACCATCGGGCACCGGGTTCATATCATCGTCAAGTATATAGGAACGGGAGTTTGCCACAGATTTCCCGATAGTCACGTTTTGCGTATGGTTAAAGATCTCAACCGCCGTCGAAAAGACCGTATCTTCGGTAGGGCCATAAGCGTTGACCACCCGGGTCCCTGTTTCCAGGGCGAAAAGTTTTTCTACCAACGGTCGCTTAAGCGCTTCACTGCCAAAAACGATACAGCGAATGCCTTGAGGCACCCATCCTGAAGATAGTAATGCCTGTATCGCAGATGGAACAACAACGCAACTCTTTATCAGGTTCTTTGAAGATAAGGCCGGTAAGTCGAGCATGTTTTTTGCCAGGACCACGGTTCCTCCCAGTGCTAAAGTTCCCAGGATTTCCATGACCGAGGGGTCAAAACAGACCGAGGTCGCGGCCAGCATGCCCTCCAGATCTTTAGCATCCAATAAATTGCCCATGGCCTGGGTCATCGCCACCACATTCCGATGCTCGATAGCGACCCCTTTGGGGCGTCCTGTGGAGCCGGAGGTATAGATTACATAAGCGAGATCGTTCGCAGACGGCCCGGCTAATTGGTGTGTTGTTTGTGGCTTCACCTTATCAAGCCATATCAGCTCCTGTACGCCTTCACAAAGTTCCGCACTGTTCTCATCATCCACAATAGCGGCTATCGCACGGGAATGCTCCAGCATGTAGCGTACCCGTTCCCGCGGATAAGCGGGATCGAGCGGTACATAGGCACAGCCTGCCCGTAATACACCCAGCAAAGTCGCAACCAGTTCCCGGTTGCGGCTCATACATACGCCAACCAGGGACCCCTGCGGGACGCCGCGGGTTACAAGCGCTCCGGCAATGGCGTTCGCCCGATCCGTCAGATGCCTGAAGTTTACCGTTAGCTTTCCGTCAATAATCGCCGTCCGTTCCGGATGTACCTGCGCTTTCCGTGCAATCAGCCCGCAGATGGTTTCCGTTGTGTTATAGTGCTGTTGTTCGTTTAGCGATCGTTCTGTCCGCAGTTGCGTTTGTGTATTTTGCCGATCGCTGCTGCCGGTATTTTCATTACATTTTTTTTCCATAAGTAGGTATACGTATTTAGGGGTCAATCCGGTTATTTCTTCCGTATCTTTTACACTGGCTTAGGCCAGCATGCTAGTCGATTTTTAGCAATTTCTATGTTAGAGAACCTGAATTTCAGTTATTGCGTTAATAGGTTATTCAGTTACTCGGTTATTTAGTCAATACGCAATGACCAGTAATCAAATAGCAATTTCATTGTCACTTCCTCACCTGCGGACCTGCAGTCCGGAGAGGTTTAGTTGTATCGGTTAATAAACCGGCAAAAAACGGGGTCAACTTAGTTATATATCTTTCTTTTTGTGTCGTAAATGCAAGGTAGTTAATTTTTTTCGTCTTATGCTAAAGGGGTGTTCTCAGCTCGTTTATATTTTCCGGTATAAATTTTTCCTCCTTGCTGATGAGGTATTTTTAACCCTCAAGTATTCAAAAAATTTTAGCTGCTATGGCATTGACGTGTAACAGGCGGCGAAATCAGAGACATTTGCAGCACCTTCAGTGTACACTTTGCCCAAGTGAGGATCAGTTGAGGATTTTTATTCCTCGGAATCTATTTTGATCTTTTATTTTTTCCGGATTTTGACGGGCATCAAAAACATCGGCAACTTTGATAAACCCGTTTTTCAGGTCTACCGAATAGATGATTTTATAACTTTTATATACTAAATAACGATAAGGTTCTTTTCGTTCCTGTAGCAGTGGCTCTGCTTGTCCGGAATATGGATTGTGGATTAATTTTTGAGGTTCATTTAAATGACCAATTTTTCAGCAACTTTTGCACTGCTATTTTCACTATAATACTCAAAAATATCATCAAGTTGATGCTCGGCAAATTCAGACCAGATGACTTCAAATTCCGTTACTTGTATTTGGAGAGCAGTTCGGAAGTTCGTTTAAACCTATTATTGTTGAAGTCAGATTCCGATTGATCTATCCTTTGATTTAATTCTTTCTTTGTCATCGGTCTGAAATCTTTGTGAACCGCTGTTTTTCGTTCTTTTTTCAGCAATTTTTCGAGCCGGGTAATAGCTTCCTCGCTTTGGAGTTTTAAAAACTCCTGAATAAATTCTATTTTCCTGGTTTGCAAATCCATGCTATTCGCTTTTTAATCAAAGATACAAATTTTAATAGTTAGAAGGAAAGTCTTCGTTCCTGGCGCTGCGAATGTCTCTGACTTCGCAGCGCAGGATTTTCAAACATATACTTTTCAGGAGGGCCCTTATTTTATATGATTGGACTTCCATTGTTTGATTTCGTTTATTTGTATTATCGGTTGAATATTTGTGTATTTCGGTATGTCGTTGCGAATGGTATCAATATTTCGGGCAATCACTTTATTGTATTCATCAACATTGTTGATGTAAAAATAACCCATAGTAACAAAACTCACTTTATCACCATCTGTCCTGCCCGCTATCCCCTTGTCAATTTCATAAAACTTTAAATTATCACCTAAAAGTCCGGCCATCATAGGCATATGCTTCTTTTCGTAATAATCCATGTCAAATGTTTTGTTCGCTCCATTCGGATATAGAATGGCCACTTTATATGTTCCGGTTTCCGGGGGGGTCAAATGTTTAATTTCATCGGTTCCGCAGCTTATTAAAACCGTAAAAGAGATGAGCAAGAGAAATTTAATTTTCGTTTTCATAATAAATTGGTTTTGATTGTCGGTTCATGAATATACATAATTACACGTGAATTCGATTTGTGTCATACAGAAAAACAGATGGTGATCTTTATTCCTGTCAGGTTGAGCCCTTTGGCACTTCAATTACACTCAGTACAGGCAAGCTCAGGATAAACTAAAGCCGAGCCCTCCTTTTAGAGCCTATTCGGGCTAAAAACCCCTCGACTTTAGCCTGTCCTGAGCACAGTCGAAGGGCTCGGGCTGACAGATACGTCATTGCCAATTTATGCGGTTGATTAAATGTTACTTATCGCAATGAACGTTTTTAGCTTAAATCGAACAGGTGTTATTTTAAAACCGCTTCGATCTCTTCCAGTTCGGCGGCTGTAAAATCCAGGTTGTCCAGTGCCGCAACATTGGCTCTCAATTGTTCTGCCTTGCTTACACCGATCAGCACGCTGGTTACACGCGTATCCTTTAATAACCAGGCAATGGCCATCTGTGCCAGGGACTGATCCCGGCGTTGCGCCACGGTATTTAATTTTGTCACTTTGGCTATGACCTCATCCGTAATCTGGCCGGCCTGAAGATACCTGCCGTCTTTTTTTGCCCGGGAATCTTCCGGAATACCCTTCAGATATTTATCCGTTAAAATCCCCTGTTCCAAAGGAGAAAAAACAATAGCTCCCACACCTGCCGTTTCCAGGGTATCCAACAGCCTGTCCTTTTCCACCCACCGGTCGAGCATATTGTACCTCGGCTGATGGATCAGGAAAGGGGTTCCCAACTCCTTCAGTATCGCGGCAGCCCTGGCCGAATCTTCTGCATTGTATTGAGAAATTCCTACATACAATGCTTTCCCCTGGCGTACCAATTGGTCTAAAGCACCCATCGTTTCTTCCAGGGGCGTTTCGGGATCGGGGCGGTGGTGATAGAAAATATCTACATAATCCAGCCCCATCCGTTTTAAACTCTGGTCACAGCTGGCTATGAGGTATTTCCTGGAACCGAAATTCCCATAAGGCCCCGGCCACATATCCCAACCTGCTTTACTGGAAATTAAAAGCTCGTCCCGGTAAGGCGCAAAATCCTTTTTAAAAATATGCCCGAAGTTCGCTTCGGCAGCACCGTAAGGCGGTCCATAATTGTTGGCCAGGTCGAAATGACAAATCCCCAGGTCAAAAGCGGTCCTTAAAATGGTCCGGGCTTTCGTAAGATCATTGCCATCGCCGAAGTTGTGCCACAGCCCCAGGGAAAGCAGGGGCAACCGAATGCCACTTTGCCCGCAGCGGCGGTATTGCATGGTATCGTAGCGTTTTTCACTGGCGGTATAAAGCGGTAAAGATTGGGTGTCGTTTATATGCATGGTGTATATTTTTTAATAGAATGTCCGCATTTAGTCATAATGGCCTGTCAGGTCGAAGGACTCGACCTGACAGTAAACATTGCTCCATGACTAATTACGGATAATCATAATTTTTCATCAAAAATAAAATTTAATAGCCAATATGGCACATGTATTTTCAGGGAAGCCTGTAAAATTCCTGCCCGGTTACGGAAACGGGGGTGAATAAAATTGAAGATCGTAGATTTTTTATTAATCTCTTACGCCGTGTATTGCTGCAAAGCCCCGGTAAATTCCAAAGTCACAAAAAGTGAGGCTAATGCTCCGGAGAATGCCCCTCATACATGGAGGGACTTGATGTCCCGGCCTGTCATTGACGTGTAACAGGCGGCGAAGTCAGCGCCATTCGCAGCGCCTTAAATACTTCGTAGAGCAGGGCTTTTCTTCTATCTGCAGATATTCCCGGAGCGATTATTTATATTGGCTGTTAGCGGTAGTGCTTTTTAATCTTTATTCAGTGTCTCTTTTAAATCTTTCGAATGCTTCGGGTGTGTGAGGGGTAAAAAAATTGACTAAATTTCCATCAGGATCCCTGAATAAAAGCGACCTGTTTCCCCAAGGCATTGTGGTTGGTTCTTGTACAAGGTGAGGACCGATTAATTCCCCTAACCTGGCATAGTCATCATCTACACTTTTTGATAAGAATTCAATAATCGCCGTACGATTTTGAGCTGCTTTTGCTACATCATCACCGCCAAATAGCTGTAAGGTTTTGGTACTGCCAAATGCCAATGTTGCCGTTTCAGTTTTCAATTCGGCAAATTCTTCAGTGTATCGTATTGCTTTTAATCCGGTTATTTTTTCGTAAAAACCAGCTAACTTTTCTACATCTGTCGTAATAATTCTAATAGAAAGAAGATTCATAATAATACTATTTAAAACTGTTTATGCAAAAGTAGCAGGGGGCTATGACAAGGGTGTGTCAGGGGGGGGTAAAGTTTTTTTCTTTTTTCCAAAAATTCCGCAAGAGTCAGTTTGTGGGGTTCAAAACTCAATTCAAGGAGTCTGTTTGTCGGTTAAATACTGTCGCCTGAAAAGCAAAAGCCACAGATAATTTGTGTCTGTGGCTTTTGTCTAAACGATTCTTGTTGCTGAGTTATTTCATTGCGTAGCCGATATAACCACCGTCCACCAATAATTCTGTTCCTGTAATAAAACTTGCGTTGTCGGAAGTCAGGAACAACACCGCTTTTGCAATTTCATCAGGATTTCCCAGCCTTTGCAAAGCCGTAGTTGTAGCAAATTGTTTTTTAACTTCATCATCAGGAATGGCTTTGTCAAGACCTTCGGTTTGTGTTGGTCCGGGACTTACGATGTTCACCCTGATTTTTCTGTCTGCCAATTCGTTTGCAGCAACCTGGGCAATTTTATTTACAGCCCCTTTGGTTGCAGAATATACACTTCCATACATTTGGGATGTTGTTGCAACAGTTGATGAAGTGAACAGTACCGATGCCTCGTTTGCCAAATGAGGAATAAGTTTTTGCAATGTGAAGAAATAACCTTTTACATTCGTGTTGAATTGTGCGTCAAAGTCTACTTCTGTTACTTGCTCAATTGGTGTAAACAAGGCAATTCCTGCGTTTAGAAAAAGAATGTCCACTTTGTTTCCGCTTTCTGCAACTGCTTTTTCCAAAACTGCAATGCCTGCCAAATCTGAAGTGTCCGAAACGACCGTTTTTAATTTCGGACTGTTGATTTTTGCCGCTGCTTTTTGCAGGTTTTCGGCACTTCTGCTTGTTATCCAAACGCTTGCTCCTGCGTTGATAAATGCTTTTGCGGTTGCAAATCCGATTCCTGTGCTACCACCTGTAATGACTACATTTTTGTTTGTAAAATCCATTTTTGAAAATTTCTTTTTTGTTTAGTGGTTCAAAGGTAATTGTAGAAAGTTATTTTTAGTAACTTTGTTCTTTAAAATAACGGTAACATCGGTGTAACGAAGTAACATTATGAAGTGTCAGACAAAAGATTTCGGGCAGGAACACAAGAAAGAAATGAGAGCCGTCCAGGATTCAATGGATGTGTTGAGTGGAAAATGGAAAATATCAATTATTTCGTCTATTTGCTTTTACAACAAAAGGCGATTTTCTGATATTTTGAATGATGTGGACGGAATTTCCAACAGAATGTTGAGCAAAGAACTAAAGGAACTTGAAATAAACAAGTTGATAAAACGAACCGTTTTAGACACGCAACCTGTAACTGTTCAGTATCAGCTTACTGAACACGGTTTAACGCTAAAAACGATAATTGACAACCTTACGGAATGGGGAATTGCACATCGAAAAAAGATCATCGAAAAATAGTTGTTGTCGGTAGGTCTGAACGGCTGCCTGTCGTGATCATTTTTTTCTAAAAATCAGCGAAGGGCGGTCTAACCGAAAAAGTTGATAGAAGAACCGCCTTTGAAGTTTAGCACAAAGGCGATGAATGTCAGTCGGAATTTTCAATGTTTTTTGGCCCGTTTCCGCTTTGCTTCAACGAGGACCGGCTGGGGAATAGACTGCGAAGTCAGCGCCATTCGCAGCGACTTCAGCATACATTTCGCAGCACGGGGTTTTATGGTAGTGTTGAAGTCGGATGCATAGTAAAATACCGGGAAAACCTTTACCCCATTCCTGACGGAAAAGAAAATAAACGAAACAGGAAGCCGTTAAAAATACATGCGTACAACTGTGAAACCTCTTTATAAAAAATACCGCTCAAAATTTTTACCACGCTTAGTTGTTTTTGGAATCGCACTTGTCCTTTCCGGTTTCACTACCAACAAGGCTCCCCAACAAAGCATTACCCTGGAGGTTACGGCCGTGGCCTATAATTCTGTTAACAGCCAAACCACAACAGGAAACCCTGCGTTAACCGCCTGGGGTGATAAGTTAAAGCCGGGGATGAAGGCGATTGCTGTTTCGCGTGATTTGATAAAGATGGGCCTCGACTACAACACAAAAGTTAAAATTGAAGGCCTGGACGGCGTTTATGTAGTGAAAGACAAGATGCACAAACGCTGGAAGAAAAAAATAGACATCTATATGGGGCAGGACGTAAAAGCCGCCCGCCGGTGGGGAAAGCGAAAGGTGACCATCACCTTTACCCCTGAGCATTAAGGGCAGGGTTGCCGGGGTGGGGAGGGGGCCCGGCTGGGCTGTAAACTTGCGGAACCGGGATATACTTCAGAGCGGGAGGGCTGTATAGTATGTGCAATTACCGGCCAATTATCCAGGTTCGTATTTTGTTCCTCTTCCTTTACTACCGGATTGTTTGAGAATACCTTTTTCTACCAGTGACTGAAGATCCCCTGTAGCCGTGGTCTTCCCCACATTATTTAGTTGTTGATAGGCGGAATTATTAATATTCACGTGATTAATGTTTAAACGCTATGAATCAAAAGCGTTTCAAAATTACAACCCTTGCTTGAGATGTCAAACAAGCTCCCCCCTTGAGAATCTCCTATGCATCTCATGCCTGCTCTGCACAGTTTGCAACTTCGAAGCCTAAAGTAGTTCACTTAAAAATTAAGAGTTGAATTACGGAAATCCGTAAGGAGATAATAACATGAATTATTATCTTGTAAACGTAAGAATAAACTTTTATATAATGTAAAATTTACTTTGTTATTGTGTTTTGTTTGTAATATTGATAACGGGTGATCCGAAGGTCATTTACCGGGTAAACATGCGGTGCGGGAGATTTTAAAACGCGGGGAAGTGGTTGTCTTTTAAAGAACGGAACCTTTATAACAACAATACTTTTTAAGTACATGATAAAAACTCCGAAGCTCGTTATGCTTAGACTTAGGACTTTAAGACACAGGACTAAGGTGTCCGACATCTTTTTCATCTGCATTTTAAAGTCTTATATCCTACGTCCTGCGGTCTTACCGCATAGCTGGTATTTTTTGTCCTGTACCCAACAATAATGTATAACCCTTAAAACCCAAATTTTATGTCTGAACAACCTATTTTCAGCGAAGGACAACACCCTTCTTCCGGAGCTGCCTTGTCTCCGGAAGACAAAGAAATCGAGGTGTTTAACAACACGGCCTGGAACGGTTACGATCCGCAGGCCACTCTTGTGTCACTGTTTAAACAACAGGTAGAATGTACCCCCGGCAACACCGGGATCAGCTTTCGGGATCAAAGCCTTACTTACAGGGAACTGGATGAAAAAAGCGACCGGCTTGCCGGTTGTTTAACGGCAAAAGGAGTGAAGCCCGGTCATCTTGTGCCGGTCTGGATGGATCGGTCTGCAGACTGGTTCGTAGCCATTCTCGGCATCCTGAAAACCGGGGCGGCCTATGTACCCGTTGATCCGCATTACCCCCCGAAGCGGGCCTTGTATATTATTGAAGATACGGGGGCGGGTATTGTTATTGCAGACCGTACATTAGGTGAACAACTGCCAAGGGAAATGGCTGCTGTGGTATGGTGTACGGACGATATCACTGCAGCCGCATCTTCCGCTTTTAGCCCGGTAAGTGTAACCCCGGATATGCTGGCCTATGTGATATACACCTCCGGGTCTACCGGCCAGCCCAAGGGGGTGATGGTCACACACCGGGCCATCCAGCACCTTATCACATGGCATAACCAACATTTTGAGGTGGATGAAACATGCCGGCTTACGCTGGTAGCGGGCCTTGCTTTTGACATCTCGGTCTGGGAGGTATGGTCGGCCCTGCTTTCGGGAGCCACGTTACATGTGGCCGGTAACAGTGAAAGGATCGACGTTAATGCCCTGTGGCAGTATTTCCTGGATAACAGGATCACACACGGCTTTGTTCCCCCGGTACTGGCACCGGCTATCGTGGAATGCAGCAAACGCGAAAACAGCCCGTCCCTGCGGTACCTGTTTACCGGCGGAGAGCAGCTCAAACCCGTGCTGACGTCGGGGCTTACCTATGAACTTATCGATTATTACGGCCCTACCGAGTGTACGGTGTTTGCCACATACCGCAGGGTAAGGGACGAAAACGGGGCGTTTGTGTCTTCCATCGGGAGGCCCATAGCCAATACCCGGGCCTATGTGCTGAATGAACAGCTTGAAATGTTACCCGTAGGCACTGTGGGCGAGTTGTGCATCAGCGGTATAGGGCTGTCTTCCGGTTACCTGAACAACAAGGAGCAGACCCGGGAGAAATTTACAGACCATCCTTTTCTGTCCGGTAAAAAACTCTATCGTACCGGCGACCTGGCCCGCTGGTTGCCGGAGGGCCGTATTCAATTCCTGGGAAGAAAAGACCATCAGTTAAAAATAAGGGGGTTTCGTGTGGAACCGGGAGAAATAGAACGGTGTCTGCTGGATATACCCGGTATTGAAAATGCGGTGGTCATGGCCAAGGAAAACAAAAGCAATAACAAATACCTGGTTGCATTTATTGCAGGGAGCGATGGGGCGTCATTGCCGGAACGGGAGCACATTCAGGCGGTATTGCGGGAAGAGCTTCCGGAATATATGGTCCCGGGCCATTTTATAACCGTAGACCGTATCCCCCTTACCGAAAACGGAAAAACAGACCGTAACCGCCTGCTCCGGCTTGCGGAGGAACAGTTGCAGGAAGTACACTTATCTGCCCCGCCTGCGAATGCTACCGAGCGTAGTATAGCCGGGGTGTGGTGTGAGGCCCTGGAACTCGCTGCCGTGAATGTCTCTGATAATTTCTTTGATATTGGCGGGGATTCCATACTGGTGGCCTTTGTGATCACGGAGATTGAAAAAAGGCTCGGCGTAAAGGCGTACGTCCGGGACATATACCAGCATCCCACCATCCGGGAACTGGCCGTAGTACTGGACCGGAGAAAGGAAGAAGCCTTGTTGCCCGAAGAAGACATGGAACCCTACGTTGAACTGCAACGCGATGTGTACCTGAACCCGGAAACGGTGATCTCCGGTGATTACGACAAAAAGAACCTGGCCGCCCAGCAATCGGTCTTGCTTACCGGGGCTACCGGCTTTGTGGGCATTCACCTTTTACAGGACCTGTTGAAGGGGCATCCTTCCGCAACGGTGTACTGCCTTGTTCGCGCCCATGACAAGGTACGTGCCATGGAAAAGATCATGCAGACCTTTTCCAGGTATAACATAGGAATAACACCGGAACAAAAAGAACGTATCATACCCGTCCCCGGTGATTTTTCCCGTAAAAAGCTGGGGTTTGACAAAGAAACCTACGATACCCTGAGCCGCACCGTCGATGTGATCTACCATTCCGGGAGTTCGGTAAACTTTATCGAGCCGTATTCCTATATGAAATCGCCCAATGTGGACGGGGTGCGCGAGATCATACACCTGGCGGCAACGCAAAAGACAAAATGCCTGGTATTGCTGTCTACCATTTCAATATACAGCTGGGGGCACGTGTTTACCGATAAGAC
The DNA here is from genome assembly GCF_021183825.1 of Sinomicrobium kalidii. Classification (GTDB taxonomy): domain Bacteria; phylum Bacteroidota; class Bacteroidia; order Flavobacteriales; family Flavobacteriaceae; genus Sinomicrobium; species Sinomicrobium kalidii. The sequence continues at coordinate 2,063,625 of NZ_CP089211.1, read as the reverse complement.
CGTAATGAAGGAAAATGACGGTATTGCACAGAACCTGGAATCGGTGAGCCGGGATATTGGCTATGTACGGAGCAAATGGGTGATGGAAGCCATTGCCGACCTGGCCGCAAGTAAAGGCCTGCCGGTAATAACCCATAGACTGGGGTATGCCATGTGTAACAGCGAAACCGGGGCCTGCGCCCCGTATCAATGGTGGGCCGGGCTGGTAAAGACCTGCATTCAATCGGGGAACTATCCTGCGCTGGATGAACTCCGGGAAGGGCTCATTACCGTGGATTATATGACCAGAGCCATTGTACATATTTCCAAGAACCCGGAGGCCATAGGCAAAAAATTCAACCTGATCGCCCGGCCCGAAACCAACCTTACCCTGGAAGATTTCTTCCGGCGGCTTAAGGACTATTATGCCTTTGACCTGGAACCATTGCCTTATAAAGACTGGCGAAAACAATGGGAAAACGATGCTAACCACCCGCTTTACCCCCTTACCAGCCTGTTTAAGGACAATATGTACAAAGGCCTTTCAACCGTAGAACTCTACCAGCATACCTATATATGGGACTGCCAAAACGTGACGGATTTTCTGAAGGGGTCCGGGATAGAGGAACCCGTGTTTGACAGGCGTATACTGGATAAGTATTTGCAGTTTTTAAACCTGTATCCCGTAACTTCCGATTAAGGAAACTACTATACGGAATTTAAACAGACGGGTTTGACTTTTGTAAGTTGAACCCGTCTTTTTTGCCACAGATATACGGATGTTTTTGGTTGTAAAGTTACTTAGTTATTGGGGTACCGGGTTATTGAATGAGGGGGAGCTGATGAGTTATGGAGTTGTTTTTGCGACTGATGCACCGATCTTATTTATTGGCCGGGTTGTTGAGCTTTTTCAGGAAATAAGAAGGGTAAATCCCCGTTTGACGGTAAAATGCCCGGGTAAAGGATTGTGTAGTCCTGTATCCCGCTTCTTCTGCAATGGCTTCGATGGCATAGGTTCTTAGTCTTTCTTCTTCCTTGAGACGTTGTATGATGTGATTTGTACGCAGGTGATGCAGGTATTGACTGAAGTTCATACCCCGGGTAGTGTTGATCACCCGGGACAGGTAAGAGGAATTGGTATCCAGGTTTTTGGCGAGGGTTGTCAGGGTGATATCCGGGGTAGTATATTTTTTAGTTGCCTCCCATTTTTCCAGTTTTGTTTTAATAGTGGTAAATATATGTTCCGGAACGTAAGAATCCTGTTTGTTTTTGATCTTTGCTTCCGGGCATTTTTCCGGCTTTGTAGAATTTCCGGACAGGAGTTCCCGGTATCTTTTCAGATAAGTGTATTGTTTTTTATAGTAGTAAATCAGGAATACGGCCAACAGTATAATCGTACTAAAGAGCAGCCATTTGTAAAATACGTTTCTTTTGTGTTTTGTTTCCAGCTCTTTAAGAAGCGCTTCCTTTTTACGGACTAACCGGGGGGTATCGTATTTACGGGCAATCTCCCCGTCCATGGAACGCACTTCCAGCAGTTCTTTGTCCAGGTCCAGTATTTTGTTGATATAGATGAGCTGGCTGTCTTTTTTACTTTGCGTGTCGTAATGATCCACGAGGTACTCATAAGCCTCTCTTAGCTCCGGAAATCGATAATCTATTTTATTGGCCAGGGAATCGGTTTTCAGGAACACGGATAAAGCCTTTTTGTTTTGTCCCAGGGCCTCATAAGATTTTCCCTTGTAATAATGAGCCATAGCAATATTGTGCTCATTGGTAAGGTGGGGGGTCGCCTTGTTTAAGCTGTCCAAAGCGGCATGATAATTACCGTCGTAATATTCCAATGAGCCACTGCTTGATACTAATTCATAATATTGTACTGTATCTTTATATACTATACTTTTTGCAATTCCTTTTTGGAAGTACACTCTGGAAGAATCCATTTCTCTGATTTGTAGAAATAACAGGGATATGTTGTATATGGCGGACAAATAAACCGTATTGTAAACATTTTTATGATTTGAATGATCTTTATAAAGTTCTTTGTACTCCGGTTGGTATTCTATGGCTCTTAAATATTCTTTTGCCATAGATAATGCCCCATGATGGTCTCCTGCTCTATCTTTCAGAGCTATAATCATAGGGAGAATATAAGCCTGGTGTTTGAGATTTTTTCGTTCTACCGCATATTTATTACCTATTAGGTAATATTTTAATGCTTCTTTATACTCATCGAGTTGGTAAAACCAAAACCCTTTGGCGAGATATCCTGTTGCAGGATAGAACTTGTCATTGGCATTTTTTGTCAATGCGATTATAGTATCCGCGTATAACAATCCTCTCCGCGGACCAAAGGAAGTAGCGTATAAATAATATCCCTTAGCTATTCTAATGGAATCATTTTCCGCCCTGCCTTTTTCTATATAAGCATCGGCAATGGCTTCCGCTGTCAACGTATCCTTTGATAGCCAGGTATGGAATAATTCTTTGAGTTCATCATAGTTTTTACGGTATAATGTGTCATGTATATCCTCTTGGGCTTCCCCGTACAGACAAAAAAGTAAAATGACAAGAAGGAATGACGATTCAGGGCTCTTTATCTTCATTGGGTTTGGATTATTTCATGGCAGTTTTCAAAGCCAAGAAAACCGTAATAATTAGTTGTATAAAACTCCGACATAAACAGGGGCTATAAAATTAATTTTTTTTTAACAATTAAGCTGTCTTACTCTCAGAATTTGAGAGAGGAAGGTTGTAAGTTAGCCTTGTAAAACAAAATGATGTGCACACATTGTTTCGTAAGAAAAATAATTTAATTTTAAAAAATTTAAATTCGTTGCAAGTACAGGAACTGAAAAGGTAGAATTACAAGATACAGACAGAGGTAATACTGCTGAAGTGGCAGGACTTGGCATTGTATCTGGAGTACTAGGTGGTTATGCAGGTGCATTAGGAATGGCCTACGCGTATTATAATTATTTTAAAGATTAATTAAATTATGTCAAAATCAAAAAAACAGTTAACAACGAGCCTTTAGGTAAAATATTAGCGGTAGCTTGGTTAGTGGTTATCGCCATAGCTTTTATCCATGATCGCTCCGGAATACTTGATGGTATTGTAGATGCGCTTAATTAGTAGCGCCCTGTAGGTGGTTTTTACCTATCTTCTATAAAGTTGGCTTAATAATTATTCAGTACTACAAAAGGGTTTAGATTTTCACTTAAAAAATCTCGGGGCAAGCTCACGAGGTACTCAACGGAAGAAAGTTTATTGTGAGTTTAATGAAAAATCTTACGTCTTCAGGCTTTCCTTTATTTTAAACACAATTTTTCTTCATCAAAAGAATTTTGCAATTATGAAAAAGAAGAATTTCAGGTACATAATAGTAGCCATTGTATTTATAATTGCTCTGGCAATTTTTTCAGACTGGGAAAATTTTAAAGCAGGGTTAGTCGGTAACCCACCGATAGAGGCCGTTGAATAAAAGACTGTGTACTTGTTTGATCCACAATTTAGCTCAGTTTTTTACTTTTAGACAGTACGAAAACGGGAGAAGGCCTTTTCCGTATACTGCATGTTATGCCTTGTTTGCCAAAAGGACAAAGGGAAGTATACATAACATAGAGCTCATAAAATTGACTTATGAGGAGAGTTATACCATTGATGGCAGAAAATTATTACCAATAGGTTCGTTTAAGTGAGTGATGAACGGGTTTTTGGTCATTTTTGGGCAAGGACATATTCCCGTATGCAAACATCTCCTGGAATCCAATCCGGATTTTGAAGCGGAGGAAGTAAAAGATGTTTTTAAAGTGATTGTGTGGCGTGGGATTAAAGTATGTTAAATTTCTTTTTTGATAGATATGGAAGCCCGTCCCGACAAAATAATTTAAAAAATTGACTTAAATTGCCGGGGAAACACAAAAACATTATAGTGGATAATGAAAAAGATATACGTTCTCATAAATTTTTGCTTGTTCGGTTTTTTAATAAATTCATGCAGCACAAATGGCGATAATGCTTTGGATGACGAAGAGCCCCCGGAAGAGAGTCTGGAAATTTCAGTAACATCGGCTTCGCAGACTTATGAAATTGATAAGTCGATAGAATTTGTCATAACCTGTGAGGAAAATATGCGTTCCGTGGGTATAACCCGTTATACTATTTCCTCTTCCGGGGACACTTTGCCTTATACCAAAACACTTAGCGGTATGGATGATGCTCCCGATAATCTGGGCAAGGAAATATCGATATATACAGGCTTTATGTTTCCGGGAGAAAACAAGGTGGGGTTTACAGTAGAAAGTGTAGATGGGAAGTTTATAGAAAAGACATTGAATATAAATGTTGCAAAAGGGAGTGCCGTAAAGGTAAAATCTTTTGAGGTATTATCTTTTTACGGAAAAAAGGAAGTGTGGGATGCTGAAAGCCCGGAAAATGCACCCTATACACTGACCAATTTCTTGTCTCTGTTATCGAAGGATGCTTATTTAATATCTTTTGAAGGGCAGTCCTTACAAAGAAGTACAAATGAATGGCATAGGCCGGAAGAAAAAAAGAAAGGTGAGACGCTGTTCTGGGATCTGGAAGATAGAAACCTTTATATAGGAACATCTGCCCGGTTCAGTATTGACATTTCCGGATATGATACCGAAGGAATATCAAGATCACTTCTCGAATATTGGCCGTCTGAGGAATATTATACGTTTCAGGATTATGCCGAAACAAAACCGGACACGGTTAAAATCCGGGGTGATGGCGGTAATCTGGAAGTGATTTTTACTTTGGAGTGGTAACATAGGTTGGAATGTAATTTATAAAGGCTGCTCCAATATCAGGAGCTATTGGCCGGAAAAAGGAAAATATCAAATAGGTATAGTAAAACTGTTGAACGACCTCGAATACATATCCATACAAGACCTGGCAGCAGCCTTCCCGGAGCACTACCACGAAACTTTTTGTATCTCCCTGATCCGAAGCGGTACGGAGGCTATAAGGATGGATGGCAAAACCTTGTACGGAGAGGCGGGGAGTATTACCATAACCAATCCGTATGAAGTGCATGCCAATCCCCTGGCAGACCCGGGTATAAAGCTTGATTTCGACACGGTTTACATTCCGCAGGAGGTGATGAAATACCTTTTCGGCGGAAAAAATGTAACCTTTCATCAGCGAAAAATCGAAGACCGAAATACCGGAAAGTGGTTTGAAATACTCAAACAAAGCCTTGCGATACGGCATACCGAAAACATACGGGTAGCACTTAATGGTTTTGCAGATGCACTGTACCCTTTTGCCGTGGAAAAAGAAGGGGAGTATTCCGAACTGGCCCCGGCCAGCCTGAACGATGCCGTTGACTTTATTCATGCCAACATCACTGCCAACCTGAGCCTGGAAGAAATAGCGCGGGTAGTTAACTGTAACAAATACGGTTTTGCCAAAAAATTCCGGGTTTCAACGGGCATGTCTCCCATGCACTATGTGCTGATGAAAAAGATTTTTTCCGGAAAACAACAGATTACGGCACATTCCCGCCTTACACAAATTGCCTATGATTACGGGCTCACTTTTCCAGGACGTTTAAGCGTTTTGTGAGAATATCGCCCGTGGCCTATCAGCATACCCTTTTACCTTAGGAATAGAATTGCCAAGATTATACAAGTCCGTACGTTTTGCAACGGGTATTTTTGCCTGTATGGAAATAGAAACGATTTGCCTTTTGCCACGGATACACGAATATTTTTTGTGGCGTCCTTTGCGGGGTATGGCTTGGGTTCGAAAGCCCGGGCCATTGGTGAAAATGCAAATGTTTCGGAGAGCTATCCGGTCTGCGGGGTATGGAATAGTACCTTATTGGCCTGATGCCCATATAAATGAAAAGCGCATCCGTCAGGTAACAAGTAGTGTTCATCAAATTAAAAACAAACATGAAAAAATTAGTAATACTGCTGCTTTTGGCAGTAACATACGCTGTTTTTCCCCAGTCCGTAGACGATCCTTTCCCGAGGTCCAAAATGCGTAAAGACCTGGACATCTTTAAAAAGATCAGGATCAGTGCCAACTCCGGTTTGTATAAGTACAGGTCCGAAAAGGAAACAGATAGTATATACACCTGGGCGGAAGCGCAGGTGGGAAAGGCAGAAACCTACCGGGATTTTTACAATATCATCGTAAAGCTCACCGATTTCGAAGGCAGCCTGCACAGCGATACCTCCCTTCCGAAGAAATACCGTAAGTCACTGGCCGGGGAGCAAACCGGTTACTTTCCTTATCCGGTAAAATTTATAGAGGATTCCTGGATACTATATGGAGGGCAAAGAAATTCCGCTGGGCACCCGGATCGTATCGATCAACGGCAGGCCTATGGAAACGGTTATTTCTGCATTGTATAAATATTATACCACGGACGGGGTGAACATTACAGGAAAGGCTATCGGCATTAATTTCAGTTTTGCCCGGTACTACCGCCTGCATTACGGGTTGGAAAATACGTTTGAGGTGTGCTACATACCGCACGGCTCCCATAATGTACGGTGTAAAACCCTGGAAAGTGTAGGGTACAGGACGTATTACAAAAATGTAGAGAACAGGTACTCCCGTCCGTATGACGAGGGGGATTACAAAGGCTGGGAAGAAGAAGAGTCGTATACTTTTGAATATAGGGATGAGGCGGTAGCCGTGCTTACGGTAAATTCGTTCTCGCTGGGTAATGAGAACTCAGAGAAACACCGCAGATATACCCGCTTCCTGGACAGTGTTTTTACGGAACTGAAAACACGAAAAACAAAAAACCTGATCGTGGATGTAAGGCATAACGGCGGGGGAACAGATCCCAACGACCTTATAACCTATGCCTACCTGGCACAGCGGAATTTCCGGGAAAACAGACAAGCCTGGGTGAGTTTTAACAAGGTGCCTTATTTGCGGTATGCCTACAGCAAAATACCGTCTTTCCTGAGACCGTTAGGCGTGGGAAAATACAATAGAATGCTGCAGAAAGAATTTCCGATGGAAAAAGGAGGCAGGTTTTACCAGACGGAGACAAGTAAAGACCACAGGATTAGAACACCCGAAGAAAATGCCTTTACGGGAAATATTTATCTGTTAATAGGACCAAGAGTGGCATCGGCAGGGAGCCTGTTTGCCGCTATGGTGACCGGTAACCCGAACACAGTGACCGTAGGAGAAGAAACCATGGGAGGCTACTATGGCCATAACGGGCATACGCCCTGGGGATATATACTGCCAAAATCCGGACTGGAAACCTTTTTCTCTATTGTCAACCTGGAACAGGATGTGCCGGAAAAGGATAACCAGGTGTACAACAGGGGTATTCTCCCAGACTATACGGTAAAGCAGTACTTCAATGATTACCTGGAACACAGGGATACCCAGATGGAATTTGTCATCAAACTTATAGAAAAAGACAAATAAAACCGGTTTTCATCTAACGGGAGTAGCAGCTAATTACCTATAAAATAACAAAATATTGTTTGGCCTGTTACGGAAATCCGTAAGGAATTCTAAGAATATGTATCTAATTTTATAAGATGATTAGTACGACATAGCGTTGTTCCCGGGTAAACAACCGTCACTGCTCACCGTGTGATGTTCCCCGGGAGTTGTTACAAAATTTATCCGGGCTTTCAGATTGAATAGTACGGAAAATCATATGCCCTCAAAAATCATGAACCCATGTATGAACCTAAAAATAAACAAACTATGGAACGCAAACTAAACATGCCGCGTTTAAGGTATCCCTGGCCTCATGTTCCTCCGGCTCATCCGGAATATTTTACCGAAGAAGAGCGGCAGTGGCTGGATGAAGATTATACGACTTTTATGACGAAAGAAGCCGTGGAAAAGATCAAGGGGCACAACCTGGCCAACGGGGCTTCCTGGATGTCGCCTACGACGACGAATGTCGATCACCTGAGACCTATTGCCCGTTTTTTCCTGTGGCTTGCATTGTATGATGATTATTACGAGCGCTGGCCGGTAGATAAAATAGCTGTCGAAAGGGATCGCATTATAGAAGTGATACTGGGTAAAGAACCCGGGCCCACCGATACCGGGCTGTATCGGCAGATTGCCAAATGCAGGGACGAATTCCTTGCCTATATGCCCTATGAATGGATCGAACGCCTGGCCGAACATATGTATCGCTATACCACCTATGGTATCATAGAAGAAACGCCTTATCGTCTTGAAGGCCGCTATCCCAGCTTATTGCGATTGTCATTTCTGAGGGAGTACACTATTGCCATGTATCCGTACGGAGATATGATAGAAGCCGGCATAAACTATATGCTGCCGAAAGATATTGCCGGGCATCCCATGATCATGCGGCTGCGGACATTATTGTGCAGGATCATGTCCATACAGAACGACTGGTACACCCTGGAAAAGGAGATCGCTGATAGTGAATTTGAGGTTTGCAATATCATTCTTGCATTGCAACACCACCATAAGATATCCCTGGATGAAGCCATACAGGAGGCAGAACGCATTCACGATTCCTATGTGGAGGAAATGGACGCCATACAAAAGGATTTGCCCGATTTCGGTGAAGATCAGAAGGAAGTGGAGAACTACGTCTACCACATATTGCTCAACATCACAGGACTGGATGACTGGTATAATGGTGACACTGTTCGGTATATACCTTCCGAATTTCCAAAGCATACCTATCCTGAAACCACTGGACAGTGATCTATGTTTATGCAGAAGGAAATGGCAATAAAAGAAAAACACTTCTTGTCAAAAGAACGCCATTAAACCGATCTGTCTCATAAATTTCCGGAAGAAGTAAAGAAGAAGGTGTCTGAAAAGCGGCTTATTTTCTGTTTCTGTTAGCTCAGGCGCAATCGAAGTGTCGAAAGGCTCGAAATAACGGTTTAAACTATGTTTCCGATACCTGCTTTAAAGTTTTCCGCTTTGTGAAATCCTTTTGTGTAGGCTCCGTATAAATGCAATGAATGCAGGCTGTTTATTACACAGAGCGCCACGGAGAACACATCGGGAAGCACAAGGGCAGGACTTTTTTGAAATGCCTGCTTGTTATGTAAAACATTTGATTTTCAGTATGTTGATCGTTATCTGAATAATATTGATAACGCAATAAAGTTATTTCCGATCCTTACTGCTCGTTTCGCCGGTATTTTATGCTGCCGGGAGCTGTTGCCCTGATTTTCCGTTAAACCTGTCCCAATTCATCGTATTATGAACGTCAAGAAAATTCTTCAGACCGAGTTCCGCTATCCCTTTCCCTGTTTTAAAAACCCTTATGCAGACACCCTGCAACACATTACGGATAACGAATGGATAGACGGAACATATCTTTACCTCTACAAAGAGGATGAAACCATCCGGAAAAAATACAAAAAGACCCGGACGGCACACATTGCTTCACACTGGTTCCCCACGGCAAGGCAGGAGCGCTTTCGTGCTGTATGCCTGTTGATGCTCTGGACCCTGTATAACGACGATATGTACGAGGAGATCACCCCCGAAGTGCTCCCTTTCGTACGCGATCGTTCCCTGGCCGTGCTGAGCGGGGAAGCAGCGGGTGAAACTTCCGGAATACCGCTGGGCCCCTTACTGGCCTCCCTGCGGGAAGAACTTTTACAGCATATTTCTCCGGCTTCTTACAAGCGTTTCGTCGCCATGATAGCACGCTATTTCAACGGCCTGGAAAAGGAGCTGGTCTACAAGGCCGATCACCGGTACCCGGATATCGGGGAGTGCCTGGCCATACGGGAAGATTCCCTCTGCCTGTATCCCTTTCTGCAACTCACGGAGATCGATACCGGGATCGCCCTGCCCGATGAGATCCATGAACACCAGGTGATAAAACGCTTACAGGCCCTGGCCAGCCGGATGATGCTTTTGTATAACGACGTGCAGTCCCTGGTCAAGGACGAGCTTACCGGAGGGGTGTACTACAACCTGGTAAAAGTCATAGAGAACAAAAAGAATATATCGCTGGAGGCGGCCTGTGCCGAAGATATCCGTATGCATAACGAAGACCTGAAGGAATTTTTGATGCTCCAGCGGAACCTTCCCGATTTCGGAGAGTGGCAGGGTGCTGTAGTGAACTGGGTACACTATATCAGTATCACCCTGAGCGGCTGGAAAACGGTGTCCTTTGACCTGGCCCGGTACAATACTACAACGGGATTTCCCTCGGTGGAAAGTATTAAAACAAGGGCCTGAACCTCAAAAGGGAATGCCAGTGAAAATCATAACCCGGAGAATTTCCTGCTGCCATCCGGCTGAAACAGCTGCCGGAGCGACTGCTCCTTTATTTCAACTGTATGGGAACCATGTTGCATGGGGGGAATTCCTTTTACTGCAGGGATGCCATCTTCCGGTAGGCAAAGGATTTTCCAGGCCCGAAGTCGGTAAGGAAAAGAGATGAATCCGAACCGTGAGTACACGACAAAATTTGTTTTGGGTAAAAGACGGATACAGATCGGAATTAAGCTCTATTAAAATCAACTTCCCGATACCACCGGACTCAATCTATGATCAATCTCCCGTCAATCTTGTCATTCAATCTCATAAAACACCGCCATCAACGCCTGCCGGATACGAAGGGTATACAAAGCCCTGTTTTTACGGGTGGGATAAACCCTGTTCGAAAGAAAGATAAAAACCAGTTCTTCGTCCGGGTCGGCCCAGACATAGGTGCCCGTAAACCCGCCGTGACCAAAGCTGTTCATACTGGCCTGCGGGGCGGGTAAAGCTTCGCTGAGGTCGAGCTCCCGGTTGTTCAGCAGGGGTTTGTCAAAACCGAGGCCCCGCTTGTTGTCGTTTTCCGGGTATTGCACTTTTGTAAATTCTTTTAAGGTGGCCTCGCTGATATAGCGTTTTCCATTGTATATCCCCATGTTCATATATAGCTGCATGAGCTTGGCCAGATCTTCTGCCGTGCCGAACAGGCCTGCATTGCCCGATACGCCGCCCATAAGGCTCGCGTTTTCGTCGTGCACCCAGCCCCGTACAAAACGGTGGCGGTAGAGCGTGTCCTTTTCCGTAGGCACGATCCTGTTTTTCGGAAAACCGTGCAACTGCGGGGTGAACGTCAGGGTGTTTGCGCCCAGGGGCCTGTAAAAATGATCGGTGACATAATCTTCGAACTTTTCCCCGCTAAGGTCCTCCACAATTTCGGAGAACAGCAGGAAAGGGAGTCCCGAATACTTGTATTTTTTCACTTCCGAGACTTCCGAACGGTTGATCTTCCGGTACATCTTCCGGATAAAACGGCGGTTGACGTACAGCCCGTCATAAGCCGGGAGGGAAAACCTCCGGGAGGGTTTTTGCCGGACAAAACGACGTTTGAACCTGCCGTTCTTTTTCAGTACGTCGTTTACGAATGTGATATAAGGCTCCAGGCCGGCCTGGTGTGCCAGGATCTCCCGTACGGTAAGTTCCTTTTTATCTTTCCGGCGGCGCCACGGTTTCCAGTAGGTACTGAATTTTTCATCGAGCCGTATTTTTCCCTCGTCCACCAGCTTCATAACCGCCGGGAGTGCAGCGGTGATCTTGGTCACCGAAGCGAGGTCGTACAGGTCGCCCTTCTTCGTTTTTACGAGACTGTCATAAGTGTGATACCCGTAGGAGCGGTGGAAGATCACCTCACCCAACCGGGCCACGAGCAGTTCTGCCCCGGGAAACGCATGGGCACGGATACCCGATGTGATGATGGAATCGACTTTCCGGTTCATCTTTTCCGGAGTGTTAATCCCGGTGTCCGGCGGGTCCGGGATTTCCTGGAAGGCAGTGGCAGAAACCCATTGCAGGGAGAATAAGACGAGGGAAAAAAGAAACTTAGGCAGCATTTTATACGTGAGTTATAGTAAAGCCGAAGTTACAAAAAAACCGCTATAGGGAGGAGGTTGGTTATTGAGTTACTCGGTTAATGGGGATTTAGTCGGGGAGTTGTGGAGTTAATGAGTTTTGGAGTTGTTTTTTGCCACGGATACACGGATGTTTTTTGGGTGGTATACCGGTTCCTTCCTCCCGATAGTTATCGGGATGACGAAGGCGCCGTAGTGAGCTTAGTCGAAGTGGAGGTGGCACGACTTCAGTCGTGACGGAGTTAGACAGCCTGGACCATAGGGAATGCCTAAAAGTTCAAGGCGAATTCCCGGGGGCCTGGCCCGGGCAACCCCCTCATCCCGCTTGCGGGACTGATGCACTGGTGCTCGTTTGTAACGAGTACCACCACAGTCACAAATCAATTTACCGCGAAGAAGCGGCATTCCATCCCGGCAAATCCCTAAAATATGCTATCTTTAGCCCCTCGGAAACCCGGGGCCTGCCTGTGTAAATACGGATGGGCCCTCCGCAGAATAAAAACAACCATGGATAGAATACTCATCACCGGGGCGGCCGGGTTCATCGGATCGCATTTGTGTGACCGTTTTGTGAACGAAGGTTTTCACGTTATCGGTATGGACAACCTGATTACGGGCGACCTCCGGAATATCGAACACCTGCTCCCCCGGGAAAACTTCGAATTTCACCATCACGACGTCACCAAGTTTGTTCACATTTCCGGAACGCTGGATTACGTGCTGCACTTTGCCTCCCCGGCCAGCCCCATCGACTACCTCAAGATCCCCATTCAAACGCTCAAAGTGAGTTCGCTGGGGACACACAATCTTTTAGGACTGGCCAAGGACAAAAAGGCACGGATATTGATAGCTTCCACTTCCGAGGTCTACGGGGACCCCCTGGTACATCCGCAGGGCGAAGATTACTATGGCAATGTCAATACCATAAGCCCCAGGGGGGTGTATGACGAGGCCAAACGGTTCCAGGAGTCCATGACCATGGCCTATCACCGTTTTCACGGCCTGGAAACCCGGATAGCGCGGATATTCAATACTTACGGACCGCGTATGCGGCTCAATGACGGCAGGGTGATCCCGGCCTTTATCGGGCAGGCGCTCCGGGGAGAAGACCTTACGGTATTCGGCGATGGTTCGCAGACCCGTTCGTTCTGTTACATTGACGACCAGGTGGAAGGGATATACCGGTTGCTGTTCGGTGATTATACCGATCCTGTTAATATCGGGAATCCGGAAGAGATCAGTATAAAGGAATTTGCGGAAGAAGTGATCAGGCTCACCGGTACCGGTCAAAAGATCGTGTACAGACCTTTGCCCCAGGACGACCCCGTGCAACGACAACCGGACATCCGCCGGGCAAGGGAAATACTGGGCTGGGAACCGGAGGTGAACAGGGCCGAAGGGATGCGGAAAACCTATGATTATTTTAAATCCCTCCCCTCCGAAGAACTCAACAAAAAAGAACACAAGGATTTTTCTTCGCATATAAAACGGTAAGCCGTGCTCCGCAACCCGTGGCCGGAAAAAGCATCTGAAGATATGAAGGGCAGCAGGGTTTACCGGAGTTGACCGGGAAGCTCTGTGAAAAAATGACATTCCCGGTGCGGGATACGGCAGGATATAAGCATTGTTAACAAATCGGAAGAATACAGGACGGAAAACCGCTTGCCGGCTCCGTTTAAAATACAAAAGAATGAAATACAAGGCAGGAAGATATTCCAGGTACATAAAACCCATAAATTATTTTATGGATCTGTTTGTCATTAACCTGTTGGCCCTGTTGTTGCCCATTAACTTTTTTCACCCTTACCTGTTCCTGACCTATCTCTCGCTGGCCTGGGTGGTCATTTCCCTGAAAACCGAATTTTACGATGTACAGCGTTACGCCAAGTTTACACGGGTACTGTCTCTTATATTCCAGCAATTCGTGTTCTTTTTCCTTGTGCTCTATGCCTTTATCGGGTTTTTTAAACAACCCAACATAAGCAGGCTGATCCTGGCCGAATACTTTGCATTGACCTTTTTTATCATTTCCTTTCTCAAGATACTGACCTATTTCCTGTTGTTGCGCTATCGTGCTTTTTTCAAGGGGAATATCCGCAGGGTCGTGGTAGTGGGCAACAATAAAAAGACCCAACAGCTCATCGATGTTTTTAATTCCAGGCTCGAATTCGGGTATGAATTCAAGAAACAGTTTTCCCTGCTCGGGGCAACCAACCTAACGACATTCTTTGATTATGTGATAGAAAACGATATTGATGAAATATACTGTTCCATAGCGGAAGTAAAAGATAAGGAGTTGTCGGAACTCATAGATTTTTCCGATAATAACCTGAAAATGTTGAAGTTTATCCCGGACAACAAGAATATATTTGCCAAAAAGCTGAAGTTCGAGTACTACGATTATATCCCTATCCTGTCGTTGCGCGATATCCCCCTGGACGATCCGATCAATGCTTTTGTAAAACGCCTGTTCGACCTGGTGTTTTCCGCTTTTGTCATTGTTTTTCTGCTGTCGTGGCTCACGCCCCTGTTGGCGCTGATCATAAAAATGGAGTCCAGCGGGCCGGTATTTTTCCGGCAACGGCGCCACGGGATCAATTCGAGGGAATTTTACTGTTACAAGTTCCGTTCCATGGCCATGACCGAAGATGCCGATAAAAAACAGGCTACAAAAAACGATATGCGGATTACCCGTGTGGGGAGATTCATCAGGAGGACGAGCATTGACGAGCTTCCGCAGTTTTACAATGTTTTCCTGGGGCAAATGTCTGTTGTGGGTCCCAGGCCGCATATGGTGAAGCACACCAACCTCTACGGGCAGCAGATCGATAAATATATGGTGCGGCATTTTGTAAAGCCCGGCATTACCGGACTGGCGCAGATCAGGGGATACCGCGGTGAAATAGAAACGGAGACCGATATTATAAACCGGGTGAAATTCGATATATTTTATATTGAAAACTGGTCGCTGGCCCTCGATATAAAGATCACGGGGCAAACGGTACTGAATGCCTTCAGGGGAGAGGAAAAAGCGTATTAATCCCGTCTGCCCTATCTTTGTACCTTTGGGTACGCCGGGCGCAGGAGGAACACCTTTTGTACTCTCCCGTAAAGCAGGGAGCGTATAAAGGAAATATTCCGCCCGGAAATTAATGTGCCCGTGACCGTAAAACAGAATTGCGATAATAAAAACAACAACTACAATGTTCAGTAAGTTAGCCTACGCCGTTTTCGAAGAAAGCATAAAAAAGTACCACGAAAAGGACGATGTGTACCAGCCCTTTGAAAACCCGTACCCTAAAGACCAGATAGAACACCTGCTTTACAGGAAGAACTGGATAGACACCGTACAGTGGCATTACGAGGATATTATCCGCGATCCCCGTATCGATCCTGTGAGTGCGCTCGACCTGAAGCGGAAAATAGACGCGTCCAATCAGGACCGTACCGACACGGTGGAGTATATAGACAGCTATTTCCTGGATAAATACCGGGATGTAGAGCCCAAACCGGACGCTACCATTAATTCCGAAAGCCCGGCCTGGGCCATAGACCGGCTTTCCATTCTGGCGCTCAAAATTTATCATATGGAAGAAGAGGTGAACCGGGAAGGGGCTTCCGGGGTACATAAGGCAAAATGCCGGGAGAAGCTGCAGGTGCTCCTGGAACAGAAAAAAGACCTTTCTTCTGCCATAGACCGGTTGCTGGCAGACATCGAAGCCGGAAATAAGTATATGAAGGTCTACAAACAGATGAAAATGTATAACGACGAGGAACTGAACCCGGTGCTTTACCAGCATAAAAAATAAACCGGATTTTAGTACATGATAAAATTGTTTTAACCGGGTTTCCCGGAAAATCAGTTTGCGCCCTCACCTATTTCGACCGTCCCGATAAATATCGGGATCAATACATCGCCTGAAGGGGGCTGATTTTCCTCGATTTGCTCCTTAGGGCCGGGGTAACAAATCGGGGAGTTTCAAAATTAAATTTTTATCATGTACTAAAAAGACCGTAAAAAATTTCACCCGTATTTCAGATGGAAAGGGAAAAGAACGATATTCATTTGCTGGTTATACGCCTTTCCGCCATGGGCGATGTGGCCATGACCGTACCCGTTTTACACGCATTGGCAAAGCAGCATCCCGGGGTGCGGGTCACGGTGCTTTCGAGGGCATTTTTCAAACCTGTGTTTGACAGGATTCCCGGGGTTTCCTTTTACGAGGCCGATATCCGGGGAAGGCACAAGGGCGTTCGCGGACTGTACAAACTGTACCGCGAATTAAAGGCCCTGGACATCGACGCTGTGGCCGACCTGCACAATGTGTTGCGCAGCAATATCCTGAAAGCCTTCTTTCGAACGGGAGGCTTCCCCGTAGTGCAGATAGACAAGGGGAGGCGGGAAAAAAAAGCGCTGACCCGTGCACGCGGAAAGATATTCCGGCAACTCAAATCCACACATCAGCGTTATGCCGACGTTTTTACCCGACTGGGGTACCCCGTAGATTTGTCCGTTCCCGTATTCTCGCCCGGGCTGGAGCTTTCCCCGGAGCTGTGGCGTAGCCTGGGCCGGGAGAACCGTCTGGAAAAAGGGGAGAAATGGATCGGCATCGCCCCCTTTGCCGCGTTTAAGGGAAAAATGTACCCGGCTGACCTGATGGAAGAGGTGCTGGAAAAACTGGACCGGGAAGGAAAATACACCCTCCTGTTGTTTGGCGGGGGAAAGGAAGAAGAGGAACTGCTGGACGCCTTGCAGTCAAAATACAAAAGTGCCGTGAATGTTGCCGGGAAATTGTCGTTCAGGCAGGAGCTCCGGCTCATTTCCAACCTCGACCTTATGGTGGCCATGGACAGCGGCAATGCGCATCTCGCGGCCATGTACGGGATAAAGACCGTTACGCTCTGGGGCGTTACACATCCCTATGCCGGGTTTTATCCTTTCGGACAGGACAAAAAGTACGCATTGCTGGCAGACCGTAAAAAATATCCTCTGGTCCCCACTTCCGTGTATGGCAAAAAACTTCCCGAAGGGTATGAAGATGTCATGCGGTCTGTTTCCCCGGAAAAAGTGGTGAAAAAGATCAGGAAGGTTTTGGCGGACGGGTAGCCACTCCGGTAAGAAAAAGAAAGGTAAGGCAGATCGGTAAGCTGCCGGCGTCAGGCAATCAGATCCGGAATACCGGCAACCTGAGAAACATCGCATAGAACATTGGTGATGCGTAAATTTTAAAAATAAACCGCTGTACTAAAGGGCTGTAGATTCTGGTAAGTAATGAAATTGCGCTTTAGTTACCCGGTTATTTACCGGGATGGCCTGAATAACTGAGTAACTCATCGACTTATTAACCCAATAACCCGGTGACAACTCAGAATATATTTCCCCGGGCTGCAATATTACACATCGTCATAATCGATGGTCAGCCTGGGCGTTACCGGGTGCGACTGGCAGGTGAGCACCAGGCCTTCTGCGACCTCGCTGTCGGTAAGGATCTGGTTTTTTACCATTTTTACCTGTCCTTCTGTTACCCGGGCGAGGCAGCTGCTGCAAATTCCGCCCTGGCACGAATAAGGAGCGTCGATATCGTTTTCAAGGGCGGCATCGAGGACCCTTTCCGACTGTGGCATGGTGAATTCGAACTCCTCCTCGTCCACAATAATTTTTATTTGGGTCTGTCCTTCAAGGTTTTCGTCCAGTTCCGGTTCTTCTTCCGAAGTGGTAAAGAGCTCGAAATGTATTTTTTCTTCATCAACCCCGTTTTCGCGAAGGGTGTCCGATATCGTGTGTATCATTTCTTCCGGGCCGCAGAGGTAAAAGGCATCGAAATTTGTGTCCTTGTGCTTGTTTTTTATGACGTAATTCACCGTGGAATGTTCGATACGGCCGAACAGTGCGTTCTCTTCCTCCGAGCGGGAATAGGTGAAATATACCGTGAGCCGTTCGGGATACCGGGCCATCAGGTCGGTAATGTCCTTGAGGAACATGGTTTCCGCCGCACTTCTGTTACCGTATACCAGGACAAAACTGCTTTGCGGTTCTTCTTCCAGCAGGTTTTTCATGATACTTATAACGGGAGTGATACCGCTTCCTGCCGTAAAAGCTGCAACGGTCCTCGAAGCGGAGGCCTCCGGCAAAAACGTAAAATGACCTTCCGGGGGATGTACTTCCAGTGTATCGCCTTCCCGCAGGGACCGGTTGGCATACTGTGAAAAAATACCTTCCGGGATTTCCTTGATGCCTACGGAAAGCTTGCCCTCTCCGGGCGACGTACAGATGGAGTAGGACCTGCGGATCTCTTCGCCGTCGAATTCCTTTTTTATGGTAATGTGCTGCCCTGCTTCGTGCCTGTACGTTTCCCGCAGGTTTTCGGGAATATCGAAGGTTATGGTTACCGATTTCGGTGTGTTTCTTTCTATCTTGCTAACCCGTAAGGGATGAAAGTGCAACATGACGTAACGCAATTTTTGGGCAAATGTACATAAAATAGTTGCATTGTTTTTATTTTTCGGAGCAGAGAATGGAATGCTGATCACCGGCACATATATCGGTCACCGGTCTTTTGCCCTGTAAATATTCAGTTCCCTGTAAAATATTAAATTTGGTGTAACAAAACCCGGTTCCCCGTTACCTATAAATCGCAAAACCATATAAAGATGATGAAACACTTTGCCTTCCTGCAATGGAAGTCTTTTTTCCGTTCGGCCAGTCTCGGGAAGGACATTTCCATCCGTATTTTTATGGGGTTCCTGGCGGTTTATTTTATACTTTCCTTTTTAGCGCTGGGCATAGGGCTTTACCCCATGCTTACGGAATTTTTTCCCGGAAGGGACCCGCTTTCCGCGGCCAACAGCCTGGTGCTCTATTGGGTGGCCGCAGACCTGTTTGTCCGCTTTTTGGTGCAGGCCCTGCCCGTGGTGGATATCCGGCCACTGCTTATTCTGCCCGTACCCAAAGGGAAGGTGGTCCATTATCTTTTATTGAGGAGTTTGTCGTCCCTTTTTAACCTGTTTCCGTTACTGGTTGTGGTGCCTTTTGGCATTTACTGTGTATTAAAGGGAAATTATGATACGGTCGCTATGCTGGCCTGGGGCCTGTGTATGGTGAGTTTTATATTGAGTGTCAACTACCTGAATTTTCTTTTGAAGAAGAAATTTACCGGAAATATAAGGTCCTTTCTCCCTGTTGCGGTAACCGGGATGGCCCTGGCCGTTCTGGAGTCCTTGGACGTCCTGGAACTGGGCGTGTGGTGTGGCAGGGTGCTCGATGGTCTCGTCGCATATCCTTACCTGGTTGTTGTTCCGCTGTGTGTCCCCGTACTTTTATACTGCTGGAATCACAGGATGTTGTGCCGTCATTTTTACCTGGATGCCTCTCTTGAAAGCAGCGGAGGCCCTGCCAGGGGATCAGACATGGGCTGGGTACGCAGGTTCGGCGATATAGCGCCTTTCCTGCAACTCGACCTCAAGCTGATATGGCGCAACAAGCGTCCCCGGACTACAGTATGGCTTGCCCTTTTCTTCCTGGCCTACGGGCTCCTGATCTATCCCAACCCGGAATACGGGAACATACCGGCGTGGTATGTATTTGTGGGTATATTTATTTCCGGGGTGTTTATGATGAACTTCGGGCAGTTTGTCCCGGCCTGGGACAGCTCGTATTACAGCATGATGATGGCACAGAACATTCCGCTTAAAAAGTACCTGTCTTCCAAGGCGGCACTGATGACCTTCAGTGTGGTTGTCCTGTACCTGCTCAGCCTTCCTTACGCCTGGTTCGGGTGGGATATCGCAGTGCTGAACACGGCCTGTGCCCTGTACAATATAGGGGTGAATATTCCCGTATTGCTCTTTGCGGGAGCCTATAACAAGAAACGCGTGGACCTGGAAAAAAGCCCGTTCCTGAATTACCAGGGTACCGGGGCCGCACAGTTTGTGGTGGTGTTGCCGTTGCTGCTGCTCCCCCTGCTCATATGGTATACCTGCTATGCATTCATTTCTTTTGATGCGGCCTCATCTGTGGTAGCGCTTACGGGAATTGCGGGAATCGTGTTCCGGGATTTTCTCCTGACCCGGATAGTGAACCTGTACGGCCGGAGAAAGTATATGGCCATTGCCGGGTTTAAGGAGCGCAATAACTAAGGCACAAACACAACATTGTTAAAACAACTTTTGGAAAATATGATATTGGTAAACGATCTTACGAAAACCTATAACGGAACTACGGTGCTGAACATTGAGGAACTTCAGATCCCTTCCGGGCAGAGCTTCGGGCTGGTGGGCAATAACGGTGCGGGGAAAACCACCTTTTTCAGCCTGGTGCTCGACCTTATCCGGCCTACTTCCGGGTATGTGGCCAATAATGAGGTGATGGTAAACAAGAGTGAAGACTGGAAACCTTTCACTTCCGCTTTTATCGATGAAAGCTTTCTCATCGGCTATCTTACCCCCGAAGAGTACTTCTATTTTGTGGGGGAGCTTCGCGGGTGGAACCGGGCCGATGTGGATGCCTTCCTGAAAAAGTACGAAGTGTTCTTTAACGGGGAAATACTGAACAGGAAAAAATACCTGCGCGACCTCTCCAAGGGGAACCAGAAAAAAGCGGGGATTGTCGCCGCCCTGATAGGCGATCCGAAAGTGGTGATACTCGACGAGCCCTTTGCCAACCTGGACCCTACCACCCAGATACGCCTCAAGGGAATAATCCGGGAACTGGCCGGGGCCAACGGTGTTACGGTGCTTGTCTCCAGCCACGACCTCATACACGTTACAGAGGTGTGCACGCGCATTGTGGTACTGGATCGCGGTGAAATAACCAGGGACATACAAACCACCCCGGAAACCCTGAACGAACTGGAGCGTTTCTTTGCCGGGGAAGTCGGAACCGGGGATCAATAGGACGGATTGTGGAGTCGGTGAGTTCTGGAGTTCTTTACCACGGATACACGAGTTTTTTGATAGCGTCCCGGCTTTTAACAATTCCACTCATAGAAGCACAACAAATCCCCCCTTAAGGGGGGACACAGGGGGGTGTCCCCCTGTCAAACCAATTACCCTGATTCTTATCCGTTTAAACGCTCCGCAAACACCCCGTACCTGCCAGTAAAATACAACCTTATGCCAACCGGTTATGATACCGGTGAACCACAATGCACAGACCGGTCGGAAGCCGGTTCGTGTATCCCCTGCCACGTATTTATCCGGCAGATTTTTTATTTAAATCCAAAAAGAAACGTATTTTTACCCGTATAAATCATATATTAGCATTGATCCGCCGGGAATAAACGAACCGGGATCCGGATACGGCAGGTACCGTATCCTGTGGAAAAATGCCATTCCCGAAAGGGAGATACAAAAACAATGCTGAAGTTTGAGGCCCGTAACCAACATATCCTGCTTTATTTTTGCTGTGGCGGCAATTTCATTCGTTGTGCTCTCGGGATGTTCTACCGAGAGGGATGCTTTTCTGAACCGTAACTTTCACGCACTTACGTCCAAATACAATATTCTCTATAACGGAAAAAATGCCCTGCGGGACGGCCGGGAAGGACTGGTTACTTCATACGGGGACGATTACTGGGAAATACTTCCGGTAGAACGTATGGAAGTGGTTGAGGAACTGGCTTTTTCGGGCGGAGCGGAAAACCCCGATTTCGAAAGGGCAGAAGAAAAAGCGACCAAGGCCATCCAAAAACACGGAATGAACATCCGCGGGCGGGAACGCAACCCCCAGATGGACGAGGCCTATATGCTGCTGGGTATGGGAAGGTATTACGACCAGCGTTTTATCCCGGCCATGGAAGCCTTTAATTACGTGATGGACAAGTACCCGGACAGCGATCAATATGCCCGGGCGAAGATATGGCGGGAAAAGACGAATATCCGTATGGAAAGCGAAGAACTGGCGCTTGAAAACCTGAAGGAACTGCTCCGCAGCGAGGAGCTCGAAGACCAGGAGTATGCCGATGCCAGTGCCATGATGGGGCAGGCCTATATCAACCTGCAATACAAGGACAGCGCCATACGACGGTTAAAGATCGCGGCCGGACTCACCAAAAAAAACGAAGAGAAAGGGAGGTATAACTATATTATAGGACAGTTGTACAATGCCCTTGAAGATAAAGACAGTGCCAACATGGCCTTTGACAAGGTCATTGTCCTGAAACGGAAATCGCCCCGCATCTATATGATCAATGCACGGCTGCAAAAAATGCGGAATACCGAAGTGGCCGACGCGGAAGAAAGGGCAGAACGGCTGGATTTCCTGGCCAAAATGGAAAAAAACCGTGAAAACAGGCCGTTCCTTGATAAAATATACCATTATATAGCCGACTTTCATATGGAAGCCGATTCCGTGGCACTGGCGGAAGCTTACCTGAACAGGTCGCTTCGTGCCAATACCGGTGATGACAAGCTGAGTGCCGTGTGTTACGAACAACTGGCTGAAATGAACTTTGACCGTAACGAATATAAAAATGCAGGGGCGTATTACGACAGTACACTGACAAAACTGAAAGACGACCGCCGCAAGATAAGGGCCATACAGAAAAAGCGGGAAAACCTCCAGGATGTGATCCGTTATGAAGATATCGTATATGTGAACGACAGCATACTCCGTCTTGCCGCCATGCCGGAAAGCGAGCGCGAAGCCTATTTTGAGACCTACATTGAGGAACTGAAGAAAAAGGAGGAAGAAGAGGCCAGGCAAAGGGAAGCCGAAGAAAGCGCTGCGGAGGCCGGGATGTTTAATCCTTTTGAAGAATCCGGGAATACAAGGTCACAGAACGAAAATCAAGGCGGAAAATTTTACTTCTACAACCAGGTGACCCTGGGACACGGAAAAACGGCTTTCCGGAGCACATGGGGCGACCGGGAACTGGGAGACAACTGGCGGCTGTCTGACAAAAACACGGTTGCCAGGGCGGAAATTTCTCCGGAAGGGGAGGAACCCGTAGCTGTAGCACCGGACCAGCGTTACGATATCAATTTTTACCTGGACCGTTTGCCGGCCGATGAAGAAGTGCTGGACAGCCTTAAAACGGAAAGGGATTTTGCTAATTACCAGCTGGGGCTTATCTACAAGGAAAAATTCAGGGAATATCCGCTTGCGATAACAAAACTGGAAACCGTACTGGACAGCGAGCCCGAGGAAAAATTGGTCCTACCCTCCAAATACCACCTTTTCCGGCTTTATGAGCAGGTCGGTTCGGATAAAATGGCACAGGCCAGGGAAGACATTATCAAAAACCACCCCGGGTCGCGTTATGCGGAGATCCTGGAAAACCCGGAAGCCGTTCTGGCCGGGGAGACCGACAGCCCCGAAGCCCGCTTCACCGCGCTCCACAAGAAATACCAGGCGCAACAGTATGAAACAGTGCTCCGGGAAACGGAAAATTACATAAAAACACATACCGGAGAAGAGATCATTCCCAGGATGGAGATGCTCCGGGCCACCTGCCTGGGCCGGTTGTACGGACTGGAACGTTTTAAGGAAGCCCTGGGCAGCATAGCGCTCAATTACCCCAATGATGACGTGGGCAAGGAGGCACAGCGGAGGCTGGACGAAGCTGTTGCCCTGGAAAATGACGCATTAACGGCGGCGGAAGAAGGAAAAGGACGGTGGAAACTCCTGTTTCCCCTGCCCAAAAGCAGTATTACCGGGACCAGGGAGCTGATGGAGAACATGGAGTTTTTTACCCTGAAATATCCGTATTACAAAAACCTGAAGGTGTCGCTCGACGTGTATGATGACGATACTGTTTTTGTAGTGGTCCACGGCCTGAGGAACAAAACCGAGGCCGATGCTTACCGGGAACTGGTCAATAATGATGAGGAATGTGTGATAGACACGGAAAATTTCCTTATTTTGAGCCCGGATTACAGGACGGTACAGGTACACAAGAATTTTGATGCCTATAAAAACAAGGAAACCAGTCAGGAACCATAATCAATATACTATTAATCATAATTACTAAAACTTACCCCAAATGTTTTCAGAATCCAAAAAGGGAAAAGTGATTTCGGAAACTTTTCCGCAAGCCAATCGTATTGAGAAAAACACCAGGATTACCGGTGATATTGTTTCCGATGCCGATATCCGTATTGACGGACAGGTAGAGGGAAATGTAAAATCCTCCGGGAGGATAGTCATAGGAAAAGACGGTTTTATCAACGGCAAGATAGAATGTACCAATGCCGATGTGGAAGGGAAATTTACCGGCGAACTGCTGGTGGCCGAACAACTGTCGCTGAAATCTTCCGCGATTATCCAGGGTGAAGTAGTGGCCTCCAAGCTGGCCGTAGACCCCGGGGCGGCATTCAATGCCAACTGTACCATGAAAGGGGCCGAGATCAAGCCCCTGAATAAAACGCAGTATCAGGAACAGAAAAAAGCCGACAGGACCGCCTGATAATAAGAAGTTTTCAGGCTTCCGGAACAGACATAATCTTCTTCCCTGGCCCGGGGAAGGGGCTTTTGAAAGCTATTCGGGCAAGGTTTGGCAGGAAGGGCTATATTTGCAGGCCGGAACCTAAACCCGAAGCTCCGTATGAAAAAACATATAATAGCCTTTTTAAAGCTTATGGTGCCGTTTACGGCAGTCTTGTGTGCACTGCAATACGCATTGGTGACATACGGGATCACCCGGTACGATTTTCAGCTTTCCACTGTTGCCATTTACGTGTTTCACTTTGTGGTTACCTTTCTCATTTATCTTTTTTTAAGTTATGTAAACAACACCTTTTCTGACAAGACGGGTTATGCTTTTATGGCGTGTAGTTTGTTGAGAATGATGGCCTCCGTGGTTTTCTTATGGCCTTTGCTGGAAGGGGAGGGCAACTTTATGGGCGATATCCTGGCATTTTTTATTTCCTACTTCATATATTTAACGATTGAGGTCCTTTATGTGGTAAAACTCCTGCAGGACGACAGGAAATAAAAAAACAGGAAAAATCTTTATTTATAAACAAGGAATTGTTAATTAAATTTTTACCTTTGCGCCAAAATTTTGAGACCCGATATTTTTTAGAGATAAAGATATGGCGATAGCACGAAAATTTGTCAAAAATTTAGCTTTTTTAACACTGTTGACTATCTCATCCGTGTTTGCCCAGGAACACCAGGACAGTCATTCTGCTGATTCCGGGGAAGAAGCCTTCGATCCTACCGAGACCATTATGCACCACATCAGCGACTCGCATGATTTTCACATTGCCGGTGAGGTGTCCCTGCCGCTTCCCGTGATCCTGTGGACCGATAACGGCCTGGTGACTTTTATGTCCGGTGCGTTCCACCACGATGAAGACGGGGAAGTAGTGGTAGAGAAAAAGGGGATGAAGTTCGTACGCTATCACGACGAAATTTATTATGCCGGGGCAGACGGTGAATTGTCTTTCCACGGAGAAGGCGAAGACCGCCACCCCGTAAACGACAGGCCGCTTAATTTTTCCATTACCAAGAACGTATTTACACTGTTCCTGTCGGCAGCCATCATGTTGCTGATCTTTATCCCGGTAGCGAGATCGTATAAGAAAAACCGGGGCGCGCCGAAAGGCCTGGCCGGTTTTATGGAGCCTTTGATCCTCTTTGTACGGAACGATATTGCCATACCCAACATCGGGGAGAAGAAATACGAAAGGTTCATGCCATACCTGCTTACCGTATTTTTCCTGATATGGCTGGGTAACCTGTTCGGGTTGATCCCGTTCTTTCCCTTCTCGGGAACACTTACCAACGATATACTCTTTACCGGAGTACTGGCCGTATTTACATTTTTGATCACCACGTTCAGCGCGAACAAGCATTACTGGGGGCATATTTTTGCCACTCCCGGGGTGCCGAAACCCTTGTTGCTCATTATGATCCCGGTAGAAGTGCTGGGCATGTTTACCAAGCCCTTTGCACTTATGGTGCGTTTATTTGCCAACATTACTGCGGGGCATATTGTGATCCTGAGCCTTTTCTCGCTGATATTCATATTTAAAACCGCGGCGGTATCGCCCGTATCCATAGCATTTGCCCTGTTTATGTTTGTACTGGAATTGTTGGTGGCGGCATTACAGGCTTATGTATTTACCCTCCTGTCTGCCCTGTTTATCGGCCAGGCGGTGGACGATCACCACTAAGGAGTGGCATTTTGTAACAGAGTTTAATTTAGTAACTATATAAATTTTTAACTATGATTTTAGCTGGAATAGGAGCCGGATTGGCTGCGATCGGTGCCGGGATAGGTATCGGTAAGATCGGTGGTTCTGCAATGGACGCTATTGCACGTCAACCCGAGGCGGCTTCAAAGATTCAGACGGCTATGATTATCGCGGCGGCCCTTATCGAAGGTGTTGCACTGTTTGCGGTGGTTGTTGCCCTGATGAAATAATCTGAAAAAAACACACTCCGTAACGGTTGGTTGCGGGGTGGTTTTTACTTGTTGTAACGAAAGGACTTAAACTATATTACAATGAATATTACGCATCCTGAAAGTTTGATATTTTGGTCGGTACTGGTGTTTGTTATCCTGCTGACCTTATTGCGCAAATATGCGTGGAAACCGATACTGAGTGCGGTAAAGACCAGGGAGAACTCCATTAACGATGCCCTGGCGGCAGCTGAAGAAGCCCGTAAGGAAATGCAGAACCTCAAGGCCGATAACGAGCGTATCCTCAAGGAAGCCCGTGCGGAAAGAGATGCCCTGCTCAAAGAGGCCCGCGAGATGAAAGAAAAGATCATTGCCGATGCCAGGGAAGAAGCGCAGGAGCAGGGAAGCAAGATCATTGCACAGGCCAAGACCACCATCGAAGGCGAAAAGAAAGCGGCGCTTGCCGAACTGAAAAGCCAGGTGGCCGGGTTGTCCGTGGAAATTGCGGAAAAAGTGATAAAACAGGAGTTCTCAGACAAAGATAAACAGCTTGAACTGGTGGAGAACATGCTTGGAGAAGTCGGTACCTTAAACTAAACGCACAATGGCAGGAACAAGAGCAGCTATACGTTATGCAAAAGCAGTTCTGGCACTGGCCCGGGAACAGGATGCCACGGAGACAGTGTACGAAGATATGCAGCTGGTTAAGGAAACCGTAGCCGGGAGCCGGGAGCTGCAGTTGATGCTTAAAAACCCGGTGATAAAAACGGACGTGAAAAAATCGGCGCTCAGGGAAATATTTGCTTCCGTACATAAAATATCGGGAGACCTTATCGATATCCTGGCAGCGAATAACAGGATAGCCCTTCTGGGACAGGTAGCCGGGCAGTATGTGGGCGTTTATGATGAGGCCCACGGAAGACAGGTGGCCGTGGTCACT
Organism: Sinomicrobium kalidii; assembly: GCF_021183825.1. GTDB lineage: Bacteria > Bacteroidota > Bacteroidia > Flavobacteriales > Flavobacteriaceae > Sinomicrobium > Sinomicrobium kalidii. The sequence goes on along the minus strand of NZ_CP089211.1, from coordinate 2,036,497 downwards.
ACTGCCGTGCCGCTTACCGACAGGCTCAAGGCGGGAGTGTTGCAGAAAGTAAAAGAACTTACCGGGAAAGACGCGGTGCTGAAAAATATAATAGACGAGGGCATCATGGGCGGTTTTATTCTGCGTATCGGCGATCTGCAATACAATGCCAGTATAGCAAACAGGTTAAGCAATTTAAAAAGAACATTTTCTTTTAATTAATATATAGTTAGTACAATTAAAAAATGAGGTTGGATATTAGGATTTAATAGCTGATCTCTAAACACCAAAATAAAGATGGCTGAAGTTAATCCGGCTGAAGTATCAGCAATATTAAAGAAACAATTATCGGGATTTGAAGCGGGAGCTTCCCTGGATGAAGTAGGAACCGTATTGCAGGTAGGAGACGGTATCGCCCGCGTTTACGGGCTTTCCAATGCCCAGTACGGGGAATTGGTAGAGTTTGAGTCCGGCCTGGAGGGTATGGTGCTCAACCTGGAGGAAGATCATGTAGGTGTGGTATTGTTGGGTCCATCCAAAGAGATCAAGGAAGGTGCTACCGCAAAACGTACACAGCGTATTGCCTCCGTGAATGTGGGAGAAGGTATTGTAGGACGAGTGGTAGATACCCTCGGGAACCCCATAGACGGTAAAGGAAGCATAGAAGGCGAATTGTACGAGATGCCCCTGGAACGCAAAGCCCCCGGGGTAATTTATCGTCAACCCGTAAATGAGCCATTACAGACGGGGATCAAATCGATAGATGCCATGATCCCGGTAGGTCGCGGACAACGGGAGCTCGTTATCGGTGACCGTCAGACCGGTAAGACCACGGTGTGTATTGATACGATCCTGAACCAAAAGGAATTTTACGATGCAGGGGAACCTGTATACTGTATATATGTAGCTATAGGACAAAAAGCGTCTACCGTTGCAGGGATAGCTAAAACACTGGAAGACAAGGGTGCACTGGCCTATACGACCATAGTTGCCGCCAACGCTTCCGATCCTGCTGCAATGCAGGTGTACGCGCCGTTTACCGGTGCTGCGATCGGAGAGTACTTCCGCGATACCGGGAGGCCGGCCCTGATTATTTATGACGACCTGTCCAAACAGGCGGTGGCCTACCGTGAGGTATCGCTGTTGTTGCGACGCCCTCCGGGACGTGAGGCTTACCCCGGTGACGTTTTCTACCTGCACTCCAGGTTGCTGGAACGTGCCGCGAAGATCATTGCCGATGACAATATTGCGAAGGAAATGAACGATCTTCCGGAAGTGTTGAGATCCAAAGTTAAGGGAGGCGGATCGTTAACTGCCCTTCCCATCATCGAAACCCAGGCAGGTGACGTATCGGCTTATATCCCTACGAACGTGATCTCCATTACTGACGGACAGATATTCCTGGAGTCCGACCTGTTCAACTCCGGCGTTCGGCCTGCGATCAACGTGGGTATTTCCGTATCACGTGTGGGGGGGTCGGCACAGATCAAGTCCATGAAAAAAGTGGCCGGTACCCTGAAACTCGACCAGGCACAGTTCCGCGAACTGGAAGCCTTTGCCAAGTTCGGGTCTGATCTCGATGCCGCTACCCTTAACGTTATCGAAAAAGGAAAGCGAAACGTGGAGATCCTCAAACAGGCACAAAACGATCCGTATACCGTAGAAGACCAGGTGGCCATTATCTATGCCGGTTCCAAAAACCTGCTGCGAAATGTACCTGTGAACAAGATAAAGGAATTTGAAAGGGATTATATCGAATACCTGAATGCCAAGCACAGGGATGTACTGGACCTCCTGAAACAGGGGAAATTTACCGATGAGATCACCGGTAAGCTGACCGCTGTTGCTAAGGAACTTTCGGGAAAATATAATTAATGTGATAATTAGCCGGTGTGTCGGTTTGATAATAGTAAATTAGGAGATCGGCACATTATCAAATTCGCTAATTAAGATATGGCAAACTTAAAAGAAATACGCGGAAGAATAACATCGGTATCCTCAACGATGCAGATCACCAGCGCCATGAAGATGGTGTCTGCTGCAAAGTTGAAAAAAGCACAGGATGCCATTACCGCCATGCGGCCCTATGCGGAAAAACTGACCGAACTGCTGCAGGGACTCAGTGCATCGATGGAAGGGGATTCCGGGAGTGTGTATGCCGAAGAACGCGAGGTGAACAATGTGCTTGCGGTGGTGATTACTTCCAACAGGGGACTTTGCGGCGCCTTTAACAGTAATGTTATCAAGGAGGCCAAACAGGCTGTTGCAGATACCTATAAGGGAAAACAGGTGGATTTTGTAGCTATAGGCAGAAAAGGCGGTGAAGTTCTTGGAAAGTCGTACACCATTAAGGAAAACCACGACCATATTTTTGATGACCTGACTTTTGACAATGTATCGGAAATAGCGGAAGGTTTAATGGCGAAATATGTGGACGGTTCTTACGACAAGATCGTGCTGCTGTACAACCACTTTAAGAATGCCGCAACACAGATCGTGAGGAACGAACAGTTTTTACCCATCGTACCCGTGGAAGGGGATGAGCTGGCCTCCGATTATATCTTTGAACCTTCGAAAGAAGAGATCATTGCAACACTGATCCCGAAGTCACTCAAAACGCAGTTGTACAAAGCCGTTCGCGATTCCTTTGCTTCGGAACACGGGGCGCGGATGACCGCCATGCACAAGGCCACCGACAACGCGAAGGAACTGAAAGACCAGTTAAAACTGACGTACAACAAAGCCCGTCAGGCCGCCATTACCAACGAGATCCTCGAAATTGTGGGTGGTGCGGAAGCATTGAATAACTAAGTAAAACAGGAGGAAATACCAGGTCGATCGGGACCGTTTAAAAAGATAAACCTCCATAATTGATATACAAACCTGTAAGAATCTTGATGTTCTTACAGGTTTTTTGTTTAGTGTAAGTTAATGTGAATAATGTTTAAGTTGTGAATCAAAAGCATATTCAGAATTATATCCCCTGTGTGAGCTGTTTTTCTTATCCGCTATTCATGTTTTTTTAAAAACAGGAAACCGAAACTCCTCCCGGTTTAAAGTGTATCAACCTGACATTGGGTTAACAGGTTATCGAGTTCATGAGTTATTGAGTTTATGCGTGATGCCTGAATAACTGAATAACCAAATAACTAAAGTACAACCTCACATCGAACATGCAACTTTCAACCCAAAAACATTCGTGTATCCGCGGCCAAACCAAAAGGGAAACTGGCAAAAAGCTAAAAACCCCACAACCTTATGATCCTGGTCCGGGGAATGGCATCAAATTTGAAAGTAGTATATTTAACCCGGGGTTCGACATAAAAATAATTCTTTAGTCGGCTCCTCACGAAGACGCTTTCCGATTGTGGTTTCGGAAAATACCGGAATGAGCATCAATGCGTTATGGGTAAACCTGCCGCGCTTCAGCCGGCAGTGACGTTTTTGAAGGATCAACTGACTTAAAAACAGCTTCAAAATGAAAATAACAATAAACATTCTTGTCGGGATTATGGTCATATCAGCCTTTTCGCAATGCGTAAATTCCAAAAAGGTTTTATCCCGAAAACCGGATGGCCTGGAACTGGGCGAAGTGGTTTCCGAAGCCTGGACCACGGAAGGGAGCCCCGAATCGGGAACAAACCTGTTTATCCCCGTTATTTCGGGCAGTGATATCTACCTGGACAGTTTGTATTACCGGGGGCGGGCGGTTCAACTGGAAAAAGTACAGCGGGGCAGTTACCTGGTGTATATAGGGCGTTTTGTAAATGCGCCGAAACCCGATATCATCATGCATGCCGATCCGGGCAAAGAGGTGGGCAACAGGCCCCCCGAATTGAGAAAACCCATCCCTTTTGAACTGGCAGAGGACGAAGCAGTAGTCAGTTATAAGAAAGAAGGAAAGCTGAAATATTTTAAAATAGCACGTGTAAAGGAGGGAAAGCCCGTGGTAACCCCCCGAAAAGAGTGATCTTTTGGGTGCCCGGTATGGAAAGAGGGGTGTCGGGGTTTTTTCCGGCATTCGGAATTACAGGTTTTATTCGATCGGTTTACCCGGTTGCCGAGTCCTTCAGCTGCACTCAGGATCAGCTAAAGCCGAAGCAACGGTTAGGGATTTTCGCTACTTTTCCATACTTTTACCCCCTACAAATCCGGTGAACTGTTGAGTGCACTTCAAAAACTTTTCAAGCATACATTCATTTACGGGCTGGCAACAGTGCTGCCGAGGATGCTTAACTTTCTCCTGGTTCCGCTGCATACCGATATTCTTCCGAAGGAAGAGTACGGGGAAGTGAGTATTCTTTATAGCTGGATCGCTATTTTCAACGTATTGCTGGCTTATGGTATGGAAACAGCCTTTTTCCGGTTTTATAACCGGGAACCGGACAAGCAAAAAGTGGTCAGTACCGCTTCAATTTCCATAGTCGCAACAACACTGTTGTTCCTGTTTCTTGCCCTTCCGCTCCGGGAACCGCTGTCTGCGTTAAGCAATATTGAAACCCGGTACATCGTATATACCATCTGGATACTTGCCCTGGATGCCCTGGCCATCATTCCTTTTGCCAGGTTGAGGGCTGCCGAAAGGCCGCTGACCTATACCTATATCAAGATGGGCAATGTGGCCGTAAACCTCGGGCTGAATATATTTTTTCTCGTTATCCTGCCCCGGCTTGCCGACCGGACAACAAATAGCTTATGGAATTTTCTCTATGTAGAAGATTTTGAGATTGCTTATATTTTTATTTCCGTCATGACAGCCAGTGCCCTTACCTTCCTGGCGGTGCTGCCCATGTACGGCAAAGTAAAATGGCATTTTGACCGTGAACTGTGGAAAAAGATGATGCGATATGCCTGGCCCGTACTCATTGCGGGGCTGGCCTATACGGTCAACGAGGTCTTTGATCGCCAGTTACTGGATTACCTGCTGCCCGAAGATATTGCCAAGGGCGAGGTAGGGGCGTATTCTGCCTGTTACAAGATCGCTACTTTTATGACCCTGTATGCCACGGCATTCCGTTTGGGTGTGGAACCTTTTTTCTTTAGCCATGCAAAAAACAGGAACGCCCCGGAAACCTACGCCCTGATCACACAATATTTCGTCATATTCGGTTCGTGCATATTGCTGGGGGTAATGGTGTATATCGATTTTCTGAAAGTGTTGCTCATCCGGAACGATTCGTACTGGGAGGCCCTGGGCGTGGTGCCCATGATCATCTTTGCCAATTTATGCCTGGGGATTTATCACAACCTTTCGGTCTGGTACAAGATTACCGATAAGACCCGGTACGGCGCCTATATTTCCGTTTTCGGTGCCGTGGTGACACTGGCACTGAACTTTGCCCTGATCCCCGTTATAAGCTATAAGGGTTCTGCCATAGCCACCCTGGCCGCATACGGCAGCATGATGCTGTTGTCATATCTGTTGGGGCAGAAACATTATCCCGTTCCCTATAATATAAAGAAAATAGGGGCGTATTTAACGGTTTCCGTTGTGTTTTCCCTGCTTTCCTTTTATGTATTTAACAGTGATATACTTGTAGGAAGCGGGCTACTTTTAGTATTTTTGATGCTGGTGTTTTACCTGGAGAGAAAAGCACTGAAACGGATTTTCCTGGACAGGTACCGCCCGGGCGGGTAAAAGGGCCGAACCCGGCAGCTTTAATTATTAATTAGAAACGATCGAACGGAGTTGAATAAACCTTCCGGGCACGATGCTCTGGTGTTGCAGTTATCAGCACGGTGTCCGGCTAAAAAAATCAAAAAAAGATGACGGTAAAAATAATGAACAGATCCAAACATGCGTTACCCAACTATGAAACCCTGGCTTCGGCCGGAATGGACCTTCGGGCAAACCTCGATAAGCCCGTAAGCCTGAAGCCGCTGCAAAGAACAGTGGTGGGAACGGGCCTGTATATGGAATTACCCGTGGGATATGAGGCCCAGGTACGCCCGCGAAGCGGCCTTGCGGCCAAAAAGGGGATTACCGTGCTCAATGCGCCCGGTACCATAGATGCCGATTACCGGGGAGAGGTAGGCGTTATCCTGGTCAACCTTTCCGATGCCGATTTTGTCATAGAGGATGGTGAACGCATAGCACAACTGGTGATAGCCCGGCACGAAAGGGCCGAATGGGAAGAAGTACAGGAACTGTCCGATACCGTCCGCGGGGCAGGAGGCTTCGGAAGTACGGGGGTGAAATAGCCGGAAAATCGATGTTCCGGATGCGCTATATTTTACGGGGCTCAATTGAGGGGCTGAAACCCTGCTCCCGATGGTTGTCGGGATTATTGGAGCCCTTTAGTCGTGTGAAAAAGTATAGTCCGGTTATTGGGTTAATGAGTTATTGAGTTAATGCGTGATGCCTAAGTAACTGAATAATCCAATAACTAAAACGCAATTTCATTGCTTGTAAAAATCGCTGTACCTTTCAGTCCGGATGTGGTCGGGTAGTCAACAACCTCGGGGCAAGCCCTTCGGTATCCCGATAACCATCGGGATCAGGACAGGCGCCGGAGCATTTTAAATCTCACTTAGTGAGTAAAAAACACGAGAACGAACGAATGATATAACACAAATGCCGGAAAGCGGATTTCGTTTCCGGCGAAAAACACAACACGCATGAAAATTATTGTACCCATGGCGGGACGGGGATCGCGCCTGCGTCCGCACACGTTAACCGTACCCAAACCATTGATCCCCATCGCGGGAAAACCTATCGTACAACGACTGGTGGAAGACATTGCGGGGGTCCTGAAACAGGAGATCGAGGAAGTGGCCTTTATTATCAAGGACGATTTTGGCCGGGAAATAGAAAATACCCTGCTTTCGGTTGCGGAGAACCTCGGGGCAAAAGGGACTATTTACTACCAGGATAAACCCCTCGGGACGGGACACGCCATAATGTGTGCCGCCGACTCGCTTTCGGGACCCTGTGTGATTGCCTATGCGGATACGCTGTTCAGGGCCGATTTCACCCTCGATGAAAGTGCGGACAGCGTGATCTGGGTGAAGCAGGTAGACAACCCGGAAGCGTATGGCGTGGTGCAACTGAACGATAAGGGAGCAATTGGCGGACTGGTGGAAAAACCCGCGGTTTTCGTATCGGACCTGGCCGTGATCGGGATCTATTATTTCAAAGACGCGGGCGTACTGAAAGCCGAACTGCAAAAAGTGCTGGACAACAATATTATTAACGGCGGGGAATACCAGATCAACGACGGTATAAAGGCCATGATGGAAAAGGGAATGAAATTTGTACCGGGTCAGGTAGATGAGTGGATGGACTGCGGAAATAAAAAGGTGACCGTGGAAACCAATACCAGGATGCTCGGCTTCCTGAAGAACAGCGGGGAGAACCTGGTGTCGGACAGTGTGGACATGGAGGGTTCCGAGATCGTTCCGCCTTGTTATATAGGGGAAAACGTGGTGCTTAAAAATGCCAGGGTAGGCCCGTATGTATCCCTGGGAGACGGGTGTTTTGTGGAAAACACGGTGATCAGGAACAGCCTGGTGCAAACCAGGGCCATTCTCAAAAATGCCGAACTGGACAATGCCATGATCGGGAACCACGCCAAATTTGACGGCTCATTTACGAGCGTGAGCATCGGAGATTATTCGGTACTGGAATAAAACCGTACGGGGGCCGGTATAAAAATGAAGAAATAAATTCGCCGGTGCTGGTACAGTTCCTGAGAATCCATAAATTTGAGAAGTGAGAACAAAAACCTTCATAGCAGTGTTTTTCGGGCTGTATTCCCTGTGCTGGAATTATGGTCAGGAACCTGATTTGACCGCGGAAAGTGCCGATATTTCCACGGAGAGCTATTCCGATGCCTTCCAGGAACATTTCTTTGATGCCCTCAGGGAAAAAGCCATAGAAAATTACGAAAAGGCTGTCGAAGCACTGCTCGAATGCAAACAGCTGGAGCCGGACAATGATGTGGTTGATTACGAACTGGGACGCAATTACCTCGCCCTGAAACAATATGCAAAGGCAGAAGACCACTTGCTGGCCGCAGTGGAAAAAAATCCGGAAATATGGTATCTGGACACCCTGTTCGGGCTGTACGAAGAACGAAATGATACGGACAAGGCGATAGCGGTAGGGCAGCGACTTGTTGAAGCCAACGGGAAATATAAGGAGAACCTGGTGCGCATTTATATGAATACCAGGAAGTATGAACGGGCCCTTTCGCTGATAGAAGAACTGGATAAAGCGCGGGGAAAATCGGCAGAAAGGGAAAAACAAAAGGTGTGGATAGAAACGCGGCTACGGCTGGAGCATGAACCCGAAACGCCGGAAATCACCGAAGAAGATACCGAACCGGAAAATGAACTGGAGGGCATATACCGGAAAATAGAGGGCTATAAGAAGCTTTTTAATCACCGCGAGGTATTGGAAATTGCCGAAAATGCCCTGGAAATGTACCCTTCACAACCCGGGCTGTATTACAACAAGGCCCACGCCCTTAATCGCCTGAAAGCACACAAAGAAGCCATTGCCGTGCTGCAAACCGCCCTGGATTACCTGATTGATGATGTGGAGTTGCAAAACAACATATACAGGGAGTTCGTTATAGCCTATAACTCCCTTGGCAATAACAAAAAGGCGGATGAATATGCCGGGAAGATAAAAAAATGACCTGGTCACCGCCGGAAACCGAATAACGATTACAAAGGGATGAAGCGTATATACAAAATATGGATAGTGCTGTCCGTGGCGGCGATCTGGATGCAATCGTGCAAGACCACCAAAGGCGTAGCCGACGGAGAAGCTGCCCGGAACCTTTCGGCCCGGCAGATCATCAAAAGGCATTATAAAAACGCACTGGACTTTAAAACCGTTGCCGGGCGGATGCGTGTGGACTATGACGACGGTTCTTCGTCACAGGGTTTCAGTCTCAGTTTCCGGATCGAGAAGGACAAGGCCATATGGATGAGTGCTACCATGAACCTTGCCAAAGTGTACATTACCCCGGAGCGGGTAAGTTTTTACAACAAGCTGGACAATACCTATTTCGACGGCGATTTTACGTACCTCAGCGACTTGCTGGGCACCGAACTGGATTTTGAAAAAGTACAGAACATGCTGCTGGGTCAGGCCATGTTCAACCTCAGGGAAGGGGATTATAATTCCCTGGTTGTGAACAATAACTACCAGCTAAAACCCGTTAAAGGAATGGATTTTGTAAAAGTGTTGTTCCGGGTGGAACCCGCCAATTTCAAGATGGGGCAACAGGTATTGTCCGAACCGCAGACAGGGAGGTTGCTTACTATCCGGTACAAGGCCTACCAACAGGTGGCGGAGCGCGTATTCCCGGAAGAGATCGGGATCACGGCCTCTGAGCACGGCAACGAAACCAGGATAGGCATAAAGTACAGGAATGTGGAATTCAACCGCAAACTGAATTTTCCGTACAATGTCCCGAAGGGGTACCGGGAAATAACATTGAAGTAAAGCAGGTGAAAAGTGATCCGGGTTAAAATTTTGACGCACATTAAATGACAATCTGCATGACGAGAGCACGTATTTTTTTAGGGGTGATGGCGGCTTTTCTTTGTTTCGGTTTCGCAAATGCACAAAGCAGGGAACAAAAGGAACTGGAGGCGAAAAGGGCACGTTTACAGGAAGAGATACAACAGATCAATACACTTTTGTCACGGCAGAAAAAGGAACGGCAGAACGTGGTTACCGAAGTGGAAGACCTGAATCAGAAGATAAGGGTACGTGAAGAGCTCATACGGGTAACCAACCGCCAGGCCAACCTGCTGAACAGGCAGGTAAACAACAATATGAGAAAAATAGCCGACCTGCGTGAAGAGCTCGGTACATTAAAGGAAGATTATGCCGAGACGATCCGGCGTACCTACAAGAGCAGCTCACAGCAAAACAGGCTGATGTTCCTGCTCTCGTCGGAGAGTTTTTTCCAGGCCTACAAGCGGTTGAAGTACATGAAGCAATATGCCGATTACCGCAAGGAACAGGGACGTTCCATAGAAGCAAAGACCGTAGAACTTCAGCAACTGAACAAGGACCTCATTGCTCAGCGGAAGGAGAAAGAAAAACTGATAGCGGAAAACAAGAAGGAACAACAGGCCCTGGAGAAAGAAAGACGGGAACAACAGGAACTCGTAGCCAGTATCCGGAAAAAGGAATCGCAATACAATACCCAGATCACTAAAAAACGGAGGGAGGCAGAGGCCATAGACAGGCAGATCGAAAAACTGATCCGGGAAGCCATTGCCGAATCGAACAAAAAGGCCGGGAAAAGTGCCAGTAACGCTACTTTTGCACTGACCCCGGAAGCCAAGGTTATAGCAAATAATTTTTCCGCCAATAAGGGCAAGCTGATATGGCCGGTGAAAAAAGGGGTGAAAAGCAAGGGCTACGGCGAATATTCCGACCCGGTGTATCCCGCGGTGAAGAACTTTAACAACGGGGTGATCATTGCCACGCAGAGCGGGGAAAAAGCCAGGGCGGTGTTCGACGGGGAAGTATCGGCCATTATTGCTGTTCCGGGAGCCAATAAGGCCGTGCAGTTGCGGCACGGAAATTATATTACCACCTATTACAACCTCGGAAGGATCTATGTGAAAAAGGGGCAGAAAATATCGGCAAAAACGGAACTCGGGGAAATATTTACCAGCCCGTCCTCCGGAAAGACCGAGCTCAAGTTTTTCCTGTACCGGGACACGCACCGCCTGAACCCGGAAGAATGGATTTACAGAATGTAATACAGATCACCATAAAATATATTGTATGCTACCTGCCGACACCCTTTTGTTATTTGCCCTGGCGGCATTTATTATGGTCATGAGCCCGGGCCCCAACATGGTTTACCTGATCTCCCGTTCCCTCTCCCAGGGGAAAGAAGCCGGGATCGTATCCCTTTTCGGTGTGATATGCGGTTTTCTTTTCCACATTGTAATGGTCTCCTTCGGGCTGACCGCTATTTTTTTCGCCGTTCCCTATGCCTATATAACGGTAAAGATACTCGGGGTAGGGTATTTGTTGTTCCTGGCCTATAAAGCCGTAAGATCAAAGCAAAACAACCTGTTCAGTGCCGACAGTACATTGAAAAAGGATTCGAAGGTCAGGTTGTTTCATACCGGTTTTCTCACGAACGTGCTGAATCCGAAAATGGCGGTTTTCTACCTGTCCTTTTTCCCGCAATTCATAAAGCCCGAATACGGTTCGGTGCTCGCACAGAGTTTTCAGCTTGGCATTGTGCAGGTACTTATCAGTTTTTCCGTAAACTTTCTTATCGTCATTTTTGCCGCCCGGATGTCGGTATGGCTTTCCCGGAACCCTTCCTGGGCCCGTTTCCAGAGGTGGTTTATGGCGAGTGTGCTCACGGGACTCGCAGTGAAAATGGCATTTGCGAAAGCAAAGTAGAATAGCTCTTTTACAAATGCAAATTGAGTGCTCCGGCCGGAATATCTTTTTGACTGGTCTCAAAAACAGCTCAAACGACGCACTTTTCCCGATCCCGACTATCGGGATGACTTTGGCTTCTGAAAAGTTGTCACCGGGTTAATGAGGTACTCAGTTATTCAGGCCATCCTGGTAAATAACTCGTCAACGCAATAACGGAGTAACCAAAGCACAATTTCATTACTTGTCAAAACCTATGGAACTTTAGTTTCCGCATCATGCCTGGACTGTTGCCTTTTATCAGGCACCGGCTGTTTTCAGCTTCCTTTCCGATATACGGTCAACCGCAATTATGGCAAGGGCGATCACAAATCCTGAAAAAGCCAGTGTAGCCCCTACCCAGTCCGGTGCCGTATAACCGAAGCCCCTGGTCAGTGGGATCCCCCCCAGGTAGGCACCCAGTGCATTCCCCATGTTAAAAGCCCCCTGGGTAATGGAAGATGCCAGCATTTCCGAACCGCGTGCTGCCCTTATCATCATCATCTGTATGGGAGCGGCTATGGAAAAAGCCAGGGCTCCGATAACAAAGGTCATGATCACTGCAGGGATCTTGTAATGTGCGGCCATGGTCAGGGTCATCAGGGCCAGCGACATGCAGAGCAACAGGCCTGAAGTGGCATTAATGGGCGAAAACCGGTCGGCCAGCCGGCCTCCCGTAATATTGCCCAGGGTCATTCCCACCCCGGCAATAATAAGCAGATAGGTAATGGAATTGCTGCTGAACCCGGCCACTTCGGTGAGTAAAGGGGCGATATAGCTGTACCATGCAAAAAAACCGCCCGTGCCGATAGTGGTGAGCAGAATGATGAGCCAGGGTTTGAGCCTGGTGAACAGTTTGAGCTCTTTTAAAAAACCCGAAGAAGGGGAAGCCTGCAGGTTTGGAAGCCAGAACCTGAGTGCCAGAAGTGTAATGATGCCTATCCCGGTTACGATCATAAAGGTGAACCGCCAATTGAGATGATGGCCTATATAGGTGCCCAGGGGCACCCCGATAATGTTAGCTATCGTAAGCCCGGCAAACATGAGCGAAACCGCCCTGGCCTGCCTGCCTTCCGTGGCCAGTCGGCCTGCTACCACGGCACCTACGCCGAAAAAGGCCCCGTGAGGCAGCCCCGACAGGAACCTGGTGGCAAGCAGGTAGTGATAATCCGGGGCAAAGGCCGAAAGTGCATTGCCAACGGTAAAAAAGGCCATGAGTGCCATGAGTATCCGCTTGGGCGGATATTTCCCGGCAATGGCGATCATCAGCGGGGCGCCGATAACCACCCCCAGGGCATAGGCCGAGATAAAATGTCCCGCTACGGGGATACTGATATCCAGTGAAGACGCAATATCGGGCAGTATGCCCATCATAACAAATTCTGTCATCCCAATACCAAAGCCTCCTATGGCCAGGGAAAGCAATCCTTTTTTCATAGCGATCGGTCGTATAATAGGTGTTCTGAAAAATGTCTGTAAACGTATTTTCCGAAAGAATGAACTACGGCGATAAATACGTACAGCACAAAAAGGGTAGTAACAGATGATTGAAAGAAGCGGCAAAGTTAAGCCACTGCAACCGGATTTTCCAATATACAAGGGTTTAATTATATGTTAATTTTCGGGTAGAAGGATTGTTATTCGGCCAGGATGCCCTGTTGTTCCAGGACCGGGAGGTCTTTCAGGTCACTTTCGCGGATCGTGTTTTTGGGGAACAGGTATTTTTTCTCGTGCAGTTTACCGTCGGAGAAGAAAGTGACGAAGAATTCGTTGTGCAGTTTCAGCACATCTTCCTGGACCAGCTCTATTTTAGCATAGTCCTTTGCATCTACCACACCGATACCGTGCCGCATTACGGAAGTCCGGGTATCCTTGTCATATCCTTTGGAAACGACGAGGACCATTTCTATGGGGGTTTTCCCGTTGTTGATAATATACGCATTCCAGTCCCTGGACAGGTATTCGTCGTTCCATTCCCGTACCACGGCGACAAACACGTCCTTCACTACGGGGATTTCAATATCTTTCTTCATGTGGGAAAGCGTTATTCCCGGATCACAGCCGGTTTTGAAATATCAGGGTTATAAAATCGATTTAAACTGCCCCAGAAAACGCACGTCGTTTTCACTGAGCATACGGATATCGGGTATCTGGTGCAGTAACAGGGCTATACGGTCTATTCCCATACCGAAGGCAAAACCGGAATATTCTTTGGGATCAATATCGCAATTCTGCAGTACGTTGGGGTCTACCATACCGCATCCCATGATCTCCAGCCACCCGGTACCCTTGGTCATTTTATAATCGGTTTCCGTTTCCAGGCCCCAGTATACATCCACTTCCGCGCTAGGTTCCGTGAAGGGGAAATAAGAAGGCCGCAGGCGGATTTTCGACTTCCCGAACATCTCCGTGGTAAAATACTGGAGGGTTTGTTTCAGGTCGGCAAAAGACACGCCTTTGTCAATATACAGGCCTTCCACCTGGTGAAAGAAACAGTGCGAACGCGCCGATATGGCCTCGTTACGGTAAACCCTTCCGGGGGAAATGGTCCTTATGGGAGGTCTGTGTTCTTCCATATAACGTACCTGTACGGACGAGGTGTGGGTCCGCAACAGGATATCCGGATCGGTCTGTATGAAAAAAGTATCCTGCATATCCCGGGCAGGATGGTATTCCGGAAGGTTGAGGGCCGTAAAATTATGCCAGTCGTCTTCGATTTCCGGTCCTTCGGATACATTGAATCCTATACGGGAAAAGATATCGATGATCTGGTTTTTTACAATAGAGATGGGGTGGCGTGCCCCTAGTGCCACCGGTTCCGAGGGACGGGTAAGGTCGCCATAGGTGTTTTTTTGGGCGACCTGGCCTTCCAGGGCCTCCTTCAGGGTATTGACCTTTTCCTGGGCAGCGTTTTTAAGGCGGTTTACAGCCTGGCCGAATTCTTTTTTCTCTCCGTTGGGAACATTTTTAAAAGTGGCGAAGAAATCATTGAGCACCCCTTTCTTACCCAGGTATTTTATACGAAAAGCCTCTATTTCTCCTTGGTCCGAAGAGGTAAATTGCTCTACCTCGGTTATATATTCCTTGATCTTGTCTATCATGGAGCAACTTTTTTAGTGAATGCGGCAAATTTTTGTCAGTCTTCTCCGTTTCAAAGCCGGTAAAAGGCTGAAAAGGGATGCTGTTTATTTTTACCGGAATTGCGGAACAGGTCCTTAACAGCGGGCAAATTTACTTTTTTTTACTTATTCTATAAATTCTTTCTCTATAAAATACTGCACTATGGCTTCTTTCATCAGAACCGATTGCTCCCCGGCCTTGAGGGGAGGGAGTTCTTCTTTTATCTGATAGTGGGGCCAGCCCTCGGCATCGATATAGTCGAATTCGTAGTAGCCATAAGGCTCCAGCAAGCGGCATATGGCAATGTGCATCAGGTTTATTTTGTCGTCTTTTTTGAATTTCCGGTCCAATTGTCCCAGTTCCTGGACCCCGATAAGGTATATGATGGCATCCAGATCCAGCGGATCGCCGTCTGCAAACCTGCCGGACAGTCTTTTCACGATGGCATCCCAGCGTTCTTTTAGTCTTTCGTCTCTGGACATGTTTTTATTGTTCTCAATTTTAGGTTTAAAACCCTGCTCCCGATCCCGATATCTATCGGGATAACCGGGATTATTGCAGTGACTTTAGTTTCTATAAATTTTTTGTGTTATCCTATGGTTGCTGGGTTATTGCGTGTTGACTAAATAACTCGGTAACCTGATAACCACGGCAATGAAATTGCCTTTCTAAACCTCCGGATTGCAATCCGGAGGTTTAGTTACGAGTTTCAAGGGGTAAAGTTACAAAGATTCGGCCTTATTCCGAAGTCATCCGGAAACGGAAAGGCACATATCTGACTATTGAATCATTATTTGTATATCTTTGATAACAGGATCAAGAGAAAACGGCATGAATTATATCGATATCGCCATAGGGGTGTTCATCATTTTCGGCTTTGTTCGGGGGTTGTTCAAGGGGCTTTTTGTGGAAATAGCTTCGCTGGCTGCGTTGATACTGGGGATTTATTGTGCCATGCACTTTTCGTATAAAGCCGGGGGCTACCTGGAGAATTATGTAGACTGGGAAGCGAAATACGTCAACCTGGCCGCCTTTATCCTGGTGTTCTGTGTGGTGATCATTGTGGTGTCCCTGGCGGGAAAACTGCTTACCAGGATTGCCGATTTTGCGGCACTCGGCCTGCTCAACAGGGTTCTGGGAGGCCTTTTCGGAGGGTTAAAGGTCATTGTCATTATCGGTGCGCTGCTGGTCTTTTTTGATGCTACGGATAATGTGATGAGCTTTGTGGATGTCCAAAAGAAACGTACATCACTGTTGTACGAACCCGTAAAGGAAGTCGGGGAAACGGTGTTTTACCTGGTGCTCGACAGGGGGGAAGAATTTTCTTCGGAGTAAAAGGATGTCCGGAAAGGTGTGGCTATCTTTGTTTGCCATATTCATTGGCACCTGATTTTGAATGCTATCAATCTAACATAAAAAATAGTGTTATGCACCGGATGCATAAAATTTTGTGCTTTTTCTCCATAGGTTTTTATACGTTACTACTTTCTGGACAGGAGAATGAAGGCCTTACGAAAAGGATGGACAGCCTTTACAGTCAAGGGTACCGATTCATGCTGGAGAGGAACCTGTCTGAAGCGGATAAGCTGTTTAAGGAAGGGTTGTCCGCAGCAATATCGGGGAATGATTCCTTGTATACAGGGAGGTTTTACCGTAGCCTGGGGAGCGTGTTGCTGCTTCGTAAGGAATACGAAAAAGGCCTGATCCAATGCCATAAAAGCCTGGAATTTCACGATAAGGACCGGTATCCGAATGAGGTGGGCAAAACCTATACCAGTCTCGGAGGGCTTTACGCACGCCTGGAAGATTTTCAAAAAGCATTGCACTACCTGGAAGGCGCCCTGGAGGTTATAGAAGGGGAGACGGTGGATAAACTCAGGGTCATGATAAACCTCAATGCCCTGTATATTGATCTCGGGGCCTTTGAGAAGGGGGAAATTACGGCACTTGAGGCCATTACCCTTACCGCTAAGTTGAATCAACCTTATTTTAAGTCCGTACTGTATACCAATCTGAGCAAATTGTATACGGAAACGGAACAATGGGAGGAAGCAATAAGTACAGGTGAGAAAGCATTGTATGTAAGGGATAGCCTGAAGCAGGGAAGCCCGGTGATACCCCAGCTCAATATCGGGTATGCCTATGAGAATCTGGGTCGGTTTGATACGGCGATGGCGTATTATAATAAGGCTTTAAAAAATGCCGCGGGGGAAGAACGGCTCCGGACATTGCTGAATCTGAGGCGGACAGCCGAAAAAAGCGGTGACCCGGAGGGGGCATTGCGCTATTTTAAAATGTATGACCGCGTCAGGGACTCTTTAACGGAACTGAACCAGAAAGCACAGGTTACCGAAATTACCGAAAAATACGAATCCGAACAGAAGCAGGCCCGGATCGTACACCTGCAGGCGGAAAAACAGTTACAGGACAAACTGATCAACCGGCAACGGATTTTATTGGGGATTTCACTGGCGCTACTCTTGCTGTTTGCGGGGTTGATATATGTTTGGATAAAGCAGAACAAAACAAAACAGGCCCTGGAAAAATCAAGGATACAACAGCGGTTTCTGCTCACTCAGCTCAACCCTCATTTTATTTTTAATGCCCTGCAAAGCGTACAGGATTTTATTTTTAAGAATGAAACCGAAGCCTCTATGGAATACCTGAACAGCTTTGGCAAGCTCATCCGTTCTGTTTTGGAGAGTTCAGACCGGGACACCATTGCCCTGGAAAAAGAGGTGGCGATGATCCGCAATTTTTTACGGCTTCAGCAGCTCAATCACCCCGATGGCTTTACTTATGAGATTACGCCCCGTGAACTCCCGGAGGCCATGAATGGCTTGAGCATACCTGTAATGCTGATACAACCTTTTGTAGAAAATGCCGTGATCCACGGGATGCAGGGCATAGCGGAAGGGAAGATTTCCGTTGACTTCGCAAAAGAAGAGCATACATTACGGATAACGGTATGCGACAATGGAAAGGGAATATACCCCCAGGATCAACAAAAAGCCAATGCCTTTCACCGCGCTATGGGAAGTGAGATCATAAATAAACGGATAAGCGAGTTCAACAAGGTAAACCGGAGAAAGATCAGTGTGGAAATAATGCCCTTCAGGGAACACCCGGAGTTTCCCGGAACAAAGATAATTATAAGGGTTCCTTTTTTTGAGGATTGATGATATTGTAGCAACCCTCTCTGTGTTTGCATTTTGTTAAACCGTACGAGCTATAGTAAAATATATGATGAACAACCTGAAAGCCGATATGCCGACTTCCTGTCTGGTGGTGGAAGACAACCTCCGGACCAGGGAGGTTATAACCACTGTTCTCCGGGAAAAATTTAAAAACCTGCAATTACTTGAAGCCGGCAACCTGGCCGCTGCGGAAACGATGTTCTCCACACATTTACCGCAACTGCTTTTGCTGGATATCAACCTTCCCGACGGCAATTCGTTTGAGTTTCTTGAAAAACACTACCGGGAACGGAGCCCGGGTTTTAAAGTGATCTTTATTACGGCCTATGCCGATTATGCCCTGGAGGCGTTCCGTTACAGTGCCCTCGATTTTCTGCTCAAGCCGTTTGCGCCTTCTGAACTGGAAGATTCCGTTACCCGGGCACTGGACAACCTGCAACAGCAAAATTATTACCTGCAACTGGAAGCCTTCTTTCAGAATTACAAGCAGGGCGAAGCTCCTTCTGCCAAAAAGATTGTCCTGAAAACAGCGGAAAATATTTACGTCATTCCCGCCAGACAGGTTTGTTATGCACAGGCAGACAACAATTACACCCTTTTTGTGCTTGAAGGGCATAAAAAAATACTCGTGTCACAACCCCTGAAAACCTGGGAAGAGAACCTGGCTCCCTTAGGGTTTATCCGGATACACCAGTCGTACCTGGTCAATGTGCAGTACATAAGGGCTTACCGTAAAAAAGAAGGCCTTCTTGTTTTGGAAGACGGCAACCGGATACCTGTTTCCCAGAACAGGAAAGCGACCTTGATGGCATATCTGAATACATTGTGAAAATCCGCCCCGTGTTTATTCAAATTCTCATAAAATATGGGCGAATACTAAGTTGGCAAGGGGTGGTTCCCGTTTGAATATAAGGTATTGCATAACTTTATAGTTTGTAAAGGAGATCACTAAAAATTTTTGTCATGAAACAATGGAGTATAGTTGTATCGGCATTGGTCTTTTGTCTTTTTACTCCGGCTACTTCAGAGGCACAACTTTTAAAGAAACTGAAGAAAAAGCTGGAAAAGAAAGCGGAAGAGGCCGTAGAAAAACAGGTAGACGATGTATTGGGGGACGGTAATCCCGGCGGAGAGGACAATCCGGCCAAAGGCGGGTCTGACGATCCTTTCCGGAACCTTCCGAAAACAGTATATGATTTTACACCCGGCGGAACAATAATCTTCCAGGATGACTTTTCGCAGGATGCCGAAGGTAATATGGCTTCCAAATGGACGAGTAACGGTACCGGTGCCGTGGAAACGTTGCCCGGTGTACCCGGAAAGTGGCTCAGGGTATATCCGGAAAACACGTACAAGATCAAAGACCTGATGCCCATGCCGGAGAATTTTACTTTGGAGTTCGATATGCTTACCAGGGCCGAGAACTATAAAGACCTGGGAACCCCTGCCTTCGGGTTTGATTACAACAAAGGGATAAAGGGGCATTATTACCTGACGAACCAAAAACCCATCAATGCCGATTTTTCATACCAGTTCGGCAATTTGAACTTTACGAGCAAGGAAGTGGGTAGCGGACGGAAAAGCAGTGAAATGGACTTCCCCATGTCGTATTTTGTGAATGATGTTATGAAAGTACAAATAGAGGTTATAGGTAGCCGTATGCGGGTATTTGCCAATAAATACAAGGTCCTGGATACCGAAATGGCTAATCCCGAATCGAAAAAGTATTTTTACTTTGCGTCCGATGGCAATGAACATTCCCGGATTTATATCGGCAATTTCCGTATAGCTGCCATAAAAGAATAACAGCAGAACATCACACTTGGGATAAGAAAGCAAAAAACCGCTGAATTTTTTTTCCAGCGGTTTTCTTTTTGCATTTCGGATATTTTAGCGATGTTTAGTCGTGTAGTATCTCCTTGATAAACTCAACTTCTCCCGAAACTACGTCATAGTAGCCTCCGGCAACACCTATTTCACCGGCATCGAACATTTCCTTTAATACGGGACTTCGTTTGAGTATCTCGTTCATGGTGTGGACCACGTTGTGGTGGGAAACGGCCTCTACGAATTCGGGAGAGGAAGGATCTACACCGTTTTTTTCGTTGCTTACCGAATCAATGGAATCCTGCATTTTGCTCAGCAAGGCGGTGATATTTCCCATTTTCACCCCTTTGCAGGCGCTGGTCACCGCACCGCATTTGCTATGTCCGAGAACCACGATCAGTTTGGAACCGGCTACTTTGCACGAATATTCCATACTTCCGAGGATATCCTCGTTGATAATGTTCCCGGCCACACGGGCACTGAAGATATCGCCGAGCCCCTGGTCGAATATCAGTTCTGCCGAGGTACGGCTGTCTATACAGCTTAAAATCACCGCGAAAGGAAACTGCCCGTCCTGGGTAGCATTGACCTGTTCCAGCAGATCCCTGTTGGCTCTGAGGTTTTTTACAAATCGCTGGTTACCTTCTTTTAAAAATTGCAGGGCCTTTGCCGGGGTTACCGTGGCCTGGGTTTCTGCAGTATGTGCTTTCATATGATTCTTTTATTGTTATTACAAAGTTCTCGAAATAATTTTTATTTGTCGTTGATCAGTTCGGAGATCACCTTTTTATGTGATGCACTGCCGTTTTGCCTGACAGACATCAGTTTCTCATGTTCCACAAATACGTGGTTGGCCTCTTCATCGTCATTATCCATTTTGTAGGCGTCCTTGAAGCCCGCCAGCACTACTTGTATGCCTCTCTCCGGAGCTGTAATGGTCTTGAACTCGTGAATGAGGTCCAGTATGTCGTGTGCAATATAAACGGTATCTGATGCATTGATCAATACCCGGGAGTTTTCCGGAAGGTGGTTCAACGTCAGTTTAATGGCCGCCTTGTTCAGGAAAGAAACTTCCTGGGCCAGGTCTATGTGAATGATATCACCGTCTTCGTATTCCTCCTTGCGGAAGAAATAGGCCCTTTTGATATTCCCCCTGAGGATGAATATAACGCTGATGATCATTCCCAGTGCTACTCCTTTCAGCAGGTCGGTAAATACTACGGCACCGAAAGTGGCAACGAACGGGATGAACTGGTATTTTCCCTTGAGCCAGAAATGTTTAAAAGTGGCAGGCTTGGCCAGTTTATACCCGATGGTAAGCAGCACGGCTGCCAGGGTAGCCAGTGGAATCCTGTTAAGTACAAATGGTATGGACAATACACAAACCAGGAGAAGGATACCGTGCAATACGGCTGAGGCTTTACTCTTTGCTCCTGCGTTGATATTGGTGGAAGTCCTTACGATAACGGTGGTAAGAGGCAATCCTCCTATCAATCCGCACACGATGTTCCCTATTCCCTGTGCCTTGAGTTCGCGGTTGGCGCTGGCATAACGTTTTAAAGGGTCTAATCGTACCGAGGCTTCCAGGTTGAGTAATGACTCGATAGAGGCTACGATGGCAATGGTTATGGCAGCTATCCATACGTCGGGATTGACCACGGAAGCAAAGTTCGGAAGCGAGACCATTCCCCTGAACTCTTCTGCTGTGGTAGGTACAGGAAGGTTGACCATATAATTTGATGTAATGGCCAGTGAGCTGCCCGACAAAACGAAAGCTTCGTTAATAAGGGTGCCCATAACCACAGCTACCAAAGCTCCCGGAAGCAGTTTCAGTCTTTTGAGTGCGCTTACCTTTTCCCAGGCAATCAATATACCGAGGGAGATAAGGGTAACCATAATCACTCCCGGCTGTATGTCCCGGAAAGAAGCGATAAGATCGCTGAATATAGCAAGGCCGGAGCCTATTTCCACATCCGAGCCGAGGGCTTTGGGAACCTGTTTTAAGAAGATGATAGCACCGATACCGGCCAGCATTCCCGAGATGACATTGGTCGGGAAATAATTGGATATGGTACCCGCCTTGATAAAACCAAGTACAAGTTGTATAAGCCCGGCAAGTAATACGGCGGTCAGGAATACCTCGAAGGCGCCGAGGTCCGTGATGGCTACAAGGACAATTGCCGTGAGCCCTGCAGCAGGACCTGAAACACTGACGTGTGACTGGCTGAGGTAGCCTACCACAATACCTCCGACGATACCGGAAATGATACCGGCAAACAGCGGTGCTCCGGAAGCCATGGCTATCCCGAGACACAGAGGCAATGCTACCAGGAAAACCACGAGGCCTGCCGCAAAATCCGATTTCAGATTTGCAAAAAATGACATTTTCTCTTTCATAAAAAAAATTTAATAGGATGAAGTGATTTGGTGCTTGTAAGATTTTCTCAAAAGCACATGATATAATAACCCTCTGCCTGTTCCATATGAAAATACGGAAGGCATTGCAGATCAAATAAAGACCGGGGCAAACGGACAGTTACATAAAAAATGTCCCGTTAGCAATCGTAAAAGGGTCTTGAATAAACGGAATAATCAGGATAATTCCGGAGGCGGACAGAATTTGTCTACCCTATAAGAAGTGTAAAGATTTTCGACATAAACCATGGTGTCCTTTTCATACAAAGGGGAAGACAATACAAACGAAGTATCGTGTATGCTTTTTACGATACGGTCGTCAACAACCTTGGTCGTTTCTTTATTTTCTTCTTCCGTAGCGGAATAAAACATGGAAACATCGGCACCTTTTTCTATAATGGTCACTATAGCGGGCGTAATAAGGAATGTCCCGAAAAGCACCAGTAACGAAACGGCAATATTGTGATATGTCGATTTCTTCAGTACCAAGTGGTTGTCTTTCGTTTTTACAGTTTGCAAGGGTACAAAAATAACAGGATTTTTTGAAATGTATGTTAAGGAACATTTAAAACACTGTTGTCCGGCATGATTTTAATGAGTTACTAAAAAAACATATTTAATTTTATGTCATTGATAATGAATGTGTTGTGTTTTAACGGAGTTATGATGTTAAAATGTGTACGGAATTTTGTTATAATTCCGTACAGTATATACCTGTCAGTTTTCGGGAAAATTATAGAATAAATACTAATGTAAAACACGGGGATGTTATATTTTTGTTCAAAACGAAGGTAAATGACCAGGGAACAGGTAGCGGTAAAAGCGATTTACTTCAGTATGTTGAGTAATGCTGCCCTTGCGGTTATAAAAGGGGTTACGGGTATTTTCGGCAATTCATACGCCCTTATAGCCGATGCCATGGAGTCCACTACCGACGTGTTTTCTTCGCTTTTGGTATTGCTGGGACTGAAATACGCCAGCCGCCCGGCAGACAAGAACCACCCCTACGGGCACGGCAAGGCGGAACCTTTGCTTACTTTTGTCATTGTAGGGTTTCTGGTGGTCTCGGCTACGATCATTGCGTATGAGAGTATAAAAAATATAGGTACACCACACGCCCTCCCGAAACCTTATACCCTTATTGTGCTGGGTCTGATTATACTGTGGAAAGAATTGTCTTATCGCAAGGTAATACGGAAAAGCAGGGAAACGGGGAGTTCTTCTCTGCGGGCAGACGCCTGGCACCACAGAAGCGACGCAATTACTTCGGTTGCGGCTTTTATCGGAATAGCCATAGCACTTTTCCTCGGGAAGGGATATGAAGCTGCCGATGACTGGGCTGCGCTCTTTGCATCGGGTTTTATTGTGTATAACAGTTACCTGATTTTCCGCCCGGCACTCGGGGAGGTCATGGACGAACAACGCTATGAAGACCGCATAAAACGAGTACGTGAAATCGCCCGGCAGGTAGACGGGATTATAACTACCGAAAAGTGTTATGTACGCAAAACCGGGATGAAATACCATATAGACCTGCATGCCATTGTAGATGCGGAGATCACGGTAAGGGAAGGGCACAAGCTGGCTCATGATCTCAAGGATGCCTTACAGGAAGAAATGCCTGATACGGAACATATCCTCATCCATGTGGAACCTTACGAAGAACGGGATAGGGAAGAGCCTACCTCCCTGTCCGCAGCGCAAAATAAGAACAGGAAGGCTTAAAGTTCTTTTATGTCGTCCTGTGGCAGCCAGCCGGTTTTTCCGTCGGCCAGCCGGATGTGTTTCCAGTCGTCCAGGGTTTCCAGGACCTGTACCTTGGTACCGCTGTGGAGGAGAAAGGCTTGCTCACTTCTGGAATTGGGTTCGGACATTACCTGGGACTCCCCGGCAAAAATAATGGCAAATCGGGTATGAATACTTTTGTGGTAGCCGGAATACGCTATGTATACACTGAAACACATACAGATCACCGAAACTATGCTTGCTACAAAGAATATCCTCTTTTTAACCGATGAGCTCAGGTAATAGTAAAAGAGGAACAGCAGGGCCGATAAAAAGGCAAAAGCCACAGCAATGCCCGCCCAGGTATCGTAATGAAAGTTTCCGGTAAATTTTTCCCAGAACCTGGATATTCCCGTCCGGGGTACGGTTTCTATGGCATCTATCGTCTTGTTCCGGGCAAATACAAGGTTGTTTTTAATGTCCTGGTCGTTCGGTGCCAGTTGCAGGGCCTTTTCGTAATAATAGATGCTTTCGGGGATGTTGTTGAGTTTGTAGTACGCATTGGCCAGGTTATAGTATACCGATGCGGAGTGCTCCCCGCCATCCAGTATGGTCCGGTAGTTCGCTGCGGCGCCTTCATAATCGCCGTTGTTGTAAAGGACGGTCGCTTCTTCAAAAAGCTTCTCAGACGACTGTTCTTGCGAAAAGCCCCAGCAGTGGGAGAGCAATACTATAACTATGGTGGCGATTCTCATGTTATTCCTTCTTAATATATTTTTTGGCTTCGGGATCACGGCAGTTTTTACTGGTGCTCTGCGGATGATCCTTTTAAATCTGTTTGTCCATTTGAGAGATCACGGCGACCGCTTTCTCGTAATCCTGTTGCATGGTTACCTCCGATGCCGGGGTATAACGGGCCAGCTCGCAACTTTGGAGCAGGTTTATAAATCCTTCCACACTCACGTTGTCAACTTCTTTTTCCTGAAGTATGGTAGTGATCTTTTCTTTGCTGAATTCAGAGGTCTCTATATGGATTTTCGCTTTCAGGTAGTTGTGGAGGGCTCTTTCGAGTGCAATGTAGAAAGCCTCTTTTTTACCCAGTGTTTTCCGGGCTTCAGATAAATATTTCCTGGCCAGCCTGTTGGCTTTTCGCATGCGACTGCCCCGCACGTCTGCCGAGATCTTTTGTTTCTTTTTTATGGCGAATACGGCAAGCGGAATAAACAGGAACGGGGCTATAAGCAGGGTATAAAACAAACCGGACCGGAAAAAGTCGTCCTTTTCCATGGGTTTGAGTGCGGGGGAAAGTTTGATGAACTTGAACTGGCTTCCCGATGCGATGACATTTTGTTTAACATTTCCCGGAGCTGCGGGGGCGGATGTGGATGCAACAGGCTGCGGACCTTCGAGTACATCTACAACGGCCTGTTCGGAACGAATGGTCTTATAGGAACCGGTCCCCGGATCGAAATACGAGAATGAAATGCCCGGGACGGCATACTGTCCCTTGAACTGGGGCACCACGGTATAGTTGTCGGATACCGACCCCGACATACCGGAAAGCGAAGTCGAGATGTTTTCCTCGAATTCCGGGTTGTATACTTCCATGGAACTGGGAAGGTCTACTTTGGGCAGGGAGAACAGTTTGAAATTCCCCTTTCCCTTGACCTCCACTTTTAACTGAAAGGATTCCGAAGCTTTTAGAGCAGTCTTGGAAGGAGTTATTTTAAAATCGAATTTACCTACGGCCCCGGTAAAGTCTGCCGGTTTTCCCTGTTGTGGCAGCGGCTTGACGTTAATGGTACGATTTCCCGCGGAAACCGTTTTGTGCGCCTGCGTATAGAGGCGTCCTCCGAAAATGTCCCTGCGATTGGTGGGTACATCGACGGTAACGTCGAGCGCAAGCGGTTCCAGGGTGAGTTTTCCTTCTTTCTGCGGATACAGCACCACCTGTTTCAAAACCACGTAGCGGTAAGGTTTTCCGTTGTACGTGCCGTTCTTCACATCATATCGTTTGATATCGATTTCCTGGCTCCAGAAATTATTATAGGTGGGATTGTCCAGGGGGCGGAAATCGGAAACGTTGGTGTCCGGGCTTACATAGAGTTTATAAACCACTGTAATCGCTTCGTTGAGGTAGGGGGAAGATTTTGACACTTCCGCTACCAGATGCAGGTTGTCTTCTGCGATATCGTCCGCATTGTTTTGCTGGCCCGGATCGGCTACGGCTGCCGTAACTTCTACCGTTACGGGAAGGGTTTTGTACGTGTTGCCGTCTATTTCGATGGTAGCCTGCTCTATGGTGAATTTTCCACGGCCCACGGGCGCCAGTACATAGGAATATGTTTTGGAAAAACTGCGTTTGCCGTTTATCCATGAATGGCTCACGGACTGGTTGGGTCCCATAACCACCGTAAAACCTTTAAAGTCGGGGGGTGTAAAGTTATCCCCGTCCTTATTCATTTTAAAATCTATGCGCAGCCGCTCGTTGACTCCCAGCTTTTCCTTGCTTACCTTGGCTTCGAACTGAACGCTTTCCTCTTGGGAGAAGCAGAGGGAGGAGAACAACAGCAGTGCGGATAGTATGAATATGTTTTTCCTGATTCCCATAATTTTTTTAAGTCACTTTAGATAGCACAGGTATTTTACCGGGTTCTGACTTACCAGTCTTTCTCGGATTTTACCTTGGCTCCTTTTGCCTTTTTGGCATTGATCTTGTCCTGGACCCGTTTTTCTTCTTTACTCATGGCATCGAGCAGGGCCTGTACCTGTTGCGGTGACAACTGGCTTTGTCCGGGACGGGGCTCGCCTTCACCTTCTTCGGGCTGTCCTTCCTGGCCCTGGTCTTTTTCATCTTCCCCCTGATCTTCATTCCCCTGATCCTTGTTCTTTTCGGGTTGCTGATCGTCCTTATCTCCCTCATCGCCCTGATTCCGGTCCTTTTGGTCGTCTTCTTTATTGCCTTCTCCGCCCTGATCCTGTTTGTCTTTATTCTGGTCCTGCTTGTCTTTGTCCTGGTCCTCTTTTTTGTCGTCTTTGTCGTTTTTGTTGTCTTCGGGAGGGTTTTTCTTTAACATCTCCTTGGCCAGGGCAAAATTATACCGGGTTTCCTCATCTGTCGGATCGTTCCGGAGGGCCTCCTTGTACGCTTCGACGGCTTTCTGGTATTCCTTGTTTTTCATGAACACATTACCGAGGTTGTGATAGGCTTTGTGTTTTTCTTTTTTGGTGCCGGCGGTTTCCCCGGCCTGTTTGAAGCGGGTAAAAGCTTCCCCGAGTTTTTCCTTCCGGTAGTACGCATTCCCGAGATTGTACCGGGCCGTGGCATTTTCTGCATTTTTCGCGATGGCCTCCCTGTATTTTACTTCCGCATCTTCAAAATTGTCACCGGCGAGCTCTTCGTTGGCTTCGGAGACCAGGTTCTCGGATATCCGTGCGGTCTTTTCGGCTTCCCTGTCCTGTTCCTGACCGCGGGAGAGAAAGACAGACAGGAACAGGACAGGGACTATCCAGTTTCCCGGCCTTACGGCACTTTTATGTTGTGAAAAAACGGTCATTTTTCTGTACTTTAATGTGTTGACAAGTTAAGTATTAAGTTGCTACTTTTCGTTTTTTTCATTAAACAGGTTCAGCTTTCGCAACCAGGCGGTCTTTCTTTCGAGAAAGAGAAGGTCTAAAATTAACAATAAAATGGCTGCTCCCAAAAACCATTGAAACTGGCTTTTGTAGTCGGCGAACTGTTTTGTTTCGAACTCTTTTTTATCCATTTGCCCCAGAAAATCCTTCATAAAGGAAACAACTTCTGAAGTACTCCGGCCGTTAATATACGCACCGTTGGTCTCTTCGGAAATCTCTTTCAGGGTTTCTTCGTTCAGCTTGGTGATCACTACTTCGCCCTGACGGTCCTTTTTGTAGGTTTCGGTAATACCGTTCCGTTTTATGGGAATGGGGCCCCCTTTGGCCGTCCCCACGCCAATAGTAACTATCCGGATGCCCTTTTCCCGGGCTTCGCTAATGGCGTAGCTAATGTTTTCCTCGTGATCTTCCCCGTCCGAAACAATGACCAGGATTTTGTTGGTCTGCTCCGCGTCGTTGAAATAATCTTTGGCCATATCAATAGCATCTCCGATGGCCGTTCCCTGGGAAGATAACATGTCGGTATTCATTCCCTGCAGGAACATTTTTGCCGCGGCATAATCTGTGGTGATGGGCAACTGGGGAAAAGCTTCCCCGGCATAGGCTATGATACCTATCCGGTCGCCCGCAAGCTGGTTGATGATCTCCGAAATGAGGCGTTTGGATTTTTCGAGCCGGTTCGGGGTGATGTCCTCGGCCAGCATACTTTTGGATACATCCGTGGCAAATACGATATCCACGCCTTCCCTTTTTACGGTTTCGAGCTTTGTGCCCAGTTTGGGATTGACCAAGGCGAAGGAGAGGCAGGTGAAAGCGAGCAGAAGCGTAATGAGTTTCAGCAGGGGCTTGAAGGTTGAGGTTTCGGGACTGAGCCTTTTCAGCAACGGAGCGTCTGCAAACTTTTTCTGCGTCCTTTTTTTCCACAGTTGCAGAAGGACAAAAAGCAGTATGATTACCGGAATAACGGCAAGGAGGTAAAAATATATTTTTTCTTCCAGTACGTACATCAGACGGGTTTATATTTGTTGTTCCTTCGTTTACAGTTTACGGTGTAATCCGGGGTTTCGGATTACCGGCCTGTTCGGATTAATTATTTTTTAACTTTTCAATGCTTCTTCAGGTACTATATAAAACTGCGGAAAACCGTGTATCGCAGCAAGAGTTCCAGCAACAGGAGGGCACCTGCAATCAGGGCCAGCGGCCGGAATTTCTCTTCGTAATTGTAATATTTAAACTCTTCGATCTCGGTGGTTTCCATCTGGTTGATCTCGTCGTAGATCTCTTCGAGCTTTCTGTTGTTCGTGGCCCTGAAATATTTTCCCCCGGTCTCGCCGGCAATGTCCTTGAGGAGTTTCTCGTCAATTTCCACTTTTTGCATGCCGTAACGGAAGGAGCCGTCGGGGTTATAAGCTACGGGGGTCATGGCCATGCCGTTGGTGCCCAGTCCTATGGTATAGGTTTTAATGCCGTATTCTTTTGCCAGTTCGGTGGCGGTAAGGGGTTCAATGACCCCGGTATTGTTTACACCGTCAGTGAGGAGAATGATGATTTTGCTTTCTGCCTTGCTGTCCTTGAGGCGGTTTACAGACGTGGCCAGTCCCATGCCTATGGCCGTACCGTCTTTTAACATTTCAAAGTCCAGTTCATCGAGGGTGCGCAATACCAGCGCTTTATCACTGGTAACGGGGATCGGGGTATAACTCTCCCCGGCATAGGCCACCAGGCCGATCCTGTCGTTGGGCCTGTTTTTTATGAATTCCGCCACTACTTCCTTGAGGGCAATGAGGCGGTTGGGTTTCAGGTCTTTGGCCAGCATACTGGAGGAAAAATCGAGAGCCATGACAATGTCGATCCCTCTCGTGGTCTTGGTCCTGGACGAAATATCCAGGGTCTGCGGCCTGGCCATTGCCGTTATCAATGCTGCCAGGGCGAGCATGCGAAGGACAAAAAGCCCCGGTTTTAACTTCGGGAGTACGGAGGCCCCGGTTTTGAACCCTTTGACGGAAGACATTTTCAGCGGAGCCGTTTCCTTTTTCCTGTTGAATATATACCATACGAGGGCCAGAGGAAGCAACAACAGCAACCAGAAGAATTGCGGATTGGCAAATTGAATGTTCTCCAGCATGTTCTATTTGTTTTTAAAATCGATCGAATTTACGATCCTGTTTTCGATATCCTTGGCATACCTGTCGTCCTGTCTGTGGACAATGATCACCTGTTGGAATGCCCCTTGTTCGGTGAAATTCAGTATGATATATTCTCCTTTGAATGTTTTGTCACTGCTGGGTTCTGTAATATCCAGGCTGCCGTAAACTTTACTGCCTTTTTTACCGGAGGGCGTGGTGAATTCGTCCTGTTTTACGATCAGGTTTTTTGCCCCTTGCTGTTCCATGGTTTTTATGGCTCCCTGTACGGCATCTTCAACGCGGAATTCCACACCTTCGCGAAAGGTAGTGACGCTTGCCGAGATGTGCAGGTTTTCCGCCATACTGCCGTAAGCGAAGGTCTGGTTGGTGCTGACCACCTGTTTCATGGTATCCGGGAGTTCTACTTCCGTTCGCCGGAGTACTTTGGGGGTTTCCAGGACAATCGAAGGGTATCCGTATTCGCTGTTTATCCATTCGCCCTGGAGCAATTCCCGGGAGGGGTGCCCGAAAACCGAATCCTTAACCTCGTGGAACCCGTAATAAGCTATGGCGCTCCCCGTGGCTATGAGTATCAGGCATGCGGCGGCTATGCCTATATAAATACGTTTCTTTTTACGGCGTTTCTGCTCCATTTCGGCCAGGTATTCCGCTTTTAACAACAATTCTTCTTCCGTGGGTTCGGGAATGGCCTCTTTTGTTTTAACCACTACATTCTCTATGACTTTACGGTCGGCCTCGGCGACATTGGTATCCGGCCGCGACCTTGCAAATTTTACCAGGTCGGCTTTTTGCAGTACGTCTTTAAAGTTGGCTATAGTGTTTTTTTCCAGGTTGAGTTTGCCGGCCTGCTGCATGATCTCGAGTTTGGTTACCAATTCTTCGGTAGTGCTTTCCATGGCCGATATGTGTACTTCTTCTTCGAGATAGGCACGAACAATGTTAGTGAGCTCGGAATAGTATTCCTTGTACTGGGACTGTATGAGGTATCTCGATTCTTCCAGCTTTTTAAGTCCCAGCAGTGCCCGGTCGAAGGGCGGGAGCAGGGCTTCTTTTTCGGCTTCGCTAAGCGGCTTTTTCTGGATGAAGAACCAGTATACGAGGGCGCCGGTAACGAGAAGGATAACAAGGCCCCATAACAGGAGTTTTCCCCAGCCGGAGTAATTATGGCTTACTTCCTGCAGGGGTTTGATATCGTACATCTTTTGTTTGGTGGTGTCTACCGGAATATTTCCGACAGTGACCTCGAGGGAGTCCGTATAGAATTCCCTGTTGTTGATGATGACCTTTTGCCGCGGGAGCGTATAATGTCCCGAGTCGAATTGCGTAAGGGCGTATTTGCGCGTGAGGTTAAACCGGTCCTTGTTTCTGAACGTGTCTATATCGGTAGCTTCCACCATTTCGAGTGGGGAGAAGGTCTGTCCTTCAGGAAAGACCACGAGGGCCGTACTGTCGGCATCGACTTTGATCTCGAAATGAAGCTGTTCCCCTATTTTCATCCGGGTAGAATCTATATCCGAAGAGACCTGCGGATCGGTTTGGGAAATACCCCGGACATGAGCGGCAAGAAGCAAGGCGACAAAAAAAGCTTTCGCCCCCACCTTGGTGAGAGAAAAACATTGCGTTCTTATGACGAAAAGGTCTTTTATCATGAATTGTTCAAAATTTTCAGCCTTGTTAGTGCTTTTTGGTTCCGTTATTTTTTATGCCCTTCGTTTAAAATATCCCAGGAGTTTTTTTACATAACTTTCGTCTATCCTGTTGTGCAGTACACCTGCACCGCTCCGGGTAAAGGCGTTCTGAAAATAACCGACGCGTTCCCTGTGGTATGTCGCATAGGTATTCCGTACTTTTCCGGATTGGGTGTTTACGGTCAGTAATTCTCCTGTTTCCTCGTCCTCAACCGAGATGATCCCCAGGTTGGGCAGGCTTTCTTCGTGCTTGTCGTATACCCGGATCCCGGTAATGTCGTGCTTTTTGCCGGCAATTTTCAACGTGTGATCATAATCTTCGGCCATAAAGTCAGAAAGGACAAAGACAATGGCCTTTTTTTTCATTACGTTGGACAGGAATTTGAGTGCTTCCGCAATATCGGTTTTTTTACTTTCGGATTCGAATTCCAGGAGTTCGCGGATAATACGGAGCACATGCGATTTTCCCTTTTTCGGGGGAATGTACAGTTCGATCTTGTCTGAAAACAGGATGAGGCCTATTTTGTCATTGTTCTGAAGGGCAGAGAAAGCCAGTGTGGCGGCTATTTCCGTAATGATTTCGTTTTTGAACTGTGCCGTGGTACCGAAAAACTGGCTTCCGCTTACGTCCGCAATGAGCATCATGGTAAGTTCCCGTTCTTCTTCGAATACCTTTACAAAAGGTTCGTTATACCGGGCGGTGACATTCCAGTCGATGTTCCTCACATCGTCGCCGAACTGGTACTGGCGAACCTCACTGAAGGTCATTCCCCTCCCTTTAAAGGTGGAGTGGTATTCGCCTCCAAAGATGTGATCGGACAACCGGCGTGTCTTGATCTCTATTTTCCTTACTTTTCTGAGTAGTTCTTTGGTATCCATGCTTACCCTTCCTGGTCCCCCCGGAGAGGAGGGTTTTCTAACATCTGACGCGTTTGGCTGTCAGACGTGTTTAATTGTTCCATCATTTTTCCCGTAATTCCTCCGATATGGTTTCCGGATAATTTTAGGGGACTTCCACTTCATTTACAATCTTATTGATAATATCCACAGAGGTAATGTTTTCGGCTTCTGCCTCATAAGTGAGCCCTATCCTGTGGCGAAGAACGTCGTGAACCACGGCCCTTACATCTTCGGGTACTACATAGCCCCGCCGTTTTATGAAGGCATAACACTTGGCCGCATTGGCCAGGTTGATACTTCCCCTCGGGGATGCCCCGAAGTTGATCAGCGGTTTTATATCGGACAGGTTGTATTTTTCCGGATATCGTGTGGCAAAGATGATATCGAGAATGTATTTCTCTATTTTTTCATCCATATACACATCCTTTACAGCTTGCTGGGCCTTGAGTATCTGTTCCAGGGAAACCACGGGTTTTACTTCTTCGAAAGACCCGTTGAGGTTGGCCCTTATAATGAGTTGTTCCTCATCCAGTTTCGGGTAGTCAATAACCGTTTTGAGCATAAAACGGTCTACCTGTGCCTCGGGGAGCGGATAAGTACCTTCCTGTTCCACGGGGTTTTGAGTGGCCATGACCAGGAACGGTTTGTCCAGTTTAAAGGTAGTGTCTCCTATGGTCACCTGTTTTTCCTGCATGGCCTCCAGCAGTGCCGATTGTACTTTTGCCGGGGCCCTGTTGATCTCGTCTGCCAGGACAAAGTGGGCAAAAATAGGGCCTTTTTTTATAGAGAAATCGTTCTCCTTGATGTTGTAGATCATGGTCCCTATCACATCGGCAGGGAGGAGGTCCGGCGTAAACTGAATTCTGCTGAAACTGCCATCCACCGCTTTTGCCAGGGTGTTGATGGACAGGGTCTTTGCCAATCCGGGAACCCCTTCAAGCAGAATATGACCCTGCGCCAAAAGGCCTATTAAAAGCCGCTCTATCATGTGTTTCTGCCCTACAATAACCTTGTTCATCTCTAAGGTGAGCAGGTCGACAAAAGCACTTTCTTTCTGTATTTTTTCGTTGATCAGACCAATATCTGAAGTTCTGCTATCTTCCATCAATTATAGTTTTTCCGCCGTGAATATACTAAACCTTCTTATTACGATGCAAATTGAAAAATTAATTTAGAATGCGAGAGTTAATTTATAGTTAAAAAATAAAATTTGCATTTCGTAATAACGTACTCTTTGCAAAAATTTATGATAAATTAACGCATTTGATCAATAGGGAGGAGGGAAAGGAAGGAAAAATATAAAAGGGAATCCGGAATGGGAAAAAATATACCCCAGTGCCTGACAGACTGCAGATAACCAGTCACGACAGGCTTTCCCCATTGCCGGTCCCCTGTATTTTTAATCCGATAGGCAGTAATTGTATTCCTGCCACCGCATCAGAGTGCATTACATGGAACGCTCTGTTACCTGCTCTGCATCGATATCTATGGTGCCTATGTCCGATATTTCACCATTGACAACAATTACGTTATCTACGGTAACAGGAGGGAGGCCCGATGCTTCGTCAGCTGTGAGCGTTACGGTATAAGTGCCTTCGGGAACACCGTAAAGCATAAAAGTACCATTTTCGTCAGTATATGCAGATATGGTTTCTTCTTCACTTATCTGTACCGATGCGAGCACCTGGAAGCCCAGGTCTACAGGAGCTATTGCCCCGGTTATGATCCCGGAAGATATTTCGGTGCTTACACGAATAACGGGTTTTAAATTGTACTTCCCGGAAGCTCCCGCCTTTACAACAGACTGGTCTACATCAAAATCGAGTGTGAAATCATAGGTAAAACCGGCTTCAAGGTCTTCGTGAACGTTGAGTTTTAAACCGGATTGTTGCGCGCTGGGAGTGGTAAGCGGAATGGTATCCCCGTCTATGACCACAGTATTTTGTTCACCTAAAACAAGGCGTATCTGTTCTAATCTTCCGGAAGGGATATCTCCTTCCACAAGAAGAGTGGTTGTTCCGCCGGTTAGTTCAAGAAGGTCGTATATGCCTGCATCTGCAAGGCCTATACTCTCCCAGCCGCCTTCGGTAGTATCATTAGCGTCCCGGTTGACCAGTACATCCTGAACATCAATATTAACGGCTTCATAATCGCCCGGAGCATCTGTCAGCCTCACCGAAACTTTTGCAGTTTGTCCATTGTTGCTGTCATCGTCATTGCTGCACGAGATAAATAGCCCTGTGCCCAGAAACACAACGGACATCATTACAGCTAAAAATTTAAAACGTTTCATCTGTTCATTTTTTGCATTCATTAATTAAAACAGTTTTAAGGTGAAAAACCCTACCTGCAAAGGGCTTATTTTTAATGTTTTGTTGACGGGCAACTCCAAAATAAAGTGTTACTTTTATACGCGTGGAAGTAACTTTGTGACGGAGATGTCCGAAGGGGCATTTTTTATCGTAACAAGTGGGGTTTCCGGTCAACGGGAAGTGATTGCAGCTGCCTTTTGATGATGTTGCCGCGAAGTTTTACCCCGAAAATCAGTTTTTATCTATGAAAGAAAAAAAGACGGAGTATTCCGGAATTATTGCCGGAACCATGACCTGGGGAAGCTGGGGAAAGCAGTTTTCCGTAAAAGAAATGGAAGCACGCATACACCACTGCCTGGAAAACAATATCACCACCTTTGATCATGCCGACATTTACGGCGGATATACTACCGAGGAAGAATTCGGAAAAGCCTTTTCGGACAGCGGCATACAGCGCGAAAATATCCAGCTGATCTCCAAATGCGGTATTCAGTATCCGTGTGAAAAAAGGAACAATAAGGTAAAACACTACAATTATACGGCAGATTACATGGTCTGGTCTGTGGAGCAATCGCTGAAGAACCTCCGTACCGACTACCTGGACCTGTTACTGCTGCACAGGCCGAGTCCCCTTATGGACCCGCAGGAGATCGCGATCGCTGTGGAGAAACTGAAATTTTCGGGAAAGATCCGGGAGTTCGGGCTGTCTAATTTTACACCCTCGCAAATGGAACTGATCCGGTCTGTGACCGCTGTAAGCGCCAACCAGATAGAATTTTCCATTACCGAATTCAGCGCCATACACAACGGTACGCTTGACCGGATGATGGTTGACGGCATACTTCCCATGGCCTGGAGCCCGCTTGGGAAGACATTCCGGGAAAAAACACCGCAGACCGACCGGATAAAGGAATTGCTGATGGACCTTGTGGTGAAATACCGCGTATCGGCCGATCAGCTTTTGCTGGCATGGATATTAAAACACCCTGCGGGAATACGCCCGGTTATCGGGACGACCTCTCCCGAGCGGATTACGAATGCCGTAAAGGCCCTGGATATAGATATGGAACGGGAAGACTGGTTTTTACTGCTCGTGGCCAGCCAGGGGCATAAGGTGCCGTAGTTAAAAGTGAGGAAGAATACGCGATTTTTAAGAATGCTATGAATTATGAATAATGATCAAGGTATGAAAGAAGAAGGACAAAACGAACGAGTTGCATTTATAACCGGGGCTACCAGTGGTATAGGAAGAGCTACGGCCCGGATTTTTGCAGCAAAAGGCATGCGCCTTGTGCTTTGCGGCAGAAGACAGGAACGCCTGGAAAACCTGGAACTGGAGTTGTCTGCATTTACCGAGGTACACACGCTTCAGTTTGATGTTAGTAACAGGGAAGCGGTTTTTAAGGCAGTGGAAAGCCTGCCCGACAGATTTTCGGATGTCGACATACTGGTCAACAATGCGGGAAATGCCCATGGCCAGGACCCTGTACAGTCGGGTAATATGGACGACTGGGATGCCATGATGGACATTAATGTGAAGGGACTCCTCTATGTGTCCAGGGCCATTATACCGGGTATGGTGAAACGTCAGAAGGGGCATATTATCAATATCGGGTCTATTGCGGCAAAAGAAGTATATCCTAACGGTAATGTGTACTGTGCCAGTAAGCATGCGGTAGATGCTATAAATAAGGGAATGCGTATAGATTTGAATTCCAGTGGCATACGCGTTGGGGCCATACACCCGGGGCTGGTGGAGACCGAGTTCAGTAAAGTGCGGTTCAAGGGAGATGCGGAAAGGGCGGATACGGTATACGAGGGATATAAAGCCTTGCAGGCCGAAGATATAGCGGATATTATTGGTTTTGTGGTCACAAGGCCGTATCATGTCAATATAGCAGACCTGCTTGTATTTCCCACGGCACAGGCCACCAGTACCCTGGTCAACAAGACAGAACTGTAAAAAAGAAAAGTGCGGGTAAGGGCATTTTTTCAGTAGCGGGCAACCGGAACTATGGTGCTGCACACTGAAAAAAATATCCCTTCCGGCCGATAGCCATTACTTATGATTAACAAACGCCTTTTAGTAAAAAACCTTTTGGCACATAATGATGAAAACAGCTTTTACGATAAAAAGCGTTTTATCAATATTGGTGAGAGAGAAGGAAAGGCCAAGTTTTTGAAACATGTTTGTGCACTGGCGAATTCCAATCCCAAAAACAACTCTTTTATCGTAGTGGGGGTGGAAGACGAAGACAATACCATTGTGGGGACCGATTTCTTTGATGACAGCAAGATACAAAACCTCGTCAATGCCTACCTTGACAACCCTCCCCTTATCTCTTACGAAAATATTCCGTTTCCGCATTTGCCGGACGGGAAAGTAGTGGGGCTGGTTACCATCCGCTCCAACGGGAAATTATGTGCGCTCAGGAGAAACATATGGAAATATTACGGCGGGTCTGTCTTTTTCAGGGACGGGAGCATAAGCATGCCCAAAGTGTTCGATATTGAGATAAAGGACACCAATTCGCCCTTGGTAGCGGAGATAGAGTTACACGCAAGGAACAATATAGAGCTTACCCTTAACGGGGTCATTGATTTTTTATACAATAAGCACAAGGATCTTGAGGCGCATTACAAGGTGTTTAAGGAACAGTTTGTAGTGTGCTGGGCAGGGGTGACCAAAAAAGTAAAACAGCCTGATAGGGGCGGGGAAAAGATTTATTATTCCAGGGTGGACATCGAACTTATCAACGAGCAGGTACGTCTTTTTTACTCGGCCCTGGACGAAGTGGAGGTGATCACCGATGAAAACTCCTTTTCCACTACGGAATACATACAGCTCGGGCTCAATCAGCAGCAAAAGTACTATCCCCTGGAGACCGTTACCATCACATTTAACGAAAACGGGTCGTATAAGATTGACAGCACGCTTATTTTTGAACCGCCGCAATACGACAAAAAGGTCTTGTATCACGTATACAATACCAACAATACGTTATTGGAAAAAATAGAAAAGGGCATGTCGCTGAGCCCCAATGAAAGGAAAGATGTGATCAACATGCCCGCTACCTACCTGATATGTGCACTGAACGGGTTTGAAGATGCCAGGGAAAAACTGGAAAATTACCGTTGGATCGTCAGGGAATACGACAGGAAGGTATATGAATCTCTCAAGGAATCCCTCCGGGTGCTGCGAAAAGTGAAATACAGTTAACAGGTTGCTCCCGGGCCCCGTGCAGACCGTTATCTGGACACCGGGAGACAGACACACCTTAATTGAAGGAATAAAAGATGAACAAGACATTTGTTATAGGCGATATTCACGGTGCCTTAAAGGCGCTGAAACAGGTCCTGGACAGGGCGGAGATCAGAAAAGAAGATACCTTGGTATTCCTCGGGGATTATGTAGACGGGTGGAGCCAGTCGCCCCAGGTGCTGGATTTTCTTATGCAGTTTTCTGAAGACCGCCCCTGCGTATTCATACAGGGCAATCACGATGATTTTTGTTACAAATGGCTTAAAAAAGGAGAATTGAACAAGCAATGGCTTTACCACGGCGGGCAAGCCACTATCGATGCCTATAATGGCATAGGACCTGATACCCGGAAGCGGCATATGAAGTTCCTGGAAAACCTTCACAACTACTATCTCGACGAAGGGAACCGGTTATTCCTCCACGCCGGTTTTACCAACCTGCGCGGAGTGGAACACGAATACTTTCCCGAAATGTTCTACTGGGACAGGACGCTTTGGGAAACGGCACTTTCGCTGGACACTTCCCTGAGTGAGGAAGAATACAGGTATCCGAGCAGGTTCAGGCATTACCGCGAAATTTTTATCGGTCACACACCTGTCACCAGGATCGGTAAGATGGCCCCGGTTAATGCGGCTAATGTATGGAATGTGGATACGGGCGCTGCTTTTAAAGGGCCTTTGACTGTCATGGACGTAGCAACCAAGGCGTTCTGGCAGAGCGATCCCGTGTGGAGACTGTACCCGGATGAAAACGGGAGGAATTAGAATTTCCGTTCTTTAAACTGCCGGTTCAGCAATTTGTAATCTATTTTTCCGCCTGTCATTTTCAGGTGCTCGATGATAACGATCGAACGCTGTATTTTTTTCTGCCCGTTCTTTATTTTGTGGACCATATACAGCAACGTCCGTTTTTTGCCCGGTGTAAGGGCCTCAAAATGCTTTTCACCTTCCGGATCGGAGTCCAGTACGGCCCTGAATTCATCGTCCATGGGCATACCGTAGTCGGAACGGTCGGGCTCCAGGGCAATGTGTATTTCTTCATTGAGGGAAACCCCAATTTGTTTTAGTTCCTGTTTATTGACAAGAATGTAATAGGAGCCATCGCCCCGGGGCATCAGTGCACAGTGTTTTTTTAGCTTGCCGTTAAGGGTGCAGACCACCCTTTTATCGGTAGTTTTTTCGATCAACCTTTCCGCTATGGCATCGGGTACGGGGGCTATGGACGTCCATACCGGGGAGTCGAGTTTAATTATTGGTGAAGTAAAGGTTTCCATGTCGGTTAAGGACGGATTCCGGTTTTATTCGAACAGGGCCTTGAGTTCGGTAGCTTCATTGGGCTTCATTTTTCCGGCCAGTACAAGGCTGAGTTGTTTTCGCCGCAGAGCGGCATCGAAACGCGATTTTTCAAGATCGGTTTCCGGTTTCAGGGCCGGTACGGCAACGGGTCTTCCGGTTTCGTCAACGGCTACGAAGGTGTATATGGCTTCGTTGGCCTTGGTGCGCGAACCGCTTTCCCTGTCTTCTATCCAGACATCGATAAATACTTCCATGGAACTTTTAAAGGCCCTGGACACAGCAGCCTCAACGGTAACCACACTCCCCAGGGGGACGGCCCGGTTAAAGGCCACATGGTTTACGGATGCGGTAACTACAATTCTCCTGGAATGCCGCCGGGCTGCAATACTCGCTGCCCGGTCCATACGGGCCAGGAGCTCGCCTCCGAAAAGGTTGTTCAACGGGTTGGTTTCGCTGGGTAAGACCAGATCGGTCATAATGGTTCTGGATTCTCCGGGAGTCTTTGCTTTCATCTCTGTATGAATTTTTGCAAAGATACGGAAACAGTGTGGAAGGGAATGGAAGCAGTGAATTTTGGGAATGCAAAAAAACACTTAAAAACCGGAAAAAAACGGAAGCGCGGGAAGATAAAAACAACTATCCCGGCGAAAAACCGGGACAGGAATATATATATATTTTAAATATGTGGAAGCGATGTTGTTTATGCCATCAGTTCTCCGAAACCAGTAACCAGGCTTCCGGTGCTTCGGTAGCCTTTACCTTATGGAGGAAGTTTATGGCATTTCGGGCGCTGGTATAACTCCCGAATGCTACCTGGTGCAACCCGTATTTTGTGGGTTCCAGACGTTCAGGACTGTAACCTTTTGTGGTAAGTTCTTTCATTTTCTTCTCGGCATTTTCTTCTTCCCGGAAAGCACCTGCCACAACATAGTACAACGGCTTCCTGGTAGCCTTGAGTGTTATGGAAGGGAGGTCTACGGGCGCAGCATCAAAAAAGGTGGCCTGCTGTATGGTTTTTTGCAGTTGCTGCTGGGCCTCCTGTTCGGCCATCTGCAACTGTTTTTTTTGCTGTTCCATCCTTACCGACTGGTATGCGACGGTCCCGACGGATACGGAGAGCAGTAATATGGCGGCATACTTCAGGTAAGACCGCTTGCGCATGCGTTTTTCCGGGGTAAACAGCAAAGGTGTTTTTTCTTCCAGCAGCACAACTTCTTCCTTCAGTAATTCCCTGGTGACCTCCGGTGAAGTGAAAGTGCTCAGCCCGAAAGCATCGGGAAGGTAATTCTTATCGGTAAAAGGCTGGAATTGTATGCTGCCTTCCTTGTTAGGCCAGAGAAGCCCTATGTTCTTCAATACGAGTTTCTCCTCCTGTTGCAGGGAATCTTTCCAGGAAAGGACAACCTTTTTTACGTTAATCAGTGCTTCTTCGTACGAAAGTCCTTCTGTTTCCGCAATGTGTTTCACCAACAGCCCGTCGTTTGACGTCAGTTGTGCATTGAAAGAAATCGCCTTCGAAGGCGGGTAAAACGTATGGTTTTGTAGCTGTGCCGACCGGTAATGGGTCAGGAATGAACCGAATTCCGGAACGGTAATACATGAATACCTGTATAATAACTCGCCGATATAGTGTTCTAACTGCATAAAACAAAGATGGCGATTTTTTCCGGGTAACGAAAGTGTGCCTGTAAAAAATTATCAACAGGGTTATCCGCAGGAAGCTATGATTTTGGGAGTCAGAAGCCCCGGGATCTGCAGGTAGTAACGCCTGTCCGTATCGTTTTGTCGGTTTTTTAACTGGTTTCGGTTGCTTCCCGGTGTATGCCGTTGTTTCACAGTTGATGGAATATTCTTATTTTTACAGGAATACTTTCCGCTGCCTTCCGAAAAGATCAATTAGACTATGACAACATCCGAATTGGTTTATGTCCTGGCATTGCAGCACGTTCCCAGAATGGGAGATATCACTGCCAGGAAACTCATAGCACATTGCGGGAGTGCAAGAGCTGTTTTTGAAGAAAAGGCGGGCATACTACAGAAGATCAATGGTATAGGTAGGGTGGTGACCGAAAATGTCCGCAGTCCGGAAAACCTGCGTGCAGCAGAACGGGAGCTGGAATTTATAGAAAACAACGATATCCGGTGTTCTTATTTTGAGGACCCGGACTATCCGGAACGCTTAAAACACTGTGTGGATGGTCCGGTGTTATTGTTTGGTTCCGGGAATATGAGTTTGGAGGATAAAAAGATTGTGAGCGTGGTAGGGACCAGGCGCGTCACTTCTTACGGGAAGCGCTTTTGTGAACGTCTTATTGAAGAGTTGGCGCCGTTTGATCCGGTTATCGTAAGCGGATTTGCTTACGGAGTGGATATCACGGCCCAAAAGGCGGCGATGGCAAATGGCCTGCAGACCGTGGGCTGCCTGGCTCATGGATTGAATCAGGTTTATCCCCGGGCACATAAGAGATATGTGAACCAGGTGGAGGCCAATGGCGGATTTGTTACCGATTTCTGGAGCAGCAGTAGCCCGGAACGGGAAAATTTCCTGAAACGGAACCGTATTATTGCCGGTTTGTCTGAAGCGACCGTGGTGATAGAGTCTGCGGAAAAAGGCGGAGGGCTGGTTACGGCCGATATAGCACATTCCTACGACCGGGAAGTATTTGCCCTGCCCGGCAGGGCAGACGACCGGTACAGTGCCGGCTGTAATGATCTTATCAAAAGTCAGAAAGCCCATATGCTTACTTCGGCGGCAGACATGGCTTATATCCTGGGATGGCATCGGGAATTACGGGGAACAGAAATTGTTTCAAACAATGGTAAGATCAAAAACCGGGAAAAAGCGGAGTCTTTACAGGTGCAGCTCTTTGCCGAACTGGACGAGACCGAAAAAAAGGTTTATGATTTTCTGCGTACAAACGGCAAGGAACTGCTGGATATTATTGCGCTGGAATGCCAAATACCGGTGTATAAGGCTTCTTCAATGCTTCTCAGCATGGAGATGAAAGGGGCGGTGCGCCCGCTTCCCGGGAAGCTTTTTGAGGCGGTTAATTGACAGAATTCAGCAGTCGGCAGTACAAAAAACAGGTGCCGGGGTCCGTATAGAAAATTTTGTGCCTCCTCCGGCATCATTCAGTATCCTATTTTGTTCCTGACCCTCTTCAGTACTTCCCGTCCTGTTTTTCTGGCTTTTTCCGCCCCGAAGGCCAGGGCGCTGTCTACCTCGCCGGGATGGTTCATGTAATAGTGAAAGCGTTCCCGTTCCGTTGCAAATTTTTCCGTGATGAGTTCGTACAGGGCCTGTTTCGCATGGCCATAGCCATAACCTCCGTTGAGGTAATTGTTACGCATGGTCTTTGTTTGCTGCGGGTCGCCCAGTATCTTGTAGAGTGCAAAAACGTTGCAGGTATCCGGGTCCTTGGGCTCTTCCATGGGCGTACTGTCTGTTTCGATGCTCATAATACGCTTGCGTAATTGCTTGTCGGGGAGGAACAGGTTAATGGTATTTCCGCGTGATTTACTCATTTTGCCTCCGTCCGTACCGGGAATGTACTGGGTGCTTTCCTGTACCTTTCCTTCGGGGATAACAAAAGTTTCCCCCATTTTGGCATGGAACCTGTTCGCCACGTCCCTGGTGATCTCCAGGTGTTGCATCTGGTCCTTGCCGACCGGGACGATCTCGGCGTCGTACAGCAGAATATCCGCAGCCATGAGCATCGGGTAACTGAACAGCCCGGCATTTACATCCTCCAGCCGGTCGGCCTTATCCTTGAAGGAATGCGCCAGTGTAAGCCGCTGAAAGGGGAAAAAACAACTCAGGTACCAGGCCAGTTCTGCGGTTTCCGGTACATCGCTCTGGCGGTAGAAGACCACTTTTTCAATGTCCAGTCCGAAAGCAAGCCATGTGGCCGCAACATTATAAGTGTTTTGCCGCAGTTCGTCCCCGTTCTTTATCTGGGTAAGCGAATGCATGTCTGCAATAAACAGAAAAGAATCGTTCTCCGGTTGTTCGGACATCCTGATGGCCGGGAGGATAGCTCCCAGGATATTGCCCAGATGGGGCGTTCCCGTACTCTGGATGCCGGTCAGTATTCTTGCCATAATTTTCCGTATGTTGTCTTCCGGACCCTCGGTATTGGCGGGGGCCGTTTTTTTTAAGTATCGTTAAAACTGCACGTATGAATTCACGGATGTTTTTATAACTTTCCCCGGAATTTGTATTGCGGGGATTGTATGATAAAAATGCCGCAACACGGATGTCGCGGATTTCAGTCCTGCAAAATAAAGACAAATTAAAAACATATACCGCAGAAAAAAGGAGAAATTTGCTTTTTTCGGGAAGGGTGGGAAAGTAAAAAAACCGCTTTCACGAAGGGAAGCGGTAAGAATTGAATATTTGGGAAAGGAGCTATCT
The DNA here is from genome assembly GCF_021183825.1 of Sinomicrobium kalidii. Taxonomy (GTDB): domain Bacteria; phylum Bacteroidota; class Bacteroidia; order Flavobacteriales; family Flavobacteriaceae; genus Sinomicrobium; species Sinomicrobium kalidii. The sequence continues at coordinate 1,993,167 of NZ_CP089211.1, read as the reverse complement.
TTTAAACAGTCCTACAACAAAGAGGACGACGACAGCACCTATTATCCCGGTAATGAGGTCTCCCAGAAAACCGGAACCGAAATGAATGCCCAGTACCCCGAAGAGCCAGTTACCGACAAATCCGCCGATAATACCGAGCAGAATGTTAATAAGTACGCCAAATCCGCCGCCTTTCATAATTTTGCCGGCCAGCCATCCGGCTATGGCTCCAATTAAAATTGCATATAACATAACAGGAATATTTAAAAGTTTTCATCTAAATATATGAATTTTTTTTAAAAGTTTAACTTTGAATTATGATGAAATTACTTAAATACCCGTTTTTAATTCTCTGGCGTATTTGGTTTTATGTGCTTATGGCGGGCACTATTATTCCGCTGTCCCCTGCGTTTTTGATACTCACTTCGTCCGACAGGTATTACCATCAGTTCTTCTGGCTGGCGCGGAATATCTGGGCCAATGTCATTCTGTATGGCATGGGATTTTATCCGAGAATCCGAAGGGAACAGAAAATAGAAAAAGGAAAAAGCTATGTATTGGTAGCCAATCATACCAGTATGACGGATATTATGCTTATGCTCAGGGCGTCCCGAAACCCTTTTGTCTTTGTGGGGAAAAAGGAACTTGCAAAAATCCCCATCTTCGGGTTTTTTTATAAACGGGTGTGCATCACGGTAGACCGGAACAGCATTAAAAGCCGTACCGAAGTATACGAGGGGGCGAAAAAGCGCCTGGAAGAGGGGCTCAGTATTTGCATATTTCCCGAAGGCGGGGTGCCGGAGGATGACGTGTTCCTGGATGAATTCAAGGACGGGGCTTTCCGGCTGGCCATTGCCTGTCAGATACCCCTGGTGCCCATGACTTTTGCAGACAACAAAAAGCGGTTCCCCTACGTCTTTTTTAAGGGGAGTCCCGGAATTATGAGGGCAAAGATCCACCCCTTTATAGAAACGAACGGGTTGACTGTTGCAGACCGGGGACAAGTGAAAGCCCGGGTACGCGAAGTGATCTATAAACAGTTGTGCGATTACGAAAAAGGAAAACATACCTCCTGATATTTTGTGTGACAGCGTGAATTTTTCCGTTAATAACTACTCTGGGAGGACCTTTCCCCGATGGTAAATTATCCGTAATTTTATCCCGTCTCTCGACTTCGCTCGGGAACCGGGTTAGTTACCTGAAATTTTGAACCTGTCACCCTGAGCGTAATCGAAGGGTTGAACTTTGAAGTTGAACCTTGAGCTTTGAACCTTAAACATTAAACCCTCATGTACCTTATTTTCGATACCGAGACCACCGGATTGCCGAAACGCTGGGATGCACCGCTGAGCGATACCGATAACTGGCCCCGCTGTGTGCAGATCGCATGGCAGTTGCACGATGAGATGGGAGAACTTGTAGAGCAGGGAGACTGCCTGGTAAAACCGGAAGGTTTCAATATTCCTTTTGACGCGGAACGGGTACACGGTATTTCTACCGAACTGGCAGCAGAAGAAGGTGTAGCGCTGAGGGAAATGCTGGAGAAATTCAATGTCGCCCTGGGCAAAACCAAATTTATTGTGGGGCAGAATGTCGGGTTTGACGTGAATATCATGGGGTGTGAATTTTACCGGGAAGGGATGGAATCGCCGCTCACTTCCCTGCCGGTACTGGATACCTGTACGGAAACAACGGCAGAATTCTGCCGGTTACCCGGAGGTCGGGGAGGAAAGTTCAAGCTGCCTACCCTTACCGAATTGCACGAAAAATTATTCGGTGAACCTTTTGCCGAGGCCCACAATGCCACGGCCGATGTGGAGGCTACAACCCGGTGTTTCTTTGAGTTGATACGTATTGGTGAAGGCTTTACGGAAGAAGAGCTGGATGTCCTTCCCGGGTATTTTGAGAAATTCAGGGAGCACAATCCGAAGGAAATACCGCTTATAGGCCTGGAGCATATTAACCTGAAAGCCGCTTCGGATGCCATACGCAAAAGGATAGAGAAAGCGCAGGGCGAAGACATATCCAGGCAGGAACTGGAAGAGAACAAACAGGAGCTCAAAAAGATGGATTTTGTCCATCTGCACAATCACACACAGTTTTCTGTGTTGCAGGCCACATCGAGTTTCCCCGACCTGGTGGCTGCCGCAGTAAGAGAAAAAATGCCGGCAGTGGCGCTTACCGACCACGCTAACATGATGGGAGCTTTTCACTTTGTCAGGGAAATCGGGAACCACAACAAGGCGGCAAAGGCAAAAAACGAAGAAGCCTTGGAAAAAGGGGAAGCGCCTTCCGAGATCGAGATCAAACCTATTGTGGGATGCGAGTTTTATGTTTGTGAAGATCGCCTGAACAAGAGCCGCAAGGACAACGGGTACCAGATTGTGATGCTGGCGAAGAACAAGAACGGATATCACAACCTGGCCAAAATGTCTTCCGTAGCCTATACCGAAGGGTTTTATTATGTGCCGCGCATAGACCGGGAAACGGTTCAGAAATATAAGGAAGACGTTATTGTCCTTACCGGGAACCTGTATGGTGAAGTCCCGGGAAAAATACTCAATGTCGGTGAAAACCAGGCGGAAGAAGCCCTGTTGTGGTGGAAAGAACAGTTCGGCGACGATCTCTATATCGAACTGATGCGGCACGGACAGGAAGACGAGGACAGGGTCAACAATGTGCTGGTGCAGTTTGCCAGGAAGCACGATGTGAAGATGGTGGCCACCAATAACACCTTTTATATCACCAAGGAAGATGCCAATGCCCACGATATTCTCCTTTGTGTAAAAGACGGCGAAAAACAGGCCACTCCCATCGGAAGGGGGCGCGGCTATCGTTACGGCCTGCCGAACCAGGAATATTACTTCAAGTCGGCCGAGGAGATGAAGTCACTTTTTGCCGACTTGCCCGAAGCCATTTCCAATATCCAGGAAGTGGTGGATAAAATAGAGCCCTATGAACTGGCGAGGGATGTTCTTCTTCCCAAGTTTACCATACCGGAAGAATTCCGGGACGAAGAAGATCAGCGTGACGGCGGAAAACGGGGCGAGAATGCGTATTTGCGGCACCTCACCTATGAAGGGGCCAGGGGGAGATATCCGGAAATCACCGATGAGATCCGGGAGCGCCTCGATTTTGAGTTGAGTGTTATTGAGCGTACCGGGTACCCGGGTTACTTCCTGATTGTGCAGGATTTTATCGCCGCCGCAAGGGAGATGGGGGTTTCCGTAGGGCCCGGTCGCGGATCGGCAGCAGGATCGGCCGTGGCCTATTGCCTTGGGATTACGAATCTCGATCCCATAGCGTACGACCTCCTTTTTGAGCGTTTCCTCAATCCGGACCGGGTGTCCATGCCCGATATCGATATCGACTTTGACGACGAAGGCCGGAGCAAGGTAATGGATTACGTGATCGATAAGTACGGGGCCAACCAGGTGGCGCAGATCATTACTTACGGTACCATGGCGGCGAAGTCCTCTATCCGGGATACCGCCCGTGTACTGGACCTGCCCCTGGGCGATGCCGACCGTATAGCCAAGCTTATCCCCAACATGAAGCTGGCCAAGATATTTTCACTCGACGATAACAAGCTGAAAGGTAGCCTTCGTTCCGATGAGCTTTTAAAGGTCAACGAACTGAAAAACCTGGCAGAAGGAACAGACCTGGAAGCCGAGACCATCAGGCAGGCCCGGGTGCTGGAGGGGTCTTTGCGGAATACGGGAATTCACGCTTGCGGGGTAATTATCACCCCGGATGATATTACCAACTTCGTGCCCGTGTCCATAGCCAAGGATTCCGATCTTTACGTGACCCAGTTCGACAACTCGGTGGTGGAAAATGCCGGGTTGCTGAAAATGGACTTTCTGGGGCTCAAGACGCTGACCCTTATCAAGGATACCGTAAAACTGGTCAAGTACAAGCACGGGATAGACCTGAACCCCGATGAATTCCCGCTCGACGATGAGAAGACCTATGAGCTCTTTCAGCGCGGGGAAACGGTAGGGATATTCCAGTACGAATCCCCCGGGATGCAGAAGTACATGAAAGAGCTGAAGCCGACGGTCTTTGCCGACCTCATTGCCATGAATGCACTGTACCGTCCGGGGCCTCTTGAATATATCCCCAGTTTTATCAACCGGAAGCACGGCAAGGAAGAGATCACTTACGATCTGCCTGCGATGGAAGAATACCTCCAGGAAACCTACGGGATTACCGTATACCAGGAGCAGGTGATGCTGCTTTCCCAGAAACTGGCCGGGTTCAGTAAAGGTGAAGCCGATGTGTTGCGGAAAGCCATGGGGAAAAAGATATTTGCCCTGCTGGCACAATTAAAACCAAAGTTCCTGGACGGCGGGGAGAAAAACGGCCATAGCAGGGAAACCCTGGAAAAAATCTGGAAGGACTGGGAGGCTTTTGCAAGTTATGCCTTCAACAAAAGTCACTCTACCTGTTATGCGTGGATCGGGTACCAGACCGCCTATCTGAAGGCCAACTATCCTGCGGAATATATGGCGGCAGTGTTGTCCAACAACATGAACGATATAAAATCGGTTTCCTTTTTTCTGGAAGAATGTAAACGTATGGGGCTTGATGTACTCGGACCGGACGTTAACGAGTCTTTTTATAAGTTTACCGTGAACAACAACAATGCCATACGTTTTGGTATGGGGGCCATAAAAGGCGTGGGAAGAGGTGCCGTAGAGACCATTGTGGAGCACAGGGAGTCCGGAGCATACAAATCGGTGTTCGATCTGGCCAAACGGATAGATCTTCGCACGGCCAATAAAAAGGCCTTTGAAAACCTTGCCCTTGCAGGAGGGTTCGATTCTTTTACGGAAACCCACCGGGCCCAGTATTTTCACGATGAGGGCGATGGTATTGTGTTCCTTGAAAAGGTGATGCGGTATGCCGCCAAATACCAGGAAAACAAGAATTCTTCACAGGTGAGCCTCTTCGGGGAAGCCAGTGAGGTGCAGATACCCGAGCCGGTGGTGCCCCCGTGTGAGGAGTGGGGTACCATGGAAAAACTCCGCAGGGAAAAAGAAGTGGTGGGCATCTATATCTCCGGGCATCCGCTGGACGATTTTAAGACCGAAATGCAATATTTCTGTAATGGCAGCATCGGCCTGCTTAACGAACTGGAAAATTATACCAACAGGGAATTGTCCCTGGCAGGGGTGATTACCGATGTACAACACCGTACTTCCAAGAACGGCAAGGGGTGGGGCATTTTTATGGTGGAAGACTATACGGATTCGTATGAGTTTAAGATATTCGGCGAGGAATATCTCAAGTTCAGACATTTTCTCATGGTCAACTCTTTTATTTACATGAAAGTGTTTGTAAGGGAAGGCTGGGTGAACAGGGATACCGGCCAAAAAGGCGACCCCCGTTTGCAGTACAACAACATGCAGCTGCTGCAGGATGTAATGGAAACCTATGCCAAAAGGCTTACCATTCACCTGAGTATTGATGATGTAGGAGACGATAAAATACAGGTGCTGAAAGATATTATAAAACAACACAAGGGCGATCATGCCCTGAGTTTTACGGTATATAAGCTGGACGAAAAACTAAAGCTCCATATGCCCAGCCGTAAAAAGAAAGTAAAAATTTCCAACGAACTTCTTACCGAACTGAGGGAAAGGGATATCGTGTATAAACTGAATTAGTTCCCGGCGGAAACAGAAGGATAAAAACAAAGCTATTTTTGCCGGTATGAAACACAGGGAGAAAGTCGCTTCAGGCGAGATGGTCAGACAAAGGGAACCCGACGTGATCATCGTGGGAGGTGGTGCAGCCGGGTTCTTTGCCGCGGCGCATATTGCCGAAACCGATCCTGCTTTACGTGTGGTTGTCCTCGAACGCAGTGCGGAGGTACTTTCCAAGGTGAGGATATCCGGGGGCGGACGGTGTAATGTTACCCATGCACAGTTTGTTCCCGGGAAACTGACAACCAATTACCCGAGAGGGCAGAAGGAGCTCCTGGGGCCTTTCCACTCATTCTGCAGCGGGGATACGGTAGAATTTTTCGAGAGCAGGGGCGTGGCGCTTAAAACAGAGGATGACGGAAGAATGTTCCCGGTCACCGATACTTCCCAAACCATTATTGATTGCCTCGTGAAAGAAACTTCGGGACGTGGCGTGGCCGTATTTACCGGCCATGTTGTGAAACAGATCGATAAGGGAGAAAACGGCTGGGAACTGCATACCAGCAAAGGGAACTTTAGTTGCCGTAAACTCCTGATAGCTACCGGGAGCAGCCCGAAAATGTGGGATGTGCTGCAAAAAATGGGGCATACGGTGGTGCCTCCTGTTCCTTCGTTGTTTACCTTTCATATAAAAGATCCCCGTATTTCCGGGTTGATGGGTGTATCGGCACAGGTAACGGTCCGGTCGGATACGATGCGGAACATGACGTTTGAAGGCCCTTTACTGATCACGCACTGGGGCATGAGCGGCCCGGCCGTTTTAAAACTTTCCGCCTGGGCGGCGAGGGAACTGCATCGGTGTAATTACAGGTTTTTACTGGAAGTTAACTGGCTGCATACGGTTTCTTTTGCCGATGCACTGGATATTTTGAAGGCATACGGAGAGGCAAACGGGAAAAAACAGGTACTTGCCTCAAGACCTTTTGACGTGCCGAGGCGATTATGGGCAAGGTTAACGGAGGCGTGTGGAATTCGCGAAGGACAACGCTGGGCAGAAATTCCCAAAGGTGTACCGGAACAACTGGCCGGTCAGCTTACAAAAGGTATTTTTCAGGTTACCGGCAAAAGTACATTCAAGGAAGAATTTGTTACGGCCGGGGGCGTGGAACTGAAAGAAATAGATTTTAAGACCTTTGAAAGCAAGATCCATAAAAACCTGTTCCTTGCCGGGGAGGTGTTGAATATCGATGCCGTGACCGGCGGATTTAATTTCCAGAATGCGTGGACCGGGGCTTATATGGCTGCCAGGGCCATAACGGAAAGTTCCGGAGCAGATTAAAAAAAACAAAAATACCTTTCGGAAAAAGCTTCACAAAAGGCATTTTTTCGATATTATATCTTTCGGCGACTTATTGCTGTTTTGCCAGTAGTGCCTGTAAACGTTTTTGCAATTCGGCATCCGTTTGCAGGGCTACGGCCACTTCCTGGTACCTGTCCAGGGAAATCCCTTCTTTGGTGATCACCTCTTCCATTTCTTTTTGGAAGCCCGACTGCATTTCCTGCATTTTACTCATCACCACACCGAATTTTTCCTTTTCCTCGGCACTGGCTTCAAGATTTTTTTCCTGCGATTGTGATGCTTTAAATAATTCGTTGAAACGGTCTATTTCAAAACCGTTGTCTTTTACGGTTTCCATCATTTTTTGCTGTGCCTGTACATTTATTTCCTGTACGCCCTGAAAGGCGGTAGCAATTTTACCCAGTTCACTATCCGATACTTCTACCTTTTTTTGTGTTGTTGTTTGTGCGAAGGCGGTAACACCTACCATCAAAAAACAGACAAGAAAAGATTTTAATTTACCCGTAAATTTCATTTTTGTAAGAATTTTAATGTTTTTTAATTTTGCCGAAACTACAATAATATGTAGGGGAAACCAAAATTTTTTTCTATTTAACAGTAACTTAACCGGATTATAAAGTTTTTTGGGGCAGTTTTTCCCCGGAAAAACGATAAGTTCGGAAAGGATTATATTTGCAGAAATTATTCAGCGATGACCGAAAAGGACTTTATGCCTTCAGCATATTCTTTTATGCCGGATTCGGGGAGCTTTACCTGGAGGTCTCCCAGCAATATTGCCCTGGTGAAATACTGGGGAAAGCGGGAAGAGCAGCTGCCGGCCAATCCCTCCGTGAGTTTCACCCTGGATGCCTGTGCTACCACAACCACCCTGAGTTACGAAAAAAGAAAGACGCCGGCCTCCGGATTTAGTTTCGAATTGCTTTTTGAAGGCCGATCCCGGGAAGATTTCAAACCCAAGATAAACGGTTTTTTTAAGCGTATCGAAAGTTTTCTCCCCTTTTTACGACATTATGATTTCACCATCGAAACATCCAATTCCTTTCCGCACAGTAGCGGAATAGCTTCTTCTGCCAGTGGTATGAGTGCCCTGGCATTGTGCCTGATGAGTATGGAAAGGGAGATGTGCCCGGACATGGCCGACAATGATTTTACCCGAAAGGCCTCTTTTCTGGCAAGGCTGGGTTCCGGAAGCGCTTGCAGGAGTGTGGAGGGAAAGCTCGTGGTATGGGGAGATCATCCGGAAATAGAAGGAAGTACGGATCTATATGGTATCCGGTATCCGGACGGGGTGAACCCCGTATTTGAAACCTATCAGGACACCATATTGCTGGTGGACAAGGGAGAAAAACAGGTAAGCAGCTCCGCGGGGCACGGATTGATGCATGGACATCCCTTTGCGGAACGGCGCTTTGCGCAGGCCGGGGAAAACCTGTCAGAACTCCGGCGTATCTTCAGGGAAGGCGATTTGAAGGCATTTACCGAAATTGTGGAAAGCGAAGCCCTGACCCTCCATGCCATGATGATGACCAGCCGGCCCTATTTTATACTGATGCGGCCGGGTACGTTAGAGGTTATCCGTAAAATATGGGATTTCAGAAGGGAAACGGGGAGCAATATGTGCTTTACACTGGATGCCGGTGCCAATGTACACGTGCTGTATCCGGAAGCAGAAAAAACCAGGGTATTGGAATTTATTAATAATGAGTTGGTTGTATATTGTGAAAACGAGCACTATATTTGCGACCGCATTGGATTCGGTGCCAGAAAATTATAAGGGAATAATGCGTCGGAATTGACGGAGTGACAACATTTTTTTTGAGAAAAATAGTACTAAATTGCAATAAAAATTGTTCTCATCGTTAAATTTGTGTACCTTTATAAAGGTTTGGCCGTAATTTTAAAAAGATGAAAGGACCGTTATTTTACTCGAAAATTCTGCTCTTCGGGGAGTTTGGTATTATCAAGGATTCCAAAGGATTGTCGATTCCTTATAATTTTTATAACGGAGCGCTGAAAACGGCCGGGGATCTCTCGGAAGAAGTAGCCAGCTCCAACCTGAGCCTGAAGCACTTTGCAGATTACCTGCATAACCTGCAGACCGAAAGACCGGATCTGGTGACTTTCGATATAGAAAAGCTGAAAAAGGACGTAGCGGAAGGGATGTATTTTGACAGCAGTATTCCGCAGGGATACGGTATAGGAAGCAGCGGGGCCCTGGTTGCGGCCATTTATGACAAGTATGCCAATGACAAGATCACGGTGCTGGAAAACCTGACCAGGGACAAACTACTGAAATTAAGAGCTATATTCGGGGAAATGGAATCTTTTTTCCACGGAAAATCTTCCGGGCTTGATCCGTTGAACAGCTACCTGAGCATCCCTATTCTCATTAATTCCAAAGACAATATAGAACCTGCGGGTATCCCTTCCCAGAAAAAGGGCGGTAAGGGCGCAGTATTCCTTCTGGACAGCGGCATGGTGGGCGAAACCGCACCCATGGTACAGATATTCATGGAAAACATGAAGCAGGAAGGTTTTCGTAAAATGCTCCGGGATCAGTTTATCAAACATACCGATGCCTGTGTGGAAGATTTTCTGAAAGGCGATGTAAAGTCGCTGTTCGGCAATATCAAACAGTTGTCTCACGTGGTCCTCGACAATTTTAAACCGATGATCCCGGCACAGTTCCACAAACTGTGGAAGCACGGTATAGAGACCAACGAATATTACCTGAAGTTGTGCGGATCGGGCGGAGGCGGATATATCCTGGGCTTTACACAAGACATAGAGAAGGCTAAAAAAGCTTTGAAAGACTACCGCCTGGAGGTTGTCTATAATTTTTGAAAACCTGAGCTGACATCGGAAGGCAAAGAGGTGTGAAAAAAATATTCCTTTCCTTATATTAGCAGTATCGGATAACATTCCCGGAACATATCATTTTTGGATTTGGTCCCTGTTGCCCGGCCTTAAAAATTAAACATGTGCAGCTATCCAGGAAGAACAGACTGATATTGCTTAAACTCCTAAGTATTTTTTCAGTGGTCCGGGGGTACAATGTGCTGGTTATTGCCATAGCACAATACCTCACTTCCATATATATACTGGCACCGGAGAAACCGCTTATGCGTGTGGTGCTGGACGGCAACCTGTTCGCCATAGTGGCGGCATCTGCCCTTGCTATAGCTTCCGGGTATATTATCAACAACTTTTACGATGCGGAAAAGGACCTTATCAACCGCCCCAGGAAGACCATGCTGGACCGCCTCATCAGTCAACGGACCAAACTGACCACTTATTTTATCCTGAATTTCGTTTCGGTGATCTTTGCCAGTTATGTGTCGTTCCGTGCAGTTGCCTTTTTTTCCGTTTACATCTTTGCCATATGGTTTTATTCGCATAAACTGAAGCGTATTCCGCTGTTGGGAAACATTATTTCTTCGGTATTGGCCATAACACCCTTCTTTGCAGTGTTTATTTATTACAAGAATTTCGCGATGGTCATTTTTGTGCACGCGGTATTCCTGTTTCTCATTATCCTTATCCGCGATATGGTAAAAGACCTGGAGAACATCAAAGGGGATATCGTGCAGGGCTACAGGACCGTGCCGGTGATCTACGGGGAAAAGGCCTCGAAAAGGATCATCACGCTGCTGGCATTCTTTACCTGGGCGCCTACTTATTTGCTGATTGCAACCTTTGAAATAGGGCATATGGATATCTTTTTCTACGGCTGTTTTTTATTGCTCCTCATCTTTTTGATCCTGATGTGGAGGGCCGCTTCGAAAAAGGATTACCTGATACTTCACAATATCCTGAAGTTTATTATCGTAGCCGGGGTTTTCAGTATACTGCTGATTGATGTTGATCTGGTACTGAACAGGATTTTATAATCCGTGCAGGCGGTTTTAAAAAACAGGGAGGGTACAGTTCAGCGCGAATCCCCTATCTTTGCAAAAAATAAGAACATGAGCAGAACAGATAAAAACAGAAAGGGAAAAATATCCGGGAGACAGGGAGGAAAACGGAAGGAGAGCCATGCCAGGGGAAATGCACCCATCCGGAAAAAACCTTTGTTGAAAAACCCGGAAGAGATACGCCTCAACAAATACATTGCCAATTCCGGGGTCTGTTCGCGAAGGGACGCGGATATTTATATCGTGGCCGGAAATGTATCGGTTAATGGTGAGCCCGTTACTGAACTCGGTTATAAAGTAAAACTAACGGATGAAGTGCGTTTTGACGGCAAGGTCATCAAGCCCGAGAAAAAGGAGTATATACTTCTCAATAAACCAAAAGGTTTTATTACCACAACAAAAGATGAAAGAGGCAGGAAGACGGTGATGGAGCTGGTATCCAATGCTTCCAGGACCAGATTATTGCCTGTAGGGCGCCTGGACCGCAATACTACAGGCTTACTGCTGTTCACCAATGACGGCGACCTGGCCAAAAAACTTACCCATCCGAAACACGGGGTCCGGAAGATATATCACGTGGAGCTCGACAAGAACCTCAAACAGTCCGATCTGGTGCAAATACAGAAAGGGCTTACTCTCGACGACGGCCCGGTGGAAGTGGACGAAGTGAGCTATATCGAGAATGCACCCAAACGCGAGGTGGGCGTCAAGATTCACAGTGGGCGTAACCGCATTGTCCGGAGGATATTCGAACACCTCGGGTATAAGGTGATAAAACTGGACCGGGTGATCTTTGCCGGACTGACCAAGAAAGACCTTCCGAGAGGGCATTGGAGGGTGTTAAAGCAACAGGAGGTCGTTAACCTGAAAATGCTTTAAGCTTTGCTTATCTGTGGCGGTGAGTACGTTATAATTTATCTTTTTCCCGTTCCGCTGTCAGGCTTTGGATGTTAACGATTTAAAGAATACGAATCCGAAACCGAGGAACAGCATAAGGTGAAAGGGGAACAGTCCGTAATCATTCAGTGGTATGGCACTGTACATCCCGAAGAGGAAATAAAAGGCCAGAAGCGCTTCCAGCAAGGTGTTGGGCGATAATTTTTGGCGCAGGTATTTATTGCCTTTCCAGCTATCCGCAAGATTTTTGATGTTGAATTTCGGGGTTCTTACAAATTCGCTCCGTTTGCCCATATGTCCTTCCAGTACGGCTACGGAATTGTGCAGGGAGAAGCCCATGGCCACAGAGAAAAAGGTGAAGAACATCTTTATATAATCTATAAAATTGTCAAATCCGCTGCCCTGGATGTTCTTGTAGGTAAACCAGTAGCAGACAAATAATATAACGGTACTGGCAATAAAGAAACTGGTCACTTCGAAGATCCAGTCCAGGTGTCCGAATGTGTTTTTAATATAGAGCATGGGAATACTCAGCAGTGCCACAATAAACACACAGAGGAACATGGAGCTGTTGAGCAGGTGGAGTACCCCGTGGAGTTTGGTTTTAAAAGGAATGTTCCGGGCGGCCATGACACGTGTCACCGTTTTCCTGAAGTTTTCTGCGCCCCCCTTGTTCCAGCGGAACTGTTGTGAACGGGCTGCGCTGATGACCACGGGGAGTTCTGCCGGGGTTTCCACATCTTCCAGGTATTTGAATTTCCAGTTTTTCAGCTGGGCCCTGTAGCTGAGGTCCAGGTCTTCGGTAAGTGTATCCCCTTCCCAGTTCCCGGCATCAATAATACATGCTTTCCGCCAAATTCCCGCAGTGCCGTTGAAATTGATAAAATGGCCCTTACTGTTCCGCCCCACCTGCTCCAGGGTAAAATGAGCGTCAAGGGCAAATGCCTGTATTTTGGTCAGGAGGGAATAATTGCGGTTGAGGTGGCCCCAACGGGTCTGTACTACTCCTATTTCGTGGTCCTTGAAATAAATAACGGTTTTTTTCAGCCAGTCAGTCGCAGGGAGAAAATCCGCATCGAAAATGGCAATGAACTCGCCTTTGGCTATCTTCAATCCTTCTTTCAGCGCACCGGCCTTAAACCCTTTTCGGTTTTCCCTTCGGATGTGTTGAATATCCAGTCCCGTTTCCCGGAGTTTTGCGATCTGTTTGGCGGTTTCGGTTACCGATTCGTCCGTTGAATCATCCAGCACCTGGATTTCGAGTTTGTTTTTCGGGTATTCTATTTTCGCAATATTGTCCAAAAGCCGCTCTACTACATACTCCTCGTTGTAAATGGGGAGCTGAATGGTAACGTACGGGATTTCCCGGGGGTCCAATAAATTAAATTTCGGGGCCTTGTCATTTTTTTGCTTATGTCCCAGGTAATTGACAAGCAGGTTTAACTGTGCCAGGCTATAAAAGAAAATGAGCAGTAATGCTATGCTGTATATAGCAATGACAATGTAAGAAAGTGTTAAAACCATTTAATTTATTTTATAGATCCAACCCAAAATTTTTACGGCGGCAAAGATAGTATCTTTTACGGTTCCCGAAACTTTTGAAAATGTCAATTTTTATTTTGTAATAAACTGAAATTTAATGACATAATTTTTTTGGTAAAACCTGACTGTTCCCTTGTTTTACCTTTAATGGCTTTCCGGTTACCAATGGTACTTCAGGTTTGCCATTTCACAGTCCGGGTAATCCGGATAATCACCGACCATAGATACGATGATACCGGTTGGTTTGGATGTTCTTGGCGGTTTGTTTTTTCTTTCGGGAAGGAACTTCAGGCCATGACGATCGTCTGTGCGAATTGCGTCTCCGCACAATTAGCTGACAGGATGCGCTTTCTTGTGTTGCTCCCACGCTTATTTAAACGCAGGGAGCAGTAATTTATGATTTACCTGACTTGCGGAAATTCTTATGAGAGCTGTTTTATTAACGCTTTGAACAACGTTATCATATCGGGTTCTGCTTTGGTTGCCGTGGCAATGATATCTGTTACGTTGACCGGGGCAAGATGGTCGGGGTCGCATTCATCGGTCAATACGGAAACGGCAACAACCGGCAGTTTCAGATGATTGGCCACAATAACTTCCGGTACGGTGCTCATTCCCACGGCATCGGCGCCTATGAGCTTCAGGTAGCGGTATTCCGCTTTGGTTTCCAGTTGAGGGCCCACTACCGAGGCATATACACCTTTTCTCAGGGTTATATTGTTTTCGGCTGCAATATTTTCCAGTAGTTTTCGCATGGGCGGGTCATAAGGCTCGCTCATGTCCACAAAGCGTTCGCCGAAATCCGGGACATTATTGAAGGCCAGGGGTGAATCGCCCTGGAGGTTGATATGGTCTTCAATGAGCATGATCTCCCCTTTTTTGAATTGCAGGTTCACAGCACCCCCGGCATTGGAAATGAGCAGTCGTTTTATACCGAGCCGGTGCATTACCCGTATGGGATAGGTAACATCGATGAGGTCATACCCTTCATAAAGGTGAAACCGGCCCTGCATGACCACTACTTTTTTACCTTCGATCTTTCCGTAAATAAGTTTTCCGGAATGAAATTCCACAGTGGCCAGGGGAAAGAACGGAATATGGCTGTAATAAACGGTTAAGGGGTTTTGGATTTTTTCTACCAGTTTCCCCAGCCCCGTGCCGAGTACAATACCTATTTCCGGTTCCAGGAACCCTTTTTCCCTGAGATAGGCTACAGATTTGTTGAGGTCGTTTTGTGTCATTTTTCTTGAATAATTGCCATGGGAAATTTACAAAAAATAAAAACCCGCCTGAAATGAAACAGGCGGGTTTTGTATTCCTGAACAGTTGGTCTCTTACTGCTCTGTTTTTTCATTAACCTCGTCAACCGTTTTTTGTACGGCATCATCCACGGCTTTATCAACCTCTTCACCGGCTTTTTTAACCTTGGACTTGGCACTGTCAAGCACCTCTTCGCCTTTTTCTTTAAGCGTGTCGGCAGCTTTCTTGGTTTCATCCCAGGTATCTTCCGCTGCATCTTTGGTATCGTCCCAGGCCTCTTCCGCTTTATCTCCGGCTTCATCCATGGTTTCTTCTATCTGTTCCCCGGTTTCTTCGGATTTTTTCTTGGTGTCCCTGCACGAGGTAAAAGTGATGGCAAATACGGTCAGTAAAACCGCGCTTAAAAATACTTTCTTCATAATCTGAGTTTTTACGTGTTAATATTGGAAAAGCTCAGGAAATGTTTTTCCTGTAACTTTTCTTTAATTACGTGTTATAATAATGTACGTATAAACTCCAGTATTTGGATGACGGCCCCCCTGTTTTTTTTAATGTAGGCGGCATTGATCTGTCCTGTTTCTTTTCTAAATTCTTTATTATTAGTTAATTGTAGTAATGTTTTGTGAAACTGGTCTTTGCCGGAAACAGGCAATACCCCTTGCAAAGCTACCAGCTCGTTGGCTTCCTTGAATTTGCCATAGTTTTTTCCGATGATGACCGGGATACCGAAAACGGCGGGTTCCAGGATGTTGTGAAGCCCGGTAGTGCCCATTCCCCCGCCCACATAGGCCATATCGGCATAGCTGTATATTTTTGTGAGAATACCAATGGTGTCTACAATAAGGACTTCGTATTCCCGAAGGTCTTTGCCCTGTCTTTCCGAATACAGCACGGATTTTTTCCGGATGGATTTTTTTAATGCTTGGTTATGTGCGGGTTTTATATTGTGAGGGGCCAGTACGAATTTTACCTCCCCGGTAGTGTTATTGATGAAATCCACCAGTATTTCCTCGTCTTCCGGCCAGGTGCTTCCGGCAACGAAACAGAGGTTGCCATTGTGGAAGGGCTCCATAAAATCCAGGGTGTTGTCCCTGTGCAGTATTTCTGTCACCCGGTCCAGCCTGGTATCGCCGCTTACGGTAACACGCGCAATGCCGATATTGTGCAGCAATTCCCCCGAACGCTCATCCTGAACGAAAAAGCGGGCAAATGTCTGTAACGAACGGCGCATGAACCCGCCATAGGATTTAAAGAACATCTGGTCCCTGCGGAATATGGCAGAGATGAGGATGGTTTGAATGCTCCCTTTTTTCAGCAGGTGCAGGTAATTGGGCCAGAATTCGTATTTGACAAAAACGGCGAGTTCGGGGTGCACAAGGTCCAGGAATTTTTTGGCATTCCTCCTGGTGTCAAGTGGTAAATAGGTGATGATATCTGCCGCCCCGCTGTGTTTTTTTACTTCATAGCCGGAAGGGGAAAAAAAAGTGACCAGTATCTTGTGATCCGGAAATTCGGTTTTCACCTTTTCCATCACCGGTAATCCCTGTTCGAATTCCCCCAGTGAGGCCGTGTGAAACCAGATGACCTTATCTTCCGGTGCAATCTGTTGTCGGAGGACGGCAAAGACCGTTTTCCTGCCATTGACAAAAAGCTTTATTTTTTTATCGAACAGGGCGACGATCCGAAGCAACAGGCCGGTAAGGGATATCAGGATATTGTATATAAAAAGTGTCATTACACCGCCGGAATTTGGCAATCGGGATAAAATCCCGGTCATTCGCAGCTAAAATACATTTCTTTCTGTAAATGTGCCCCGGTAAAATCAAATTTTTCGGCTTCGTGAAAATCATTCCTGTTTCATTGGCAGTCGTCCCTTTATTTCGTAATATTGTTTGGTTTTTTAAGTAATATTTTAGCCTTTGCATATGCCTTTTCCGGCGGTTGACTTTTGCAGCGCCTTTTCCGTACAGAAGAGGTAAAGGTGGCGAAGGTTTATAATCTAAATACAGCACATAGTGAAGAAAATACAGATGGTTGACCTCAAGGGTCAGTATGAATTTATCAAGGATACTGTTGACCGGTCTATTGCAGAGGTTATTGATTCCGCAGCCTTTATCAACGGTCCGCAGGTACACGCTTTTCAGAAAGAACTGGAGGAATACGTCGGGGTGAAGCATGTTATACCCTGTGCCAACGGAACAGATGCCCTGCAAATAGCCATGATGGGCCTGGGGCTGGAACCCGGAGACGAGGTGATCACGGCCGACTTTACCTTTGCGGCCACGGTAGAGGTCATTGCCCTTTTAAAGCTGACCCCTGTACTGGTGGATGTGGAACCCGATACGTTTAACATAGATCCCGAAGCCATACGAAAGGCCATTACCCCGAAAACCAGGGCCATTGTTCCCATACACCTGTTCGGACAGTGTGCGGATATGGATGCCATTATGGAAATTGCAAAGGAACACGACCTTTATGTTATTGAAGATAATGCCCAGGGGATCGGTGCGACCTATACCTCTAAGGACGGGACAAAAGTAAAGACCGGCGCCATCGGTGATGTATCCGCCACGTCCTTCTTTCCGTCCAAGAACCTCGGGTGCTATGGCGACGGCGGGGCCATATTCACCAATAATGACAAGCTGGCCCATACTATCAGGGGTATAGTGAATCACGGAATGTACGAACGTTATCATCACGATGTGGTAGGGGTGAATTCCCGCCTCGATTCCATACAGGCTGCCGTACTTCGGGCCAAACTTCCGTTGCTCGATACGTATAATGAAAAGCGTAAAGCGGCCGCGTCAAAATATACGAGGGCGCTTGAAGGAGAAGAAAAAATCATTACTCCCGTTCTGGTGGGTGAAGCAGACGCTCACGTATATCATCAGTATACATTAAAAATAAAAGAAGGGAAGAGGGATGCACTGGCACGTTTTTTAAATGAAAATGAAATTCCCTCCGGGGTATATTACCCGATACCCCTGCACCGGCAGAAAGCATATGCCGACGAACGGTACAGGGAAGAAGCGTTCGGTGTAACCAACCAACTGGCAAAGGAAGTCATATCCCTCCCCATGCACACGGAACTCGATGATGAACAGATTGAATACATTACCTCCAAAATAAAGGCATTTGTTAACCAATAGTGAACAAAGCGGATAAAAGGTTATATTAAAAAATGGCAGCGAAAAAGAAAATTTTAGTGACGGGGGGACTGGGTTTTATCGGTTCCCATACCGTGGTGGAATTACAGAACGAGGGATTCGCAGTAGTGATCATCGACAACCTGTCCAACTCATCCATCGATGTGCTCGAAGGGATAACCCGCATTACGGGCAAAACCCCGCAGTTCGAAAAAATGGATTTGCGTGAAAAAGCGAAGGTAAAGGCATTCTTTGCCAAACATTCCGATGTGGAAGGCGTCATCCATTTTGCCGCGTCCAAGGCCGTGGGCGAAAGTGTGGAAAAACCCCTCTTGTATTACGAAAACAATATCAATACCCTGGTGTATATATTACAGGAACTCCGGGACATGGGCGGGGCCGGTTTTATATTCAGTTCTTCCTGTACCGTTTACGGACAGGCCGATGAGTTGCCGATTACCGAAAATGCCCCGGTAAAAAGGGCGGAGTCTCCTTACGGGAACACCAAGCAGATAGGCGAGGAGATCATTGCCGATACCTGCAAGGTGCATGAAAACCTGAAAGCCATATCCCTCAGGTATTTTAATCCCATTGGTGCCCATCCTTCCGTAGAGATCGGCGAATTGCCCCTGGGTGTGCCGCAGAACCTGGTGCCGTTTATTACACAAACCGGAATGGGGCTTCGTGAGCAGTTGTCTGTTTTCGGGGGAGATTACCCTACGCCCGACGGTACGGGTATCCGCGATTACATACACGTAGTAGACCTGGCCAGGGCGCATGTAGTAGCATTGCAGCGCCTTTTAAAAGGAGAAAACAAATCCAATTATGAAGTGTTCAATGTGGGTACCGGGAAAGGAAGTTCCGTACTGGAAGTGATCAACAGTTTTGAAAAGGTTTCCGGCGAAAAACTCAATTACAGGATAGTAGACCGCAGGCCCGGCGATATTACCGCAGCATATGCGGATACGACGAAAGCCAATACGGAGCTCGGATGGGAATCCCGGTCTACCCTTGATGAAGCGATGCGTTCTGCCTGGGAATGGGAAAAAAAGATAAGAAGTTGACAGGTAGTGAATATCGGAGCCCCTTTTTTGTAAAAACTTCGGTAAAAACTGTGAAAAAATAAGGCTTTTGTGCCCGTATGTTTGAATAGTTTGATTAAATTGTTGCAGCTGAAGGGGAAATATTTTCCCGATATTTGTACATCCGGCCCCTTGGCGGTAATTCTTGTGATAACTAACCAAATAATCAACTATGAAAAAATGGCTTTTTTGCGTTGCACTGTTGAGTGTGGCAATACTTCAGGCACAACAGACCTATTTGCACTGCGGAAAAATTATCGATACCGACAAGGGAAAGGTGCTCACGGAAAAGACGCTGGTCATTTCCGAAGGGAAGATCCGACAGGTAGCGGACGGTTATATCATTCCGGAAGATGCGGGGGATAAGGTGATTGACCTGAAAAACAAGACCGTGCTGCCCGGGTTTGTCGATATGCATGTTCACCTCGAACACGAAACCAATCCGAAACGCTACCTGGCCAGGTATACCGAAAACGAGGCCGATGTGGCTTTTGAATCGGCTGTGTTTGCCAAAAGAACATTAATGGCCGGATTTACCACGGTCAGGGATCTTGGGGGCAGCGGAGTAAATACTGCGCTTCGGGATGCTGTAAAAAAAGGGTATGTAGCAGGGCCGAGAATTTTTTCGGCCGGAAAATCCATAGCAACTACCGGGGGGCATGCAGACCCCACCAACGGCAGCCGCAAGAACCTGATGGGTGACCCGGGCCCGAAGGAAGGGGTTATCAACTCTCCCGAAGGAGCCCGTAAGGCCGTAAGGCAGCGTTACAAAAACGGGGCGGACGTTATAAAAATAACCGCTACCGGAGGGGTGTTGAGCGTAGCCAAAAGCGGCAGGAACCCCCAGTTTTTTATTGACGAAATAAAGGCTATAACAGAAACCGCCGCCGATTACGGTATGCTGGTAGCCGCCCACGCCCATGGTGACCGTGGAATGCAACGTGCCGTATTGGGCGGAGTGAAGACCATAGAACACGGTACTTTTATGAGCGAAGAGACTATGGAGCTCATGAAAAAGCACGATGCCTATTATGTGCCTACCATTACTGCCGGAAAAGAGGTGGCCGAAAAAGCGGAAGTGAAAGGTTACTATCCGGAACTGGTGGTGCCGAAGGCAAGGGAAGTGGGGCCGCAGATTCAGGGTACTTTTGCCAGGGCCTATAAAAAAGGGGTGAAGATTGCCTTCGGTACGGATGCCGGGGTGTTTAAACACGGTGAAAATGCCCGCGAATTCCAGTATATGACAGAAGCCGGAATGCCTGAAATGGAAGCCATACAGTCGGCCACAGTAACCCCTGCAATACTGCTGGGTATGGAGAATGAGATAGGTCAGTTAAAGGAGGGATTCCTGGCAGATATTATAGCTGTAGACGACGACCCCGTAAAAGATATAAAAACCCTTCAGAATGTAGTATTTGTCATGAAAGAAGGGGTAGTGTATAAAAAAGAAGGCGCAGCACAGTAAAAACAAAAAGGTGATGTGGCTTCCGTGATCGCATAAACTTAAAAACATACAGATAATTGTTGTGGTACCACAGGTAAAAGATATTTCATCCTTGCTGGCATGTGCCCGAGAGGAACAGTTGATGGAAAAACTGGTGTTGCAACTCCGCAAGGATTTCCAGTCTGCCAACGTATTTGTTGAAATAGAAACGACTGTTTCACCGGGACAGCTCAGAAGGACCCTGCACGAAACGGTTTTTCTTCTTATGCGCGACAGGTTTAACGATTATCTCAACCTGTTGTATATCATTGATGTTTCCGAAGAACAGGTAAAACGCATACAATCCATAGATACCGTGGAGATTTCCGAAGAAGTGGCTTTCCTGATCCTGAAAAGGGAATGGCAGAAAGTTTGGCTCAAGAACAGGATATAAAGGTGTAAATTACTGCTCCGTCCTTCAGAATTGTCTGTTCCTTTCACAGGCAAACCGGGTAAAAACGGAAGGCGTGGCACACCCTGTTTTCCGTTTCGGATGTTCAGGAAGGAATCCCACAAAAAGGAAGGATATAGTTAGTGCGACCGTGTTTTTGTTCCGGCTTGTTAAAATCTTGCCAATTGCATATATAAATGTATCAAAACTTTAACACCATGTATTTGAAATATTGTACTTTTGAAAAAAATTTGTCATAACGATACTGCTGAAAAAGATAATATGGACAAGTATTCTTTTTTGAATGCTGCGCATACAGCATTTTTTGCTGACCTGTACGATCAGTATTTACAGAGTCCTGACAGCGTGGAACCCAGCTGGAGGGCTTTTTTTCAAGGATTTGATTTTGGAATGGAAAGTGCGGGCCCCGATGGCTTTCCTTCTCAGAACGGCACCCCTGTTCCCGGTGCAAATGGCGAAACAACCATTGTTGCGGAAGGGGTGGAAGTACCCGAGATTGTCGTTAAGGAATTCCGGGTGGTAAAACTCATTGATGCCTACAGAAGCCGGGGACATTTGTTCACCAAGACCAACCCGGTGCGTGAACGCAGAAAATACAGCCCTACGCTGGTCAAAGAGAATTTCGGCCTTACCGATGCCGACCTCGATACCGAATTCAAGGCCGGAGAGATACTCGGTATTGGTACCCAGACCCTGAGAGAGATCATTCAACACCTCAAGAATATCTATTGCGATTCCATTGGGGTGGAATATATGTATATCCGGCAACCGGAAGAAGTGGAATGGATTCAGAAAAGGTTGAATGTCAATGACAATCACCCTACCTTCAGTGCCGATGAGAAAAAACACATTCTCCGGAAACTGAACGATGCCATTGCCTTCGAAAGCTTTCTGCATACCAAGTATGTCGGGCAAAAGCGATTTTCCCTTGAAGGAGGCGAATCCCTGATCCCCGCGCTCGATGCCATTGTGGAGAGAGCGGCAGATTCGGGAGTAAAGCAGTTTGTCATGGGAATGGCACACCGCGGAAGACTGAATGTGCTTACCAATATCTTCGGAAAGTCGGCCAAGGACATTTTCAGTGAATTTGACGGAAAAGATTATGAGATCCCGGCTTTTGACGGCGATGTGAAGTATCACCTGGGGTGGACTTCCGACCGCAAAACAAAGACGGGAAAGGAAATAAATATGAATATCGCTCCCAACCCCTCACACCTCGAAACCGTGGGAGCGGTGGTGGAAGGAATAACCAGGGCCAAGCAGGATAATCACTATGCCGACGACTTCTCCAAGGTGTTGCCGATCGTGGTTCATGGAGATGCTGCAATAGCCGGGCAGGGCATCGCTTATGAAGTGGTGCAGATGGCCAAGCTGGACGGTTACGGAACCGGGGGGACCATCCACATGGTGGTTAATAACCAGATCGGTTTCACCACAAACTACCTGGACGCCCGTTCGTCCATTTACTGTACCGATGTCGGGAAGGTAACATTGTCCCCCGTGCTTCACGTCAACGCAGATGATGTGGAAGCCGTGGTGCACGCTGCCCTGTTTGCACTCGATTTCCGGATGACCTTTAAGCGCGATGTGTTTATAGACCTTCTCGGTTACCGGAAATACGGCCATAACGAAGGAGATGAGCCCAGGTTTACACAACCCAAGCTCTATAAAGCCATAGCCAAACATCAAAATGCACGGGATATCTATGCCGAAAGACTGATCTCGGAAGGTGTCATTGATAAAGGTTATATAGGAAAACTGACAGACGAATACAAATCGCTGCTCGAAGAAGAACTCGAAGATTCCCGAAAGGAAAATACCACGAGGATCACCCCTTTCATGCAGGACGAATGGAAAGGGTTTGACCTGGTGAGGGAAGATCGGATGTTAAAACCGGTAGACACCAAATATCCGAAGGAAAAGCTTACGGATATAGCGGAGGTGATCACCAGGCTGCCTGAAGACAAGAAGTTCCTGAGGAAAATAGAGCGGCTTGTAGGTGACCGTCATAAAATGTTCTTCGAGACCGATACGCTCGACTGGGCCATGGGAGAACTGCTCGCCTACGGTACTTTACTGGACGAAGGTTTTGACGTGAGGATAAGCGGGCAGGATTCGGAAAGAGGTACCTTTTCGCACCGCCATGCCGTGTTGAAAGTAGAAGACAGTGAAGAGGAGGTGGTATTGCTGAACCGCCTGAACGATCAGCAGGGAAAATTTTATATTTACAATTCGCCTTTGTCGGAATACGGGGTCATAGGGTTTGATTACGGCTATGCCATGGCCAACCCGAACACCCTTACCATCTGGGAAGCCCAGTTCGGCGATTTCAGTAACGGGGCACAGATCATGATCGATCAGTACATATCGGCAGCCGAAGACAAATGGAAGGTACAGAACGGTTTGGTAATGCTGTTGCCGCACGGATATGAAGGACAGGGCGCGGAACACTCCTCGGGCCGTATGGAACGCTACCTGCAACTTTGCGCCAAGGATAATATGTATGTGGCCGACTGTACCACTCCGGCCAACTTTTATCACCTGTTGCGAAGGCAGATGAAAGTCAATTTCAAGAAACCGCTCATTGTGTTTACGCCAAAAAGCCTATTGCGTCACCCCAGGGCGGTGTCCAAAGTAAGTGATCTTGCCGAAGGTACTTTCCAGCCGGTGATTGATGATGAGACCGTAAAGAACAAGGATGTAAAATCGGTAGTGTTCTGTACCGGTAAATTCTATTACGACCTGCTGGATGCCCGGGAGAAAAAAGGCAAGGAAAAAGAAGTGGCCCTTGTCAGGCTGGAACAACTGTTCCCTTTGCCTTCGGATGAAATAAAAGAAGTGATAAACAGCTATAAGAATGCCGAAGAGGTAGTCTGGGCACAGGAAGAGCCCCGGAACATGGGAGCATGGAGTCATTTGCTGATGCACCTGGAAGATGCCAGGAGTTTCCGGGTATGTTCGAGAAGGTTTTATTCTTCTCCGGCGGCGGGAAGTGCCGTAAGGTCCAAAAAACGCCACGAAGAAGTGATAGAATATGTTTTTGACAAGACCAAAGACAACAACATCCGGGATTACCGGGCCAAGAATGGCGGGTATGGGCATTAAAAGTCTGTTACCCGGATAGATTGGCAGAGACGCACGGCCGTGCGTCTCAAATGTGTAGGCCGTGTGCCTCCGCGGGACCGGGGTATCAGATACCATACCAGACTGTAGCAGTAGCAATAAAAAAACAAGAGAAAATAAAGAATACGACCAATAAAATTATAGCACAATGATTTTAGAAATGAAAGTTCCTTCGCCGGGGGAATCTATTACGGAAGTAGAAATAGCCGAATGGCTGGTTTCTGACGGAGATTATGTAGAGAAAGATCAGGCCATTGCTGAAGTGGATTCGGATAAAGCAACCCTGGAGCTTCCTGCCGAGGCCAGTGGTACCATTACCCTGAAGGCGGAAGAAGGCGACGCCGTTGCCGTGGGCGAAGTAGTTTGTTTGATAGATACCGGTGTGGCCAAGCCGGAAGGAGGGGCAGCTGAAGAAAAGTCAGAAAAGAAGGAAGAAGAGGCTCCGAAAGAAGCGCCCCAACCTGCTGCGCAACCTGCACAGGCTGAAAAAAAGGAAACTTATGCCACGGGGACCGCTTCTCCAGCAGCAAAGAAAATACTGGACGAAAAAGGAATTGCGGCAAATGAGGTAAAAGGCACCGGAAAAGATGGCCGTATTACCAAGGACGATGCGGTAAAGGCCGTGCCGTCAATGGGAACACCCGGCCCGGGAAGCAGGGGACAGGAGCGCAAAAAACTGTCCATGCTCCGGAGAAAAGTGGCAGAGCGCCTGGTTTCGGC
The DNA here is from genome assembly GCF_021183825.1 of Sinomicrobium kalidii. GTDB lineage: Bacteria > Bacteroidota > Bacteroidia > Flavobacteriales > Flavobacteriaceae > Sinomicrobium > Sinomicrobium kalidii. Next base: position 1,968,598 of record NZ_CP089211.1, on the reverse strand, counting down.
AAAGAACGAAACAGCCATGCTCACTACGTTCAACGAAGTGAACATGACCCCTATCTTTAAACTCCGAAGTCAGTACAAAGAAGAATTCAAGGCCAAGCACGGGGTGAGCCTCGGGTTTATGAGCTTCTTCACAAAGGCTGTGGTAAGGGCTCTGCAGCTATACCCGGATGTAAATTCCATGATGGACGGTGATTACAAGATAAGCTATGATTTCTGTGATATTTCCGTAGCCGTATCCGGTCCCAAGGGATTGATGGTGCCGGTAGTTCGTAATGCTGAAAACCTTAGCTTCAGGGGTGTTGAATCTGAAATTAAACGCCTGGCCATCCGTGCCCGCGACGGAAAGATTACTGTAGATGAAATGACTGGTGGGACTTTCACCATTTCCAACGGAGGGGTTTTCGGGAGTATGCTGTCCACTCCGATCATCAATCCTCCGCAATCCGGTATCCTTGGAATGCACAATATCATAGAACGTCCTATTGCCGTGGAAGGAAAAGTAGAAATACACCCCATGATGTATGTGGCACTGTCTTATGATCACAGGATCATAGACGGAAAGGAATCCGTAGGTTTCCTCGTGGCCATAAAAGAGGCCCTGGAAAGCCCGGAAGAACTGCTTATGGACGGAAATGTCAAAAAGGCATTGGAACTGTAATAAATATACTCCCTGTTGAGATGCATGGCCTGCACGTTTGAGACGCACGGCCATGCATCTCAACAAGGGATTTTTAATTTATAATGCGGCGACCGCCTTGGCAGCCGCTTCAACGGTTTTTTTACTGTTTCCTGTAAATATTCCCCCGTTTACAATGATCACCGGCCTTTTGAGGAAGGTGTAGTGTTCCAGTATAAGTTGTTTATAATCCTCTTCCGTAAGATTTTCCGAGGCGAGGTTTCGCTCCTTATACAGTTTTGCCCTCCTGCTGAAAAGGCTTTCGTAAGAGCCGGACAGCACTTTCATTTCTTCCAGTTGTTTCACTGTAACGGGTTCCGGTTTTATGTCCTGGAATACAAAATTTCCCGGTAGCTGAAGTTGTTTGATGATGCGTTTACAAGTGTCGCAGGTACTCAGGTAATATACTTTGTTCATAAAGAATGGTTTTTGCAAAAATAGCCATAACTTTTCTATAATGCCAAGCGGCCGAATGCTTTGAAATAATTAGCTTTGAAGAAAAATATGTTATGACAGACCAACAGTTTGATGTTTTAGAACGTACCCGGGACATTGTTGTCAAATCCATAGAAGAATTGTCTCTGGAGCAGATGAACAGAATCCCCGGGGGATTCAACAACAATATAGCCTGGAATCTTGCCCACCTGGTAGTCTCCCAGCAGATTTTGTGTTACAGGCTTTCGGGGCTTCCCTGTACTATTGACGATGCCGTCATAGATCGTTATAAAAAAGGTACTGCCCCCGATCGGGAGCGCCCCATGACCGCAGAAGAATTACGATATTTCAGGGAAAAATTCCTCGGTAATGCTGCTAAATTCAGGGAAGACTACGAAAAGGGGATCTTTACGGAATTCCATACCTACACTACAAGCATGAATGTTACCCTGACCGATATACACGGCGCCATTGCTTATAACAACATGCACGAAGGATTGCACCTCGGGTACATACTGGCACTTAAACGGGCTGTCAGAGGATAGCCAGGTACTGTTTTACTTCCTCCAGGGGGATCTCCAGGGTTTTTCCGCCTTCGGCATATGAACTGATATCATAGGCGTTGTAGTGCAGGATAATATTGTCCTTGGTAAAGCCGATATTTTCCGGAAGCTGATAAGTGTCGTCTTCAAACCAGAAGCCGGTGCTGTTGATGTTGGAATTTGCCGGGATATTTTCCTGTTTCCGGAATTTTTGTTCGGCCATTTTTTTAAAATCCGCCATATTCTTGAATAAATCGGCATTCTGGTATTCTTTGCCGGTTTTGGGATCGAGGTTGAGATAGGTAAGGCTGGAATAACCGTGTGCCCCTCCCATATACATAAATGCGGAAAATGCAATACTGTGTAAGTTCTCACCCTTGTAGAGCACTTCTCCCTGGATATCCGCTTCGTAACCGAAAGCAAAATCCGGTTGCATTTCCTTGTCTTTCAGGTACTCGCTTTTAAAGTTCGCTATGGCATCTTCTATGGTCTCTTCCTTTTTGGCATCCGGGTCGAGTATAAAATAGCTGATGATCCTCTCGTCAATGATATTATTTATTTTATCGGCAATATCTGTAGTGGCTGTTGCCGTGGGGAAATTTACTTTAACCTTGGCACAGGGATTTTTTTCACAATCACCGGAGTCGGTAACGATCTTGTGAGCGGTGTATGAGAGCTCATCTGTGTCGACACAGCCCGTGAAGATAAGTATCAGGATGAATGGAAGGCATCGCATGGAGGGGTTGAAATTTTTCACGTTCATTTTATCCGGTTGAATTGTTAGAAATTTCTTTTGTCTGGGTCTTTTAGTGTTCAGGACGTTTTATACAAAAATGATGTATATACGGAATAATCAGCTAAAGATACTTCTTTATTGCGAATGGGAAAAAGTAAATGGCTATTTTTGTGTAGTACGGCGGGCGATATATCCGGTATTTGTTGGTATTGCCCCCGGTCTTTAGCTACGAAAACCCGAAACATATGAAATTCAATACCAAGACTATTCACGGCGGACAGGAATACGACAAGGCATATGGCGCCGTTATGCCCCCTATATATCAAACCTCGACATATGCGCAAACCACGCCGGGAGGACACAAGGGCTATGAATATTCGAGGACACACAATCCTACGCGAACAGCCCTTGAAAATGCCCTGGCCAGTATAGAGAACGGGGAATACGGACTGGCATTCGGCAGTGGGCTGGCTGCTATAGATGCCGTGCTGAAGTTGTTAAAACCCGGTGATGAGGTGATTGTTACAAACGACCTGTACGGCGGTACCTACCGGCTTTTTACCGGGATCTATGAAGATTTCGGGATAAAATTCAGGTTTGTGGAGATGAACGATGCCGGTAATACGGAAAACTATATTTCTCCGGCCACCAGGCTTATCTGGGTCGAAACCCCTACCAACCCCATGATGAATATTATTGACCTGGAAAAGATTGCGGCCATAGCAAAGAAGCACCGTTTACTTTTTGCCGTAGACAATACTTTTGCCACACCTTATTTACAGCAGCCTCTTGATCTCGGGGCGGATATTGTAATGCATTCTGCCACCAAATATCTCGGCGGACACAGCGATGTGGTAATGGGTGCCCTGGTGGTGAAAGCTAAGGAACTGGCAGAAAAACTCCGCTTTATCCAGAATGCAAGCGGGGCCATTTGCGGTCCTATGGACAGTTTTCTTGTACTCAGGGGAATTAAGACCCTGCATGTCAGGATGCAACGGCATTGTGAGAACGGCAGGGAAGTAGCCCTTTTTCTCGCAGATCACCCGTTGGTGGAAAAAGTGTACTGGCCGGGGCTGGAAAACCATCCCAATCACGATATTGCAAAGCGGCAGATGCGCGATTTCGGGGGAATGGTCTCCTTTGTAACCCGGGGGAATGATTTTGAAAAGGCCATTCGTGTGGTAGAAAGGTTGAAGGTGTTTACCCTGGCAGAATCCCTGGGAGGAGTGGAGTCACTGGCCGGGCATCCGGCGAGTATGACCCATGCCAGTATACCCAAAGAAGAAAGGGAACGCTCGGGAGTGGTGGATTCGCTTATACGGTTGAGCGTAGGGATCGAGGATAAAGAAGACCTCCTGGAAGACTTGCGGCAGGCATTGGATTAAGCCATCGTTAATAATTTGAAAAAATAAAGGCTATACTTTGCCTATATCGTATATTTGTGCCGATATTTTGAGGATTTTTAAATACATACCATTTTTTTGATACAACACACTTATGAAACAAACAGTCGACGAATTTTTAGCACTTGTTGAACAGCGAAATCTCCACGAACCGGAATTTATGCAAGCCGTAAGGGAGGTTGCAGAAACAGTGATTCCGTATATTAAGGAACACGATATATATTACGGAAAGAACATCCTGCTGCGAATGGCAGAACCGGAAAGGGTTATTATGTTCAGGGTACCCTGGGTCGATGACAAGGGGGAGATACAGGTTAACCGCGGATTTCGTGTGGAAATGAACTCGGCCATAGGTCCTTACAAGGGTGGGCTTCGTTTTCACCCTTCGGTAAACCTGAGTATACTGAAGTTCCTCGCTTTCGAACAGGTTTTCAAGAACAGTCTTACCACCTTGCCGATGGGCGGAGGAAAAGGAGGTTCCGATTTTGACCCCAAAGGAAAATCGGAGAATGAGATGATGCGTTTTTGCCATGCTTTTATGGCAGAACTGTTCCGTCATATAGGTCCCAATACGGATATTCCCGCCGGGGATATGGGAGTAGGCGCCAGGGAAATAGGCTTTATGTTCGGGCAGTACAAAAAACTGAAGAATGAGTTTACCGGAGTGCTTACCGGGAAAGGCCTTTCCTGGGGAGGCTCGCTTATCCGCCCCGAAGCCACGGGCTATGGCACCGTATACTTTGCCGAAAGTATGCTGAAGACCAAAGGTGAATCTTTTGAAGGAAAACGGGTGGTGATCTCGGGTTCAGGAAACGTGGCCCAGTATGCTGCGGAAAAAGCCGTCGTGCTCGGGGCAAAAGTGCTTACCCTTTCCGATTCATCCGGATATATTTATGATGAAGACGGTATCGATGAAGAAAAGCTTGCCCATGTGATGGAACTGAAAAACGTAAAAAGAGTAAGAATAAAGGAATATCTGGACAAATATCCGAAGGCCAGGTATATAAGCGGAAAAAAACCCTGGGGGGAGCAGTGCGACATAGCCTTGCCCTGTGCTACGCAAAATGAACTGAACGACAAGGATGCACAAATGTTGGTGAAGAACGGATGTATCTGTGTGGCCGAAGGCGCTAATATGCCTTCAACTCCCGGTGCGGTTGAAGTATTCCATAAGTCCAGGATACTGTTTGCACCCGGAAAAGCCTCCAATGCAGGAGGTGTGGCCACTTCCGGGCTGGAAATGTCCCAGAATTCACTGAGAGTGGGCTGGACCCGCGAAGAAGTGGACGAAAGGTTGAAAAAGATTATGCTGGACATTCACAATTCATGCATTCAATATGGTAAGGAAAAAGACGGATATACCGACTATGTCAGGGGAGCCAACATTGCCGGCTTTGTAAAAGTGGCGGATGCCATGCTCGCACAAGGAGTAGTGTAATTGTTATAATACTGTATTTGAGTATTTTATAGAGGAATGCTTCAGGGCATTCCTCTTTTTTTGTACCCTCGTGTGTCTGTGAACCGAAATGGAGGAGCGGAGATGATCATTGATATGAAATACTGTCTATACAGCTGTTTTACAGTAATTTTTCTTACTTTTCAATTCTCGATACGCGACATATTTACAGTAATTTATCGTTTGGATTAGGCATTTTATCGATAATTTGCCTATTTTTATACTTCAAAATCTCAATGTGCTTTATGGAAATCTTCCCCAAAGAAATAATTGACAGTACTGTCGAGGCTCATCATTTTAAACTTCGCAACCGGAGCAAAATAATATATACGCTCGTATTGTTGGGTGTTTTGGCGGCACTTATTGCCCTTCCCTTTATTTATGTGGATGTGTATACGACATCCAGAGGGATCATAAAGCCCGAAAATGAACGTACGGTACTTACCCTGATCAATTCGGGCAAGGTAGCTTATAAGAACATGGTCAATAATCAAAAGGTGGAAGCAGGGGATACCCTGCTCATTCTCAATAATGAACAAATTAGTGACAAATTATCACTGTATCGCCAGCAGATCGGGGATAACAGAAGGTTTGTGCACGACCTGTCATTGCTCACAAGCGGTCGTTCCGTAGCGGCTTCCCAGCTTTCCTCTCCGAAATACAGGGCGAGTTATATGGAATACAATCAAAAAATCAAAGAGTTGAAAACCCGCCTGGAAACTGCCCGGAAGGACTTTGAAAGACATGAAAAACTCCATGCGCGGAAAGTGATCTCCAATTCAGAATACGAAGCCAAAAAACTGGAATACGACATGGCTTTGAGCGATCTTGAAAGTTACAAAACACAGCAACACTACCAATGGGAATCCGAACAGACCTCATTGAGCAATACCTTAAATGAACTGGGGTCCGACTTTAATCAGTACAATTCCAATAATGAGAACCAGGTGCTGGTGGCTCCCGTTTCGGGGACGCTGCTAAAGGTAGCCGGTATCGAAGAAGGCGGATATATCAATTCCGGAGTAACCATAGCGGAAATTTCACCCGACACCGAACTGCTTATAGAATGTTATGTAGCGCCTACCGATATTGGTCTGATACGGGAATCGCAATCGATAACCTATCAGATCGATGCCTTTAATTACAATCAGTGGGGGTTTGCCTCCGGGGAAATCATCAGCATAGGCAACGATATTGAATCTGTAGATGAAGAATCGGCTGCCTTTAAGGTGCGGTGCAGTATAAATGAAAGTTATCTCCAGTTAAAGAACGGATTTAAGGGTAACCTGAAAAAGGGAATGACACTTACAGCGAATTTCAAACTTACCGAACGGTCGCTGTTCGACCTGCTGTATGACAAGGTAGATGACTGGCTCAATCCGTCAAGGGCACAGCAGAACTGAAGAGCGTTAACTTTTTATAATGGAACTAAACCAAAACCATCTAAACCCCTTTTAGATAATGAACAATTTGAAGAATCTTGAAAGACTGCAACAACTACATCAGCTTATCGTAAAAGAGGCTACGGGATCGCCACCGCAATTGGCGAGGCTGATGCAGGTCAGTGAACGAAAGGTGTATCAGCTTATCGAGCAGCTCAAAGATATAGATGCCCCCGTTTCTTACAGCAGAGTCCACAAAACCTATTTTTACGAGGACGATTTTGACCTTAAAGTCACGGTTTCCGTTACTGTTCTGAAAGACAATGAGCTTACCGAAATTTTCGGCGGGAGTTATTTTTTGACAAATAAAATACAAACTGCAAGGTTCATGCAGGGTACAATACTATCTTAGTAAGGTAAAACAAATGTGCCAAAACTTTGTTTTGAAGTAGTATTGTTTCAGTATTGCGCCTCAAATTTATGTATAACTTAACTTATTTATTGTCATGAAAAATTTGGAAAATTTCGGCGTTCAGGAATTGAACGCAAAAGAATTACAGGAAGTTAACGGAGGTTTAGACCTCGGTGGAGTTATTGGCCTGGTAACCGGAGTTCTCGGTACCGTAACAGGTGTGGTTGGCGGAATTGTTTCCGTAGTAGGAAGCGTTGTTGAGCTCACCCTGGGTATTATCACCGGAGTTGTAGACCTGTAGGACACACCGGAAACAGATTACATAGCCGTATTAAAAGGAAGCTTGGTTTTCCGGGATTGAAAAGTCCGGGGACTCATGGGTTTTCTTTTGATGCGGTTTTTTGTTTTATACCGAATAAAAGAATGAAACTGCAAGGTTTGTGCAGTGAACAAGCCTACCTTAGCAAAGCAAAACAAGAAGGTGCACAACTGACTGTTTTGAAAGCAGTGCCCGTTTTGGAGATAAGATACAGCCAAAACGCTGATGCATTTTTAATGAACTTTTTGTATAACCTAATTTAAATCAAAATCATGAAAAATTTAGACAACTACGGTGTTCAGGAATTAAACGCAAAAGAAATGAACGAAACCAACGGCGGTCTGCTCGGAGGCCTTGACGGTATAACAGACCTGATAGGTGGTGTTGTTAACACTGTTGTAGGTGTAGTAGGAACCGTGCTTAATACGGTAACAGGACTTTTAGGAGGTCTGTTGGGCGGATTATAAGCCACATACACCGATCTGAAAAAATAAAGAACCGGGTATTCCAGGCAGGGATATCCGGTTTTTATTTGCCCATTATCCGAAAAAGATGGCAAACTGCAAGGTTTATGCAGTGAATACCATTAACTTAGCATAGCTTCAGGGTCAATTCAGGGAAGCCGTTTTTGCTTCTTTGGATTTCATTCATGAAAGCTGTAAAATGAACCGGATCGTATTGCCATGAATAATCTTGAGAATTACGGAATTCGCGAGTTACAACCTGCTGAATTGAGCGCGGTCGATGGTGGAATAAACCCTGGAGATGCGCTCACTCTACGCAATGGTATTCTCAATATAGTCTGGGATATATGAATGCTGCGGTGCAAACCGTGCAAAACTATGTGAACGACTTTCCGGAAGGATAGGAGACAGATGTTTTGATTTGAACAACAGATCGGTGACAAACTCTTATTGTTTTGGAAAGAAGGAGAAAACATCTAAAACTTTTGTATAACTTAACTTGATTTATTATGAAAAATCTGGAAAACTACGGAGTTCAGGAACTGAACGCTAAAGAATTGAATGAAGTAAACGGAGGACTTTTAGGAGACCTTGACGGAGTTCTGGATCTGGTAACCGGAGTTATCGGAACCGTTACCGGAGTTGTAGGAACAGTTGTAGACCTGGTGAGCGGACTGCTGGGCGGTCTTCTCGGAGGCCTGTAATTTTTACATTCATCAGTAAAAAAAGGATGGTTTCTTGAAGCCATCCTTTTTTAATGTAGTGTGTCAGAAAAATATAAAACTGCAAGGTTTATTCAGAGAACACTGTTAATTTAGCAAGGCAAGACAATTTCGGCACATTCTGTTTTGTATTTTCTATTTTCCCGTATTATTGTGAGTATGGGATAATAATCATAATCTTAATGTATAACTTAACTTAATTATTTTAATCATGAAAAATCTGGAAAACTACGGAGTTCAGGAGTTGAACACAACTGAATTGAATGAAATCAACGGAGGTATAACTGTAGACCTGGGCGATGCACTTGGCCTGGCCCTGGGTGTTGTTAACATCGTTGTGGATGCCGTACAGTCGGCTGCCGTTGCTGTTGCAGAATATGTAGCAGGTTTTATAGGCGGACTCGATCTGTAAGGAATTATTTAACGGAAATCAAGGCAAAGCTGCTCTTTACGTAAAGAGCAGCTTTTTCTTTTTTGGGATGTAAGAAAAATACAGGAAAGGAAATCGGGGACTAAAACTGCAAGGTTTGTGCAGCGAATACCACTATCTTAGCTGATGCGAAACGATATTTTGTGCACCTTAAAATCTTGTTTTGCGGCAATGTTCTAATGGTTTGGTACATTAGAAAACTAACCGGAACCGTTACGGATATTGCGCTTTTTTTGTTTTATTAACTTAACTTAATTCCAATTATGAAAAATCTTGAAAATTACGGTGTTCAGGAACTGAATTCCACAGAAATGAACGAAACCAACGGAGGACTGACCATTACCATAGGTACAGGAGGTGTAGGTAACCTTATCGGAGGTGTGGTAAGTAATGTTGCCGGTATAGTAGGTGGAGTTGTATCCCTGGTAGCGCAACTTCTCGGGGGCATTTCCGTTTCTGTTTCTGCCGATGCTGAAGTCTAAATAAAAGCTTCAATTAAAGGTGTAGGGCTATTTTCCATATGGGAAATAGCCTTTTTTGTTTGGAGATAAAACATAAAAAATATTTCTCTGCATGTTTTTTGCAGTTAATGATGTTACTTTGCCGGCCCAAACCTGAATTTGACTATGGCAAAGAAAAAAACCATCATAAAACAACACGATATTACCGATTGCGGTGCCACCTGCCTGGCATCTGTTGCAGCACACTATAACCTTCAGATACCCATTGCCCGGATACGCCAGTATGCCAGTACCGATAAAAAGGGAACCAATGTACTGGGACTAATTGAGGCCGCCCAGAAACTCGGATTTGAGGCCAAAGGCGTCCGTGGCGATATCAACAGTCTTTTTAAAATACCGAAACCGGCCATAGCACACGTTATCGTCAGGAAAGTACTGCATCATTATGTGGTAGTGTATGAAGTGACCAAAAAACACGTGCTTGTCATGGATCCCGGAGACGGGAAAATGCACAAGAAGACCCATGAGGAATTCAAGGAGGAATGGACCGGGGTCCTTGCCCTTCTCATGCCCGATGAGAGTTTTTCCGAAGGCAATGAAAAAGTTTCTTCGATGAAAAGGTTCTGGTTTTTACTCAGGCCGCACAAATTCGTACTCATACAGGCATTTTTCGGGGCATTAATCGTCACCCTTCTGGGATTTTCCACATCAATTTACCTGGGGAAGATCACCGATTACGTGCTTACGGGAGGCAATATCAAGCTGTTGAACCTGCTCAGTGTGGTAATGCTCATCCTCCTCGTCCTGCAGATCGTGGTCGGGATATTTAAAGATACATTTCTCATAAAAACCGGACAACAGATAGATGCACGCCTTATTCTCGGTTACTACAAACACCTGTTGAAACTCCCGCAGCAGTTCTTCGATACCATGCGGGTGGGAGAGATCATTTCCCGGATAAACGATGCGGTAAAAATACGGACCTTTATCAACGGAGTGGCACTGAGCCTTACCGTAAACGTACTGATCCTTATTTTCTCCTTTGCCCTGATGTTCTTTTATTACTGGAAGCTGGCACTGATTATGCTGGCCATTATTCCGTTGTATATAGGGATTTACATCCTTACCAACAGGCTTAACAAAAAAGCAGAACGAAAAGTTATGGAGCGTGCGGCAGACCTCGAAAGCCAGTTGGTGGAATCGCTCAATTCCGTCGGTACCATAAAGCGTTTCGGACTGGAATACTTTGCCAATATTAAAACCGAGGCCCGGTTTATCAACCTGTTGAACATCGGTTATAAATCGGCCCTGAACACTGTTTTTTCCACAACCTCCTCTACTTTCATTTCCCAGCTCTTTACCATTATCCTGTTGTGGAGCGGTTCCTATTTCGTTATAGACCGGGAAATCACACCCGGGGAATTGCTTTCCTTTTATGCCATTATCGGGTATTTTACGGGCCCGGTGGCCAAACTTGTAGATGCCAACAAGCAAATCCAGAATGCCTGGATCGCTGCCGACCGTTTGTTTGAGATTATGGACCTGGAACGCGAGGAAAAGGGTGACAAAATAAAACTTACCAGGGAGAACATCGGGGATATTGCCTTTAAAAAGGTGCATTTCCGTTACGGCACCCGTGTTGAAGTCTTTAAAGATTTTTCTCTTGATATTCCCAAGGGCAAGATCACTGCGGTAATCGGCGAGAGCGGTTCGGGGAAATCCACATTGATCTCCCTGTTACAGAATATCTACCCTATACAGAAAGGTAAGATCACCATAGGCGAATACGACCTGAAATACATAGAAAATACCAGCCTGAGAGATATCGTAGGCGTAGTACCCCAGAAAATAGACCTTTTTGGCGGTAACGTAGTGGAAAATATTGCCGTGGGAGAATTTCAGCCCGATATGGAAAGGATCATGAAAATATGTAAGAGTATAGGAATATTGTCCTTTGTTGAAAACCTGCCCAATAGCTTTGCCACCTATCTCGGCGAAAACGGTGCTACGCTTTCGGGCGGGCAAAAACAACGTATCGCCATTGCACGGGCATTGTACAAGCAACCCGAGATCCTGGTACTGGACGAGGCCACATCGTCTCTGGACAGTACGTCGGAAAACTTTGTCCAGAAAACCATTGCCAATCTGCGGGAGAAAGACAAGACCATTATCGTCATAGCACACAGATTGAGTACCGTGGTCCATGCCGATAAAATAGTGGTGCTGGACAAAGGGGAAGTTATTGAAGAAGGGAACCATTCGGAACTCTATAACAGCCAGGGGCACTACTTTAAATTGTGGCAGCAGCAAATGCCCAGCTTTTCGACCTGAATCCGGCCGGGTCAAAAGTTGTTAGGTTACTGGGTTGCTGAGTCATTGCGTGTTGACTAAATAACTCAGTAACCTAATAACCATGGCAATTTCATTGCCTTTCTAAACCGCCGGACTTGCAGTCCAGAGCGTGGTGTAGTTTGTGTTATCCCCGGGCATGCGGGTATACTTGTAAAATTTCCTTAGGTTTGCATAAGGCCATTTAGGAAATAATAGTTAGTGTCTTTGTATGGTGATAACTACCAAGGTCATAGTACTGTCTGCCATAAAATACGGCGATACCAGTCTGATCGTAAAATGCCTCACCGAATGTTGCGGGGTAAGATCTTATTTGCTTAGGGGGGTACTGTCGTCCAGAAAAGGAAAGCTGAAAAAAGCACATTTTTTTCCGCTGACGCAACTGGAGATCATTGCCGGACACAGGGATAAAGGAAACCTGGAACATATAAAGGAAGCCAGGGTCTATCATCCCTATCGAACCGTGTATTCTGACATGGTGAAGAATGCCGTAGTGCTTTTCCTGGCGGAAATGCTGAACGGTAGTCTCCGGGAAGAAGAAGAAAATATCCCTTTGTACAGGTACGTGGAAGATACCCTGACCTGGTTCGATTTTACGGATAAAACTGCCAATTTCCATATCCTGTTTTTGCTGAAACTAACCAAGTACCTGGGTTTTTATCCCGATGCCACCGATGCCCACCTCCCTTATTTTGACCTTCTCGAAGGAAGTTTCACCACTCAGGCCGGCTATAACCCCGTTATTTACGGAGAAGCTTTAGTGCATTTCAGAACGTTTTTAGGTACGGATTTTGATAATGTAAACCAGATCAGGCTAACCAAGGCCACCAGGCGCGATATTTTAAATTTCCTGGTTGTTTATTTCGAATTGCATTTACAGGGGTTTTACCGTCCCAGGTCGCTTGCGGTACTGCATGAGGTTTTTGATTGAACCGGTAAACCGGCAAAAGGGAATGACTTTTTAGCGACATTCGGGTAGGCTTTGATCCTGTGATAAAATTTATAGTGATGGACAAGGACGAATTGTTAAAATTATTTAATGATAATGACGGGCGCTTTATCCCGGGAATCTACAATTATTGCGACCGTTGGTGTGAGCGCTGTAGCTTTACATCGAGATGCCGCGTTTACAATATGGAGGGAGAAATGACAGACGAGGAAAAAGATGCCAGGAACGGAGAGTTCTGGGAAAAAGTGAGCGAAAACCTGAAGCTTGCCGTGGAGATGATGACCAAAATAGCCGAAGAACGGGGAATAGACCTTCGGGAAATGGGGGAGAACTTTCCGGAAGAAAATGAGACAGAACGGGAAAAAGAAGCCTCCGGACACTATCTGTCCGTGCTCAGCAAGGAGTACGCCACCAGGAATGAACTATGGACAGGCGTTAATCAGGATCTGATTATGAATACGGTAAAAAGATACCGGGAAAATATGGGATTGGGCATCCCAGGAGGCGAAGCACTGAATTCCGTACAGGAAATTCACGATGCGGTGGAGGTGATAGACTGGTACAGTTTCCAGATCCATGTGAAAATTATGAGAGCCCTCCAATACGGGGAACCGGACCCCGAATATGACGATCCCGTGCAGAACGATGCCAACGGGTCGGCAAAGGTAGCCCTCATCGCTACACATCGTTCCATTGCAGCCTGGGGAGTATTGTTGTCACATATTGAACAATGCGAAGATGAGATACTCGGAATCCTGGTGCTGCTGGAGCAGGTAAAAAAAGGCATTCTGAAGGAATTCCCGGAAGTTGAAAAATTTCACAGGCCCGGTTTTGACGACTGAGAAAAGGAATCCGGAGATCAATAAAACAACTATTACCCTGTTGCCGGAACAGTTTTGTCCTTAACATCTTTTCCGTCTTATCCCCCTTTACAATTCGTTGAAAATGATTAATTTCGCAGTCTTAAAAGCGATAAGTAGAATAAATACATGAAATTTACCGAGTATAAAGGACTTGAGTTGCCCGAAGTGGCAGAAGAAACCCTGAAATATTGGGAAGAGAATGCTGTTTTTGAAAAGAGCGTATCTATCCGTGATGGCCGCGAACCCTTTGTTTTCTACGAGGGCCCGCCTTCTGCAAACGGGTTGCCGGGGATACACCATGTGATGGCCCGGGCCATTAAGGACATCTTCTGCCGATATAAAACACAAAAAGGGTATCAGGTAAAACGCAAGGCCGGATGGGATACCCACGGCCTGCCCGTAGAACTCGGTGTGGAGAAGGAACTCGGTATCACCAAGGAAGACATCGGAAAGAAAATATCGGTAGAGGAATACAACCGCGCCTGTAAAGAGGCTGTAATGCGCTATACCGACATCTGGAACGACCTCACCCGGAAAATGGGGTATTGGGTAGATATGGACAACCCTTATATCACCTATAAGTCCAAGTACATGGAAAGCGTGTGGTGGTTGCTCAAACAGATATACGACAAAGGGCTTATCTACAAGGGCTATACCATACAACCCTATTCTCCGAAAGCAGGGACGGGGCTGAGTTCGCACGAGCTCAACCAGCCGGGATGCTACCGTGATGTTACCGATACTACCGTGATCGCCCAGTTCAGGGCAGAGAAAGAAACCCTGCCCGGAATGCTGCAGGGGTACGGAGATATTCACCTGCTGGCCTGGACAACAACGCCGTGGACATTACCTTCCAATACGGCGCTTACCGTAGGCCCGAAGATCGAATATGTGCTGGTGAAAACATTCAACCAGTACACCTTTGAGCCCATACACGTGATGCTGGCCAAAAACCTGGTCAGTAATCTCTTTACCGGTAAGTATTACCCGGCAGAAAACGAAGAGGATTTTAAACACTATTCCCGGGATAAGAAGAAGATACCCTATCAGGTACTGGCCGAATGTAAAGGAAAGGATCTGGTGGGCATAAAATACGAGCAGTTATTGCAATATGCCCTCCCGTATCAACATCCCGAAAATGCCTTTAGGGTTATTTCCGGCGATTTTGTAACTACGGAAGACGGTACGGGAATTGTACACACGGCGCCTACCTTTGGTGCGGACGATGCGAAAGTGGCCCGGGAAGCTACTCCGGAGATACCGCCCATGCTGGTACTGGATAACAACAATAATCCCGTACCCCTTGTGGACCTTCAGGGCCGTTTCCGCAGTGAGCTATCGGAAATAGGCGGCAAATACGTAAAGAACGAATATTATAACGACGGCGAGGCGCCGGAAAAATCGGTAGACGTAGAGATCGCCATCAAACTGAAGGAAGAGAACAAGGCCTTTAAAGTAGAAAAATACGTACACAGTTACCCGCATTGCTGGAGGACCGACAAGCCTGTACTGTACTATCCGCTGGATTCCTGGTTCATACAGGTCACGGAAGTCAAGGAAAGGATGTACGACCTGAACACCACCATCAACTGGAAACCCAGGGCCACCGGTGAAGGCCGTTTCGGGAACTGGCTGCAAAACGCCAACGACTGGAACCTGTCGCGCTCCCGCTTCTGGGGGATACCGCTTCCGATATGGCGCACCGAAGACGGGAAAGAGACGGTTATTGTGGGCTCCGTGGAAGAACTGAAAGCCGAAATGGCAAAAGCCGTGGAAGCCGGGGTGATGGATAAAGACATATTTGCCGGTTTTGTAGTCGGGGATATGAGTGAAGCGAATTACGACAAGGTTGACCTGCATAAAAATGTGGTAGACCAGATCGTTCTGGTATCTCCTTCCGGAAAGCCGATGAAACGCGAAGCCGACCTGATAGACGTTTGGTTTGACAGCGGTTCCATGCCGTATGCCCAGTGGCATTATCCGTTTGAAAATAAGGAAAAGATAGACCAGGGGCAGGCATTTCCCGCAGATTATATTGCAGAAGGCGTAGACCAGACCAGGGGCTGGTTCTATACACTCCATGCCATAGGTACCCTGGTGTTCGATTCCGTGGCCTATAAAAATGTGGTGTCTAACGGATTGGTGCTGGACAAGAACGGGCAGAAGATGTCCAAACGGCTGGGGAACGCGGTAGACCCGTTCAACACCCTGAAGGAATACGGGCCCGATGCTACCCGCTGGTACATGATAAGCAATGCCAATCCCTGGGACAACCTGAAGTTTGATATTGAGGGTATAGGGGAGGTTCGCCGCAAGTTTTTCGGTACGCTTTACAATACTTATTCCTTTTTCAGCCTGTATGCCAATATCGACGGTTTCACCTATGCTGAAGCCGATGTCCCGCTGGAAGAAAGGCCGGAGATAGACCGCTGGATACTTTCCGAATTGCATACCCTGATCCGTAAAGTGGACGACTTTTATGCCGATTATGAGCCGACAAGGGCTGCCAGGGCCATTTCGGACTTTGTGCAGGAATACCTCAGCAACTGGTTCGTACGCCTTAGCAGGAGGCGTTTCTGGAAAGGGGATTACGGCAGGGATAAGATTTCGGCATATCAGACGTTATACACTTGCCTGGAAGTGATTTCCCGGCTCGGGGCCCCCATAGCACCTTTTTATATGGACAGGCTTTTCAGGGATCTTACGGCAGTTACCGGTAAGGAAAGTGCGGAAAGCGTACACCTGGCGGATTTTCCCGTGTATGATGAAAGCTATGTGGATAAATCACTGGAACGCAAGATGGAGAAGGCACAGATCATATCCTCCTTGGTATTGTCACTGCGTAAAAAGGAAGGCATAAGGGTGCGGCAGCCGTTGCAAAAGATCATGATCCCTGTGCTGGATGACCGGGCAAAAGAAGAAATACTGGCGGTGGCCAACCTTATAAAATCGGAAGTGAACGTTAAGGAAGTGGAACTCCTGGACGATGCTTCCGGGGTGTTGGTCAAGCACGTGAAGCCCAATTTCAAGAAACTGGGGCCGAGGTTCGGGAAGGATATGAAGTTGGTTTCCAGTGTGATACAAGAGTTTACACAGGCCGATATTAAAAAAATAGAGCAAAATGGCCGGATTGAGGTGGAAATTAACGGAAAAAACACTACTTTAGTTAGCGATGAAGTGGAGATATCTTCACAGGATATAGAAGGATGGTTAGTAGCGGTTTCAGAAGGGCTGACCGTAGCCTTGGACGTTACCATTACCGATGATCTTCGCAGGGAAGGTGTAGCAAGAGAGTTGGTGAACAGGATTCAGAACCTTCGGAAGGACTCCGGTTTTGATGTAACGGACAAGATAGACGTGAAGCTTCAAAGGGATGGTTTTGTAGAACAAGCTGTAACGAGTAATCTGGATTACATCAAGACAGAAACCCTGACGGCAGAACTCGATTTTGAAGAACACGTGGAAAACGGTACGGAAGTTGCTTTTGATGATGTGAATACCAAATTGTTTATTCAAAAACATTAATGCTATGAATACAGATGTTAAAGCGAGATATTCCGATAATGAACTGGAGGAATTCCGGATGCTGATAGAAGGAAAAATAGACAAAGCCAAAAAAGACCTGGAGCTGATAAAAAGTGCCTACATGAACGATGGCAATAACGGTACGGACGACACCTCGCCGACATTCAAGGCTTTTGAGGAGGGCTCCGAGACCATGAGCAAGGAAGCCAACACCCAGCTCGCCATAAGGCAGGAAAAGTTTATCAGGGACCTGAAAAATGCCCTGGTACGCATAGAAAACAAAACCTATGGTGTTTGCAGGGTAACCGGTAAGCTTATCAGTAAGGAACGTTTAAAGCTCGTTCCCCATGCTACCTTGAGTATCGAGGCCAAGAACATGCAGAAAAGCTGATATTTTCTGGTTGGTACAAAATTGGTCCCTTGATCCGGAGCGTGTTCCGGGACACTGTATATGGTATGAGAAAATAAAAGAAACCTGCCGGTACTTTCGTATGCCCTGCAGGTTTTTCTTTTTCACGGGAACAGGCGAATTATGAACTTCCGGCTCCCTGCTCCGGACTTCTGACTTTTATTCGTATTTTTGGCACCTGTGAAAAGGAGAAAAGAAACAAATGACTGTTAAAATCCGCTCCCGGCGGACATATTTGTAAAAAGGATCATGTCACTAAAAAAAGCGTCGTTAATCATCTTCCTGGTAGTCCTGGTAGATCAGATCAGCAAAATTTATATAAAAACCCATTTTGTCCTGGGCGAATCGGTGACCGTTTTCAGTTGGTTTAAAATACTCTTTATCGAGAACGAAGGTGCAGCCTGGGGAACCAAGCTGAGCGATATTGTTCCCTTTATCTCCGATGAAACAGGAAAGATGACCTTAACCATTTTCCGCCTGTTCGCTATTTGCGGTATCGGTTACTGGCTTTATGATGCGGTGAAAAAAGAGAGTCCCAGGGTACTTATCGCTTCGATAGCCCTTATTTTTGCCGGCGCCATGGGAAATATCGTGGATTCCGTCTTTTACGGGCTGATATTTACCGACAGTTACAACCAGGTAGCCACAATGTTCCCGGAGGTGCCTTACGGAAGCCTTTTTCACGGTAAAGTAGTAGATATGCTGTATTTCCCGCTCATTGATACCACCTGGCCCGACTGGGTGCCCGGAGTGGGGGGAAGGAACTTCCGCTTCTTCGAACCCGTGTTCAACCTTGCGGATTCGGCCATAAGTGTCGGGGTGGCCATACTTCTGCTGTTTCATAAAAAAGCTTTCCCTAAAAAGCAGGAAGAAGTTCAGGAAAAAGAATAAACCTTTCCCGGCGTTATGCAATAATCCAGCTTTATATCGCTTTCCAGCAGCCCTTCTATGTGTTGTTCCGCTTCAAAGAAAGACAATCCTATTTTTATAGTGTTTTTGGGGCACAGTGCAAGGAAACGGTCGTAAAATCCCTTGCCGTAGCCTACGCGGTTCCCCAGTTCGTCAAAAGCGAGGAGGGGAACAAAGACAACATCTATTTTAGTTTCGGGGACTTCCAGCCCGTCAACGGGCTCCGGGATGTTGTAGGCATTTTTCCTGATAACCGTATTGTCGGTGAGCAGGTAATGAGTAAGGGTGCCGTTTTCGAAATTGCTTCTGGACAATACGACTTCTTTATCTTTTCCCTGTAGAATACTTAATATGAATGCAGTGTCTATTTCCTTCTGCTCGGCAATGGGAAGAAAAAGATGGTAATACTGTTTTTCCCAGACGGGAAGGGTTAAAGCCCTGTTGGCTATGGAGAGGCTTTTTTCATCGATGCTTTCCGGTGAAAGCGTGTTTCGGAGTTCTTTATACTTTTTTCGAAGTTCTTTTTTGTTCATGGGAAATCTGGTGATTGTGTAAAAAAGCCCGGCCGAAAAGGGGGCTCAATACCTTTTCCGGCCGGCCTGTAAAATAAATAGGAAAAAATTAATACTTCTTTTTCTGTTGCCCCGGCGCGTACTTTTTAGCGCTTTTTTCACCGGTTATCTTCTTCATCTGCCCCGGAGGAATATCTCCTTTGGCATTGGTATGAACCCTGTGTACTCCGCATGAAGCGATAAACAGGGCCATCAGGACGAGAATGGAAATACATTTCAAATTTTTCATGATCGACATTTTTAAGTGGTTGTGTTCGGAAAAATACCTGAGATTTTCCCGGTATACCCCACTAATCGTTTTAGATATAAATTACACTGTAAAAACCGTGCCATTTTTTAAACAGGATGGTCAACGGGAATTCACAGCTAACAAAAAGTAAGCTATAAAATTACTAATTTCGCTACATGAGCACTACTTCCGTGGAAATACTACTCCAAACCCTGCCAAACGGTCCCGGCGTATATCAGTTTTACGACAAAGACGGGAAAATATTGTATGTGGGCAAGGCAAAAAACCTCAAAAAGCGGGTTTCTTCCTATTTTTATAAAAAGCACGAATACGGGAAAACACGTGTTCTGGTGAAAAAGGTGGCCGATATAAAACACATTGTGGTGCCCACCGAAACCGATGCGCTGCTTCTGGAAAACAATCTTATTAAAAAATACCAGCCCAGGTATAACGTCCTGCTCAAGGACGACAAGTCCTACCCGTGGATTTGTATAAAAAAAGAGCGTTTTCCCCGTATTTTTTCCACAAGACGGGTAATAAAGGACGGTTCTGAATATTTCGGGCCGTATACAAGCATGAAAACCATTCGTACCCTCCTTGAGCTTATCAAAGGGTTGTATCCGCTGAGGACGTGCAACTATGACCTGTCTGAAGCCAAAATAACGGCCGGGAAGTACAAGGTTTGCCTGGAGTACCACCTGGGGAACTGCAAGGGACCGTGCGAAGGGTTGCAGTCTGAAGGAGAATACGAAGCACAGGTAAGGGCAATACGGGAGATCATCAAGGGAAATTTCAAGGATTCCCTGCAAAGTTTCAGGGCGCGGATGAAGGCATTCGCAGACGACATGCAGTTTGAAGAGGCCCAGAAGATCAAGGAAAAGATTGAAATCCTGGAAAACTACCAGGCCAAGTCTACCATAGTGAACCCGAAAATCAGCAATGTGGATGTGTTTTCCGTGGTTTCCGATGAGAGTTATGGTTATGTCAACTTTTTACAGTTGTCATACGGGGCTATCATCCGTGCCCATACGATAGAAATGAAAAAGAAACTGCAGGAAACCGACGAGGAGTTGCTGGAACTGGCCATTACGGAGATCCGCCAGCGTTTTCATTCACAGTCGCGGGAGGTTTACGTTCCGTTCCCCGTAAAGGTTCCGGCCGACATCAAGGTTACGGTGCCCAAACTGGGGGACAAGCGAAGATTGGTGGAATTGTCCGAAAGAAATGCCCGCTTCTACCGCCAGGAACGCTTTAAGCAGGTAAAAATCACCGATCCGGACAGGCACGTCAACCGGATCATGACACAGATGAAGCAGGACCTGCGGTTAAAACAGGAACCACGCCATATAGAGTGTTTTGACAATTCCAATATACAGGGTACTAATCCGGTTGCGGCCTGTGTGGTTTTCAAAGACGGGAAGCCCAGTAAAAAGGATTATCGCCATTTTAATATCAAAACCGTGGAAGGCCCGGACGACTTTGCCTCGATGGAAGAAGTGGTATTCCGAAGGTACAAAAGACTTCTGGAAGAAGGACAATCCCTGCCGCAACTTACCGTTATAGATGGAGGTAAAGGACAGTTGTCCTCGGCATTGAAAAGCCTGGAGGTTCTTGGGCTCCGCGGAAAAATTGCTATAGTAGGCATTGCCAAACGGCTGGAGGAAATATACTATCCCGGAGATTCCGTTCCGCTGTACCTGGACAAAAAGTCAGAGACCCTGAAGATCCTCCAGCACCTCAGGAATGAAGCCCACCGTTTCGGGATCACCTTTCACAGGAACAAGCGTAGCAATGCGGCTATTGGCAGTGAGCTTACCAATATCGAAGGTGTGGGGCAAAAGACCGCAGAAGAGTTGTTAAAGGAGTTCCGTTCCGTAAAAAGGGTAAAAGAAGCAGGCCTGGAAGAGATCTCCGGGGTAATCGGGGAAGCAAAGGCCAGGAAGGTTTACGATTATTTTCACTAAGGGGCGCAGCGGGCAGGGTTTTTTATGTATATTATGAGAGGAATGTGGAATATCGAACCGCAGAACTTGAAGAATGATGAACCGCAGAGCCGGAGAATGCAGAATGATGAAGTGGTGTTTTTGAAGGGGATTTTTTACTTCGGCGTTCGTTATTCGACATTCGTTATTCAAGATTTATTTGAAATAGATTGGAATGATGAACCGCAGAGCCGGAGAATGCAGAATAATGAAGTATTGTTTTGATGGTGATTTTTTATTTCGGCGTTCGTGATTCAGTATTGGAAATTCATCATTCCATGAAGGGAATTGGAATATCGAACTGCAGAACCGAAGAATAACGAATGATAAAGTGATTTGTAAGGACACGGGATTGCGTGGTATAAACATATTCATTATTCAATTTTAAAATCTTCATTGTATGGAAAATTATAGGTACGATTTAGAAGAGAGATTAATTCGGTTTTCAGTTGATGTTATTTTGGCGTGTGGAAAGCTTGAAGGAGGTTTTGCTTCGCAACACTTGTCAAAACAATTAATTCGGTCCACGACATCAGTGGCGTTAAATTATGGAGAGGCCCAAAGTGCTGAATCCAAAAGGGATTTTTTGCATAAAATGAAAGTTTGTCTTAAGGAATTAAGGGAATCGTTGATAAACCTGAAGATACAAGAAAGGAGCGAAATTGATTACAGATATAGAAATGTTGAAAAGGCTTTTAAAGGAAAATAATGAATTGGCTGCTATCTTCGTAACAAGTATTAAAACAACGGAAAAGAGGAATAATATAGGAAAGTCTTAAAAGTAAGATGAATATCGAACCGCAGAACTGAAGAATGATGAACCGCAGAACCGCGGAATGTAGAATGATGAAGTAGTGTTTCGATGGTGATTTTTTACTTCGGCGTTCGATATTCGACATTCGTTACTCAACATTTATTTGAAATGGATTGGAATGATGAACCGCAGAGCCGGAGAATGCAGAAGGATGAAGTAGTGTTTTGAAGGTGATTTTTTATTTCGGCGTTCGTGATTCGACATTCAACATTCGATATTATTAAAAAGGGTTTAGGTTAAAATTCAGAAGTATGAAAAAGCATGTATTCCTGTTCCTGCTGAGCATGACCGTTATATGCGGATATACACAGGAAAACAATCCGGAAGACGTTAAGGTAGGCCTGGTACTGAGTGGTGGTGGTGCTAAAGGGCTGGCGCATATCGGGGCGTTAAAGGTCATCGAGGAAGC
Organism: Sinomicrobium kalidii; assembly: GCF_021183825.1. Classification (GTDB taxonomy): domain Bacteria; phylum Bacteroidota; class Bacteroidia; order Flavobacteriales; family Flavobacteriaceae; genus Sinomicrobium; species Sinomicrobium kalidii. The sequence continues at coordinate 1,946,150 of NZ_CP089211.1, read as the reverse complement.
CGGGGTGCGTGTAGACTATGTAGGGGGGACCAGTATGGGGGCCATTATCGGGGCGTTGTATGCTTCGGGATATACGGCCAGCCAACTCGATTCCATTTTTCACGTGGTGGACTTTAACGAACTTATCCAGGATAATGTACCCCGTTCCGCCCGTACCTTTTACGAAAAGAAAAATTCGGAACGCTATGCACTTACCCTGCCGTTCGACAATTTCAAAATATCATTTCCAAGGGCATTGTCCAAGGGGCAGAATGTATATAACCTGCTGGTAAAATTGCTGTATCACGTGAATGACGTAGAAGATTTCAGCAAATTACCCATACCGTTTTTTTGTATTGCCACTAATGTAGAAACGGGAGAGCCGGTGGTACTGGACAAGGGGTATCTGCCCGAAGCCATTCTGGCCAGCGGTTCGTTTCCGTCCCTGTTCAACCCGGGCGAGATCGGGGATGATGTGCTTATTGACGGAGGCGTGGTCAATAACTATCCCATAGATGAACTAAAGGCCCTCGGGGCAGAGGTAGTGGTGGGTATTGATGTACAGGATGCCCTGGCAGACCGGGATGAGTTAAATTCCGCTGCGGATATACTGTTGCAGATCAACAATTACCGTACGGTAAATGACATGAAGAAAAAAGCCAAACAGACAGATGTTTACATTAAGCCCGATATCAAGGATTTTACGGTAGTATCCTTTGACGAAGGGCCACGGATCATAGCCAATGGCGAAGTGGCTGCCAGGAAACAAATAGGTGAACTGAAGGCGCTGGCTGCCCGGCAGACTACCCCACCGCGATCCCTGCACATTCCGGTGCGGGACACTGTAGAGATCAACGGGCTTACCCTGGAAGGAAATGACAAGTACTCCAGGGCATATATTAAAGGAAAACTGCGGTTTACAACCTCAGGGAAAGTGCCTTTTACCAAGCTGGACCAGGGGATGGCCAATTTATCGGCTACCAATAATTTTGAAAGTATCAGGTACAGGTTCGTGAAGGACGATGAAGGCGAGCACAGTATGTTGATGAAACTCCAGGAAAATAAAAGGACCATGCTTCTCCGGTTCGGAGTGCATTACGATGCGCTGTACAAAAGTGCGGCCCTGATCAATATCACCAAAAAACAATTCCTCTTCGATGATGATGTATTGTCTCTCGATATGATACTGGGAGACAACCTCCGGTACAACCTGGAGTATTACCTGGACAAGGGGTTTTACTGGAGTTTTGGTTTCCGGTCATCCTATAACAGGTTTACCACCGATGTCGATGCGGAATTTCTCGAAGAAACAGAACAACAGCCACCGGTAGAGGGACTGAATACCATCGGTGCAAAATTATCGGACCTGACTAACCAGGCCTATCTGCAAACGGTGTTCCGGGAAGAATTTTCCGTAGGTGCCGGGCTGGAGCATAAACGTCTGGAGATAGAGTCGGAGACCATATCGCAGGGAGACGGTCAAAAGGCGGTATTTGAAAACAGTGACTTTTACAGCACTTACGGCTTTATGAAATTAGATACCTACGACAACCGTTATTTTCCGAGAAAAGGGCTGTATTTTGACGGCGATTTCCACTTTTATTTTGCTTCTTCCGATTACAATAACAATTTTGACGGGTTTTCCATTGCCAAGGCAAAAATGGGTTTCGCCATGCCGTTGTACAGAAACCTTTCGTTTAACCTTTCCACCGAAGGCGGTTTTAAGATCGGAAAAAGTGATGTGGAAACCCTGGGCTTTTTCCTGGGCGGATACGGCAATGACCTCATTAATAATTTTACTCCTTTTCTGGGCTACGATTTTATCAGTTTCGGAGGGGACAGCTATGTCAAGGGAACAGCTACCGTAGACTATGAGTTTATGCGGAAAAACCACCTGAACTTTACAGCCAATATGGCGAACGCAGGCAATGGTATTTTTGAGGATGGTGAATGGATTACCTCACCTACCTATACCGGCTATGCCATAGGCTACGGACTGGAAACCTTTGTAGGCCCCATTGAACTGAAGTATTCCTGGTCGCCGGAGCGGGGGAAGGGGCTTTGGTTCTTTAATCTCGGTTTTTGGTTTTAGGGAAGATAAGAAAGTCAGAGGTTGACTTTCAGTAACTCATACAGCTTTGATTTTCCTTCGGAAGTGATGACCACTTCACGTGATCCCTGCTTTTTCCGCAGCCATTGTAATGCGATCATGCTGTCCAGAAGGGCGGCGCCCAGTGCTCCGGCCAGATGATGCTTTCTTTCGCTCCAGTCCAGGCACGGCCTTGCAAACGAACGTTTTTTATTGCGGAGCATATCCACATCTATATCCAGTTGTAAAAACCAGGCTTTCCCTTCCCGGGAAACGGTAAAAGTACCGTTGCCGGGGATCAATATCTTTCTTGCAAGCAGGGCTTCGCTCAGTACAACCCCGGCTCTTCCGGCCAGGTGATCGTAGCAGGTCCTGGCATACCTCTGCCCGGATACGGGAACGGACTGCTTTGCAGATTTCCGGTCTTCCGGAGGGATCAGGTTGGCAATGGATTCCACTACATAGGCCACCTCCGGAGAAGCGATCCGGTAATAACGGTGCCTCCCCTGTTTTTCCACAACCAGGAGTCTGCCCGATAAAAGCTTTTGCAGGTGATTGCTTGCCGATTGCGGGGTAATGTCGGTACAAACGGCCAGTTCGCCCGCCGTGTAGGCCCTGCCGTCCAGCAAATGCCAGAGCATTAAGGCACGGACAGGTTCACCCAGCAGGGAAATGATATGCTTATACTGATCTTCGAAAGTCATCGTCCTGTTTTTATACAAAATTAGGGAAGCGGAATATTTTATGTTTCATTCGGGAATGAAATATTTAATAGTGAAATGGACTAATCTTGCAGGGTAAATAACTCAAAAATATGAAGCATATCAACACCACCTTCTTGCAATCGGAAACAGCCGATCCTTTTGGATTTTACACCCGGATGCGGGATAAACATCCTGTATATTACGACGGGAAAAACAAGGTCTGGGCCGTATATGGGTATCGTGATTGTGAATTTTTCCTGAAAAGCGGTGTGGTAGAAATACCTCGAAAGGGGATGGGAAGAGAGGAGGAGAAGCTATGGAACAAATATGCACGGGAGATAAGGGAAAACCTGGTCCGCAGGAGTGATCCTCCGGAACATGGTTTGCGGAAAGCGGCAACAAAAGACCTTGTAAAACAGATGCAGCCCGTAAATGTTACGGAAGTCCTTGACGGATTACTGAAAGCGGCTGATACGGGAAAACTGCAATGGGCCGAAACAATAGCGGGGATATTGCCCCTCACCGTTTTGCTGAAAAGTTTCCGGCTCAGAAATGACGATATTGATTTTATAATATCGCATATGCATGTGGTGAAACTTTATATGACTGGTACTTCAGGTATTGAAGAGGTACATCGGTTAAATGCATTTTCGGAAAAGGTATACCCGCTGATTAAAAACCATTTCCGATCTGTGTATCCCGGTCGGGTTCTTGGTGAGGTGCATGTTTCCAATCTTATGGGCCTGTGTATTCAAAGTTATGACGCCATGCGGGGGCTTTTGGGCAATTCGCTTTTGCAGTACCTGTACAGAAAAAACCCTGCGGAAGAAAAACAGGCTGATTATTTCCGGAAGCTGGTAGTGGAAACACTGCGGTTCGACCCGGTTTTTCACAATACCCGAAGAATATTGACGGAAGATGTGGAGTGCGGCGGATGTTTCCTGAAAAAAGGGGATGAACTTCTGCTGGTCCTGGCATCGGCTAACAGGGATGCTTCGGTTTTTGACAATGGGGCTACATTCGATATCAACCGGGGAAATAACGGGGAATATCTGTCTTTTAGTTCCGGGATACACCGTTGTCCCGCCGATCATTTTTCTGTTGCCCTGGCTTCGGAGACACTGCATTACATGGCATCCCGGTATCACGGGATCGAACTATTACAACCGGAGATCACTTATGAACCCCTGGTCAATGCCAGGATACCGCATAATATAAACCTGAAACTGACAATATAACAAAGTTTTAAATGCTAAATCCTGAACTATTATGATAGCCGTAATTTTTGAAGTGGAGCTACATCCCGAAAACAAACAGGGCTACCTGGATATTGCAGCCGACCTGAAAGAAGCACTGGAAAGGACGGAAGGTTTTATATCCGTAGAACGGTTTCAAAGCCTTGCACAACCGGAAAAACTGCTTTCCCTTTCTTTCTGGAAAGACGAAGAAGCGGTAAAGTCGTGGCGTACACTGGAAATACACAGGGCTGCCCAGAAGAAGGGCCGGGCCGGTGTTTTTAAAGACTACAGGCTCCGGGTAGCCGGGGTAATCCGGGATTACGGGATGTTTTCGCGTGAACAGGCCCCCGGGGACAGTAAAAAGGCGCACTGACGCTCACCCTGTTGTTAAAAGGAATCCTGGTTGACAGTAAACCTAACCTATTTATGTAATTCAGTGTGTTTTATTTTAACCTCTGAAAAGGGATATTCTGATTATTGGTTGAGTTACTAAGTTATTCAGGTCCTTGGTAAACTTAATAAACGTGAATAATGTTTAAGCGCTATGAATCAAAAATGTTTCAAAATTACAACCCTTGTTTGAGACGTCAAACAAGCTCCTCCCTTCTCCCGATATCCATCGGGATCGGGAGAAGGGAGGTGGGCAGACTTCAGTCTGGTCGGAGGGCAAGCCACAGGAAAAATACAAAAGCCAGGGGTATACCCAGATTTTGGGCCTGGTCAAACTCCCCATCCCGCTTGCGGGACAGTACGGCGCCTTCGTCACAAAGGAGGAGCTTAGGGTGGTCATATAAAAAACATTCGTGTATTAGTGGCAAACAACTCCTGAACTCAAAAAATCAACGCTTATATGCGAGCAGGCGCAAGGCGTTGAAAACCACAATTAGTGTGGACCCTTCGTGAATGGCCACGGTTGGGCCGATACCCGTAAACCCGATAATGGCCGAAGGGATGAGGAACAATACAATACCAAGACTGATAAACAGGTTCTGGCGGATGATGTTCCTGGATTTCCTGCTGAGGCCTATCACAAACGGAAGTTTCTCCAGTTTGTCGTCCATAAGGGCGATATCTGCGGTTTCCAGCGCTACATCCGAGCCGGCGGCTCCCATGGCTATGCCCACGGTACTGTTGGCCATGGCAGGGGCATCGTTTACCCCGTCTCCTACCATGGCGATCTGTGTTTCCTGTTCCCTGAGTTTACGAATGGCATTTACCTTGTCTTCGGGGAGGAGGTCGCCGTAAGCATCGGTAAGGCCCGTTTGCCGGGCAATGGCGTCGGCTACTTTCTGGTGGTCGCCCGTGAGCATTACCATTTTCCGAATACCAATATCCCGCAGGGCCTTTAATGTTGTTTTTGCAGATGCCCTCGGGGTGTCCATTAAAGTGAGTATCCCGATAAAAGTATCCCCTTTTTTGGCAAGCATGGAGGTGTGTCCTTCTTCCTGGAAACCGGATATCTGATCCCGGATACCGTCGGAAAGAATATGCCCCAGGTCTTCTTCGAAAAGTGCGGGATTTCCGATATACACGGTTTCCCCCGCATATGTGGCCCTGACTCCTTTTCCCTGGAGCGCTTCGATATCCGTAGCTTCATCGGTCCCGTTAACAGGTATTTCCGGCATTTCCGAAACGTCCCTCACAATGGCCCTGGCCAGCGGATGCTCACTGAGGCGTTCCACGGCAAGGATACAGGAGAGGAATTCTTCCCGGGAAATCCCGTTTAAAGGAATAACGTTGGTCAGCCGGGGTTCGCCCCTGGTGAGGGTCCCGGTTTTGTCAAATGCTATTGCCGAGAGGGATCCCAGGTTTTCGAGGGCCTTACCTCCTTTTATCAGCACCCCGGCCTGTGCAGCCCTGGCCACTCCGCTCAATACGGCACTTGGTGTGGAAATGGCCAGTGCACACGGGCTGGCGGCTACCAGTACGGTCATGGCCCGGTAAAAGCTGACCGGAAAGGGTTCATCAACCACTACAAAGGCAAAACAGAGGAGTATTACCAGTGCGATAACGGCAGGGACAAATATTTTTTCAAACTTTTTGGTAAACTGTTGGGTAGGGGATTGTTTTGCTTCGGCCTGGCTTACCAGTGCGACAAGCCTGGACAGGGTGGAATCTTTAGACAGTTTGAGTACCCTGATCTCAAGGCTGCTGCTTCCGTTTATGGTGCCTGTAAAAGCCTTGTTTTCTTTCGGTACGGAAGCGAATTCGGTCCATTTTTCCGGGTCTTCGGCAGCGTGTTTGTCTACGGGAATGCTTTCCCCGGTAATGGGCGCCTGGTTGATGCTGCTCTGTCCGCTGATGATAATACCATCTGCGGCGATCTTGCTATTCGGCTTCACAAGGATAGTGTCCCCGATTTCCAGATTTTCAACGGGCACCTCTTCACTGGTGCCGTTTTTCTTTACCAGTGCGGTCCCGGGACTGAGGCTACCCAGGGCCTTGATGGAGTTTCGGGCCTTGTTCATGGCGTAATGTTCCAGGGCGTGTCCGAGGCTGAAGAGGAACAACAACAGGGTACCTTCTGCCCATTTGCCGAGAATGGCCGCCCCCACAGCAGCGACGAGCATCAGGAAATCGATCTCAAACCCGCCCTGCCTGATCTTTTCAAATGCTTCCTTCGCAGCAAAATATCCGCCGAAGAAATAAGCAGGAATATAAATATAAAGCGTGTTGTCCCAGGAAGAAAATTTATTCAGGAGAAACCCGGTGAGTAGCAGGGCTCCGCACAACAGGGAAAAGATAAGTTCGGTATTTTTTCCTAAAAAGCCTCCGTGATCATGGTCGCATCCGGTATGTTCTTTATGATTTGATTCCATCTGATCTTGTTTTTATTACGGATGACATGGCACGAATATAGTGTTTACGTGTCCGTAATTTCGATTTACGGGGTAAAATTACGGTTTAACTTGTGTAACCCGGTTGCAAAGTTTGTCCGGGAAGGATTCTGTAATCGGTGTAAATGGTATGGGAATACTGGAATCGTGTTGGACCCTGCCCGAGCAGCCGATCAGGAGGAGGTTTTACAGGCAGGGCAGATCCCTTTTACGATCACGGCAATGTTGTTTATGGAATGATCGGAAGGAAGGTTATCGACAGCTACCCGGGTTTTGTCCAGGCAGTAGGTAGCATCGCATTTCCCGCAGACAAAGTGGGGGTGGGTATGTATGTGTTCTTCCGCACTGCAAAGCGGGCTGCACAGGGCATATTTTACGGCATCACCGTTGGTGTCTATGGCGTGAAGGATACCGTGTTTTTCAAAGGTCTTGAGGGTGCGGTAAATGGTGGCTTTGTCCACGGTATCCAGTAGTATTTGCAGTTCGGTCAGACTTTTGGCATTGGCATCCTTATAGAACTGTTCCAAGGTGAGTATTCTCACCGGGGTGGCTCTTACGCCCTTGTCTTCTATACAGGATATCAATGTGTTCAGCATGGATTTGTTTTTTGTCTGATACACCCCCTCTGCCTCCGGCATCTCCCCCTGAAGGGGGAGCATATGATCTCTTTAACGCATTGCAGCCCGGTCAAATGATTTGCACGAGTCACATCCACTGTCCCCAGGGAATGCGGCTCAGCAATAAAATAAGTCCGAGGGTATAGAAAAAGGCGATCTTTCCGAATTTTCCCTTGGCACTATCCACTTTTTTGTGTTTGGACCAGCCGATGGTGATGAGTATAATGGCGAGTATATTGGTAAAAGGGTGTTCAACGAGCAATAGCCTGGCGAGGTCATTTTTCATGACCCCTCCTGCACCCAGTTCGCTCCAGAGCGAAAAGCGTTCGGACACGAAATACAGGATAATGCCCAAAAGCAGTTGGATATGCGTAAAAATAAGGGCAAACAGGCTGATACGAAGGTCTTTCCCCATAATAAAAGGTTTGCTGCTGAAATAGCCTGTTATGGCATTGACCACAGCGATGATAAGCATGAGCAGGGTTAAATAAGCCCAGTACGAATGTAAGGTTTGAATGATCCCCATGTTTTAGTTTTTAAGTTTTATCAAAAGTAGTGAATTTTGGGGATAATGGCAGGTTTTAATGGTGGAGACCGGGTTCAGGGGAAGGATGTTTTTATTTTTTTGTAGCGGAATTGTTTATGGGGCTCATGCAGTTGTTTTGATAAAATTAAATATTATGGACGGGGAGAAAAAACAAAGAGGCTGTCTAAAAAGGCAGCTTCTTTTTTTTGAATTTAGGTTTTGTGTTTGTAAATTTAAACATGAGCCGAAAAGTCACCTGGAAGCCCTACGATCAAGGCTAGTTGAGCCTGCTTCCACCCAGTTATGATGAGCTGGTCCCTCAGCACCATCCTGTACGTATTGTCAACACGATTTTAGACTCGGTAGACCTGATTAGTTTGGAGCAGACCTACCGTGGGGGTGGTACTTCGAGTTATCACCCTAAAGTGCTGTTAAAGATTTTGGTCTATGCCTACTTGCGTAACCTGTATTCTTCGCGCAAGATTGAGCAGGCCTTGAACGAGAACATTCACTTTATCTGGCTCAGTGGAGGGGCCAAGCCTGACCACAATACCATCAGCAACTTCCGCAGCGGCAAGCTAAAGGACAAGTTTAAGCAAATCTTTAATCAAGTAGTGGTGCTCTTAGCCGAACAGGGTTATTTAAGCCTGAAGGAACTCTATGTGGACGGAACCAAGATCGAGGCTAATGCCAACCGCTATACCTTTGTATGGGGCAAGAGCATCAAAACCTCCCGCGAGCGTATTGAAAAACAACTCAGGGAACTGTGGAACTATGTGGAAAAAGTCTATGCCGAGCAGGAGCAACTCCCCAACACCCCGGAGTTCGAGGCTATTGATCCTGAAAAAGTATCCGCAACCATTGCACAGATCAACCAGGCTCTGGAAGGCAAAGCGGTAGAGAAAAAGATCAAACAAAAACTGGGTTATGCCCAAAAGCACTGGCCTGGGAACATCGCCAGGTACAATGAACAGCAAAAGAAGTTAGGGCATCGTGGAAGCATGAGTAAGACCGACCCCGGGGCCACGTTTATGCGGATGAAGGACGACCCTATGAAAAACGGGCAACTCAAGCCCGCTTACAACTTACAGGCTTCGACCAACAACCAGTTCATAGTGAACTACACTTTGGCTCAGACCACAGCCGATACCACCGCCCTGATAGCCCACTTGGAAGATTTTCAAGAAAGTTACCTCCAAACTCCCCAGAGCCTAACGGCCGATGCCGGTTATGGAAGCCAAGAGAACTACCAGGCCCTGGAAAACAAGGATATTGAGGCCTATGTAAAGTACAACTATTTCCACAAGGAACAAAGGCAGACCAATGGTAAACAGGACAAAGCCCCGTTCCATCCTGACAAGCTCTATTACAATAAAGAAACCGATACCTGTTACTGTCCTATGGGACAACCTATGGAACATATAGGACAGCAAAAAAGAAAGACCGGCAATGGCTACCTACAGGTCTATGACCTCTATCGGGCAAAAAACTGTAAGGGCTGCCCGTTAAGGGGCAGCTGCCATAAAGCCAAAGGCAACCGGATCATTATGAGAAACCATGAACTGATACGGTTAAAGGCAAAGGCCAAAGCACTGTTGCTCTCAAAAGAAGGCATTGCCCACCGAAAAAGAAGGTGCTGGGATGTGGAAGCCGTTTTTGGGAATATAAAACAGAATATGGACTTCAAACGCTTTATGCTCAGGGGACTTGATAAGGTAGAAACCGAAATAGGGCTTGTGGCCATGGCTCACAATCTTAAAAAGGTAGGGATAAGGGCATAATCCCACAATACCTATTAACTCATTAACTTTTTAACGCTCAACTCTTGCTGGCTCAAGTTGAAAACAAGCAAATAGGCTAAATATAAAAAGACCGCCTAAAACTTTTTAGACGGCCTCAACCTTAATATTTGAAAGATTTTAATTAAAACTGATATTGAACAGACAAATTCCAGGTTAAACCGTTGCCATAGAAATAACCATAGTTGTCTTTTTGACTGATATATTCATGATCCAAGGCATTAAAAATATTTCCTCGTACAATGAATTTATTATCACCCAAATTAAAATTATAACTGGCGCCTACATCAAATAGTGAATAAGGTTTTAGTTTCTCAGTTTCATAAGGTTCGTCTGCAATAATAGCATCCGCAAACTCATCTACTTTGACAAAACCATATAAATTAGCATAGTAATTCCAGTCGATATAAAAGTTTAGTTTGTTCGGTAGTATATCGTAAGAAGTTCCCAAGCCGGCGGAAGCTTGCGGAGCCTCTCCTACTTTGGTGCCGGTGAGATCTCCGGAGATTTCATCAATAAACTCGTTATCATTGTTATTTCTTATCCTGATAGGGGTGCTACCGTCGTATTCCCAGTCACCTACCGTAGCATAACCACGAAGTGTCCAATATAGCATAGGTTTCCATTTTACATCTAACTCAAGACCTTTATGTACTTGTGCAATATCAGTAAACATAAATGTAACATCATCGTAAGTTACTCCGGATTGTGTAAACTCCCCGGCTCTGTCCAGAAAGCGATTTTCCCAGGTGGTGTAATAAGCGTTGAAGTTTAATTGGAAAGCTTGTTCCGGAATTTCCAGGCGATAGCCTGCTTCAAATCCTACAATCTCTTCATTGTCTACTTCAGGATCTGCTAATTGTGTATTGTCATCATAGCTTGGGAATATATTATCTAAGAAAGGTTGCCTTGAGTATTTTCCCGAATTTACAAAAATTGTATTTCCTTCGGCAAAAGTCCAGGATGCACCGGCTTTTATGTTGTAACCAAGCTTATTGACTGTTTTCGATTCTTTAGTTTCTGCAAAATTTCCTCTATCTTCCCTTTTGTAGTCCTGATTTGACAACGCACCCTGAACAAACGCTGAAAACACGTCATTTGACCATTCGATCTGTCCAAACGCTCCTTGGTAATTAATATTCTCAGAATAATCATAATTAACGCGTTCGTCTTCATCTGCAAAGTTAAATAAGGCAGACCACGGATTAGCTTTAAAAGTTGTGGTAACTTCATGATTGGGGTTCCCGCCAAATTCTTCTCTACGTCCCTGTAAACCTAATAAATCTATTAATTGACGGAAATGATCCCCTTTATAAAATCTTACATCAATACCTCCGTTTACAGTCAGGTTTTTTAAGTTATTAAATTCGTAATTAACTACGGTTCCGTACCAGGCATGATTGTTTACCGAAGCTCTGAGTAATGTTCCGTTATAACCTTCGCTGAATCCGCCTTCTATCCCTGGGTTATACTCATTAACAATATAATCCCAGTCAATAAGTCCGTTTTCTGTATAAGCACCTTCGGGTGAAGAATCTATACCATTCTCAACATATCCCGGACCACTTCCGTAATCTCCGGTACCACCACCTCTACCGAAGGATGCATATACTACTGTTGATAGATTTGATTTTTCTGAAATATTCCAATCCCAGTTCAGGTTCATTACCGGTTTGTGATAATAATTTCGCCTGAGACTTAAATATTCCCCGTTTTTGAATCCGTAGTTATTGTTGTACTTGATTCCGTATTGGTCATAGAGTTCCCGGTCTTTGGAGAAATTCTGATCATGCCATTGCGGAGCTCCTGTAATCAGAAAGTTGAAATTGTGATCTCCTGCTCGTTTTCCTACCGAGAAGAAATAATTTTGACCTTGTCCTTTTGTTCCAGCGGCATATTTTCTGTGAGCCTGCCAATGATCTAACATAAAAGAGAAACCCCAACCATTTTCGCCAATTCCCGTATTATATCCTACGGTACCTTTTATATAACTATCATTACCTGTCATAAAACGTGCAAAACCTCCCTGATTGGATTCTGTAGCTTTAGTGACTATGTTAATAGTTCCTCCTACTGAGGAAATGGCTAATTTGGAAGATCCCAAACCTCTTTGTGTCTGAACAGCATTGGCAATGTCTGAAATACCAGCCCAGTTTGACCAGTACATTCTTCCGTCCTCCATCCCGTTAATTGGTTGTCCGTTTAGGAGGAAGGCTGTATTTCTTTGGTCAAAACCTCGTACGAACATTTGGGAATCACCGAATCCGCCAGATTGATTAGAAACGTATACGTTGGGTGTGTTTTTCATGAGTTCGGGAAATTCTACGTTCCCGACCCCTTTGGTCTGAATCTCAGCCCTCGTAATTGTTGAAACGGCGACGGGAGTTTTTCGATCCTGTTCCAGGTCTATAACACCAGAACCTACGACTACAACTCCTTCCAGTTCATCAGTATCAGCTTGTAATGTTATATTCCCGATATCCCCGGGGGAAGAAAACCGGATTTCCTTTTTCACAAACCCAATGTAGGAAACAACAAGCGTACCGCTGTTCTCCGGTACTTCGATCTGAAAGTTTCCGTCAAAATCCGTAGACACCCCTGTGGAAGTGCCTTTTACCACAACGTTGGCTCCCGGTAATGGTTCGTTCATCTCAGCGTCTATTACAGTTCCCGTAACAGTACCCTGTGCAAAAGTGGCAGTTGCGATGAGTGCAAAGACCACTGTTAAAAACCCATTGTAAATTGTCTTCATCTGTGTTTATTAAATTTGATTTAGCTATGCAAAATTGACACTTCTGAAATTATCCAACATTAAGCCAATGTTAAATATTTTAACATGGAAATGCTTTAACGTTTTAAAACAAAAATAACCATAAAACCTATTGTTTTGGTTTGTAGTTGTTTAATTTTTAAACGGTTTTATTAACAGTTTTTTAGGAAATCAAGCGGTATTAAGGCACAAAATACCGGATTTCAGGTAGAAAATAATTCGATTTATGGTGCCTTGAAAACCCTATTGCCAATAAACGTATTAGTATTCCCAATGAGATACGCATACCTGCCGGGAGACTGCCGGCGCTTTGCTTTAGCCTGTCCTTAGCACAGCCGAAGGGTGACAATCTCATGGAGGCCGGCAACATACCTCTGATACTTCGACGGTGCTCAGCAACAGGTATGGGCAAACCAGCCAGGAGACTGCCGCGCTGCGCTCGCAGTGACGTATTAGTTTTGGATGTTACCCAAAACCTTAGATGAAAAGCGTCTCCCGCTCCCGATAACCATCGGGAGCGGGATGCCCCGAGGGAGTTGACTCGGATTTAAGAATTTTTCCTGAAATGTTCCAGTAATGCCGCGGTGGAGCTGTCGTGTTTTGTAACTTCGGTACTTTCCATATCCTTTAATATTTTTGAGGCCAGTTGCTTGCCCAGTTCCACGCCCCACTGGTCGTAACTGAAAATGTTCCAGATCACGCCCTGTACGAAGATCTTGTGTTCATACATGGCTATGAGCGCCCCGAGGCTTTCGGGGGTAAGTTGATCGGCGAGGATGGTATTGGTGGGTTTGTTCCCCTCGAATATTTTAAAGGGAAGCAGTTTGTCGATCTCTGCTTCGGAAAGGTTTTTACCCTGAAGTTCCGCAATCACTTCATCCCGGGTCTTGCCGTTAAGCAGGGCTTCGGTCTGGGCAAAAAAGTTGGCCATGAGTTTGTTGTGGTGATCCTTGTCGCCGTGCAGGGAATGTACAAAACCGATAAAGTCGGCCGGGATCAGTTTGGTGCCCTGGTGGATAAGCTGGAAGAAAGCGTGCTGCGAATTGGTTCCCGGCTCTCCCCAGATAATGGTCCCTGTTTGGTAATTCACAGGGTTGCCTGCCCGGTCTACGCTCTTACCGTTGCTTTCCATAATACCTTGTTGTAAATAGGCGGAAAACCTGCTGAGGTATTGGGTATACGGAATGATAGCCTCGCTCTCGGCATCGAAGAAATTGTTGTACCAGGTGCCGATGAGTGCAAGTATTACCGGGATGTTGTTGTTGAAATCGGCTGTTTTAAAATGATTGTCCATGGCCCGCGCTCCTTCCAGGAGTTTTTTGAAGTTGTCGTGTCCTACGGCAAGGGCAATGGAAAGGCCTACGGCACTCCACAGGGAAAATCGCCCGCCTACCCAGTCCCACATCGGGAAGACGTTTTCATCGGCAATACCGAATTCGGCAATTTTGGGCAGGTTGGTGGACACGGCTACAAAATGTTTGGCCACGTCTTGCTGAGAAGCGTGTTGCAGAAACCAGTTTTTTATGGTTGTAGCATTGCTCAGGGTTTCCTGCGTGGTAAAGGTTTTGGAAACAATAACGAACAGGGTGGTCTCCGGGTCAAGGCCTTTAAGCGTTTCGTGCACGTGATCGCCGTCCACATTGCTTACAAAGTGTACATTGAGGTGGTTTTGGTAAAATTTCAGGGCTTCGGTCACCATGGCCGGCCCCAGGTCGGAACCACCGATACCGATGTTTACCACATCGGTGAAAGCCTTACCCGTATGTCCTTTTTTCTCCCCGGAGATCACGGCTTCGGAAAATTGTTTTATTTTTTCCTGCACGGCAACTACCTCCGGGATAACATTTGCACCGTTTACAACAATTTCGGCATCTTTTTCGCCGCGGAGGGCGGTGTGGAGTACGGCCCTTTGTTCGGTTTCATTGATGAGGTCGCCCGAAAAGTATTTTTTTATCGCATCTTTCAGTTTTACTTCTTCAGCAAGGGCCAGGAGGAGATCGAGGGTTTCATCCGTAATCCGGTTTTTGGAATAATCCACATAAAAATCATTCCATTTGATATTGAATTTCGACGCTCTTTCGGGATCATCGGCAAAGAGGGTTTTCATTTCCACATCCCTGAGCTGCCGAAAATGATCTGCGAGTTTTTTCCAGGTTTGTGTTTGGGCAGGGTTTGTTTTTTGTAGTGGCATTTGTTTTAATACGTGTTGTTATGAGTTCTGTTTTTTTACATTTTGTGGCTCCTGTCATTCCGACGTCAGGAGGAATCCCTATTTCTCCCGGAAGGTTGTTGAGGTTATTGGTTTCATCATCTCACTGAATTTTTTTGCTTCGCCGGGTTCTTCGCTTCGCTCAGAATGACCCGGGGTGGTTTATAAAATGGCACTTAGTTAATTTCGTCATTTAAGAACTTCCATTCCGGGTTGAATGTGCGGATCAGGGCCTCTTTTTTGGCTCTTCGCCAGCCTTTCAGTTCTTTTTCTCTTTTTATGGCTTTGCTGATGGATTTGATATGTTCCCAATAAATCAGGTAAAAGCACCTGTACCGTGCAGTGAATGCCTTGCTGCCGTACCCCGGATTCCTGTGGAAATGCAATCGCTTTTTCAGGTTGTTGGTAACCCCGGTATACAGGACGGTCCTTTTTCTGTTAGTCAGGATATACACACAATAATTACGGGTTTTCGGAAATTCCATAAAAACCGGGTTTACAAGAACGGAACCGTCATTCCGACGCCAGGAGGAATCTCCCGGGCTGTATAAAAGGTATTGATCTTTAACCCCCGCATCATCACTCCCCCACAGCAGTAATAAACTCCTCCTGCTCATCGTCAAAGAGGATGTTGTCCAGTCGTGACTTCAGAGGTTGGATATAGGCCAGGTAACCTTCTTTTAATTCTTTTTCGATGGGTTCTGCAGAAGGGAGATCCTGTTTGAACGGGTCTACCTGCCTGCCGTTCTTCCAGAAGCGGTAGCATACGTGCGGGCCGGTGGCAAGCCCTGTGCTTCCTACATAACCAATAACATCGCCCTGGTTGACATGCTGTCCGACCCTTGCGGCGCGTTTGGACATGTGGAGGTACTGGGTTTCGTAAGTGCTGTTGTGGCGTATCTTCACATAATTCCCGTTCCCGGAGGTGTATCCGGATTTGGTTACCGTACCGTTTGCCGTAGCTTTGATGGGCGTACCGTGTGGCGCGGCATAATCGGTACCGAGGTGGGCCTTCCAGCGTTTTTGTACGGGATGAAAACGCCGCTTGGTGTAACGGGAAGATATCCTGCTGTATTCCAACGGGGCTTTCAGAAAGGCCCGGCGAAGGGTGTTGGCTTCTTCGTCGTAATAATCACTGATCTTATTTACCGAATCGGTCCGGAATTTAAAGGAGTAAAACGGCTTGTTGTTGTGTTTAAAATAGGCGGCTTTGATATCGCCTATGCCGGCGTAGATGGTATCGTCTATGTATTTTTCCTCGTAAATCACCTTAAAACGGTCGCCGCGTTGCAGCCGGAAAAAATCCACGGTCCAGGCGTAAATGTTGGAAAGGTCATAGGCCACCTGGTAGTCCATCTCTTTTTCCATAATGGCTTCGGAAAGGGAACTGGTTATAATCCCGGAGGCCTCGCGTTCTACGATGGTTACCGGTTTTTTCTCTTTATAGGCCTGGATGGAATCGGCAAAGCGGATGACCACATAATCCACACTGTTGGGCTGGTAGATAAAACACTCGGGCTTTTGCAGGGAATCTTTACTGCACAACAGGGTGTAGGGTTTGCCTGCTCTTAATCCCCTTACAATATCAAAAGTATCTTTGGCTATTTCTGCAATTTTGTAAACCTTGGCGTAGTCGATATTGTTCTGGGCCAGGATTTCCCCGAAGCTGTCTCCGGATTTTACCGTGTCCCTGCGAACAACATAATTGTTGAGATTAAAGCCGAATTCCTTGACCTCAATGGGTTTCAGTACTTCTCTTTTTGCAGTCTCGGCATTTTTTTCTTCTTTTTCTTTTTTGCAGGCCACAGCAGCTATGGCCAATACACATAAAAGTACTTTCTTGAGCATTAATTTTTCGTGTTTTCCGGATTAAACATGTGTTCTACCCATTCTTTTCCCCAGTTGGTTTTTTGATCCTCGTCCCAAATTTCAGGAAAAAAGATGACTTTTTGAAAACTCGGAGGCAAATAATCCCTCCAGTTGGTACCTCCCGAGGCATCTATGGTGGTGCTGTTGTCTTTTCTCAGATAGCGATAGGCAGATCCGAGGTGCATCAACGGCCAGTTAACATTGGCATTGGTGTCCAGGGCTTTCATGGCACGGATCAGGTTCGGATTTTTCCGTTCTTCGTCGGGTAGTTGCAGATATTTGTGGTAAATGGTAGAATCTTTTACCTGGCGGGCTATCCGCATAAACCTGGGGGTATAACGGTATTCGAACTGTTTCAGGGTCAGGGTCTTTTCGCCCGTTGTGGTATCTGTGGCTCCTTTTTTCCAGTAAATGTTCTCGTACAGTTTGTCCCGGGGTGTATCGGCAGTGAACTGATCCCGGACCGAATGATGTACGAGGTTTTCCATGGGAGTGGCATAGAGTTCTATCATCCTGTATTGTGCCGACTGAAAACCGCTGGCGGGGAGCAGGGACATGCGGAATTGTAAAAACTGCTCGCGCTCCATACCGTTGATCATCACTTCGAACGAGGTGATCAGTGCTTTGAAATAACGGTTGATGCGTTCTATTTTTTGAATGAAGAATGCCGCGTTCTGCAACTTGTCGTCAATAATTTGCTTTTGTTCGTGGATGATGAGTTTGAAATACAGCTCGGTGATCTGGTGATACATGATGAAGATCTCTTCATCGGGAAAATGGGTGCGTGGGATCTGAAGACTGAGCAAAGTGTCCAGTTGAATATAGTCCCAATAGGTAAGATAGCGTTGATGTAAAAGGCCGTCGAGATAATCCCCCAGGTCCTGGCCGGAATTTCTGTACTTGTCTTCTAACTGGTATATTCTTTCGGCAATTTCCGGTTTTATGTCCATTTTATTAATCTACTACTACTTTGAACTGGTGCTTGAGCCCCCGAAAAGCTTCCAGGTCGGCCTTTATGGAGCCTACCCTCAGATCCGCCTTGATCCTCATGGGAAGCTTGTTTTCGTCGTCTGAAACCCAGAGTGTTAGACTGCCTTTTTCTTTAAAGACCCTGCCGGCTTGTACATAGGGACGGAACTTGATGCAGGATATTTTGCCAAATTTAGTCTTTAATACCTCTTTACCCAAGAACTTAAGCTTAAATTTGAAGGTTTTGTCGTCGTCAAACAATAAATCGAGTTCGGTTTCATCACCTACGCTGAGATTTTCCGCTTTGTAATGGTTTCTGAGGTAGTATACCGCAGAGATAAGGTCCTGGATATCTTTGTGAATGGGGATGGTTGTTGTCCTGTGGTGCTTTTTATTGTTAACCACGGCCTGGTTGGTGCTGTAGTCGAAGTTGATTTCCATGTCTTTGGTATATCCGCCTTCGTCGATCTGGCGGATAAACCTGTACGGCCTGCCGTTCTTTTTGTCGAAATAACTCTCATAATTGTCTTCCACTTTAAAAAACAACCGGGCAAGCCCGGTTGTGCGGCCTTTACCGACTACGTGAAAAACGGGTTTTCCGTTCAGGGTGGTTTCCCTGACTTCCATGGAGGCATAACTGGCATTGAAAATACCATAGTGAACCCGGAACTGGAGCCATTCGCCGGGAACAAAAGCATTTTCAGCCGAAGTGCCATTTTGAGCACAAACGGCATTGACAATACATAAAAATATGGTGGTAAGGACAATTTTTTTCATCACTGCTTAAAAAATATACCGTAAAAATAATAAAATGTAGTCAGAATGGCGGCGATTGGATAGTTATTAAACAGTTACCGTGCCAAAAACATGGGGATGCCACAGATTTTGATTTCAGACTTTAAACGACTTGTGATCTGTGATCATCATATAGTGTTATGAATGGCCGCTTGAAACAAACCGATTCTCATACTACGTACTCAACAGTGCCTTTACGGGCATGCCTGGAAAACTTCCGGTAATACCTAATGTTTATGGCGAATGTCTCTGACCCTGTAACCCGCCTTCGGGAACACCTCCGGCCCGCCACAGGGAGCATCCCGGTATACCGGTACGTCCTGCCCGGCGGGTGGTATCACTGCCGGTATGCCGGCAAGTTCGGGAAGAGCCCTGTAAAAGATTGCTTTTTTTTGCTGCTTCACCGGCATATATTATTCACGGGCAGATGGTACGGAGCCTGTTTTTGTGGTTTAAGGGATTGCTTAAGCGGCATAAGCAACCCGGTACGCGGTAAACTTAATTGTGTATGCGGCGTACTTAGTCCCTTAGGCCGCGAACATAACCCTGTTAGCCGCTCAAGCAGTTGTGTATGCCGCATAAGTAACCCTGTACGCGGTGAACTTAATTGTGTATGCGGCGTACTTAATCCCTTAGGCCGCGAACATAACCCTGTTAGCCGCTCAAGCAGTTGTGTATGTCGCATAAGCAACCCTGTACGCGGTGAACTTAATTGTGTATGCGGCGTACTTAATCCCTTGCGCCGCGAACATAACCCTGTTAGCCGCTTAAGCAATTGTGTACGCTGCATAAGCAACCCTGTACACGGTGAACTTAATTGTGTATGCGGCGTACTTAGTCCTTTAGGCCGCGAACATAACCCTGTTAGCCGCTCAAGCAGTTGTGTATGCCGCATAAGTAACCCGGTACGCGGTGAACTTAATTGTGTATGCGGCGTACTTAATCCCTTAGGCCGCGAACATAACCCTGTTAGCCGCTTAAGCAATTGTGTACGCTGCATACCCAACCCCTCCCGGCGTAAACAGGGTTGTGTTTATGGTGGTTTTCCCGGCTTTACGGCGGAAAGGAACGCGGGGCCCGGTACAGGTGTGTATGGGGCTTTGCAGGTTGAGTTCTGAACTTAAAAGCCATACGGATTTTCAGCATATCCGAAATCCCGGTAAAGTAAGGTCTGAAGGACTTCTCATAACACCTGACAATTTAAGTTCTTCTTACATCTTAATAGTTATAGGCCTTATGCCTAAGGTCTCATATCTAAAATCTGATGAAATCCGCCTGTACTCCACAACTTTTGAGGATCAGGATCAAAGGTTGTGGATTTTTTCACTTGTTGTAAGTTTCCCGTTTTGGTTTTGCCACGGATACACGAATGTTTTTTGGGTTGAATGTTGCAAGTAAGGTTGTATGTTAATTATGGGGTTATTCAGTTATTTAGGCATCACGCACGAACTCAATAACCTGTCGTTAACCTGTTAACTCAACAACAAGACTATGATTTTTATACTACTCAAGGGTTGCAATAAATGACTCTCAATTGAGGTCAATAACAAACACTGTAACAAAAAGAAACTATTTTATAAATCGCAAGTCGTACCTCTTATGTCCTGTTGTCATATGTCTGAACCCCAACAGTGTCCACAACTTTTAGGATTGATCCACTTTTGAGATTGATCCCGTAAATTAACTAACCTGAATTGACAATGGTATAAAAAACAAGAGGCCCGGAATTTCCGGGCCTCTTAATTAACCAACCAAAACTTTAAATTATGAAAACTTTACTTAAAGTTACAAAAGGGCACCACCCCTTTTGGTGATACAAAGATATGGCAGAAATCTGCATTTGGAAATGCTTTTAAGAAACTTTAACGCAAAGCAGGGGAAAACAATATTTTTTGTTAAGGAACTTTGCCTGGTTTGCAATGAAAATCGTTCCTCGTTAAAGAGTTGTCATGCCTTGTAATGCCCCGTATTGCAAGGGGTGAGGTTACGAAAACGTTGTAGCACATTCCGGAACGGTCTCTTTTTTGTGTACGTTGCTCATTTTTCCGGAAACATTGCATTACAAAAATAAAATAAATACCGGGAAAACGGTAACGGTTACAATATTTTTATACGATATTTAAACATGGTCCGGAAATCCGGTTGCTATGCGGTTTTTTTTACCTTTGAGGTCTATGAATCTTCCTGAGAAATTAACGGCCCGGCTCTGTAAGAGGGAAGCCGGAAATGCATTGCGGCAACTACCGGTTCCGGGAGAGGGACTGACCGACTTTTCTACCAACGATTACCTGGGATTGGCGGCATCTGAACAAATATATACGGAGGCCGGAAAGATCGTAAGGGATAGAGGAGAGGTGAAAAACGGGGCCACCGGGTCGAGGTTGTTAACCGGGAACCATTCCCTTTATCCGGAGGCAGAGGCGATGCTGGCCCGCTTTCACCGGGCGGAAGCGGCGTTGGTGTTCAATTCGGGATATGGTGCCAATACGGGCTTTTTTTCAAGTGTTCCGCAGCGGGGAGATGTGGTTTTTTATGACGAATGGATACATGCCAGCATACGGGACGGGATACAGATGGGAAATGCGGGTTCCTATAAATACAGGCATAACGACCCGGAAGACCTGGAGAAGAAAATTCTAAAGACCGTTGGTGCCGGAAAACAGCTTTACATCGTTACCGAATCTGTTTTTTCTATGGACGGGGATTCCCCGGATTTGGCCGGTATGGCAGCCCTTGCCGAAAAATACGAAGCTTACCTGGTCGTAGACGAAGCCCATGCCGTGGGAGTATTGGGCGGGAAAGGTGAAGGACTGGTGCAGGAGCTCGGCCTGCAGGACAGGGTGTTTGCGAGGATCATCACTTTTGGTAAGGCACTGGGGTGTCACGGGGCAGCCGTACTGGGTTCACAACAATTAAAGGATTACCTGGTGAATTTTTCGCGAAGCCTGATCTACACTACGGCACTTCCGCCACATGCACTGGCCACCATCCTGGCGGCTTACGGGGTATTGTTCGAAACCCGTCCCGGAGATGTTCTTCATCGGAATATAGCTTTTTTTAAATCGGAGCTTGGTGCGTTGGGAATGGATTCCTGTTTTGTGGCCAGCGATTCTGCTATACATTGTTGTATCATCCCCGGAAATGAAAAGGTAAAAAATACGGCCGGAGAACTTCGTAAGAACGGATTCGATGTAAAGGCCATACTTTCCCCCACGGTTCCCGGAGGGCAGGAGCGATTGCGTTTTTGCCTGCACAATTACAATACACAGCAGGAGATTTCCGAGGTTTTAAAGTTGTTGGCTACATTTGTACGGTGAAAATAAAAGACCATGAAAAAGAAATTTTTTATTACCGGCATTTCCACCGAAGTGGGCAAGACCATTGTTTCGGCCATAGTGACCGAGGCACTGGAAGCCGATTACTGGAAACCCGTACAGGCAGGAGATCTCGATAATTCGGATGCGCACAAAACCGAACTCCTGCTTTCCAATGCCAAAACCAAAATACATCCGAACAGCTACGCGCTGAACACCCCGATGAGCCCTCATGCCGCTGCGGCTATTGACGGTATAAGGATTGAGGTTGATAAGGTAAGGGAGCCCGAAACCTCCAACCACCTGGTTATCGAAGGAGCAGGGGGGCTGCTGGTGCCGTTAAACGATACGGAAACCATAGCCGACCTGATCAAACCCGATCACAAAGTGCTTGTCGTTTCCCGGAATTACCTGGGGAGTATTAATCACACACTGCTTACTATTGAAGGTTTAAAGCGCAGAAACCTGGATATTGCCGGCATTATTATAAGCGGGGATGAAAACCCGTCGACAGAAAGCGCAATAGAAGTGATGGGAGGAGTGCCTATACTCGGAAGAATAGCCGAAGAGAAAGAATTCAACAGGGAGGTGGTGAAAAAATATGCGGAATTGTTTGCTCCGGTATTGCAGTCGCTCTAATATTTTCGGCGGTATATTTCGGCTTCACCTATCCTTTTGACGAACCGGTATTTTTTGGCAAGGATGTCCTTGAAATATATGTTGTCCGGGGAATTGTCTTTCATAAAAGGAATTTTCCCCCTTTCCGTGACAATAATCTGCGGGTTCACCTCTGAACAGATGTATCGCAATTCTTCAACGCTGTTTTTCCGGGGGTTGTCGTAATACGGATAAAGTTGTTCCCGGTCCAGGTTGGAGGGATGGGTCACCGATTTGGTGGGAGGATGTTCGTTGATGAGCCAGTAACCGATATGGTTTTCCAGGAAAAAAGCAGACTGTACATCACCGATATGTGTCCTGATATATTCCGGCACCTCGATACCTTCGCCGTTATAGAGCGATTTTCCTTGCAGTACCCGGTCACCGAGAAAACAGTATTCCTTTAAAGGTTCAAACTGGATGAGCATCAATAGTAATGCGGC
Source organism: Sinomicrobium kalidii (assembly GCF_021183825.1). GTDB lineage: Bacteria > Bacteroidota > Bacteroidia > Flavobacteriales > Flavobacteriaceae > Sinomicrobium > Sinomicrobium kalidii. The sequence goes on along the minus strand of NZ_CP089211.1, from coordinate 1,923,335 downwards.
AAAAGGTGTGTAGGCCAACTTCCAGGACCATTTCATGTGGCTTACAATAACAACAAGAGGTAATATGAGGAAAGGATACAGCTGAATAAGGTAATGGCTGTTCACTTCGCCCGATTGTATAAAGGAGACCATGGTGCCCGCAAGTGCAAGTAAAATGTAAGTGTAATTCCTGCATAACCTGGGGAAACACCTTTTTTTACTGTTGAGAAAGATCAGAAGGGCGGCTATACCGATAAAGGGAAGCAGGTCGGCAAAGGCATCTATATTATTGGCCGGGTCCGGAGTGTCGTAATGCAGCGGAGCAAGTATGACCGATTCCCACCATACCAGCAGGAGGTTGTCCAGGTAATAAGGAATAGCTGTGAGAATTACGGGTATGGAAACACCCGCACCGTATAGCGAACCGTTTTCCAGTGAAGCGTAAATGCCTTTGGCGCGGTATTCAAAATACATCAGGCCCAGTCCCATAAAGAGAATGGGATAAGCCAGGTTGAGCTTTGTCATGGCCGCCGCACCGAAAAGAATTCCCGCCCAGAGGATATGGCGCTTGTTTGTTGCTTTAATAAGAAACCAGAATGCAGGGACCAAAAACAACATGGAAAGATGCTCGGTCATTACGCCCTGGACATTGCCGAAAAGGCTGGACAAAAAAATGTAGAGCATCCCGCACCAGAACCCTGCTTTTCTTCCGGCCAGGCGGTCGCCTATCTTAAACAGGTACAACGAAGTAACGGCAATGGCAATGGTACCGGCCAGCCGTATGGCTATAAAACTCTTTCCGAAAATTGTAATGACGGCTGCAAAAAAAAGAAAAGCGAGCGGTGGCTTCAGGTCCCACAACGTAGTATAAGGCAGGTGCCCTTCTGCCCATGACTGTCCCATGAGGATAAATGTACTCTCATCCCGGTCTATGTAATCCCTGAAGAAAAAAGGGAAGCGGATAAAGAGGGCCACAACCAAAAACACCAGGAAAACCTGGTAAATTTTTAATGGGGAATAATTTATGTTAATCCCCTGTTTAAATAGGTTCAATGTTAGTCAGGTTTAGCTACAATTCTCATCTTTGCAAGATATAATAAATAACGGCTCCCCATGAAAAATATTTCGGAACGTGACAAAAAACATCTTTGGCACCCCCTGACACAACACAAGTTACATCCCGACACCATAGCCATTACCCGGGCAAAGGGCGCAGTGTTGTATGACGAAGACGGAAAGGAATATATAGACGGTATTGCTTCCTGGTATACCTGCATGTATGGCCATTGCAACGATTATATTGTACGGAAAGCCCATGCACGGATGCAGCGGCTGGACCAGGTGGTGTTCAGCGGTTTTACGCATGATGCGGCCGTGGAACTGTCTGAAGCCCTGATGGGAATATTGCCCGGGAACCAGCAAAAACTGTTTTTTTCTGACAACGGATCGACTGCATCTGATGTTGCCATAAAAATGGCGTTGCAGTATCATTTTAACCGCGGAAAGAAAAGAAATATCCTGGTCGCTTTTGAAGAAGGGTTTCATGGAGATACCTTCGGAGCGATGTCGGTTTCGGGATTGTCGGTTTACAATGGCCCGTTTGAAGAATTTTTCCTTACGGTGGAGCGGATTCCGGTACCGAAAGGGGATAATAACGGGGAAGTGAAAAACAGGCTCCTGGAAATTGTAGGCAAGGGCAATGTGGCCGGGTTTATCTATGAACCGCTGGTACAGGGTGCGGCGGCAATGAAGATGTTCGATGCGGAAGGGTTGAACGCACTGATCGGCATTTGTAAGGACAATGATGTCATCACTATTGCAGACGAGGTAATGACGGGCTTCGGGAAAACGGGCAGGAATTTTGCTTCGGAATATATGGCGAACAAGCCGGATATCATCAGTATGTCAAAAGCATTGACCGCGGGGATGTTACCCATGGCCATTACCAGTTGTACCCAAAAGGTGTACGATGCCTTTTACAGCGATGACATATCCAAGGGGTTGTTTCACGGGCATACGTATTCGGCGAATCCCGTTGCCTGTTCCGTTGCCCTGGCGGGTATCGAACTGCTGCGGTCTGAAGAAATGCAGCAGCATATAGAAAGAGTGACGGCATCGCACCGGGAATTTGATGAAAAGATACGTAATCATCCCAAGGTGGCGTCCACCAGGCAGCTCGGAGTTATTTATGCGATGGACCTCAATGTGCAAATGGAACGCTACGGGAACCTGAGGGATAAGCTTTTCGGTTTTTTTATGGATAACGGGGTGTTTTTGCGCCCCCTGGGCAGCACGGTTTACATTCTCGCTCCTTATGTGATTTCGGATGCACAGCTAAAAACCGTTTACGATACCATAGAAAAGGCATTGAACGAGGTGGTGTAAGGACGTTGTCCGGGCACTTTCCCGGGCAGCTTAGCTTTTGTAATTCAACAGAAAATAAACCCGGAATGTTAGGAGAGAAATAAATTGTCGTATATTTGTACTAATTGGTACACAAATGAGAGGAAGACGAAAAATATATGATGAACAAGAAGCGGTACGGAAGACCATAGGTCTTTTCCGTGCCATTGGTTATGAGGGAGCTTCTACGGAGGAATTATTACAGGTGATGGGTATCGGGAAGGGGAGTTTTTACCACGCGTTTCCCGGTGGAAAGAAAGAGCTTTTTGAAAAAGCCATGAAGGAATTCAGTGATATGAGGATGAAGCAACTCAGGGAAGACCTGGCGAAAAGCCCGGATAAAATAGGCGAAATACGGTCGCTCTTCCTGAAAATTGCCGAAAGTGATAGCGACGAACACGAAATGGGCTGCCTGCTGGCCAATACGGTAACCGAGTTGTACACGCTGGAGCAGGGACTGGCCTTGCGCGCGGCACGGTTGCTGAAGGAATTTGAGCAGGTGCTTTTTGAGGTGTTGCAGGAGGCCCGGAAAGAGGGAAAGTTAAAGCCGGAAGCTGATCCGAAAGTCCTGGCCGGATATCTCGTGACCATATGGAACGGACTTAATGTAACACGAAAGATGTACCCGGATTCAAAACGGTTAAGGGCGTTGATTGAATGGCAACTCAGGGTACTTGACTGATTTTTTTTTATTCATTTATGTACCAAATGGTACAATAATAATTCGTTTAAAATCAATAAAATGTTATGATATGAAAACAAAACAAAATTCAAAAGCACATGTACACACCTTTTACAGGACTGTGGAGGTAGACGGAGTGCATATTTTTTACCGGGAGGCCGGGAATCCCGGGGCTCCGTCCGTTCTTCTGCTTCACGGTTTCCCGACTTCATCACATATGTTTCGCCACCTGATCCCCTTGCTTGCGGACAAATACCATGTCGTTGCACCCGATTATCCCGGCTTCGGGCGAAGTGACAGCCCGTCACCGGATACGTTTGCCTATACTTTTGAACAACTGTCTGAAATCATGGAACGTTTTACCGATAAACTCGGTTTAACCTCCATCAACCTGTATATGCAGGATTACGGCGGCCCTGTCGGTTTCAGGATAGCGGTAAGGCGACCGGAATTATTTGCTTCGTTCATTATTCAGAATGCCAATGCCTATACGGAAGGGTTCGGAAGGGGAGTGCTGGAACTGAATGCTGTTCAGTATTCCGGGGACAAAATAAAGCTGAATGCCGCCATTGACAGGATGATCTCTTATGAGGGTATCAGGCAGCAATACCTGAATGGTGTTCCCGATACTTCGAGGATAAGCCCCGACGCCTACCTGCTGGATCACATTTTTGTGGAACAGGAAGGCCGGAAGGAAATACAGAGACAGCTCATGGCGAATTATCCTTCCAATTTTAAGAAATACCCGGAGTGGCAGGCCTATTTCAGGAAACAACAACCTCCTGCGCTCATACTCTGGGGAAAAAATGACAGTATTTTTATTGCAGCGGGGGCAAAAGCTTATTTGAAAGACCTGGAAAAAGCGCAGTTGCACCTGCTGGATGGCGGGCATTTTGTACTGGAGGAACACCCGCATCTTATGGCAGACCTTATCCGGGATTTTCTGGACGGGAAATAAGTCATACGAAGGGGCGAGTCAGCGGGAAACAAGATGAAAAGTGACCTTGGAAATTTTAAAGCAGGAGGGTAAAAACGAATGAAAAAATGTGCTACATTCGTAATATGATTTTCATAACATAGATGATCCATCCGCATACCGAGCTGCAATTCATTTCCGGTGAAATGGGTTACGGCGTTGTGGCTACACAACTCATTCCCAAAGGGACGATTACCTGGGTCCAGGACGAACTGGACATTGTGCTCACTTCCGCTCAGATCGAAAAAATGGGCGATTTTTACAAAGACATTCTCGATATTTATACCTTCCGGAATAACAAGGGCGACCATGTCCTTTGCTGGGACCACGGGAAATATGTGAACCACAGTTTTAAAAGTAACTGTCTTACTACGCCCTATGACTTTGAAATTGCCATAAGGGACATCTACCCGGGCGAACAATTGACAGACGACTACGGATACCTGAATATATCCAGACCCTTTCGCGCTGTTCATGAAGGCACGAAAAGGCAGGTTGTGTATCCCGACGATCTTCTGAAATATCACGGGAAGTGGGACAGGTTAATTGCCGAAGCGTTCAACCATATCCTTGAAGTGGACCAGCCGTTGCGTGAAATACTTCCGGAAGAAACACTGAAAAAGATAAAAAACATACACAAAGGGAAGGAAGAGCTGGAATCCATATTGTCCTGTTACTTCCCTGGCCGGGGAAAATAAATGCTTACCTTTGGAGGCAAAAAGCTGTGCAAAAACCTGTTTCCATTACGGCAATATCATCCGTTTCCCCGCTTGGAATCAATTCCGCTTCAGTATGGGGAAACTACCTGAATTCCGAAAGCTGTATTGCGGAAAGGGAATTCGGGACAACCAGAGCATTTGTGTCCGGACTGTCTCCCGTGGAAGTAAAGAAAGTGGCTTTACTCCGGGAATCAGACATAAAGTATAAAAGTCTGGATAATTCCGTGCTGTATGCCCTTTGTGCTTCGAGAGATGCAGTCGAACAGGCTGGCTGGGGAAAAGGGACCTCTTTCGGGATCAATATTGGCTCTTCCAGGGGGGCGACGGGCCTTTTTGAAAAGTACCATCGGGACTTCCTGGAAAGCGGGAAGACAGGCACACTGGCTTCGCCCACAACGACACTCGGAAATATTTCTTCCTGGGTGGGGCACGACCTGCAAACCGACGGCCCGCAGATATCGCACTCCATTACCTGTTCCACTGCTTTACACGCTTTGCTCAACGGCATTGCCTGGATAAGGGCGGGAATGGCCGACAAGTTTCTTACCGGAGGCAGCGAAGCACCCTTAACCCCCTTTACCATAGCACAGATGAAGGCCCTGAAAGTATATGCCAGGGAAGCTGCCGAAGGGTATCCGTGCAGGGCGCTGGATATGGAGAAAAAAAGCAATACGATGGTGTTGGGTGAAGGGGCCGGGGTCGCCTGTCTGGAAGAAGGAAAAAAAGACAATGCCCTGGCTTATGTTGAGGGTATAGGGTATGCAACAGAAGTGTTGCAACACAATATTTCCATTTCCACCGAAGCCGATTGTTTTCAGAAGTCGATGAAAATGGCCCTTGACACCGTATCACCGGAAGAGGTGGATGCTATCGTCATGCACGCGCCGGGGACCATTAAAGGCGATTTATCTGAATACAATGCAATACGGAAGGTATTTGGCGATCGCATGCCTGCACTCACTACGAACAAATGGAAAATTGGGCACAGTTTCGGTGCTTCGGGCATGCTTAGTCTGGAACTGGCTGTGCTGATGCTGCGAAATCAGGAATTTATCCCGGTACCTTTCGGATTGAAACAAAAAACACCGCAGAAACTTGAAAAGATACTGGTGAATGCCGTGGGATTCGGCGGGAATGCGGTAAGCGTATTGTTGTCCGGAAAATAAGGCAGCCCGAAACAAAAAACGGGACAGGCGTCAATGCCTATCCCGGTTATATTTATTGTCTGTGAAAATTATAATTTTCCTTACGGATTATTTTACGCTGGCCTTCAGGTATTCGCGGTTCATCCTGGCAATGTTTTCCAGAGAAATCCCTTTCGGGCATTCTATTTCACATGCACCGGTATTGGTACAGTTCCCGAAACCTTCCAGGTCCATCTGTTTTACCATGTTTTGAACGCGTTCCGTAGCTTCTATACGTCCCTGGGGAAGCAGGGCGAATTGTGATACCTTTGCTGAGGTGAACAGCATGGCGCTGGCATTTTTGCAAGCGGCCACACAAGCTCCGCAACCGATACAGGTAGCAGCGTCAAAAGCCTTGTCTGCTTTCTCCTTTTCAACAGGAATGGCATTGGCATCCTGGGTATTTCCCGAAGTGTTTACAGAAATATACCCTCCCGCATGTTGTATCCTGTCAAAAGCGGTTCGATCTACAACCAGGTCTTTGATCACCGGGAATGCTTTGGCGCGGAAAGGTTCTATATAGATGGTGTCTCCGTCCCTGAATTTACGCATGTGCAACTGGCAGGTAGTAATGCCCCTGCCGGGACCATGAGGTTCCCCGTTGATCTGGAGCGAACACATGCCACAAATCCCTTCACGACAATCATGGTCAAAGGCTACGGGTTCTTTTCCTTCGTTTATCAGCTGGTCATTAAGGATGTCCAGCATTTCCAGAAAAGAGCTGTCCGGTGAAATGTTCTCTACCTTGTATGTTTCCATGCCGCCTTTAACGTTTGCGTTCTTCTGGCGCCATATTTTTAGTGTGAGATTCATTTGTTATGTCGTTATGCGTTATACTGTTTTGAGACCGGAGGTCTCAGATGCTGAGACGCGCGGCCGTTTTCCCCGTTGAGACACACGGCCATGCGTCTTTACAATTATATTATTATTTATAGGAACGGGTTTTCAGTTCCACGTTCTCAAATTTAAGGTCTTCCTTATGCAGGATGGCCTCTGAGGGCTTTCCTGTATATTCCCAGGCTGCTACGTAGGTGTAGTTTTCGTCGTCGCGTCTTGCTTCTCCTTCTTCGGTCTGGTATTCTTCCCTGTAATGGCCTCCGCAGGATTCGTTCCTTTCGAGGGCGTCGCGGGCAAACAGTTCGCCCAGTTCCAGGAAATCTGCCACGCGACCTGCTTTTTCGAGTTCCTGGTTGAACTCATCCGCAGTTCCCGGTATGTTTACTTCTTTCCAGAACTGTTCGCGCAGTTCGGCGATCTCTTTAATGGCTTCGGTCAGTCCCCGGGCATTTCTGGCCATTCCCACTTTGTTCCACATAATGTGGCCCAGCTTTTTGTGGAAATAATCTACGGAATGTTTTCCTTTGTTATTGATAAGGCGCTGAATGCCTTCGGTTACATTTTTTTCGGCTTCATCAAATTCCGGCGTATCGGTGGGTATGGGCCCCGTACGGATATCGTCCGCCAGGTAGTCACCGATAGTATACGGGAGTACAAAATACCCGTCTGCCAGTCCTTGCATAAGTGCTGAAGCCCCGAGACGGTTTGCTCCGTGGTCGGAGAAATTGGCTTCTCCTATGGAGTACAGGCCGGGAACGGTGGTCATCAGGTTGTAATCTACCCAGATACCTCCCATGGTATAGTGTACGGCCGGGTATATTTTCATGGGGGTTTTATAGGGATTATCGTCTGTGATCTGTTGGTACATGTCAAAGAGGTTCCCGTATTTGGAAGCGATGACCTCTTCTCCCAATGCCGTTATTTTTTCCTTGGAAGGGTTGTGAATGCCCTGAATGTGTGCCTGTTCGTTTCCGTATCTTTCAATAGCCGAGGCAAAGTCGAGGAAAACCCCTTCCTTGGTGCTGTTATTCATAATACCGTAACCGGCATCGCAACGTTCTTTGGCTGCCCTTGAGGCCACGTCCCGGGGCACGAGGTTCCCGAAAGACGGATAGCGTCTTTCCAGGTAATAGTCCCTGTCTTCTTCCGGTATATCGGTAGGTTTCAGTTTTCCTTCGCGTACGGCTTGTGCATCTTCCAGTTTTTTGGGTACCCAGATGCGGCCGTCATTACGCAGGGATTCCGACATCAGGGTGAGTTTGGACTGCTGCTCACCGTGAACGGGGATGCAGGTGGGGTGGATCTGTGTGTAACAAGGGTTGGCAAAATAGGCCCCCCGCTTGTGTATTTTCCATGCCGCAGTGGCATTCGATCCCATTGCATTGGTGGAGAGGAAAAAAACATTGCCGTATCCTCCGGAGGCGATAACAACAGCATGTGCCGAATGTCTCTCGATCTCACCGGTGATCAGGTTCCTGGCAATAATTCCTCTGGCCTTACCGTCTACCAGAACAACGTCCAGCATTTCATGACGGTTGTACATGGCTATCTTACCCTTGGCGATCTGGCGGTTCATGGCAGAATATGCGCCCAGGAGCAGTTGCTGTCCGGTCTGTCCTTTGGCATAGAAAGTCCGGGATACAAGCACCCCTCCGAAAGAACGGTTGTCCAGGAGTCCGCCGTAATCCCGTGCAAAGGGAACACCCTGAGCGACACACTGGTCTATGATATTGGCGGAAACCTCTGCGAGCCGATATACGTTGGCTTCGCGGGAACGGTAGTCCCCACCTTTGATGGTATCGTAGAAAAGGCGGTAGACGGAATCGCCGTCGCCCTGGTAATTCTTGGCTGCATTAATCCCTCCCTGTGCTGCGATGGAGTGTGCACGACGGGGAGAATCCTGGTAACAAAAAGCTTTTACGTTATATCCCAATTCAGCCAGCGTAGCCGCGGCCGATCCTCCGGCAAGACCGGTTCCCACGACGATAACATCAATCTTACGCTTATTGGCGGGGTTGACCAGCCGTATGTTATTTTTATGATTGGTCCACTTGTCTGCTAAGGAGCCTTGTGGTGCTTTGGAATCTAAAGTAGCCATAATTGCAAATTATAGTGAATTGAAATAGTGGAAAATAGCGATGAATATGAAACCAAGGGGGATCAGTATTGCATACGCTTTTCCAATGTTTTTGACAGCGGGAGTGTACTTGTTGTTAAAGCCTACGGACTGGAACGAAGAACTGAACCCGTGCAACAGGTGCAGGGCCAGGAAAACGAATGCGAGGCAGTACAGGGCTACCCTTACCGGGTCGTGGAACTTCACTACGAGTTCTCCGAAATACCTGTTGGGATCTTCCGGCAGGGCATGAATGTATTTATGGGCAATCTCCGGGAACCAGAAATCATAAAAGTGAAGCCCGAGAAAAGCCAGGATCACTATACCGCTGTATATCATGTTCCTGGACATCCATGAAGAATTGGCGTTGCCTTTGTATTGTACGTATTTAACGTTCCTCGCACTCTTGTTCTTTACTTCGAGAATAAAACCCATGACGAAATGGAATATAACCCCAAAGATGAGTACGGGCTGCAACAGGAATTGTACTAAAACGTTGGTTCCCATAAAATGGGAAAGTTCGTTAAAAAGATCAGCGCTGAGCACCGAGGTGAAATTAATGAGAAAATGCTGCAGAAGGAACAATAGTAAAAAAATGGCAGAAAGCGCCATAGCGACTTTTCTTGCAATGGAAGACTTTATGAATCCGCTCATCGATTTTGTGGTTTTTTAACCTGACAAAAATACTGCGGAAGAAGGTTTTGGACAAACTTTGCCTCTTGTTTTAAAGAGAATTTAGAATGAGTTTAAAGAAGAGGCCGGGTTCTGTAACAGAACGATGGTTTTTGCACGGAATAATAACGAAAAGACGGACAGGAGTTTTGGTCTCCCGCGTTTGTTACAGATTAAACTTTAGACGAATAAAAACATACGATTCGCACGCAAATTCATACTTTTGTTTCGCGGCGATAATTCCGTATAATTTTCAAAAAAAATCACCTGAATTATGAGATACGATCCTATCGACAGCAACCTGTTTATAAAGAACCGCGCCAAGTTTACTGCCAGGATGAAACCGAAGAGTATAGCGGTCTTTAACAGTAATGATATTTATCCCGTTGGGGCCGACAGTACCTTGCCCTTTCAGCAATCGAGGGACCTTTTTTACCTGAGTGGAGTAGATCAGGAGGAGAGTATCCTCGTACTTTTCCCGGATGCGATAGACCCCAAACACAGGGAGATCCTGTTCGTAAGGGAAACCAACGAACATATTGCCATCTGGGAAGGCGCCAAACTCACCAAAGAAAAGGCTTTTGAAGTGAGCGGTATAAAAACGGTGTATTGGCTAAAGGATTTTGACAAGGTGTTTTTTGATGTTATGACCGAGGCCGAAACCGTTTATTTTAACACCAATGAACATTACCGGCAGGCTGTGGAAACGCAGACCAGGGAGGCCCGGTTTATAGAATGGTGCAAGGAAAAATTCCCCGCGCACAAATGGGAAAGGAGCAATCCCATACTTCAAAAGATAAGAGGGGTGAAGGAACCCCAGGAAATAACATTGTTGCAGCGGGCCTGTACGATTACCGAAAAAGGCTTTAAACGTGTGCTCGGTTTTGTAAAACCTGGTGTTTGGGAATACGAGATCGAAGCGGAGTACATGCACGAATTTTTGCGAAACAGGTCGAGAGGATTCTCCTATACTCCGATCGTCGGTTCCGGCTTTAACGCCTGTGTGCTTCATTATATCGAAAACAACCAGCAGTGCAAAGACGGGGATATGCTGCTGATGGACGCAGGGGCCGAGTATGCCAATTACTCCAGCGATATGACCCGTACCATACCGGTAAACGGCCGCTTTACCCCGAGGCAGAAAGAGGTGTATAATGCCGTTCTCCGGGTGAAGAACGAAGCCACCAAAATGCTTGTTCCGGGTACCCTGTGGGCTGAATATCACAAGGAGGTGGGGAAGATCATGACTTCGGAATTGCTGGGCCTCGGTCTGTTGGACAAGGCCGATGTGCAAAATGAAGACCCGGACTGGCCGGCTTATAAAAAATATTTTATGCACGGCACCTCACACCACATAGGCCTGGATACGCACGATTACGGTGCACTGAAAACCCCCATGCAGGCCGATATGGTATTTACGGTAGAGCCGGGTATCTATATCCCCGGAGAAAAAATGGGGATACGCCTGGAAGATGACTTGGTTATACAAGAGCAGGGAGCACCGGTAAACCTGATGAAAAATATCCCGATCGAAGTAGAAGAGATCGAGGAGTATATGAACAAATAACAGTCCCGATACCTGTATTTGCCCGAAGGCCGGCCGACAAGCCGGCCTTTTTTAATGAAAGAAAAAGCCGTTATTTTTTTGCAGTGTAACAAAAAAAATGCGTAATATTGCCCCCTGAAACCGAAAAAGCGAAAAGAAAGCTTTTTCCGGGGTGAAAACGGGGATGTAGCTCAGCTGGCTAGAGCGTTTGACTGGCAGTCAAGAGGTCGTGGGTTCGAGTCCCATCTTCTCCACTTTTTAAAAACGTAATCATTTTATTTTTAAGTGATTACGTTTTTTGTTGCTCTAAATTTGCGCATAAATTGCGCACTTATCTTATAGATAGCAAAAAAGGAGCCTGTTTTTAAGCTCCTTTTAAGTTGTTCAAATATTCAAATCACGGTAAACGTGAAGTGAATATCAAAGGTAATGAAAATTCAAACTCAATATCACCGATCATTCATTTGGATGACTATCGGAGAACATAGATACTATTCCCTCTTTAAATGAAACTGCTTTAATGTTGCTTCCAAATACCCTATAATAACTCCATGCCGTTACCTTTCCGGTATATTCAGAATCAGTTTTGTTAATATAACTTGGCTCCCCCCAAGATGCTTTTACCATATCTTTTGTCATTCCTACCTCAATTTCCCCTCTTTTTATTAATTCAATCTGCTTCTTAGTCCATTCAGGATGTTCAGATATTAATCTATCTTGAAGACTTAAAACTGAACCGCAACTCAAAAACGCTACAAGTGAAATTAAAAATATAAACTTTCTCATATCTAAAATATTGATTAAACGCTATCCCAAATATTCTTCTATTTGTTTGGGACTTTGTGGTATTTTACTCTTTACTTCTCCTAAAGATTTTAACTCATTCTTTTTTTTCTCGATATTTTTTTCAAATTGAGCAACTTCTGTTTTGGTCTTTTGCAAAGCGGCATCCATAGTGACGTTTTTTCCTTTTGCCGCTGTACCACGCATGTAAATGAAAACATTTCCCGAAGAGCCGATTTCCCTAAAATCGATTTCGTATTTAAAAAATAAATTACAATCCAGGTGAAAATGCTTAGCCTTTTCTAATAATTTATATTTGACTTCGTTTACAGCGTTTTCTTGTGCATTATTTTTAGCCCATGCGTCATCAAATACGGCTTCTAACGCATATCCTACGGCACCATTCGCAAAACGGTCACCAGTAGTAGTGGAGCCAAACCTTTTTATTATTCCAATGTCCACCATTCCTAATGGTTCAGCATCAAATGGCTCAATATTAAAAACTTTTATATTCTTTATTGGAATCTCATTAAGATCTTCATTTAGTTTTTTTAATTTTTTATTATCTGCCGTAACAGAAGACACCAATCCTTCTATTTTCAACTCAATCCTTTTGTAAATACTATTTGTCCCTTTAAAATCACTTTCAGTCCAATCAGGTTTTTGTAGGTGCTCTGGCAATATTTTGTTTAAAGTCGTAATTTGGTTTCTTGAAAGTTTTTTGTTGGAAAATAAGCCCATATCTAAAATGATTTATAGAGTTCTATTTTAACCGCAGAGTTTCTTTATAATACTCCACAAAAATTATAAAAGATTTCTTTTGTTTTTTCTTTGATTAGAAGGAAGTATCTGTGTTTTCTGTCTAACATTTCATCTATTTAAATGTCAGGTTTTAATTTTTTAGTCTATTCCACTTTCAGGTTTTTAAAACTCACGCTATTGCCATCGAAAACTATTACAACTGAAAAATTAGAACGAATCATAGCTCCGAAACTATTTTGACTATCAACCCAAGAGTTTATTTGATATTCTCCATCTCCAAGATAGTTTATATGTTTACTTTTTTCTATTGTCCCCGGAAATTTTGCGGTACTAGGTGACTTTAATTTCTTTTTGACGGCATCTTCTGCATAGTTATAGGCCAAAAAATTATTTGGATGAGATATTGAAGTTGAAGAATCTGAACTTGTAGATGATGAACTTGGGGTAAAAATAGAGTAGCCAACAAAGAACAGTGCAATTATCAGGAATGCCCATAAGCATCCACTCCCACCACTTTTTAATTTTGCTCCACAATGAGGGCATTTGTCTGCTTTTTTACTTATTTGTCCACCACATTCTTTACAATTTGTTAATGCCATAATTTTTAATGTTTAGTTATTTAGTCCACTTTAGGAGTCTTATTAAATATTAAACACTCAAAGCTAATAACATGGATAAATAGTCCCTTACAGTTTTCCGCAAATGGATAAATATTAAAATTTCTATAATATTATGAATATATACTTAAGACAAATTATCTAAGCTTAAATATAAAAGTTAGTTCCAGTGATTAAGCTAATACCCAGAATAGCTCCGAGGTGCAACTATCGCCAGTTGTTTTCCTTCGAGTTTTTTTCGTACATGAAGTTTACTACAACACCATCTTTGAAATGTACTACTTGACTTGTGGATTTCATCACTTGAATATACATGTAAGCCGTTACATGTCCATTAAGTGCCGTTTCGTATTCTACAATTGTAGTTGGTTTACCCCAAGCATTTACAACTTGTTCAGGGGTCATACCGAGTTCTAATTTACCTTTTTCTTCAATTACGTTGTATGAGCCACAACTAAAAAACGTCACAAGTGAAATTAAAATTATAAACTTTTTCATATCTAAATAATTAAAATAAATAGGATACTCCCCCGGATAAATTTTCAAATGTTCCTGCACCAATAGCAATAGCTACATTTCTACCTATTAAATAACTTCCTTTAACTCCCACATTGAAGTGAGGTTCATTATCTCCATAAAAATAAGTATCAAATGCTATCGGGTCTTCATAAATTTCCCTCGACCAACCATAACCCAAAACCGGAATTATGTTAAATTTATTGAGTTCAATTATGTAACCTAAGTTTGCTACCCCTAAAACAACTTTATTAGAATTGTATGTTTCATTTGAAGAAAAATCTAATTCCTCTCCTTTTCCTTTGGCAAAATTACTTGCTACACTAAAATAAACTTTACTAATGGAAAAAGACACGTACACTCCCGCATTAGAGGATTTTTTAGCATCTTCACTAAAAACAGAAACGCCAGCCCCTAAAGAAAATCCTAAATTACTTTGACTGTACGAAGTTGATACACTTGATAATAATACTGCTATTAATATAATTTTTCTCATGGCCTATGATGTTATTTTTTAGAAAGAACTATCAGTATTCCTTAAATAACTTTCATAGGAAGTTATAAGGTCATTTATTTTTTGTATGGCTTTTTCTTTTGTAAACCTATAACTTTCATTGAGGGAACTTTGAACTTCTGTAAAATCTTCGGCATCTATCGTTATTTTAGAAGCGTTGTCTTTGACTTGAATTTTAATAATAGCGTATATTTCTCCAAAATCTTTATAACCCGAATAAAGATTTACCCCTCCAAAATCCTTAAAAAGGTAACGTCCTGTTACAATGCCTGCTTCCTTGTCCGCAAATTGGATAACCGATTTTGAACTTACAAAGGTCTCTGCCATCCAATTATTTGCCTTAACGTATAAATCTTCCTTGCTCCCATCTATTTCAAAAGTTTTTTCAACAGGTTCCATAGTTACAGGAATATACTTTACGCTACATGCCCCGAAAACATTGGCAATAATAAAGAGAATAAGTAATTGTTTTTTCATAATCAAGATTTTTATGTTACATATTATTCATTATAAAAGTTATTGCTAATATATCAATATTATGGGATGTATCCTATAATATTTCTTCTCTTAATACACCAACTTGCACGTGTGAATAATATACGTGATGAGGCATATCTAAAGGCATTCGGAAAAAATCTGAGGCTTATCCGGAAAAGGCAAGGTTTTTCTATGGAAAAACTGGCTCTTGATGCAGGTATAGAATATTCGCAAATCTTCGATATTGAACATGGAAAAATTAATACCACTATTTCCACTGTCCGAGTAATTGCCAAAGCATTAAAAATTCCCGAAAAGGATTTATTTGATTTTAATGCGTAATTTTTCAATAGTCAACTTGATTTAATATTTCAGCTAACTTATATTACAATTATCACATTTTATTACGGTTTCCCGTAGATATGCGAAGTGGTTTTCCCATTATGGCATAATTCTAAAAATGTTTCTGGTATGAAGTGTAGAGAAATAAGCCTGGTGCCGTGAGATTTTGACCCCGGCATTTGAAATGGACTTTGTGGAACTTGTAAAAGAATTTGAGAGCTTTAAAAAAAGTGTTTAATTAATCATCAAAAGTTCGATTTCCCTGTGATCTACATTTTCAATTTGCTTAATTTTAGATAACAGTTTCAAATAACGTTTTGTGGGTTTACCATTATAATATTTCTTAAAGTGTTTTGAGTTAATTTCAGAAAAGTATTTGTCCTGGTCAAAATAAGCGCCATAAACACGCTCAATATTGCGCCATTTTTTGCTATACGTTTGGGTTTCATACATACAACCGTTGAACGCATTACGGTGTAAAAAGTAACCACCTACTAAATACAGTTTACGGCAACACTTTTTTGTTTGAGGACAAAGAAAATACCATATTTTCCCCTTTCTCAAATTAGACGGTAAAGAAATCAACCTTATTTTATAGTTCCGAGGTTCATCCCCGTATTTGTAATCCAGTCTTATGTATGGAACATCTGTATTCATATTTATAACAATAGAGATACTTCCGATTTTATTTCCGTTCCTGCTCCATGTTAATACACCTCTTTTTTGTTGTTGAGGTTCTAAATAGCCCCATTCTTTAAGGTTGGTTATACTCAACTGTAAAACCTCATCGTAAAGCGTTGGAAATGTATATTGTTTTGGCATTATATTAAGATTTGTCCGTTATTCTGAAACCTAAATTTATAGGGAACATTCAATTTGAAAAAACTTGATTTATTCAAACAATTAATAAAGATCAATTAATTAAAAAAAATCATTAATGATTTGAAAAAACTTGATTAATCAATACTTTTTTCAAGTTCTGTAATTTTAACTTGTATAGTATAACAAGTCCTTTATTTTAGGGACTGCTCCACTTGGCTTGTACCATTTAGGGGCGTACCATTCAACCTTACACCTCTTTGCAGCCTTGTTAAACGTCTTTTCCACAGTTCGTACTGCTCTTTCATACCTTGCAATTTCACTTCTAATTTCTGCAATTCTGTCATTTTCAATATTTTTTATGGGTTCTTTAATTTGTAGATGTTCGACTGGTTCCGGTTTGGGTTGAGGTTCTACGGCAGGTTTCGATAGCTCCGAAATCAAAATATCCGCAAAATCTGTTTCGGTCGGATAGCCCTGTTTTTCCAGCCAGTCATTTACCATAACCCTATAGCCCTGTTTGTTTAATTCCTGTGCTTTTTTTTGCCACATCTCAAACTTTCCCTTATCAGGACAAGCAATGATGCTTAAACGCTTTACAGGGGCTAATTTTTGGGCTTTCAATTCACTAAGTCCGCCCGTTGCAAGCCAAACGCAATCAGGTTTAAATATACTCATAAGGATTGCCGTTTTTTCACTCTCGACAACCATAACCGATTTTACATTATCATTTACCAAATGAAGCCCGAACAAACATTGTTTCAAATTGAAGTCCTGCAACTTTAGCACACTCCTAACGCTGTTAATTTTCTGTTTTTTGCACATACCGGGGTCGTATTGGAATATTTTCCCATGATGCACTCTATTGTGATTATCTATTTGCCAAAATACAGTTGCTCCCGGATAGTGGTTTGATGATCCGATACGATATTTTTTAATAACAGTCGCAACCTCATCAGCCGTGAATATCGTGTTCAGGAATAGGACAAAGCTATTTTTATCGTAATGGCTCATGCTATCATTAACCAGCTTTATATCATGGTAAGTGGTCGGTTGTGGCTGTGGTGTGTATGGCTCTACAATCGTTCCATTATCAGGCAAAAAAGTACGGTTACAACTATGGCAATACCCTTTATCATGGTAACCAATGTAAGGCACAAATTTGCCGTCCTTGTTGCCTTTGTTGCAAGGACAATATTTTATCTTTCGTCTGTTTTTATCAAATTTTAAATCCTGCATAACCTAACCTTTAAATCTTATCGATTTACGGTTTAAATTGGTTTATAAACCTTAAACAGTTATCGGTTTAACAGTTTAAAAGCGTATATTACGCTTTAAACTAAACCGTGCTAAAACTCCGGTTCAGTACAATCTCCCTTTTTATAGGGTGCTTTAGGTTTTTCTTGAATTACCCACTTATTATTTTTACATAAGGTTATCAAGTCCTTTATTCGATTGTCACCTATCTTTTTCCCGAATTGGTTTTTATAAGCTAATTTTAGTTGCCGCACCAATTCAGAATAACCGAAACTTCCCCCCTTGCTGTAAACCTCGTTTAATAGTTCGTAAACCTTAGAATCTTCCAAATCCGAAACATCAAATTTGTTTTTCTTTGTTTCCGTCCTTATCTCGTAATTTTCAGCCGGTACGGGCAGACCGTCTATAATTTCAAATGCGAACAGATTAGGCTCTTTGCCCCGGCACATTTGCGGCTCTACTATTGATATATCCGGGTCGCTCTCGGCTTTGGTAACGGATAGGACGGTTTCAGCTTTGTTTATAAGTTCCGTACCGATATGCCCCCGGGCGTTGTTGTCCGATTTATTTTGGTGAAGCACGGTAATAATATGGATGTTTTTTTGCTCCGTCCACTTTAGTAGATTACTTGCTATCATAGTGGCTTGTTCCTCATCATTGATTGAAGTAACAAGGTCTTTGATACCGTCAATAACTATCAAACCAATGGAGGGCGTGTTTTCGATTGCTGCTTCTATTAATTCAAGCCGTTCACCTGGCTTTTTAGAACGCAACCTATACACTTCTAAATTATCAGGCGCGTTTATCCCAACTTGCTTGCAAATGCGTTTTAAAGCCAGTTGTGCGTGGTATTTACCTTGCTCGGTATCGAAATACAAAACTTTGCTATGCCCGGGTGGTAAACATCCTTTGAATTTATCCGAAATAACATCCTTACTTATCGCTGCTGAAATGGCAATCGATATGAAAAACGATTTTCGACTTTTGGCTTTTCCGATTACCAAACTAAAGTTGCCCAACGTTCCCAAAATTTGCCCATCCATTTCGATAGCCACCTGCGGGGGCTGCAATTCTTCTTTAGGATCAATTCTAAGAGTTTGCAATTCGCTTAATAGTTCTTTACTGGGCTTGGTTGCCGCTTGGTCAATCTCACGGCTTAAATCAGCTAAAACAGAGGTGTTCTTAATTCCTTCCATCCCCGAATAAATTTGATTGATTGCACTTCGGGAATAATTGTGGATTTGTCGTATAGTAGTTAGCCGGATGCCTTGTTATTTCGCATTTGCTAACCTTTACCACATCGATACACTTACTTTTACGCCATCTTGCAACATAACGGCAAATATTAGCCCTTAAAATACCTGTTTCGTCCGCAACCATTAACATTGTCTTTGGCTGTCTGTAAAGGGCTGCAAACACCTTTTTCATTTGTGCCTGAATTTGCCTATCTTTAGTTCGTCCTTTCCCAAAAGACTTTTTAACGCCATTGTGAATATTGTTTCTCATGGCGTTATTTTTTTAGAAGGGTTAAGGCTTCCATAAGTTCACTACGCTTATAATAGCGTTTGCCACCAATACCGTAAGATCTGATTTTCCCCTCTTTTTCCCATTTCCATAAAGTAGAGGATGAGGCTATTTTACCTCTTATCTCTTTCTTTTCAATGAGATCGTTTAGCGGGTCTTCAGTGGTAGTGGGATGAGGTTCTTTTTCCGATTTCTTTTCGGACAATAGCTTTACAGTCCGTTCGGCTACACGGTGAATTAGAATATCCGCATCAATAGAAGTTAATATAATGTCATTCATAACTCTGAAATTTTAAATTCAGAGCTAAATAATTGAATGTGCAAAGGGCTATTTTCCCAGCTTTCCCTAATGGGAAAAAAGGGAAAGAATAATTTTTAAATATGTTCGAGTGAGAGTTTTAAATCTGTGCGATTATCGTCTGTTATTAGGCGGTATTGTTTACGAAATTCGGAAGCGTCCTTAGATAAATTCAAGTTCTTAATTTTGCTATTTAAAGCGTTTTTTCGAGTTATATCAGATTGTTTGTTGATGTAGCTTAATTTTTCCAATACCTCAATAAATAAAGGGAAATAACCTTTTTTGCCTTTTCCTATGTAACTGTTATCGTCAGAAAGTATTCCCGGAAAAGTTTTTTTAAACTGTTCTAATGCCAAATCTGCTTTTTTGGGTTCTTTAAATAATTGGTCATAAGTCAATTTGGGATGCTTTTTGCCTGTTCTCTTTGTTTTGGATTGAGATTGTTTAGGTAATAGTTGTTCAATCTGATATTTTAAACCATCCAATAAGGCGTGCTTATAAAATACTTGATCCTGAAGTTCTCCTAAAAAGTGAATATCAAAATTTCCTTTTTCAGGTACATTCACAGTAAAACATCCCTCAAGTTCTAATTTAAAATCGGTTACATCTCTCCCGTCATATTTGTTCTCTAAAAATTTAACATAGAACTTTTTAATAAAATCGTAAAAAGCAGAAAATGATTTTATTATGTCTAACCTTTTTAAACATCTTTGTAGCTTTTTTGTTTTAAGTAACATTATGTCGTTCACAGCGTTACTTTGAAGCTCTTTTAATTTTCTTTCGTCAATAGCTGTTAATTCCCACCAAAATGATTTTTTTAAATTTTTAGGTAATTGCGGATAGTCACTTGCTTTCACCCACCCTGCACCCTCTAAATACCGGTATTCTATTGCGTTTATTTCCAAACGCTTTATCTCATTCAAAAACAGATTAAAATTTTCCATTATTGTTTAGCATTTAATAATAGTTCATAGGCTTCTAAGGCAGTATCCTTGCTACTTTTTCCAATATAGGCCAATAACATCTGTTCCGTGCCATGCCCGGTTATGTTCTTTAAATAAGAGGTAGAAATTTTGCCGTAATAATTGGTGGCAAATGAACGCCTGCCGATATGAGAGGTAACAAGTTTCCATTTAGGATATTCCCCAATGACGTTACGCATCTTAGTTTCGCCCTTATTGTCCTTGTTGAGGTTGGTTGCTAACCGCCCTTTTATCTTTTTATTGATTTTTGCCCGTTTACAAACCTCTTTAATGTATTCGTTATAACGCTGGTCACTTATGGGGCGGGGAAAATCACCATCCCGTTTATCTAATATTTCCGTTACCTCGGGCAGTACGGGAATGGATACTGTTTTTCCTGTTTTAACTTGGGTTACGTCCAATAAAACAGCGCTCTTCACTTCCCGTATCATATCGGGAGTAAAACGCATAAAATCACTAACCCGCTGCCCGGTGTAGCAACTAATTATAAGCCAGTCGCGGGCATTGTCCAAATAATCCGGCAAGTCATCAAGTTCTCGTAACTTTTTCAGTTCATCAAACGACAGGTAAATTTTGGTTACTTTTTCGTTTTTTACTTTAAGCGCATCTATTTCAGGACTAACCTCAACGCCTTTCATTCGAGCATGTCTGCATACGGTTTTGATAAACCTTATTTCCTTAGATATGGTGTTTTGAGAATAATTTTCGGATTTGCAATATTCGACAAAGAGCTTAGTAAAATTCTCGTTTACATCCTTGATTTCAAATATCCTTCCTTCTGCTTTCTGAAATCGCCCTAATTTGTGTTTTATAACGTTCCATTTCTTTAATGACGCGGTAGTTAATTCGTGTTTCCTTAAATTAATATAGAAATCCCAATACCCTAATAGGCTGTGCGGTATTATTTCAGTTGCTTTGGGTTGAGGTGGGTTATAGTATTCGCATACTGTTTTGGTAAACCACTCCTTGTCTATGGTATCGGAAGGGGTGTTGTCAAATTCATTAAGTACATGGAAGCGTAAATCTTGGGTTTGGCCGTCAATGTCTTTTTTCAAGTTGGATTTTTCTACATCCCGGAACTGTTTGCCTGTGCGGTACTCACTCCAAAAGGACTTAGAGACGTGAATTTTAGTCGGGGCATAAATAGAATAACGTTTGTCATTATCTTCTATGTGGTATAATAATCGGGCTTGTAAATAGGCTTTGCCCTTTACCGAACGATAATCAAATGTGAGTGTTGGCATAAATAGAATATTTGAACACTCAAATTTAGCAAAATTGCGCACAGGTTGCGCATTAAAAACGAACAAAAATAAAAACTTTAGAATACTCTAAAATGAAATGTTTAGTTAACTTCTTTATTTACAGTAGTTATAAATCTATTTATGATTGTAATGATTTTTTGCTGTTCGGCTATTTGTGGAGCCATCTTCTCCACATAGCGGGATTTCCTTGTGAAATTCCGCTTTTTTTTCGTAAATAAGTAATCCTTTTCGCTTCATTTTTAGGTGATTATGGCTAAGTAAATTTAGCATAGTCGGGGTTCGATAAAGGCCATTTTTATAGTATAAGTTATTATCGAACACCGTTTTGACAAACTCTCTTTTCTTTAAAGTACCTGCCGAAGTATAGACATAAGCCATCTCCGTTAGAAGATCAAGGTTTTTGTTTAAGAGGTCAAATGCCTGATTTTGATTATTATTTGTGTGATTTATGGAATGCTCTAATTCTATGATGCTTTGATTATACGTGGAGTACCACCTGTTATAACTATCCTTGTTAATTTCATTTCTAATCCATTTGTCCTCTACAGCATAGAGTTTTTCTTTTACTTGTTCTAATTGTTCCTTTTTTGTTACTACTGTTTTCCTATTCTTTTTTATTTCAAATTCAAGACGAATGTTGCTTTTTTTTCGGATTAATTGTTTATCCCTTTCAGGGATGCTCATAAGTTTACATATGCCAGGAAATTGTTGATGTGCTTTTATAGCACTGATATTATTATGCCCGGGTGAGGCGCACTTGTAATAGTAATAATACCTGCCCGATTTACCTCTTGAAGCGGCACCGGTAGGTGGTTTTCCGCAAAGGCATTTTAAGATTCCTCTTAAGGGGATATTGTCGTCAATTTTAATTTTTGTTTTCTTCGACTTTTTTATTTTGGTTTGTACCTCATACCAGGTTACCCTGTCAATAATGGGTTCATGTGCTCCAGGGAATAGTCCCCCTGGATAATTTTTAAAAGTTTTAACCTTAAGTAAACCAGCATAAACAGGGTTTTTAAGGATTCTTTGTATAGCCATATTCCCTTTTCTTTTAAAACCTATCTCACAAGCTTTTTCCCTTATTTTGTACAGGGGGATTTTTTGGAGACAAGCATCGAAAATAAGCCTAACGATTTTAGCCTCCCTATCTTCCACGACAAGACCACGTTCTTTGCGTTCCCCTTCTTTTCTATATCCATATGGAGGGGCGCTTGATAAATGCCGTCCTTCTTTTGCCATAGCGGTATATATACCTCCTTTGACTTTTATACTACGGTTAATATTATCGTCTTCGGCAAGCAAGAGCTGAAGTCCTGCCCGGAAGAAAGCTACCCGGGGTTTCATAGTCAAACGTAATACCTTCAGTAATACTGACGATCTGAATTTTATACCTTTGTTACAATGTTTTGACCAGGCTTAAAGCCTCTCCGGCATCCCGGCTAAACCGATCCAGTTGATCTACCAAAAGATAATCTACTTTTTTATAATGTTTGGTGATAAAGGTTCGTAATTTGTTAAAATCCGGTCGGTCGAATGTTCTTGCACTTTTACCCGATCGATAAAAGTATCAGTCAGTTCCACTTTATGAAACTTTACCCATTCATCAGTATAAAACTCCTGCCTTTCAATGAAACTATTACTCTGTCCTAAATGACTATACCGTAAATAACGAATTGCCTTTTTCATAATATCTATGTTTTGAGATGATTATTTTTGATCATCAAATTCGGCAAATTTTGTTTTATCTTGTAATATTTTTGCAGCCTCCTTTTTTAGGGAAGGCTACAAAAACAGAAGAAGTAAGATGCCCTAAGTGTGGGAAAAAATCCTGTGAAGCTGCCGGGACCGACTATGAAATAACTGTCGTTTGCTCCCGATGCAAGACGAAGTTTACACACTTCAATGGGAACTTGATAAAGAAGAATGTCATATAGCCTCTTATCCAAGGAAATACAGCATCCAATAAAGCCAAGCTGTTAGTAACTCTTCCTCCAAGGTAAGTTTGGCAGCTATATTTGAGAGTGTAATTCCGCAAGGTATGTTTAGTAGTTTTGGACAGAGGTTTTTCACAAATTAAATATTGACTAATTCACTTTAGCTTTTTTCTTTATTGTAGAGATTCTTCCTTTTCCAGGTTATTTAAGAACAGCAAAAGAGGAATGGATTGTTCGATTGTAGACCCTGTAGGCAACCCGGTTAGCGGCTAAAGGGAATGGGTTAGCCGTTAAATCAACTACTTCCGGTGTCAAAGGGATTGCTTTAATGACCGTTTTTCCTGCCCTTTAGTCCCGATTGTCCCGGTCTCCCAGGGGTCTTGTCTTTGTTGGGACAGTCCAAAGGATACAACTCCCGAACCCATTTTTGAAAGATTCGGAACTTTTATGTGGGCTTTCTGAATTAAAACACCCCGGAATAGGTTTTATTTAAAAGGCTAAAAAACAGGCGTTTGTTGCAATATGCCGGGTTGTATTATTCTTGTCTGATTTAAGGTGGCTCATGTTTAAGTTACCGGTAAATTTAAACTTTTCACAAGTATCCGGTAAAAAGAACCTAAACCATTGGCGAAGTTTAGGGGGGGGCTCGGGCACACCTGTATCTTGTTGTTTTAAATAATTTTCCCTTTGTGGCATAGTACAGACGGATGATGTAACATAACCCCCAGGAATATGTAACAAAAGGGAAACAGGTTGGGTAGAGGAAAGAGTAAATTGCAGAACTTGTAAACAATGAAAAACAGGAATATTCGTAACAGTACAATTTTTTGCCGGTGATGATAGGACAGGTAGTCGGATATAATATTTTTTTAATTCATCTAATAGTCAATAAGACTATTTATTTGTATCTTTAACGGAAAAGTTAAAGGCTTCATTAAAAGCGACGCCATATAGAAGAGCATGTTTAAACAGAATTTAATCGGCCACGAGAGTGGCTGTTCTGACATAGAATTTTGTGATGGGTGCTATGCCGTTGAACGTACCAATGCCGGAGCAGACAGTTTCCGTTCGGCGTAAAAACTTAATGGATGAAGGGAATAAAGATTTTTTTAGTTATTAATGTAATTCTGATGTGTTTTCTTAGGGTTCGGGGACAGGATGAACTTTATCATAATACATTCCCCTTGTCTGATGTGACATTGCTGGACGGGATGTTTAAACACGCCCGTGATCTCAATATCGAAGTGCTTCTCCAATATAGTGTCGATCGTTTACTGGCGCCGTACCGTAAGGAAGCGGGCCTGCCCGAAAAAGCTCCGGGCTATCCCAACTGGAAGGGGCTTGACGGGCACATAGCAGGTCATTATTTGTCGGCCCTGGCCATGAATTATAAAGCAACGGGGCATAAAGAATGTAAAAGACGAATGGAGTATATGCTTTCTGAACTTGAAAAAATCCAGGAGGGCAATGCTGTAAATAATCCCGGTTGGGGCAAAGGCTACTTGGGAGGCTTTCCGAACAGTGAAACATTGTGGTCAGGGTTCAGAGTCGGGGATTTCAAAGTTTATGATTCTTCATGGGCCCCTTTTTACAACCTGCATAAAATGTATGCCGGTCTCAGAGATGCCTGGCTGTATTGTGGTTACGAAGAGGCGAAATCCATGTTCCTGGAATTCTGCGATTGGGGAATAGCCATCGCTTCCGGGCTGGATGACGATCAGATGCAGCATATACTCGATATGGAGCATGGGGGAATGAATGAGACCTTTGCAGATGCCTATCAAATATCCGGTGACAAAAAATACCTGGATGCTGCAAAAAGGTATTCGCACAACATGTTTCTGGAACCGTTATCCCGGAAAACGGATAACCTGGACAACAAACATGCCAACACACAAATTCCCAAATTTATCGGATTTGCACGTATCGCTGAATTGGATGGTGATGAAAAATACAACAAGGCCGGAAGTTTCTCATGGGAAACGATCACTGCTCACCGCTCTCTTGCTTTCGGAGGTAATAGCCGCAGGGAGCATTTCCCGAGTGTAAACGCATGCAGCGATTTTATCAGGGACGTCGACGGTCCGGAGTCGTGCAACTCGTATAACATGTTAAAATTGACAGAGGTTTTATTCCGGCAGCGGCCATCAGCTCATTATACCGATTATTACGAAAGAACCCTGTTCAATCACATCCTTTCCACCCAGCACCCGGAGCATGGAGGATATGTGTACTTTACACCGGCCCGCCCCCGTCATTACAGGGTGTATTCCGCACCCAACGAGGCCATGTGGTGCTGCGTGGGTACGGGAATGGAAAATCCTGCCAGGTACAACCAGTTTATATACACACATTCGGGAGACTCATTATTTCTCAATCTCTTTATCGCATCGGAACTCAACTGGAAAGACCGGAATGTCCGGCTTAAACAGGAAACCGGGTTTCCTTTCGAAGATCGCACAAATCTGACGATAACCCACGGAGCTTCAAGATTTAATTTGATGGTGCGGTATCCGGGATGGGTAAAGAAAGGAGCATTAAGAGTTACCGTGAATGGTAAAGAAGTTAAATATTCAGCACTTCCCTCGTCTTATATAAGCATCGAAAGAAAATGGGAAAAGGGTGATGTACTCGAAGTAAGTATGCCCATGCACAATACCGTTGAATATTTGCCCAATGTGCCGGATTACATTGCTTTTATGCACGGACCTGTATTGCTGGGAGCTAAAACAGGAACAGAAGACCTGAAAGGCCTTATCGCAGACGACGGTCGCTGGAGCCAGTATCCCGGGGGAAAATTATTACCGGTAAACAAAGCTCCGATACTGATTGAAGATGATATTGAGAATATTGCCGGTAAGTTGGAGCCTGTTGAGAATGAACCGCTAAATTTTAAGCTCAACCTGAAGATGGTAAACCCGGTTGATGTTAAGCTGGAACCTTTTTTCCGGATCCATGATGCGAGATATATGATGTATTGGCTGGCTTTGACAGGTAACGGATACCAAACTTATATTGACTCATTGACAAATCTGGAAAATGAGAGAATGGCCATTAAAGATCGTACCATTGACTTTGTGGCCACTGGCGAGCAACAGCCCGAAACCGATCACATGCTGCAATATGAAAGATCGACCACTGGGAATCACCATGACGAATTTTGGCGGGATGCACGGGATAACGGGTATTTCAGTTACCGGATGAAAACCGGTTCCGGGACAAATTTAAGCCTTATGGTCCGGTACTGGGGTGCTGAATGGGGAAGCCGGAAATTTGAAATATACATCGATGATGAGAAATTAGCTGCCGAAGACAATACCGGCCGGTGGAATCAATCTGTTTTTCAGGATGTGGAATATAGAATCCCCGACTCCATGGTTGAAGGCAAAGAAAATATCAGGGTGAAATTTAAGGCTTTACAGGGAAGTACGGCCGGAGCGGTTTATTTTGTCCGGCTGCTAAGGCAAGACTGAGAAAATCATTTGTGAAAGAAATACCCTAACCATGAAAACAGTTAAATATATCGGAGTTTTGGTATGGATAAACCTACTTTGTACCTTCTGTTGCCCGGCCCAGGAACTGCCTTATCAGAATCCGGAATTGAGTTCGGAAGAAAGGGCCGAAGACCTGGTAGACCGGCTTACCCTAGAGGAAAAGGCGGCTTTGATGTGTGATATTTCGGATGCCGTTCCCCGTCTCGGAATTAAAAAGTTCAACTGGTGGAGCGAAGCCCTGCACGGACTTGCCAACAACGACAATGTTACCGTTTTCCCGGAACCCATAGGAATGGCGGCATCTTTTGACGACGAACTCGTTTACAGGATTTTTAATGCCACTTCAGATGAGGTAAGGGCTAAATACAACGAAGCCATGCGCAAAGGCGAAGAGAACAGGCGTTTTCTCAGCTTATCGGTATGGACGCCCAATATCAACATCTTTCGCGATCCGCGTTGGGGCCGGGGGCAGGAGACCTACGGAGAAGATCCCTACCTCACATCCCGTATGGGCGTGGCCGTGGTTAAAGGATTGCAGGGACCGGAAGATGCCAGGTATAAAAAACTGCTCGCGTGTGCCAAGCATTACGCGGTGCACTCCGGCCCGGAATGGAGCCGTCACGAACTGAACCTGAATAATGTAGCGCCAAGGGATCTATGGGAGACCTACCTGCCGGCATTCAAGGCGCTGGTCACCGAAGCCGGTGTACGACAGGTGATGTGTGCCTACCAGCGGCTGGATGATGAACCCTGTTGCGGAAGCCACAGGCTATTGCAGAATATCCTCCGGGAAGAATGGGGCTACAAATACCTTGTGGTTTCCGATTGCGGGGCCATACAGGACTTTTATACCAGTCATCGTGTTTCGTCCGATGCGGTCCATGCCGCGGCAAAAGGAGTACTGGCGGGAACAGATGTGGAATGCCAGTGGAATGCCCACAACTACAAGTTACTTCCCGAAGCCGTAGAACGCGGGCTCATCAAAGAGGAAGATATCGACACCCGGTTAAAAAGGGTACTCGTAGGCCGCTTCGATCTCGGTGAAATGGATCCTGATGATCTTGTCCCGTGGACAAAGATCCCCATTTCAGTAGTGAACAATGAAGAACACAGGCAACTGGCTTTGGATATGGCCCGGAGATCCATGACCTTGCTCCAAAACAAAAACAATATCCTTCCGTTAAAAAAGACTGTGGATAAGATCGCCGTAATAGGCCCGAATGCAGACGATGCTCCCGTGCTCTGGGGAAACTACAACGGGACTCCCGTCCGTACTATTACGATCCTGGACGGGATAAAGTCGAAAATTTCTTCCGGTAGGATCATTTATGACAAGGGCTGTGACCTCGTGGAGAATAAAGTCACCGAAAGCTATTTCCCCGAATGCTCATTCGAAGGTAAAAGCGGGTTCAAGGCCACCTATTGGAACAGCAGTGATCGTTCGGGAAATGTTGTTACGGTACAGCAAATTACATATCCCATTAAGCTCACCACCGCAGGACAGCACGAATTTGCCCCCGGGGTAAAGCTGGAAGGGTTTTCAGCCCGGTATGAAACCGAGTTCAAAGCTGCGAAGGACGAAGAGATCGTGTTCAAGGGCGGGGCTACAGGAGCCTTCGAATTACGGGTAAACGGGGAGTCCGTACAAAAATACAGCAACTGGCGAACTCTCCCTTCAAGGGTACCCTTGAAGGGAGAAAAAGGAAAAACATATAAAATAGAAATTTTGTATGCCCAGCAGAATGACTGGCAGGCCAATATTGAGTTCAATTTTGGCCGGGAGGTAGATGTAGATTATACGGAACTGCTCCATAAGCTTCGCGGTGTGGACACCGTAGTTTTTGTGGGCGGACTTTCCACGAAACTCGAAGGAGAAGAAATGCCTGTTTCCTATCCCGGTTTTAAAAACGGCGATCGCACCGATATCGAACTTCCCCTGGTCCAGCGCAATTGCCTCAAGGCACTGAAAGAAGCCGGGAAGAAAATAGTTTTTGTGAATTGTTCCGGCTCTGCCATTGCCTTAACCCCCGAGACCGGAACATGCGACGCCATTCTCCAGGCCTGGTACGGGGGAGAGTCCGGCGGGCAGGCCGTTGCCGATGTATTATTCGGAGACTATAATCCGTCCGGCAAATTACCTGTAACCTTCTATAAAAGTTCCGATCAGTTGAAGGATTTTGAAGATTATTCGATGGCGGGAAGAACCTATCGGTATATGGAGGACGCCCTGTTCCCGTTTGGTTATGGATTAAGCTACACGGAATTCAGGATCGGACAGGCCGAATTGAGTACATCCGGGATCAGTTCGGGAGAGACAGTTCAGATCAGTATCCCGGTAACAAACACGGGAAACCGGAAAGGGACCGAAATAGTGCAGGTATATGTTAAAAAAGTGAACGATACGGAAGATGCGCCTGTTAAAACGCTCAAAGGATTTCAGCGTGTGGAAATAGATGCGGGAAAAACAAAGCGGGTCACCATAGACCTGCCGCCGTCTTCATTTGAATTTTATGATGTGAACCAGCGTAAAATGGCCATTACCCCCGGGAAATACGAAATTTATTATGGAAATAGTTCGGATGTTCGCGATTTAAAAAATGAAGCCGTTACAATCAATTAAAAACACTGTAGAAGATTTATAACAATTGCAACCCTATAAAAACCTTAAAAAAATGAAAAACCAATCATACCTTTTAGTATTGCTGCTGGCTTTAATCAGCACATGGGGCTTTGGACAAACCGAAGGCCATGCGACGGTAAAGGAAGATTTTAAACCCGCTGTGACTAACCAGCCCGGAAAGGAATATCCGCAGGTTAATTCCGAAGGAAGGGTACGTGCCCGTATCAAAGCGCCTGAAGCCCAAAAAGTGCAACTGGATATCGGCGGGGTAAAATACGACCTGGTAAAAGATGAAAACGGCGTTTGGACAGGAGAGTCTGCTCCCCAGGATGAAGGGTTTCATTACTACCAGTTAAACATAGACGGCGCCTCCGTTCCCGATCCCGGTTCGCGCTATTATTACGGGGCCGTCAGATGGGGGAGCGGTGTGGATGTGCCGGCCCGCGACCAGGACTTTTATGCATTAAAAAACGTCCCACACGGGCATGTACATCAGATACTGTTTCCTTCCGAAAGCACCAACACTTCCCGCAGGGCTTATGTGTATACTCCTCCGGGGTATGATACCGATCCTTCAAAAAAGTATCCGGTCTTGTATCTGCAACACGGCTTTGGCGAAAATGAAACCTCCTGGCCCAATCAGGGTCACGCTAATCTGATCATGGACAACCTGATCGCTCAAGGAAAAACAAAGCCCTTTATCATCGTAATGACTTACGGGATGACCAATGATATCGAGTTCGGAAAATTAAATGAATTTGATATTACCCCTTTTCAAACCCGTACTTATAGATGAGTTGATCCCTTATGTCGATACGCATTTCCGTACCCTCGCCAATCGGGATAACCGTGCCATGGCAGGTCTTTCCATGGGCGGAATGGAAACGCGGATCATCACGCTTGCCAATCCGGATGTATTTTCATACGTAGGCCTTTTTAGTGGCGGAAGCATTAGTCCGGACGACCTGAAAGAACATCCGGATTTTAAAAAGAATGTAAAACTGTTATTTGTAAGCTACGGAAGTAAGGAACTCGAAAATCCGGGAAGAGGTCCCTGGGGCGACCCCAGGAAAAACACCGAAGCAGTTAAGAAGGCAGGCATGAACACCCGCTTTTATGTTTCGCCCGGTACGGCGCATGAGTTTCAAAGCTGGCGCCGCAGCCTGTATCAATTCGCACCTTTGCTGTTTAGATAATATAGATTCTCCCAGGTATGGGAATATTGAAAATCTGATTTTAGTACACATATCAATGAGATCATTATATACTTTTATAAGCTGTATAGTTATACTTCTGTTTGGCTGCAAGACTTTTGCCCAGGACCCCGATTTCTACATATTTCTGGCTTTTGGCCAGTCCAACATGGAAGGACATGCCCGTTTTGAAACTGTGGATACCACTGAGGTCAACGATCGTTTTCGTATGCTGTCTGCCGTAGACTGTCCCGATCTCGGGAGAAAAAAAGGAGAATGGTACACGGCCCGCCCGCCGCTTTGCCGTTGTAATACGGGTTTGACACCCTCCGATTATTTCGGCCGTGCACTTGTAGACAGGCTACCGGAGAATATCCGTATTGGAGTCATTAATGTCTCCGTAGGAGGCTGTAAGATCGAACTGTTCGATAAAGACAATTATCAGTCTTATGTATCCGACGCACCCGATTGGTTGAAGAACATGGTCAAAACCTATGACGGAAATCCTTACGAACGCCTGGTGGAAATGGCAAAACTGGCCCGGAAAAAAGGAGTAATCAAGGGAATTCTGCTGCATCAGGGCGAGTCCGATACGGGAGATACATCCTGGCCGGAGAAAGTAAAAACCGTTTACGATAATCTGCTGGAAGATCTCAGGCTGAAAGCAGAAGAAACCCCGCTTCTTGCCGGCGAACTGGTAAGCGGGGAGCAGGGAGGGAAATGTGCAGGCATGAATGCCATCATTAAAACCCTGCCCCAAACCATTCCGACGGCACATATCGTTTCGTCCGAAGGATGTGAAGCTATTAGCGACGGATTACATTTCTCTGCCGAAGGATACAGGGAGTTGGGTAAGAGATATGCAGAAGTAATGCTTTCCGTCTGGGGCATGGATCTACAGAAATAAGCAAAATTTCCACAGTATATTAAATCAGAAATTAATTCAATATAACCCATGAAAAACAGATACACGATACTTTTGATCATTATGGCCGGATTCCTTTCTTTCGGAGCCCATGGACAAAAAAAGAATTTCCCGGTATTCTCCGGGGCGGTATATTCGGGAAATGACCAGGTCTATAAAGACCATCCCCTGGAAGAGGATGAGTTCTATAATCCCATATTACAGGGTTGTTATCCCGATCCTGCCATCACCCGGAAAGGAGATGATTACTATATGGTGTGCTCCTCATTTGCGATGTTTCCCGGGGTACCTGTTTTTCATTCCAAAGATCTGGTGAACTGGACACAGATCGGCCATGTACTGGACAGAACCTCCCAGTTGGATGTACACGATACCGGGATAAGCCAGGGGGTTTACGCTCCCGGGATTACGTATAATCCGAACAATGATACCTTTTATATGATCACCACGGCTTTTGCAGGCGGCCTGGGCAACATCGTGGTAAAAACCAAAGACCCGGAACAGGGGTGGAGTGAACCGATAAAATTACAGTTTAACGGGATTGATCCTTCTATTTTCTTTGATGATGATGGCAGGGCTTATGTAGTGCACAACGATGCTCCGGAAGAGGCGCTTTACGAAGGCCACCGGGTAATCAAGGTTTGGGAGTACGATGTGGAAAAGGACCGGGTCATTCCCGGTACGGACAAGATCATCGTTAACGGAGGTGTGGACCTTTCCAAAAAACCGATATGGATAGAGGCCCCCCATATCTATAAAAAAGACGGCCGTTATTATCTGATGTGCGCCGAAGGAGGCACCGGAGGTAACCACAGCGAGGTGATCTTTGTAAGCGACAGCCCCAAAGGCCCGTATAAACCGGCACCTTCTAATCCTATACTTACCCAGAGGTATTTCCCGAAAAAACGTAAAAATAAAGTGGACTGGGCAGGCCATGCCGACCTGATCATGGGGCCGGACAACAAATATTATGGTGTTTTCCTGGCCGTTCGCCCCAATGAGAAAGACAGGGTAAACACGGGCCGGGAAACCTTTATTTTACCCGTGGACTGGTCCGGGGAATTCCCGGTTTTTGAAAACGGCCTGGTCCCTATACAACCCAAACTGAAGATGCCCGAAGGCGTGGTCAATAAAACGGGACAGGAAGGCTATTTCCCCAATGGGAACTTCACTTATGAAGAAGATTTTTCTTCGGAAAATCTCGATTATCGCTGGATCGGGTTGAGAGGGCCCCGCGAAGCCTTTATCTCAAAGGTGAAGAACGGCTTGCAGATCAAACCTTTTGACACGAACATCAAGGAACTGAAACCTACGTCCACCCTTTTTTACAGGCAACAACACAATACTTTCTCTTTCACCACCACCATGGATTACAAACCGCGCTCGGGGAAAGACCTGGCCGGTATTGTCTGTTTGCAAAACGAATCTTCCAATTATGTATTCGGTATCACCAGAAAGGGAAAGGACTACGTGCTGCTGCTGGAAAGAACCCGAAAAGACAGGGGAGATAGCCAGGCCCGTTCGGAGATCCTTGCAAGTACGGTAATAGATATCGAAAAACCGGTAAAATTACAGGTAGACGCTGATGGAGACGAGTACCGTTTCAACTATGCCATTGACGGTTCCGGATTTAAAAACCTGGGAGGCACGGTTTCGGGGGATATTTTATCGACCAATGTAGCAGGAGGCTTCACAGGGGCACTGATAGGGTTGTATGCCACATCCGCAAACGACGCCGTTCCGTTTTGATGCCCGGTTCCCGGACGTGCAAAAAATTTAAGGGACGGGTGACCGATGACGGGTGTATGCTTCGGCAACCTGTCTTCGGTCATCCGTCCATAAATAAACATATATGAAAAGAATACTTGTTTTATGTGGCCTCGTGCTCTCCATAGTAGCCCACGCACAAAATAACATCTCGGTTTCCGGTCCGGACGGAAACCTGGAGGTCGAGGTATCGGTCAATAAGGGCAAAGCTTTGTATAATGTAACCTATAAGGGACAATCTTTTCTGGAAAACTCTCCCCTGGGACTTATGACCAATGAGGGGGATTTTACCTCCGGCCTGAGTTTCGTGGAATCATCCGAAGGGGAAGTGGAAAAAGAATACACACAGGACAGGATAAAGAGATCGGAAATATCCTATAAGGCAAATACACTGAAATACACCCTGAAGAATAAAGCGGATAAGATGATTTCCATAGTATTCCGGGTAAGTGATAACGATATTGCCTTCCGTTACGAGTTGCCGGTGTGGGGGAAAACCAGAGCCTGTGTAGTGGAGCGGGAAATTACCGGTTTCAGGTTTCCCGGATTTACCACCACATTTTTATCGCCCATGATGAAACCCATGACCGGTTTTGCCCGTACGGCCCCGAGTTACGAGAGCGGCTACGATCCCGATGCCGCCATGAGCGAGAATAACTCCGCAGGAGGTTATGTGTTCCCCGGGCTTTTTCATATCGGGGAACGCGGCTGGGCCCTGGTTTCGGAGACCGGGGCACGGAGCCTGTACACCGCTTCGCATTTAAGCCGCTATACCAACGGCGTGTATACTGTTGACTATCCTTCCCCGGAACAAAATAACGGTTTCGGAAGTACAGGCGCACAGTTGGGGCTTCCGGGAGTGACCCCCTGGAGGACCATTACCGTTGGGGAAACATTAAAACCCATAGTGGAAACCACCATCCCGTTTGATGTGGTCGACCCCCTCTATGAACCGTCTGAAGATTACAAATACGGCCGGGGTACATGGAGCTGGATCATCTGGCAGGACCCCAGTATGAATTACGACGACCAGGTAAAATACATAGACCTGGCAGCGGCATTGAATTTTGAATATATACTCATAGATGCCTGGTGGGACAGGGAGATCGGCTATGAAAAAATGGAAGAACTTGTCAGCTATGCCCGGTCTAAAGGAGTGGACGTTTTTTTGTGGTATAACTCCAACGGCACTGCCAACGATGCCTTTATGACACCTTTAAACAAAATGAATACCTCCATTTCCAGAAAGGAAGAAATGAAATGGCTTAAAAAAGTAGGAGTTAAAGGCTTGAAAGTGGACTTCTTTGGTGGTGACAAGCAAGAAACCATGCGCCTGTACGAAGATATCCTTTCCGATGCCAATGATTATGGCCTGATGATCATTTTTCACGGGGCCACGCTTCCGAGGGGTTGGGAGAGAATGTTCCCCAATTTTGTGGGGAGCGAAGCGGTCCTCGCCTCTGAAATGCTGGTTTTTGTTCAGGATACGCGCGAAAAGGAGGCCTTCTATGCCAGCCTTCATCCTTTTATTCGGAACAGTGTGGCCAGTATGGAGTTCGGAGGCGTTATACTGAATAAATACCTCAATAAAGGAAACAAAAAAGGACAAAAACGCTTAACCACCGATGGGTTCCAGCTAGCCACAAGTATTCTTTTCCAGAACCCGGTACAAATGTTTGCATTGACTCCGGATAACCTTACCGATGTTCCCGGGTTTGAGATCGATTTTATGAAAAAGGTCCCTACCACCTGGAATGAAACCCTGTATATTGACGGTTATCCGGGCAAATACAGTGTCCTTGCCCGCAGGCATAAGGAAAAATGGTATGTCGCAGGTGTGAATGCCGAAGACAAGGCCAAAAAGCTAAAATTAAGCCTGCCCATGTTTGCCGGAAAAACAGTGACCATATATAATGACAATAAGGACAGGGAAACGTACATGGAAAAAATAAAAGTTTCCCGTAACGGAACGTTACAACTGACCATTCAATCCAAAGGAGGATTTGTATTAGCTCAATAAAAACCGGAGATCCATGGAATTCAGCTATAAAAAAATCACCGCTTTCATACTATTCATTGTGCATTGTGGTTTGGCTAATGCTCAAAACCCCATTATTCAGACCAGTTATACGGCCGATCCCGCTCCGATGGTATATCATGACAAGCTCTATCTTTATACCTCTCACGACGAAGACGGATCCACCTGGTTTACCATGAATGACTGGAGGCTGTACACTACCGAAGATATGGTCAACTGGACAGATCATGGGGCAGTCCTGTCCTATAAGGACTTTAGCTGGGGCAAGATGAATGCCTGGGCTCCGCAGTGCATTGAGCGGGATGGCAAATTCTATATGTATGTGCCGGTTACCGACAGGGACAATAAAAACGGTATAGGAGTAGCGGTGGCAGACAGCCCTTATGGCCCTTTTATTGATCCTTTGGACAAACCTCTGATCAGCAATAGTATGGCTGATATCGACCCTACTGTTTTTGTGGATGACGATGGCCAGGCTTACCTGATGTGGGGAAACCCGGTCTGTTATTATGTCAAACTGAACGAGGATATGATCTCCATTCAAGGGGAAATAGAGCAGTTTCCCAATACGGTAGAATCCTTCGGAAAGCGGGAAGGGGAGGAAAACCCCCGCAGGCCTACCACTTATGAGGAGGGCCCCTGGTTGTATAAACGCAACGGGCTGTACTATATGTTTTTTGCAGCGGGCCCATTGCCCGAACATATCGGATATGCTACCGCTAATAGTGTAACAGGCCCCTGGAAATACAGGGGAGTGGTAATGCCAACTGAAGGCGGGGCTTTTACAAACCATCCCGGTGTTGTGGATTTCAAAGGAAATACATACTTTTTTTATCACAATGGCGCTTTGCCCGGCGGAAGCGGATTTACACGTTCTGTTGCGGTTGAAAAAGCGGAATTCGAAAAAGATGGTTCTATAGTACAAATGAAAATGACCGACGGTATAGAAAAAAGTTTGAAAACCCTTAACCCTTATATCAAGACCGAAGCAGAAACCATAGCCTGGTCCGAAGGTGTCAAATCCATGGAAAATGATGTGGTAGGTGTTTTTATAACAGCCATGCAGAACAATGCCTATATCAAGGTCAGGGATGTGGACTTCAGGGAAACAGGCCCCTCAGGATTTACGGCGAGAACGGGAACCGTTCATAACGGGCAGGTACGTATGGAGATCAGGGTGGACAGCCTTGACGGGAAGCTGTTAGGAACGGTGGATGTTCCCCTTACGGGCGGAGATGACAGATGGGCGCTGGTATCAACTCATGTGGAAAACGTAAAAGGTGTACATGATGTATATTTTGTCTTCAAGGGAAAAGCATCAAGTAAAATTTTGTATTTTGATTATTGGAAATTTTCGGAGTAGTTGTGGTAGTCCGGAAAATAAATATATAATACGTAAAAAATGATTCGCGTTCTAAAACTTCTGCTTCCCATTATATTGCTTGGCCCGGGGATGGCCTTTTCACAACCGGATATGGTCTTGTGGTACGACCGGCCGGCGACCCATTTCGAAGAAACACTTGTTCTGGGAAACGGAAAGCACGGGGCGTCTGTTTTTGGTGGGGTCCAATCCGAAAAGATATACCTGAACGATGCCACCCTGTGGTCCGGCGAACCGGTGGACCTTTATATGAACCCGGAAGCGCATAAACATATCCCGGAGATCCGCGAAGCGCTGAAAGCGGAAGACTACCGGCGGGCAGAGCGGCTGAACAGAAAAATCCAGGGAAAGTTTTCCCAGTCCTATGCTCCTCTGGGGACCATGTACATTGATTTCAGGCATCAGGGAGATGCTGAGAATTACCGTAGGGAACTGGATATAGACCGGGCGGTCTCGCGGGTGAGATATAACCTGAACGGAATCCGTTACACCCGCGAATACTTTGTTTCCCACCCGGATAAGGTAATGGTCGTCAGGCTGTCAGGCAGTAAAAAAGGGGCTTTGAGTTTTGATGTGAAATTCCAAAGCCTGCTCAAATACGAAAGTACGGGCAGTACGGGAGTATTGAAGGTAAACGGTTATGCCCCATACCACACAAGCCCGAATTACTGGCCCGATGAAAACCCCGTTCGTTTCGATAAAGACCGCGGTACTCGTTTTTCAACTTATTTTAAGGTAGTGAACAGGGGCGGTACCGTAAAAGTAACAGACAGTACCATACAGGTAAAAAATGCCGATGAGGCGATAGTGTTGGTGTCCATGGCCACCAGTTTCAACGGTTTTGATAAAGACCCGGCAAAAGAGGGAGTTGATCATAAAGCCATTGCACAAAAACAACTTGCCGATGCTTCTGCAAAAAGCTATCGGGCTCTAAAGCAGGAACATCTGCAGGATTACCAGTCCTTTTTTAAGCGGGTGACGCTAAACCTGGAAGGAAGTGAAACTCCCGGCTTACCTACCGATGAACGATTAAAACGATATACTTCCGGGGCGGAAGACAAAGCCCTTGAAACACTTTATTTTCAATACGGCCGCTATCTGCTGATATCGAGTTCCAGGACCCGGGGAGTACCTGCGAATTTACAGGGGATATGGAACCCCCATATACGGCCGCCCTGGAGCAGTAACTACACGATGAATATTAACGCGGAGGAAAATTACTGGCTGGCGGAATCTGCCAACCTCACCGAAATGCACGATCCTTTCCTGTCGTTTATCGGCAACCTTGCCCGGACCGGGAAAGTCACGGCAAAGACATTTTACGGGGTGGATCAGGGATGGGCCGCGTGCCATAATTCGGATATCTGGGCCATGAGCAACCCTGTAGGCGACTTCGGGAAGGGAGAACCGGTATGGGCATGTTGGAATATGGGAGGGACCTGGGCCGTGACCCATCTCTGGGACCATTATCTATACACGGGGGACCGGAATTTTTTAAAGGAATATGCCTACCCGCTGATGAAGGGTGCAGCGGAATTCTGCCTGGCGTGGCTCGTGGAGGATAAACAGGGCTACCTGGTCACTTCACCGTCCACATCCCCGGAGAATGTATATCTTACGCCGGATGGCTTTAAGGGGGCAACACTCTATGGAGCCACTTCCGACCTCGCCATGATCAGGGAGTGCTTTGCCCAGGTCATAAAGGCATCGGAAGAGCTCGGTTCGGATATGGAGTTCAGGGATAGCCTGAAAACCGCCATGAACCGGATGTATCCCTATAAAACCGGAAAAAAGGGAAACCTGCAGGAATGGTATCACGACTGGGAAGACGCGGAGCCGCAACACCGTCATCAATCCCATTTATTCGGCCTATACCCGGGACAGCAGATAAACCCGGAAAAAACGCCTGAACTAGCGGATGCCTGCCGTAAAACCCTTGAGATCAGGGGCGATGAGACCACAGGATGGTCAAAGGGCTGGCGCATTAACCTGTGGGCCAGGCTTTGGGACGGCAACCGCGCCTATAAACTGTTCCGGCAACTGCTGACCTATGTAGCACCCGACGGTGCGCGAAAAACGAATTACGGTGGAGGAGGGGGCACCTACCCGAACCTGCTGGACGCCCACCCGCCGTTTCAGATCGATGGAAATTTCGGGGGCGCGGCAGGAGTTATTGAGATGCTCATGCAGTCGGATGAAGAGGAGATCCGCCTTTTGCCCGCCCTGCCCGATGCATGGCCTTCGGGATCAATAAAAGGGATTCGTGCCAGGGGAGGCTTTGAACTGTCCGTATCCTGGAAAAACGGTATGTTGACAGGGGTTGAGGTTTTTTCCGGATCCGGGAACGAATGCAACTTACATTACAAAGGTCAGCGTATAAAATTTAAAACCGAAAAAGGACATTCGTACGCCCTGGATGCCCGGTTAAAATTAAAACGCAGCTAATCGGCGGGCCAAGGGTGATAAAGTTAAACATTCTTAACGGTTTCCGTCCGGCCTTTATAGGCGGAAGGAGGCATGCCATAGAACTCCTTGAAGCCGGAAGAGAATTTGGAAACGTTTGAAAACCCTGTGGCATAAGCCACTTCCGTAATGCTCAGTTTTTTGGAGGTCAGTAGTTCCCCGGCCTGTTTCAGACGGATGTTTTTGATGAAATCGCGGGGAGACTGATTGGTAAGCTCCTTTAGTTTCCTGAATAAATGTACCCGGCTGATACCGATCTCTGCCGCCATCATCTCCACGTTGAGTTCCGGGTTGTCGATATTGTCATTGATGAATTGCGTGGCCTTTTGCAATAGTTTCTCGTCTGCCGATTTGATATTGATCTTATAAAGATGGCTCTCCTTGATCTGGTTCCCGCTGAATATGTTTTTAAGCAATTCCCTGTTTTTTATGAGGTTATGGACCGTCTTTTTAAGTATCTCGATATTAAAGGGCTTGGAGAGATACACATCGGCGCCCATGGACAATCCTTTGATATTGTCGTTTACGGTCGTTCTTGCAGTAAGCAGGATCACCGGGATATGATTTATATTGACGTTCTGTTTGATCTTTTTGCACAGGGTGATCCCGTCGGTTTCGGGCATTTTTATGTCGCTAATGACCAGGTCCGGATTTTTTTGCAGGATACGGGCAAGCGCCTCCTTGCCATTGCTGCATTCGGCAACATGATACAGGGAGGCAAGCTCTTTGCGGAGGTAATTACGGATATCTTTATCGTCATCTACAATAAGAATACTGTACCTGGTCTTTGATCTTGCCACATCATTTTCATCCGTTTCCCGGGAAAAGTGAGTGATGTACGGCTCTCTTTTTGGCTGGTAATCACATAAGGATACTTCTCGGGCAGGCGAGGAAGGAAGCTTGAAATAATGCGCTTCCAGAGGGATCTCCATGATAAAAACCGCTCCCTTTTCTCCCGGAGTACTGTTGTTTTCTGCCCAGATCCTGCCATGATGCAGGGAAACGATGGAGCGCGTAAAGTGCAGGCCTATTCCCGTCCCTTCTACGGTCGTGTTATCCGGGTCCTGGTAAAAACGGTTGAATATACGTTCCGTTTCCCCGGGCTTTATGCCGGTTCCGCTGTCACTTACGGTTATTCGCACACGGTCTTCACCCTTATCGGACCTTTTTTCCAGTTTTATGCAGATTGAACCGTGGTGCGGCGTGAATTTAAAGGCATTGGAAAGAACGTTTTGAATGACCTTGTCAAAATACCCGGGATCGATATACATATAGAGGAGATCCATATCGTGTTTGAATTCAAAAAGGATGTTCTTGGATCGTACCTGATCTTTGAAGAGGGTACACACCTTTTGAATAAAGCCGATGATCTCCGTTTTTTGAAAGTTCAGGGATATCTGTCCTTTGTCCATTTTCCGCACGTCAATCAACTGGTTGGTCAAACGGAGGATACGCTCCGAATTTCGCTGTATGGTCTTGTATGTTTTTTGCCGTTCCTTGCTGCTGTCCTGGCGGATGAGCTTATTCACCGGATTGATGATAAGTGATATAGGTGTTTTTATTTCATGGGAAATATTGACAAAAAACTGCAGTTTTGCCTCGTTTACCTGGTTTTCATACTGTTGTTTCCTGATCTTTTCCCGGGTTTTGTAGCGCTGGCGGATCTGCTTGTAGATTAAAAGCCCCATAAGTACAATAAAAACGGCATAACCGGTTTTTGCTCCTGCAGTGGCATACCAGGGCGGGTGAATAACGACAGTGATCTCCCTGGGGGGTGAGAACAGCTTGTTTTCTTCGGCCCTGACCCTGAAGGTATAGTTTCCGGGAAGCAGGTCATTGAATGTAATGGTGTTCACTCCCCTTCTGAGGCTAACCCACTCATTCTGATTCAGCGAATAATGATAGACGATTTTCTCGGGCGCAATAAAATTTGTGGTGGCAAGTTCCAGGCTGAAAGTATTGTCGCGGTGCGACAGGTTGATCGTATCGGATTCCATAATATTTTGGCTTATAATATCATAGGCTCCCGATTTTATGCCTTTTCTGACTTCCCTGTTCTCTACATAGCAGGCCGTAATTTTGACCCGGGGTGTTTTTTCTTCATCGGTAATGAGCTCCGGGGAGAAAAGTGTTATGCCGTTCGTCCCTCCGAAGATGAGGTGCCCGGAATGGCCCGAATGGGCGGCCCCTTTGCTGAACTCATTGCCCTGGAGCCCGTCCTGGAGATAGTAATTGAAAAATTGTTGTTTTTTGGGGTCGAATTTTGAAATTCCGTGATGTGTGCTTATCCACAGCTTATTTTCACGATCTCCTTTAATGGCACAGATAAAATTGCTGGGAAGGCCGTTTGCCACAGTGTATTTTTTCAGATCATCACGACCTTCGGGTTTGCAGTACAAGCCTTCGGAAGTTCCGATCCAAAGGTTCTTTTTGTTATCCTCGTACAGGGCATAGATAATGGTTTGGCCGAGTATGTGGTTGGTGCCGTATGTAGTTAGGAACGACTTTGTCTCAAGGTCGAGGCAGCTTAGTCCGTCATAGGTGCCGATATAAAGCCTGTTGTCACCCGTATGCAACAGGCAGTTTATCCACTTGTTATTGAGATGATCCCCGGTTTTCCCGTTCGGGGAATTACAGTAATTGGTGAATCGGCCGGTTATCGGGTCCCGCAAAAATAATCCCCCTCCCATAGAGCCGATCCACAGGTTTTTATCCTGGTCTTCCGTAATGGCATAAACATTCCCGGGCAGCTCAGTCGAATTAGCACCATAATGAAATATCCCCGTTTTTCGGTCTACACGGGCCAGTCCTTCCAGGTAGGAGCCCACCCATAACCGGTTTTCCGAGTCTTCATATATAGTCATGATGGAAGCCGGAGCACCCGGTGGCGCAAAATGAGCCAGCTGCCTGCCGTCCGGAGTTACGCCGTATAGACCATCTCCGTCCGTACCGACCCAGACCACTCCTTTATGGTCTTTAAACACAGACATCACACAATTGGACCCGATGGTGTTGTTCTTGGCTGACTGATAACCGATATACCGGAAATTTTTTGATGCATACGGGATGAGCATCACGCCTTTCTGGTAGATGCCTACCCATAGATTTCCCGCCTGGTCCTCGGTTATGGAATGGATTTTGGTTTTTGAAAAATCAAACCGGTTGATGCCGGGGTTCAGATCGTTTATTTGTCCGGTTTCGGGGTCGAATAACCTGATACCTTCGCCGTCCGTGCCGATCAGAATATCGTTTTCCCTGTTGACATATAGTGTTTTCACAGGAAGCCGCTTTGTTACAGGGCTGAAGGAGTTTGTTCCTTTATCGTATTCGAACAGCCCGTCATGGAGGTTACTGGCATAAATATTCCCGTTTCTGTGCTGACATATATCGGAAATGCCTCCTTCCCCGGGACGGGTATCGAAAAACTGATGTATTTCCCGGCTGGGGGAAACTTTAAAAAGCCCCTGGTCCTGGCTGAGTATCCACAAGTTCTGCATATCGTCTTCAAAAAGTTTGTGGATAAATCCCGAGTTGCTCAGCTGTGGCTTCTGGATAGCGGAAAGAAGCCCCCTTTCTTCACTCAATACAAATATTCCGAACCCCGAAGTGCCTATCAGGATATCTCCGTTCTTCCGCTCGGTGATGGAAGTCACATGCGGCTGCAACTCAACCTTGTCCCATGTGTATAAGGGGATTTGTCTAAAGGATTGTGTGTCGTAATCGTAGATCTGGAGCCCGTCGAAGAAACCGAACAGAAGACGCCCCGAACTGTCCTCAAAAACCACGCGGGCATAATTATGCAGAAGAGAAGACGCATTGTTTTCCGAATGTTCGAACTTTCTGAATTTGGCACCGTCATAACAATTTACCCCGTCTTGCGTGAGTATCCAGATACTTCCCCTGGAGTCCTGGAACACCTGGTTTATCAGGCTGCTGGAAAGCTCGGCATCTGTAGAATACAATTTTCCGGATTGCGGCCATACCGTCTGTACACAAAACAAAAGGGCAGGGACAAGCTTCCGTAAAAGAACCCTGCCGGTGCAGGATGAAAAAGATAATGGTTCACGCCTCCTGATTTTTGTATGTGCTGCCATAAATAATTATTCTGGGCTTAGACTTCATCCATAACTTTCGGAATAGGGATGATATTTCATATAGTTTTTATGACTACAAGGTATTTTTATTTTTTAATATTCGCAATTTTTTAAATAAAAAAATACGGATTATGATTTTATTGTGTGTTTTTTCAAGGCGTTATTATTGAATGTATGGCTTTTTCAATTTATGATCCGGGTATCTTATAACGAAAAGCAATAGGGAGCAGCAGAAGGGGGAACCACTTTTTTAAACATGGCAGAGTTTAGCGGGCAAACACTTTTTGATGCCTGTTCTTTATATTGTGCAGGTAAAATACTACATATATTGGCATTTTGTAAAATGTTGT
The DNA here is from genome assembly GCF_021183825.1 of Sinomicrobium kalidii. GTDB lineage: Bacteria > Bacteroidota > Bacteroidia > Flavobacteriales > Flavobacteriaceae > Sinomicrobium > Sinomicrobium kalidii. The sequence continues at coordinate 1,879,805 of NZ_CP089211.1, read as the reverse complement.
AACCTACCGAAAAGGAATTGTAACTTACGGAATACCCTTATTTTCCTTCTCGTGATACTTTTATCCTGTCCAAAATACGGTAAAACCAATAAAGCGGTTTTACAGGTACTGCACGGGACCGGAAATGTGATTTTTGAGTTGTGATCACTACAAGCTTTACATTGTTTACACCACTAAAATAAGTTACCAATAACCAGCCGACCATGTTTAGATCTGTTAATTTTTTGCCTTCTTCATTAAGTGTAGTTATTACAATTTTTAATATAAAGCCTATTTGGCCTTTTGTCCCTGATATTTCCGGATGATGTCTCAGGGTGTCTTTTGGTTCATTGAACAGGGAAGAAGATGAACCACAGGGCTTAAAAAACTATAACGTTTTCGTGGCGTATACACCCTATTGATGTCGAATGGCAAAAAACGGTCCGTGTCCCGTTGCAGGCGGTCTGTTTAATCCTTAATTACTAACCAATGGAATTTTAATTTATGAAACTACTATTACCAAGAATGTGGTTAAAGATGTTACTGCTGTACCTGGTCTGTGTGGGAAACACGAATGAGATCCTGGCCGGCAGCCTGTATTACTTTAACGAAGACGGAAGCCCGGGGAAGGTTTCGGTGACGAGCTCGTCTCCCGATCAGCAGATAAGGATAAGGGGGCAGGTCGTTTCATCGGAAGATGGCCTGGGGATCCCGGGAGCTAATGTTGTTGTGAAAGATGTTCCCGGTTTGGGGACCGTTACCGATATGGATGGGAAATATGAGATAGAAGTACCTTCCACAGAAGTAGTCCTGGTATTCAGTTACATCGGTTTTGTAACGGTCGAACGGAGTGCCGGTAGTGGTCCCGAGATCAACATCACCATGACCCCGGATGAAACCCAGCTCGATGAGGTGGTGGTCATCGGGTACGGAAAACAGAAGAAAGCCAGTGTAGTGGCCGCAGTGGCCCAGACCAAGGGTGAAGTGCTCGAACGTGCCGGCGGGGTGTCCAATATCGGGGCCGCACTCACCGGGAATGTTCCCGGTGTTGTTACCTCGGCCAGTACGGGTATGCCCGGAGAGGAAGACCCGGAAATACTGATCAGGGGAACCAGTACGTGGAATAATTCGTCCCCCCTGATCCTTGTAGACGGAATAGAACGTCCCATGACCAGCGTGGACATCGGTTCGGTAGAATCCATTTCAGTACTTAAAGACGCTTCGGCTACCGCGGTCTATGGAGTAAGGGGTGCCAACGGGGTTATACTGATCACCACCAAAAGGGGCAAAGAAGGGAAGGCCACGATCAGGGCAAGGGTCAATACCACGGTGAAGGCACCTTCCAAGCTGCCCGGTAAATACGATGCGTATGACGCGCTCAGGATACGGAACGAGGTTATCGAAAATGAACTGGGACTGTCCCCTAACAGCTGGGGCGATTATCTTCCGCAGGAGACCATAGACAAATACAGGTTCCCCGCCAATCCGGAAGAAGCCGAACGCTATCCGAATGTGGATTGGGCCGATACCCTGTTCAGGGATTACACCATGTCCTATAACGCCAATGTCAATGTAGCCGGAGGTTCGGAGTTCGTAAAATATTTTGCCGGTGCCGATTTTCTTCGCGAAGGAGACCTGATGAGGCAGTATGACAATAGTCGCGGTTATGATCCCGGGTATGGCTATAACCGGCTTAATGTGCGTAGTAACCTGGATTTCCAGCTGACCAATTCCACCGTATTCAAGGTCAACCTGGCGGGTTCCTATGGCGTGAAGAAGAGCCCTTGGGGGGCAACAGGAGGTGAATACAGCATGTGGCTGGCCGCGTACAGCACGGCTCCCGATGTATTCCTGCCCCGTTATTCCGATGGTTCCTGGGGATATTATGCCCCGAATGAAGGCAAGGCCGAAAATTCCGTACTGGCACTTGCCATAAGCGGTATTCAATACCGGACCACTACAAGACTTACCACTGATTTTACCGTAGACCAGGACCTCGGCATGCTGATAAAAGGCCTCAACTTCAAAGGGACCTTTGCCTTCGACAATACTTTTGTTGAGATAGACCGGGGGGTGAACGACCTCTATAACGATACACAACGAAAATGGATCGATCCGGAAACGGGAGAGGCCATTTATAAGCAAAGCTATGACGACAGTAACCGTTTCGATTTCCAGGAAGGCGTAAAATGGAGCTCCAGTGCAGGTACCGTAGACAATAATGCCACATGGCGGAAGCTGTTTTACCAGTTGCAACTGAACTATGCCGTAACACTGGGAGAAAAGCACAATATAACCGCTATGGGGCTCTTTAACCGGAATGAGAACGCCACGGGAAGCGAGATCCCTCATTACCGTGAAGACTGGGTGTTCCGGACAACCTATAACTGGGACAACAAGTATATGATAGAATACAACGGGGCGTATAACGGTTCGGAAAAGTTCAGTAAGGAAAACCGTTTTGCCTTTTTCTCTTCGGGAGGTGTGGGCTGGATGATCTCCGGTGAGAATTTCATGCAATCGCTCTCCTTCATAGACATGCTCAAGGTTAGGGCCTCATACGGGGAGATCGGGGATGACAACGTTTTTGGAAGATGGCTGTACATGTCACAATGGGCCTACGGAGGCCGGTCCCGGCTGGGCATGAATGGGGTATCTGCCGAGCAGAGCCCCTACGTATGGTACAGGGAGGCTTCGGTAGGCAACCCCGACGTGCACTGGGAAAAGGTGAAAAAGACCAACATAGGAGTGGACTTCGGTTTTTTTAACGGATTTGTAGAGGGAAGTGTGGATTTTTTCCGGGATAAACGTACGGATGTGCTGGTGTCCGGGGGCAACAGGGCCATACCGTCGTATTTCGGTACCGACGCTCCCGTAGCCAACCTGGGAAGAGTGACCAACCAGGGCTATGAACTGGACCTTAAGTTTAATTATAGTTTCAATCCGGACCTGAATGTATGGGCCAATTTCAACATGACCCATGCCAAAGATAAAATTCTCTATGCCGATGATGCTGCATTGTTACCAGATTACCAGAAAGCGTCCGGGAAACAGATCGGTCAGGCCTATTCCTATGTGAGTAACGGGTATTACGACACCTGGGACGATCTCTATGCAAGCACCGTTCACAACACCAACGACAATCAGAAACTACCCGGGAATTATCACATCGTGGATTACAACGGAGACGGTGTGATAGACGCTTACGACAATATTCCCTACGGATTCTCCTCCACACCCCAGAACACCTATAATACCACGGTAGGATTCAACTGGAAGGGGTTAAGCGGATTTGTTCAGTTCTACGGGGTAAATAATGTAACCCGGCAGGTAGTGCTTACCAGCCTGTCCTCCCAGAATCATGTGGTTTACGATGAGGGCCACTATCGCTCCCCGGACCACCCGAACAGCGGGACCCCCATGCCGAGGTGGCTTTCGACGCCCAGCGGGTATAACAGTGCCAACCGGTACATGTTCGACGGTTCTTACCTGAGGCTTAAAAATGTGGAAATAGCCTATACTTTCGATTCGGATACCAAATGGGTGAAGAGCTTCGGACTGCAAAACGTACGGGTATATGCCAATGGGAACAACCTGTATGTCTGGACCAAAATGCCCGATGACAGGGAGTCCAATTTTGCCGGGACGGGATGGGCTTCCCAGGGCGCATATCCCACGGTAAAACGCTATAACCTGGGGGTTAATTTCACTTTTTAAAATTGCTTGTCATGAAAAAATACTTAAAATATATAATGACGGGATGCATTGCGGTGAACCTGTGCATACTGGTCTCCTGTGAAAGCTATCTCGACAGGGCCGACGAATCGGTGATCGCCGAGGATGAAGCTTTCAAGAACTTTACCAATTTCCAGGGGTTTACCGAAGAACTCTATCACTGTATTCCGGACTTTACCAATGCATACTGGACCAATTCCTGGAATTGGGGAGAAGATGAAATACAGTCTGCTGCCAGGGATTTTCATTTTGTAGTGAAAATAGACAACGGAAATTTCTGGGGGTGGCAATCCGAATACGACGGCTGGCAGGCCGGGTGGATGGACCGGAACAATACCAATACCAATGACGACCGCTTTACAAAGTCGTTATGGCCTTTGGGATGGTACGGGATACGCAAGGCGAATATCGGCCTGGAGAACCTGGAAAAAATGACGGAGGCCACAGATGAAGAGCGGGATCTCATCAAGGGACAGCTCCTGTTCTTCAGGGGATGGTTTCACTTTATGTTTATGCAGTATTTTGGCGGGCTTCCCTATATCGATACCGTATTGCCGAGTAACGAACCTCTTACGTTGCCGAGACTCAGCTATCACGAATGTGCAGAACGCGCTGCGGAAGATTTCAGGGAGGCAGCCGCCCTGTTGCCCGTAGACTGGGACAATACGGCTCCGGGTAAAAATACCCTCGGAAAAAACCATCTGCGCATCAACAGGATCATGGCCCTGGCCTACCTCGGGAAAAACTATCTCTGGGCCGGAAGTCCCCTGATGAACCGGGAATCTACGGGGAGCAGTACATATAACCCCGAATTTTGCAAAAAAGCGGCCGATGCTTTTGCCGAAGCCCTCAAATTATGCGAAAGCGGGGAAGCTCCCTATCAACTGGTCCCCTTTTCGGAGTACCACAAGAATTTTTATACCTCAAGCCAGAACTGGCAGATGCCGGGAAGTACCGAAGCGATCTTTCGCGGGCCTTATTTCGATGCCAATGGTTCTAACTGGGGTACAAGCAAGCAGTATCAGCCCGCTCCCATTCTTACCGACGGGGATGTCAAATTTCTGCCTACGGCCAATTATGTCGATTATTACGGCATGGCAAACGGACAGCCTATAAAAGACATCACCCGGGCTGATGCCGAATCGGGTTATGATCCGGAATATCCCTGGAAAGACCGCGATCCGCGTTTCTATAACGACATCGTGTATGACGGTGTCAAATGTGTACAGGGAAGTACTCCCGACGAAGCCAACCGCTATGCCAATCTCTATACCGGCGGAAGTTATCGCAATGTAAGCACGGGAAGCCGTACAGGATACCTGTTGTACAAGTTTATTCCGCGTACGGCCAATAAATATGATGACGGTTATGGCTACGGGAACAGCCTGAATATCCATATTCCGTATATGCGCTTGGCAGATGTTTACCTGATGTATGCCGAAGCAGCCTCGGAAGGATACGGCTCTCCTCAGGGAAAAGCCCCGGGTTATTCCAGGACCGCCGTAGATGCCGTAAATGTGATCCGGGAAAGGGCCGGAGCAGGTTTTGTCCATGACAGCTTTCTGGGGTCCCAGGAAGCTTTCAGAAGCGAGGTAAGAAGAGAAAGAGCCGTGGAACTCTCTTTTGAAGGACACCGGTTCAATGACCTTCGCCGCTGGTTGCTGCTTACCGAACGGCCATATACCCTTAAAAAATCGGTGGAGTTCGACAGGGCGGACGGTTTCAGTACCGATGAGCCGTCGGAAAACAGGGTGCTCAACTTAAGGGAAGAGGTTATACTGGAAAGAAAGTTCGGCGATAAACATTACTGGTTACCCCTTAAAAATGCCGATGTCAATATGTACCTGGAGTTTCAGCAGAACCCGGGATGGTAACGCTATGTTCAACCTCATTGAATCAAAAGAAAAAATGAAATATATATTACAATTAAAGAAGGTAACAGCAATACTGCCCATCCTTTTCTCCGCAACGCTCAACGCCCAGGACAATGATACGATACAACTCAGTGCCCCGGTGCCCGGAACGGACGAACAATTGGTGCAGGTAGCCTTCCGGAAAGTGAAACCAGAGGATGTAACGGGAAACGTATCTTCCGTGGATATCCCGGAGATCCTGGACAAAAACTACTTTACCTACAGCCTGGACGGAATGGAAGCCTTTGCCGGAGGGTTTAACGGAAACATCTGGGGAACGGGAGAATACCTGGTGCTCGTAGACGGTATTCCCCGTGATGCGGGAACAGTATTGCCTACGGAAATAGAACAGGTAACCTTCCTGAAAGGCGTATCGGCCATAGCCCTCTACGGCAGCAGGGGGGCAAAAGGAGTGGTTTATATCACCACCAAAAGGGGGCAGATACAGAAACAACAGATCGATGTACGTGTAAATACAGGAATACATGTGCCTAAAAGTTATCCCGAATATCTCGGGTCAGCCGAATACATGACCCTTTATAACGAAGCCCGGAACAATGACGGTTTAAGCCCGCTCTACAGTGAAGAGGATATCTATAATTACGCTTCCGGGGGCAACCCGTACCGTTATCCGGATATAGATTACTATTCGTCCGACTACCTGAAAAAGGTCTACGAACGCTACGATGCCACCGTAGAGATATCCGGGGGGAACAAGCTGGCCAGATACTATACCAATATCGGTTTCTGGTCGGCCGGAGACCTGCTCGATTTCGGTGAAGCACAGAACAACAGGACACAGCGGTTCAATATCAGGGGAAATGTAGACCTGGACCTCAATGATTTTATATCCTGTACCATAGGAGGAACGGCGATCTACTACAATGGCCGCGGGGTGAATACGGATTACTGGAATAGTGCTACAACACTCAGGCCCCACCGTTTTACTCCTCTGGTACCTACCGATATGCTGGAGGAAGGAGACGAATCTTCATGGAATATGGTAGATAACAGCAGTTACCTTATTGACGGCAAGTACCTTTTGGGCGGGACCCAGTTAGACCAGACGAACCCCTTTGCGACCATATATGCCGGGGGGTACAACAAATACACCAGCCGCCAGTTCCAGTTCAACACCTCCGTCCGGGCCGATCTCGGCGGGTTGCTGAAAGGCCTTAGCTTCCGCACGGTATTCGGGGTGGATTATGCGACATCCTATAACCAGTCTTATAATAACAACTACGCCGTATACGAACCGGTGTGGAACACGTATTCCGGGAAAGACCAGATAGGAAGCCTGGTGAAATACGGGGAGGATTCCCGCTCGGGAGTACAGAACATAAGCGATAGTCATTATATGCAGACGATAGCTTTTTCCGGACAGTTCGATTATGTGAAAAGTATCAATAATACGCACAACCTTTCCGCCATGCTTATCGCTTCCGGATACCAGCAGTCCGAGTCCGAAGCCTATCACAGGATCAGTAATGCCAATCTGGGGCTTCACCTGGGGTATAATTACCGTCATAAGTATTATGCGGATTTCAACGGTGCTGCCGTACATTCCGCACGTCTGCCCAAAGGCAACCGGGCCGCTTTTTCTCCTTCACTTTCGCTGGGATGGCGCATCAGTGAGGAAGATTTCATGTCCGGTATGAGTGCCGTTGACGATCTGAAACTGTCGCTCTCCGGGGGGATATTGCATACGGATCTCGATATTTCCGACTACTATCTTTACCAGGCCGTCTATACACAGACTGACGGGGCCTGGTTTAACTGGAGGGATGGTTCGCTCGGACAGTCCACAGATTCCAGAAGAGGGGAAAACCCGAATCTCACCTTCGCCAAAAGAAAGGAGATCAGCTTCGGGGTGGACGGCACTTTTTTCAACCGGCTGTTACAGCTGAAAAGCACTTTCTTTATCCATGAAATGACCGGAAACGTCATACAGGCGTCTGCCCTGTACCCCGGTTATTTTACCACCGGATGGCCGGTATCCTCCTTTATACCTTATGTGAACTACAATAATAACAGGCGCGTGGGATTTGATTTTAACCTCAGCCTGAACAAGCGTTTTGGAGAGGTGGAGTGGACATTCGGGATAGCGGGAATGTATTTCGATACCAGGGCCACAAGACGTGCGGAGATCTATGAAGACGGATATCAGAACAGGGAAGGAAAACCGCTTGATGCCCTTTGGGGGCTTGAAAGTTTAGGATATTTTTCCGGTGAAGAGGACATTGCCAATGCCCCCGAACAGAGATTCGGACAGGTGGCTCCCGGGGATATTAAGTACAAGGATCAGAACGGCGATGGCATTATCGATACGAGAGATGAGGTATATCTCGGAAAGGGAGGATGGTCCGGAGCCCCGTGGTCATTGGGAGTACACCTTACGGCCAGGTGGAAGGATTTTACCTTTTTTGCCCTGGCCACAGGGAGGTTCGGAGCGCATGCCATGAAAAACAATTCCTATTTCTGGATGGATGGAGAAGATAAGTACTCGGAAGTGGTCCGCGGAAGATGGACCGAAGAAACGGCAAATACAGCCACCTATCCCAGGCTGACCACCCGAAACAGCGACAACAATTTCCGTTCATCCGATTTCTGGATGTACAGTACAGACAGGATGGACCTGTCAAGAGTACAGATATCCTATGACCTTCCGGGTAAATTATTCAGAAGATCTTTTGTCCGGGAACTCGGTATCTATGTCAGCGGGGCTAATTTACTGACGGTGGCCCCGGAGCGAAAGCTGCTGGAACTCAATGTGGGCAGTGCCCCACAGACCAGGTATTACAATCTGGGGATCAAAGCATTATTTTAAACTAAAAATCAAAAGAAATGACCAGAAAAATATTTCTTTTAATCATGACGGTCTTTACATTGGGCGGTTGTGACGACCTGTTCGAACCCGCCCTGGAGAACAACAGGGGGCTGGACGATATGTATGAAGAGGCGATATACGCACAGGGCATACTTTTAAACGGCTATACCCGTATCCCGTCCGGTTCCTGGTCCTTTAACGATGTGGCCACCGACGACGCCGTAAGCAATGACATCAATAATAATTACCTGAAAATGGCTACGGGCCAGTGGACGGCAACTAATAATCCGCTGGATCAGTGGACCAATTCCAGGGCCGCCATTCAATATCTCAATATATTTCTTGCCGAGGCCGATAAAGTAACCTGGGCCAAAGACGAAACGATCAGCAATATGTTTCGCGATCGTCTGAAGGGCGAGGCCTACGGCTTGCGTGCCATGTATATGTATTACCTGCTCCGGGCCCATGCAGGCTGGGCAGAAAACGGGGAACTGCTCGGGGTGCCCGTTGTACTGGAGCCTGAAAACCCGGAATCGGACTTCAATCTCCCCCGGGCTACATTCGAAGCCTGCATGCAACAGCTGTATAGCGATGTGGAAATGGCTCAGGAGCTCCTGCCCCTGGATTTTGAAAATGCCGGAGAGGTACCGGAAGGATTTGAAGGGAGTACGGACGATTACAATCGCGTTTTCGGAGATTTTGCTCGTCAGCGTATGTCCGGGCGTATTGCCGGGGCCATACGCGCCCAGGCGGCACTTCTGGCGGCCAGCCCCGCCTACGCTGGCGGAAATACGACAACCTGGGCCGATGCAGCCAGCTATGCCGGGGAAGTACTGCAACTCAACGGCGGCATCAGCGGGATCGACCCGAACGGACTTACCTGGTATGCCAATGTCTCCGAGATCAACGGACTCCAGGCCGGGGTCAATCCGCCCGAGATCCTGTGGAGGGGCGATATTTCGGAGAGTAACACCCTGGAACAGGATCATTTTCCGCCCACACTCTACGGTAGCGGACGATTAAATCCTACTCAGAACCTGGTCGATGTCTTTCCCATGGCCAACGGATACCCGATCACACATGCTTCCGGAGGATACGACCCTTCCGCACCTTATGAAGGAAGAGACCCCAGGCTGAAGCAGTATATCCTGGTGAACGGGAGCACGGCCGGTCCGGGCGGAACAACCATAAACACGGCAGCAGACGGTAATACCAATGATGCGTTGAATAAGGTGGAGACCTCTACCCGGACAGGATATTACCTGAGAAAATTGCTGAGGCAGGATGTTAACCTCGATCCGGTAACAACCAACAGTCAGAAGCACTACAAGCCGCGTATAAGGTACACCGAACTATACCTGATCTATGCCGAAGCCGCCAATGAAGCCTGGGGCCCCACGGGAAGCGGATCATTCGGGTTTTCGGCCTATGATGTGATAAAAGCCATCAGGTCCCGCGCCGGGATCAGTCCCGACGACTACCTCGAGAGTGTTAAATCCGACCAGGAAGCCATGAGGCAGCTCATCCGGAATGAAAGACGCCTGGAACTGTGTTTTGAAGGATTCCGGTTCTGGGACCTGCGCCGGTGGAATGAAGACCTTAACAAAGCGGCCCGGGGCGTCCGTATAGAAGATGATCATTATCAGGAGATCAATGTGGAAAACAGGCAGTACCAGGAGTATATGTACCATGGCCCCGTACCCTATAACGAAATTTTAAAATATGACGCCCTGATTCAAAACAGGGGATGGTAAAATGAAATTCATATTGAAAAAACAAACACATGAAAAACAAGATAATACTCCTATTTTTATTCGGATTGTGCCTTCTGGCCTCGTGTGAGAATGGGGACTGGGAGTTCAACGATTACAAGTACCAGACCGTTTACTTTGCATATCAGTATCCCGTTAGGACCATTACATTGGGAGAAGACGTCTATGACACGACACTGGACAACCAGCACAAATGCCGGATTATGGCCACTACCGGAGGAGTTTACGATAATAATAAAAACGTAACCATTGACGTGGAAGTGGATAATTCGCTTTGCGAAGGATTACTGTTTAATGAAGGAGCAGGGGAAATAGAGGCTATGCCGTCCGGATATTACGAACTGGCGTCCGATCAAATTGTGATCCCCGAAGGAGAGATCACGGGAGGAGTGGAAGTACAGCTTACCGACGCCTTTTTTGCCGATTCGTTGTCCCTGGACAAAAATTATGTGATCCCGTTAGTAATGACTACGGTTTCGGGAGCCGATTCCATTTTATCGGGGGTACCCCTTGCGGATAATCCGAAACGGACAATAGCTGCCGACTGGAATGAATTGCCCAAGGATTATATACTGTATGCCATAAGGTATATCAATCCCTGGGACGGGTACTACCTGAGAAGGGGAGAGGACGTTATCACCGGGAAGAACGGGAACGCTTCTTTAAACCAGACCATAGTCAGGAGAGCGCAATACGTAGAACATGATGAAGTGTTTAAAGTAACTACCCGGTCTCTGGACAAAGTGGAATTTCCACTGGTTTTTAAAGATAGTAACGGGTATAATGTGGAATGTACCCTGCTCCTTACTTTCGATCAGGAAGGGAACTGTACCGTAACGGCCGGTTCTGAAGGTTATACCGCTTCCGGAAGCGGAAAATTTGTCAGGGACGGCGAAAAGAAAAGCTGGGGTGAAAAAGACAGGGATGCCCTGTATCTTACCTATGAGATAGACCTCGAAGAAATGCACGTATCCACTACCGACACCCTCGTGTTGCGTGACAGGGGAGTGGCTATGGAAACCTTTTCCCCGGTGCTCAAATAACTTTTAAAAAATTAATGATGCTGCGAAATATATATACTGCAATTCGGATGAGCCTGCTGGGTATTCTGGCTGCATCCTGTGCCGGCAATGACGATACGTCCTTCCTCGTGAACAAACCTCAAAGTGTGGCAGCGCAGGAAGAGATCAATGCCTATGACGCCCTGAAAACTTATGTTCCCCGGGAGAATAATCCCGGGTTTAAACTGGGAGGAGCCGTTTCTCTTTCGGATTATACCGGGAAAGGAGTAATGTACCGCCTTTTAAACAGCAACTTCAATGAAACTACCCCGGGGTATGGGATGAAGCACGGTGCCGTGGTCAGATCCGACGGTACACTCGATCTCGACCATGTCAACGAATTTCTGACCTTGACCGGCGAATCCGGCATTTCGGTTTACGGACATACGCTTTGCTGGCACGCCAATCAGAATGCTGCATATTTAAATGCATTGATTGCCCCGGATACTTTATCAACAACAGGCCCGGGCTGGGACCTGGTGACAAGTGCGGATTTCGAAACCGAAGATTCTTCCAATTACGAAGGGAATGCTGCCGTTACCATGGCCTTTACTCCGGATGGTGAAGGAGCGGACGGATCGGGACGGGCGCTTCGGGTAACGAATCCGGAAGTTCGCGAAAATGATTGGGAAGTCCAGTTTTTCCTGACATTCTCACCGGCTGTTCAGTCAGGTGAAAAATATACGTTTACCATGGATGTGCGCTCAGACGTCGATGTAACTTTCAGCACACAGGCCCATGTTACGCCCGGGGCGTATAAACATTGGGATTTCTTTGGGGCCATTTCTTCGACGACTGAATGGACTACTTATACCCGGGAGATTACCGTTTCCGAATCGCAGGCCGATTGTGGAGCTATTGCCTTTAATCTCGGGTTAACCGCTACTGATTTCTATTTTGACAATATAACCCTGACAAAGTACAATGAAACTGGTAGTGTTCAATTAATAGAAAAGACACCTGAACAGAAAAAGGCTATCATCGGCGAAGCACTCGAAAGCTGGATCTCCGGAATGGTGACCAACTGTGCCCCCTTTGTAAAGGCCTGGGATGTGGTCAATGAACCTATGGACGACGCAAATCCCTATGAACTGAAATCGGGTATCGGCAAACCGGATATGGCAGAAGATGAGTTCTACTGGCAGGATTACCTGGGAAAGGATTATGCCGTAAGGGCATTCGAACTGGCGAGGGAATACGGAAATCAGGATGACCTACTGTTTATCAACGATTACAACCTGGAATACAACCTGGATAAATGCAGGGGGCTTATAGCTTATGTGGAATACATGGAAGAACAGGGAGCCCGGGTGGATGGTATAGGGACACAGATGCACATCGGTATAGATTCCGATAAGGAAAAGATAGCAACCATGTTCGAACTGCTGGCCGCTACAGGGAAACAGATTAAAGTATCGGAGCTCGATGTCAGGGTAAATACTTCCAATCCTACAGCCGAACAACTGCAACAACAGGCCGATATGTACCACTACGTAGTAGAGATGTATGAAGAGCACGTACCCCCGGCACAACGCTACGGAATTACCGTATGGGGTGTCACGGACAGTCCTGATGACGCTTCGTGGCTTCCCGGGGAAAAACAAGGCCTGTGGACGCTCGATTTTACCCGGAAACCTGCCTATGCGGCCTTTGCGGAAGGATTAAAGGAATTGTAAATCGCAATCCCGGCCATTCCCGGGATAAAACCCGATAACTTATGCTCAGATACATTGTATTATTAGCCCTGTTACTGCCATTTACAGTAGGGGCCCAGCTAAAGGAAAAACAGGCTCCCGAAGGGTTCGACTTCTTACGTCGGGGTATTCCCCATGGTAAGGTGGATACCCTGACCTACGATTCCGGAACAGTCGGGACGAAACGCACAACATTGGTTTACACTCCTCCCGGTTTTGATAGAACAAAGAAATATCCCGTATTGTACCTGCTTCACGGTATCGGGGGAGATGAGTTTGAATGGCTCAACAACGGAACTCCCCAGGTGATCCTGGATAACCTGTATGCCAACGGAAAAACAGAACCCATGCTGGTGGTATTGCCGAACGGACGGGCGATGGAGGATGACCGGGCTTCGGGAGATATTTTCGCCAAAGACAAGGTAGAGGCCTTTGCTACTTTCGAAAAGGACCTGTTGAACGATTTGATCCCTTTCATAGAAAAACAATATCCGGTAAAAAAAGACCGTAATTTCAGGGCGCTGGCCGGACTTTCCATGGGAGGCGGGCAGTCGCTGAACTTTGGCCTGGGGAATCCGGATACTTTTGGATGGATAGGAGGTTTCTCTTCCGCACCAAATACCAAAGCACCCGGAGAATTGATCCCCGAACCGGGCGAAATACGGGAAAAATTAAATCTTTTATGGATTTCCTGCGGAGACAAGGATAACCTTATGTATATCAGTAAAGACACACACGATTACCTGGCGAAACACCGCGTACCACATATATTTTATGTCGAACCCGGAGGGCATGACTTCAAGGTGTGGAAAAATGATCTGTATATGTTTTCTCAACTGCTTTTTAAGGAATAATAAATAAACGACCGAAAGATAAAAACAAGTACTAACAGAAATACCGGATACGATATGAAAAGAACAAAACGGATAATTACCTTACTCTGTATCTGTGGTATCATCGCCGGGATAACGGCCTGTAAAAATAATAATGATACCCCGGAGGCCAAAACATTAAAAGAAGCCTTTTCCGGAAAATTTTATATAGGTGCGGCATTGAACGAAAGGCAGATATCGGGTAGGAGCAGGGATGAAACGGAACTGGTTAAAAAACAATTCAACGCCGTTGTGGCAGAGAATTGTATGAAAAGCGAACGCATACACCCTGAAGAAGATACCTACGATTTTAGCCTGCCCGATAAATTTGTCGCTTTCGGGGAAGAGAACGGAATGTGGATCAACGGGCATACCCTGATCTGGCATTCCCAGGTACCGGAATGGTTTTTCGAGGATAGTTCGGGAAATACGGTAAGCCGTGACGTATTGATCCGGCGGATGAAAGACCATATTCAAACAGTGGTAGGACGATATAAGGGCAGGGTCGACACCTGGGACGTGGTCAATGAAGCTGTGCTGGATAATGGAGAACTCAGGAAAAGCAAGTTTTATGAGATCATCGGAGAAGATTACATCAGGCTGGCCTTCGAATTTGCCCGTGAAGCCGATCCCGATGCCGAGTTGTATTACAACGATTATTCTACCGCCATACCGGAAAAGCGGGAAGGCATAGTGCGAATGGTAAAAAAGTTGCAGGAACAGGGAGCCCCCATAGATGGTATAGGCATGCAGGGGCATGTGGACATTAAGGCCCCCTCCATAGCGGAGCTGGAAAAAAGTATCCTGGCCTTTTCCTCGCTGGGACTCAGGGTTATGATCACCGAACTGGACCTCAGCGTACTGCCATCCCCGTGGGAAATGGCAGGAGCAGAGGTCTCGTCTGGTTTTGAATACAGTGAGGAAATGGACCCCTACAAAACAGGATTGCCCGATAGTGTAACCGTTGCCTTTAACAGGAGGTACACCGATCTTTTCAGCCTGTTCCTGAAGCACCAGGATAAAATAGACCGGGTGACCTTCTGGGGAGTGAACGACGGTAATTCGTGGAAGAACAACTGGCCCATAAGGGGAAGAACCGATTATCCCCTGCTTTTTGACAGGAATAACCGGCCGAGATCTGCCGTAGATTCCATTATACGGTTAACCCGATAGAATGTTTACGGAGGATTGATCTTTTTATGAAAAATCCCGAAAACTGATTTTTATTTGTTAAATTAACACTTAATTCTTCCGTTCGGAAGAAGCCATATACAGGAATAGAACTTAAAAATTAACAGACATGCATAATCGTTACCTAAAGATCATTTCGGGAGTCGTCATTTTGTACGCCGCAAGCCTGACGGCACAATCCCGTGATGCGCACAATCCCGTAATACATGCCGATGTGCCCGATATGTCCATGATCCGCGTGGGAAATACCTATTATATGAGCAGTACCACGATGCACATGAGCCCGGGAGTACCCGTTATGAAGTCGGAAGACCTGGTCAACTGGGAACTGGTGAACTATGCTTATGATGTGCTGGATACGGTGGATGCACTGACCCTTACCAACGGAAAAAACACCTATGGACGGGGCTCCTGGGCCAGTTGTTTAAGATATCACAACGGCATGTACTACCTCTCTACTTTTGCCCAGACCACGGGCAAAACCCATATCTATACTACAAAAGATATAGAAAAAGGCCCCTGGAAAGCCATATCCTTTAAACCTTCGTACCACGATCATACCATATTCTTTGATGACGACGGTAAAATATACCTGATATGGGGAGGCGGGGAGCTTCGCATGGTAGAGCTTAAGGAAGATCTTTCAGGTGTAAAAGAAGGCACTGAGCGGGTGCTTATTGCCAATGCCAGCGTACCGGCCGGCCCTGATATGGGACTTCCGGCAGAGGGCTCCCAGTTGTTCAAGGTCAACGGAAAATACTATCTTTTCAATATCGCCTGGCCCAAAGGCGGAATGCGGACCGTTATCGTACATCGCGCCGATAAGATCACCGGCCCTTACGAAGGCAGGGTGGTATTACAGGACAAGGGTGTGGCCCAGGGCGGGCTTATCGATACTCCGGAGGGGAAGTGGTTTGCCTACCTGTTCAGGGACTACGGGGCCGTGGGCCGCATCCCGTATCTCGTTCCTGTACGATGGGCTGACGGATGGCCCGTACTCGGCGTAGAGGGGAAGGTCCCCGAAACCTTAGATCTTCCCGCGGGGAAAGGACTTATTCCGAGCATAGCAGACTCGGATGATTTTGAAAGAAAAGAAGGAGAACCCGCGTTGCCATTGGTATGGCAGTGGAATCACAATCCCGATCCGGACCATTGGTCGCTCGAAGACAGGAAGGGCTTTTTTCGCATAACGACCTCAAGGGTAGACACCACTTTCTTGTCGGCCAGGAATACCCTTACGCAACGTACCATAGGTCCCGAATCTGCCGGAACGGTAAGTCTGGATGTATCTGGTATGAAAGAAGGAGATTTCGCCGGACTGGCATTATTGCAGAAAGGATATGGAATGATAGGGGTGAGATCTGAAAAAGGCAATAAGTTTATCTGTATGGTCAATGCCGAAACGGGCGAACCTGCGGAGATAAAACGGATCCCGCTTACACAGCGAACCGTTTACCTGAAGGCGGAATGCGATTTCAGGGACCGGAAGGACGAAGCGCGGTTTTTCTATAGTCTTGACGGCAAACAGTGGTCTTCCCTGGGAAATACGCTGCACATGAAATATACCCTCCCGCATTTTATGGGATACCGGTTCGCCCTGTTCAATTACGCAACCGAAAACCCCGGAGGTCATGTGGATTTCGATTATTTTAAAATAAGTGACCGTATCAGTAAATAAGGGGCTGTCTAAAAGTCCGTACCCGTCGTCATGCTGAACTCGTTTCAGCATCTCATCACGCTGATAGGGCAATCGTTATGGACCCTGAAATCGAGATTCGATAAAATCAAACAATCCCGTACAGCTGTCGGGACAGGGCGACGTAAAGATCACTTTTTGGACGGTTCGTTCATGGCCATGTTGGGTTTTGGAAAAGTATTTTTAAAAGAATATAATAATTTGATTAGTTGGTCAACAGGGATTATTTAGCAGTAAGCTGATTGGGGAGAATCGATTACTGGCATTTCTTTCACACAGGAAGAAATGAACTTACTGTTTAATCCCGGGAAGAAAGCACAGGCTCGATCGGGCCTGTGTTTATCTTCCTTTCATTTTATGGAAAGGGTCTTGCGAGGATGTGATAGGATTTTCTCAGAATAAAGTGCGTGTTTAATGTTTGTGTAATTAACCCTGCTGGCACTGCTTTTACCATTATTAACTTTAAATATATAGGTATGAAAACTATAACAAACTTTATTCTATTTTGCTTTACTGCATCGGTATTATGTATTACAGGGTGTAAGCAAAAAACTGCCCGGCAGCCGCTCCCGATCGTTGAAACAGGTTCGGGCAGGGTGTCCGGTAGCCTTGACGACGATATCTACTCTTTTAAGGGGATTCCCTATGCCCGGGCTCAGCGGTTTATGCCTCCGGAAGAACCCGAAGTGTGGGACGGTGTGCTGGAGTGCAATGAATTCGGGCCTGTTGCCAGACAGATCGTGGAATGGATTGACGAATCCGATATGGATGAAGAAAACCTGTTTAGCGTAAACGTATGGACACAGGGAATATCGGATACCAAAAAACGCCCGGTGATGTTCTGGTTACACGGGGGAGGTTTTTCCGTGGGCAGCAGTAACGACCCCATGACCTACGGAAAGGCCCTGGCTGAAAAAGGGGATGTGGTTGTGGTATCTGTAAATCACCGTTTGAATATTCTGGGTTTCCTCGATTTGTCAGCCTGCGGTGAAAAATACACCCACTCGGCAAATGTGGGTATGCTCGATGTTGTGAAGGCCTTGGAATGGGTCGACAAAAACATTGAACATTTCGGAGGCGATCCTGACAATGTAACCGTTTTCGGCGAATCGGGCGGTGGCGGAAAAGTAGGCACGCTGATGGGGATGCCTGCGGCAAAAGGCTTGTTTCACAAAGCCATCATTCAAAGCGGTACACTACTTAATGTAATGACCCGGGAAAAATCGCAGGCCCTGGGGTTGGCAGTACTTGAAAAGTTAGGGCTCACGCCCGGTGAAGCAGAAAAACTAGACACCGTCAACTATGCTGATCTGGTAAAAGCGGGAAACGAAGCCATCGCTGATATACATGGTCCGAGAAAACCCGGCTCACCGGAGATGTTCGGTTTCGCACCTTCGGCAGATGGTGTCGATTTGATACGTCAGCCTTTTAGTCCCGGGTTTACCGATTTTTCCAGTGACATACCGCTTATGATCGGAAGTACCCTCAATGAGTTGATGCCTACGGCCTATGGAGAAAAAGAATTGATGATGGAACAGGCAAAAGAACGTCTGTCGGAAGTGTATGGAAACAAGACTGATCAATACGTCGGGTTATTCGCAGCGGCCTATCCGGATTATACCCCCCAGGATCTCCTTTCTGTTGATACGGTTTTCAGGCCCTATACCATCAGGACCGCCGACGCCAGGGCCAGACAGGAAAGTGCCCCTTTGTATGTTTACTTTTTAGCGTGGAAAAGTGCTGTGGATAATGCATCCAGAGGTTCTTTTCACGGCCTGGATATTCCTTTGGTATTTAATAATGTCGATTTAAGACCGGACTGGACAGGTAATACAGAAGAAGCCCGGGCATTGGCCGACAAAATGAGCGATGCATGGCTGAACTTTGCCAAAACAGGGAACCCCAATGTAGCAGGTAAACTACCGGAGTGGGCCCCTTATGCCGCAGAAAACGGTGCCACCATGTATTTTAACAATGAAAGCAGGATAGTAAGTAACCACGACCGGGAATTGATGCGTTTTATCAAGCCGGACTTGGGGCTCTGATGGAATAAACTGAGATTATATCCTTTATCACCAATCAAATTTAACCGATATGAAAAGATTATTATTTATACTATTTGCAGTGTTGTTATTGACAGCATTTCACAGTGTCAGAGGGGAGGAACTGAAAATTAACGACCTGGAATATTTTGAAAAACAGGGGCTTAATGTGCTGGTGTACAGCAATCTTTTTACCGGAGGGTTTAACGATGAGAAAAACGCCGGGATCGAATTGATCCAACATGGGGTAAGAACCTCCCAGGGAGGGGCTGTGAGACTTTCCAGCACCCCGGAACAGTGGGATCTGGTCCCCGAGGTCTTAAACCGGAAAGTAGATCGCGAATCGCAAAGTATCGAAGCTGTTTTAAGGTATGAAGATTACGACTTCGATTCCCGTGTTGTGGTCAGTGCCCGGGGAAAAGGTGTGGAGATCTCCGTTTACCTGGACAAGCCCGTTCCCGGGAAACTTGAAGGAAAAGCCGGATTTAACCTGGAATTCCTCCCCTCGAAGTATTGGGGAAAAACATACCTGATGGATGGGCGTCTTCATCGTTTTTCCCGCTATCTGGCAGGAGATAATACAACAAAGCCCAACCGTGAAAAACTAAAGCAGTTCAAAGGTTATGTAACTTCTGATGACAGGGGGACGGGAAGGTTTATCGATCCGCTTCCTCTCGAAACCGGTCATAACCTTCTTCTTGCACCAGATGACCCGGAGCATACGGTAAAAGTAACCTCAAAGGATGCGGATCTGATGCTGTTTGACGGGCGTGTGCTGGCACAAAACGGCTGGTATGTAGTGCGCAGTGTACTTCCTGCAGGCAAAACCGGAAAGGTTTTGACCTGGACCGTTGAACCCAACGCCATTAAAGGTTGGATCAGGGAACCGAATATAGGTTTTTCCCAGGTGGGCTACCTCCCTTCACAGCCCAAAGTTTCCGTGATTGAACTCGATAAGAACGGCCAGCCACAGCCAAAGGCATCGCTGTTTAAAATAGATGAGAATGGAAAAGCTACCCGGGTATTTAGCGGCAAGGTGGAGCCCTGGGGCGATTATTACAAATATCACTATGTGAAGTTCGATTTTACTTCGGTCACCACTCCGGGGATATACTATATTCAGTACGGAGATATTAAAACCAATAACTTCATCATAGACCATGGCGTTTATGATAAGATTACCGACGCTACAAGCGATAATTGGATTCCCATACACATGAACCATATGTTTGTGAGAGAGGCTTACAGGGTATGGCACGGGGAGCCTTTTAAGGAAGGGTACCGCCAGGCCCCGCCCAATACGGATCATTTTGACCTTCACTGGCAGGGACCGACAACCGATACTGAGTACGAAGGGCTGGAGTTGATCCCGGGGTTAAACACAGGAGGTTTTTTCGATGCCGGGGATTTTGATATCGAGACAGGGTCCAATATTAGCGTAGTACAGAATTTTGTACGGATCTGGGAAAGTTTTGAACCCCAGAGGGACCAGACTTTTGTCGACCAGGAGCAACGTTATGTAGAGCTTCACCGTCAGGATGGAGTGCCGGATATATTGCAGTTTATCGAGCACGGAGCTCAGCAACTGGTAGCTCAGGCCGAGATTATCGGTCATATGGCACAGACCCTCTCCAATTCTGTGCTCTATAATTACCACCACCTTGGCGATGCCGCCTCTATCACCGATGGTCTTCCTTACGATTCAAAACTCGGTCCCTATGAAGTAGCTGCCGACGGACAGTCGAGCGGGGTTAAGGACGATATGTGGGCATTTACCAGCCGCGATCCCTCACGCGACCTGTGGGCAGCAACCATGTTTGCTTCGGTAAGCCGGGCGTTGAAGGGGTATAATGACGATCTTTCGGAAAGGGCCCTGTTCCAGTCCAAAAGACTTTTGAAAGAGGCGACGGAATTACTTGCTGATCAACCCGGGGCTCCCTCTGACAGGAGAGGTGGAGCGGCAGATGTTTCTACCAATCTTCAGTTGTATATCTCTACCGGAGAACAGCAGTATGCCGATAAGTACCAGGAACTTTTATGGCCTGCACTGGACCGCAATCTCAGTTTTGTGATCTTTACGGCATTGCAGGGGATCCCCCATATGGATGCCTCCTTTAAGGAAAAGCTTCGTCCGTATGTGGTCAGGTACAAAGACTATATTGACGAACTGGAAGAAGACAACCCCTACGGTGTACCTATTGGACTCGGCAACTGGGCGGGTAGCGGAATGGTAGTGAATTTTGGCACAACCGTTATCTGGGCCAACAAATTTTTCCCCGAAATTATTGATGCCGGTCACGCTTTTAAAGCAGCCGATTGGCTCTATGGCTGTCATCCTTATCACAATTATTCCCTGGTAGCCACGGTAGGTGCTGCCCGCCCCAAAGCGGTTTTTTACGGAAACAACCGGGCCGATTTCTCTTTTATTCCGGGGAATGTTGCACCGGGCGTATTGTTCAGAAAGCCCGATCACTTTGAAAATTACGACGATTGGCCCTTTTTATGGGGAGAGAACGAAGGGACCATTGCCGGAAATACCGGTTATTTGTTTTTTGGTTCGGCTTTTAAAGACATGGTAAATTCATGGACTATGGGAAATTAAGGGCACATCACAGCAAAACAGACAAAAAACCCGCTTCGAAACGAAAGAGCGGGTTTTTTTAAGGGTATTCAAAGGATACAACTCCCGAACCCATTCTTTGGGAGATTCGGAGCTTTTATATGGGATTTCCGAGCAAAAATAATTTTAATAAAATGTAAATCAATGTGTTACAAAGTAATTGTGTATGGCTTGTACAGTGTAAAATTTACCTGTAACTGTCAGGTTAAATATTGATTCATTCACCTATACCGTTTCAGGGCGGTGCTACAATATTTAATCTAGGATATGCTTCACCGTCTCAATAAATTTGTCCATTTCCACATCGTTCAGCGAAGCAAATCCAATCCTGACCCCATTGAACCTTTCGGTAAAAATATTGTCGGTTTCAAGCAAATAACCTTGTTTTAAAAGTTTGTCAGGCAAGTTTTTTAACATCTCCGCATTTTTGAAAACCAACCAGACCGACATGCCGCCCTCAGGTTGCATGAAACTCAGGTATTCCGAGAGATTACTTTGTAACAAAGCACAAAAATAATCCCTGCGATGCTTATATATCCTGACTGTTTTTTTCAAATGCCGGTCCAAATCGCCGGACTTTATAAATTCGCTTACCGCTCTTTCCAATAAGGGGTCGCCCTGCCGGTCAATGATCCTTCTCAATTTATTAGCAGCCTCCATGATCTCTTTCGGAGCAACAAAATACCCTACACGTACGGATGGTGAGAGGCATTTACTGAAAGAACCTATGTAGATTACCCGTCCGTCCTTGTTTAAACTTGCCAGGGGCAATAGCGGGCTATTATCATAATGCAAATCATAATCATAATCATCTTCCAATATGTAAAAATTGTGCTTTATGGCCAGTTGCAACAATTCTATACGGCGTTTGGGAGAAAGCCTTACCGTTGTCGGATAATGATGATGGGGGGTGATGTACAGCAATCTGACTTTCTTTTTTTTACAAATCTCATCCACTTCGCCCACATCGATACCTTCGTTATCTACCGCTACATGGGCTACTTTACCTCCCGAATGATTAATAATATTGTCAACGATCTGATAGCCGGGCAAACTTGTAATGCAATAATCACCTTTCTTTAACAGAGCAGTAACAGTAATATAAATGGCCATCTGACTGCCCCTCGTTATAAAAATATTCTGATGATCGGTTACTATTCCCCGGGTTGTATGCAGGTAAGATTTAAGGGTCATTCTCAAATCAAGATCTCCCTCGATATGATTGTATTTCAACAAAGCACTAAAAGCATTTTTGGAAAGAATGGAACGATGATATGCATACAGCGTATCCAACGGTGATAACCTTACATCGGAAACCCCGTCATCGATCAGGCGAACATTAGTATAATCGAGATATAGGGATTCAAGAAAACGGAATTTATTGACTTTATGGCCGGTTTCCCCTACCGCTTCTCCAAAACCCGTATTGTGCAATGGTTTATACTTTAATTCAGGCAATTTATTCGATACGAAAGTCCCTTTCCATTCATAGCTTTCCACCCATCCCTGACTCGATAGTTCTTCCAGGGCAGCCGTAACCGTTTTGCGGTTTAAATTGAGTAAATCTCCAAGCACCCTGGCCCCGGGTAATTTTTGTCCGGGAAAAAGATGTCCTTCATGGATCGATTTAATTATGGCATCTGCCAACTGCAGGTAGATCGGTTTGGTCGATTCCCTGCTAAACTTTAATATCGATTTCCATGGAAACATATACAGCCATTTTCCGGTCCTTGATCTGGCCCAGTTACAATGTAAAAAGTGTACCACTAAGATAGTCGAATATAATTATATTTTTATTACGAAAAACAAGGTGTATAGCGGCAGAGGCAAGTTTATTAAAACAGGCTGAGGCCGGAAATCCTAATGTCAAAGGTCTCGAAATCATAAAACCGTATACGTAATATCAGATATATGACCTCTCTGATTTTAGATTGTAAAACAGTTCTTTTGAATCGATATAACCCTGTAAAATAAAAATAAATGAAACACTATAGTAGACACCTCGTAGTCCTGTTTTTACTAGTTCTACCAGGCATTTTTACACACGGTTCCGCACAATCCATAATAACGAAAGAGGACCTGGTTAATGCCACCATTGACACCGATGGCAAATTAAGAATCACACCCTCCGAAACTTCTTCTCAACATGATTTTGACTTTTTTGAAGGCCATTGGAAGATCCGTAACAAAAAGCTCAAAACACGATTGAACAACAGCACGGAATGGATTGAATACAACGGCACCAACAAGGACAAAAAGATATTGAACGGGCTGGGCCATACCAATAACAATCGTTCTGTTATTGACGGGAAACCCTACGAAGGCATAGGTCTTACCCTCTTTAATCCGAAAACAAGACTGTGGAGTATTTACTGGGCGAGCAGCAAAAACGGTGTACTCGATGAGGATAATCCCGTGGTAGGATCTTTTGAAGGTAACATCGGCACTTTTTATGCCCGGGAAACTTTTAATGGCAAACCTGTTATCGTCATGGCAAGGTGGGACAAAACTGATCCGGACAAAGCTATCTGGAGCCAGGCCTTTTCGGAAGACAACGGGAAAACATGGGAATGGAACTGGTACATGTACGAAAACCGGGTGGTTGAAAATGAAAAAGAACTCCGGGAAAAACTACTGACATTTGACACAAGTATCCCTATACCAGATCTTTCGTTCGATAAGAACGGGGAACTGATCATTAAAGCATCCGAAACCTCTTCCCACAACGACTTCGACATGTTAACGGGCAAGTGGAAAATGTACCATAAAAAACTTAAGTCCAGATTGAGCAACAATAACGAATGGATTTACCTGGAGTCTGTTGATGAGAATTATGGGACCATATTACAGGGTATCGGCAATACAGATTTGTATAGGGCAACCTTTGATGGCGAACCTTTTGAAGGGTTTACGTTACGATTGTTCGATCCGGAAACAAAACTGTGGAGTTTGTACTGGGTAGCCAGCAATTCCGGTGTGCTGGACCCACCGGTTGTCGGTTCGTTTGACAATGATATCGGGCACTTTTTCGGAAAAGATACTTTCAATGGAAAAGATATCGTCATGGTATTCCGCTGGGATATGCGCGACAGGGAGCATCCCGTATGGAGCCAGGCCTTCTCTGAAGACAACGGAAAAACATGGGAATGGAACTGGATTAATATTTCGTATAAGATGGAGTAAAGATCAAAATCACCTTTTGCCAAAACTTATTTACGGGACATCTCCGGGTGATAGCATTCCGTTAGCCATTTTTTGGAAGATTGGAGTTTTTATGTGAACTTTCGGAGTAACATTAGTTTAAATTTATATGTGATATAAAGGATATTTGGTGATTACCTCCTAACCCTACCGAACGTCTATCATCAATAACCTATGGATAACGCTATATGGATAGTAAGTGGTTCATGCTGAATTTCCATTACGATCCCGGATTTCTTCGTTTATTCAAAGCTCACCATAGCCTTTATGGTTCCGGAGCGGGGATCTGTCCATTGATCAAAATGCGTAGACATGTCCAGGTAAGGAACTTCATGGGTGACAAAAGCATCCGTCGGGAATTCACGAATACGATCAATCACAAACTGAAAATCCCTTCGTGTAACAGAAATGCTACACATAAGAGTTGTTTTCTCTGCATACCTTTTCCGGGTGGTTATAGACCAAATTCCTGGCGAATACCGATGCCAGATAAAATAACCGGTTCAGGATGATTCATAAGCTAAGAGCATCAGTCCTTCCGGAAGTTGCCAGATTATCGACTACCTTATACATTTGAAAATCAACAATGACAGCAAAAAAATCACTCAATTTTTAAACTCACCTCAGCTTTTATATCACCGGACGAGCTGCCCAGCATAAGCGTGTAAGTACCGGGTTCTACAACCCAATCACTTATATTTTCATCATAGTATGCCAGGCTGCCAATGGGTACTTCCAGTTCCACCTCTTTACTTTCACCGGCTTTGAGGTAGACCTTTTTAAATGCTTTCAATTCCTTTGCCGCCCGTGGCACCTCCGATTTTGATTTGCCTACATACAATTGCGGTACTTCGGCCCCGTCGGACCTTCCCGAATTGGCGAGGGTAAACGATACCTTTACGGTTTCTTTATCTCTATATTGAGTTTTATCTGTAGCAAGATTATCATAGGCGAAGGAGGTATAGCTCAATCCGTAACCGAAGGGAAAGAGCGGTTTGATCTTTTTGGTATCGAACCAACGATAGCCTACGAGAATATCTTCCTTATAAAATTGATCGGTACTGTCGCCGGGATATGAAAGTTCCCCGTAAAAATGTGCCCCGTTATCTTCCAGTTTTTCAGGAAAAGAAAAAGGCAGTTTTCCGGAAGGGTTTACATCACCGGAAACAATATCCGTTAATGCATTTCCGGCTTCCGAACCCAGGTACCAGCCTTGCATGATCGCGGGAACCTTGTTTGCCCAGGGCATGCTTACCGCATTTCCGCTGAGCAATATCACGGCTGTATTTTTGTTGACTTTCAATACATCCCGGATCAGTTTGTCCTGTTCAAACGGAAGATCCATAGACCTTCTGTCCCCTCCTTCACAGTCCTGATAGTGATTTTTATTAAGGCCTCCGATAAACAGCACAATATCTGCGCTTTTGGCAACCTCTACCGCGGCTGTCCTCAACGAATCCGCATCCAAACCTAACGGCTCTTCGCGCCCGTAAAGCGAAGGTCCGGAGGCATAACCGAGGCTGTGGACTATACGCTCATCCCCATATTTGTCTTTAAGCCCCTGCAAAGGGGAAACTTCATAGGCGGCTTTTAACGAAGACGATCCGCCTCCTATGACCAGGCTCCGGGAAGCATTTTCCCCGATCACGGCTATTTTTTCGTATTTATCTACGGGTACGGGGAAAAATTGCCCTTTGTTCTTCAGCAAAACGATACCTTCCTGTGCAATTTTTCTTGCCGCCTTGCTGTGTTCCGGTGAAACAAACTTTCCAAACGGACGATCTCCCCTCATGGTAGTCCTGAAGATCACACGCAGAATGCGGCGTGCCTTATCGTCCAGTACATCCGTATCGTATTTGCCTTCCTCAATCCCTTTCAGGAAAGGGTCGGCAAGATAATAGGACGAATAAGGGAAGTGTCCGCTTGTTGTCAATCCGTTGGTGTAAGTCCCCATTTCAATATCAAGCCCGTTATTGACAGCCTGATCAGTATTGTGAACTCCTCCCCAGTCACTGATCACCAATCCGTCAAATCCCCAATCCTGTTTAAGGATCTTGTTCAAAAGCAAATCATTGTGACAGCAATGTTCTCCCCTGAACTGATTGTAAGCTCCCATGACAGACCAAACGTTTCCTTCCTGAACAGCTGCCTTAAAAGCAGGTAAATAGATCTCGTGAAGTGCCCGGTCGCTCACATGGACATTGATATGTCCCCGCCATACCTCCTGGTTGTTCAGGGCAAAATGTTTCACGCAGGCAGCCACTCCCGCAGATTGTACTCCCTGGATGTACGGTACGACCATACGGGAGGCCAGGTAAGGGTCTTCTCCCATGTATTCAAAATTCCTGCCGTTCAGTGGCGTCCGGTATATGTTTACCCCCGGGCCTAACAGTATGGTCTTGTTGCGGTACCGGGCTTCTTCTCCGACGGATACCCCGTACAACCGGGACAGGTCTGTGTTAAATGTAGCTGCAAGGCAGGTAAGCGCAGGGAATGCGGTACAGGAATCGTTGGTCCATTGTGCGCCGCTCCATTCGTCCCACAAAACCTCCTCCCGTATGCCGTGCGGGCCATCCGTAGACCAGACTTCCGGTATTCCGAGCCTGGCCACTCCTTTTGAACTGAATTTGGACTGGGCATGGCACAGGGCTACCTTCTCTTCGGTGGTCATCAGCGAAAGTGCATTTTCCACGCGTTCTTCTACGGGTTTTGTAACGTCGAGGTAAACAGGTATTTTATGCTGTGCAATGACCGGCACGGACAATAATACCATAATATAAAGTATTCCTGATTTCATATATGTTTATTTGTGGACGGATGACTGGTGACCGATGACGGATGTATGCTTCGATCATCTGTCTTCGGTCAACCGTCCCTTAAATTTTTAAAGGTTACAGACTAACGATGTGTTTTTTCTTTAAAATTGTCTGTCATTGGTTAAACAACTCATAAGCCTTTTCGAGGAATAAAGGGTATAAGGGATCTCGCTGGTACATATTTATGTAGAACAAAGCAATCATATCGTTTTCCGGGTCTATAATATACTCCGTGCCAAACAGCCCTCCCCAGGCAAACGCCGTATTGGAAACTGCCGGTACGGGCTTCTTTAATTCATTGAAAAGTTCAAACCCCAAACCAAACCGGAACCCTTCTCCCCAGGCTTCCGCTCCCCGGAGCCGGTCTACAGTGGTCATGAGTTCTACCGTTTCGGGTTTTAGAATCCGATGACCATTGAATTCGCCTTTGTTTAACAGCATCTGGCAAAATCTGGCATAATCCTCTATGGGCCCGTTCAACCCGATAGCTCCCTCGCAATAGGTCTGTTCACTACTGACTGCGCCCTCCACATATATCTGTGAACCCAGTTTCAGCTCACCTTCTTCCATAGTATATGTTTTTACAAAACGCTTCAATGCATCTTTTCCATAATACCAATCGGTTTCCGTCATGCCCAGCGGGTCCAGGACCGTTTCCTTCACATATTGGCGCAGGGGTTTACCCGAAATACGTTCTATCAGGTAGGCAAGCATATTGGTACTCACGTGGTAATTCCATGCCGTCCCCGGATCAAAGCCGAGAGGGTATTTTGCCAGGTCGAGCATCTCGTCTTCGAGGTATTTTGCATTATAATCGCCGCCAAAGCTGTGTTGCCCGTCGGGCGCTTTTTCGGGCATAGCACCGCCAAAGCCGGCAAACGTACCTGTTTTTTGACCTTCGGAACGGCGGATCTCCTCAACAAGCCCCGCATTAAGGCCGGATGTATGGGACATCAGGTGAACAAAGGTCATGGGCGATTGAACCGGCCTGGTTTCGTAGGTGCCGTCTTCGTGAACCTTTGTTACCACCCGGTCCGGGATTTCAGGGAAGTATTTTGATACCGGGTCGTCTATCGCCACCAGGCCTTTTTCGACCAGGGTCATGAACGCAACCGTAGTGATAGCTTTGGTCTGTGAAAACAGTACATAATAGTCATCTGTGGTCGCCGGAAGCTGATTTTCCATATCTTTCCAACCGAATGCTTTTTTGTACACTATATTTCCCCCCTTTGCTACAAAGCCGGCAACGCTGTTCAGCTTTCTTTCATCTACAAATGACTGTAGCAAAGAATCCATACTTTCTACTTTTTTGGCACGAACGCCAAGGTCTTTTAAGTCGGGATTCCGGTTAAAGCTCCGGGGAATGTCATCTGCCTGCATTGAGAAGCTTTTGCAGGCAAAAGTCAGTACAGTCAATGATGCCAGTAACAAGTTGATCTTATCCATTTTACTAATTGCTATGTTATTTACTTTTGAAATAGTTTTTCATGATATACCAGGCTTTCTTTTTATCGCCGTTCTCGGACAACAACCCTTTCCTGTTATAGCCTTGTTGATAGACAGGGTGCATCCGCCCGAGTGACCGGTAATCGAACAATAGCCAGGGGCACACCCCGGACAGGTTGGGTATGGTACCGAACATTTTTACCTGGTCGGTATAAATTTTTTCCTGGTATCCTTCCGTCCAGTAAGCGGCTTCGTCAGCCGGGCCGTCATTGTTTCCGTATAAGGCTTCTCCCCCGAATTCCGAAATAAACACGGGCTTATCAGGAAACGCAATGTTCCACCTGGTGTCCGCCGGCCTGCCTTGCCAGGGGATATACCAGCCGATATATTCATTGATCGAAACAATATCGGAATGCAGGTAAAGCGAATCCTTTATCCCAAAGGTGTTGTTTTCGTAGCTCTGGGTGTTCGTCACATGGGTAACCGGCCGGGTGGGATCGGCTGCCCTGCATTTCCGGGTCAGCTCTGCCAGGGCTTTGTTCCGGCCGGGGGTGCCGGGGTAGGTTTCGTTGGACAACGCCCAGATGACCACCCCGCAGCGGTTCCGGTCCCGGCGGACCATTTCGTGGAGCATGTTCTTCATTTTCTGCGGCATAAGGCTATCGGAAAATCGGATATGCTGATATATGGGGAGTTCACTCCACACCATCAAACCCATTTTTTCGGCTTCTTTCACCATGTGCTCACTGTGCGGATAATGCACCAGCCGCACAAGGTTGCACCCCAGCTCCTTTGCAGGGGTAAGTAGCTGCCGGGCATCTTCCATGGAATACGCCCTGGTCCCCTTATACGGGTTTTCTTCATGGATATTCACCGCTTTCAGGAATACGGGCCGCTTGTTAAGCAAAATTTTATCCCCTTGTACTTCGATACTCCTGAACCCGATCCGGTCTGTAACCGTATCCGTTTCGCTTTCAACGATCACTTCGTAACGTTTGGGATTTTCGGGTGACCACAGGTCAAAATCCGAAGAAAATTCAACACGGGCAATGTCTTTTCCGTCAGTTTTTGTACTATAGGCAAGGTTGAGTTCGGGAATCCGTATGTTGATCTTCTGTACTGTTTCCGGCCCGTTTAACCGCACCCATCCCTGAACGGTGTCCAGGCTGCCTTTTTTTAACTGGATGAAATAGTCTTCGATATAGGTGTTGTTGGTTTCCACCAAGTCGACATCCCGGGTAATGCCGCCGTAATTGAACCAGTCGTAGCCTGTACCGGGCAAACCGTTTTTCAAGCGTCGGTTGTCTACTTTAACGATCAGGGAATTTTCCCCTTTCCTGACTTTGCCGGTAATCTCAAACTGGAAAGGAGTAAAACCGCCTTCGTGGCTTCCTATTTTCTCCCCGTTGAGGTACACATCCGCCAGGTAATTCACCGCCCCGAAATAAACAAACAGCCTTTTCCCCGGCTGAAGGGAAGGGGTAAACTGTTTTTTGTACCAGACCGTGCCTTCGTAATAGGTGAGTTCGGGCATTTGGGAGTTGAAGTCGCCAGGCACTTCCAATACGGGGGCGCCTTCAAACGAATATTCGAAAAAGTCGGTTTTTTTCTGCGGTTTTTTCTCCAGCCATACCCGGAGGTATTCGCCACGCCCGGCCGGGTCGATCATAGCTTTCCAGTCACCGTTCAGGCTTGTCCGGTCCCTGGACTGCACATTTATCATTGCGGTCTGCCCGGTTACCAATTTGACGGAAACCATAGTGAACAGAACCATCAATATCCATTTCCCCATAGCCGCCTTTTCGTATGTATTCATTTCTCTTTTTTTTCAATTTTGACTATTATTCCACAATTTGTCTTGAGGACTGCCGGGCGGCCAGCTGCCACCCGTTTTCGGACTTTATCCATACATTGGTGAATCTTCTCGGTATCCATTGATCCCGGTCAGCGACCATGCTGGCCGGCTGTTGTAACTCCTTGCCCATGACTATGGCAATGTTCTGATTGAAAGTTACGCGCTCAATGATCCGCTCAACAGCAGGGAATTTATGTCCGCTTTTCATCAGTGCCACAATATCTTTTGGGGTCACGATTTTTCCATTGGGGTTGTTAACCACATAGTTTTCAGACCATATTTGCAACAGCGAGGTCGTGTCCCCCCGGTCAAGCAGTTCTGTCCAATGTTTTTCCAAACGCCTGATCTCTGTTTCCTCTTCGGACTGTCCGAAAGAAATTGTGGTAGCGAGGATAAAACCGATAAATAACAAATAATGTGTTTTCATGGTATTGCTTTTTTAGGTTTGTTCTTGAGTTGTACTATTCAGGTGAATTTACAGATATGTTTGTAAATGTTTTTTAAAGTAATCGGCACTATCGGCTATACTTTTCATGGGGCTGTAGGCATAGTTTCCTCCTTGTTCCAGGTAATAAAATTCAAGCCCGGACTCAACGGGATCAGGAAGTATTTCAGCATAGTTGATAGAGCCATTCCCCAACTCGGTGTAATCCCTGGTGGCCTTGTCCATATCCTTTATATGCCACATGACATAACGCCCGGGTTGCTTTTCAACCAATTCCTTCGGAGAATATTTGGAAGAATGCATTACCCAGTACATATCCATCTGGAGTTTCACAAGCTCAGGGTCTGTTTCATTCGATATGATGTCAAAGCCGTTTTCTCCATTGTAATCAATAAATTCAAAACCATGATTGTGGTATGCGAAACCGAGTCCCGCCGCAGTTACCTGTTCTCCAACCAGATTGAGTTTTTCAGCCAGTAGCTGAAAATGCTCCATTGTTCTTTGTTCGGGGGCCAACCATGGCCAGGTAATGTACTTCATATTCAAAGCACGGGCCCCGTTTATACACTGGTCTGCAAATCGTTTCAATACGTCATCAGGCTTATCGAGATATGGAGAAAACCCGAAGTGTCCACTGGAGACCGTGATCTGAAGATCATCAATTATTTTCCTGAATTCAGACGATTTATACCCATAGAAAGTCTCTTTTTCGCCGTCAAATCCGAAGATTTCAAAATCCTGGAACCCCATAGCCTTTACGGCATGTAACGTACCCAAAGTGTTTTTCATCATCTCTTCATGGATAGTAAAGAGCTGAAGCCCCATTTTATACTTGGGTTTCTTAAGCATGGAATAACCGGGTATGGGCAGTAATGCCGTTGCTCCAAGGGCGGCCATTGAGCTTATAAAGTTTCTCCGTTCCATAAATTTATTTGTTTGGGGTTAAATATTTGTTGTTGACTTATTCGTTTTTAAATGACCGCCAACCAAACGACATTGAGTCAGGATTAACAGCACCGTTCTATTCCGCTTTCAGAATAGCCGTAGCCACAGGCAGCGTTCCGCTCCTTGCGGTGATGATTATTTCGCCCTTTTGATCTGTTGACTGTATGATGGCCAGGCATTTCCCCAGATAAGCTTCCATTCGGTCTCCTTTTAACGGGGTATGGCTTTGCTGATCCCCGTTGCCTACTGCGGCGAGTTTGCCCGCGCCTTCCATTTCAAATTCGATCATGTTGCCGGCAAAGGGCACCGGCACATCGTTAGCGTCCACTACCTGTACAGTCACGTAGCTTAAATCCTGTTTGTTGGCTTTTATTGTTTTCCGGTCTGGTGATAACACGATTTTTGCCGGTTCTCCCGCGGTCCGGACGGCAAAGGAAACGGTCTTTCCTTCTTCCGTTTTTCCGATGGCTTCCAGCTTGCCGGGTTCATAAGGTACTTCCCAAAACAGGAAGGCTTCGTTCTTAAGGTCCCATTTCCGGCTTCCCAAAGATTTTCCGTTCAGTTTTAGTTCCACGTCGGACACATTGGTATAGACGTGAACGGCCAGCGTATCGCCCGTTTTGTCGTGGTTCCAGTGGGGCTCTACTTCCGGCCAGCCCCAGAAAGAACATTCTTCCCTGTCCCTGGCCGATTCTTCGGTTTGTACGGCGATATACACCATGGGTTCGTCATTCCACAAGGCTTTTCTGAACCAATATCCGGGTTTGGGGAAACCACACATGTCTATGACACCGCAATCAGCTCCCCTCCAGGGCCAATCGGGCCAGGTTTTCCAGAATTCACACCCGGAACCGACATGCCCGATGCCCGCCTCGCCCAGGTAGTCAAAACCCGTCCAAAGGAATTCACCGGCTACATAATCTTCCAACTGTCCTTCCAGCCATTGCTCATAGGATCGCAACTGCCAGCAATCGCCGGGGTGGTAGGGGTAGATCACGGTTTCGGAACCATAGATCACCCGGTCGGGGTATTTTTCATGGTCTGCCCTGTAGTAGGCTTCCTGGTAGTTATACCCTACAATATCGAGCATTTCCGGCACTCCATAAGCATTGAAGTTAAGAATTTCATTGCAGGCCAGGGTCAAAGGTCGTGTGGTATCGTGTTTACGCGAAGTCTCAGTCAGCATTTCTACAATTTTCAGGGCATTTTCCTCATTGTATTGCTCCCGGAGTTCGTTGCCGATACTCCAGGCAATGACCGATGGATGATTGCGGTCGCGCCTGATCCAGTTTTCTACATCCCTCTGGTACCATTCCGCAAAATGCGGTGCATATCCCGCCGGTGTTTTTCCGTCCATCCATTCGTCAAATAGTTCATTAATCACCACAAAACCGAGGCTGTCGGCATAGGCAAGCAATTCGGGTGAAGGCGGGTTATGACTCATTCTTAGTGCGTTGCAACCCATTTCCTTCAAAATCTCCAACTGTCGCTTATGGGTATAGTCCAGTACAGCCGCGCCCAATGGCCCGCCATCGTGATGATTGTTCACCCCTTTTAGTTTTAGATGTTTTCCATTAAGGGAGAAGCCTTTGTCAGGGTCGAAATCGAAGGTCCTGATCCCGAAGGAGGTCGTATAGCTATCCATTAAGGCTCCGCCCGACCGGACTTCCACCTCCAGGCGATATAAATGAGGTTGTTCAACGGACCATAACGAAGGCCTGGTGACCCGGATGTCCTGGTCGATTTTCAATGGCTGGCCGGCTTTGATTTCAACTTCCGACCCGGCCTTTCCGGCTTCTTTTCCTGCGGCATCTATAAGCCTGGTCATGACCGTGCAGGGCCGGTCGGTGTCGTTCTCATTGCGCAGTTCGATGGAAACATCGATACTTGCTTCATCTTCGCTGGCATCGACCGTGCGGGCAAAGACGCCCCATTGATCGATGTGCAACCTGTTCCTGGCAAGGAGCCAGACATGCCGGTAGATACCCGAACCGGTGTACCATCTTGAATTGGGCTGTTCGCTGGTATTTACTTTTACAGCAATGACATTCTCCTCACCCTCCGGATTCAGGTGTGGTGTCAAGTCATAATAAAAGGAAGAATATCCATAGGGCCGTATACCGAGGTACTGCCCGTTGATCCAGACCTCGCTGTTGCGATACACGCCATCGAACAGTATCCCGATCTTTTTATTTGAAAACCCGGGCACTGTCCTGAAGGTTTTCCTGTACCAGCCGATACCGCTGTACGTATAGCCACCACCTGCGCCAGTAGCGTAGGTTGAATCGAAAGGATGTTCGATACTGAAATCGTGTGGTACATCCAGTATACGCCAGCCGGAATCGTCGAACCCGGGTTTTTCTGCACCCGGGTGATCTTCCGGGGCAAATTTCCAGTCGAAATCGAAAGGGATCTTGGTATTATCATCGGGCTGTTCTTTGTTGCATGATGCAAGCACCACGAAAAGAAGGAACAATGATGAAATTAATCGAATTCTTTTCACTTTATATAGAGCTTGTTTAAATTTTTTTAATTCGCTGAAAAATGGCACTTTTCCGGTTCATATGTTTCTTTTATTATTTCAGTTCCACTTTAAATACCGTCGCCAACTCGTTCATGTCGGAAGAACCGGGTGTTGTTAGCGTTAACAAATTATCCGTTAGCGTCCACCTCAACTCCTTTCCGCTTCCCAGTACGGATACCTTTTTAATCCCGGATTCGATTGGAGTACGAATTTCAAGATCCGAACCGGGTGCCGGAAGCCCTAATGAAAATACATACAAGTACTTTTTGTCTTTTGACACCGTAAACCGGATATCCTTTTCAGAGTAGGCAATCGTTGCGGACTGTCCCCCGAAATGCCCCTTTTCGAATTTGGCATCCCCGTAGCCATAGGTGGAATATGCCCTGGTCCCGTAAACAGCCTCTTTGTGCTTATCGATCCATCTTCCGATAGCGGCCAGGACGCTCCTTTGTTCTGCGGGTATGGTTCCATTGGCCTTAGGAGAAATATTCAGTAACACGATACCTTTTTTACTCCAGACGTCAACCATGTTCCTGATGACCAGGGCTGCCGGTTTGTAGGTTTGTCCATGGATATAAGACCAACTGTCGTAACTCAGGGTAATATCCGTAAGCCAGTAATCGTCGGAAATTTCGGTTTTCCCACCCTGTTCGATATCCAGTATTCCCACATTAGCCGGCAGGTCTTCCTGTTTATAAGCCACGATGGGAGCCTGTCCCCTTGAGACGGCTGTGTTAAAGTGGTGGGCGACCATTTTCTGACGATAGTTTTCCGGTATCTTATCCAGCCAGGAATCAAACCAGATGATGTCGGGTGCATACACATCGACTACTTCATTTACCTGGTTCAACCAGTACTCGTGGAATTCGTCTGCCGGAATGTTCCCGTACAGCATCCTGAGCTTCGGATCGATAGTAGAGGTGACATAATCGGGATGGTAGGGATAATGGCTGTCCCAGCCGGGATCCTGCACATTACCGGCCCAGTTGGAAGTATCCTGTGCATATCTCTGGAGAAGCCTGGCATGATGAAAGGTAGCGATCGTTTTCATGTCATTCTTTTTGAGTGCTGCAAACAACTCCCCGAGGATATCCTTTTCCGGCCCCATGTCTTTGGCATTCCAGGGGTTCACCTTGCTGCCCCACATGGCGAATCCGTCATGATGTTGTGCGACGGGACCAGCAAACCTGGCCCCGGTTTTTTTAAACAGCGCGGCCCATTCCTTCGCATCGAAGTGCTCTGCGGTGAACATAGGTATAAAATCGTGGTAATTGAATTCGGACAGCGGGCCGTATGTCTTCCGGTGATGTTCAAAAATGTCGCCTCCCCAGTCTTCCCTGCCGGGAACATACATCCACCGGGGATACCATTCCGAACTATAAGCCGGTACACTGTAGACCCCCCAATGAAAATAGATCCCGAATTTGGCGTCTTTGAACCATTCGGGTTCTCGTTCGATAACAGACAAGGATTCCCACGTGGGTTCGAACTTTCCTTCGGCAACAGGCTCTTGGCTGTCCCGAACAGATGATTCCTGGGCTATCAGTGAATAACAGCACAGCATGCAGATAGCGTGTATTATATTTCTCATCATTTATTTATTTTAATGGCTTGTAAGCGAAATTCTTAAACATTACACTTCCTTCTCCCATTGCGCAAAGCCCCTGTTTGAACACAAATTAAGATCAATAAAATTTTTGTTTTATTCATTATAGCATTAATGGGCGTATTTTACATTCTTTGTGAGAACTGTCCGATTGGCATAAGGTTCTTTTCAAGCTAAAAAACTCGGCTTCATCCGCGAAAACAGCATTATATATATACAATAGCAGTTGTCTGTTTCGTTTATATTTTGCCCGGGTGGGGGCCAACTAAGGCAAATGCAATATTCCGGACGAAAATATTACGGCACTGCTTCTGATCACTACAGAATCTTTCATCAATTCGACTTCCATACTCCCTGTACGGGCCGAACTTTGGTAAGCCCTCATTATTTTTTTATCCAATTTGTTTGCCCAATACTTACCTAAAAAACTTTGGACTCCACCTGTTACAGGATCTTCGTCAACACCTGACCAGGGAAAGAAATACCGGTATTCGTAGTCATAATTTTTATGCACTGATTTAGCAGTTAACAGCACGCCACTAACGGTTGTTTTGATATTCCTCAGTGCATAAAAATCGGGTTTTAGATTTTGAAGTACTACGCCGCTTTGTATTTCCATTAAAAGTATATTATGAAATTTATTATACTCGCAGTTAAGAATTTCGCTTATACCCAATGCTTTTTTAATTTCCTCATCTGCAGTTGATTTTTCTGTGTTATGAAGCGGAAAATACATTTCTATTAATTCCTCTTTCCTGAAGATTTTCAAGACATGGCCAAAACGGGTATAAAAGGTGATCTTGGGCAGATCTTCATACTCCGTAAATAAGGCTTTGGATGAGGCTAATGTGGCATGTCCGCATAACGGAATTTCTTGTGCAGGTGAAAAGTAGCGAATGGAAAAGGAATCCGTATTTTGCTTTACAACAAAAGCGGTTTCCGAAAACCCGAACTCCTTTGCTATATTGAGCATTGTATTTTCATCAAGTTCATTTTCAAGCAGGCAGACAGCAGCTTGATTTCCCTTGAAAAGCGCTGTGGTGAAAGCATCTATAATATATGTTTTTATACGCATCGATTTTGAATCTTTATTATGGTTATAAAATAAAAAGTATTGAATTAATCTTCTATTTCAACAATTACTTCAACTTCATCGGCAAAATTTAAAGGTAATGCGTGCATACTTACCGCACTTCTGGCGTGTCGTCCCTTTTCGCCAAAAACGGAAAACATTAAATCGCTATATCCATTGATAACTTTTGCCTGGTCAATAAAATCACTTGTGCAATTAACCATACCGAAAACTTTAACGATTCTTTTTACTTTGCTCAAGTCTCCCAGTTCGTCTTTTAGAACGGCTATATGATCGATTGCAACTAAACGGGCAGCTTCATTTCCTTGCTCAATGGTCAAGTCTTTTCCTACCTTTCCTATTACATAAGTCTTGTCTTCTTTAATCGGGCCTTTACCTGAAAGAAATAATAAATTCCCTGTTCTTACACAATTCACATAGCTTGCAATTGGTTGCGAAACTTCGTTTAAAGTAATTGAATGCTTTTTTAGATTTTGTTCTGGCGTATTTGTCATTTTGTTTATTTTTTAAGTATGGAGTTCACAAGGGATATGGTGTTTTTCCAGCTTAAATCAATCCGTGACCACATCTATTTCAGCATATCCTATATTATCATTGCCCTCAGTGTTCTTTAATGCCCGGAACTTGATAAAACGGGCTTTTTGAGGTGCAAACATTCTGGTTTGCCAAACGGGGTTGTTTTTGATATTGGAGAATTCTCCCTTGTCTGCCAGTTTCCATTTCTTATTATCATCGGACACATAAAACTCGTAGTTGGTAATGATGCCGGGTTCCCACATGCTCTGGTCCGGATGGTACCTGAAACCATTCAAATTTTGCAGACCTCCCAGATCGATGACAAGATCAACGGGCATCTTCTTGTCCCTGCTTTGACGCCAGGTGGTAGCTGTATTTCCGTCCAGAACGGCGTATGCTTTATGGTCATCGGTTCCGACGATCTTCCAATCCTTTCTGCAAATGTCAAATTTCCCGATAGTCACAGGGCTGCTTTTATGCGTGGAAGGATCATAGGCAATGGCTTTTACTTCCACTTTCCCGTCTGTCGGGACCGGGCCTGTATACCTTTTTGATTCCGGGGTAGGCTCGCTTCCATCCAATGTATAATAAAAATATGGCCCTATATCATCGGTCGATATGGTGATTTCACCGGATTGATCCCGGATAATGGCGGGAGGATTCAAAGATAACGGCGCATTGTAAATCCCGATATTGGAAATTACCGGGCAGCTTTTCGAGTCGGTAATACGGAAACGAACCTTCGTTGCCTCAACAGCGGGAAACCTGAGGATACGCTTATACCCGACGGTCGTTCCTTTGGCCAGTTCTTTCCAGTTTCCGTCCACGAGGGCTTCCACCGTAAAGGCTTTCACCCGTTGCCCCAAGCGGATGTATTCCTGTGCAAGGAACCGGTTGACCATGGTTGGTTTTTCAAAATTTATGGTCAGGGAGGCTGTTGTTACGCTATCATCCGTTGCCCAGTATGTGTCCTTATTATTGTCTAACGCCTTATCCGCTCCAAATTCTTTGGCTTTACCGCGGACATCCGACGCAATCGCATGCTTGTTCCTGGCTAAGTTTTCAGCAAATGAAGCCTCGACGGTTGCCGCAAATTCCAATGCCGCTTTTTCGTCATTTTCATGAATCAGACCATTGGGCATGATCGGGAAGTTGAGCAACAGCGTGCCGTTGCGCCCTATGGAGTTATAATAGGTCTCCATTAACTGCGGTACTGTTTTTACCTTGTCGTCCTCAATCGGGTGATAAAACCACTCCGGCCGGATGGAGGTATTTACTTCAGCCGGCACCCACGAATCGCCGGTTTCCAGGCCAAAATGCAACATCTCCCACTCCACGTCGCCTGTACCGTTCAATAAACTCCAGTTGGTCTCCCCTACAAAGCCCCCTTCTGTGCCTACCCAGCGCAGGTCCGCCCTGTCGCCGCCATCGTTCCAGATAACAATGTCGGGTTGAAGCTCCCGGATCATTTTATACGTCGGCTGCCAGTCGTAATATGTCGTACGGTCAATTTTACGGTTTTCATTGGCACCACCGTAATAACCGTTGCCTCCATTGGCGCCATCGAACCATATTTCGAAAATGGGGCCATAATCGGTCAGTAACTCTTTTATCTGGTTTCGGAAATAGGTGATGTATTCCGGCTTTCCATAATCAGGGTGATTCCTGTCCCATGGAGATACGTAAATGCCCAATTTCAAACCGTATTCTTCGCAAGCCTCGGCCAGTTCGCGGACCACATCCCCCTTGCCGCCCTTCCAGGGAGCGTTTTTTACAGAATACTCCGTATACTCCGACGGCCATAAACAAAAGCCACTATGGTGTTTAGCCGTGATGATGATGCCTTTCATCCCTGCTTCTTTACAAATCCGGGCCCACTGACGGGCATCCAGTTCCGTGGGATTAAACAGGTTGATATCTTCATTACCATATCCCCATGCCTGGTCGGTGTAGGTGTTCAGTGAGAAATGAACAAATGCATAATATTCCATTTCCTGCCATCTCATCTGGTTTTCGGATGGCACAGGCCCGAAGGCAGTCGGAGGTGCTACTCTGCTACACCCCATACATACGGCCAGAACGGTTCCGAATACTAAATACCTGATCATATTCTTTTTTTATTGATTGTTCAACGGTTATTATACGTATCAGCAAGCACTGTATGTCTCAAAGTTAGCTTTTAATTTTTATTTTGTCATTATGACTATTTGGACTTTATAATTGTTTTGAAATCAAAACAAGGTATAGTACCGGCCGGTTATATTGGCCGCTGCCTTCGTTATGCATAAATTTTCCCGGGCTACCGGTGAATGGCAGCGCAGCATGCAAACACGCCTTATTTTTCCGGTCTGATTATGATTGCAAAGCCACCGCCATTAGCCATACTTATTACCGGTTTATCGGTACTTACTACTTTAATTATCTCACGTTTATAGTCCGTGGGATCTTTATCTGCGTTAACCCCGTCTTTAAAAATCTCCGCCAAATAGGTTCCCTCTCCCAGGAAAGACAGGTCTATCGATATTTCTCTTGCCGACCAATTGGTTAAACCACCTACAAACCATTTTTCATCCTTTCGCCTGGCCAGAGCAACATATTCGCCAACTTTGCCATCGAGGGCAACTGTTTCGTCAAAAGTGGTAGGGATCCTGGAAATAAAGGTAGTGCTTTCCTGTTCTTTCATATAGGCCGTAGGGCTATCTGCCATCATTTGCAAGGGTGCTTCATAAATGATATACATCCCTAATTGGTGACACCTGGTCCCCTGGCTCATCGGCATGGAATTGCTCGGACGAAAATCTGCTCTTGTTGCATTGCGCATTGCTCCCGGTGTATAATCCATAGGCCCCGCCAGCATTCTGATGAAGGGAATACAGGTCGCATAATACGGCATATCATCATTCGGCGTCCATTTCACGTTCTCCAGACCTTTGACCCCTTCAAAATTGACCACATTAGGGTAGGTCCGCTGAATACCTGTAGGTTTATAAATGCCGTGGAAATCGATCAGGAGTTTATAAGAGGCCGCCTTTTTTGAAATGTCA
Organism: Sinomicrobium kalidii; assembly: GCF_021183825.1. Lineage (GTDB taxonomy): Bacteria > Bacteroidota > Bacteroidia > Flavobacteriales > Flavobacteriaceae > Sinomicrobium > Sinomicrobium kalidii. Next base: position 1,838,912 of record NZ_CP089211.1, on the reverse strand, counting down.
TAAACAGATTTTACCATTTTCTGATCATCACGATCTAAAAAATCAATCTTAAAGCCCTTAACCCCTAATTTTGAATAGTGAGAAAAGGTATTATCCAGATCCTGATTTATGGCATACCAGGTGGCCCATAAGATAATCCCGACATTTTTCTGATTCGCATAGCTGATGATTTCTTCGATGTCCATACCGGGTGAAATTTCCAGCATATTGTTTTCTTCACTCCAACCTTCGTCCAGCACCACATATTCAATATGGTTTTCTGCGGCAAAATCAATATAATACTTATAGGTTTCCGTATTGATTCCAGCCTTAAAATCAACCTTCGATATACTCCAGTCATTCCACCAGTCCCATGCCACTTTACCCGGCTTTATCCAGCTTACATCAGCAATTTGTGAAGGTGCTGAAAGTTTTTGGACCATGTCATTATTCAACAGGTCTTTATCGCTTTCACTTATTATTATTGCTCTCCACGGGAAATTGCGGGTACCGCTTGTTTTAGCCATATAAGGTTCCCGCTTCACCACCATGTAGTTCATATTATTAAAGCCTCCCAGGCGTTCTTCCTTCGGGTAATGGGCAAATGCCCCCTTCAAACCTTGCTGTGTTTGATTATTGCGTGTTAAGAACATACCGGGATAATCTTCCAGGTCAGCCTCTATGATAGCCGCCTTTTTCCCATTTTCCAGATCAACAAGGAGCGGGGAAATAGCCAGTGAATCTTTCACAAATTTGGAAAGGGGAATTTCAGTATACATCGCTTCGAAAGCGGATGTATACATATCGTTTTCCCTCAGATCGCGCACGTAGGGAACAAAGGCTTTATAATCCTTGCTAAAGTTAAAATTGGCTTCTTCGGATTCAATAATGATCTGTCCCTTCTTACTGGTAAAAAAGCGGTAGGCCACACCATCGTTATAGGCTCTTAAAATCAAACCGAAACCGCCTTTAAACTTTATTACGACCTGGTTGTACTCGTCAATTACCGTTGCCTTTTTATAAACAGGTGTGGCAAAGGTGTTGCTGACTTTTGAATTTTTAACGCTGATAACTTTTGCATTATTTCCTAAAACCTCTCCGCTGCCAAGTGTCAATGAAATCGTGGAAGGAGCTATAACTTCCGTATTTTCATGTTTGACAGACCACAAAATCTTCTCTCCGCTTTCCAAAGCCATGTCGATCTTCCCGTCGGGCGACTTTACATGGATGACCTGCGCCATACCAACACCGGTTGATAAAAACACGATAGAGACTATATATAAAAAAATTCTATTCATTTGATATATTGATTTTTAATGCATGACAAAAAAATAACGCTATTCTGATTGGAGCGGGTAACACCAGGGCAAATTCCAAGTTACATGTTACATGTTGCAGGTTTGTTAAATGCTATTACCCAAACATATAACCCGCAACCTGTAACAAAAAAAATACCTTCAACTCCAAAACTCCGAACTGTAACACTATTACTATTCCATATATAATGCGTTTGCCTTGTGGGTAACACGATAATTTCAGTCTACAACTCCCGGCGTATAAACAAATTTGTCAAAATCGGCATAGGCTTTGGAAGATCCTCCGCCCGAACTTGCAAACAGACCAAGGTATATTCCTGTAAATCCACCTGCCGTTTCGGAACTGATATAGCGTACATCCACTTTATCCAAAGTCTCGAAATCCTTGCCGTTAGTCGAATAGGCAAATGAATAATAGTCTTTATCGCCACGGACCTGCAGGTGGACATTTCCTTCAGGCACGGAAATCTCACAAGCCGTATGGGACAATGCCCCCAGGCGGTAACGCAGGCTCAAAACGCGTTTCCCCGACGCATCCTGAGTTACAAACAGGTCATAATGCGATGTGTTATTCATAAACACGGTGATCCCTGATTCGTCTCCTTTTCGGGCATCAAAAAGTTCTGTGGCAGCAGTGGCAGTAAAGTTGATATGCTCCTGCCTGCGTCCGACAAAAGTGGGCGAATCAAGATCGTCGAGCGATACCGGCGTTGCCTTTAAACGTAAGTGCCCTTTTCTCGCGCTTAACGAATAATTTTCGCTTTTGGGGTTTCTCAAATAACTCCATTCAAGCCCCAGTTTATCTTCGTTGAAATCGGAGCTGTACGATACCCGGGGAAACGGCTGCAACGGTAAAGTAGGAACATCCATGTTTAAATCTACCGTACCATCGCCATTAACAACCGGCCACGCATTCCTGTCCCATCTCACGGGAGCCAGAAAGGTTTCCCTGCCCAGCATGTGGTGCAACCCGGACTGTGGCCGAAAAGCGAGGAACACCATCCACCAGGAACCGTCGTTGGCCTGAACCAGATCCGCATGTCCTGTGCCCTGGACCGGATGTGATTGGGCATTCGCGTTCATGTGCGTTAAAATGGGATTGGCGGGATTCGAATCATAGGGTCCGTCGATATGCTTACTACGTGCAATGGTCACTTTGTGCCCATACTCTGTGCCTCCTTCCGAAATCAACAAATAATACCACCCGTCCTTTTTGTAAATGTGCGGGGCTTCCGGGTAGCGCCCTCCTGTCCCATTCCAGATTGCTTTGCTCTCTGAAAGTTGTTCACCCGTCAATGGGTTAATTTCGCACAAGTAGATACAGTTGTCCGGATTGGTGGTGAGGTAACACTTATCACCCTCGAAATAGAGCGAAGGATCAATCCCCCCCTGCTTCAACCACACGGGGTCTGACCATTCGCCGGTCGGATCTGTTGTGTGCACAATGAAATTACCCCCGCCGGTTACATTTGTAGTGACCATGTAAAAAACCCCGTCATGATAACGGATGGTGGGCGCAAAAATACCTCCCGAAGCGCCACATTTCTCCAAATTCACTTGTGAAGGCCGGGTTAAGCAGTGTCCTATTTTTTCCCAATTGACAAGGTCTTTGCTGTGAAAAACCGGGACTCCCGGGAAATACTCGAAAGTACTGGTTACCAGATAAAAACTATCGCCGGCTTTACAGATACTCGGATCGGGATGAAATCCGGGGATTACCGGATTTTTATAGGTGGTTTGACCTATGAGCAGGCTTACCTGTAAAAACAGTAAACAGGCAAGCCATGTGATTTTTTTACTTATCATGAGTTATTTTTAATTGAAATACGGGCAGGTTTTTATTATTCTATTGCCTCAAAAAGTTTATCGATGGTACGTTGGTCTTTTACGGAACCGTTGTTTCTATCCACCGCAACTCCCGTATCCCACCAAAAAGGGATCAAACCATTCGCCAGGGCCTTCCTTGTTACATACTCGATCCAATGATCTACTGCATTGTGGTGTGTCTCCAGGTCCTGGGGGACATGCTCACTTTCGTGACGTCGATAGGCCCCATATTCGCCCAGGATTACCGGGATTCCTTTGTCGATGAATTTCGTTTTTGCCAAAGCCATAGATGCATCTACTTCATCCTCTTCCCCATAGGTGGCGTTGCGGTCGGGTTCAATGGCAGAGTGGTTATCTGCACCCCAGTAATAGGCCATCTTGCCCCAGCTCTTGTCGCCGTCGAACAGGATGCAGAATTGAGAAGGTGTATAATAATGTACCTCAGCCATCATACGGCCGTCTACCTCATCTGTAGGCATGTTCATCAAATCATTGCTTTTTTCAATATTTGTAGCAGGTCCCTGGACCACCAGCACCCTATAGCTGTTCTTACCGCCCGTAGCCCGAACGGCATTGACAAAGGTCTGGTGGTAGGAATGGAGTACCGCCATCTCTTCAGCATTATCTACGTCTGGCTCATTGGCACTGGCAAACATCAGGTGCTCATCAAAGTCGCGCATGGCTGTTGCTATTTGTTCCCAGTACGCTTTTTGTTTGGCATTTACCGAATCTTTCTTTTCGGGGGTGCAGTTTTTTTCCAGCCAGCCACCATCCCAGTGGATATTGAGCATTACATACATGTCATTGTCTACACAGTATCCTACCACTTCTTTGACCCTGTTCATCCACTCTTGTCCTATTTTTGCCGTCGCCTGGTCTGCATACTGATCCCAGGCACAGGGAATACGAATGGCGTTGAATCCCAGTTTTTTAACAGCCTCGACATATTCTTTTGTGATATTCGGATTACCCCAGGCATTTTCACCGCCCGTGGCTTCCAGGGTATTGCCGATATTCCAGCCCAGTTTCATTTTGGCCGCCAGCTCCACGGCATTGCTGCTCATCCCTGTGGCATCGGGCGGCAGCGGAGAAGTATTATAAGAGGGGTAGATCGTCGAACCCTGTGAGGCATTAATCCTGCGCACCTGGCCGTTTGACGCGGCAACCTCCAATACGGAGGCCCGGGCTGAACCGGTGCCATTAGCTTCTGTGCTTAATTTTACGGATGTGCTTCCGCTGCTACCTGTTGTCTGACTCGGCTGTAACCATGAGACCGGGTTACTAATACTCCACTCGCTGTTGCTTGTTATGGTTATTTCTACATCTCCTCCTTCCGCTGTGAAATCAGCCTTATTCGAAGAAACGTCGAGCACGGGGGCTATTTCTCCTTCTTTACTACTGCAAGAGGCAAGTGCTATTATTACAAAAAGTATAGCCAGAATCCCGGCCGGATTTATTTTTTTCATTTCGGGTTGTTTTTATTTGTTTTTAGTACATGACAAAATTTGTTTTTCAGCAAGTTGTCGGAAAATCAGCTTTACCCTAACCCTAAAGTGAACCTGATTTTCCTCAATTCACCCTTTAGGGACGGGGTGCAACATCGAGGAAAATCCAGCGAAATTGAATTTTGCCTTGTACTAAACTGTTTATTATTCGTTTTCATCCAATCTTTGGATTCTATTTCCGGGTGATCCCTTTCCAGTCATCTGTCCGGAAAGGGACCGCAGGCAATCCTTCGGAATTTACCAGGTTGCATTCGGGGTTGTCGGCCCAGGCATAGCGTACCGCTTCCGGACTGACCACCTTATCGGAATAAACGACCACCTCATTTCCCTCGATCACAGCTTTGGCCCAATGGAATTTCCGGTCATTTCCCGCAATGGCAAAACCTGTTACTTGTCTCCCGTCTTTTGCGGATAGTCCCGAACCGGTATTGGTGAAGCTGATGCGGACCCGGTTTCCTTCTGTTTTAGCGCTTTTATACACGGGACCGGATGCGATACGGTCGTTCCGTCCATATACCATTTTATCGGCGATCAGAGCCAGTCGCCGGCCTACTTCCTGCTTGTTTGTGGGGTGGATATTATCCGCTTCGCCTATGTCGATGATACAGGCCATTCCCGTATTCGGTTGTGACAACGTCAGCGTCTGGGCTTCCCTGAGCTCTGCCCAATCACTTTCCGAAGGGGTATCTTTTCTCTTTTTGAAATTTGCCAGTTGTACATACAAAAAGGGGAGGTTGCCCTGGCCCCAGCATTCCCGCCAGTCGGTGATCAGCATGGGGAAAAGCTTCCTGTAGTGATACGCTTCGGGGGCATTCGCTTCTCCCTGGTACCATATAAATCCCTTGATGCCGTAAGGGATGACCGGGTTGATCATCGCATTGAACAATACCGCGGGCCTGTAATGATAATCCATGATCCTGGGAAGGGCGGGTTCGATATCTTTTTGATACAACCACTTTCCGGCTAAAGATATTTTTGAAGAGCCGTCCGTGATATAGAGGCTGTCGGCCGGGGGATAGATACCTCCGCCGTTCCAGATCATGGCCAGGCGGATAGAAACCACGTTTTCCCCCTTTTTTACGAGGTGGGCGGGAATGGTATACCGATGGGTTGGATTTGAGTTCCAGACCGCCTTACAGATCTCCTCACCGTTGAAGTACAGAGAATAGTTAAACTCCGGATGTCCCACATTCACTACCAGGTCTTTACCCTCAAAACGCTCCGGCAATAGTACCCTTTTGCGCAGCCACATCACCCCTTCGTAGGGCCCGATCCCGAAATCTTTGATCAACCGGGGCATTTCCGTTTCGGTCCAGCCGGAGTCGTCGTATTCCGTCGAAGGTACTATCTTGTCTGCCTTATCCTGAGGATTCAAGACGATATCCCAAAAGCGTATGACATTCAGGCTGTCCTGTACAAAATCGTAGGGGTCCCTGAGCGTATCATTGGCCAGCACGGCCTGCCTGGATATCGGGGAAGAAAGCAACATTTCCCGGCTTGTCCAGGATTCTACGGGTGTTCCCCCCCAGGTACTCTGGATAATGCCTACTGGGACATTGTGGTCCCGGTGTATCTTTCTCGCAAAAAAATAGGCAACAGCCGAAAACTCCTTTACATTGGCGCTGTCGCATACCTGCCACTTTCCGGAAGAAATATCGGTTTGCGGGGTTAATTTCTTATTGTGCACTACCGGAAGGAAACGTATATTGGAAAAATCGGCATTTGCGATCTCATTTTCTGCGTCTGCGGACTGCTGCACCTGCCATTCCATATTGGACTGCCCGGAAGCCACCCATACATCCCCGATGAGGATACCCTTCAGTTCCAAACCTTCGGTTGGCTTTCCCTTTTCATAAATTTTAAGGGTATAGGGACCGCCTGCTTTGAACTTCGGAAACCGGACCATCCACTTTCCTTCGGTATCGGCTTTTGTGGTTGCACGCACGGTTCCCAATTCTGCTATGATGTGTGCTCCGGGGTCCGAATTTCCCCAAACCGGAATTTTTATGCCCCTTTGTAAAACCATATCATTCCCGAATACTTTGGGCATGGTGATCCGGGCGTAACATAGCCCCTGGCAAAAGAGGAACAGTATGAAAAGTCCTCCCGCTATTCTTGTTTTCGTATTTAACATTGTTTTCAGGTTAATTTATTTTGACTGTGGCTTTAGAGCATGTTTAAACTGAATTTAATTGGCTAAAGTATTTATAACCTTATCCGGACAGGGGATGCTATGTGTCTGATAAGGGGTTTTTATGTTTTCCCATTAATTGACAATTAACTTCTTCGTTATGTTATATTGGCCGGATCGTATATTGACCAGGTAAATTCCTCTATCCAGAGACTGATCGAATTCCCGTATTTCATCTCCTCCCGTAACTTCCTGGTACAACCATCTGCCCCGATTATCATAAATACTGATGATCGCTGTTTGTAAAGGGGCCGGTAATGCTATCGAAAATTTCCCTGCCCGGGTAGGGTTCGGGTAAATAACAACTTCATTAGCTAAAGTATTGTCATTTACCTGAAGGGCAATGGTTTTCTCCGCCTGGGCTCCACTTGTTATTGTGACATCAAAAGTCTGCGTGCTTTGGCACCCTCCGCTGTTCGTATAGGTAGCTTCATAGCTTCCTGCCTGGCTGGCCTGTATATTGGAAATGGTTACTTCCCGGGTGGAAGCACTAAAACCGTTCGGTCCGCTCCAGCTCCACGATCCTCCCTGGATAGGCTGGGGCCCGAATTTCACCGTCCCGCCTGCGTCTAAGGCGGCACTGGCTGTTTGCTGCCAGGTTCCGTTATTGATCTGTACGTACGGTATAATGCCCGTAGGCGTACAGGCGGCAGGGTCTCCATATACGATACCACGACCGGCCGTACTCATATATACTCTTCCGAAGACATTCATATCTCCCTGCACGAATTGCCCGTTTCCCGGACCTCCGTATTGTTGCGTGTCCGTATTGATCCTGGTCCAGGATGCTCCCTGGTCTGTGGAGCGATAAACACCTTTTACATTGTTGATGGTACCCCAAATGTAAATGGCAGGATAATTGGCTCCGGGGGCAGCGATACCGAAACCAACGGCTCCACAATAACTGATACCATTTATGGTTGAAAAGGATTGCCCGGAGTCTGTTGAACGTACCAGACCTCCATTGTTCAAAGCTATCCAGACATGGCCTTCCCTTCCGGGCGCCAGCCGGATGACTTTTGAGCCCCAGCCCGCGACTGAACCTGTCTGGGAAAATGAAGATCCGCCGTCGGTGCTCACCATTACCGCTCCGTTCCCGGGGTTGTATGCATAAAATTTATTGGAATTGACCGGGTCGCCAACCGGATGTGCTTCATTAAAACTTAACCCGCTTACCGTGGACCAGGAAGACCCGTTATTCGTTGAACGGTAAGTGACAGACGATTGCCTGGGCGAATGCAAAACGATATTGCCATTGGCCGATAGCGCCACCTTTCCCTGCGTTCCGTTCATATTGCTTTGGGTCCAGGTCGATCCCATATCGGTGGAATAATACATGGAATTTCCCACCCGAACCATTTTGCCCGTATTCTGGGCCGCTACTGCCAGCCCGGTGGTGGTTCCCATTTGCGGGTTATGAATGGGTGCATATTGACCAATGTCAGTATGCCTGAATCCGTCATAGTCGCCGATAACCGAAATTAAAGGGCCATTGGGAATACTTTCCAGGCCAAGGGGCACGGTTTCTTCAAGCCCCCGGACAGTAAACCGCCAGGTACCGCTGCTATTGATGTTGTCATTCACGAAAATACCATTCCCCGAAGTGACCCAGACTTTTTGCGTATTGAAGGGGTCGAATTCTACGGAGCCTGCCCAATGGATGGAATGGCCGTTGATCCAGGTTACACCATCAGGGTCCATGTTAAATCCCCGGTCTACCACATCAACCCAGCTCGATCCGCCGCTGGTGCTCAGGAATATCCGGTCACCCCAGGTCCCATTCTGGTTCATATAGGTGTTGATGGTAGATGTCACAACCCGGTTAGGATTATTCGGATCAACGCTTATTCCTCCGAATGCCCTGTTGAAACCCGAAGGTGTGATGTTGGTCCATGCACCTGAAGGAATATTGTATTTCCAGATCTGTCCGTTATCCATGGGTTCGGGCACTGCCGAGTGCCCGTGAGGCCCGGCTCCATTGCCATAGGTTATATACAGGTCTCCGTTACTTGCCAAAGCCGCCCGATGGGGCATATAGGTGGTGGTAGCCCCTGAAACTGCCGAAAAGGACTGGCCGCCATTTTCACTTCGGTACAGGTTTGTACTGCCACTGCGCGAAACTCCGACAATGATCCGTTGCGTAACTCCCCCCGAAACGCTGCTGCCATCCAGAATAACAAAGCTTATCCCGTTTTCATTGGGGGTCGTGGTAACGTTTAGCGTATTGAGCCTGCTCCATGTTACACCGGCATCCGTACTCCTGAACAATCCGTTCCGCCGCGTACCGCAGTACACAATATTGCTGTTGTTGGGATCAACTACAAGTTTCTCGCCGGTTTGTCGCCCCATACCGTTACCGTGAGCCTTAAATTGATCCGTGACATCTGTTACGGTAAACGTGTTGCCATAATCACTGGAGTGAAGGATTGCAGTTTTGCCATTATTAAAATAACTGATGCCTGCAAGCATATACAACCTGCCGGGATTATTAGGATCTGTTGCCAGTGATTCGACACCCAGAAACCCTACCTGATCTTCCGATACCCAGTCCGTCAGAGGTATCCAGCTGCCCGTCGAAGCATTCCATCTGTAGGCACCTCCTACATCGGTCCGGGCATAAACCAGGTTTTGCTGGGTCTTACTCGGTATAATGGCAGATACAAATCCGCCACCGCCGATAGCTACACTCTTCCAGTTGTAATCAGCTGTGGCCTGGGCCTTAACCTTATGGCCCTGGCACATAAGAATTGTGACAAATAAACAGAGAAAGGCAGGTATTTTATACCTGAAACTGTTTTTTCCATAGTCATGATTGATTTTTTTCATAATTTAAGTTTAAGGGGTTAATTAAATGGTGTAAATTTTTGGTGGCTTTGGTTGCGAAAAACATTTTGGGAAGAAGTTGTCTGAAAAGTAGCTTTACGCCACCCTGTCCCGACAGCATCACTGCCTTTTTCAGACAACTTCTCTTACCTGTTACCTTCTCACTACCCTGAAATTATCAAAGGCGGCATTAAACCCTGTCCTGGTGGGTGAAGAACCATAATTGTGCATATAGAGGAATAAGTTGCTCGTGGTGGTCCCTGTTCCTCCAAACAGTTCATTGATACTTGCTACCGGTTCACCTTTGCCATCTCCCGTAGCATCATTTCTGCGGAATGCAGAGAGCGGAATAGTCACCGTTTGCCAGCCTTCAGTAGAATGTGCCGCCGTATTTGTGGAAGAGACCTGCCAGGGTTCGTACCGGGCCATATAGTTATTATTTGAGGTCTTGATAGAAAGGGTGCCACCATTCCAGGGCTCAGGAATACTGATCTCAAACTTAAGCGCCCAGCTATTCACAGGATCGGAAATGTTCTCGACTGGTAACCACGGTGCTTCTTCGATTCGGATCGCGGTACTCTGATCATCACCAGCACCGGGGTCCAGGATAGCGGTCTTAAGTACGAGATATTGGCTTGAATTGCCGGGAAAGTCAGGGTCATCGCTTTTTAATTCGGCTCCTCCCCACCATTTCCAGCCAAAATCATCTCCCCATTCGAAATTGGCTATTATCCCTGTTGTCAGATCGTTGACATTAAATGCCGTAGTAAAAGTCCCGCCTAATGTAACAATCTCCACAGGCCCACTTTGGGATAATTCCGGGACGATAAAACCAACGGATTCCCCATCTTCGGATCCGGTGAATTCCGAGATTTCAGTCCCTGCAAAGGACAGGCTCTGAACCGGCGATAAGTTATTGCCATAAATGTAAACCATGTCGCCAGCGTTGGGGTTTTCATTGGATATCCTCAAAATTACAGGAGGCCCCAGGATCTTAATGGTATACATGTCCGTTCCGAGGCTTGTTGTATAAGTGATCGTATTGGCCAGTGAAGCATCGCCTCCCGACAGGTCTTCAGGAACTTTTACTACGGCACTGGAATCAGTGTACATGATATTTCCCAGATCGGCACTGACCCCCTGAAAAGCTATTTCAGAGGCATCTTTCAGGTTATATCCGATAATATTAATGTGTTGCCCCGGACCAACGGCATCCACAATGGTATCATTGGGAGCGTCTTCATAATTTCTTACGCGTGAGATCACAGGTTCACCCATAATGCTGATCATATAATGAGCACTGCCTCCCTCACTGATTACCGTAATTTCATTCAATTTTTCATCCGGTACGTATTGAAACGCTATAGAGGGTATTTGCACTACTATACTTGCATCGGTAAAAAGGGTATTGTTGATCGTTGCAGGGGTATCCGCAAAATATACTTCGGATACATGGCTTAGGTTTTTTCCCATAATCACCACCCACTGACCGGTATTGATCGTATTGACGAGCGTGTCATTGGGAGAAGCTTCATAATTCCGGACCTCTGTAATGACAGGGGCAGACACGGTATCTTCCTTCTCGCAGGCAAGCATCAGGACAAAAACTGCCGCCAGACAAGGAAGTAGAAAACGATTAAATTTATATTTAGTTTTTTCCATGATATGTTCTTGATTATGTTAGAATGAATAAGATACCGGTGGTTCCAACAGCTTAGGATTGGCTGTTATCTCGGATGACGGCAGCGGAAACCTAAATGTATTCACCGTGGCCGGGGTTATTTCCCCGTACGGGTCCCGGGGGGTTGCCGTCCCGTCTTCATAATCAAAAGGCACACGTTGCTCGTTGTTGAGAATACCGATGGCCTTTTGGGGATCGTAGTAGGAGAGCCTTACGAGGTCGTTCCAGAACTGACCTTCGGCGGCGAGCTCAATCCTTCGTTCCTTCAGCAACATGTCCGCATCGATGGAGGCCACGGGATCGAGTCCGGCCCTTGTGCGTACTTCGTTGAAGTAAAACAGTGCATCGGCATCTGATGTGGCGGCGTTATTGCCGAGGATCGCTTCGGCATACAGTAAATAAACATCGGCAAGCCTCAATAATGAGTTGTGCTCTGTGGAAGAGGTCATGGTCATGGTCGGTGCATTGTTATCCACATTGGTGCCGATAATATGTTTCTTTAAACCGGTATGGCTATCAAATGTAAAGCCGCCTCCCGCAGCATTTAACTCGGGGTAATAATCGCCTCTCAGCATAAAAGTGGCCTTGCGTCTTATGGAATCCTGCTCTGTGTATAAAGCAAACATATCGATAGTAGGCTCGATATTAAACCAGCCCGCCTGTCCGTTGGCCGATATTTCAGGGCCGCCGGGGGAATATACCTGTAGCATGTTGCCCTCCAGCCAGCCGAGGCCCGGCGCCCATTGCAAAGCAAACAATGATTCCTGGTTGTCATTGTACTCGGTCTTGAAGAGGTTTGCATAATTGTCCAGCAACGTCAGCCCGCTGTTTTTACAGACATTGCCGGCATAAGATCTGGCCTTGTCCAGTAATGCCTGGTCGCGCTGGCCGGAGCCTTCCGAATTCAGCCCTGCCCATGTCAAATAGACTTTAGCTAACATACCCTGTGCAGACCAGGTGGTTAGCCTCCCTTTCGTATCGGAATCGGGGAGGTGGCTCTCCGCAAAAGTGAGGTCATTCACCACAAACTGGTATACGTCGTTAACTTTATTTCTGTAAACCAGGGGAGCGCCGATCAGGCTGGTGTTATCCTCTATAATGGGGACCGGCCCCCACAACAAAGCCAGATTGTAATAAGCAAATCCACGTATAAACCTCGCCTCGGCAATGGCAGCGTTCCTGTCCTCTTCAGGAATGGAAGGCGGTGCTTTTTCCTGTATGGCATTAATGGTGGTATTGCAATGGGCAATAACCTTGTACATGGACTTCCAGTTCGCTATCATGATCTCATTCAACCCGGTTACGGAGAACGTATTCAGCTGAACCGCATCGCCCCAATAACCTACGGCCATATTGCCGCTAAGCACCTCGCCTACGGGCAAATAACAATTATAATTCCAGTCGGCCCATGGCGCACCCCCGTATAAAGCCGCAGTTGCCAGTCTCAGGTCTTCGGGGGTCTGATAAAAGTTTTCTGTACTGATCTCCGATAAAGGAGCACGCTCAAGAAAATCCTCACCACAGGACACCAAAAGCCCTGTAGCTGCGATGAGGGAATACACTATGATATATTTGAATTTCATGGTTTTCTGTTTTTATTTGTTAAGAGTAATGCTTGCACCAACCGAAAATACACGCGACTGGGGATAGAAACCATTGTCCACACCGGCGTTAAGCGGATCCCAGGACCCGATCTCGGGATCCATTCCTTTGTATTTGGTAATGATAAATGCATTGGTAACATTCGCGTAAATCCGAAGGGAATTGATATGTATTTTTTGCGTGAGCTCTTTGGGAAAGGTGTACCCTAAGGAAATGTTTTTACACCGGATAAAAGATCCGTCTTCGATAAATTTATCTGAAGTTCTGTTATTATCGTTTGTATTATCATTTCTGATACCTACGATCCTGGTATCGGGATTGGTAACATAAACATTGTTAACGTCACTGTCTGATCCGTCCGGGTCTATCAGCGCAAGTTTAGCGTAGTTGTTTAATGCCTTGAGGTAACCGAAACTGGTTCCGGGATATTCTCCGTTGATACGCAGCTGGTTAAACACCTTGTTCCCGTAATTGGCGTTGAAAAATATATTCAGGTCGAAGTTCTTATAAGAAAATGTATTATTAAGTCCCACCTGGTACTTGGGGATCGGCGACCCCAGATAGGTCTGATCGCGTTCGTCAATGATCCCGTCGCCATTGAAATCCTTAAACATCAGGTCGCCATACCAGATACTTCCTCCTGCCGGGCCAATATTAAGCTTTTCCCCGTTTCTCACAGGTATGGCATGCGTCTCAAAATCCTCCGCATTCGCAAAAACCCCTTCTACCACATATCCGTAAAATTCACCTATCGATCTTCCTACGGTGGTTTTGCTGTACTGTCCGTCTAATGAAGCGCCTTCGGTATTGAGTTTTTTGATCTTATTGATGTTATGGGATACGGTGAGATCTGTTGTCCATGAAAAATCTTCCCCGTTAAAATTTTTAGAACTTATTCTAAGGTCGAATCCCTTATTATTGATCTGACCGACATTTACGTAAGGAGATGCTATCGAACCGGGGGAATAGCCGGTAGCTGTTCCTGAGTATAATGGCAACGGAATCTGCATCAAAAGGCCATCGGTGTCCCTGTTGTAAAAATCTACCGAGAAGTTGAGACGCCAGTTAAAGAATGTTCCGTCAAGACCGATATTGGTGTATTTTGTCTTTTCCCATTCTACATAGGGGTTTGCCATGTTACTGGTAATCTGGGATATTCCGGAAAGACCTGTAGTCACCGTAGCCAATGTGGAGGTATAGGCATAATCCCTTATATTCTGATTGTTCGTCAGTCCGTAACCGGCCCGTAGTTTTAATTCATTTATTTTTTCTACATCCTTCAGGAATGCCTCATTATTCATTTTCCAGGCAAGGGCCCACGAATAGGTTGTTACCCACCGGTTTCCCGCAGCAAACTTTGAAGAACCGTCTACCCGGACGTTGCTGGTCAACAGGTATTTATCATCCATTCCGAAATTTATCCGCCCGAAATACGATTCCAGTGCACTGTGGGTCTTAATCCCCGAATTTGTAGCGGTATTGGGATCGCCGCCGCTGATCACCTGTACGTTATTGGAGGGGAAGTTGGTACGGCCCGCAGCTACGTTTTCGGATTTGTTCAGCTGTGCTTCGTGTCCCACCATGACGTTCATATTGTACCTGTCGACGAACAAGCGGGAATAGGTGAGGTAATTTCGTATGGTTGAATTATAGCTTTGTGCGAAGGTATAGGAGCCTTCATTGATGGTTCTTTCCACAAGCCCCATTTTATAACTCGGAAAAAACCTGTCCTGTGTAGCCATGGAAAAGCTTCCCGTGATCTCATTTCTCAGTACCAGGTCTTTTGTAAATGTGATCTCAGCGTAAGCATTGCCGAAAATTTGCTTCCGCCTTGCGCGATCTTTATTGATAAGGGCTATGGCATACGGATTTACCGTATTGTTCACCCAGCCGTTCGGGTTATAAGCACCGCCCCAGCTACCGTCGGCATTTCTCACGGAAATATCGGGTGTTTGACTGAGTGCCGTGCGGATCACATTCGAACTGGTGGAGTTGACATTTTCCTTGATGTTTGCCAGTTGAAGGCTTGTTCCTATTTTTAACCAATCGGTTGTCTGGTTATCCAGGTTAAGCCGTACCGACATTCTTTTGAAATCAGATCCCAGGGCAATGCCCTCCTGCTCAAAATAGGAACCGGAAAGCAGGTATTGCGTTCTTTTATCGCCTCCTTTGACCGTAATGGTGTGATTGCTGACCGGCGCGTTTCTGAATAGTTCATCCTGCCAGTCTGTTCCCTTGCCCAGATATTGGGGATTGACAAACTCCGGTCTTTCATCGAAGCCCCAGCCCAGTCCCGTATTTCGTTCATTGATGAAAGTAGCATATTCCTGCAAATTCATAAGAGGCAACCTGTTCGGAAGTTGTTGAAAGCCCGTATAAAATTCATAATTAATACTGGGCGGGGCATCTTTTCCCCTTTTTGTAGTAATTACGATAACTCCATTGGTAGCCTGCGAACCATAAATGGCCGTAGCGGATGCATCTTTTAAAACATCGATAGACTCGATCTCAGACGGGTTTATTCCGGCCAGGGGATTGGTGCCGGAACCGAGAGTGGCCGTGTTGTTTATAATAACACCGTCTATGACGTACAGGGGATCGGATGACCCGAACGAAGACAAGCCCCTGACCTGAACAGATACTGCTCCGCCCGGTTGCCCCGAAACCTGTTGTACCACAAGCCCGGGAACTTTTCCCTGCAGGGCCTGGTCCATTGTAACAGGACTGGTCTTCCGGAGGTCCTCACCGGTTATCGACGAAATAGAGCCTGTAATGTCCTTTCGTTTTGTGGTTCCGTACCCGATGACTACCACTTCATCCAGGGCGGTCATATCGGTATACAGGGCAACATTGATTACCGATTTCTGTCCGACGACAACCTCTTTTGAGACAAAGCCTATGGAACTGAATACCAGGACGGCTTCGGGAGAGGGAACTTCTATGGAATAGTTCCCGTCAAAGTCGGTAACAGTTCCCTTGTTGGTTCCTTTAACAACAATATTAACCCCCGGAAGCAGTTCTTTATCCTCACCTGAGGTTACTACCCCCGATACCTGGATGGCCTGCCCGAGAACAGGGACCATCCACAAATTCATCAGCAACGGAACAAGAGAGCGCCTCAGCCTCTTACCCGGCCATTTAATACGTGTACACGTCTTCATAAAATAGTGGTTTTGGTTTTTTAATAGTTGACCTTTTAACGGTCGTTCAAAGTCGTGAAAGTATCAATTCCGCTGCCTAGACAGGGTTCGCCATGTTTTTAATAAGGGAGAGCAATGTGTTATTCTTCCATATTTTGATAAAAATCCGGCCTATTTTATAATGTATTGTTAAAAAATTAATACAGTTTCTAAGAAACCGTTCTATTTTAACGTGAGTAATGGATAAGAAAAAGGCTTCCCTCTTCAGACGAAGGCCTGTGCTGAGCAAAGCCAAAGTAGGGGTGTCCCGCTTGCAGGACGGGGAGTTTGACCCAGCCCATACCCTGGGCTTAACCTCAAACTTTTATACAATACCTATAGCTTGGGTTATCAAACCCTCCGACCAAACGAAAGTTTGTCCACCTCCCTTTGTCTAAAGGCGTTGTATTGAGCCTAGTCGAAGTAGAGGAAATCTTTTTTACAATTCAATGCTTTTGACCGGAACAACTTAAACATTCTTCACGTTATTTTATGCTGCGCAGGTATTCCGAAGGTGAGATACCGAATTCATTTTTGAAGTTGATGGTAAACCGTTTTGGCGAATTAAAGCCCACACTATAAGCCACTTCTGCAATTTGCATCTGGCTTTTTTCCAGAAGTTGCCGGCCTCGTTTCAGGCGGATGGTGCGGATAAACTCAGCCGGTCCTTTTCCGGTGATGCTCATCAGCTTTTTATATAAATGGCTCCTGCTGAGCCCGACCTCGCTGCCCAGTTCCTCCACGGAAAATTCCGGGTCAGCGATATGTTCTTCCACCACTTTAATGGCCTTTTCTATCAGTTGCTGGTCCAGGGGGGTGATGGTAATTTCGCCGGGAGAGACATCGATCTTTTGACTGAATGAAAGATGGCACTTTTCCGTCCACTCCAGGAATTTGCGGATGCGCAATTTCAGCAGGTTAAAATTGAAAGGTTTGGTCAGGTAATCATCGGCTCCCACTTCCAGCCCTTTTATTTCATATTCTTCGGCTGTACGGGCGGTGAGCAGGATCACGGGAATATGAGACCATTGTATGTTTGTCTTGATGCGGTTGCAAAGCTCTATTCCGTCCATAAGGGGCATCATCACATCACTTACCACTACGTTAATGTCGTGTTTTTCCAGCTGTGCTAATGCTTCCCGGCCGTTATTAGCAAGCAGTACGGTATATTCGTCAGACAGGCTGTCTTCCATAAATTCGCATAGATCCTTATTATCGTCAACGAACAGCAATACCGGACATCCGGGCATGCCTTGCATGTCTTCTACCTGTTCCGCAATATCATCCACAGAGACTTCTTCGGGACTCAGTTCTTCCGTCTCCCCGGTTTCGGTTACCGGCAGTGTAAACGTGAACGTACTGCCCTGCGGTATGTTGTCCTTTACGGCAATGGTGCCCCCGTGCATACGTACATATTCGCTTACGATATGAAGGCCGATACCGCTGCCTGTCTTTTCCTGTAGTTGCGGCCCCTGGTAAAACCGTTCAAAAATGTGTTTTTTATGGGTATCCCCAATACCCGGGCCGGAGTCCGTAACATCGACGCATACATGGTCTTCTTCCCAGTACACACGGACATCGATCTCGCCTCCTTCCTGTGTGAATTTGAAGGCGTTGGAAAGCAGGTTCAGCATTATCTTCTGCACTTTATCCGGATCGAACTGCATGGAAAGTTTTTTTAGTTCCCCGGAAAAGGAAAAATTGATATGACGATCAACGGCATACGCATGGAAGGGCGCACATACTTCTTCCATAAAAACCACGAAATTACCTTGCCGCAAGTGCAGGGATTCGGCGTCTGTGTCGAGTTTACGGAAATCGAGCAAAGAATTGATCAGTGTCAGTAATTGTTCTGCATTCTTGTTTATCGTGTTCAGTTTTTTGCGTAAACCCACTTCCAGTTCCTGGTTCAATATGGCCTGTAACGGGGTGGTGATAAGTGTAAGCGGGGTGCGAAGATCGTGACTTATGTTTGTAAAGAACCTGAGTTTCATTTCATTGAGACTGGCTTCCTGCTTGCGCCTCAATTGTATTCTTTGCTGTTCGAATTTGCGGCGATGATGTTTCCTGATCCGATAAACAATGAACGAGATAAGACCGATAGCCAATACGGCATACAGAGCGATTGCCCATCCCGACAGGTAAAAGGGCGGGGTAACCGTTATATTCAGCACAGAAGCCTCACCATTCCATACACCATCACTGTTGCCGGCTTTGACAAGGAGCCTGTAACTGCCGGGGGCCAGGGAGGAAAACATAATTTTATGGTCTTGTGTGTAGAGCCACTGTGTGTCAAATCCTTCCAGTTTATAAGCATATTTCACCTTGTCGGCGTGCAGCAGGTCGCCGGTGGTGAATTGTATGGTGATCTGCTTGTCGTTATGCCGGAACGTCAGTGAGTCCGTCTGTTCCATCGGGTGTTTCAACAGCTTATTTCCTTTATAGAGCGAATCTACTTTAACACTGCTGTTCCCCACGCTCAGCCCTGTAAAGATCACTTGGGCAGGAGATCTGTTTTTTTCCGCCATTTTGTTCGGGTTCACAACGGTTAGTCCTTCAACTCCTCCCAAAAGAATATCTCCGTTACGGAGTTTATAAATAGCATTATTATTAAAATGATTGTCCTTGAACCCGTCTCTGGAAGAGAAATTCCTATAGCTGATCTTCATCACATCCCGGCTATCACGTTCGGCGGAGAGAATGGACAGGCCATTACTTGTGGTCACCCATATATTCCTGTGATCATCTTCAATAATACCCTGGATGAGATTATCGGTAAGACCTGTGTCTTTATCCATGAAGTAGAGTGTATCCTTCTTCAGATCCCATAATGTCAGCCCTTCCAGATGCCCCAGCCAGATGTTGTCTTTCGAATCTTTATATACGCTGGATATCAGCATTTTATTGAAATGCTGTGTTCCCCGCTTGTTTCCCGTATGGACGACATGGCCGCCGGTGGTAATATCGACTACATAGAGCCCGTAGACCGTACCGATGTACAGCTTGTCCCCGTTGTCGTAATACATGTCCATAGGGTGTTTCGTCTGTTCGCACACCGTGGAGAGGGCATTCATGTTCTCTTCTTCATTACGGAGGCATTGTATCCCTCCACCAAGGGTCCCTATCCATAAATTCCCATATCGATCTTCCTGCAAATTCCAGATGTCGTCGGAGACCAGTGCGCTGTTGTCTTTGGTGAAGTGACTGAACTTTCCGTTCTCATAGCAAAAAAGGCCATCTATATAGGTCCCGATCCATATCCGTCCTTTACGGTCTTCCAGTAAAGAAACGATAACATCACTTTGCAAGGGTAGTTTCCTGATCTTATTTTCTTTTGTTTTCTCTTTCAGGAATAACCCGTTTCCGTCTGTACCCAGCCAGGTATTGCCTTGCCGGTCTTCTAATATGACGCTGACATTCCTGCAATCCGGATGTTCTTCATTTACGATGTTACGAAAGCTATGGTGATAATACGAAATGCCTTTCTTGTTGTGGCCTATCCATATAATTCCGTTATCATCTTTATACAGGCAGGCAATATTATCGGATGCGATCGAAGAATTTATTGCCGGGTCTTCCGATAGATTGGTAAGTGCTCCGGTAGCCCGGTCATATATGAACAATCCGTCGTGGTCGGTGCCTATCCAGATACGGCCGTTCTCATCGTCCAGCATATTTAATATTTTATTGCGCCTGGCCCCGCTAACGGAACTCAACAACAATTTCTCCCAATCCGAGTCCGGGCTTTTCCGGTAGTAGATCAGGTCGGTTTTACCGGACAACAGCCATAACCCGCCATGGCTATCGGCGTATATTTTGTTATATAATCCGGGGGTTGCGATATGCTGTAATTCAAGTACCCGCTGTCTGCCGGTGTGTTTATCCATCTGCCACAAAAATCCCGGCTTCAACATGCCATACAAGGTATTCCCGTTATCGCTTAACTCGACGGTGACCACTTCATCCACCCGTATTTTGATGTTAAAGACCTTCAGGGCTTCTTTACGGGTATCGTACAGGTATACTTTTTGTCCGCTCATCACCCACAGGTCCTTTTCCCTGTCTACGTAAACTTTATAATTGCGGTCTACGGAAATACCCAGATCCTGCAAAAACCCGGGGACATCCGTAATGAAATTGTCCTTGTCGCGGTTATACACCATATAAGTGAAGCTCCTGACCCAGATATTGCCCAGACCGTCTTCCTGTAGTCCCCAAATGTTATTTGCAGACATCGTACCGGGCTCCCCGGGTCTTGCGGTGTAGGTTTTAAATCCATAGCCATCATAACGGTTCAATCCTGACGCCGTTCCTACCCATAAAAACCCGTAACTATCCTTTAAAACAGCACCGACATGACTATTGGAAAGCCCGTCTCCTGTGGTGAGGTGATGGAATATGTAAGGAGATTGCCCTGTGGTCCGAATGGTAGCCATCAGCCCCATCACAAGTATGCCTAATATTTTGATAAATGCTCTCATCTCCTTGCCTCATTGAAAACCAGGGCCGCCTAAGATATAAAAAATGTAACAATTACAATTCTATGATCTGTTGTTTCCCGTCATAATTTACCTGCTTGCCCTGATCGGTGTATTGAAATGACCTGGGGTCTTCCCTGCTCACCGGAACAATGATAAATTTCCTTTCCCTGAGCATCCCGTCAAATGCTCCTTTTCGTTCTCCTATGGTAAGCGTCCCCTCGGTGTCATTATAATTAAAAGAGATGGTTGAATAATTCACTTTTTCGTAATTGTAGTTTACCCCTTCGTCTTCGTATAGTGTAAAGCTGCCGTTTTGTCCCCGGTAAACATATAGAACAATGGTTTCTGCCGGTTTCTCATCACTATACTGTATATCCGGACCTATGGGGATGATGGCACCTTCACGGATATACAGGGGGATACGTTCATAGGGGGCATCCACTTTTAACTGCTGTCCGCCCGTTACGGATTGTCCGGTGTAGAAATCATACCAGTTTGTTCCATCGGGAAAATAAACTTCCCGGCTTCGTGCCTGGTATTGATAAACGGGGCATACCATAAATGCGGGGCCGAACATAAACTGGTCGCTTATATTTTCTACCTTTTTGTCATCCCCGAAATCCATGACCAGGGGCCGCATCATGGTGTAATCGTCAAAATAGGTCATTCCGGACAGGGTATAGATATAGGGCATTAACCGGTAGCGCAGATCGGTATAGTACAGTATGGCGTCGTATGCAGGATGCCCTTCGGGAGCAATATGCCAGGGTTCGCGATACGGGAACTGCCCGTGTGCCCGGTATAAGGGTGCAAAGGCACCGAACTGATACCACCGGGCATTGAGTTCGCGCCATTCCTTCAGGTCGGCATTTTCCTTTCCGCTTCTGTCGTATTCCAGTTGTGCCCCGACATACCTGCTCTCCACACAAAAGCCCCCGATATCCATGGTCCAATAGGGAATACCACTCATGGCAAAATTAAGCCCGGCAGAGATCTGGGCTTTCATATCTTCCCAGCGGGTGGCAATATCACCGCTCCATGTGGCCGTGGAATATCGCTGTAACCCGGCAAAGCCGGAACGGGTTAGTAAAAACACGCGTTTATCGGGGTCTACACTGCGTTGCCCTTCATAAATCGCTTCTGCATTCATCAGTGCATAAGCGTTAAAATATTCTGTGGAAGAGCCCAGGGCCGTAGGGCCAGAAAGTGCTTTGCGGTATTCCATATCCGTACAGTCGAGTATATTCGGTTCGCTGGCATCCATCCACCACGCATCTATGCCCAGTGGGTAGTAATGTTCGTATATCTGGTTCCAGAACAGCTTCCGGGCACCGGGAGCATAGGCATCGTAGAATGAGCCTACGTACCCGGGTCCCACCCAGTCCCGGATGCTGTCTTTCACGGCCTGCCGGTACATCCAGCCTTTACTGTCAAACTCCTTGTAGTGCTCGGTGGTCGCATAAAACTTGGGCCACACGGAGATCATCATTTTCCCGTGCATGGCATGGATGGAATCTACCATGGCCTTCGGGTCCGGGAAGCGGCTTTTATCAAATTCATGACTTCCCCAGGCGTCTTCGGGCCAGTGGTTCCAGTCGAGGACAATATTGTCGATCGGAATTTTACGGTCCCGGAATTCTTTAAGTGTACCCAATATTTCGTCCTGGGTCTTGTATCTTTCCCGGCTCTGCCAGAAGCCCATGGCCCATTTGGGCATGATCCGGGATTTTCCGGTCAGGGTCCGGTAGCCCCCGATGATCTCGTCCATGGATTCGCCGTATACAAAGTAGTAATCTATTTTCTTGTTCATCTCGCTCCACCATATCTGGCTGTCCTGTTCTTCTTCTTCCAGCGGCGGTTGCACCCTCAGACCAAAATACGATTTTCCCCCGTCGGGTTTCCACTCGATGCGTAAGGGGACCTTTTTACCGGATTCCAGATCAAAAGTAAATTTATAGCTGTTCGGGTTCCAGGCGGTCCGCCAGCGTTCGGGCACCACCAATTCGTCGTTCAGGTAAACCTTGACATAACCGGCATAATACAGGATAAACCGGTAGGTGCCGTCATGCTGTGCTTCAATAGTGCCTTCGTAGGTTACATCGGCTTCTTTTAAGGGGAAATTTTCAGGTAAATTCCTTATGGTCTTTATATCTTCAAAATAGAGGGACTCTTCTTTGCGTTCCAATCGTGGTCTTTCCGGGGCCGGGGATACGTAGGTGCCTGTTAACCCGCCCTGTTGCCCTTCTTTGTCATATAATGTAAATGTTTCATTCAATTGCCTGTACTCCCGGCTGTCGCCAAAACGGCTTAAGGAATAGCTGTCCCACAGGAGGCCGTAGTTCTTGTTGGAAATAATGAAAGGTACGGAAACCTTGGTGTTGTACTGGAAAAGTTCTTCACTCTTACCCTTATAATTGAACTCATCGGACTGGTGCTGCCCCAGGCCATAAAAGGCTTCGTCGTCGGGAGATTCGAACAGCTGCCTTATCGAGTAGCCTTTTGTATCACCTGCTTCAATAGGCGTAAATAACCTGCCCCCGCCTTGCTTTTCGGCCAGTATTACCTTGCCGGCTTTATCTTTGAACCGTATGCCGCCATCCGATTTGGATACTGTTGCTTTCAGCTTTGCCGTGCTCAGGGTGATGGAATCACCGATATCCTCTATGGAGAAGGGAACTGTCTGAAGTCCCGGAACAATGATCAGGCTGGAATCCCGGGGAAATTCTTTTTCGGGGGTAGCGGAAACATGGATCAGTTCGTCTCCCAACACCTGCAAACGAACCTTTCGGGTCCCGGTTTCCTGTTGTTGTTTTAGATTGATAATGACACCATCATCGGTCTTTTGATAGGGAGACTCGGCACATGCCGCAAAGATCAACAGTACCAATAAATTCAATAGTTTTTTTAGGTTTTTCATCTGGTATCGGAAAAGGAGTTCAATACAATATTCAGGCTTCAAATCTCTGATAAAAAAATACGTTCAGAGGGTTCTTATGTTTCCAAAGGAGGGGTGTTATGAATTTCATAAACTAAGGGTGGCTTACATCTAACTAACATTATAGTTGAGGAGAAAACGTAAAAAAATAGAATATCACCTTAACGAGAATGTAGTTTGTTTTAGGTGATCCGACTCTTTCCAAGCCTCAAAATGGAATGAATCAAGTAGTCAAATCAACCAAGATCTGCAAATCCTCTAAAAACCGGTTCGAGATTCGTATCGTTGGGTCCAACCCGACTGGACAAGTCCAAATTTTTAGGATTTGTCCAGTTTTTTTTGCGTAAATGTTTGTAAATTAATAAGATAATAGCTAAAGCTTCATTGACTCGGGAGGTTCGATATTGCGAACCGTCAAAAATCAATCTTCCAGAAAACATCGAACCGATAATTCTTCATTTTAAGGGTTCGATATTCATGCTTTGAGTTCGATACTGACAAAAATAGAAAGTATCTTAATGGGAGAGGAGATGTTTAATTTTATGTATTTTGTATAGCTATTACATGGGATAATCCAAGTCATAATATGTTTGATCTAATTTATGTTGAATAAAATTTAATCACTAGTTTTTTTGATAATCAACACCTTATTGAGGTGTGGGTCAAGATATATCAAGACTATCGAGGAAGATTAAAAAGGGAATAAGGTGTTCGAGTCGTCATCTCCACCGAAAACCCTTGTGAACCCTGTGTTTGCAAGGTTTTTTTTAGATGACAATTTCGTTGACAATTCAAGGATCAATCTCAAAAGGGAAACTTACAACAAGCGAAAAACTCACAACCTTTGATCCTGATCCGTCACAAGTGTGTTGTCGTTGATTTTTCTTTCTCCCCGTTTGTTTAAATGGGATTATGGCTGAGTAACACATCCCGGAGACTGTCATTATGTACGATATTAACATTTCCCAAAATGAGTGCACATATGCATTACATCGGATTTTCTTGTTTATGGGCAAAAAGACACCTGTTGTTATCAAATAAATACCTATTTTGGAGGAAAGCTATTTCTCTGAAATATGTTGAAGAATTACCGATATATAATTTTTATTTCCTTATTCTTTCAGAGTTACATTTTGAACGCTCAGGATTATTCTTCTAAAGAAATTGACAGCCTGATACAAAGTGGAAGCCGGAATTTTAAGGTGCAGGGGAGGTATGATAAAGTTATTAAATGGAATATCCGGTTTATTGAAATTTCAAAAAAGCAAAACTATACCGAAGGAGAAATACTGGGCTACATCAATGTTGGAAATGCTCTTTGGATCATTGGAAAATATGAGGAAAGCATTGAATTTTTAAATATAGCCGAAACCAAATCGAAAAAGATCAATAATCCGTTTTTAAGAGGGAAAATCTATCAGGAATACGCACAGACTTACAATAGTATGGGGTTGTATCACCAGGCTTTGAAAAACAATACCATAGCCTTGAAATATATTAAAAACATACGAGATGCCACCCGAAAAAGAAAGGTTCTGTCATACATGTACGGGAGCAGAAGCGTTTTTTTGCGTAACCTAAATCTTCCGGACTCGTCTCTTGTCTATCTTTACAAATCTGTAAAAATAAGGCCTAAACCCGTCAATCTCTCCAATCTGGCCGATCATTATCTGTACTATGCGGAAGAAAGAGACCTGGATTCAACAGCATATTACCTGAAAAGAGCGTTCTCCATAGTAGAGAATGACAATGCAACCATTTATGAAAAAGCAGTCGTGAACCAGGTATTCGGCAGTTACTGTTCGGAAATTAAAGATTACGAAACAGCTATTGTCCATTATAATAAGGCGCTGGAGTTTGCAAAAGCTATTAATGTACCCTATGTGTATATAAATACTTATGAATCATTGATCGGTATATATGGCATTTTACAAAACAAGAAAATGGAACTCTTGTACAGACAGAAACACAAGGTTTTTAACGACAGTATACACAAATTAAAAAATAACGCTATTAATGCTTCTCTTAACATATTGCTGGAACAAAAGGAAAGGGAACATGTATCGTCTCATAAAAGGCTCTACAACATCCTCGGATTGATAACATTCTCCCTTATTCTCATACTTACCGTATTGTTTTTTAGAAACCGGAGAAAAAATGAGTTAATAGTAAATAGGGAAAGAGAAAATGTATTACTGAAAAAGAAAATGAACCAGGCCTTTGATGAGGTGGTAAAGTTAGCAAAGAACAACGATCCCGCATTTACCAGAAAGTTTCAGGAAGTATACCTCGAATTTTCAGAAAAACTGTTAAAGATAAAGCCGGCCCTGACTCCCTCGGAATTTACTTTATGTGCCTACATCTGGTTAAATTTTTCTTCAAAAGAAATTGCAAGATATACTTTCGTCACCCACAAAACAGTTCAGGTAAAAAAATACAGGCTCCGAAAAAAGCTCAGTATACCGACCCATGTAGATCTATATTGCTTTTTTAAGACTTTAAATGATGGCAACTAAGATTTAGGGCTTTAGGGCTCTTCCCATCTTATAAGTTGGTCAGAATCTTCAATCTTCATTTTCGCCCTGTCCCATATTCCCCTTCTTAATAAAACTTACTTACATTCGTGCCCGAACCTTTTATCGCACCGCACAATAGTATCACTATATGCTTTTTTTTATCAATTCTTTTCTGACCCTATTACCTACATTAGCCGTACCACAATACGCAAACCAACTGACACTATGAGAACAAACCGGAATTTTCATTGTCTTCGCCCTTTTATGTATAATACAATTATCCTATGCCCGGGTAACAAATATCACCCGGAGGCCCCGGATGGATTTTGATGGTAATTACAGTATTAGAGCATGTTTAAACGGAATTGATCCCGGTAAGAATATCGGGGCTGTCGGCAGGTATTTTTTAAACAAGGTCTTAATTCCAGGTTATTCTATATGATATTCAGTGTGTTATGTGGTTATGCGCGGGAATCGGTTTTTTGGATTAACTGTTGCAAATCCATGCGAGCTTGTTCAGGAATAAATCTTTTATTAATTCAAACACATTACTTATGACGGTAAAAATTACAAGGGTCTTATTGTTTTTTAGCCTCTTACTGACACAAACTGTCAGTGCTCAACAGCGAACAATTAGTGGAGTGGTAAAAGATGCTGACGGTTTGATACTCCCCGGGGTAAATATTGTTGTTAGCGGAACGGGTAGAGGAGTTCAAACAGATTTTGACGGAATGTATACTATTCGTGCGGCAACAGGAGATGTTTTGGTGTTCTCCTATGTGGGTATGCAGAAGCAAAGTATTACCGTAGGAACTTCAAATCAGCTTGATGTTATGATGCAGCCCGGAAATGAGCTGGATGAAGTTATAGTTGTTGCTTATGGCAATCAGACTAAAAAATCATTAGTGGGTTCTGTTTCTTCTCTCGATTCTGAAAATATAGAGGCACAGCAATTGACTTCAGTAACACAGGCTCTTCAAGGTACTGTACCCGGGGTAAATGTCATTACTTCCGGAGGGCAGCCGGGAAGTAATCCCACGATAAGGATACGCGGTATTTCTTCAATTAATGCAAATGCCGGCCCATTATATGTGGTAGATGGAGTTCCCTTTAACGGAAACCTGAATTCCATAAGTCCTGACCAGATAGAGTCTATGAACGTTTTAAAAGATGCCTCTTCTACGGCACTATACGGTTCCAGAGGTGCTAACGGGGTGATTTTAATCACTACAAAAAGAGGGAAATT
Source organism: Sinomicrobium kalidii (assembly GCF_021183825.1). Taxonomy (GTDB): domain Bacteria; phylum Bacteroidota; class Bacteroidia; order Flavobacteriales; family Flavobacteriaceae; genus Sinomicrobium; species Sinomicrobium kalidii. The sequence goes on along the minus strand of NZ_CP089211.1, from coordinate 1,811,631 downwards.
CAACTCGAATCTGCAGGTAACCGCTACGGCGGTAACCGGGTTCTCTTCCCCGGCAGTTGATTTACACGAAGCAGAAGGTGCCGAAAGTTATCTGCGCCATTTCTGGGAAGCCAGACGTAATACATTTCAATACGTAGACGGGCAATCTGCAGAACAGGCCGGTCAAAATGCGGCTAACGGTATCATAGCTGATTTGGGTTACAATCCCTATAATGTGGCACAACCCATCGATGCTGAAGGTAATATTGTTCCGGGAGCGGAACTGCTTTGGGATACTGACTGGAAGGATGCATTGCTGAATAAAACGTCATTGCGTAATGAGTATACATTGGGAATAGGCGGAGGGAGTAACAAGTCCAAATACTTCGTGTCCATCAATTATCTGAATCAGGAAGGAGCTATGAGAAATTCGGATTTTGAACGTATATCTACCCGTGTTAACCTTGACAGCAAATTAAAGGACTGGTTGACTCTTGGGCTTAATACTGCAATAACAACTTCAAAATCCAATAACCCGACTCAGTCCGGGAATGCCATGGGCAATCCGATAGGGTGGTCTTACAATGTTGCTTCCGTTTTTCCGATTTACAGAAGAGATGCTACAGGGGCTTATGTATTGGATGCCACAGGTGCCAAAATCTATGACTATGGTAATAATGGCAATGATTTAAACGGTTCAAGGCCGATTAATGGAAATTATAACGCTGTAGGCATGTTGTTTGACGATAAGCATATTGATAAGAACACCACCATCATTGCAAATGGTTTCATCGATGTAAAGTTTACGGATTTTTTAGCATTTAAAACGAATATAGCATATCAGCATTTTCTTTATAACGGCTATAGTTATTCAAACCCGTATGGCGGTTTCGGTAGAGATTTGGGCGGACGAGTAATTCAGAACAGAAACATTACAACGACACTTAATGTTAATAACAATTTATCATTCAATAAAACATTTGGCGATCATACCATTAATGCCAATGCTATTTTTGAGACCTACCAATATAAGTTCGACCCTTTAGGAGCAACAGGTACAGATTTTTTAGCAAATATTTCCGTGCTTAACGGAGCTGCAACTCCAACGAATGTCAGCGGGTATGTTGGTGAGGAACGATTGACTTCATATTTGGGCAGGATAGGTTATAACTACAGGGATAAATATTTTATCGAAGGCTCATTCCGCCGGGATGGTTCTACAAAATTTGCAACAAATCAAAGATGGGGTAATTTTTATTCTATTGGCGGGTCCTGGATTATATCTGATGAAAATTTCCTGAAGGACAGTGGCGCCGTTAATTTGTTAAAATTAAGGGCATCTTACGGAGAGCTGGGCAATAACAGTGGTTTTGGTCTTTTTCCTTACCTGCAGGGGTATAACACGGGAGTTAGTAATTTAGAAAACAAAGGTGTGCTCCTCGGAGGGATTACAGACCCCGATCTTACATGGGAAACCACGGCTATTACAGACATAGGTCTGGATTTCGGATTTCTCGACAACAGGCTGCAGGGCACCATAGGTTATTTCAATAAAGAATCTATAGACTTAATTTTCGCCAAACCTTTACCCGGATCTACAGGGAACACAAGTATCACCACAAATATTGGTTCTCTCAGAAATTATGGGATAGAGTTCAATTTGGATGCCGATATAATCAGAGCCGATAAATTAACCTGGTCTGCCGGGATTAACTTCACCCGGGTTAACAATGAAGTTACGGAACTTACTCAGGAATCGGTTATCAGAGGAAATAAAAGATTGGAAGTGGGAAGGTCGATTTTTGACTTCTATATCCGGGAATGGGCCGGTGTAGACCCGGAAGACGGTTATGGTATGTGGTATCAGGATGTTTTGGACGATAACGGAGAGCCAACCGGTGAACGGGTGACAACTAAAACTTTTAGTGATGCCGGCAGATATTACTCAGGGTCTTCCCTGCCGGACGTTACAGGCGGTTTTAATACCAGCTTAAAATTCGGGAATTTTGATTTCAATACACTATTCATTTTTTCTTACGGAGGGCAGATATACGATTCCAATTATGCGGGACTTAGCGCAGGTTATAAGGCTGTGGGTAACCCCAATGGTGTAAATATAGCTGCCGATAGGTGGCAGCAGCCGGGAGATATTACAGATGTTCCGTTGTATTTAACGGCGTCTAACCAATTTAACGGTGCGTCGACCAGGTTCCTGTTTGATAACGACTACATTAGAATGAGAGCGATAACATTAGGATACTCCCTACCGGAATCTACGTTAAATACCATTTTCATAAACAATGTCAGGTTTTATTTACGCGGAGATAACTTGTTTACCTGGCAGAGCCACAAGGGTATAGACCCGGAGCAGGATTTAGCCGGATCAACAAATTTTAGATCCCCACAGTTAAAAACAATAAGCATTGGTGTTAACCTTAAATTTTAAACGGATGAAAAAGTTGTCAACTTTCAGAATATATACGTTTGTCATATTAATAACCTTGACAGGTTGTTCTACAGATTTTTTAGACGAACCCCAGCCCACACAACAAGTTTCCGAAGGAGTAGTATTTGGTTCCACAGACGGGGTAGAGGCATTTATATCCGGTATTATACGGGAAGGTAGAGGGCGTTTTGCAGGGCAGGCAAATTCAAATATTGCGTCCTTTTATACGTCGAGAATTTGGAAAGGGGATGACATGATGTTTTTAGGCACCGGATTTTGGAGAATAGATTATGATTATACCGGCAGAACGGCTGATAATTACAGGCCGAGGTTTATTTGGAACTTCTGTTATCATATGATTAACCAAATTAATAACCTTATTAACGGTGTTGAAGCTTTCGACGCTTTGTCCGATAGTGAAAAAGCTTATTATTCCGCTAAGGGAAAAGCCTTACGGGGGTATTATTATTTTCAACTGGCCCTGGAGTTTTCAAAAGCCTACTCGGTCGATCCTTCCTTTCCCGCAGGCCCGATCTATACAGCACTTACTACAGAAGGAAAATCAATGCGTACTTGTGCAGAAATGTATGAATTAATTGTCGACGATTTAACCTTTGCCGTCGATAATTTAACTTCAGATCGCCTGGGTAAATCGTATGTCAATAAACAGGTAGCCGCAGGTATTCTGGCCAGGGTGTACTTAACTATGGAAAACTGGTCCGGAGCAGAAGAGATGGCTAACCTGGCCTATAATAACGATTTGGCGGGCTCTTTTGCACCCGAACTTTATGGTGACGGGTTTATTGACATTAACAATCCGGAATGGATATGGGGGTACGACCAAACCCCCGATCAATGGGTTTCGGCACATACTCCGGCTGCGTGGACAGACATCCTGGGTTCGGGTTTAGCCCCCTATAAGGTAGGATACATGAATGTAAACTTTACAAATTTATTTTCTGCTACCGATGTGCGTAATCTTTTTGTAATCAATAATACAAATGTCAATAATGTGAGGCATATGACTACTACAAAATTCCTGTTCGATAAAGAGAACCTCGATTATCCAATTCTGAGAAAACCGGAAATGGTACTGACCGAAGCAGAGGCCAAATTCAGGCAAGGCGATGAAGACGGGGCTCACGACTTATTGTTTTATGTTCAGCAAAACAGGGACCCCGACGCCGTAAAATCGACTAATACGGGTTCTGACCTGGAAGAGGAGATCCTGTTAGAAAGGCGAAAAGAACTCTATGGAGAAATCGGTGTAGAATGGTTTGATGCCAAACGTCTGCAAAGAGGGATTACCAGAACATCAAATCACCTGATTGCACTTACTATAGTGCCCAACGATATACAGTTTGTTATGCAGGTTCCGGAGAGCGAGACCGATGCAAATGAAAATATCGACGCGTCTGTTAATGACAACCGTTAATCGGATTCTCCTGTCTATGCTTCATACGCAGCATGTCTTATGTCATAGATCCTGAAGTCATAAGCCGGATCACACCGCAAAAATAAAAGTTTAAATCGGCTCACCATTAAAAGACAAAACAAAACCATTATGAAAAAAATACTTATAACATCGGGAATACTTTTATTCATGGCCAATATGTCCAATGCCCAATGGGATACCAACGCCAATGGCGATGTATATGCATTAACAAATGTAGGGATCGGGACGTCTGATCCGGAAAACGCCCTTCACATCGATAAAGGGGAATTAAAGATCTCCCATGACGCTAATGCCCCTACCATACGGCTGTATGACTCAGCCGACGGCGATCAATTTGTCTTGCGGCATCACAGAAACGGTGACAGGTTTGAGCTCAGGTCAGACGCCGGCACCTTGCTATCCATTACCAAAGAAGGGTTGGTGGGCATAGGTTCTCAAAACCCCGATTCCAAACTGACCGTAAACGGACGTGTACATGCCAGTGCCGTAAAACTTAGCTTGAATATTCCTGCAGACTATGTCTTTCAAAAGTATTATACTGGGGAATCTGACCTGCTGCCCGAATATACAATGCCTTCCCTGAAAGAAGTGGAAAAATTTGTAAAAGAGAACCACCACCTGCCGGGTGTCCCTTCTGCCAAGGAACTACAGGAAAAAGGGATGGACCTGGCGCAAATGAACAATGTGCTTCTCCGGAAAATAGAAGAACTCACCCTGTATATTATAGAACAGGAAGAATTGATCCAACAAATAATGAACGAAGAAAAGCAATAATGCCATGAAACATCTTATATATCTGTTTTCTTCGATTTTTATCTTCCTGCAGGGAGGAATATACGCTCAGGGCTGGCAGACAAATGCCGGGGGTGACCTGTACGTAACCGGAACAAAAGCGGGAATAGGGACATCCGGTCCGGAGCAGTCCCTCCATATCGATAAAGGGGAATTAAAGATCTCCCATGACACTAATGCCCCTACCATTCGACTGTATGACTCAGCCGACGACGATCAATTTACCTTGCGGCATCACAGAACCGGTGACAGGTTTGAGATCAACTCGGGCGCCGGCAACCTGCTATCCGTTGCCAAAGAAGGATTGGTGGGCATAGGTTCTCAAAACCCCGACTCCGAACTCACCGTAAATGGTGAAATCCGTGCTGTTGCCTTTAAAGTAAGCAATGAGATCCCGGCCGATTATGTTTTCCAGAAATACTATACGGGAAAGTCAGAATTACTCCCCGGGTATAGAATGCCACCTTTAAAAGAAGTGGAAGCTTTTATAAAAGCTAAGCATCATTTACCGGGAATCCCTTCTGCCGAAGCTATTAAGAAAAATGGTCTCGATGCGGGGAAAATGACCAACCGGCTCTTACAGAAAGTAGAAGAACTGACCCTTTACCTGATCGGGCAGCGTAAAAAACTGGAACGTATTCAACAACATAAACAGTAGAAAGCATGGATCACAATATAAACAAAAAGAAAGTGGCCAGTAAGTCTTTTCGTAAGATAGTTATAATCACTACAGTTATTGGATTGATTGTTCTGACTACTTTCGGACTTTCTACGGATCAACGGAAAAAAGAAGACGCAAGTCCTTCGGCTCAGGAATATTCAGAAGTTTTGGGCGATGATGTTATGGACTGTTCCTTTGCCCAGGTATGTGGTGACGGATATACCCCTACACCGGTAGAATACAATGACAACACCTCAAGTGGCATCTATCAAAATAACCCTTTTGCAGAAGACTATTACAGTACGTCTTCAGAAAAAATTGTAGAACTATACGTAGTTGCAGACAATTCTGTGTATAATAATTTTAATGACGAAACAGCAACGAGGGACTATATTGAAAACGTCCTCATTAAGCAGGTTGCGGACATCTACGCTTCAGAAAAAGTGAACATCAGCATAGGAGGGATGGATGTTTGGGACACTCCTGATCCCTTTACGGGGAATAAGGTGAGTGAAATGTTACAAAGCTTTACCAGTTACCTGGAGAATAACAACCCCGATTATAATGGCAATATAGCCGTTTTACTGACATCAAGAAAAAATGCAGGGGTAGCCAGCAGGGCCGGAAGTGGCATATGTAAACGGCTAAATGGAAGTAATCGCCCCAAATATGAAAGAGCTTTGGTTGCGGGAGGTGTTGACCCTGATGACACCGTGAGATTACCGGACTGGTCTAACGGAGTCCATATATTGGCCCATGAACTGGGACACAGTTTGGGTTCTCCTCATACGCAAGGCTGCTTTTGGAACGGAAATAATACAGCCATAGACGGCTGCAAGGAAACGGAAGCACTAAATAATGATCCCTGCTCAAGGCCACCGGTTCCCGAATATAATAAAGGGACGATAATGAGTTACTGCAAAATTACCAAATGCAGTGATGTGGGTGTTAATTTTAGCCTCGCCTTAGGGCCGCAGCCGGGAAATCATATAAGAAAAACCGTAGCTTTTTCCGGTAGCAACTGTAGTTTGCCTGATACAGAGGTCAATGATTATTCCATAACCATAGACCATCCCCTAAACAGCTATGATGTAAACAGCGAAAATGTATATAGGGCATCTCAGAATATCGATGTAACCTCGACAGTCGATGGCAACGCCTATGTTACGATAAGCGCCGGAGAGGTGAATTTTGGCCCGGGCTTTGAAATGACGGCCGATAAGGGGAAACTTCACGCTTATATAGGTAATTACCAATTAGCTTCTTCCGGTCCGGTGATGGCAGAAATCATTCCCTCCACAACCGAAAAGCGATTACACAATCCTCACCTTTATCCCAATCCTGCCAATAACCTCCTGTATTTCAATGCGGAAAAGCAGATTTTCGAGTGGCATATTATCAACTCAAGCGGGCAACAGCTTACAGCACTTTCCGGAGATCCCGAAAATGGTGTTTCTGTATCGGCCCTGCCCCGGGGCATTTACTTTTTTATCGCCCGGTTTGAGGATGGCAGCAGCACGACTGAAAAATTTATTAAACGATGAATAGTTATTTAAAAGTATTCGTGAATTCGTGGCAAAAAGGTGTGTATACGAATATTTAAGAATAAACAAAATTATACTGGTATCACCATTTTAATATAACTGCTATGAGAACGACTATTTTTTGTATTGCGTATTCCCTGTTTTTAACAGGGTGCCAGTCACCGGCAACTAAAAAGGACGAACCGCCAAAGGGGCCGAATATACTGCTCTTATCGATAGATGACCTAAGACCGGAACTCGGGTGTTATGGGAACGAGGAAATAAGAACCCCGAACATCGATGCCCTGGCTTCCGTTTCCATGACCATGCTGAACACGCATTGCCAGTCGGCGGTCTGCGCCCCCTCCAGGGCAAGTACCATGCTGGGCTACAGGCCCGATTCTACCCGGGTCTGGTATTTGGGGGACGAGTTCAGAAAGATTGACCCGGATGCGGTGACCATGCCCCAGTACTTTCATAAGGCAGGATACCACACAGTGAACATAGGGAAGATCTTCCACAATTTTATGCCCGACTCCATCTCGTGGGATGAGCCCGATCTGCGGCCTTACCCCTATAATACGGAACCTCATCGCTACAGGGATGGCGAAACGTATTGGTATACGGCGGAGTCTAAAGCCATACAGGAAGCGACGAGAAACAAACTACTGGAAAAGGTCGATAGCCCGCATGAACTCTATGCCGATGGATGGAACCGCGGTCCGGCCATGGAGATCGCAGACCTCCCCGATTCGATCTATTATGATGACAAACAAACTACCCTGGCCCTGGAAACGCTGAAAAGGATAAAAGATAAAAAACAACCTTTTTTTATGGGACTCGGATATTACAGGCCCCACCTTCCCTTTGTAGTTCCCAAAAAATACTGGGACCTGTACCCGGAAGGATCCGTTTCTTCCCCTCCCAATCCGAAGCTACCCGAAAACGTCCCGGTGATGGCTGCCGACTCCAACTACGAACTGCGGTTTTACCATAACCCGCACAAAATCGGCAGGCCCGAAGATGCTCCCTTGCCGGAACAATATACCGATAGCCTCCGAAGGGGATATTATGCCAGTGTTTCTTTTATCGATGCACAGGTAGGCCGGTTGATAGAAGGGTTGAAAGCTATGGACCTTTACGATAATACTATTATTGTGCTCTGGGGTGACCACGGATGGAAACTGGGAGATCATAACGGTTGGGGAAAACAGACCAACTTCCGCATCGATACCCACACCCCCCTGATTATAAAACCATCGAATCAAAAGCAGGGAAAAAAAATAACAGCCTTGTCCGAGCTTGTCGACATCTTCCCCACAGTATGTGATCTGGCGGAAGTGGAAAAGGCCGGGTATTTCCAGGGGACCAGTCTCGCTCCCCTGTTTGAAAATCCCGACCTCCCCTGGAAAGATGCTGTTTTCAGCCAGTTTAGAAGAAGGTCACGGATGTCTAAGGACGGACAGGAATACATGGGCTATTCCATGCAGACCGGGAGATATCATTATGTAGAGTGGTATACCTGGGATAATGAAACCAAAACAAGGGGGGATTTTGCAGCGGCAGAACTTTACGACCACAAAACAGACCTGTATGAGACCGAAAATATTGCAGGATACCCGGAAAATACAGCATTAGTAGAAAAGCTTTCCGAAAAATTGGCAGAAGGCTGGAGAGCTGCCCGACCCACATTATAAAAACCGGAATTATGAAAACCATCAAGATGAATGTTATCAAAAAAGTTTCAGGGCTGCTTATGGCATTTTGTATTTCTGCAAACTTTGTTTCCTGCTCCTCTGATCTGGTTGAAGAGGAAACCGTAATGGAAAAGCCCGATGAAGAACCGGATGACAATACCTACCCCGACGAAGTCTTTACCGCGAACAGGCCCGATCAGGAACCGCTCAATGTGGTGTATTTTATACCTACCGACTTTGTAAATGTTTATGAATCAAAAGAAAGTACGATTCAGTCTAATTTGAGTGAAGCCATGCTTTTTGCCCAGGAATGGTATAAAAAGCAAATGGAATTAGGAGGGTATCCGGATAAAACCTTTGCATTATTTACCAGGAACTCAAATACCGATGTACGCGTGATCCCTGTTTACGGAAATAAGGCCAGCGATGAATATGCGAATAACAATGAGGTAAGAACTGAGGTCAGGACCTACCTTGAAAGTATACCGGATGAGGCAGGCGGAGCGCACACTCTTATATTATGTGATGATGGTACAGGTTTTCAGAATAATGCAAATGGCAGAATGGCGGTTGCCAGATCACCTGATGATTTTACGATGGTAAACACGGGGAAAACAATAGATGGCCTACAGCTATTAACCTCGGTAAAATACGGTACGCTACTTCATGAACTGGGCCATGCACTAAACGCCCCGCACGTTGCGCACCAGGCTTCAGAAAGTCCTTATCTGAGTATTATGGGAGGAGGCGGAGCTAACAGATGGGATACCGGAGGCCGGGAAGACGAAGTGAAATTTCTCGCTTCGAGCTTAGCCATATTCGATGTTTGCGCAGTTTTTAATAAAACCGATAATGGTATTGATTACTATGCGGAGGAACCGGATGTAAAGATGGTCTCTTACGCCGTTGAAAAAGATAATAGCATTCAGGCGACCAAAGCAACTTTTACCTTCACGTCAGATATTCCCGCAAAATATCTTTATGTCGGTATGGATGCAGAACCGACAGCTACAAACTCTGACTATGATAAAGTTGCATTTACAACAACGGCAATGCCTACCGGAAATACAAATGAATATAAGGCCGAACTTGAGATGCCGTATTCAGAATTTTTTAACGGCTTTGATCGGGATGGAATTAAAACAGACAATAACATCGAGTTTTCTGTAAACATACTTACCGAAAACGGTTTCAGAGAAATTCCGCTTACGTATAATTTTACTATTTCTTCAGCCAACAGTCCGGAGCCGGATAATAATATCAATAAAGAAACTGTTGTGCTTTCAGACCGCTCAACATGGTCGATCACTGCAAATACTACAACACATGGCCAACCAATTGCCCAGGGAGCCGAGACTATGCTGGATGGAGACTTCAGTACCTTCTGGTTTTCAGACTGGCCCACGCAATCTGCTTCAGATACGCCGCATATCATAAATGTGGATATGGGAGAGGAAAACACCTTTAACGGTATTTATATGCACTCTCTCAGAACGCCCAACCCGCAATTCAGGCCCAAGCATGTTCTTGTTGAACTGAGCAGTGATAATATCGTGTTTACCACTGCCGCAGATTATACGGAACCCATAAATAATACGGATGTAAAGGTACTGTTTGACAATGAGCAGACGGCGCGCTATATCAGGATTACCGTAGATGAGGTCTACACGGGTAATGGCGTAGAAAATTTAACTATTAACGAGCTTGATATCATTGTCGATTAATTGCAATTGGCAAAGCGTTCCACGACAAAAATTGTAGAACGCTTTCAGTGATAAATAAACCTAAAATAAAGAATATGAAAACAGGTAAACTCCGGGTATTTCTACTTGTTGGCCTTTTGGCCCTGAGTTCTTGCAGGGAAGATAAAAGTAAAGAGCCCCGATTAAGAGATACGGCAGAAATACAAAGGCCCAACATACTGTTTATCCCCATTGATGACCTGAGGCCCGAACTGGGATGTTACGGCAATAATGTTGTTAAGACCCCCAATATAGACAAACTTGCATCCCATGGCGTGGTCTTTAACCGCGCATACTGTCAACAAGCTGTCTGTACCCCTTCGCGTACCAGCTTATTAACAGGCCTCAGGCCCGATTCGACCCGGGTATGGGACCTGGGGACCAATTTCAGGGATCACATGCCGGACCTGGTGACATTACCGCAATTTTTTAAGAATAACGGGTATTATACGGTAGGTTTCGGAAAAACCTTCCACAACATATTCCCCGATACGATATCCTGGAATGAAAAATTACATGTCGATGGCTTTCCATTCGATCCCGATGCGGTTTATACTGACCCGGACAACCTGATTATCCAAAAGGAAAAAGAACTTCGGCTTTTAAAAAACGGAAAGGCCGGATTTGACCACTACGGCTTTATTTATACTAAGGCAAAAGCCTTTGAAACGGCGGATGTAGACGATGATGACTATTATGACGGCGCCCAGACCACGATGGCCATCAAAAAGCTGGGAGAACTAAAAGACAGAAAGCAACCGTTCTTTTTGTCCATCGGGTTTTATAAGCCCCACCTCCCTCTTAACGCTCCGGAAAAATACTGGGACCTATACAACAGCGAAGACATTCCCCTGGCCCCTAATCCATACGTTCCCAAAGGCAGCCCCCTTTTTGCTGTACACGGCGATGCGGAATTACGGGCATATACAGGTAGTCATGATCTGCCGAAACCACAAGACGAACCCTGGGAGGAGAGACGGCAGCGGGAAATAAAGCATGCCTATTACGCCTGCGTATCCTATATAGATACACAGGTGGGAAGGTTACTGGAGGAACTGGACCGCCTGGGGCTCAGGGAAAATACCATTGTTGTCCTATGGGGAGATCACGGATGGAAACTCGGAGAACACAACAGTTGGGCAAAAATGTCCAATTACGAAATAGACACCCGAGTTCCCCTCATTATCAGTGGAAAAGGAGTGAAGGAAAAAGGAAAAACATCAAATTCCCTGACCGAATTCGTAGACGTCTATCCCACTCTTTGCGATCTTGCCGGATTTGAAGTCCCGGAATATTTACAGGGTAAAAGCCTCAACCCCCTGTTAAAGGATGTGAATACGGAAATAAAAGATGCCGCCTACAGTCAATTCCTGCTCGGAAGGTTCGGCCCTGCCGAATACAGAAAACAGGAAAGAATGGGATATACCGTCCGAACGGACCGCTACCGGTATATGGAGTGGTACCATTGGGATAAAAACACAAAATCAAAAGGAGAACTCATTGCTAAAGAGCTCTTCGACCATGAAAATGACCCCCGGGAAAATATCAATATAGCCAAAGACCCTGCAAACAAGGCATTAATAGCGCAAATGCACCGGGAATTGAGTAAGGGGTTTGATTTAAAGGATTAAAAAATGAGCAAACCAATGGTCTAACTTAAAAAGACAGCCCGCAGATGATGCAGATAGGCGCAGATTTTTAGTGCTTTCTGCGGGGATCTGCATCATCTGCGGGAAAAATATCAAATCCAAAAAAATCAAACGAGTTCAACTATAATTTTCAGAAACCAAATGAGACCTGTAAAAAAAATATTATTGATCGTGTCCGGACTGCTAAGCACAATATCCGGGGCACAAGAGGTAAAACTCAACATTGAGAATATCACAAACGGCAGCTTTATAGCCAAAAAGGCCGACTACAGTTCGTGGACAAACGAAAACCGGTACGTCCACCTGGACAATGAAACGGGAAGACTTGTCGGTTACGTTGCCGGCACAAAAGAACAAAAGATACTGGTCTCAGTTGCCGGACTGATAGGTAAAAACAAAAAGGGAAAAATAAGGAATTACACTTTTTCGGAAGATGGATCCGCAGTGATCGTCAGCCTGAATACCGAAGGTAAAACACGTATCTTTCTCGTAGACTTAACAGGCAATACAAATACGGAGCTGCTCCTTGATAAGACTCTGGGAATCCCCAGGAATCTAAAGTTGTCCCCGGACAATAAGATGGTCTCATTTGTGTGTAAATCAGATATATACGCATATGATGTCCGCAATAAAAAAACAATCCGGTTGACAACCGACGGAAGCGATGAAATTATCAACTCCAATGCTTCTTTCCGGTTTGCATCCATCCTCAGCTCCCGCGACCATTACTGGAGTCCGGACAGCAAGTATGTAGCTTTCAACCAGTTCGATACAAAGGAGGTTCCCACCTACAAGATCATCAACAATACGGATTCCCTCTATCCTTTTGTCAAGGAATTTCAATACATCAAACCCGGAAAAACACTCCCGGCCGTAAAACCCGGAATCGTAGAAGTCGCTACTCAAAAGGTCACCTGGCCGGATATAGGTGAGGACTACAGAAATTCTTATATAACCAATCTCAAGTGGAACCCCAAATCCAATAAGCTGTATATACAAAAGCTAAACCGCAATCAAAACGTCATGGACATTTTTGTCGCGGAAGCAGGCAGCCGGAATACCGAAAAGATTTATACCGAACAAGAAGATACCTTTCTGGATGCTTTTGACCTGGTCTGGCTCAACGGCGGTTCCGATTTTCTGTGGATGAGTGAAAATGACGGCTGGAGACACCTGTACAAGATCACTTCGGACGGCAAACAAAAAACGTGTATCACCCCGGGAGAATTCGATGTGTTCAATAAAACACAGGTCAGGGCAGCCCCCAAAAGCAAATGGGTGTACTTCCACGCTTCCCCGGAAAACAGCCTGCACCTGTATCTGTTCAGGGCCAGCCTGGACGGAAAAGGAAAGATCGAAAGAATTACACCCGAAAAAGAAACAGGGACCCATAAATACGATATTTCACCGGATGGCAAATGGGCTTTCCAGAATTTTTCACGCTTTGATATCCCTACCCGGACAAGGCTGGTAAAATTACCCGCCCACAAGGTGGTTAAAACGATGGAGGACAATGCAGCGCTGAGCAGTAAGATCGAAGCGATCCACCCTTCTCCGGTCACGTACTCCGAAATACAGATTGAAGATGATGTGGCATTGGATTCGTGGATGATAAAGCCGCCGAACTTTGATGCTTCAAAAAAATACCCCGTTGTTTTCCACGTATACAGCATGCCCGCAAACCAGACTACGGCCGACCTTTGGAAAGGCCGGAATTATTTCTTTTACCAGTTCTTGGCTAAGAACGGGTTTATCGTCATGGGGATTGACGGCCGCGGGACACCGGTCCTCAAAGGAAAAAAGTGGCGAAAATCGATTTACCTCAAACACGGTATACTGCCCGCCGATGATATTGCAAAAGCAACAAAAGCAATGGCGGCACAACACCCCTATATCAATGCCGAAAAGATCGGGGCCTACGGATGGAGTGGCGGCGGCCTTATGAGCCTCTTACTGGTATTGCGGCACCCGGATGTTTTCAATACCGCCATACCGGGCGCCTACCTGTCCCACCACAAGTACTATCACGCCGGCTTTACGGAAAGGTATATGGGCACACCGCAGCAAAATCCCGAAGCCTATGAAGAAACCGCAGCCCTTAATTATGTAAAAAACCTCAAGGGCAATCTTTTACTGGTACACGGTACGGGAGATGACAATGTACACTATCAGAATACCGAAGCCCTTATCAACAAACTCACGGAGGAAAAGAAGGTATTTTCAGTAGTTCCCTATCCTAACCGGACTCATCGTATCAGGTCGGTCAAAGGAAGTCAATACCATCTGTTTAAAACATACTTAAACTTTTTCAGTCAACACTTACTCGGGGAATAGGTAAGAACTTGTTTATACCGAATTCGTCCCGAGGGTTATCGGGAGACTAAAAAAACAAAACCATGAATAGAATACTTCTCGCCTTTATGACCATTGTTGTCCTGTACGGCTGTAAAAAAGAACGTAAAAGCGGTACGGAAGATGCTTCACAAGCGTTGCAGCAGGTCATAGACAGCTATCACAACCACAAGGGCTACGACAAGGAACAATATCCTTTGGGCCTGTATACAAAAACCTATTACGAAGCCGAAGCACAGTTTGCCCGGAAAAAACTGGGCGAATTGTCGGAAATCAATGCCGCCGGATTAAGTGAAACCGAACAGATATCACTAAAACTGCTGGCCTTCAGCCTGCAGAATAAGGTAGATTTCTTCGGGTTTGAACGGTATCTAAATCCGATAACCTCCCATACCGGTTTTCACAGCAGCCTGCCATACAGGGTAAAGCCCCTGACCAATTACAAGCAGGTCAGGCGCTATCTGAACCAGTTGAACGCCATCCCCGGATTTGTCGATCAACACATCGAAAATATGAGAGAGGGGTTGCAAAAAGGAATCTCACAGCCCAGGGTGATCTTTGACGGCTACGAATCTACCTACAACGACCATATTGTATCCGATTATGAGGAAAGTTTTTACTATTCCCCTTTTAAAGACCTGCCGAAAACGTTGACCGGCGCACAAAAAGACTCCGTGCTGAAAGCGGCCAAAACCGCCATAGAAATCAAGGTCGTTCCCCAGTTTAAACGTATTAAAGACTTTTTTGAGACCGAATATATCCCGAATACGAGAACTACGCTGGGAATATCCGGAATCCCCAACGGTAAGGCATACTATCAAAACAGGATCAGCTTTTACACCACTTCCTCCCGGTACACTGCAGATGATATCCACAATATAGGGCTGCAAGAAGTTGCGAGGATAAGGGCGGAAATGGAGACCATTATTGCCGGACTGGACTTTAAAGGGAGTTTTAAAGACTTTTTGCGGTTTTTAAGGACCGATGAACAATTTTATGCCAAAACCCCCGGACAACTCCTGATGCTGGCACGCGATATAGCAAAACGCGCGGACGCCCAGCTTCCGAGGTTCTTTAAAACACTTTCCCGGAAACCATACGGTGTGGCCCCGGTGCCCGATGCCATGGCCCCCAAATATACCGGAGGGCGTTATATCCCTACTCCCAGCGAAAGTACAGACCCGGGGTATTACTGGGTAAACACCTACGACCTGCCGAGCCGGACACTGTATACCTTGCCCGTCTTGACTGCCCACGAAGCCGTCCCCGGACATCATTTGCAGATCAGCCTGAACAGGGAATTGGGAGACAGTATCCCCGGGTTCAGAAGAAATTTTTCAGTCACCGCTTTTGTAGAAGGCTGGGGACTGTATGCAGAGACCCTGGGTGCGGAAATGGGACTGTACACCACCCCGTACGAGCAGTTCGGCAAACTCACCTACGAAATGTGGAGGGCCTGCAGGCTGGTGGTCGATACCGGGATTCATGCCAAAGGGTGGACCCGGGAACAGGTAGTAGACTATATGGCATCGAATACCGCTTTGTCATTGCTGGAAATAAATTCGGAGACCGACCGCTATATTTCCAACCCGGGGCAGGCATTATCTTATAAAATAGGGGAACTCAAAATAAGGGAACTCCGCAAAAAGGCAGAACAACAACTCGGAACAAAATTCGATATCAGAACCTTCCATGAAGTGGTATTGGAACAGGGAACAGTTACCCTTCCCATTCTGGAACAAAGAGTTAATAATTATATCAGATCACTGCAGTGAGAAAATATCATTGTCGAAACCCGTTTAAACACTCTTATATGATGAGTACAAAAAATAAACTATCTTTTCACAGCATTCTTTTTGTTGCACTTACATTGTGTTATTTTACGTCGTGTAAGCAGGGAAAACCGGAAAAACAGCTAAGTGCCGATCTTATTGAAAAACCAAATGTTTTGTTCATTTCGATAGACGACCTCAACGATTGGATCGAGCCCTTAGGGGGGCATCCCCAGGCCATAACACCAAATTTTAACCGTTTGGCTGAAAAATCTGTCCTTTTTACTCATGCCTATACGGCCAACCCTGCCTGCAACCCTTCAAGGGCAGCGATCTTATCCGGTCTGGCTCCGCAAACAACCGGGGTTTACTCCAATTATCAGGACTGGAGGGAAGTCATTGGGGATTATCGTTCCCTGGGGGGATATTTCAGGGATAACGGGTATTATTCCGCAGGTGCCGGAAAATTATACCATTACTTTATGGTAGATACAACGGCATGGGACGATTACTGGCCATCGCAAAAGAAGAATATGCCCCGGGACTTTCCTCCTCACGGCTTTGCGCCGGAAGATTACAAAAAGAGAGCTGAAAATGGTACAGTTTCCATGCCCATGTTTAAAGATATGTACACTGCCTTTGACTGGACTCCTTTAGTTGTAGAGGATTCTTTAATGGGAGATTACAAAAGTGTGGAATGGGTATCCAACCAGCTCAAGGCAGACCACAATGATCCTTTTTTCCTGGCTTGTGGGATTTATCGTCCGCACTTGCCATGGTATGTTCCGAAAAAATATTACGAGATGTTCCCCCTGGAGTCTATCCAGCTCCCCGAAGTTTTGCCAAACGATCCGGATGACCTGAGTGACCGGGCTATAGATATTGCTCACAGAGGGGGGAATTATCACAAACATGTGGTCAAAGCAGATCAATGGAAAAATGCAGTGCAGGGGTACTTAGCTTCAATTGCTTTTGCGGATGCCATGCTGGGACGCTTGCTCGATGCCCTGGAAAACAGCCGTTATGCCGACAATACCGTAATCGTACTGTGGTCCGACCACGGTTGGCAATTGGGTGAAAAAGAACACTGGAGAAAATTTGCTTTATGGGAGAATACTGCCAAAAGTGTTTTGATGATGCACGCACCAGAAGGTACGCCCGGCCTGCCGGAAGGATCGGAAGACGGCCAGCGTTCCGACCGCATCGTATCGCTTATGGATATTTACCCTACGCTCCTTGACTTGTGCGGGTTGCCCCCGAGCAAAAGCGTAGACGGCAGGAGTTTGGCCCCTCTCTTAAAAGATCCTGATGCCGAATGGAATTATCCCGCCATTACCTCCTACGACTTCGGTGAATTTTCGGTCCGGACCGAAAATTGGAGGTATACCCGCTATATTGACGGTAGTGAAGAACTTTACGATCATACCCGGGACGAAAATGAATGGCAAAACCTTGCAAACCTCCCGGAGTATCAACCCGTAATTGAAAAAATGAAAAAACATATTCCTGAGAATCCGGCTCCGCTTATAAAAACATCGCTTAAAATGCGACCTTATTTCGTGCCTCCCTTTAAATCAAAAGAAGAGTATGACGACTGGTTAGAACACGATAAAGACAATAAATATTTACTTGAAAAATATTGGGAACAGAAGTAGATTTCTTTTTGTACGTTGTTATTGTTATAGCCTTTCGTAAAACAGAGAGGCTATAACATTCAAACCTCTTCGCCTATTTCATTGTTATCCCTGAGCCTCCGGTATACAGACGGAGTTACCCCTTTCAGCCTTTTAAATTGCCGATTGAAATGGGAAAGGTTCGAATAACCGACATCGTAGCAAATAGCTTCTACTGTATTTCTCTCATCGAGCAATAATGAACAAGCCGATTCAATGCGCAATTCGTTTAAAAATTCTATATAGGTTTTTCCCGTGTGCAATTTAAAATATCTGCTAAACTGGGATTTACTTAAATTGGCTATTCGGGCCACATCTTCAATTTTGATGTTTTTTTCGAGATGACTGAAAGTAAAGTTTAGAATATTGTTAAGTCTGTGCCCGTCCTTTTCCTCAATGGAAAATTTGTATATACTGGAATTGATAAATCTTTTATTTGCTTTTCGTATGGTTGACAGTATTTTTAAAAAACTGATGATCAATTCTTCTTCTCTTACATATGACATTTTCAGAATCTGATCATGTACCCCTTTCCTTAAACTTCCCGAAAGCGAAATTCCTCTTTTGCAATTTTGAAGTAATGTGCCTATATTGGTTAATTCCGGAATGTTAAAAAACTGATTTCCAAAGGTATTTCGGTCAAAAAAAAGTGAAACAGAATACACTCCGCTCGATTTTTCGGAGAAATAGCTTTTCGAACTTTTCATGAGATGAGGAATATTGGATCCCAGAATAAAAACGTCTCCCGGTTTAAAACGGACCATATCACTTCCATGATACAGGATCCCCCCACCTTTTTTTATCGCGGTAATCTGGAATTCCGGATGATAATGCAGGTGATCATAGAAATGTTGTCCCTCATCAATCTGAACTCTCAACGAAGATTGTTGCGATTTTGATATTTTAAAGGGGATCGCATGTATTTGCATAGAGTCAACCATGATATTCATAAAAACATAGAATGACTCAAATTTAATATCTAAATATTTGATTTTATAATGATGTTGCGATTGTAGTATTTTTGTAGTACCTCGTAATTACAGAAACAATAGGATGAATTAAAGGGCACCGATAAATTCAATAAGGTGATTTAATCTATCCTGATATTCAAAATCCTTAATGTTATCTCAGGTGTTCACCTTGCTTCAGTTGATATTTCGACGTGGCAGAAAGCGTTTGTCCGGCCGGAATAAAAACCAAATGTATTTGAAATAACAGATATGAGGAGTTACCAGAGATTTGTTTGGCACTTACAAAGACATGGTCTTTTAATACATCATTATCTCTGACCTCCCAACATATCAATTTGTATTCAAATGGTTCGATATTCTTGTTTTGTGCTCTTCAAAGATTTAAGGGATCAAGAACAATTTCCGGGTTTTTAAAATTCTTATCACATGTGACTGTCAGATGTTCCCTTTTTTAAGGATTCATTATTTGATACAATTAAGTTGGGACAGGACATACCCTTCAGTGGTGTCGTAAATGATACAGGACAAGGTAGAATTTTCCTGCCGGATCTTCCGGTAGTTTTTTAGTGGAAGGCCTATGAGGTGGGCTATAAGAAAACGGTTTACCGCATTGTGGGCGACTATTAGGACATTTCCTTCCGGATGGTTGGTGTGCAATTCATCCATAAAAGAAGAAAGCCGGGCGATAAGGTCTGATGCGGTCTCGCCTGTTCCCCCGGCGGGATGATTTTCCGGGTTGGTATTCCAGTTGTGCCATAAGTCGGGGGCTTCGGCAATAAATTCCTCGCGGGTTTTCCCTTCCCAGCGGCCGAAATCCAGTTCCGTCAATCTTTTGTCCACGAGTATTTGCCGGTCGTGGGCGGCAATGGTAGCCGTTTTATGTGCCCGCTTCAGGGGAGAGCAATAAATGCCTTCAAACCGGATACCCCGGATGAGGTTGCGCAGGTTTTCGGCCTGTGATATGCCCTTTTCATTGAGTTCCACATCGGTTTTTCCGCAATAGCGGTTGCCGTCGGCATTGAACGGGGTTTCACCGTGCCGTGCCAGATATATGTTAAGCATAGTCTTCTTGTTTTATGTAGTTTTTTGTTTCCAGTAGGCGGAGGAATTTTTCGTATTGTCCCTCATAAACTTTGTTCAGTCCGGTATCGGGAAGGACTTCTTTCTCCATCCGGATCAGTTCTTTCCCCGCTTCCGTAAGATTGTCGAAAAAAGTTTGCGAAGCGGCTAGGACGGCAGCACCGAATGCTCCGGAGGTGTGTTTCATTTTATATACAGGCAGGTTCAGTACGCTGCTCCTGATCTTAAGCCATAACGGACTGTTACTGCCACCTCCGGCGGTATAGACCGCTTCAATATTTTCCCTGGACAATTTTTGTGCCAGTGTGTAGGCCATGCGTTCTACAAAAGCCACTCCTTCCATATTGGAGGCGTAGAGAACAGCTTCGGGAATGTTGTCCGGGCGGAACCCGACGGCTTCGGGGGCCATAAATGGAAAACGCTCTCCTTTTTGTACCAGAGGGAAACTCATCCGGCCGGTAGGGATGTTGTTTGCCGCCTCTTTTTCCAACAGGCTCAGTTCGTTCCCGAAATCACGGCTCACCCAGTCCGCACCGATATTCCCGGCACCTCCGGGCATCCAGTATCCCTGAGGGTGCCTGTGACTGTAAAACCTTCCTTCGGGATCGATCATTTGTTCTTGTGTAACTCCTTTAACCACCAGTGTAGTGCCGATGGTCGTATTCCATGTGCCCGGGTAAATAGCCCCTGATGCGATCTGCGAAGCACAGCCATCAGTGATACCGACTGTAACTTTCGGGCGGTTTTTAAAACCAAGGGTTTGTGAAACTTCCGGGGACATAGTTCCGATAACTGTACCTGACGGATGTACTTCGGGCATCCATGTCCTGGAAAGCCCGAGTTCGGAAAAGAGGTATTCCGGCCATATTCCGTTTCGGGTGTCATATCCCGATTTCAAAGCATTGGTATGGTCGGTTACGCCCCAGACGCCGGACAATTTACCCGTGATATAATCCGCAGCATGGACCCATCGGACTATTCGTGCTGTTTTTTCCGGGTGGTTTTCGGCAAACCAGACCATTTTGGACAACCCGCTCGAAGCGTTAAACCCGGTATAGCCCTCAGTATTTTCCTGTGCAGCCTGCATACAGCGTCTTCCCTGTATTGCCGATCTTTTATCGCTGTACATCAATGCCGGGTGCAAGGGGTTGTTTTCCTTATCCAGGGGGATAACCGTTCCGGAGGTGGAGGTGACGGCAATGCTTTCTATATTGTTCTTTACATCATCATTGAGTTTCTTTTGTATGAGGCTCCGACAGCTGGTCCACCAGGATTCCGGGGACTGCTCCTGCCGGGAATCCTCCGTAAGTTTAAAAGTTTCTTCTCCGCTGATGACCTGGTTTCCCGAAATATCAGTTACAGCTATCCGGGCGCCCTGGGTGCCTATGTCAATCCCTAGAAAATATCGCATGTTTCTTTTTTGGTATTTATTTGGTAAAAGTTCTTCTGGTTTGTTGCCATGCATCCGAAATGGATACCGGTACTTTGTTTTTGGGGGTATATTCGGTGATGGAGTCTTCCGGAGGCTGCACTTCCAGCCCGTATGTCTGGTTGCAGCAATAAGCCGCTCCTGCTATTGTAGCGTGTTCAAACCCGGTGTGGATCCTTATTTTTTTCTGCAATACATCAGAAAGGATCTGGGCAAGTGTGGCACTCTGAAATCCGCCGCCGCATCCCCAGATGTAGTCTTTATCATGGCCGTTCACCGATTGCAGGTATTTGTAGTTTTCCGCGATGCAAAAAGCCATGTCCCACAAGGTAGCCAGCATAAAGTCCGACCGTTTCAGGTGATCGGAGAGGGGTGTGCTAAACCGGAATCCCCCGGAAGTTATCGGGTTTGTCTCGGAAGCGATAAGGGACCCGAGAGAAGCCGTACACGACGGATCGTTGTATGGTTTCATTTCTTCCTCGATACGTTCATATCCGCAATCGGGATAGAGCAGGGATTTTAAACGCTGGTAGTTCAGGCCTGTAACCCCGGCGTTGGTCTCCAGTACAAAATGGTCCGGGTCGGTATGCCTTCCGGTCCAGGTTTTCATACGGGGGTCCAGCGTATAGGAAGGAAGCAGTTTTACAATCGGGGTCGTGGTCCCGGCCACCACGATCACATCATCGGTTTCGGGACGGGTGCTGTGAATGGCGAGTTGGGTGTCCGCACCGCCAACGATCACTTCGGTCTCCGTGGAAATACCGAGTTCTTCCGCAATTTCAGGTAAAACGGTGCCGAGCAGGGTCCCCGATTCCCTCAGGGGGGGAAGGGTATCGGGGTTTATATCAAATTCCCTGCATAATCCGGCGGACCATTGCCTGGCCGAAACATCATATAGCAGTGTCTCCGAAGCCTGGGAATGCTCGTATCCCGTGACCCCGGAAAACTGGTATTGCGCCCAGTCACTGATACTCATAAAGGTTTCCGTGGCATCGAACAGATCAGTGCGTTTCTTTTTAATGCCGTACAGTTTTAATGCTGAAAAAATGGAGCCCGGATACCTTCCGCAAAGGCGGTATATCTTTTCGGGATCGGTAACGACGGATTCCCATTCCCTGCCCCTGTGGTCGTGGTTGGGAAGGCCGATAAGGTTATGGCCCTCCCGGTCCGTGAGGACGATCCCTTCCCGTTGACTGGATGCTGTAATGGCCTTGATCTCAGTGTCTGGAAACCGGGACAACAGTTTTTTGGCCAGTGCCATGATCTGGTCCCACAACTGTCCGGGATCAAAACAGAGGGCTTCCGGATGCGTGTTATCCCCGTGATAATGTACTTCGTCCCGCTCAATCCCTTTGAGTTCTCCGTCGGAATCGATAAGGGCTACCCGTACATTTCCCGTTCCGATATCGGTTACCAGATAATTTAATGTTTTGTCGGTGTTCATCGGTTAAATGGCTTTGGTTTTGGATTTTTGAAAAGTTTCCAGCAATTTGGCATTCATTATAAACGAATGATGGTCCTCCACTTCATGGGTGGCCCCGGCAATATGCGGGGTGGTAAAGACATTGGGCAGGTGGATGATCCTGTAATCTGTTTCGTCCGGAGGCTCATGGTCAAATACATCCAGGTAAGCGCCCAGGATGTGTTTGTTTTCCAGGGCTTCCAGCAGGGCCTCCCGGTCTACTACGGCAGCCCGGGCCGTATTGACAAAAATGGCGTTTTTTTTCATTTTGTCAAACAGGCGCTTGTCGATCATGCCGGTGGTCTCTTCGTTTACAGGTAAATGTACGGAAACAATATCGCTGGTCTCGAACAGGGTTTCGAGAGAAACACTTTTATATAGCGGATCGTCTGTAGATACATAGGGATCGTAATACTGTATGTGGCAGGGGAAGGCGTTTGTCATTCTGGCGATTTTCCGGCCTATATCGCCAAATCCCACAAGCCCGATGGTCTTGTTGGCCAGTTCGTTACCCTTAAATTGGAGGTAGGAAGTATGAGCCCCTTTTTCCCATTGTTCACCTTGCAGCCATGCGGTTGCGGGCACTACTTTGCGCAACAGGATAATGACCCCGGCCAGGAACAACTCGGCTACGGCCTGCGCATTGCGCCCCGGGGTGTGGAACAGGGAAATACCCAGTTCCCCGGCCTTATGTACGGCAACATTGGAAGGAGTACCCCGGCAAACCCCTATAAACCGGAGATTGGGGAAATTTTCGATAACCTTTTCGGAAACATCGTCGTGTTCGGTAATCAGGGCATCGGCCTGGTGTTCGGACAACAGGGCTATAAGTTCGGTTTCATTGTAGGCCCTTCCCTGGGTTTTCCAGGGTTTATAGATAATTTCCCCAAAAGAGGTTTTCAGTTCTTCCAGGCTCTTTTCATTATAGGGCGCCGTTATAAGAATTTTCATTTTGTTCAGATTTTTAATTAAATAAAACGTTTAGTTGCTTTTGCCGCGTTTGTTTTTGTGATGCCCGAAGCGGTTTCTGTATGCTCCGGAAGGGTTATAAAATAGGTGAGGATAGCGCTTAAGAAATAAAGGCCGGCCAGGATACACACCACGCCTTTACTTCCGATAGAACCGATAAACAGTCCTACAATGGCAGGACCGGCAAAAACCGCAAGGCCGGCTCCCAGGTTTAATATGGCCATGGCCGCCCCTTTGTCCTTTTTTACCAGGGAAGGGACCAGGGCCGACAGTGGAACATAACCGGCTAATAAAACGCCCCACAATATGCCGCACAACATCACCAGCCAAAAGCTGTTTCCGAATATGACCGGCGAATAGAAAAAGAGCAGGGTAGTGATCCCGCAACCGACACCGCCAAACCACAGCACCGTATTGCGCCATCCGAATATATCTCCCACAAAACCGAAGATCAGGTTAAAAGCAATATTGGCCGTAAAGATCGTCCCCCAGATCTGAAGCCATTCCGTGGTGCTAAAACCATAACCGGCCAGATAGGTGGGAATAAATACAGGAAAGGCAAACTGGGCCGTAGTATTGATAACGCGGACAATCCCTCCGATAAATACTTTGGGTTGTTCCCTGACGATCGTCAGGCCTTTTATCAACTCCTGCATTTTGGTATTTCGCTTTTTGTTTATGGATGCCTTAAATTTGTCCTTATTCAGGATAATGGCGAAGAAAGCCCCGACCAATACCCAGAAAATAGAACTCCACAAGGTGTTCAGATAGCCGAGTTCTTTTATGGCCCAACTGGAATAATAAGCTCCAAGGACATTTAACCCTCCTGTAAAGACAAACCAAAACCAACCTACGGCGCTCCCCAGTTTATGCTGAGGGCTGCGATAGGTTATCCATACTAAAAACGAATACGCGAAAAGCGGATAACCGAACCCCCTGACCGTATACATAAAAAGCATAATACCGTAATTCAGGTCCGGGAGACCGTATCCTACAAAACCGATTGTTCCGAGGATATATAGTATCACGCCCATTAACATGGTTTTTTTGGGGCCGAAGCTTTCCGCCAGCACTCCCGAAAACCAGGAAGATATGGCGATGGCAACCCCGTACATGGTAAATAAGGTAGCCGAATGTTGCATTAGCATTCCCCTTTCGATCAAATAAGGGCTAAGCCAGCCTTGTTCTACGCCGTCGCCCATCATAAAGATCAGGATCCCCAGATATCCCCAGGTGAGTTGTCTGGGCGGGCCTGCCTTGTTCCACAATGAATTCAAAGAAAGTTTTGGTGGTTGATTGCCTGACATAAGTTATGGTTTAGTTTTTCATTTTTTCGGTTTTCCAATAGTTGTATTTCGTACTTTTTTCCGGGTACATCTCTTTTATGGCTTCGGCAACTTCTGCCGGGCGATCTGTTTCAATAATATCGGCCCCGTCCTCCAGGATCTTCCGATAGGCTTCTGCACGTTTTTCACGGCGTTCCATTTTATCATAAACAGGTGCTGCGCTAACCATGACCATCACCCCCCTCTGGTGGAGTAAGTCGTATAGCGCTTTGTTTTCTTTTGTGCTTTCTGATCCTACATAGGCTATCAGGACATTCTGCCAGGGGATGCCTGCCTTCTCATAAGAGACAAGGGCTTCTTTGGTCTTTACAAATGCAGAGAACATACTCCGGTGATCGAAGTCATAAAAGAACCTGGCTTCCCCTGCATTGTGCACGGTAAAGATCACATGGTGAAAAGCATCGTGCTCTTTTATCAGTTTTGCCTTCATTTCCAGGGGGACGTCCTTGACATCCAGGTTGAGCAGGGTCTTTCCCTTACTCCATTGAATGGCTTCTTCCAGTGTGGGTATCCGGTAGGATGTGATATTGCCTTCCGGGTCTTTTAACTGAATATTTTTTATCTCATCCAGGGTGTGGTCCCTGAGTTTGCCCTTCCCCGAAGTAGTGCGTTCGAGGGTTTTATCGTGCAGTAATACGGCCTTGTTATCTTTAGTGAGGCGGGCATCTATCTCAAAAATTGCGGGTGTTTGACTTAAGGTGTATTCCAGTGTGGCGATACAGTTCTCCGGATAATTTGTTCCGGCTCCCCCGCGATGGGCACTGATTACAGGAAACACATTTTCTGTATACTGAAAATAGTTTTTAGTATCAGACACGTTCCTGAAGTTTAATGTATTGATCTCTGTGGTTTGTGCATGCGAGTGAAAAAACACACAAAGCGCTGAAAAAATAAAAAACGGCTTAACGTACATAACTTATATTATTTGTTTAGCATTCCTTTTAATAAAACCCCGCCTTCAGATCTCCATTCCATTCCCAAAAGTTCTGCGACCAATGGGGCTATATCCTCAAGCCCCATACGATCTACACGGAGCCCGTTTCTCATCCCCGCCCCGAAACCGACAAAACCGGTTTTTATTCCGGGAGTGTCCGGGTAGTACCCGTGGGTACCTAATCTATGGGGCCTTATGACCTCTCCTTCTATGGAATTTTTAAAGACTACTCCCGGCAAAGCCTTTAAACCAAAAGATGGCCGGCTGTCCACCCCTAAACTGTCCAGTTCTTTTCGTTCTATAAATTGGTATAACTTTTTTTCGCCGGGCGGCCTTTTTTGCAGGATATCCCTCACCTGCTGCAGGCTCCCGGTATCATCCGGGTCTTTCAGCATTAAAAACGCGGAACCGCCTACGGTGTGGAATTGCGCCTTCCAGTCTCCCTTTTCGTCCAAAAGGCCTTCTTCTTTCAACCATATATTGGGGGCGATCGCGGTATGGGTGTTCACAAAACCATGGTCCCCGGTAACAAGTACAGTCGTGTTTTCTCTGATACCGGCACGGTCAAGGGCTTCAATGATATCGCGGATAGCGCGGTCTGCCCCGGCTACTGCCGCCTTCACCATTTTGCCGTTCCTGCCGTACTTATGCTGAAAATGGTCAACTACAGACAAGCGGATGGTCATTAGGGAGGGTTTATACTTTCGGATGATATAAGCACTTATCCTTCCTACATTGGCATCCATGGCAAGGTAATTTTCCCGGACCATAAAATCTTCCGGTTCCAGGGTGCCGGTAGCGTTTTGCTGTACTTCTTCAAAAAGGCCGGCCGGGGTGGAATACTTTTTTATCACCTCAAGGCGGTCTTTCCCTTTCATTTTTATAATGGGGATGTTATGATCAATAGGACCGCCAACAGAAACCGGCCAGTTGACGGCAGCCGTGGTGAGATCATTGTTCTTGGCGGCATCCCAAAGGGTCGGAACCTTAATGGCATCATAGAACCAGTACCATTCACTGCGCTCGCCTTTGGGTTTGAAGGGGGCATTGTACAAAATACCGTGCTTTGCCGACTTTTCCCCTGTAATAATGGAAGTGTGGTTCACAAAGGTCACCGTAGGGAAAACGCCATCCACGCTTGTAGCACAAACCCCGTTCTCCTTCATTTGCCTGAGATTGACCATTCCCCATGAAGGTTCGAGATAAAATTCGGGACGAAAACCGTCAATAGTGATCAATACCACATGGCGGGACCTTTGTCCGTAGCAGTTCCATCCGAATAAAACGGAAAGCAGTAGAGTTAACGAGAACAGTTTCATAGTAAAAATAAATATCTTTTTAAAGGGCTAATTCGACCGATACAAAATAGTGGTCGCTGGGATAGACTCCATTGCGATTGTCTCTGATAACCTTTGCGGACCTGGCCTTCACAGGGCCTCTGTAAAAGATAAAATCCACTTTGCCTTTATGCTTTTTATTGGAATTCTTTCCGTACTCCCTTCCCTTAAATCCGTGTACCGTATGCCCGGGGTCTTCTTCACCGTGAACTTCGGCATAGCTGTCTATCCATCTGGTTTTGACCATATCAATGGGGGCAGACTTTATATCTGCATTGAAATCGCCCGTCAGGAGCTGTGGAAAATCCTCCGGGTATTGATCACCTTCTTCGACGATCATGGAAACCTGCCGTTTACGCGCTTCGCTGGAAACATGATCCAAATGGGTATTCAGGACCCGGAATTCCCTGTTCGTAGCCCGATCTTTTAACCGGACCCAGTTCACGTGCCTCGCCCTGGCTGTGTTCCATGACTTTGTGCCGCCTAACTGGGGAGTCTCGGACAACCAGTAAGTCCCGGCTGAGATCAGTTCGTACTTTTCCCTGGAAAACATAATGGGGTTTTTGGCAATCCCGTGATATTCCCCGTCCTGATGGGCATCCATTTCCGGGCCTTCAAAACCGAGGGCCGTAAAACCGGGAAAAGCATCTTTAAGATCGCTGTTCTGGACTTCGAGTACCTCCTGGAGGCAAATGATGTCCGGTTGGTGGCTTTTCAGAATATCGAAAAGCAGGTCTTTTCTGCTGTCCCACCCATGTCCTTTTTCTTTGTCCCGGGAAAGTGCTACACGGATATTGGCACTTATGACCTTAAGGGATGCCTTGTTTTCCTGTGCCATCGAAAAAGCACAAAACATCAGGAAGAAGATGCCCGATAGTAGGCAGTTCCGGACTTTATTTTGGGTACTGTCTGGTCTCATAATTCTTGTCGGTTTAAGGCGATTTCTTCATTCAGGTAAGCCCCTTTTTCGAGGAGTTCTTTTTGTACGAGGCGAACATCCAGGGCGGAAGGCAATATCTCGTTGCGAATGGCCAGCCTTGCCGCCCTTCCGGCAGCTTCTCCCATGGCCATGCAGGGTGC
The DNA here is from genome assembly GCF_021183825.1 of Sinomicrobium kalidii. Classification (GTDB taxonomy): domain Bacteria; phylum Bacteroidota; class Bacteroidia; order Flavobacteriales; family Flavobacteriaceae; genus Sinomicrobium; species Sinomicrobium kalidii. The sequence goes on along the minus strand of NZ_CP089211.1, from coordinate 1,783,281 downwards.
CATTACGCGTATGGCAGACATGGCTTCGTGCGTAGTGGAGATGGCCCTTCCCGCTACCAACAGATTTTCAATACGTTGCGGCACGAGGGAGGCGTAGGGGATATCATAGCAATCCCCGCACCAGGTCAGGGTACAGCCGCCGTCGTGCGGATGGTGAAGGTCCAGCGGATAGCTGGCTACGGCGATGGCGTCGTCGAACCGCCTGCACTCCAGGACGTCTTTGCTGGTCATTACATATTTCCCTACGATCCTCCGGGTTTCCCGGATACCGAGGAACGGGGCCATTTTGGTAAAGAAAGCCTTTTCAAACCCCGGCACGTATGCCATGAGGTATTTCTGAATATCTTTGATCTGTTCCCGGCCCTTTACCTCACCATGGGTCAGGTCTTCCGGTTTTGTACCGTCTACGCCGTGCACGCTGGACATGTTGATCCATACTTCGCCTTTACGGAGGCCTGTTATAATAATGGTCCTTTCCGTGTTGAGCGTAAATCCCTCGTTGCGGGCCTTGTTCATCAGGCCGCGTAATCCTACTACGATAAACTGATGGTTTTGCCCGAAATATTCTGCGGGTATAAAATCGGTAAGGTAGGTACGGTGCTCATTGGCGATGCTCATGCGGAGCTTTTCGGTATCCACGCCGCTCATACAGAACATCAGGGTAGGGGGTTGCATCCCGCCTTTTTCATTTCCCTTTTCGCAGGGGACACCTGCCCGGTAAGCTACGTCGGCATCACCACTGCAATCGATGACCGTTTCGGCCAGAATGGCTTCTCTTCCTGCTTTGCTCTCTATGACGATCCCTTTTATCCGGTCATTTTCAACGACAGCATCGACAAAATAGGTGTACAGCAATACCTCGACCCCGCTTTCGAGGAGCATTTCCAGTGCGGTATTTTTAACGGCTTCAGGCTCTACCAGGGTAATGCTCATATGCAGCGGGCAGGGACGGTGTTCGCTGGCTGCATCCTGTTCGGCCAGTCTGTCGATGAACTTCTGGGGGAGCCCCTTGATGATCTGGTTTCCTTTTTGCCCGAGAAACCCGAGGACGGGCAGGCCTATGGTCATGTTCCCGCCCAGGAAGCTGCGGTTTTCCACGAGGATAACCTTCAGGCCATCTTCCGCAGCGGCCTGCGCGGCTGTAATTCCGGAAGGCCCGCCGCCTACGACGATGATATCTGCTTCTGTTCTTACGGGGGTCTTTTTTCCTTTTTCCGTGATGTACTTCATGATGTACTATTTAGTTCGTTCGTCTGAAATTATGATGTTGTACTTATTTTTCTTTTTTTGATACCAGAGTATGGTTGCGCCCAAAAGCGCAAGGCCTATGCTGAAGGATAGTACCAGCATCCCTTTTTCGTCACCCAGCAGGGCTATCAGTGCCATAAGTATGGCTACGATAATGGAAGACCATGCACATAACCTGGCAGGCAGGGCCGAAGCATTTGACGAGAAGCCTTCTGTATATGTTTCCCGGTTGTGCTGTACTTTGTTCCATCCGGGGTAAATTTCCTTGCTGAAAGCCTCGCATACGGCCAGGAGTAGCAGTGGTAACAGGGTTCCCACAATAACTTCTGTCAGGCGTTCATGGACCTGTATGGCAGAGGCCATACCGGAGAGGGCGGAGAATCCGGTAAGGAATCCGTCTTGTTGAAAGCCGATCTTTATGGTCAGCCCGAATACAATACTTATTATGGTAACTGCCCATGCGGTACGGATACCTATTTTCCTGGAGTACAGTCCCCAGATGGTCGGTAGTACAAGGGGGCCGGTAAGTATAGCTACAGAGGCCAGGATATAGCCGGTATAAGTGCCCAGGGCGGGGATGAGCAACGCCCCGGCTATGATGATCCCCCCGAGAAACAGCGTAAAGACGCGGCCGGCTTTTACGAGTTCCCCGTCAGTGGCAGCAGGGCGGAAAATACGCTGGTAAAATTCCGTGGTAAACGCTCCGGCAAAGACATTGAGCTGAGTGGTGGCCATACTGGCTGTTGCCGAACACATGGCGGCGATCATCAGTCCGAGCATACCCGCCGGAAGGACTTCCTGGCTGGCCAGGATATAAGCCTGTTCATAGTCTGCATCGGGATTGAGAATACGGTAGGCCATAGGAGGGATCATCCATATAAAAGGGCTTACAATGTAAAGGATGCCGAAGAGATAGGTTGCCTTTTGGGCATCTTTACTGTTCGGGACACATACAAACCGTTGAACGTATGCCCATTCACCTCCGATCTTAAAGAAAAAAACTACGCTCCACCCTATGAGAAAATACCAGGAGAACTCACTATTGACCAATTCGGTAAAGCCGTCCGGGGCCGAACGGAACAATTCCGAAGGTCCCCCTATTTTGGCCAGGATCAGGGGGACTACGATGAGCACAGAAGCCGAGAGGATGATAAATTGCAGGGCATCCGTCATCAGCACTGCCCATAGCCCGCCCCCGAAAGTGATAAGGATCACCAGGGCGCAAAGTGCCAGTGACGTAAAAGTAACCGAAAGATATCCGGTTTCAGGGTTGGCAAGAAGATGCCCTTCGGACAGGGGGACCAGTGCTGTGATCACCACGGCCAGGGCATAGACGGCCCCGCCCATGGTAAAGAGGCCTACGAGTCCCTGCAACAGGGTATAGAAGTGCACCAGGGACCTTCCGAAGCGGTCGTTGAGAAATTCTGCAGCAGAAGTATACCCGAATTTTTTCCATCTGGAGGCCAGGAACCATCCGGCGAACAGGGCAGCGATGCCTATTACCATGAGAATGGAAACGCTCACCATGCCGAAACGGTAGGCGATGCCTCCCCAGACAACAAAGGTCCCTGCGGAAAAAGTGGTCATAAACGACGAGAGACCGGAGAGCCACCAGGGTGACTTTCCGGCCGCAGCGAACATTTCGCTGGTATTTTTCAGGCGGGAAAAAATACTTCCCATCCCGATGAGGCCTATAAGGTATATGACCAATACGACAATATCTATAGTGTACATGTTTTGTTTATGTATTCATCATTCTTTTTGACTTAAGACATAACATATCTGTCGTTAAGTTTAATAGCCGGGGTTTTGCTCCAATGCTTCATTGGTCAGAACATCTATATTGGGGATCGGGAATAAATAATCCCTTGACGGATTAAAATTCCTGGTTTCCACATGCCTGAGGTCGGAGCCATTTGATACATTGGAATAGTCGGGGGTCCCATACGCGTCGATCTCAGGTGCGCTACTTAGAAATTCATCGGGGATCCTCCCCAGAAATGGTCCCGGCATCACATCTTCGGCAATTTTCCAACGCCGTATATCAAATAGCCTGAGCCCTTCGTTGGCCAATTCGTATTTACGTTCCTTACGGACTATGGAACGCAATTCTTGTTGGGTCTTACCCGATTCTATAGGTGGCATGTCAACACCCGGCCTTTGCCTTACCTGGTTAATGGCATCATATACCGAATCATCCAGTTCTCCCGCTTCAATTTTCGCTTCGGCATAAATAAGGAGAACTTCGGCATAGCGTATCAGGATGATATTAATTTCTGAATTTGTATCGTCGGGCATATCTTTAATATCCGTATATTTTCTCCACAAATATCCCGTGTATGTCGCATAGGCATGAGAGGCATCAATATTTTTAATTCTCGTAGGCGGATTGGTGTTGTAATTCCAGATCTCAGTGCTGTCGTTATGGGTTTCAAACTGGTATCCGAATAAGACAGATCCCGGGAGGACCACGGTTTCATGCAAACGCGGGTCGCGGTTCTCAAAGGGTTTCTCCGGATCGTATACTTCAGATTTATCAATGGAAAGCCCGTCGATGGCTTCATAGGAGTCCACAACGGTTTGTGACGGGACTTCATTGGAGACCCCACCGGCTAAGCGGGATGTCAGGTAATTGGCTGTTGCATGGGTCATGACCCCCCGTAAATATTGTAGTGAAAATATGATCTCATCAGAAGTCTGCCCGTCATAGGTAAAAAGCGCTCCGAAATCGCCGTGCAATTCATAATCCAGGTCCATCACCTCTTTTGCTGCGGCAGCGGCAACATCCCATTTCTCATTGTAAAGAGCTGTTCTTGCTTTTATTGCCAAAGCGGCTCCCTTTGTGGCCCTGCCATGATAGGCATCATCGCCGTGCCTTACCGGCAGATCCATAGCTGCTTCTGTCATTTCCTGTATTACAAACTCTGCTACTTCGTTTTTAGGGGCTCTGGGCACCTGGGCCTCTTCGATGGTCTGGGGAGCGGTTATTAAGGGAACATCGCCAAAGAGTTCAATTAAATAGTGGTAGCTTAGTGCTCGTATAAAACGTGCCTCAGCCTGTGTCTGGTTATAAGTTTCAGCAGAAATCTGATCTTTTAGCTGATCGATATTATCCAAAAGAAAATTGGCCCTGCCTATCGCCTGGTAAAATTCTCTCCAGAATATGAGGACAGAACCATTGTCACTCTCATGGCTGCCGTTTCCTATATGCTGCATCTGATGATTGCTCCTGTTCCAGCTAAGATCTGTTGTGACATCCAGGATTACGGGCCAGGGACGACTTGACTTTGGATTAAAGTTCAAGGCTTTGTAAGCGCCAAACAATCCCATCATCAATTCATCTTCGTTAGAATAAAAAGTTTCCGAAGATGGTCCGTTCAACGGATATTTATCCAGATATCCATCGCTGCAAGCTGCCAGGCAAGCCCCCAGGCAAACTGCAAAAAACCAAAGTTGTATTTTTTTAAACATTTTCATCCCTCTTTAAAAATTAATATCTAAACCTATATTGTAAACTTTTACCTGTGGGTATACGTCCCCTCTGCCTACCGGGGCTTCCACATCATATCCCTTCCAAAAGTTATCGATGGTGAACAAATTCTGGCCTGTAGCATACAGCCTGATCTTATTTGCTCCTATCCTAGTCGAAATTTGTCGGGGAAGGGTATAACCTATCTGGATGTTCTTTAAACGTGCGTAAGAAGCATCTTTCACCCAAAAGCTCGAGTTCTTTTCATTGTTCGCCTCGCTAATGGTGAGACGGGGAAATGCGGCATCGGTATTTTCCGGTGTCCAGTAATCCTTGTGCTGTTCCTGTACCGTGCCACCGTTAAAAAAGGGCATGATGCCTTGTTGATACAAATATCCATCAGCTTTACCTACCCCTTGAATAACAACATTAAAATCGAATCCTTTATAAGCGGCGTTTAAAATGGCCCCGAAGGTATACCTGGGAATCGTGCTGCCAATGATCACATTATCATCGTCATTAATTATACCGTCACCGTTCTGATCCCTGTATTTGATGTCGCCGGGGGCAACATTTCCGAATTGGGTGGCATGGTTCTCTATTTCCTCTTCCGACTGGAACAGGCCCAGGGATTCCAGGCCCCAGATGGAATTTATGGAGTGGCCTTCCCTGCTTACGGTCAGCCCAGTACGGTTTACACCGCGTAAATCCACCACCCTATTTGTAACGTCAGAGATGTTAAAGTTGATATCAAAATGGAAATCGTCGATGGCTTCCCGGTAGGTTACACCAACTTCCCAGCCCTTATTTGTCACCACACCTGCATTTTGAGTGGGTGCTGCCAAGCCTATGGTCAGCGGAATGTTGAGGTCGTACAGAATGTCCCTGGTTTCCCGGGAATAATAATCTGCCGTAACAGACAGTTTGGAGAACAGTGTAAAATCGATACCTACATCTATCATTTCGGTGGTTTCCCATGATATTTCGGAATTGGCCATCGTATTCAAAGCCGCCATATTCACAATTTGTTTGTTAAAACTATAAGTGCCGATGGCAATAGAAGTCGTAAAAGGGTAGTTTCCTATATCCTGGTTACCTAACAGTCCCCAGGACCCTCTTAATTTCAATTCGGTCAGCGTATTTTTTAAAGGCTTCATAAAGCTTTCTTCTGAAATTCTCCAGCCGGCAGACAGCGAAGGGAAAAAGCCGTATTTATTACCCTTGGAAAACCGTGATGAACCGTCATAACGACTATTTATTTCCAGCAGATACTTTTGTTTGTAATCGTAATTTATTCTCCCGAAGAAGGATTGCAGGGCCCATTCCGATTCGTTTCCCGAATTCTGCTGGTTTTCGGCAGACCCCGTATCTAATACCGGATATTCCGGTAGCGGAAAATCATCCCTGGAAGCAGAAAGGTATTTATTTTGATAATCCTCCCGCGATGCCCCCAGCAAAACTTTGAAGTTATGATCGCCGAAGGCTTTCTCATAAGTTGCCGTTGCCCGGAGGTTATTGTAAAGCGACCTGCTGACCTCTCTCGTTAATGTACTTCTGGCCGGAGAGGTATTGGCTACTGTCCCGTCGGGATGGTAGGTGTCTATGGAACCGTAAAACTCATCATTGCTGTATTCTGCGAACCTCGGGGCTATGGTTAATGAAAGTTCCAGGTCATTGACCGGCCTGTAGTTAAAAGTGGAATTGAGCTGTATCCTGGGATAACTGCTGTTTTTCCGAAGGCCGCCTTCCTTGCTAAAGGCAATGGGATTGGCCCCGTTCCACCCTTCACCGTAGGATCCGTCCAAATTTATTCCCGGCTGGTTTGCCGGAATCCGGTTCATCCAGTGGAATACACTTGAAGTGCTTCGCCCCGGTTCTTCAGTTACTTTTGACAAGAGTTGCAGATCGATACTCAGATCAAATTTTTCGGAAAATTTGATATCCATATTATTTCTAAGGGTTAAACGGGTAAAACCCGAGTTTTCAATAATCCCTTTTTGATCAAAATAACCGAAAGAGGTCATAAACCTGACCTTACCGCCACCACCGCTGAGCGTCAGGAAATGGCTGTTCATCAGGCCCGATCCGGTAAGGACTTCTTTTTGCCAATCCGTATCGGGATAGGTATCCGTATCTACTCCTCCGTCTGCAATATAATTCTGAATCAGTTCTTCCGGATACAACGGTTCTCTGCCTGTATTTACATAGGCTACATTGGTGAGCCTCATATGGTCAACGGCATCTACCATATCGGGAAGGTTCGTAGGCTCCTGCCAGCCTACATATCCTTTGTAGTTTATGGCAAGTCCGTCGTCCTCAGAACGTTTTGTAGTGACAAGGATCACCCCGTTGGCTGCTCTCGAACCGTATATTGAGGCCGAAGCTGCATCTTTCAACACGGAGATCGATGCTATCATATTCGGGTCTAAATTATTAAGGTCACCTTCAACACCATCTATAATGACCAGGGGATTGGCACTGCTTAAGGTTCCGACCCCCCTGATACGTATGGTGCCGGCATCACCGCCGGGTCTACCTGATGATTGACTTACCGTTACACCGGGAGCCAAACCCTGTAATGCAGCAGATGCCTGCCCGACAGGTCGGTTGGAAATATTCTGGTCTGAGATCTCGGAAACCGAACCGGTGAGGTTTACTTTTTTCTGTTTACCAAAGCCTACCACAACGACTTCATTCAGGGAGGTGAGGTCCGGGGTCAAAGAAACAGTTATTTCCGGACTTTCACCAACGGTTACTTCCTGTTTGGTATATCCCAGAAAGGAAAATACCAGTGTAGTATCATTTTCGGGTATTTTCAGGGAAAAATTACCGTCAAAATCGGTGGCGGTCCCCGTGGAGGTGCTCTTGATGAGAACAGCTACTCCGGGTAGCGGCACGCCTTCTTCGTCTGTTACATTTCCGGTTATTATGCGCTCCTGTGCAAATCCCGGCAGAGCGAACAGGCATAGAAGGAACATGAAAGAGATTTTCATAGTTTTTTTCATAGTTCTGGTTTTATTAGCTAGTTGTGTTTTGGTTATTTATGTAGATCCTGGTATTAATTATATAAAGAGGTCGTGAATTTGCTGTCTTCATCCTCTTCCAGGATATTGGGCCCCTGTCTGGGAGCAAAAGTGCGTATACCCAGGGTTTCATCGGCGATGTCGAATCTCATGATGCGCATGAGTCCGTTTCCGCCGTTCCGGTCGTTTTGTGTGTAGGGAGGATCTCTCCTCGATTGATAATCGGAAAGATAGGATTTGATGACATTGCCGTTGTATTCGTCTCTGCGAAAACCTTCACCCGAAACGTGTCCGCCCAGCATCAGGAATACATTGCTGTGGTGTTTCATCCTGTCATAGATGATCTCCCCCTGGTTGGAAAAAGAACTTTGCACGCTGTTGTCTCCCTGCCCGTCGCGGGTGTCACTATTGCTCCCGGAAGGTTTCCGGAGCAGGCTGTGGCTCACTACGATCACTTTGTGATTGGGATGGTTTAATATCACCTGGTCTGCCCAGTCCATCACAATGGTTTCGCGATTGGTACTGTAGAACTCCTGGCCGGGAGAGTTGAATTCCAGGTAAATAACGAGGAAGGATTGGCCCGCTGCCGTAAAAATGTCATAATGATTGTCGTTATTGTTGGAACTGCCCTGTGCACCGCCGTACCAGGAAAAGTTTTCCATCCGGTTTCTCCCGAAATAAACGCCGTAACCACTTGCCGTCCCCGGGGAGGACGGGTTCCCGTAAGGCGACTGGTCGTGATTACCCACGGCTATGCCATAAGGGATATTATCGTCTTCCAGCTTGTAGAGTTCCGTTGCCGCACGCTGCCATTCCACGTCGTTGTCCGTACTGCCGTGGTCCACGACATCGCCCAGGTGAACGACATAGGCAATTTTGGAAGTTTCCCTGTTGCGGCGTATCCAGGCGATCTGTTCCCGGAACATATTCATGGTGCCTCCGTGTTTCAGCGAGGTGTAATACTGTGTGTCCGGGAGGACGACAATCTGGAAAAAGGTATTAGCGGAACTGACGGTGAGCATTTCTTCACTACTGATATCCGGTTCGCCATCGTCGCCGGTGCCGGAATCATTACAGCCTGTCATCAGGATCATTGCCAAAGGCAAAAGCAGAAGATATAATATGTCCTTTGCTTTACGGAATGGAATTGTCGGTTTGTTTTTCATAATGCTGTGTTTTGGTTGGACTTTTGGTCGGATATAATGTTATATCCCTGGTTTCAAAAAGACATGTATATTTGTCTTTAATTGTAGCAAAGTAAAGAAATAAAATTAAAAATAACATAATTTAACATAATGAAAGTTATTGTTTTTAAATTTTAAATTAAATAAAACATTAATAAAATAAATTTGAAAGTTAATTAATCGTTAGGAGTTCCGTCCGGATGGAGGCGCAATGTTAATTTAAAATTAGTTTTTTCGTCTTTGTGAAACCTTTTGTAATAATTATTAATTTTATATTAAATCAACCGTTTAAAATGAGAAGTATGGATATAACCGACAGACATGAAATGATTCTTCAGAAACTAAAGGAAGAGGGCAGGGTGAAGATCAATGATCTCAGTGCTTTGCTGAATGTTTCGGGGGTTACGATAAGAAAAGACCTTAAATTACTGGAAGATAAGAAATTACTGTTCCGGACACATGGCGGAGCTTCTATGAGTAATCCGTACATGAATGAACGGACTATTGACGAAAAAGAACATATCAATGCTGAAGCCAAACAGAAGATCGGCAAAGTGGCATTAGATCTTATTAAAGACAACGATTCGATCATTATCGGGTCGGGGACAACGGTGTATACCTTTGCCAATATGCTGCATCCTGAAAAACAGCTCACGGTTATAACTCCGGCGGTAAAAGTTACTCTGGCCCTGTGTAGCCGGCCCAATATAGAGATTGTCCAGCTCGGTGGTATCATCCGCCCCAATTCTTCCTCGGTTGCAGGGACTACTGCGGAAAGTACCCTGGAAGAGATTTCTTCAGGTATCCTGTTTTTAGGGGTAGACGGAATAGATCTCGATTTCGGCCTGTCTATAACCAACCTGGCTGAAGCTACGTTGAATAAAAAGATGATTGAGTCGGCACAGATCCTGGTGGTGCTGGCCGACAGCTCAAAATTTGGTAAAAGAGGGCTGGGCAAGGTGTGTGGCCTGGAGCAGGTGCACTATATAGTTACGGATTCCAATGTGCCGCCCGGCGTTGTGAAATCTTTGGAGAGCAGGGATATTAATGTCATTATCGCAAATTAAGCCCTTTTTATACAATGAAATAAGTTCAGAGAAATTATAGAACCGATAATTCTCCTGTTTTTTAGGGTTCGGTATTCTTGCTTTAAGTTGATACGGACAAAAACAGAAAGTATTATGAAGGTTGAGAATGAATTCAATGTTGTACATTTTTCCAATTCGGGCATAAAAGAAACCAAATCGTAATTTGTTCTGTCGAATTTGGTATACGATGTACTTTGAGTTCTGAGTTATTGGTGTTCAGTGATATTTTAAATTATTGATCAAGATATTTCGAGACTATCCAAGAACATCAAAAAAGGAATGAGATGTTCGAATGTAGTCCCGTCATCTCCACAAAAAACCTCATAACACCAGTGTGTATGAGAGTTTTGTTTTTTGTAGGTTGACAATTATTCCGTTCTTAATGATTTTACCGGGTTTGCAGTGGCCGCCTTATACCCTTTGTAACTGACAATAAGTAGGGTTAGAATCAGGATGCAACCTATGGGTAGTACAAAGACCCACCAGTTGATCTGTGTCCTGTAGGTATAATTTTGTAACCAGTCATTCATAAAATACCAGGCGATAGGTGAAGCTATAAGGCCCGCTATGCCTATCAGTTTGAAAAAATCTTTGGAGAACAGTCCGAGGATGTCGATAACATTGCTACCCAAAACCTTCCGAATACCGACCTCTTTGGTTTTCTGGGCGACAAAAAAGGAGACCAGGCCATAGATGCCCAGACCGCCGATAAAGATGGCCAGGAGGGAAAACAGTCTGGTCAGCGCCAGGAACTGCTGTTCGGATTTGTACATTGCGGCTACGCGATTGTCCAGGAAGTCGTATTCAAAAATAAAATCGGGGAAATAGAATGCCCATTGTTGTTCGATATATTTGAGAGTCTTCCTCGTATTTGTTTTGTTAATTTTGATGCCCAATTCTCTATACCTGCTTTTATTGTGGGGCACCTGAGCTATAAATACGGGGCTGATGGTTTTTTCAAAATCCCGGTCGTGAAAGTCTTTCACTACGCCTACAATGCGCCCCTGGATAAAATCACCACTGATATTTATAGGTTTACCTAATAATTCTTCAGGAGAATTCATCCCTACTTTCCTGACAAAAGTTTCGTTGACAAGTACTTCACTTACGGAATCTTTTTCAGTAAAATTTCTGCCGGCAGCCAGTTGAATATCAAAAGTGTTCAGATAATCTTTATCAGCCATTTTTGCCTGGATTAAGAAATCTTCTTCCTCCGGCTTTTTGCTGAGTTTAACTCCTGTTCCCCAGTCTGTTATTGGGGCTCCGGGACTTGTCATGCAAGCAGATATGTGTTTTATATTGGCGGATTGGGCAATTTTGTTTTTTAGGGCATTTAGTTTAAAGGGTTCTATATCTTTGGGGAGGTCAACCATAACAATTGCAGTAGAATCATAGCCTAAATCGGTATTTATGGCGTATTGAATTTGCTTTCCGATGACCAGTGTGGCAATGATCAAAATTATGGAAATTGCAAACTGAGTGGTTACCAGTATTTTTCGGATAAGTGATCCCCCGGCATCCCTTTGTGTGAGTTTTCTTTTCAAGGCGAGTACGGGAGCTATCCTGGCAAGGATAATTCCGGGATAACTTCCGGCCAGAAAGGCAACACTTGTGAGAAGTATGGTTATAAAACCAACAAACCTGAAATTCAATAAGCCGTTTGCAGAAAGGGATAGATTAAAGGTATTGTTAAAGAAGGGCAAGAAAAGGATGCTTAACCCTAATCCGATGATCAAGGCAACAAAAGTAATTAGGAATGTTTCGATCAAAAACTGTCTGAAAAGCTGGTCTTTAAAACTTCCCAGTGCTTTTCTTACTCCGATTTCCCTGGAACGATAGACAGATTGGGCAGCAGAAATATTTATAAAGTTAATACAGGCGATAAGGATAAGGAAAAAGCCGATAGCCCCCAAGATCCAGAGCAATTTTACATTGATACCGTCTCCATAGCGCGGTTCGAAATGGATTTGGTGGAGCGGTTGTAATTTATAATAGTGTTTACTGTTTTCAGAATTGGGCCTGTACTTGGAAGACCATTCTTCCATCTTTTGTTCTATTTGTAAAAGATTTTGATTAGACCTTAACAATGTATAACATCTTAAATTGCCACTTAGGCCACTCCAGGAATCGCCGGAAAGCCAGGTGTTATATTTGGGAAGTGTTTTAGAGGAAATAAAAACCTGAGAGGTGATCAGGGTGTTTTTGGGTAAATTTTCCAATATTCCCGTAACCCGGATAGTCTCTTTATTCTCCATTACAAATGTACGGTTGATGGGATTGCCATCACCAAACATTTTTTTTGCCATTTCCCGGGTTATAATAGCAGTATTCGGTGCCGACAGTTGATCTGAAAAATTCCCATTGTAGAGCGGGAAGTTAAATATTTGGAAGAAGTCAGGTCCTACAAAAGTGACATCTTCTTTAAAGCGATAAGCAGATTCTCCCGATTCGGGACTAATCAGTTGTTTACCATAAACTACTGCTTTAACTACTTTTTCTGCATAATTGTAATCATTCTTAAAAACATTAGGTAAACCGGGGGGAACAGTTGGCCTGTATTTGATGCCGTCTGAATGCATCTCGGTCACCAGTCTGTATATCCTGTCCGAATCTCCGTGAAAATTATCAAAAGTCAAATGAAATTGTACGAACAGGAAAATAAGAATAGCACAGCCAAAACCCAGGGCCAGTCCCAGGATATTGATCAATGCCACACTTTTTCTTTTGCGGAGATTCCTCCACGCTATTTTAAAATAATTTCTGATCATTTTTTCGGGTGTTTTGGTTGTCTTTGTTGCCGGGTTACTTTATCAGTTATTGTGCTGTATAACCTCATCACCCGGCAACGTAACAACCTACTTAAAACTAAACAAAATTTAAGCTAAACTATCATTCGTTTCTCAGGCTTTGTACAGGATTCGTAACAGCCGTTTTTATGGTTTTAATGCCAACGGCTATAATTACGAGAACAAATACAAAAAGTACCGGAAGCACAAACAGCCACCAGCTCATGTCTATACGCGTGGCAAAGTTGTTCAACCAATTCCGTGCTAACAGGTAAGTGACCGGGACTCCCAGAAATACGGCAATTAAAACAGTTCGCATAAAATCCCTGCTCAACAATAACAATACATTGGAGGTGCTGGCACCGACGACCTTTCGAATGCCGATTTCCTTACGTCTTTTCAGGACCGTAAAGGAAGCGAGTCCGTACAACCCGAGACTGGCTATGATAATGGCCAGTACAGTGAGTATCATGAATACATCCCGGAAACGCTTATCGGCTTTTAACTGCATGTCATAATTACTGTCGAGGAAAAAATAGGAGAACACTGTGCCGGGAAATACTTTTTCATAAATACTCTTTACCTTTTTTATATGGTCTTTAGGATGGCCTCCCGAAAATTTAATGCTGGCGAATTCTGAAAGAGTGTTCTTAAAGCGATGGATGATGGGAATAAAAGGCGCTTTGGGAGATTCCTGGTGGTAATTTTTCAATACTCCCCGGATGGTCCATTTTTCATTCCACATATCTATTTGCTTACCAATGGCAGATTGTGGATCTGGAAGTTCCCATAACCGGATAGCTTCTTCGTTAACAATAACTTCATTTTTTTCCGTGACGGAGTTTTTATCAAAATTACTTCCTGCCAGGAGCTGCATTTCCATTAGAGGGATAAATTCCTTATCTATTTTTGTGATGTAAAAATTATAATAATGCTCTTCTGTGGTTTCTGAAAGGTTAATTCCTGTTGTAGTCGCCATTTCACTCCCGATCTGCCCGGGAACAGTTCCTGAAACAGACACGTTGTTTATATAGGATTGTGTCAGTAATTCCTGTTTGAAAATAGTATAAGCCTTGTCGTTTTTATTGTAGGGTGTTTCTATGGCAACGATCTGCTCTGTGTTTACTCCCTTGTCCAATGCTTGCAGGTAATCCAGTTGCTGTTTCACCGTAAAAGTTTGGATCAACAGGATCACGGTAACGGTAAATTGAAATACAACAAGCCCTTTACGCAATAATACACCTTTACCGGAATGGGAAAAACTTCCTTTCAATACCTTTACGGGCTTAAAAGAGGAAAGCACTAATGCGGGATATAATCCGGAAACAAAAACGCCTGTTGTGAACAATGCGATAAACAGAAGCCAGAAATAAAGGTCGCCAAAAAGAGTAAAAGTTTTCGGGAGACCGGAAATGGAAATAAATTGATGTTCCCCGTCCCATATAAGGATAAAAGCAAGTAAGGCCGCTATGAAATTGACCACAAGTGATTCTATCAGGAACTGTACTTTGAGCTGTGTTTTTGAGGAGCCCGCAACTTTACGGATACCAACTTCTTTTGCCCGGTCCAGAGCTTTTGAGGTGGCCAGGTTTATGTAGTTCACAAACGCACTTACAATAATGAGCAGGGCTACACCCAGTAGCAGGTATACGGATTTGGCATCCCCGTTTATTTCCGGTTCGAAGGTTTTCCTGGAATGGAGGTGTATGTCTTTTATTTTTTGGCCGATAATGACTTCATTGGTTATCTTTTTTTCTCTTTCCAGTTTTTCACTGAAAGTAGCCAGGGAACGGGAAAATTTGTCATAATCGGTATTAGGGGCCAGTTGCAGATAAGTAAAAGTGTTGTTTCCGTTCCAGTTACCTTCTTTCTCCCTATACCATTCTTGCATTTGTGGATCAGACAACAGGGTAGGATAAGAGAGGAGCATGTTGAACTTTAAATGGGTATTGGCTGGACTGTCCGGAATTACGCCTGCAATTTTAAATAAAATATTCCTCCCATTCCTTTTAAGATTCAGGGTTTTGCCGACAATCCGCACATTGTTAAATAATTTTAATGCGGTACTTTTGGTAAGCACTGCTTCATTGGATTGCTGAAACAGTCTTTTTTCTGAGCCGTGGATCAGCGGATAAGTAAATAATTTAAAAAAAGAAGAGTCCACGGCATAAGTCCTGTCCACAGTATATTGTTTGTTACCGATCAGAACGCCTACTTTGGGTTCCCCGATCTGGTAGGCTCTGGTAAAATCCACGACTTCCGAAAGTTCATTTGTCATCAAAGGGCCTAATGGGGGATAAGTTTCACTATCCTGGGCTACGACAGATTCTCCATCCAGGTAATCCACGGTAAGCCTTACGATATCGTCTGCATTTTTATGGGTATTTTCATAGTTCAATTCAAACCGGGCATACTGTACAATAAGCAATGTTATGGCAAATCCCGTAGACAGGCCGATCAAATTGATTAACGTAAAACTTTTCTCTTTCCAGAGATTCCTCCACGCTATTTTAAAGTAGTTTTTAATCATGATTATGGTGTGCCGTTTTGGCTATTTATCATTGCTGTCAGGGTAAACAGATAACCGGTAAATATATTTGGCAATATAATCTATTTGTCCCTGTGTTTTAGCGGTTAATAATCGTGCCAAAGATATAAATATCATTATTTCAAATGGTTATGTTCTGTTGCAATAGTGTGCCTGTACGGTTTTGATACACTTTGTGTTCGGTGGCAATACACTTTTGGGGCTTGCTGTTGTCTCCGGCAAAAATCAAAATGACATGAGGTGACAGGGCCACCGGAGAATTTACAATATCGTAATATATCTCTTTTTATTTTTATGTACTTTGCACACCGTGAAGCGGTTTAAGCTTTTAAAGATCAGGGTAAAAGGGTTTAACCTCCTGGCTTTTAAAGAGCTCCCCTTAATACATTCAAAAAGAAAAATCAGAAAAGGTTTAAACCGATCCAATGAGAGAGGATCATAGCGATAAAGACACTATAACGAAGTTTGGCAGACTTGTCAAAAATTCGGATAGGGAGGCGTTCAACACCTTGTTCGGGCTGTTGTGGGAACCCATGTATACTTACGCCGCCTCCGTTATTATGGATAACTCTATTGCCAAAGATCTGGTACAGGAGGTCTGGATCGACTATTGGCAGCGGAGAGAAGACATAAAAGTCAGCAATATAAAATCCTATTTATACAAGGCGATTCGTTATCGATGCTATAATACGCTAAGGGATTTAAAATTCAACGAAACCCAGATAGAAGCCGCAAATGCTGTTTGCATCACTTCGGAAATTGAACTGGAAGAAGATGTGACCGAATTGTCCAAACAGATAAATGATACCCTTTCAGGCCTGCCCAAAAGATGCCAGGAAGTTTTCCGACTGAGCCGTATGTGTAATGTCAACAACAAGGAAATCGCCGAAAGACTGAATATTTCCCAGCGTTCGGTAGAAAACCAGATATCGCTGGCACTTCGCAAACTCCGCAAAGACCTGTCCGTTATCAGGTTTTTCCTGTTTTGATATCTTCCGTTTTTTTGATCATACTAAGTATGATTCATAATTCGCTTTCTTCACGCTTTTCTTTTTAAATCGCAATACACGAGGGGAAAAGCATTAGTGTATCCCCGTGGCAAAAAGAAACCGTCCAATTCCCGACTCAAAAATTTTAACTCAATTCGTTACCTGAAAGTTAACAGAAATCATCCAGCCATTAAGTAATTGTTAACACTGCATTTTTCAATGTGCGTAACTCCGTGTTT
Organism: Sinomicrobium kalidii; assembly: GCF_021183825.1. Lineage (GTDB taxonomy): Bacteria > Bacteroidota > Bacteroidia > Flavobacteriales > Flavobacteriaceae > Sinomicrobium > Sinomicrobium kalidii. The sequence continues at coordinate 1,766,707 of NZ_CP089211.1, read as the reverse complement.
ATGGTACTTCTAATTGTAATGCACGTATAATGACAGAAAATGATATTAAAAAATTGATGAAAAAGTACCTGAACGGTACCATAACCAAAAGAGAAGAAACACTTTTGGAACAATTTGACAGTAGCCTTTTGTCGAAAAACGAAAAAAAGGTCTTCAAAGATGCAAATGATAAAAAGCGTATTCAACAAAGACTGTCAGGTGCCATCAATAATCAGATAATAAACGGCCGAAAGAAGGAAAGGTTATTGTTAAATTGGAGGGGGATTGCAGCTTCCGTGGTGTTGATTCTCGGGTTAGGGTATATCTCCTATCATAAAGTGTTGAACAATAAACCCGAAGAACAGCCTGTGCCCCGGGTGGTAAAAACAACAGACTGGGGGCAAAAGCTGAACCTGACCCTGGCAGATGGTACCAAAGTGCGTTTGAACTCCGGCAGTACCATCAAGTTCCCCGAAAGGTTTACAGGCGGGACCCGTGAGGTTGAACTTACCGGAGAGGCTTTTTTCAATGTGGCAAAGAATCCGGACAAACCTTTCGTTATAAGATCCGGTGAGGTAAATACCACGGTCCTGGGAACCTCATTTAATGTTAACACGTATCCCGACCACCGGGAAATAACGGTAACGGTGGCTACCGGGAAAGTAAGGGTCGCCTCAAAAAATAAAGAAGTATTCCTTGCCCCTAACGAACAGGGCATCTTTGACAAAAAATCCAATCACATATCAAAAGAGAAAATCGATATCGCAACAGCCCTGCAATGGAAAGACGGCATTATTCACTTTGAAGACACCACCCTGGCCGGGGTAGCAGAATCGCTCGAACGCTGGTACGGGGTGACCTTTGTCTTTGAGAACGAAAAGATAAAGGATTGCCATCTTACCGCAACTTACGACAATGAAGTATTGGCAGCAGTACTGGAAAGTATCGTACACACAAAAAAGGGATTGCAGTATGAATACCTGGAAGACAACAACATCCTGATAAAAGGGAGATGTACCGATTAATAACTAGAACTAACCTGACCGAAAATCAAATAAGGCCTATGATGTGAAAATCAATAACGTAAAAGGCAGCCTGTTAACACTTTGGCGAGCGGCTACAGACTGCCGACAGTTCAATAATTACAAATACTTATAACCATTAAACATGATGTAAAATTATGAATTTGCCAACTACTAAACAATTTATCAAATTGACATTACATACATTTTGCTTTCTAATTATTTTAGCATTGCTAAACCCGGTATTTGCCGCTGATGTCAGAGGGCAGAAATTGGAAAGCTACAGTGTCGACTTAGCGGTGGAAGACGCTACAGTTGTAGAAGTGCTGAAGAACATTGAAGCACAGACAGACTTCAGGTTTGTATATGACCGGAAAATAGGACGGTTGCATAAAACCTACGATCTCTCTTACCGGCGTGTATCGTTGCGCTCGGTTCTGGAATTAATGGCAAAAGATGCCAACCTTGCCTTTAGAAGGATCAATAACACCATTTCTGTCGAGGCCAGGCCGAAAACCCCGAAAAGAGTGGTGGAGGTCGAATTTCAGGAAGTCGCAGGTGTCGTCACCGACGAAAACGGTGTGCCGTTAGCAGGGGCCACCGTAGTTGAAAAAGGGACTGCAAACGGGACAACCACAGATTTTGACGGAAATTTTTCCATTGATGTCGGAGACGATGCGGTCCTCGAAGTTTCGTACCTGGGCTATAAACCCCGGGAGGTTGCGGTTGACGGACGTGCCCGGGTCACTGTTCAGCTAAGCCCCGATGTGGCCCAGCTGGAAGATGTTGTGGTAGTGGGCTACGGAAACCAGAAAAAGACAGATGTTACCGGTTCGATAGCATCGGTGAGCAGTGAAGATTTCAACAAGGGAATCGTAACCAATCCCGGCCAGCTCCTACAGGGAAAGGTCGCCGGTGTAAATGTTTCTGTTGTCAGTGGTGAGCCCGGTGCTTCACAGGATGTCATTATCCGTGGGGTAGGGAGTTTACGTTCGGGGACAACACCGCTCTATGTAGTGGATGGTTTTGCCCTTGACAATACCCAAACCGGGGTGGCCACAAATCCTTTGAATTTTATCAACCCGAATGACATCGAAAAGATCGATGTGCTGAAAGATGCTTCCGCTACGGCTATCTACGGAGCCCGGGCGGCAAACGGGGTTGTGGTTATTACAACCAAAAAAGGAAAAGCAGGTAAAACGCAAATGAACCTGTCTGTTTCAACGGCAATTTCTTCTTTGGCCAACAAAATAGATGTGTTCGGTGCCGATGAATTCCGTGAACAGGTGACCCGTGTCGGTGGTAATTTGAGAGATGGCGGGGCCAATACCGATTGGCAGGATGTATTTACAAGAACCGCGGTTTCCACAAACGTCAACTTTTCCATGAGCGGGGGCAGTGACAAATTCTCATATTTCGGGTCTGCCGGGGTGGATGACCAGGAAGGTATTTTGAGAAACAGCGATTTAAGACGTTATTCGGGGCGCCTGAACCTGTCGCAAAAAGCATTGGACGACCGTTTTGAGGTAGCATTTAATTTATCGGCAACCAAAACCGAAAATAAAAGACCCTTAACCACTACCATCATATCCGATATGTTACGGTCCAATCCCACATACCCGGCCTATACAGACGGAGAACCTACGCCGACACTAAGTGGCGACCAGTTTAATTCACTGGTTCGCGAGCAACTGTACAGGGATTATGCCGACAACAACCGGATTCTGGCAAACATCACACCATCTATTGAGATATTTGAGGGGCTGACCTATAAATTAAACCTCGGTGTGGATTATTCTTCAACCGAGCGGGAACAGCAGAACATGCCTTATACCGCCAGGGAAGACGAGATCGGATCCCTGGCACTTGCATACACAAGTAATACCAATACACTGATTGAAAACTACCTGACCTACGAGCTGGACCGGGGAAACCATAACGGAACCATGTTGGTAGGGCATACTTACCAGCAAACCCGTTATGAGGCCAGGGCATGGGAATACGAAAATTTTCCGGATAACGGTATTGAACCCCGATACCAGATTGAAGCTGCCGGGAGGAACCCTTCACGATCGTCCGAGGCCATCAAAAACGAATTGCAATCATTCTTCGGGAGGATCAACTACGGGTATGCCGACAAATACCTGCTCACCGCCACCATGCGGGCAGACGGTTCATCCAAGTTTGGCGCCAATAATAAATACGGGTATTTCCCTTCGGTTTCGGCAGGCTGGAACATCAGCAGGGAAAGTTTCATGGACAACACACCTTTCAGCAACCTGAAATTAAGGGCCAGCTGGGGGCAAACCGGAAACCAGGAGATCCCTTCCAAGATCACACAACTGAGTTATACCGACAGCCGGGCCGATAACGATACCTATCCGCTGGATGACAATGTAAGCAGTTTGAACGACTACCCTTACGGTACCGTATATTCACGCCTGGCCAATCCGGATATCCAATGGGAAGTTTCCACTCAAACCAACATCGGTCTGGATTTCGGGTTGTTCAATAACAGGTTAACCGGTACGCTCGATTACTTTAACAAAGTATCGGAAAATGTCCTGCTGGAGGTAGTCCCTTCAGACCCGATACAGCCCACAACCACCTACTGGACGAACATTCCGGATATGGAGATTAAAAACAACGGTGTTGAAATTGCCCTCGATTACCGCAGTGAGAGAATTGATGGGAATTTCGCCTATAACATCGGGGGGAACGTATCTTTCACCAAAAACGAGGTCGAAAATTCTCCTTACAAAGTGTTGACCACAGGTGCTGCACAAGGTGCCGGGCAAACGGGGGCTACCATTAATGGTTATATCAACGGAGAGCCTATCGGTGCTTTTTATATGCGGGAATTCACAGGTATTAATGAACAAGGGCTTAACGAGTTCCGCGATGTAAACGGTGACGGCGAGATACTCGATGACGACCGTGTGGTTGTAGGCAAAGCCCTGCCCGATGCCATCTATGCCTTTTACCTGAATTTCTACTATAAGGATTTTGACCTGAGCATGAACTTTAACGGAGCGGTAGGAAACCAGATATACAATCACACCGCCATGTCGAACTTTACGAAAGGCAACCTTGCCTTATCATTCAACACTACGGATAAGGCCATCGAGTACGAAGGAGAAGGAACCAACAATACCAACCAGGTGTCTACACGATATCTGGAGGACGGTGATTTCCTTCGCCTGAACAATGCTACGCTGGGGTATAACCTGGACCCTGATGTTCTCGGCCTGAAGGATTACATACAGAACATCCGTTTGAGCGTAACTGGTCAGAACCTGTTCGTTATTACCGATTACAGCGGATTGGACCCTGAAGTGAACACCGGTACAACATCCGGGGGCATCCAGACATTCGGAATTGATCGCTTTACATATCCGAGGGCCAGGACATTTGTATTTGGCCTAAACGTATCATTTTAATCCCATCAAAACAGAAACAAAATGAAACAGATAAAAAACAAGACCATAATAGCATTACTGACCATCAGTTTCTTAATGAGCTGGAGCTGTACCGACCTGGAAGAGGATGTGCTGGACGAGTCTCTCACGGGGAGCGGCCAGTCTGAGGCTGTTAGTGGTTCCATTGCCCCGGCCTATGGCCTCCTTCCGCAGACGTTCAGGCATACCCGGTATTTCGGCTTGCAGCTTATTCCTTCCGACGAGGCCATTTTACCCGCCCGGGGAGGAGACCAATGGTATGACGGGGGTAAATTTATCGAGGTACATACACATAACATTACACCGAGTAACGGGCTGGTAGGTGAGACCTGGGATTATCTGACCACAAATATTTCCAGGACATTACTGGCCATTGAGACCCTGACGCCGTTGGCAGAAACAGATTCCGAAGCAGCATCGGCCCTTTATGAGATGAAAGCCCTGAGAGCCTATTTGAATATGCTGATGCTGGACAGCTGGGGACTGGTGTTCAAAAAAGAGTCTGCGGCAGAAACTTCCGAAGTGCTCCGCGGGCAGGAAGCCATAGCCTATATAAAAAGTGAATTCCTTGCGGTAGTGGATGTAATTAATACGGATAAGGGGCCTGGCAGAATGACACAGGCTGCCGTATGGGGTTTCCTGGCCAAACTGCATTTAAATGCCGCCGTTTACCGCGATCCCTACGGAACACCGGATTTTACCACTGAAGACATGAACAAGGTGATCGAATATACCGACAACATTATCAATTCCGGTCAGTTTGCCCTGTCTCCTGAATATTTCGACCTGTTCAACGATGACAACCATGACAATCCGGAACTGATCTTCGCCCTGGACCAGAGGGGGATATTGAATAATGACCACAGCCGCTGGGCGTACTGGTCTATGTCCGGCTCGTTATTTCCGAGACCGGAATATCCGGACGCCGACGGTACGGATGGTCCCGCGATTACCCCGGATTTCTATCAGACCTGGGTGGATGCTTACGGCGATACGGACCCCGCAGAGGCCGATGCACGATTCTATCAGAAGAACGTTGAGGTTCCCGAAGAACTTAAAGACCTTACCGGCTTTAGCCCGCAAAACGATGAGAATCGCTATATCTGTGTAGCTGCCGAGGATTTTGAAATCGACCGGGGGATTCTTCGAGGTACGCCATGGGGTCCGAGGAAAGATGCTGATGGTAATTTTTATACGTGCGACGGCGGATACAGGATCTATGCCTTGGGCGAAAGAAGAGAGGCCGATATGGAATATTATGTAGACCACACACTGGAAATTGATTTTACCGCCAATAACGGGTATGCAAGTGGTTACCGGGTGTCCAAATACCAGTTCAGCCATACCTCCGATGATGGTAACAATTACAGTAGCGTAGACCTTGTACTGTTGCGTTATGCGGAAATTTACATGATGCGTGCCGAAGCCAGACTGAGAAACGGTGACAATGCCGGTGCCCTTGCTGATGTGAATACGGTACGAACCTCCAGAACAGCACGTGAACCGGTTCCGGAAGCACTTACGTCCATTAACCTGGATATCATGTATCGCGAACGCGGTTTTGAATTCTACTGGGAAATGTCAAGGCGTACGGATATGATCCGTTTCGGTCACTACGAGGACTCCTGGACAGAAAAGACCGATAGTAACGTAAACCACAGATTGTTCCCCGTTCCGCAATCTGCAATCGACGGAGCATCGAATACCCCGGGATACCTGGAGCAGAACCCGGGTTACTAAAAAATAATTTTCACATAAATTATGGCAGGGAGATTTTCTCCTTGCCATATTCATTTTAATTGACTGCTAATGATCAAAAACACAAGACTTCCGTTTCAAAGGATTATAAGCACGGGATTACTGATAATTGTTCTGGGATGTACTCCTGAAAAGAAGGAGAACTCTTCAGATACAGTTTCCGAAGCCCCTCTGAACATTATTTTTATGATAGGTGATGGTATGGGGCTCCCCCAGATTTCAACGGCCTATTACTTTGGTGATGAAATGTCCGCCTTTTCACGTTTCAAACACATAGGATTGCAAAAAACATCTTCCAAAAGCCACAGGATCACAGATTCGGCAGCCGGAGCTACTGCTTTTTCCACCGGGGAGAAGACCTACAAGCGGGCTATCGGGGTTTCGACGGATACCGTAGCCCGGGAAACCATTCTGGAACGACTTCAAAAACAGGGCTATCAAACGGGTGTTATAAGTCTTACCTCCATTACCCATGCCACTCCGGCTGCCTTTTATGCCCATGTAAAGGACCGCGATATGCATGAAGAAATTGCAGACCAGCTTATAGGGGCCAAAGTGGATTTTATTGCCGGTGGCGGACGGAAATTTTTTAATGATCGTTCCGACGGGAAAAACCTGTTTACCGAGCTATTGGAAAAGGATTATCATCTGGACACTTTACAGCTTTCCAAACCGGTTTCGGGCAGGTCCAATGCTTATATCCTGGCAGATGAAGGGTTGCCTTCCAAAATAGACGGCCGAAAGGATTTTTTGAAGAAATCGACGAGTATGGCCCTGGATTACTTCGACCAAAATAAAGAACCGTTTTTTATGATGATCGAAGGCTCCTATATCGATTGGGGCGGACATGCCGAAAACGCGGATATGCTGATTTCCGAAGTGGAAGATTTTGATGAGACCCTGGGCACGGTACTGGATTATGTGGAAACACATCCCAATACCCTTTTGGTGGTAACGGCAGACCATGAAACGGGAGGAGTGAGTATCGGAAAACACTATAAAACAGACGAAACTACAGGCCATAAAAAGGAAGTGCCGGAAAAAGTAACGGTATATTTTAATTCTGACCAGCACAGCGGGGAACTCATTCCGGTCTTTGCCAAAGGGAAAGGTGCCGAAAATTTTCAGGGCATTTATGAAAACAACGAGATCTATCACAAAATGCTCCGGGTTTTAAATAACGAATAGAAGGAAGACAAAACAGCAAACAACGCCCCGGTAAAGAACGCCGGGGCGTTATTTTGTAAAAGCATTAAAAGACTACTTTACCACCGTAGCCTCAAATTCAATGTTCAGGGTTTCGTACAGGCTTTTTACTTCCATTAAAGTGAGTGCTGTTTTAATACCGTGTCTTGCTGCCCAGTCCAGGTAAATATCAAAACAGGTGGTAAAGAGCTCGTCCGATGAGGTGGTATAGACATTCAACCGCACGATGTTTTTACATTCATACCCTGCTTCGGTAATTACCTGTTCCAGGTTTTGTAGTGCCTGGGTCAACTGTGTTTTCATATCGGCAGTACCCGAAGTTCCGTCGGGGTTTACCGCGGCCTGTCCGGCACAATAAAGTGTGCCTTCCGTTTGTTTTACCTCCACCGCCTGTACATAACCGCGTTCGTCCTGTCATTGCCAGGGATTAATAGTTCGCTTTTCCATTGACCTGTCTTTTTTGGTTAACAATAAAAAAATTACAGGGTAAAGATGAAGACGGCATGCCGTTTTATCGCGTGACAAATGTCACAATTACAGACGGATAAAATGGGTTCAGGAAGAAAGTCTGCTCAGGGTTTCGCGCGAAACACCCAGGTAGGAAGCAAGGAGGGTTTTGAGCACCCTTTGAAACAGGGAAGGATAGCGTTTAAGCAGTTGGTCGTAACGTTCCTTTGCATTGGAACTCAGTAACGACAATATGCGTTGCTGTGATGCAATATGGCCCGAGGTTGCCTTCTTCAGGAAGAAATGCTCCATCTTTTGGAGACCGGAACACAATTTCCGGTAATTTTCAAGGGTAAGACAGAGTACACGGGTATCTTCCAGGCATTGTAAGGACATGGTGGCTTTGGTTTTCGTGTAAAAAGCCAGAAAATCGGTTTCCCACCAGTCTTCCATGGCAAAAGATAAGATGTGTTCCTTTCCCGATTCGTCGTTATACACCAGTTTTAAAAGCCCCGAAACCACAAAATAGGTATACGCTGCATCTTGTCCCTGGCGGATAGGGAATTCATGTTTTTTAAAATGCTGAACGGAGAAATGGGAAGCCACAAATGCAAATTCATCATCTGTGAGCGGCATTATTTCTTCTATATGCTGTCTTAACCTTTCGCGCATATGACAAAGATAAGGTGTTGTCGGCATCTTTGCCCTGACACATAAATTTGGCATTTGTTAAGAGCTGGACAATTTAGGATCTTATATTCTCTTTACTCGAAGCGAGGTGCTTACAAAAAGCTGTATCCCGTTTTTTGCCGGGGGAGCAATAGACTGGTATAAAACGGCAACGGAACGGGAAATGTTTTCCTCGTTTTGAAAGTGCATCACATTAATGTCTTGTTTAAAGACCTAAAAGTAAGAATAATCATCCAGTTAAATATCGGCCGGTTAAAATAGCAATGCATAAAATTTTTGATGGTTGACAGGGAGAGCGTAGGTTTATATATAATGATGAAATTTCTTAAATATATATAATTTATAATCTTCATTTGTATATAATTAATAGATACATTTTATGTAATCCACATACGTTATGCCTGCTTTGACGACTATTTTTTAGAATGATATTAAGAATATGGAATAAACGGAATATTAATATTATTAACTCTAAAAATTATTTATAGTTAAAATTTATGTATTTATATTATCAATATGTCCGTTAATATGCCGATATTGGTTGTCTGTAATATAAAATATGTCGTTCGTATAATTTTTTTTTAATGAAAATTTAATAATCCTAATTTGATGCCTTTCATCAAAACTGATCTTCTTCACTATTAAATAAGATATTTTTATGTCTTACTTTTTTTGAAGAAATAACTTATTCCTTATAGCAGAAATGGCAGAAACAGATGTGTCCGGAATAGCCTTTTCGTCAAAAACAAAGAACAGACAGCTAATTGTATTTTCAGGAATTTCCGTCCGTGTTGTTAACTGCCGGTTTTAAGGTATAAGTAAGACCCTAATTAACAACTAACAAACTTTATTTTATGAGAAAAAAGCTTTTTGCGAAAGTTCGTATCGTATTGCAAAATACATCCCGTATTTTGCTTTTTTGTTGCATGCTTTTTACCGTGATGCATGCCTTTAGTGCTCCCCCGGAAAGGGAAAAAGGGACAGTAAGTTCTGCCTTTTTATCGGTAACCGGAAAAATAACTTCGGAAGACGGCATGCCGCTCGTAGGGGCCAGTGTGCTGGAAAAAGGAACAACGAATGGTGTTGTAGCCGACTTTGACGGAAATTATACCATAGAAGTAAGCAGTGAAGATGCCATACTGGTGGTTTCCTATGTCGGATTTAAAGCGCTGGAGGTTCCTGTAGACGGAAGGAAAGTTATAAATGTTACCCTTCAGGAAGACCTGGCCCAGCTCGACGAGGTCGTTGTTGTAGGTTACGGTACACAACGGAAACAGGACCTTACAGGGGCAGTATCGGTAGTAAAAACAGATGAATTGACCCAACAACCTACCTCTGATGTCACCAACCAGCTTCAGGGACGGGTGTCCGGGATTACGGTCACCGGGGGCGGGCAGCCGGGAGAAGCCCCCCAGGTAAAAATCCGGGGGGCCAATACCTTTGGGAACAATACCCCGCTCTATGTGGTAGACGGAATCCCTACCGACGGAATAAATGACCTCAATCCCAACGACATCGAATCCATGCAGGTGCTCAAAGATGCGGCTTCTGCCTCCATCTATGGTTCGCGTGCGGCCAACGGGGTGATCATTATTACCACGAAGAAAGGAAAAGGAAGGATGAAAGTTACGTACGACTCCTATTACGGGGTCCAGATGGTACAAAGCGGTAATCCCTGGAACATTCTGAGTTCCCGGGAAATGGCCGAACTCAATTTTATTGCACAACGGAATACCAATCCGGGCGAATCTCCAAGCAGTGAGCAATACGGAAATGGTGCCAACCCGGTATTACCTAATTACATTGCCCCCGTTGGAGCTGATTCTGTGGATGAGTCTTTGTATTACATAAATCCGAACTATACGAGCTCTGACGATCTGGATAATTTTTACCGTATTGTAAGGGCTAATAAAGAAGGGACCAACTGGTTTCAGGAAATTTTCAGCCCGGCAAGCATTCAAAGCCACAACCTGTCTGTGAGCAGTGGTAGTGAAAAAGGAAGTTATCTTTTTTCGTTGAATTATTTCGATCAGGAGGGAACGTTAAAGAATACCTATCTAAAACGATACACCATCAGGGCCAATGCCACGTATAATATTGGTGAAAATGTTCGTATAGGTGAAAATATAAGCTTTACCATCCGCGATAACCCGCAAATTGATGCGCTTACCGAAGACAGTGCTATCGGGATGGCTTTCCGGCAACAGCCCATTATTCCGGTTCACGATATTATGGGCAATTATGCCGGTTCGTTCGGGAGTGGCCTGGGGAATGCCAAAAACCCGGTGGCCATAATGGACCGGACCCGGAACGATCGCGGGGTTTCTTCAAGGCTGTTCGGAAATATTTTTGCGGAAGTGGATTTCCTGAAACACTTTACCTTCAGGACCAGCTTCGGAGGGCAGTATTATACCAATAGTTTTAACTCCTTTCAGTATCCGGAATACGAAAACTCCGAAAACCTTTCGGTAAACCAGTATTCCGAAGCGGCTGTAACCAACTTTAACTGGACGTGGACCAATACGGTAAAGTATCAGAATTCCTTTAATGAGATTCACAATTTAACCGTGTTGCTGGGAACAGAAGCCTACCAGAACAAGGGACGTGAAGTGGGAGGCACGACACAGGGGTATTTTTCATTTGATCCCGACTATGTTACCCTGGACACCGGTTCGGGGACACAGACCAATTACAGCTTCAAGTATGCAGATGCCCTGGCATCGTATTTCGGCAGGCTTGACTATAACTTCGACGACAGGTATCTGTTGAGTGCAACCATCCGCAGGGACGGGTCGTCCAGGTTTTTAAACGATCAGTATGGCTGGTTCCCGGCAGTCAGTGCAGGATGGAACATTACCAACGAAAATTTCTTCCCGGAAACGACCTGGCTGAATAATTTAAAAATACGCGGAGGTTACGGTGTTATGGGAAACCAGTTAAATGTAGACCCGCCCAATGCCTTTACCACTTTCGGGGGAAATAACAGGACTTCTTTCTATGCCATAGGAGGGGGAAATTCTTCGTTGGCGGAAGGTTTTGAACAATCGCGGATTGGAAATCCGGATGCCATATGGGAAAAGAATATCAATGCAAACATAGGGATTGATGCCTCCCTGTTTAATAATATCGTACAGTTAACATTAGATTACTATAGAAAAGATGTAGAGGATCTCTTGTATAATCCAAACCTCATTGCTACGGCCGGTGCTGCAACGGTCCCTTATGTTAACGTTGCTAAGATGACTAACGGAGGGCTTGATCTGGACCTCTCCACGTATTTTAAACTCGGGGAAGATTTGAGATTGAACACTACGGTAACACTTACCACGTATGACAATGAAATCAAAAAGATTGCCGAAGGCGTACAATACTTCGACCTGGAAGGAAGGCGTTTTAACGGGAGTTCTATTATCAGAAATGCCGTAGGCCATTCGGTGAGTGAATTCTTCGGGTACGAAATTGAAGGCTTCTGGGATTCTCAGGATGAAATTGACGAAGCCAATGCCGATGCAGTGTCGGCTACAGGAAACCCGAATGCAACCTACCAGAATGATGTAGCTGTAGGAAGATTCCGTTATAAAGATATTAACGGAGATAATATCGTCGATGATCAGGACAGGACTTTTCTCGGAGATCCCAATCCGGACTTTACCTATGGTTTGAATCTTGAAGTATTGTATAAAAACTGGGACTTCAGCATGTTTCTTTACGGGTCCCAGGGCAACGATATCTGGAACAATGTGCGGTGGTGGACCGACTTTTACAGTTCGTTCCAGGGGGCCAAAAGCAAAGCGGCATTATACAATTCCTGGACACCGGAAAACACGAATGCTTCGGCTCCCATTCAGGAAACGACGGGTTCATTCAGCACAGCCAACGTACCGAACTCCTATTTTGTAGAAGACGGGTCTTACCTGAGGTGCCGCCAATTACAGTTGGGGTATTCGCTGCCTTCGTCTTTGCTCGATAAAATCAGGCTCACCAAGCTGAGATTGTATGCTCAAATGGTCAATGCTTTTACGATTACTTCATATTCGGGCCTGGACCCTGAAATATCCGGAGAAAGTGTAAACTTTGGTATCGACGAGGGAGCCTACCCGAATCAACGACAACTCTTATTCGGGATTAACGTAATATTCTAATAACGAACTTAAAAAATAAAACATATGAAACTTACAAAACGAATAGGACGGTTTTACGTCCCTGTTTTAACACTCCTGCTGCTGTTTTCATGTGCCGACAGTTTTCTGGACCAGCCTGCCCTGGGATCCCTGGAAGATAGTGTACTGGATGAAACCGATCAGGCCGGAGTTGAAAAATTATTGATAGGAGCTTATGCCGCCCTGGACGGACAGGGCGATGATGAAGCACTGGGGGGCGGAAACCCCTGGGAAGCTGCGCCGGATAACTGGATTTACGGCGCTGTTGCGGGCGGTACGGCCAGTAAGGGGAGTTTTGGAGGTGACCAGCCGGCAATTGATCCGATTGCTAAATTTTCTTCCGATCCCTCAAATGGATTTTTTAATTCAAAGTGGAAGGCATTATTTGAAGGAGTAAAAAGATGTAATAATACTCTTCATTATCTGAATAATGCCCCTGACGTATCAGAAACAGACCGAAAAAACATTACCGGACAGGCCCGCTTTTTAAGAGGACACTATTATTTTGAATTAAAGAAGATGTTCAATATGGTGCCTTGGGTTGATGAGACTACCGAAGACCCGAAGCAGCCCAATGACCAGGATATCTGGCCCATGATCGAAGCCGATTTTCAGTATGCCTATGAAAACCTTCCGGCAACCCAGGACGAATTCGGAAGAGCCAACAAATGGGCTGCAGCCGCCTATCTCGGAAAAACGTACCTCTATCAGCAAAAATTTGCAGAAGCGAAAGACATGTTTGCCGGGGTGATTAATTCGGGAGTGAACTCCGGAGGTGTAAAATATGATCTGGTCCCCTTATTCAGGGATAATTTCGACGCGGCTACCGAAAACAATGCCGAAACGGTATTCGATATTCAAATGGTGGCTAACGATGGTACCGGGAATATTACCAATGCCAATCAGGGAGGGAAACTCAATTTTCCGTATAACAGTCCTTTTCGTTGCTGTGGTTTCTATCAACCTACGCAAGACCTGGTTAATTCTTATAAAACAAATCCTGATACGGGCTTGCCATTCTTGGATAATTACAATGAAAATCCTGTAAAAAGTGATATGGGAATTAATTCTTTTGATCCTAAAGATTCTGTCAATACGAGCTTTGATCCCTATGAGGGAGAATTAGATCCAAGATTGGACTGGACTGTAGGTAGAAGAGGAGTCCCCTATCACGATTGGGGGAAGCACCCTGGCAAGAAGTGGATACGTGACCAATCTTACGGAGGTCCTTACGCTCCCAAAAAGAATATCTACTGGCAGGCTACACAAAATCAGTATGCCGATCAAAGTTCCTGGGCTCCGGGTACTGCCATTAATGTCCACATCATCCGTTTTGCCGACGTATTGCTTATGGCTGCCGAAGCCGAGGCACAGGCAGGAAGCCTGTCAACGGCGATGGAATATGTAAACAGGGTACGGAGAAGAGCGGCTGATCCCGATGGTTTCCTGAAGGAATACATTGATGAAAGCGATCCTATGGATGGGTTTGATGCAAGTACTGATGCGGCCAATTATACTATAGAAGAATACACGGCCGCTCAATTCAGTGCTAAGGAAGATGCCCTGAAAGCGATCTATTTTGAAAGGAAACTGGAACTGGCCATGGAAGGACATCGTTTCTTTGACCTGGTGCGATGGGGAATTGCCGAGGAGACACTTAATGCTTACTTTGAATATCAGGGGGGCATTACCACAGATGTTCGCGGGGGCAGGTTCATTCCCGGGAAAAGCGAATATTACCCGATACCGCAGGCCCAGATTGACCTGAGTGTAAATGAAACCGGGCAACCAACACTGCAACAGAACCCTGGCTATTAACCGATACCGGTTCTTACCTGAAACAGGGAGGACGTCTTGTGCGATGTCCTCCCTTTTTGTTTTATCCGGGAAAAGACAGGGGGCTGATCCCAGCGGAACGGGCATTTACGGGACTTCCTTTTCTTCAAACGGGATATCGGGATCACATATTTCCGAAATGAGACGGTAAAGCTGTTCGGTGAAATACTGAAAGGTAGTTTCTGAAATTCCGTACTCTTTTTGAGTACGGACTTCTCCTTTTTTTGCAAATTTCAGCGCTCCTTTTTGCAGGTTCTTGAACGATATGATCGCCGCTTCTGCCGGTAAGGGGTATGTGCTGTTGCTGGTAAGCATGTAGGAATAACAGAGCAGTTGAAACGCCTTGCTGTATTTGTAGTCGGTAACGAGGTCTTCCCAGTCCGCGAGCTCCACATCGCTTTGTTCTACTTTCCCGGTCTTGTAATCGATAAAACACAGTGTGCCGTTTGTTTCTTCCACCCGGTCTACCTTTCCTTTCAGGTATACCGGATAGGGGATGCCGGGTACGTCAATCTTTATCTTCAGATTACGTTCGATCTCCACAATTTTTATGGTGTCACCGTCAAGGACTCTTTTTTCTTCTGTCTGCAGGAAATTTTTCAGGTATTGTTTGGCAACTTCGTAACTCAGCAGGTTTTTTCCGCGGCTGAAATCTCCCCCGTGGTATACCTGCCCGAATTTAAGGTCGATAATCCGGCCGGCCTTACTTCGCATTTCCGCTATATGTTGTACGGTAAGCACTTGCCCGGTAAGAGGTTTGTACAAGTCTTCCAGTGTATCGTGAATAATGGTGCCGAGCGTGTTGGCAGCGATAGTTTCCTCTACTTCATATTCGTCCTGAACCCTGAGAATGGCCTGGTGGTAAAATTGCAAGGGGTTGCGTATGTAATTGGTGAGTGAGGTGGGAGAGAAGCCGTTTTCGGCCATTTTCCGGATAGCCTCCAGGAGGGAAGGGGTCTTTTTTATTGGAGAAGGAGGTCCCGGTAACGGGGCCGCTTTAGGAGCTGCAATGCGTTCCCGGATGTGGTGGTTTTCCTCTTTAAAGGTGGTCAGTTGCTGTATAAAACGGCTTTTTTCCCCGCCGTCGAAAGTCCCGGTATCGGTATTGTAGAGCAGGTAAACTTTTTTGGCCCGTTGCAGGAGCCGGTAAAAGTGATAGGCATATATGGCATCTTTTTCCTTATAGGTAGGCAGGCCGTAGGCCACTTTTATATCAAAGGGAATAAAGGAATTGCCCGATTTTCCCGAGGGAAGGTCGCCTTCGTTTACGGAAGTCAGGATCACGGTTTCGTAATCGAGGTTACGGCTTTCCAGTACCCCCATTACCTGAAGACCTTCCAAAGGTTCTCCCTGGAAATCCACGGTTTCCTGGAGCAGTAACTCCCTGTAGATACCGGTCAGGGCATTTATGGAAATGACCTGGTATTTTTCATTAAAAAAACGGATCTGGTTGAATATCTCGTAAAACCTGTAGAGGTATTCCAGGAACACCTGGTTTCCTTGCCGGGAGTAAATATCCTTCATCCGCAAGGTAAGTTCGGTACATTTTGTTATGATATCGTTGACGGTACAATGCGTTTTGGAGAAAAACAGCAGTGTTGCTTCGGAAATTCCGTTTTTTGCGTTTGCCGTGATATCTGCGAATGCTTTTTCCACATGTTCCCGGGTGATAAAAACAATGTTGTTGTCCTGGATGGTCCGGATAAAACCAGAAGCAAGATCACGTCCGTTACACGTCAGCAGGGCCTTGGAAACGGGATGAGAAATGAGGTTAATGACATTCTGATAGTACCATTTCCCGGACTCCTCGTTTTCCAGGAGCTGGAAAAAGGCATGAAACCACGAAGCAACGGGGGTGTAGGCCAGAGGAAAGCCTCCGGTAATGTTTACTTCGGCGAGATCTTCCGGAATAGCATTGAGTACGGGATTCAGCAATTCTTCATTGCCGAGGATCACGGCGGTTTGTTCCGTATGTCCCTTGTCTTTGAGGGAAGAAAGGATGGAATGTATGTACATGGCCTGCCCCGTTTTCCCGGGGATCCCTATGATCTCTATATGTTTTGGTAGTGAAAAATGGGTGTTTATGTTTTTAAAGGGATTTTTTGCATAGTGCTTCCATTCTTTTTTATACCGCCGCATAAAAAGGCCGGCATCGTGTTCCAGGTCTTCCATGAAGGCTTTGTCCGTATCCCAGTATGCTTCGGCCCCCGCAGCGAGGAATTCCTGGATGATGGCAGATTCTGCATTGTTCAATGCATTAAAACCGATAAAAATGTGCTTTTTGTTTCCCTTGTGGTCCAGGTAGTGTTCTATGTTTTCAATAGCTTCCCGGTATATCAGTCCCTGGTATCCGCACTGTTCGGAAAGCAATTTATCGCGGAGCAGGGTGTAGTAGGTTCCCAGGGTCTTCCAGAATTGTATGTATTGCTCCTGCATGGGTGTTTTTTTCTCCGAAAGGGACCAGTGGTCCAGTTCTTTTACGGAAGACAAATGTGAAAAGATACGGTCGGGAGGGATAAGGTAACGGTCTACTTCGTTAAAATCCTGGAGCACTACCTGTGCCCATTTGGAGAAGGTGTAAAAATCTTCCTGTTGTTCCCGGGGTGTTGCCTGCCGGTATACCTGGTAGAACTCGAACAGGAGCTGTATATTGGGAATGAGGCGAAGCCCGGAGAGTTCCTGTACAAACTCTTCCACGCTGTATACCTGAGGGGCGAAGGCCGTACGGGTCATACGGTAGCGAATCTCTTTTTTCAGGAACACACCTGCTCTTTTTCCGGGCAGAATAAAGATGACATCACTTATGTTATCGTGACCGGAAAGTACATTTTCAACGACTTCAGACAGGAATGTTTTCATTCATCTGTTTTTAGTGTATCACAAATACACGAATTGATATTTAAGCTTTTTATCTGTACGGTCTTTCCTTTGGTTTGATCCGTTAAAAGTTTAAAAGTAAAAAATCCCATCCTGAAATTCATCAGGACGGGATTTTAATTATTTATAGGAGGGTTCGTTTACTCTTTTACGAGGTTTATTTCCACCCTTCTGTTTTCTTTTCTGCCTGCTGCAGTGGCATTGTCTGCAATAGGTTTGTCTTCTCCGTATCCTATGGAAGAGAGCCTGGAAGGATTTATACCTTTTTCAGCCAGGTATTTCCTTACTGATTCTGCTCTTTTCTGAGATAAATTCTGGTTATAGTCGGCGCTACCTGAGCTGTCAGTGTGGCCTTCTACAGTGAAATTGGCATTAGGATATTCGTTGAGAACGCTAACGATCTGGTCTAATACCGAAGCAGATTCCGGCTTGATGGTAGCTTTGTTGAGGTCGAACAGAATGGTCTTGGCAAACTCGTTAAGTTTTTTCTGAACCTCTTCTGTTACTTCGGGACAACCGTTGTTGGCCACTGTTCCTGCTACATCCGGGCACTCATCGTCTTTGTCGGCAACACCGTCACCGTCTCTGTCCGGGCATCCGTTCATTTCTGCAGATCCGGCCTCGTTCGGGCATTCGTCATCTTTATCGGCAATACCGTCGCCGTCAGCGTCCGGGCATCCGTTCATTTCTGCAGATCCGGCTTCGTTCGGGCATTCATCGTCTTTATCGGCAATACCGTCACCGTCAGAATCCGGGCATCCGTTCAACTCGGCAGGACCGGCTTCGTTAGGACAAGCATCGTCTTTATCCGGGATACCGTCACCGTCAGCATCAGGGCATCCGTTAAATTCGGGAAGACCCGCTACTTCGGGGCATTCATCGTCTTTATCGAAAATACCGTCGCCATCGGTGTCTGTTCCTCCGAATTTGATGGCAATACCCGCCAGGTGCTGGAAGTGTGGTGCCAGATAGTCTTCGAAAGAGTGTTTGTAGCTGGATTGCAGGTTAATACCAATGTTGTCTGTGAACCAGAAGTTAAAGCCGATTCCCCCGTTAAGGGTTCCGGCACCGATCTCATCAATCCAGGTGTAACCACCACCTACTTCGATAAAGGGATCGAACTTCCTGCCTTCAATGAAATTGTATTTAACAGTTCCGTCTACACCATAATATGAAAGGTCATCTACATCTTGATCGCCCCATTTGTCAATTTTGTTAAGGGATCCTCGAACACCAACAGAAAATCCGTCACCTACATACCGGGAAACGGCTATTGTAGAAACGGAAGGCAAAATGTTCCAGTGGTCGCTGACGTTGAAATACTCGTCAAGCCACTGCCCCATCCCGGGTTGATTAGTGGGGTAAACATCAACGGCGTTTACACCAAAACTTACCTGCCAGGGGTTATTGGAGTCTTGCGCCTGTACATTGCCAAACCCTATAATCAAGAGCGCAGCAACTAATAATTTGCTAAGATGTTTCATGTTCAATTATTTAAATTTTAAGTATTAATTAAGAGCAAATGTAAGCCGTTACGGCAGATAAACAAAGATAAATATAGTAATTTTTTTGGTTTTATTAAGAAAATACTCCGGTTTTAAATCACATTTAATTCCCTGCCTATTTCGGTAAAAGCCTGAATAGCTTTGTCTAAATGTTCTTTATGATGCGCTGCAGAAAGCTGTACTCTTATTCTTGCTTTTCCCTTAGGAACTACCGGATAGAAGAACCCGATAACGTAAATTCCCCGTTCCAGCAGCTTATCGGCCATTACCTGGGACAGTTTGGCATCATACAGCATAACGGGTACAATAGCAGAATCACCGTCAATAATATCGAAACCGGCATTTTTCATCCCTTCTTTAAAGTAACGGGTGTTTTCTTCAAGCTTGTCCCTGAGTTCCGTATTTTCGGAAAGCATGTCAAATACCTTTATGGAGGCGCCTACGATTGAAGGAGCCAGCGAATTGGAGAACAGGTAAGGCCTGGACCGTTGCCTCAGGATCTCTATAATTTCTTTTTTTCCGGTGGTATAACCTCCCATGGCGCCGCCTAATGCCTTGCCCAGCGTTCCGGTTATAATGTCTATTTTGCCCATAACGCCTTTCTCTTCAAGCGTTCCCCTGCCGGTTTCTCCTATAAACCCGGCGGCGTGGCATTCGTCAATCATTACCATGGCGTCGTATTTTTCGGCCAGGGCTGCTATTTTATCCAGGGGTGCTACAAGTCCATCCATTGAGAAGACACCGTCCGTAACAACAACTTTAAACCGCGTGCCGTCGGCATCGGCCTGTTTTAATTTAGCTTCCAGGTCTTCCATGTTGTTGTTCTCGTAGCGGTATCGTTTGGCCTTGCACAGGCGAACCCCGTCTATGATGGAAGCGTGGTTGAGGGAATCCGAGATAATGGCGTCCTCTGCGGTGAGCAAAGGCTCGAATACACCACCGTTGGCATCAAATGCCGCTGCATAGAGAATGGTATCTTCCGTACCGTAAAAATCGGCGATTTTTTTTTCCAGTTCTTTATGGATATCCTGGGTACCGCAGATAAACCTCACGGACGACATTCCGAAACCGTGAGAATCAAGAGTATCCTTGGCCGCCTGTATCACTTCGGGATGGGAAGACAGTCCCAGGTAGTTGTTGGCACAGAAGTTGACCACTTCTTCCCCGGTGGATATTTTGATCACTGCATCCTGCGGAGAGGTGATGATGCGTTCCCTTTTGTACAGACCGCTGTCCTTGATGTCCTGTAATTCTTTCTGAAGGTGTTGTTTTATTTTCCCGTACATATTATTCTTTTTGAATTAGCACAAAGGTAAATAAATTCGGGAGTTGTTTCGGTATAATGATTCATCCGGAAAGTTTGGTTTTCCCGGGGCAAATAAAAAAGACCGCCCGAAAAAATATCCGGACGGTCTTCCGTGAGCACTGTGTTTATCTACTTAACATTTTCATGCCAAGTTACCCCAAAAAATAAACAACAGTTGAACGACCTCCCGAAGAGGCCGGTTTTGGTTTTAGTGATTGTCAGTAAATCTTCACTCATTTTTCACCCCAAAATGAAAACAATAAACACCTGACTTTTGATAATTTCTTTCGGGTGATTTATTACTTATACACCAAAATCGGGTGAGGGTCCCAAAAAAAATCAGCAAGTGGGGGAAATTTTACGAAAAGGTTTGGATGATAGTGGTTAATTGTACTGAATAACCCGGATATCCCGGTCTATAAATACGAGATATCCGTGGCTCACGGCATGGCCCATCTGCACGAGGACGTCCTTGTATTGCCGCAGCTGGTGTTCGTGTTTTTTGTCGGGATTTCCTGTTTTGTAGTCGAGTATAACCGCGGTTCCTTCCCGGTCGATGGCTATCCTGTCCGGCCGCAGGGTTTCGCCTTGTGCGGTAAAGATGTCTTTTTCGTTGTGTATCGTGTACGCTGGAGTATAATATTTGCCGATTTGCGGATGCGTTGTAATTGCCGCTATACGCTCTGTGAATTCTTCTTGTTTTTCAGAAGGGATAAGTCCCTGGGCGACGGCTTCGCTGATCACATTTTCAACATCGCTGGTATAAGACACCCGGGATAAAAGAGTATGATATACATTTCCTGTTTCGATGGCTTTGTCGAGCCCTGCACCCCATATTGCTCCGGACCTTGTGATGATACGGAATTTCTGTTTTTCGGCTATATTGGAAACATAGGATATGTAAAGCGGTTCGGGCGCATCTGTTTTTTGCTGTTTTTCGGATAATGGTTGCACATTTTCCATATCCGGGAAACGATAAACCGTTTTTCCTTCTTCCCAGTACGTCCCGGATTTTAAGAAATGGATTAAAAGCCCGGAGAAGGTTTTTGTGTTTTCCTGGCCGTTTTTGTTGATATCATTTTTACCGATAATGTGGAGTTGCTCCACGGCACGGGTCAGGGCCACATACAGGATATTGAAACTGTCCAGCTCCAGTTTGGCATCGTAATCGGCTACCATGTTCCGGCCTTCTTCATTCAGACGTTCCAGGTCCTTGTTTTTTGATACCAGGGCGTATGGAATTCCAAAAGCGTCCCGTTCAACGGGGAACCAGAGCAGCGGATCGCGGTCGTCGTAGATATTGGTTTCCGCAAAAGGGAAGATCACTGCCCGGAACTGGAGTCCTTTGGATTTGTGGATGGTCATTAACCGTACGGCGTTGATACCTTCCGGTGCAACGATGCCCAGGGTATCCTTTTTCTTTTCCCAGTGGTCGAGGAATTCTACCGGTCCCGCATGGTTGCGGTTGGCCTGTTCCAGGATTTCGTCCAGGAAATATTGTAAATAGGCATCGGAAGGGTCGTTGAGGTCAAAACAGGCAATGGCATACTGAATACTGTCAAACAGGGATCGCTGAAGGAATGTTTCGGGGGAGAACCCGCAGCCTTTCCATACGGGGGCCATATCGGTAAGCCCGGAACTTATATAGGTGTGCTGATCTTCCGTATGCGCTTTTCCGGCCAGGAAAGAGAGCAGTTGCAGGCAGGTTTCCCTGTTGTCCGGTTGCAGGAAATAATACATCAGGTGGATGAGGAAATTGACCTTGGGGTGATTTTTGAGCAAAAGGGATTCCGAAGATATGACGGGAATGTCATTTTCCTGTAAATAGCCGGCCAGTACGGCACCCTGGTCCTTTTTTCGTGTGAGGATACAGATGTCTTTCAGCGAATACCCCTGCTGTTGCAATGTTTCGATGGTCCGGAATGTGGTCCTGCAATAGGCTTCGCGTATGTCATCACTGTTTTTGTCGACGAAAGTGATGTTTACCTGTCCGCCCTTTTTGGGATTGGGTTCCTGATAACTTCTGTTCAGGTAAAGGTCCCTGTATTCGGGAAGGGAGAGGTGCCCGGCTATATGTTTGAAAAAACGGTTGTTGAACCGGATGATTTCGTCATAACTCCGGTAATTCACCGGGAGTGGTTGTATTACCGGTTTTACCTGAAAGGGGGTATCTTCTTCGTTGTACAGTTTTATGAACTGTTCGGCCTTTCCTCCGCGCCAGCGGTATATGGCCTGTTTGGCATCGCCTACCAACATCAGGCTGCCTCTTTTTCCGGAAAGGGATTCCCCTTCCAGGGCGTTGCCGATGAGGGGGCGGAGGTTTTTCCACTGCATTTCCGAAGTGTCCTGGAACTCGTCTATAAAATAATGACGGTATTTTTCGCCCAGTCGTTCATAGATGAATGGCGCGGGCTGGTCGGTTATGGCCTGTGCGAGGATGCGGTTAAATTCCGATATGAGCATCAGGTTTTCCGATTCCTTGATGTGATTGAGTTGCTGGTTGACAGCGTTGAGCAGGGATAGCGGGATGAGCTTGCTCCTGAAATTCCGGAGAAACTGTCCCCGGAAGAACAGTGTTGCGGTATCTTCGAACAGTGTGGCGATCTGTGGCTGTAACCGGTCCAGGGTATCGGCCTTTTCCGGGCTGTTCTTTTCCGTGGTTTTGGTATACAGTTTGGCCGTGCGGATCTCTTCCTGCCATTTTTTATTTTGAAAATCGGTACTTTTGAATGAATTGTCCCCGGCCTTGAGAAAAAAGTTGGGAACGCTGCCGCGGTTAAAGTCCGTTGCTTCCAGTTCATGATTGTTTATCAGGGAAAAGAAGGTATCCGCATTTTTCGCCAGTTGTTTATCGGTGTCCCGGGTGAGTTTTTTAAGGGTTTCGGACAGTGCTTTCAGGTCGGCAAGCGTTTTGTTTTCTATTTCCCGTATGTGTTCATAGTGGTTTTCTTCGAGCAGCAGCCTTGCAATTTTTTTGAGGTCAAGGCTTATGTCCCAGGTTTTGTCGTCATCGGCTTTTTCCAGGGCAAAATCCACAAGTACCCTTGTGAGCAACTTGTCTTCGCCTGCCCTGTAAATAACACGGTCTACGGCTTCGTTTAACAGGGAAACGGTGTCTATGGCCACTTCAAAATTTACCGGAAGGTGCAGGTCGTGGGCAAAGGTGCGGAGCAGGCGGTGATTGAACTTGTCGATCGTGGAAATGTCAAAGAAGGCGTAGTTGTGCAATATCCTTTTCAATACCTTTTTTGCCCTTGTGTGGAGGGTGTGGTCATCGGTATGGAGTTCTTCCCGGAGTTGCAGGAACATGTCTGAGGGAGCGGAGAGGATGTGCTCATCGGCCATTTCCCGGAGGCTGTTGACCACGCGTTCTTTCATTTCGTTTACGGCCTTGTTGGTAAAAGTAATGGCCAGTACCTGCCTGAACGTATCCGGATAGTCGGAAGCAAGCAGGAGTTTCAGGTATTCCCGGACCAGGGTGAAGGTTTTTCCTGATCCTGCGGATGCATTGTATATTTGAAATGTTGTGTTGTGGTTCAATGTTCCAAGTTCAATGTTCAAGGTTCAATGCTTAAGGTTTATTGTTCCCGATGAACCCCGGAAACAATAAATCTTAAATCTGAGATCTAATATCTGAAATCCCAATGGCAAAATAAGTAATCTTTATGAGTTCTTTACTATTTATTATTATGGATTGTTTAAGTTTATACCTAAATTTGTTACTTCACAAGAATTAATTAATAAACTAAAATTTAATATCATGGCTTTTGAATTACCGAAATTACCGTATGCTTATGACGCTTTAGAGCCTCATATTGATGCACGTACGATGGAAATACACTATACGAAACACCACAACGGATATGCTACCAAGCTCAACGGTGCTATTGCCGGGACCGATATGGAAAGCAAATCGATAGAAGATATACTGGGCGGACTGGACATGGAGAATGCCGCAGTACGAAACAATGGTGGCGGGTATTACAATCACAACCTGTTTTGGGAAGTGATGTCGCCGAACGGCGGTGGTGCACCGAGCGGGGAACTGGCATCTGCCATTGACGATGCATTCGGTTCTTTTGACGCTTTTAAAGATGCTTTTGCGCAGGCGGCGGCTACAAGGTTTGGCTCCGGATGGGCATGGCTGTGCGTGCATAAAGGCGGTAAGGTAGAAGTATGTTCATCGGCCAACCAGGATAACCCCCTGATGCCGGGCATAGGTTGTGGCGGAACTCCCATCCTCGGACTTGACGTATGGGAGCATGCCTATTACCTGAACTACCAGAACAGGAGGCCGGACTATATTTCAGCGTTCTTCAACGTGATCAACTGGAATAAGGTGGCGGAACTGTATGCTGCCGGTAAATAATACCGACAACAGCGAATAAAAGTATAGAAAGCGGGGTTTTTGCCCCGCTTTTTTTATGGGTGATTTTTTTGAAGAATCGATTGATCGGGGTCAAAAATTGCGGGAAGTAAAAGACTATAGATCGATCAGGGTCCCGGGAATAACGGGAATAAAAAAAAGGCGGAGTAAAACTCCACCTTTTTGCCCCAAATCTTACCATGAACTTAACCTACTTATGCTATGGTGATGCTAATATATGCCGGGTATTTTTGCCTGTAAAATTAAATCGATAAAAAGCACATAAATCCGATAAAGAGGGTGTTATTAAAAAGTTATCTTTTGGTAACCGCGATTTGACGTTAGGTCGTTGTTCGGGGAACTTGTGTGCACCGGCCATTTAAAGTTGATTGCTTAATGCTGTAATCCTTAATAGGCGCGCCCCGTATTTCCTTCATAGAAATTGATGAAAGCCCGGTTTACTACCCTGTTACCACCCGAAGTGGGATAATTTCCGGTAAAATACCAGTCTCCCAGGTTTTTGGGACAGGCCTTGTGCAGGTTGTCCACAGATTGAAAAATGATCTTCACGCTGGCATTGATATCGTCAGTGCAGAGGAGTTCCGATATTTTTTCGGAAATTTCTTCGTCGGTAAACGGGGTGTAGAGTTGTTGTACGGCATTCTTTACATCAACATCTTCGTAGTCTACCTGCTCTTTGCATTGCCGGTATATTTCTTCTACAATGCCATAGCTGTCCCTTTCCCGGTGCAGTTCGAGCGCTGCGCGAAAAGCAATGAGGTCTTCCAGTCTTGCCATGTCGATACCGTAACAATCCGGGTACCTGATCTGTGGCGCTGACGAAACGACTACAATGGATCTCGGATTAAGACGGTCCATCATACGGATGATACTCTTTTTCAGGGTAGTGCCCCTTACAATGCTATCGTCAATGATCACTAGGTTGTCTTCGGGCTTTATGACACCGTAGGTAACATCATAAACGTGGGCTACAAGATCGTCCCTGCTGCTGTCTTCGGTGATAAATGTCCGCAATTTTACATCCTTGATGGCAATTTTTTCCGTGCGGAGTCTTCTGGACAGTATTTCGGTGAGCCTTTCGTCGGTGAGGGTTTCCTTTTCGTCAAGTATCTGGCGGTTTTTTTCCTTGTTCAGTTCGTCCTGTGCGGCTTCTACCAGGCCGTAAAAGGAGGTTTCCGCGGTGTTCGGTATATAGGAGAACACCGTGTTGGCCGTATCGTGATCTATAGCATCGAGGACCTTAGGCATTAATAACCTGCCCAGGTCTTTGCGTTCCTTGTATATTTCGGCATCACTTCCCCTGGAAAAATAGATCCGTTCAAACGAACAGGCTTTTCGTTCCAGTGGTTCGAGGATTTTCTTGTGGGCTATTTCCCCGTTGGCTTTTACAATAACTGCGTGCCCCGGGGTAATTTCTTCCACTTTTTCAAAAGGTACATTGAATACGGTTTGAATCACTGGGCGTTCGGAAGCGATGACAACAATTTCATCGTCGTGATAGTAATAGGCAGGGCGTATCCCTGCGGGGTCTCTCAATACAAAGGCATCTCCGTGTCCCAGCAATCCTGCCATGGCATACCCACCGTCCCAGTTCTTGGCCGATTTTCTCAATATTTTGGCTACATTCAGCCTTTCTGCGATGAGGGGGGAGGCTTCCATTTTGTTAAAGCCTTCCTTTTTTATTTGCTTGTAGAGTTTTGCTACCGCGTCGTCCAGGAAATGGCCGATTTTTTCCATGACGGTAATCGTGTCTGCCTTTTCCTTGGGGTGTTGTCCCAGCCGGATGAGATTGTCAAAGAGTTCGTTGACATTGGTCATGTTAAAGTTACCGGCTACGATGAGGTTGCGGTGTTTCCAGTTGTTCTGTCGCAGGAGGGGTTGTACGTTCTCTATGCTGTTTTTGCCGTAAGTACCGTAGCGGACGTGCCCCAGGAACAATTCACCCAGATAGGGGATGTGTTTTTTCTGGAGTTGTACGTCATTTTCATATTCCGGATTTTCCTTCAGTGTGTTGTTTATCCGGTTGTTGATCTGGGAAAAGATATCCTGTATGGGTTGCGACTGGTTAGACCGTACCCTGCTTATGTACCGTTCTCCCGGTTTTACGTCTGTTTTTATGCTGGTAAAACCGGCGCCGTCCTGTCCGCGGTTGTGCTGCTTTTCCATCATCAGGTACATCTTGTTGACCCCGTAGAAGGCACTTCCGTATTTTTCCTTGTAGTATTCCAGGGGTTTTAGGAGTCTTATTACGGCAATACCGCATTCGTGTTTAATAGCGTCGCTCATCGGTGTTGTGTTTGTATACGTGCGATTTAAACTTGTTACCTGTTTCTTAAAAGATTGATACAGATTGAAAGGGATTGTGTTTCGGTCATTTAAAACCAAGCTCCCGGCAGGAGGTAATCCATTTCAATTTTTTGTCGATCTCATTCAATCCCGATTAAAAAAGCCCCGAAAATTTCAGGGCGTAGTGTTTATGTTAATTCTATTTCGAACTGTGTCAATTCCTTGAACTGCAGGAGTCGCTGCTGTATCTCCCTTTTTGTCAGTTTTTCCATGCGTTCGGTCCCGAATTTTTCCACGCAAAAGGAAGCCAGGTTAGAGCCGTAGATCACTGCGTTTTTCATGTTTTCAAAAGAAATGTCCTCCGTGGCCGCGATATATCCCGAAAACCCTCCTGCAAAAGTGTCTCCGGCCCCCGTGGGGTCAAAAACCTCTTCCAGCGGCAGTGCGGGTGCAAAGAAGATATTGTCTTCATGGAACAGCAGTGCGCCGTGTTCTCCTTTTTTAATGACTACAAATTTCGGGCCCATCTTGTTTATTTTTTGTGCCGCCTTTACCAGTGAGTATTCCCCGGTGAGCTGGCGGGCCTCTTCATCATTGATCGTGATGACATCTACTTTGGCGATGACCTGCATCAGTTCATCCCAGGTATTGTCCATCCAGAAATTCATGGTGTCCAGCACAATGAGTTTCGGCTTTTTATCCATTTGTGCTATAACGCTGAGTTGTGTGCTGGGGTGCAGGTTACCGAGCATTACCACATCAGCATCTTTATAACCTTCCGGGATAACGGGGTTGAAGTCCGCGAGTACATTGAGTTGTGTTTCAATGGTATCCCTGGAATTCAGGTCGTTGTGGTATTTTCCGCTCCAGAAAAAGGTCTTGCCGCCTTTTACCATTTCGATAGCCGAGGTGTCTATATTTCTGTTTTTAAGTAAAGATAAATAACTTTCCGGGAAGTCTTCGCCTATTACAGAAGCTATTGCAATGTCTATATCAAATTGAGATGCGGCCAAACCGATGTAGGGAGCAGCGCCGCCGAGAATTTTGTCTGTTTTACCAAAAGGGGTTTCTATAGCGTCAAAAGCCATGCTACCCACTGCTAACAGTTTGCCCATGCTGAAATTTTTTGCAAACTTACGTAAATTTATTTCTCCCCGAAAGCAGGGTGGGCTTTTTCCGGCGATCGGCTGAAAGGGTGGTTTAACAGCCGGGTTATTGTGTGATAAAACCGTGATCCGTAGCGAGTTTTTCCTTTTTGGAGGCTTCTACGGCCAGGAAGTCACAGCGTTCGTTCTGGGGGTGGTTGTTGTGTCCCTTTATCCAGTGAAAACTCACGTTGTGCCTGCGGTATTCTTTTAAAAATGCGGTCCACAGGTCGGCATTCTTCTTTCCCTTGAAGTAATTGCGCTCCCACTTGAATACCCATTTTTTTTCCACCGCATCGGCTACATATTTGGAATCGGTAAAGACCTTTACGTTAGTATTGGAGTGTTTTAGCTTTTTCAGTGCCACAATAACCGCCAGGAGTTCCATGCGATTATTGGTAGTATGCCTGAAGCCTTCCGAAAATTCCTTTACGTATTTTTTTCCCACCCATTCCATGACGATCCCGTAACCTCCCGGGCCGGGATTTCCCCGGGCGGCACCATCTGTATATATATGTACGTCAAATGTGTTCACTGATAAAAGATATTTGTGGTTTATGGCCTCGGGTTTATTCAGGGATCGGGGAGTTGGGGACGATTTTTTTAATCGCTTTCAGTCCTTTGTTGGTTACCCCGGTCTCCCGATCACTTCGTCTTTGCAAGCAACAGTTTTTCGATGACTTCCGGAAAGTGCCGGTATTCCAGTTCGTGTACTTTTCGGGCCACATCTTCCGGGGAGTCCGCTGCGGATACCGGGATTGCCGCCTGAAAGATCACAGCGCCTTCGTCATAATTTTCATTGACGTAATGTATGGTTATACCGCTTTCTTTTTCCCTGTTTTCCACAACCGCATTGTGTACATGCATGCCGTACATGCCCTTACCTCCGTATTTCGGAAGCAGGGCGGGGTGTATGTTGATCACTTTGTCCGGAAAGGCCCCGAGGATGTTCCGGGGGAATTTCCACAGGAACCCGGCCAGAACAATAAGATCGGGAGACATGCTTTTCAGCAGGTCCAGAATAACAGAAGACCGGTACAGGGCCGTCCTGTTGAAATAAATGGCATTGATGTTGTGCCGGTCTGCCCTGTCCAGTACCCCGGCATTTCTCTTGTTGGAGAGGATAAGGGCTATGTTAATGCTGGTGTTGTCCCTGAAATGACGGACAATATTTTCTGCATTGGTGCCGGAGCCGGAAGCAAATATAACAATGTTTTTCACCGGTATGATATTTTTATCGGGTGTGGCCCGGAACGTCTTTTTTGGTATTCCGAAATTCTTCTTATACCTTGTGTTCGCAGGCTTGTTTAATGCAGCAAAAGAAAGAATAATAATTAAGAATTAGAAATCAAAAGTAAAATGCGTATCTTATTTTTTAGTAAATTACAGCCACATTTTGGAACTTAAATGTTGTTTTCAACCAAAGTTTTTTATTTTTGCCAACAATTTAAATTTAAAAACTAAAGATTATGTCAGACATTGCATCAAGAGTAAAAGCGATTATCGTAGACAAATTAGGTGTTGATGAAAATGAAGTTGTGCCTGAGGCAAGCTTCACTAACGATCTCGGCGCAGACTCGCTGGACACAGTGGAATTGATTATGGAGTTTGAAAAAGAATTCGATATCCAGATTCCGGACGACCAGGCAGAAAATATCGCTACGGTAGAGCAGGCAATAAAATATATCGAAGAAGCAAAATAAGCAGAAATATTATATGCAATGAGTACAGATAGAATGCTTAACATTGTTAGGCATTCTATTTTGTGCCAATGATGTTGTATTAAATTATCTACTCGAATTCGGGCTATGTCTGATGGACCCGGGCTACATGAACAGGCAAGGTGAAGGAGGCGGTGTCGTGGTATGGTAACCCCTCTTTGTTCCTTGCGTTCGGGCAAAATATTTTGCTAAGGTTGAAAAAAATGATACCTTCCCCAAGGTTGTAATGCGATTATCCTTTATATTTATCACAAAAGAAACAAAGTGGGGATGGATAGGACGGCCGCTTCCGGAGCAGGTACGGATGTACCGGAAAATCAGTATGTCAACCCGCTTGAGGTGTGCGGCTTGTGTCATATAAAATATAGTTTGGACTAAATTTATTCGAATGAAACTAAAGCGAGTTGTTGTCACAGGATTAGGAGCTTTAACCCCAATAGGCAATACTGTGCAGGACTATTGGGAAGGCTTGAAAAACGGCGTGAGCGGTGCAGCTCCCATAACACACTTTGACGCTTCTAAGTTCAAAACACAATTTGCTTGTGAGGTTAAGAGTTTCAACGTCACCGATTTCATTGACCGTAAAGAAGCCAGGCGGCTGGATAAGTTTTCCCAGTATGCCATGGTAGCTTCTGATGAGGCGATTGCCGATTCCGGGATAGAACTGGATAAGGTGAACAAGGAAAGGGTCGGTGTTGTATGGGGTGCCGGTATAGGCGGACTGGAAACGTTCCAGGAAGAAGTGCTCAATTACGGAAAGGGTGACGGTACACCCAGGTTCAATCCCTTTTTTATCCCTAAGATGATTGCAGACATGGCGCCGGGGCTTATCTCAATAAAGCACGGTTTTATGGGGCCTAATTATACTACGGTATCGGCATGTGCCTCATCGGCAAATGCCATGATAGACGCCCTGAATTACATCCGCCTCGGTCATGCCGACATCATTGTTTCCGGAGGATCGGAAGCAGCGGTTGCGGCTGCCGGAATGGGCGGCTTTAATGCCATGCATGCGCTTTCTACCCGGAATGATGATCCGAAAACCGCTTCCAGGCCCTTTGATAAAAACCGGGACGGTTTTGTCCTCGGTGAAGGATCGGGTGCATTGATCTTGGAAGAGTATGAGCATGCAAAAGCACGAGGGGCGAAAATATATGCGGAGCTGATAGGAGGAGGGCTTTCTGCAGATGCCTACCATATGACAGCACCCCATCCGGAAGGGACAGGGGTAAAGACCGTTATGCGGAACTGTCTTGAAAATGCAGGGCTGAAGCCGGAAGATGTAGATGCCATAAACACACACGGAACATCCACCCCGTTGGGAGACGTGGCCGAACTCAAGGCCATTACCGAGGTGTTTGGAGAACATGCGAAAACCATTAACATAAATTCTACAAAATCCATGACAGGCCATTTGCTGGGAGCTGCCGGGGCCATAGAGGCCATTGCTTCCATACTGGCCATTAAACACGGTTTGGTGCCGCCAACCATAAACCACAGTACCGCAGATGAGAAAATTTCTCCCGAACTGAACCTTACGCTCAACAAAGCACAGGAAAGGGAGGTGAAGGTAGCCATGAGCAATACTTTTGGTTTCGGAGGGCACAATGCTTGTGTGCTGTTTAAAAAACTGGATTAGTAGAGGCAGGTATTGAATGAAACTCGTTCAAAACATATTAAATTCCCGCTCCGATGACGACGGGAATTTTTTTTTAGCGCTTAAAAAGATCCTGGGGTTTGCTCCCAGAGACCTTGATACCTATAAAAAGGCCTTTACCCATCGTTCCGCAAACAAAAGGGACGGTAAGGGGAATCCGGTTAACTACGAGCGCCTGGAATTTCTGGGGGATACCATGTTGAGTACGATTATATCCTATCACCTCTTTAAGGAAGTGCCTTCGGGCGATGAAGGATACCTTACCAAGATGAGATCGAAGGTGGTGAGCAGGGAGCACCTCAATGAGTTGGGGAAAGACCTGAACCTGATTACATATATAAATTCCAAAATCCCGAAGGACAGCTTTGGTGAAAATGTACACGGAAATCTTTTCGAGGCCCTTTTAGGGGCGATTTACCTGGACAGGGGATATAACTACTGTGAAAAATTCGTCTACCGGAAGGTCATAGAGCCCTATGTGGATATTGAAAGACTCGAAGGCAAGATCATCAGCTATAAGAGTTTTGTTATTGAGTGGTGCCAGAAAGAGAAGAAAGCATTCCGGTATGAGGTTTACGAAGACAGTGGAAACGAAACGATTAAACATTTTTCGGTAAAGTTGTTCATAGACGGGAAAGTGGTGGCCAAGGGCAGGGCCACTTCCAAAAAGAAAGCAGAAGAACAGGCATCCAAAAGGGCCTATTATGCTTTTCAGGACAAAATGCAGTAAACTAAATCGTTTTCGGGTTTTAAATAATAATTAAACCTTTTTTTATTGTTGTCTAGTCGTTCATAGTATTATATATTTACACTTCCATGTCAATATTATATGGCTACACTAAAGCTATCAGATGACTTTTATGAACCCACCTGCTCTTTAATTGCTGTTCATTGTCCGATGGAAGCATACCGGCTGGCGTATTTTTTAAATTCACAGCTCCATATCGGACTGAAGAGAATTACCGGAAAAGGGTCGGAAGGCAGCAATGCGTTGTCGGAATATTACGAATGGGAAAACCGGATGGAGGATACAACATGGGGGCTTATGGTCAATGCTACCAAAACATTGACTCCTTCCGGGAGGAGTGATTTGTTTCCGTCGGGGTTACTGACGATTACCAGTTATCTGATCCCTGAAATGAAAAAGGTGGACTATTTCCTTAAAATAGACAATGCGGAAGGTGCTTATGACCTGGAAAAACAGGTAGTACAAAAAATAAACGCCATACCCGGGGTCGCTGCGGCCTATGAGGTAGACGTAAACCAACTAAAATCAAAACACAATTTAATTTTTTGATAATGCCGAACAGAAAAAAAACAAAAATTGTTGCCACTTTAGGCCCCGCTACAAGCAAGAAGGAAACCCTGAAGGAAATGATGGAAGCGGGAGTAGATGTTTTCCGTATTAATTTTTCCCATGCCAATTATGACGATGTACAGGAGCGCATAGCCATGATACGCGCCCTCAATGAAGAACTGGGGTGCAATAGCTCTATACTGGCCGACCTCCAGGGCCCGAAATTGCGGGTAGGGGTTATGGCTGAAGATGTGGTTGTGAACAGTGGAGATGAAATTGCTTTTGTTACCGGTGAAGAATTCAAAGGAACCAGGGAAAAGGTCTATATGAACTACAAGGCTTTTCCCAAGGATGTAAAACCTGGTGAACGCGTTTTGCTCGACGATGGTAAACTCATCTTTGAGGTGGTGGAAACAGATAAGAAAACCACGGTAAGGGCAAAAGTGATCCAGGGCGGGGCACTGAAGTCCAAGAAAGGAGTTAACCTGCCCAATACGAAAGTGTCACTTCCGGCACTTACCGAAAAGGATATTAAAGATGCCATTTTTGCCATCGAGTGTGATGTAGACTGGATAGCCCTGTCTTTTGTGCGTAACAGCCAGGATCTTATGGACCTCCGGGAACTCATTAAGAAACATTCGGAACACAAGATTCCGATCATTGCAAAAATAGAGAAGCCCGAAGGTGTGGAGAATATCGATAAGATCGTAGCCTATTGCGACGGACTTATGGTGGCCCGTGGTGATCTCGGCGTGGAAGTTCCGGCACAGGAGGTGCCGCTTATCCAGAAACAACTGGTCCTCCGTGCCAAAAAGGCCAGAATACCGGTTATTATTGCCACCCAGATGATGGAAAGCATGATCACCAGTCTAACGCCTACCCGTGCCGAAGTGAACGATGTCGCCAATTCTGTGATGGACGGGGCCGACGCCGTAATGCTGTCGGGAGAAACCTCCGTGGGGAGTTATCCGGTGCAGGTTATCGAAAAAATGGCCAGCATTATCAACAGTGTGGAAGCCTCGCCGCTTATCAAGGTCCCGCAGGAACCCCCGCATATCCGTACGAAAAGGTATATCACCAAATCGGTTTGCTATCACGCGGCATTAATGGCCAATGAAATCAAGGCTGAGGTTATTTCGACGCTTACCAATAGCGGTTATACTGCATTTCAGATATCGGCCTGGCGTCCGCAGGCCCATATCCTGGTTTTTACCTCGAACCGGAGGATACTTACACAACTCAGTCTTTTATGGGGTGTAAAGGCTTTTTATTACGATAAATACGTCTCTACCGATGAGACTATTGAAGACGTTAATAATTTTGCCAGGGAAAGAGGTTTTGTAGAAACAGGTGATATGATGATCAGCCTCGCCGCCATGCCCATACAGGAAAAGGGAATGGTAAATACCCTGAGGGTTACGGAAATCCACTAAGCTTTTTAATTTAACATAGGAACTCACGTTAATTTGGAAATTCCAAATACCTCTTGTAAGATACAGGGTGGTATTTGGAATTTTTATTTACTCCCCTTTTCAGAAGTCAAATTTGAGTTGGACGGCGACCTGCTCTTCCTTCTGTGTATTCAGATTGGAAAGGGAGATCCCCAGCAAACGGACTGAATTTTGCAGCTTTTCCTGGTACAGCAGTTCCCGGGCGGTTTCCAGTATAAGGCTTTTGTCTGCAATAAAATAGGAAAGGGTCTTGCTTCGTGTCTGTAGGGTGAAATCGCTGTATTTTATTTTCAGTGTCACCGTTTTCCCCGATATCCGGTTTCGCAACAGGCGTTCCTCCAGTTCCGTGGCAATGTGTTCCAGGCGTTCCAGCATGAATATTTCGGAAGACAGGTTATCAAAGAAAGTACGTTCCGCACCTACCGATTTCGGGATACGGTCGGGTTTTACCGGGCTGTTGTGGATACCGCGAACAATACGGTAGTAATGCCCGCCCGATTTACCGAACTGCTCTTCGAGGAATTCCGCCGACTTTTCCTTGAGGTCTTTTCCGGTAAAAATACCCAGTTTGTACATTTTTTCAGCAGTAACCTTACCCACGCCGTAAAATTTCCTGATATCCAGTTCTTCCAGGAAAGTGATGACTTCTTCCGGATTTACGGTTTTCTGACCGTTGGGCTTGTTGTAATCCGAAGCGACTTTGGCTATAAATTTGTTGATGGAAATCCCGGCGGAAGCCGTTAATCCCGTTTCATCATAAATGCGTTGTCTTATTTCTTTGGCTATTAAAGTTGCCGAGGGATTTCCCTTTTTGTTTTCAGTAACATCCAGGTAGGCCTCATCGAGGGAAAGGGGCTCTGTAAGATCGGTATATTCGTGAAAAATACTCCGTATTTTTTTTGATATTTCACGATAGCGGGCAAACCGTGTTTTTACAAAGATAAGTTCCGGACAGAGTTTTCGGGCCAATACACCGCTCATGGCACTACGGACACCGAATTTCCGGGCCTCGTAACTTGCTGCGGCAACCACACCGCGTTTGCTTCCGCCCCCCACGGCAACAGGTTTTCCACGAAGTTCGGGATTGTCCTTTTGCTCGACGGAGGCGTAAAATGCATCCATGTCGATATGAATGATTTTCCTGTATGTGGGCTTATCGGACATTATTAGCTAACTTTGACAAAGTTCCGAAACTTTGACCAATAAAACCGAAATGATTGAAATAGAACGGAAATTTTTGGTAAAATCCGACAAGTTCAGGCCGGAAGCGCAATCCGCTACCCGGATTGTACAGGGGTTTTTAAATACTCATCCTGAGCGGACGGTGAGGATCCGTATTAAAGGAGAGAAGGGTTTTATTACCGTAAAGGGGAAATCTGATGAAAAAGGGTTGTCCAGGTATGAATGGGAAAAGGAAATCCCGGTGAAGGAAGCGGAAGAACTCATGTTGTTGTGTGAGGAAGGGGTAATCGAAAAAACAAGATACGAGATCAGGGCCGGGAATCATTGCGTTGAAGTTGACGAGTTCCGGGGACCGAATTCCGGGCTGATCCTTGCCGAAATAGAATTGACATCTGAAAATGAGGACTTTTACAGACCGGACTGGCTGGGAAAAGAGGTGACCGGAGATATACGGTATTACAATTCACAGTTGAGCAAAAAACCTTATACATCATGGACTACATAAATAAAATATTGTTGTTGTTGATCCTGGGAGGGCTTTTTTCTTGCGGAAATAATCCGGGAAAGCAGGAAGAAATAACCAATACACCCCGGAAAATATCGATAGATTCCGTTAAAAAAGCGTTGTCAGGGGAGGGGTATCAGGTTTTTGATTACAAAGATGAAAAGAACGATACCACCTATCTCATGCAGCAATATTTTATCGTTTTCCTGAAAAAGGGGCCTGACCGTACTACGGACAAGGAGAAAACGGACAGCCTGATGCCTCTTCATCTGGCACATTTGGGGAGGATGTATGAAGAGGGATATGCGTCAATATCCGGTCCGTTTGGTGATGACGGGGACATCCGGGGAATAACGATCTACAATACTCCCACCCTGGAAATGGCCGATAGCCTGGCCCGGCTGGACCCTATGGTAAAATCCGGCAGACTCATGGTAGAAACCCACCCGTGGTGGGCAGCCAAGGGGTTGCCATTACGATAAAAAAAACTGCCTGCATTTATAATACAGACAGTTTTCTCCAATTAACCATTTATTAAAATAAAAAAACAAAACTTTCGGGTTTAAAACAAATACCCTTTCTTTTGTATAAACTCGGGAGTCATGAGTCCACGGAAATTATTGGTTATAAGGTGTTCCAACAAAACTTCTTTACTGTGTTCTTCAAAGAGATTTCCGGAAAATATGATCTCATCCATGCGCAAGAGGTAAAGTTTACAAACCAGTCCGGGATGAATGTCCTTTCTGAGCTGGTTCAGTTGTTGTGCTTTTTCCAGGAAGCGGTAGACCTTGCCATACACAATGTCGTTTTTAAAATCTTCAAATTTTTCGTAGGCTTCCGGATAATATTTTTGCAGGCTGTGTAAAAAGGTGGGGTTAAAAGACTGCAATTTATTCAGTCCCACGCGGTAAAACTGTATGATACAGCACAAGGGGTTGTCCTGCTGTTTTTGCTCAATACAGGCCAATTCGCGTTTTATGTTGTTCAGCAGGTACTGAAAACTGGCGGAAACCAATTCCTGTTTATTGCTGAAATGCTGGTAGATTGTCTTTTTGGAAATACCGAGTTCGGCAGCCAATTGGTCCATTGTGAAATTCCGGCTGCCGAACCTGGTAAAGTTGGTTATGGATAACTTTAAAAACTCGTCTTTAGTTAACATATCTTTTTAAGCGCTATTTCCAGCCTCCGCCCAGGGCTTTATACAGGGTGATAATAGCGTTCAGTCGTTCGTATTTGGAATTGATGTAATTCAGTTCCGAGTTCAGCGCCTGTTCTTTGGCGGTCAGAACTTCCAGGTAGTTGATCATACCGTTGTTGAGCAACTCTTCGGAATATTCCGTGGCCAGGGTATAGGCGTCCAACTCCTTTTTGCGGATATCTATTTTTTCAGTTTCCGCCTGGTAGGTATACAGGGCATCCGAAACTTCCTTACTTGCGTTGAGTAGTGTCTGCTTGAACTCAAGCATGGAGGTTTCCTGTTGTGCCTGTGAGGCTTCGTATTCGGAACGGATTTTTCTCTGGTTGAAGATAGGCTGTGTCAATCCCCCTACCAAAGTGGCAAACAGTGAGCTGGAGTCGATCCATTTGTCAAATTCAAGGCTTTGAAACCCGCCTGTGGCTGTTA
Organism: Sinomicrobium kalidii; assembly: GCF_021183825.1. GTDB lineage: Bacteria > Bacteroidota > Bacteroidia > Flavobacteriales > Flavobacteriaceae > Sinomicrobium > Sinomicrobium kalidii. The sequence goes on along the minus strand of NZ_CP089211.1, from coordinate 1,729,208 downwards.
ATGTTAATGAGGGATAAAAGTTGCTCCGGGCCACATTGGTCAGTTCAAAGGCATTGACAAGCCCGTATTCAGCGGCAACAACATCGGGCCTGTTCTGTAACAGCTGAGCGGGAACACCCACTTTCAGTTCCGTGTCAATGTGCTGGTCTTCCAGGCTGCCCCGCTCTATGGTGTGAGGGGTTTCTCCTAGAAGAATGCTCAGCGTATTTTCCATGATCTTGATATTGGCCTTGAGGTCTACCAGAAGGGCTTGCGCCGTATAGAGTTGTGCTTCTGTTTGCTTTACACCCACTTCAGTAACATTTCCGGCCTCTTTCAGGGCTTTGGTGGTCTCCAGGCTGGATTCCCTGTTCGCAATGGTCGCTTCCGTAATTTGCAGTTGCTGGTCGAGGGCCAGTAATTGATAATAGGAGGAAGCAATGGAGGCTATGAGTTCGGTTTTTACTGCCTGGTGAGCAGCCACCGTTTGCAGGTATGACGCCTGATAAGCCCTTCGGTTACTTCGTATTTTTCCCCAGATATCGGCTTCCCATGAAAGATCGGCGGTAAGCTGGTACTGATCAATGCTCCCGCTGAAGATCGATCCGAACTGGCTGTTTTTTGACAATTCCTGGTGGGTAACGTCCGCTCCCGCACTTAAGGTCGGGAAATATCCCGCCTTGCCCTGTTTCATATAAGCCTCTGCAGACACTATCTGCTGTATGGCCATACGGATGTCCAGGTTGTTTTCCAGTCCTTTTCTGATATAATCCTGTAAATAGGGGTCTGTAAACAACTCCTCCCAGGATATGTCGGCCATGGAAAGGCTGTCCTGTGGCAACTCGTCCGTACGGAAGGTGCCTTCTGCCTCTTCGAGTTCCGGACGTTCGTAGTTCTTGGCCACGAAGCAGGATTGCACCAGGAATGCAAACCCCGCTATCGCAGTTATTTTAAAAATTCTTCTGTAGTTCATATCTCGTGTAGGTATGTTTTTAGCTTTCTTTTGTTTCTTCCTGTGTTTGTACGGTTTCAGGCGGACCACTGATGCGTTCCTGCAGCCATTGGAACACTACAAAGAGCGTGGGTATAATAAATACCCCGATCACGGTACCGATAAGCATACCGAAAGCAGCTCCCGTACCTATGGAATTGTTACCTTCGGCACCCACACCTTTGGCCAGTACCAGTGGCATAAGCCCCACGATAAATGCAAAAGATGTCATAAGGATAGGGCGCAGACGTGCCTTACCGGCATCTATGGCAGCCGCTACGATCGACATGCCCTGTCTTCGCCGCTGTATGGCAAATTCCACGATAAGTATCGCGTTCTTCGCCAGCAGCCCGATAAGCATTATAAGTGCAATCTGGAAGTAAATGTTATTCTGCAATCCGTCCAGTTTGGTAGCAATGAATGCGCCTGCAACTCCCACGGGCAGGGATAACAATACCGATAACGGCAGGATATAGCTTTCGTATTGTGCAGCCAGGAAGAAGTAAACAAAAAGAATACTCAGTGCAAAAATAATTATCGACTGTCCTGCAGAGTTGATCTCCTCCCGGGTAAGCCCGGAATAGGCGACCTCGTAATTGTTGGGGAGTGTTTCTTCAGCAAGCTGGTCGATCGCAGCAATGGCATCCCCGGTACTGTATCCCTGGGCGGTAGAACCGTTGACCGTTACCGAATTGAAAAGGTTGAAGCGGTTAACCGTTTGTGGTCCGTATACCCTTTTCAACGAAACAAATTCGGAAATAGGGGCCATTTCTCCCTCGCTGTTTCGTACAAACATGCTGTTGAGGCTGGACTCATCCTTTCGGTCTTTCGGTTCGGATTGCACGTATACCTTGTATTGCTTTCCGAATCGACTGAAATCGGTGGCGTAATATCCTCCTATATATCCCTGGAGCGTGGAGAGGATATCGCTTATTCCTATTCCCGCTTCTTTGGCCTTGGGTACATTGATGTCCATTTCCAATTGCGGGTAATTGGTGCTGAATGAATTGGATGCGAACCCTATTTCGGGACGCTGGTTCAGTGCTCCCACAAATTGTTTTGCCACATTATCCAGGTCTTTGATATCTCCTGCAGCCCGGTCAAGAATTTGCAATTCGAGGTCGGAATTACCGAATCCGGGAACACTGGGAGGTGTAAAGAAGATAATATTGGCATCCGAAATCGCTGCGGATTTCTGGAAAAGCTGTCCTACAATGGCATCGATCGAGGTGGCATCCGTAGTACGTTTTTCCCAGTCCTCGAGAATGATAAAGCCCATTCCGTAGGAACTACCCGCACCGGAAAAGAAGTTTCTACCGTTAATCAGACCTGCAGCCCTTATACCGTCTACACTGCTTATGATCTCGTATAAATTCTGGGTTACACTATACGTCCTGTCCAGGGAAGAACCGGGGGGCAATTCTACATTGACCATAATAAAACCCCTGTCTTCTGATGGAACAAACCCGGTAGGCGTAGTTCTGTTTGCCCAGAGAATACCTAATACCGCGGCACCCAAAATAATTGCGGTCACCCATTTGTGCTTCGTAAGGAAGCCCAAAGATCTGGTATACTTTTGGGTTATTTTATTGAAAGCAATGTTAAAGGCCGAATAAAAGCGTTGTAATATATTTTTCTTAGCATCCGGATGGTTTTTATGTGGCTTGAGGAAAATAGCACATAATGCCGGGCTGAGGGTTAACGCATTTACCGCTGAAATAAGTATGGCCACGATCAGGGTAACTCCGAACTGTTCGTAAAATACTCCTGAAGGTCCCTGGATAAAGGTAATGGGAATAAACACGGCAGCCATGACCAGCGTAATGGATATAATAGCCCCGCTTATCTCACTCATGGCCGATATGGTGGCTTCCTTGGCATTGTCATAGCCTTCCTCCAACTTGGAATGGACCGCCTCGACGACCACTATAGCATCGTCGACCACAATACCAATGGCAAGTATCAGTGCGAACAGGGTAAGCAGGTTTACCGAATACCCGAATAGTTGCAGGAAAAAGAACGTACCCACGATAGCCACGGGAACTGCAATTGCCGGGATCAATGTTGATTTAACGTCCTGCAGGAAGATAAATACCACAAGGAATACTAATAGGAATGCCTCGATAAGTGTGTGCTTTACCTTGTCTATGGATGCGGTAAGGAATTTATTGGTATCGTAGTATACTACATAATCTATCCCTTCCGGAAAATCTTTTTTCAGATCCTCCATTTTTGCATGGATGTTTTCTATAACCTCCTGGGCATTGGAACCGGGGGTCTGGAATATACCGACATTGGATGCCGGGTTTTGCATGGTACGGCTCAATCCGGAATAAGAGAAAGCATCCAGTTCTACCTTGGCAACATCTTTTACCCGGAGGAATTTACCATTGTCGAGGGCCTTGATTACAATATCACCGTATTCTTCGGCGGTTTTGTACCTTCCTTTATATTTGATAACGTATTCGAAGGATTCTCCCGAGTTTTGCCCCAGTGATCCGGCAGCGGCTTCGAGGCTCTGTTCGCCGATAGCCCCGATAACATCATTGGTGGTGAGCCCGTAAGCAGACATTTTGGCGGGGTCGATCCATATACGCATGGAGTAATCCTTGGCTCCGAAAACCGAAACGTCACCAACCCCTTTTATCCGTTGTAGTTCGGGTCTTATGTTGATACTCAGGTAGTTTTGTACAAAAGTGTCGTCATAATCCGGGTTCTCGGAATACAGGCCGAGATACATTAATGCCGAATTTAACCGTTTCTGCGTAATAACACCGGACCTGGTTACTTCCGAAGGCAGTACGGAATTGGCGCGGGCTACCCTGTTCTGTACGTTTACAGCGGCAATATCGGGGTCTATACCTTGTTCAAAATATACCTGGATGGTGGCACTACCGTCATTACTGGCGGTAGAGGTCATATAGGTCATTCCTTCCACCCCGTTTACCTGTTCTTCTATAGGAATAATAACGCTTTCAAGTATGGTTTCTGCGTTAGCACCCGGGTAACTGGCTGTTACCTGTACAGTAGGCGGGGCGATATCGGGATACTCCGTAACGGGCAGTGTATAAAGCCCCAGGACCCCCAGTATCAGGATAATAATCGATATTACGGTAGATAATACCGGTCGTTCAATAAACTTTTTTAGCATGGTCTTTTCCTATTTGAATACGGTGTTGAATGAATTTACGATGCTGTCAATACTGGTAGGCTGCGGAGTGATTTTCATCCCCGGCTGTGCTTTGCCGACTCCTTTGGCCAGAATCTGGTCGTTTTCTTTGATCCCGTCCTTTACTACCAGCAGATTATCCACTTCAGCCTGGGATGTTATGGACCTTGCATAGATGGAATCGTTATCTGCAACTATGTATACGAATTTCTTTCCTTGCTGTTCAAAGGAGGAAAGGGCGGGAACGACGAGTGCATCGTTGTATCGTTGGGGCACCAGGATGATACCGCTGCTTCCGTTTCTGAGCAACCCTGACGGATTGGGAAAGGTAGCCCGGAATGTTACCGTACCGGTTTGGGTATCAACTTGCCCGGAGATGGTCTCAATGGTACCTTCTTCCTCATATTCGGAACCGTCGGCAAGCAACAGTTTTACTTTCGGCAGGTTTTTGGCTTTCTCATCAAGGGTCTTGCCCCCCACATTCCTGGTGAGGGAAATAAAGTCCTTTTCGTTCATGGAGAAATAGGCATAAACATTTTCTATGCTGGAAATCGTGGTGAGCGGGTTGGCATCGGTAGCACTGACCAGTGATCCTCTCCGGAAAGGTATGGAACTTACCACGCCGTCTACCGGGCTTTTAATAGTAGCATAACCAATATTGGCGGTAATACTGTTATAATTGCTTTTGGCTTGTGCCAAGTTGGCTTTTGCCGTTTCCAGTTGTACGTTGCTTATAATTCCTTTTTCTACGAGCGGAACAAGTTTGTTCACTTCTACCTGTGCCACGTTTACCTGTGCTTTGGCAGCTTCGGCGTCCTGGCTGAGCGATTGGGTTTCGAGGCGGAAAAGGGTTTGTCCTTTTCGTACGTTTTCACCTTCGTCAACCAGAACATCCTGTATGTATCCGGATACCTTGGCACGAACATCACTGTTTACGACACCTTCGATACTGGCCGGAAAGCGTTTATAAGCCACTACGTTTTTACGTGATACTTTAACGGTAGGGAAAGGCATGGCCATAGCTTGTTGTCCTTGAGGCTGTGCCCGGTTGCAACTTGTAAGTAATGGAGCAATAATTGCGGTTGCCACCATATATTTCAAAATAGTTCTTGTCCTCATGTCTGTTGTTTATTATCGGTTTATGGTGTTTGAAATATTTTCCTTGAGATTGATCAGGTTGTTTAACATTTGTTCGGCAAATTTTATATAGTGCCTGTTAAACAAAAGTCCCGCATTATCAGGATCAGAATCGCGGTTATTCTGAAGGTAACGCACTTTGTAACAATGCACTTTTTCCAGCAGTTCTTTTTCTTTTTTCCATTGTTCTATTTTTTCATCCAGGCGTACCAGCATCTGGTCCGGAGCGATCTTGAAATACCGTTTCCTGTCGCCTGTTTTGGTAAAATATGTTATTTTTCCCGTAGATTGTAATAGCTGCAAATTGGTAGAGATGGAACTCTTGCTGGCTTCCAGCTTTTCGAGTAGTTCTTCAAATGTAATGCCGTCTTCTCCCGTAAGGACCATTACGGAAAATATCCTTGCCGAAAGCGGGGAGAATGCTTCATTCCTCTCAAAATAAACTCCCAGTTCTTCTACCAGATTGCATTTTTCCTTTTCTAATTCTTCACACTGCATATGTATCCCAATATTGAAATTTCCGGCAAAGATATGATAGGTTCGGTTTAAACCGAACTAAAAGAAGTTAATTTAATGTTAAAAAGGGAAAACAGGTGTTAACTTTTATCCCTTATGAAGAAGTAATGGAAATTTATTTCCTGATCTGAATATTGCGTTTAATTTCGTTCCCGAACTCGTCAATAACGGTAATGCGGTGTTTTCCCTCCCCGGGCAGAATGGCCATCTCATGAAAGTTCCGGGTTTGCCCGAGAAAATGATCGTCAACATACCAGAATATCGTAGTACCCGGTTTGGAATGTGCTACTTTAACGATCAGTTCGTTGGTAGTTCCTTTGAAGTTTTTGGGTAATACCACGGCACGGCCTTCCTCCGGATATATAAAATCCATAACTACCGGCCCTTCGGTGAAACAATCAGCGCGGAAAGGAGGCATGATTTTATAGTTGGAATGACTATTTTTATAGTAATATTCCATCAAGGGAGGGAGTGTAAACCAGGGTTCCGTAATTATATCGGTTACCGGTGTACATGAAGTATTTACACGATACTGTCTTTTATTGTCAAGGTGAATGAGGTGGTGATAAGGGCACGGTTTGGTGTGCCGGCCGGCATGGGGTATCCATACTTTCTTTTCGGGACAGATGGGAGTGGCCAGGTAACCACTGCTCCCGCATACTTTGGCTTCGGTAAGTGCATCAAAGGGCGTGGCAAACCAGGAAGAAGAGGGCAGGGCGTCAAACACATCAAACAATACGGGGGCGGCCGCCGTTACCCCGGTCAGTCCCGGTCGTCCTTCCCCGTCCGCATTTCCGGCCCAGACACCTACAACATAATCTTTGGTCACTCCTATGGCCCAGGCGTCCCTGTTGCCAAAACTGGTACCTGTTTTCCAGGCAATCTTTTTGGAAGAATCAAAATACTGCCAGGCTTCGTTGCCTTCGGGGCGGTTCAGTTGCTGCATGGCATTGAAAGTAAGGAAGATGCTTCCCGCATCAAAAATGGTTTTTTGGTGGGAAACGGTTCCGAAATCTGCTTTTTCTCCCATTGTTAATATGGGTTCGGTAAACTCATCAGTATAATATTCGCTGGAGGTCTCGTGAAAGTGATTTATAGTGGAAGCCAGTGATGCATATGTCTTGCAAAGGTCCCATAAATTGCTTTCCGCCCCGCCGAGGATAAGGGTGAGTCCGTAGTAATCCGCGGGCTTATCGATATCCCGAAGGTGAAAAGTCTTTAGTTTATCCCTGAACCGTTCCAGCCCGTATTCCTGAAGCATGCGTACAAAGGGGATGTTCAATGACCTTGTCAGAGCATGCCCTGCAGCTACGGCACCGTCATATTCCGGGTCGAAATTTTCAGGGGTATAACCGGAAATTTGTGTCGGGATGTCGGGAACCAGGCTGTTGGGCAATAATTCGCCCGCATCCAGCATGGCCGCATACAAAAACGGTTTCATAATGCTTCCCGTGCTTCTCGGGGCGCTGATGATGTCCACATCTTTCTGGTGCTTTCTGTCTGTTGGCGTATTTCCTGTATACGCAAGTACCTGGCGGGTATGTACGTCCATGACCATAACGGCGGCATTGTGTACCTTGTTCTGTTTCAGGATCTCATAATGCTGCCTTACAATGGTATTGACCCGGGCCTGAAGTTCCGGGTGAACGGTAGTACGGACTTTTTCGCCTGCATGTTTCCGCGCTATGCGTTGCAGCAGGTGTGGCGCTGTTTGCGGCAGGGGAAAGGGCTTCTGCGGCAAAGGCTCCGCAATGGCCAGCCGGTAGGTTGTAGAGTCCAGGACTTTTTCTTTCAGCAGTTTACCTAACAGCCGGTTGCGTTTGGTGCGTAATTTTTCCTGGTTTTTCCCGGGATAGATGAGGCCCGGGGCATTGGGGAGTACGGCCAGTGTGGCACTTTCGGCCCAGGAAAGCTGATGAGGTTGTACCCCGAAGTAGCGCCATGCCGCCACATCCAGCCCGACTACATTACTCCCGAAAGGCGCATGCGATGCATAGAGGTTGAGAATCTCCGCTTTGGAATAACGCAGTTCCAGCCGTGTGGCCAGGACAATTTCGACGACTTTCTCCAGGTATGTGCGTCGTTTTCCTTTCCGGGAAAGGCGGATAACCTGCTGGGTAAGGGTACTACCGCCCCGTACTACCCGGCCTGCCCTGACGTTCCGAAGGAGCGCCTTGCCGATGGATACCGGATTAAAACCCGGATGGGAATAGAAATAGGCATCTTCGAAATAAAGGATGCACTGTTCGAATTTTTCCGGGACGCTGTCCGTTTCAGGAAAGCGCCATTGCCCGTCTTTCGCAATTCTGGCGCCCAGCAGTTCCCCGTTCCTGCTTTCTATGACTGTTGAGGTGGGCGTATTGAACAGGGGTTCGGGCAGACAAAGGTAGTATGCAATGAGCAATATGACCAGAAGTATGGTCTTAATGCGATGCTTTTTTATGAAAGACAGGGCCCGGTTCAAGGATCAGGTATTTTTCGGATGAAATTATTCTTTTTTGAGGAAACGGGAAAGCATATGCGTCCAAAAAAAGAAACCGCCCTTTTCCGTATTGCTACGTAAGGGCGGTTTCCCAACTAAATAACCAACCAAAAATCAACTAACCTTTACTTTTCTTGGCTTACTTTGCCGTTCTATGTCTATTGTCCTGTTTATGATCTTTTTGCGTTTTTTTCCGGTCTTGTCTGTCTTTTCCCCTGAATTGCTTTCCGCTTTCAGGTACTGAATGAAATTCCTGCCGGTAAATTCATATGTGGTTTGCGAATCTATATGATATAATGCTATCGTTCTGTCATCTATAACGCTGAGTTCGAATTGCTCATTGTCCGGCAAGTCATAATCTAATGTTAAAACTTTGAGGTGAGGTTCCCCCGAAACGTTAAAGACTTCGTAATCGCCGGTATAATCCCATATCAGGTTATTGACGCTGGTTCCCGGGGCATCCTCGGAAGAACTGAACCAGTCTCCGTTGGCATCAGGATGGAATCGCAGAAAGTTCTCATTGTCAAAACTGTTTACAGCCCCCTGCCGGCTGACGTAAGTTTTCTCCCAGGCTTCGTATTCCTGTAGGAAGTAATGGATATTGTCATAAAAAACCGTGTCGTAATCGAAATTGCTTCGCTGATAGCCCATAAGGAAATAAGAAGTTCCGGAGGACCTGTCGTAAAGTTCTATTTCGTTACTCCCGTGCTGGTATACTTCAAGGTCCCAAAGGCCGTCAATATCATGATCAACGGTCACCAAAGTGTCGTAGACATCATAATACCCTACATCTATGCCGAGACCGTTCCCGGTATTTCCGATGCCTGCAAGGTTATTATTGGCGTATAATACCCCGTTTCTGAAGGATATGGTAAACGCATTCTGAAGAAAGGGGACTTCGCCGCTACCGCGGGTACTGTGAATGTCAATATACCACAGTTCGTAGGAAGCCAGAAGCTGGTTCAGGGATACTTCATCATCAAAATAATCGTCTTGTGTGGAACAGGAAGTCGCGACTCCCAGAACCAGCATACATCCTAAAAATAATTTTACGCCTTTCATAGTTCAAATGTTTATGGTATCTGACAATGTGAGTACCAATTCCCGTGCCAAAAATGTAAAATATTGGTTGTCAGTGTGTAATGTAATCCCCTGTTTTTTGGTTACTTTTGAATGCTGAAACACGGGGAGGTATATGATGAGAATGAGAAACCGATAGCGCAGTGTATTTCACGGGTTTTGGCATTGACCGGGTAAGACTAAAGATATTTAACGAAATAGATTTAAATGAACGATACAAAATTTGCAGTGATCGGCGGGGGAAGCTGGGCTACCGCCATTGTAAAGATGTTGTCGGAAAACCTGGATGAGATCGGGTGGTATATGCGCAATACCTTTGTGAAGGAGCATATATTACACCAAAAGCACAACCCGAACTATCTCAGTGCCGTGGAATTCCGTACGGAACAACTCCGGCTTACCAACGACATCAACGAAGCGATCACTTATGCCGATATTCTCATTTTTGCCGTGCCTTCGGCATTCCTGCATTCGGAACTCGAAAAACTTACGGTTTCTATTCAGGATAAAATTATTTTTTCAGCCATAAAGGGAATTGTCCCGGAGACCGGACTTATAGTAGGGGAACATTTTCACAACGAATACAATATCCCCTTTGAAAATATCGGGGTCATTACGGGACCGTGCCATGCGGAGGAAGTAGCCCTGGAACGGTTGTCCTATATCACGATTGCCTCTGCGGACGAGAAAAAGGCGAAAACCGTCGCCAAAAGCCTGGCCAGCGACTATATAAAAACCAAGATCTCGGATGACATCATCGGCACGGAATACGCGGCCGTATTGAAAAACATTTATGCGATCGCTGCTGGAATAGCACACGGATTGGGGTATGGCGACAATTTTCAGAGTGTACTTATGAGCAATGCCATACGGGAAATGCGGCGTTTTATCAAACGGGTGCACAAGATGAAACGTAATATCAATAATTCCGCTTACTTGGGGGACCTTCTGGTGACGGGTTATTCCGTTTTTTCACGCAACCGTATGTTCGGTAATATGATCGGGAAGGGATATACGGTAAAGTCGGCCATGATGGAGATGAGCATGGTGGCCGAAGGTTATTATGCAGCCAGGAGCGCACACCTTATCAACGAAAAACACGAACACAAGATAAAAACACCCATAATGGATGCGGTGTATAATGTGTTGTACGAAGGCAAAGAGGCCAAGAAGGTGTTTAAGAAGCTTTCGGAAAAACTGGACTGATTGGATTTCCGCTAACCGCTGCTTTTAAGACGTTGCTTACTTATAAAAGTTCATTTTGTCTATATATTCCCATACCGACGGATCGAGCAGGGGAGCTACATTTTTTCCGGCTTTAATGTCCTTGCGTATGGCAGTGGCCGAGATCTCGATCACGGGTGCGTCTATTTTATGAATGCGCGGGTGTTTGTCCAGCAGAGATGGCTTTGTTACCGTAATCCTGGGATAGACATAAACCGAATGGTTTTGCAGAATAACTTCATGGTTCTTCCATTTGTGCAGGCTTTTCAGGTTGTCTTCGCCCATAATCAGGCAAAATTCGCGGGCAGGATATTTTTCCTGTAAATGTACCAGGGTATTTACCGTGTAGCTGGGTTGTGGTAGTTTAAATTCAATATCGCTGGGCTGGAGTTTGTCGTACTTTTCAGTAGCCCTGTAAACCATTTCCAGGCGATGATGGTCTGCGAGCAGCGAATTTTTTTTCTTGAAAGGATTATGAGGAGTAACTACCAGCCACACTTCGTTCAGGTCACTGTGCTCGGCAAAGTGGTTGGCAATGATAATGTGCCCTACATGGACCGGGTTGAAGGTCCCGAAATACAGGCCGGTTTTCTTGTTTAGATCCAAAGTGACGGTTTGTTTTATTTGAACGCCTCGTGAACTTGTCCCGAGGCAGTTGACTTATTTGTTGATAAACTCATCGACCAGTTGTTCGGCCTCGTTCAGGGCGGTTTCCAGGTCGTGATTCTTGATGATCCTGTCAAATTGCGGGGCGGTGGCAAGTTCTACGGAAGCCTTTGCAATGCGCATGTTTATCTTGTCTTCCGGTTCTGTCTTCCGTTTTTTAAGCCGTATTTTCAGTTCATCCACGCTCGGGGGTTTTACAAATACGGCGAGGGTTTGCTCCGGATATTTCTTCTTGATCCGCAATCCCCCGGCCACATCAATATCAAAAATAACGTGTTTGCCTTTGGCCCAGATACGTTCCACCTCGCTTTTCAGCGTACCGTAAAAGTTGTCCCGGTACACTTCTTCCCATTCCAGGAAATCGCCTTGCTTTATATGGTCCTTGAATTCTCTTGTTGTGAGGAAATAATAGTCTTTCCCGTCGACTTCCTCACCTCTGGGGGTACGCGAGGTGGCCGAGATAGAAAAGTCGAGATTCAGTTTTTCAATACCGAGCAGATGACGTACAATAGTGGTTTTTCCGCTTCCCGAAGGGGCGGAGAATACAATGAGTTTACCTTTTTGGGAGTTGTTGTTGTCCATGTGGTCTTTCGTAGTTTTGTACTTGTCCTACAGTACGTTCAAAACCTGTTCCTTGATCTTTTCCAGTTCGTCTTTCATCTGCACTACGAGCTTCTGCATGGGCGCAAAATTGGCTTTAGAGCCGATAGTGTTGATTTCCCGACCTATTTCCTGGCAGATAAACCCGAGTTTTCTCCCGTTGGATTCTTCAGATTGCAGTGAACTAAGAAAATAGTCGAGGTGATTGGCCAGACGTACTTTTTCTTCGGTGATGTCGTATTTTTCCAGGTAATAGATGAGCTCCTGTTCAAAACGGTTTTTATCCACATTTTCCCTCATATCGGCAACGGCTTTTTCAAGACGTTCCCGTACCTGGGTCATACGTTCCGGGTCCAGTTCCTTTACCTGCTCCAGCAAAGCGGAAATATTGCGTATCCGCAACAGGAAGTCCTTTTCCAGGGCCCTGCCTTCTTCGAGCCTGAAGGTTTTTATTTCGGTAATGGCTTCTTCCAGTACGCGGGTAATGGCTGCAAATTCTTCTTCGTCAATATCGTTGCGTTCGGTTTTAAGGGTATCCGGCATGCGAACGGCCATTTTCAGGAGTTCGGTTTCGTCACCGTCCACGATATTTTTTAATTGCTGAATGTATTGCCTGACCACAACTTCATTGACTTTCGATGAAGTTTCTTCCCCGGTGATCTCCACGTACAGGCCGAAATCTACCTTGCCCCGGATCAGGGCATTGGCTATGGTGCTCCGCATTTGCAGTTCTTTTTCCCTGTATTGGGATGGAATCCTGGTGTTGACATCCAGGCTTTTACTGTTGAGCGATTTCAGCTCTACGGTTATTTTTTTGGCGGGAAGTTGCACTACCGACTTCCCGAAACCTGTCATAGATTGTATCATCCGGTTTTTTTAAAGAAAAGTTGCACAAAGGTAAAGAAAATCAAAATGTTTAGAAAAAAGAGTATATACAAAGGAAAAAACCGTTGAAACGGTTTTGTGATGCCCCGGTCATTCCGGGATGTCTTTCCTTGTGTAATGCCTTTTTTCCGGCATAGAGAGGTTGTCGATCAATGCCTCTATTATCCGCTATGCGGACATCCTGTTCGAGTCATTTTTGAACGGGGCGTCCGGCCATAAAGGATAAGGGGTCGGGGCATTTCTGTCGGATTTGTTGTGGCATCCCGGTTTTTTCCGTAGAAATCAGGGAACGCAGTTTTTTTGCTAACTAACCGTGAAGTTCCTCTGTAAATTTCACACTTGACAGGTCGGTTTTTATTTCAGAACCTGTTGCGATGATCCGTATGTTTATTACGAAAAAAATGCCATGCAATTAAAAATGTAATTTCATACCCTCATGTGAGGCTTTGAACCCGAGTTTTTCATAAAATGCAATGGCCTCGGGACGTTTTTTATCTGTTGTTAACTGTAATACATGAGCGTTTCGTTCTTTGGCCCGCTTTATGGCCCAGGTAAACATTTGTTGTCCGAAGCCCTTTCCGCGGCAGTCCTTTCTGATTCTCACCGCTTCGATCTGTGCACGGATGCCTCCGCGATAGGTAAGATACTGGATAAAACTGAGTTGTAACGTACCGATGATCTTGTCATCTCCGTTTTCGGTAACCACAATAAGTTCCTGGTTGGGATCGGCATTGATATTTTTGAATGCGGTAAGGTATTCCTGCGGTAGCGGTTCTCGGTAATTTTCCCGGAGTTTCCCCAATTTGTCATCGGCGATCATCTGCACGATGAAAGGGATGTCTTTTTCTTCGGCTTTGCGAAAGTGCAGCATGAGAGTTAAGAATAAAAGAGGTAAGGGACTATAATTCCCTTACCCATATATTGCGATAGTTCACTGTACTGCCGTGGTCCTGTAGCCGTATCGGGGCTTTGCCGTGCGGCTTGTTCTTCGGCCAGCCAATGTATTCTGTGGTCCCCTTTATTTCAACATGGTCCTGTACGAGGATGCCGTTGTGAATGACGGTAAATGTCCCGGCTTTTGTCTTTTCACCGGCATCGTTGAATTCCGGTGCGTGATAGATGATGTCATAGGTATTCCACGCTCCGGTTTTTACGGAGGCCCTAGCAAGGGGAACGCTTTGTTTGTACACAGCGCCTACCTGTCCGTTCACGTAAGTGTCGTTATTGTTGTTGTCCAGTATCTGGATCTCGTAACGGTCTTGCAGGAATACACCACTATTGCCCCGGTTCTGACCTTCGCCCTCTATTTTTTCGGGAGATTTCCATTCCAGGTGGAGCTGGACGCTTCCGAAATCTTTTTTGGTTTGTATGTCTCCCGCACCGGGTTTTACCGACATACTGCCATCAGGGTTTAACGTCCACCCCGCTTTGGTACCATTCTTTGTGCTTACCCAATTACTCAGGTCCTTACCGTCGAACAGGACAATAGCATCACTGGGCGCACCGTTATCCGCAGCCGGGGCTACTTTTGGCGGGACAGGGTGATAAATTTCGGTTTCTTCGGGTTTTGTGGGTTCTTTTTGCATGGTTTTTTCCTGTGCATAAGTATAAATGCCGCCCATAAGGATAGCTATAACCAGTATGTGTGTTTTTTTCATTTTTCCGACTGGTTTTTATTGTAGTTCCTTGATCTTAATGTTTCGGAATGACACTTTATTACCGTGATGTTGCAGTCCGATCTTTCCGGTTTTATACGCTCCGAAACCTTCCCAGCCATTGAATTTGGAGTTTTTTATCATGTTTTCCCATTCCTCGCCATGTACGGGAAATTTAACGATCTCCGTACCGTTGAGCCATACCTTGCCTTCATTGGCATTGTGATCTATTTTCAGGACCATGGTATTCCATTCCCCGACTGGTTTTGCTACTTTTTCGGAAGGAGCTATCATGTCATACAATGCTCCTGCCTGGTGGGTGGTACCTGCCTTGGCATCGGGGTGTTTTTCGTTATCGAGCACCTGTATTTCTGGTCCGGTCTGATAGGGTTCGTGAAGTTCGGGTATTTCTTTGATTCCCCAGAATACACCGCTGTTGCCGGCTTCGGATATTTTCCACTCCAGAGACAGTTTGAAATTCGTGTAATCCTTGTCAGTGACCAGGTTTTTACCTTCAGCCTTGCTGTCGTTGTCCGGGGTCAGCACCATGGCTCCGTCCTCAATGCTCCATTCGGGTGATATTTTATCGGTATTGTAGCCGTGCCATCCCGCAAAGGTTTTCCCGTCAAAAAGGGGTGTCCATTCCCCTTCTTCCTGTTTTTTCTGCTCTTTTACGGCAGCGATATCTTCTTTTTTAGTTGCTTCCTTAGTGTCTTTTTTGTTTGCTTCTTTACATCCTGCCAGGAAGAGCAGGGAAAGTGCGCAGAATCCTATCTTTTTCATTATTGTTTAGTGTTTTTTGGTTTTCCGGGGGATTTACTGCCCCAGTATTCTTTTCAGTTTTTCATTGTCGATCTCGGCCCCTGCAAAATCGTCAAATGCTTTTTCGGTGGCTTCGATAATGTGGCTTTGTATGAACGGGGCGCCTTCGCGTGCCCCCTGTTCGGGTGATTTTATGCAGCACTCCCATTCCATAACGGCCCATACGTCACATCCGTATTCCGTGAGCTTGGTGAAAATGGTTTTGAAATCTACCTGGCCGTCCCCGAGTGAGCGGTATCTCCCGGCCCGGTCCCTCCAGTCGTTAAATCCGCCGAAAGCACCTTTTTTACCTGTAGGATTGAACTCGGAATCCTTGACATGGAAGGATTTTATGAATTCGTGATAATGATCGATATAGGTGATGTAATCCAGTTGTTGCAGTACAAAATGGCTCGGGTCATAGAGAATATTCACTCTTTTGTGATTGTTGGTCGCTTCCAAAAACCTTTCGAAGGTATCTCCGTCGTGAAGGTCTTCGCCGGGATGTATTTCGTAGCATACGTCGACATCATTTTCATCGTAGCTGTCGAGAATGGGCTTCCAGCGTTTGGCAAGTTCTTCGAATCCCATTTCCACGAGTCCGGCAGGGCGTTGCGGCCAGGGGTGTGCCGTATGCCAGAGCAGGGAACCGGAGAATGTGGCATGAACTTTAAGGCCTAATCTCCGGCTGGCCACCGCGGCTTTTTTTACCTGGTCTACTGCCCATTCGGTACGGGCTTTGGGATTGTTTTTATAGGTATCGGGGGCAAAATTGTCGAACATAATGTCATAGGCCGGGTGAACGGCCACCAACTGCCCTTGTAAATGTGTAGAGAGTTCCGTGATCTCCAGGCCGTAGGAGGCTACTTTTTCTTTCAATTCGTCGCAATAGGCCTGTCCTTCGGTTTCATCGGTACTTCCGGCTTTGTCGAGATCGATGAGAAAGGTTTCCCATGTAGGTATTTGAATGCCCTTGTACCCCAGCCCGGCAGCCCATTTACACATTCCGTCCAGGGAGTTGAAAGGTGCTTTGCTGTCTACAAACTGTGCCAGAAATACGGCGGGGCCTTTTATGGTTTTCATTTGAAATGTGGTTTTTATACGTTTTACTTTTTTAAATATTCCGGAGGAAATGATGAATATAGAATTTCGAATACTGAATTTTATCTTTTAAATATGATTGTAAATACTTCGTAATCCACCCTTCTATATTCTTATTCACTATACCTTCTCCCAGGCCGCATTGTTTTTATCGCTCTTTACGGCGGCATATATGAATTGAACCCCGTTTACACCATCACTTACCGTAGGATAATCAGGCTTTTCAACGGGTTTGTTTTCCAGTACACTCATAAGGTGTCTGCCAAAATTCCTGTAAATGGTGGCAAAAGCTTCCAGGTATCCTTCGGGATGTCCCTTGGGTATTCTGGAAACGGCTCTTACTTCTTTGTAAATGTCATTTCCGTCCGGTGTTAGGGTCTGTTCGGGCCTATCCGTCCATTTTACATAAAGCCGGGTGGAATCTTCTTGGTTCCACTGTATGCTTCCTTTACTCCCGTATACCCTGATAGATAGGTCGTTTTCTTCACCTACGGCGATTTGCGAGATGGACATGGTACCTTTTGCCCCGTTTTTCATGCGGAACAGGATATTTCCGTCATTATCCAGTACCCGGCCTTCCCCGATTCTTCCGAGATCGGCTGCGATCTCAGAAATAGTTGACCCCGTGATATACGAGACCAGGTTTTCGGCATGCGTCCCTATATCGGCCAGAGAACCTCCTATACCCGATTTTTTCGGGTCGGCCCTCCAGGGTTTTATGGCGGCCTGCTCGTCGAGTTCCGCAGCCATCCATCCCTGTAAATACTGTACATGTATTTTCCTGATCTCCCCGAGGTCACCGTTTTCTACCATCATCCGGGCTTGTTTTACCATGGCATTACCAGTATAATTGTGTGTAAGGGCAAATAAAAGTCCGGTTTTCTCAACCAGTTTTTCCAGGGTTTGGGCTTCTTCCACGGTGAGTGTCATGGGTTTGTCGCACACCACATGGAAGCCGTTTTCCAGAGCCGTTTTTGCAGGTTCGAAATGAAGGTGGTTCGGGGTAACTATAGCTACAAAGTCCATACGCTCCCCTTCGGGAAGTTCTTTTTCCTTTAGGATCATTTCCTGAAAACTGCCGTAACAGCGGTCTTCAGGCAGGTAAAGTGATTTCCCGGTTTCCCTGGATTTTTCCGCAGTGCTGCTGAAAGCACCGCATACCAGTTCTATCATGCCGTCCATGGCGGATGCTTTTCGGTGGACGCCGCCCATAAAAGAACCGATTCCACCGCCTACCATGCCCATTCTTAATTTTCTCATTATGTACGCTTTTTACGGATTAAATATGGGTTTCAAAAATATAGTCAAAGTTAACGGAGATTATACCTTTACCCAAACATTTCCTTTGTCGTGCGACTCGACCACTCTTTCAATAAAATTCATACCGCGTACACCATCGTTCATCACGGGGAATTCCCCGGGGTGATAGGTTTCTTTCCTGATGGCCCTGGCAACACCTTTGTAGATATTGCCCATGGAGTCGAAGATACCTTCGGGGTGTCCCGGAGGCAATTTACTACCGTCCAGCGACAGCTCACTGTTATAGGGATGCCCGGGCTTTAATACTTTTAAAGGTTCGGTCTCTGTTAAGTGATAGAGGTAATTGGGGTTTTCCTGTTCCCATTTCAGGCCGCCCTTATTTCCGTAAATGTTCACGGTGAAGTTGTTTTCCTCTCCCGTAGCGATCTGGCTGGTCCGGATAAGCCCTTTTACAAATTCCGAGAAACGGAGGAGTACGGTGCCATCGACGTCCATTTTATTGTCATTGTATACATAATTGAGGTCTGCAAGTATCTCTTTTACTTCCATTCCTGTAACGTATTCGATCATGTCGAAGGCGTGCGTACCGATGTCGCCGATACAACAACTGATCCCCGATTTTTCCGGGTCTAGGCGCCAGGTAGCGGCGCGCTTTTCCTCATCGTGAATAATGGGGTTGATCCATCCCTGGTAGTATTGTACATCGATTTTTTGAATGGTGCCGATAGCACCCGATGCGATCATTTCCTTCATTTGGCGTACCATGGGATACCCGGTATAGGTATAGGTTACCGCAAAAATGACATTGGACCTGCGGAGCGTATCTTTTAAGATTTTGGCTTCTTCATAAGTGGTGGTCATTGGTTTTTCACAAATGACATTAAAACCGCTTTCCAATAGCTTTTTTGCCATGGGGAAGTGAAGAAAGTTGGGTGTTAAAACAGAGATCACCTGCATTCTTTCGGTTTCGGGAAGTTTGAGTTCTTCTTCGATAAGGGTGTCGAAATCCCTGTATACCCGATCGGTGGGGATGCCTGTTTTTTCGGCAAACCCGATGTTCTGATCAAAATCGGGATTAAACACGCCGCCTACTAACTGGTAACTGTCGTACATGGAGGAAGCCACGCGGTGTAATACTCCAATTAACGAATCGCCACCACCTCCGAGAATTCCTAATCTGATTTTATTGCTCATGTTGTAATTAGTATGTTATTAATTGTATTGTTGTTCTTAAAATTGAAATAAAAAGGGGAAGGGCGAAAAAATTAAATGGAAATCCGGGCCATCCGGATTTCCGTTTATGTTCAAAAGGTCATGTCCGTAATGAGGTATTCTCACGCCGCCCTTTCTTTAAATCATATGTACTTGTTGTCTTATGTTTAGTTTGGAATTATTTATGACTCTTTATATTCGATTTTTTCATTTTTAAAGAAAATTACAAAAAACAGCAATACACCAAAAGCGAAAATGGCCGGGAATATCCAGATGTTTTCCCAATTGTGAGAGCCGTCGGCTGCCAGGTACTTGTCTGTGATCTGTCCGGCTACCCAAAACCCGATAAGCATCCCCACACCATAAGTGGCCAGTGTTATGAGTCCCTGTGCTGCACTTTTGTATTTTTCTCCGGCCTTGGTGTCGGTGTATATTTGTCCCGATACAAAGAAAAAATCATAACAGATACCGTGCAGGGCGATACCTATAATGAGCATAAAGGCAAGCTCTCCCGAATCGCCATAGGCAAAGAGCAGGTACCGTACGGTCCATGCCAGCATTCCGGCCAGAATGGTCTTTTTAAAACCGAATCTTTTAAAGAAGAAAGGCAGCAACAGCATGAACAGGACTTCGGAAGCCTGACCAATGGCCATTTTCTCCGTAGGGTTCTGTAAACCTGTTTCCGTGAGGAACGGGTGGGTGTTCTGGTAGTAGAAGGCCAGCGGAATACAGATGAGTACGGAAGAGATGAAAAACATGAGGAAATTTTTGTCCTTCAGAAGTTTTAAGGCTTCCAGTCCCAGCACGTCAGACAGGGTAACTTTTTCCCCTTTGCCTACTTTAGGCGGTGTTTTGGGAAGTGTGAAACTGAAAATTCCCAGTATGCCGGAAGCAATTGCGGTCATTAAAAAGGTATTTTTAAGCATTCCGTTTTCTACACCTTCGGAAGAATCCCAATGGAAAACACGGCTTATGAGCACTCCTGCAATGATCCATCCTATGGTACCGAAAACGCGTACGAAGGAAAATTCCTTGGCCGGGTCTTTCATCTGGTTAAAGGCGACGGAGTTCACCAAAGCCAGGGTAGGCATGTACAATATCATATATCCCAGTACATAGGGGTAAAAAGCGGTGAAATCTGTTGTGCCCGCCATTTGGTACATAAGTACTGCGCCTATAAGGTGAAGAACCCCCAAAATACGTTCGGCATTAAAATACCTGTCGGCGATGAGTCCTATAATGAACGGGGCAATAATAGCGCCCCAGGACTGTGTGGAAAACGCCTGGGCCGACTGTCCGGCGGATGCGTTGAGGTTATGCCCCAGAAAAGTCCCCAGGGATACAAACCATCCTCCCCAGATAAAGAATTCGAGGAACATCATCAGGGATAGCTGGAATTGTGTTTTTTTATTCATAGATAAATTATGTTAGTTTCGGGTTTGCGTTAGATTTTTTTACTTGTTGAACAGACTGTAGGTTTTATGAGAGCTGTTTGGCTGTATTTATCAATAGCTTTTTGGTGGCCAGTATACCTTCTTCTTCACTGAGCCTGTCGCCTTCGTATTCCACGCCCACATAACCGGTATATCCTGCATCTTTAACTGTTTGCAGTATTTTAACGTAGTCTATGGTGGTTTCGTTTCCGGCTTCGTCAAAATCGTATGACTTGGCACTTACTGCTTTGGCAAATGGCATTAATTCCTTTACACCTTTATATTTGTCGTATTCCTCCACACAAGGAGCTCCCCAGGGCTCGCCGTTCTCTCTTTTCAGACAGAAATTACCAAAATCGGGTAGTGTGCCGCAGTTATCCATATTGACTTCTTTCATCACTTCCGCCAGGAGGGCTGCATTGGAAGAGAAACCTCCATGGTTTTCCACCAGAACATTGATATTGGATTTTGCCGCATATTCCGCAAGTTTAGAGAGGCTTTCGGCAGAATACCGTTTCCAGGCATCGACCTCCTGTTCGCCGAAAAGGTTGACACGTATGGAATGACAGTCCAGTGCAGCGGCGGCATCGATCCATTTGTGATGGTTTTCTATGGCTTTCATCCGTTCCGCTTCATCTTTAATGCCGAGGTTGCCTTCGGCATCGACCATGATGATGAGGTTTTTTATATCGTTGTCGGTACTTCGCTTGTTGAGTTCCCTGACGAGGTTATCCATTGCAGCAGCGGTGTTGGGATTTTTTTCCAACTCCCCGGTATATAACTGACTTACATATTCCAGACCTTCAAAACCCCATCCTTTGGCTTTTTCTGCAAAATTGAACGGATCAAATCCCTCTTCGAGGATCATTTTGTGGATGGACCACTGGGCCAGGGAAAGTTTAAAAAAGGGGATATTTTCTGTCTTGGCGGCTGTTTCTTCAGGAGTAGTAATTGTAGTTCCCTGGTCTTTTTTCGAATTTTTACACGCATATAGTCCCAGTAACGATAAGGCTATGCTGGCTTTACCGGAATTTTCGATAAAATTTCGTCTGTTCATTGTAAAGGATATTTTATATTTCAGAATTGCTAAAATAATAAGTTTTAAAAGTAATATGTATTTATCTTACAAAAAAATTTATCGAAAAATATATAAAATTTATATATTTGAGGCTTACTCTAATATAAAAACAAATACAAAATAATGGGCACTATGTATTATAACCCTCCGCAGGAGGAGTACGATGCTATTGTTATAGGCACCGGAGTCAGTGGCGGATGGGCTGCTAAGGAATTGTGTGAGAAAGGATTAAAGACTTTGGTGCTGGAAAGGGGGCGTATGGTAAAGCATATAGAAGACTATCCTACAATGCACCTCGATCCCTGGGATATGGAAAACGGGGGGAGACCTACTCAGGAGGATCTCCGAAAACAAGGAAAACAGGCAAGGACGGGCTATACAGTTAATCAGGATACCAAACACTTTTTTGTGAATGATCTGGAACACCCTTACAATGAGGTAGAGCGTTTTGACTGGATGAGAGGATATCACGTTGGTGGGCGCTCCATTATGTGGGGAAGGCAGAGTTACAGGCATGGTGACATTGATTTTGAGGCCAATTTAAAAGAGGGTGTAGCTGTCGACTGGCCCATACGATATAAAGATATAGCGCCCTGGTATGATTATGTAGAGAAACACATAGGGGTTAGCGGCGAAAAATTAGGGCTCCCTCAATTACCGGACGGACAGTTCTTACCTCCCATGGAATTAATGTGTATGGAGGAAGACTTAAAAAAAGCCATGGCTTCAAAATTTGATGATGGCAGATTATTGACCATTGGAAGGGTAGCACACATAACAGGCGGACAGTTTGACGGAAGAAGTCATTGCCAGTTCAGGAACCGCTGTATGCGGGGATGCCCGTTCGGTGGATATTTCAGCAGTAACTCTTCTACACTTCCCGCTGCCGAAAAGACCGGGAATATGACGCTGAGACCCTTCTCTATTGTGCATGAGATCATGTATGATAAAGATAAAAAACGGGCTACCGGAGTGAGGATCATCGATGCCGAGAGCAATGAAACACTGGAATTCAAGGCCAAGGTGATCTTTGTTTGTGCTTCGGCCATAGGTTCTACTTCCATCCTGATGCAGTCCAAATCCGAGCGTTTTCCCGAAGGAATGGGCAACGATTCCGGAGAACTCGGGCACAACCTGATGGACCACCATTTCCAGGTAGGCGCTTCTGCAAAAGTGGAAGGTTATGAAGATAAATACTTTAAAGGACGAAGACCTAACGGGTTTTATATCCCGAGATTCCAAAATCTTGGTGGAAAAACCGACCGGAAAGACTTCCTCCGCGGCTATGGCTACCAGGGCGGCGGCGGAAGAGGCGATTGGGCTTCATCCGTAAAAGAACTGAGCTATGGTGCGAAATTGAAAGAAGACATTCTGAAACCCGGAGAATGGAGTGTTGGAATGACGGCTTTCGGAGAAATGCTTCCGCACCACGACAACAAGATGTTCCTGGATTATGAAAAGAAAGATAAATGGGGCTTGCCAACCGTGACATTCGATGCGAAGTTCAGGGAAAACGAATACAACATGCGTAAAGACATGAAGCAACAGGCCGTAGACATGCTGGAAGCTGCAGGTTTCAAAGATATATCACCTTATGACAATCCCGGGGCTCCCGGTCTCGGTATTCATGAAATGGGAACGGCACGTATGGGCAGAGACCCGAAAACCTCCGTACTTAACGGAAACAATCAACTGCATGCCGTATCGAATGTGTATGTAACCGACGGTGCTGCCATGACCTCTGCGAGTTGTGTAAACCCGTCACTCACCTATATGGCACTTACTGCCAGGGCAGCAGATCATGCGGTGAATGAACTGAAAAAAATGAACATCTAAAACAAATGCCATGCAAAGAAGAGAAGCGATAAAAAATATAGGGCTTTCCCTGGGGTTTGTTGCAGCCACCCCGACCCTGATGAGCATACTGCAAAGCTGTACGGGCGACCCGAAGGTGGAATGGACCCCGGAATTTTTCAGTCCTGAAGAAGGCAGTGTATTGTCTAAAATGGTGGATATTATTCTACCCAGGACTGATGACCTTCCCGGTGCGGCAGAATTGAATGTACCGCAGTTTATAGATAAATATATCAATGAAGTGTACAGTCCCGAAGACCAGAAATTGGCAAAAGACGGGATGAAGGCCTTCACGAATAAACTCGGGGTGAAAAATCCGGAAGATCTTCCCGGGGTCAAGGCGGAAGAAGTGGAAAAAATCATAGCTTCTTCACTGGGCGTCGGTGAAGACCAGAGAAAAGACCTGGAAAGAAAGCTAAGGGATTATAAGAATACAGATGACGGCGCTGCTCCGGAAAATGAAGACGCCCTGGTCTTTGGCTTCGTCAAGGATATAAGAGGAAAGACCATCTACGGGTTTAAGATCAGTGAATATATAGGAGAGGAAGTCCTTGCCTATGATCCCATTCCGGGTGAACAGAAAGGATGTGTTTCCCTGGAAGAGGTTACCGGAGGAAAATTGTGGTCTTTATAACCTTTGTCTTTTCAACGAAATACTATATGAGGTGACCGGGATATCCGGTTTCCGGATACCATTTTTAAACCAACCATTGTGAAAAGAAGAACATTTGTACAAAACTCTCTTATGGCAACTTTGGGAGCTTCGGTGACTACCACCGGAGCTTTCGGTTTTCCGGACAGTGCCCGGAAACAGAAGGGCAAACACAATTTCAATCTGAAATATGCGCCCCACGACGGGATGTTCAAGCACAATGCCGGAGGAGACGTTATTTCCCAGCTCGAATACATGGCCGAACAGGGTTTTACAGCTTTTGAAGACAACGGTATGAGTGGCCGGTCGGTCGATGTGCAGGAAGCCATGGCCAAAACCATGGAGAACCTCGGCATTGAGATGGGCGTGTTCGTAGCCCATAAGATCTACTGGAACGAGCCCAACCTGGCCGGTGGGGACAAGGGCAAACGGGAAGAATTCCTGACGGATATCCGGAATTCCGTGGAAGTGGCCAAAAGAGTAAATGCAAAGTGGGTAACCGTTGTGCCGGGCCATGTAGACCTGCGGAAGGAGCCGGGCTATCAGACGGCCAATGTAGTGGAATCGCTGAAGCAGGCGGCCGGTATCCTGGAGCCGCACGGCATAACCATGGTATTGGAGCCGCTCAATTATATGAACCATCCCGGCATGTTCCTCACCAAGTCTGCACAGGCCTATGAGGTGTGCAAGGCGGTAAACTCACCTTCCTGCAAGATACTGTACGATATCTATCACCAGCAGATTACCGAAGGCAACCTTATTCCGAATATTGAGGCCAGCTGGGATGAGATCGCTTATTTTCAGGTAGGGGACAATCCCGGGCGGAACGAACCGACTACCGGAGAAATTAACTACAAGAACGTTTTTAAATATATTTATGACAGAGGCTTCAAAGGCGTGGTAGGTATGGAACACGGAAATTCCAGGCCGGATGCCGAAGGTGAACTTGCCGTAATTGAAGCCTATAAAAAGGTAGACGATTTTCTGTAGACCAACCGAAGCATCACATGCAAAAAAGGCCTGTAAACACGGGCCTTTATTTTTTTCTGCCGGAATGAATCAATTCCCGGTCTCCCTGAGCTGTGGAGAAAACAATCTTTGTCCAGTAAGGTTCCGATTTTTTGTCCGTAGGAAACCAGTTTCTTTTGTCACTTGCGAGGATAAACAGCCCGTTTTCATCACCCATAACGGTGAAGTGCTCCTGCGGAGGCTGTTTGGGATACAGGGCGATACCATATTCGGAAGTGATTTTGGAGGCAAGTTTTGGAACATTTTCGGTAGCCATACCGATTTCGCTGATATGAAGTACCGAAGATCCGTCAAATGCTTTTTCCGATTTGTTTTTAAGGTCGTAGCGGGTGATGTATTCCAGTACGTTACCGTTATTGTCATGGAAGTAAAAGGACTTTGCGTTCCAGCTTGTGAAATCGGCTATGGTTTTTCCGGGAGATACGGGCAGGATACGGACTTTCTCTTCCAGCTGTTCACGGGCCTCTTTCAACCTGTTGTTGGGAATATCGAAAGCCAGGTGATATACGGGCTGGGCCGCTTCCGACCTGTGAAAAAATAGCATTGTTGTCCCGGCTTTGATACGGAGAACAGACGGGGCGTCAGACACAATCGGGAGCCCCAGAACCTCTCGGTAAAAACTTCCGGTTCCGGTCAGGTCGTTCGTTAATATATGTATCGCTTTCAGTTTCATTCCGCTTTCAGGAAAACAGCCCGTTTATCCGGGCATACTGCAGGAGCATGATCGTTTTGGCATCCTTTATCCTGCCGTCGGATATCATGTTCAGTGCTTCTGCAAAAGGGAATTCCAGTACTTCTATTTCTTCGTGTTCACTTGCCAGTCCGCCACCTTCGCTCACTTTCATTTCCCTGGAATATTCCCCGGTAAAAAAATGGATAATCTCGGTTACGGAGCCGGGCGACATATACGCTTCGAATATCTTATGTACTTCAGTGATCCTGTAACCGGTTTCTTCTTCCGCTTCCCGTTTTATACACTCTTCCGGGCTGTCTGTATCCAGCAGGCCCGCACAGGCCTCGATCATCATGCCCGTATCATTACCGTTGAGGTAGGTGGGCATCCGGAACTGTCTGGTGAGCATAACCGTTTTATTTTGCCGGTTGTAGAGCAGTATGGTGGCCCCGTTGCCGCGGTCGTATGCTTCCCGTTGCTGAACCTGCCATTTTCCGCTTTTGTTCCGGTATTCGAAGGTGGCTTTCTTTAAGATGTACCAGTTATCCGACAGGATATCGATCTTCAGGTCCCTTATTTTGGTATTGCTCATAATTCCCTTTCAATTTACAAAAAATAATCCCTCTTTCCCCGGTAAGGGAAGAGGGATGAAATATTATATTTTTAAAGCCTGATCTTAAAGTGTTCTCAAAAATTCCGCGATGGCCCTGGCCTCATTTTCCGTAAGGTTCTGGTTGAGCATCAGGGTGCCGTTGTACTCTTCAACAAGTGCTTTGGCTATGGGGTCCTTTTTCTGCATTTCATCGGGGTTGAGCATCATGTTCATCACCCATTCCGGACTTCTGCGTTCGTAAATTCCTGTGAGGGCGGGGCCTATAAATTTCTGGTCCGTTTTATGGCAGGCCGTACATTTTGTCTTAAATGCTTCTTCGCCCGTGGACACCATGTCCTGGTCAATATCTCCGAATTCTACTTCCTCGACAGGACCTATGCCTTTGTTGTCAAGGTCTACCGGGACTTTTGAAGCTTCTGCTCCTGCGTTATCGGCTTTCTTTTCGGTCTGCGTCCTTTCGTAACTGAATTTTTCCTTTTTTTCTTTTTTTTCTCCGCAACTTACCAATACCATGGCAGTGCCCAGTGCCATTGTCAGCAATATTTTTTTCATCTGTTTAGCGTTTGAAGCCACCGGATAAGTTGTATAGCATTTTAACTCGGGTGAAGAGATATCCGGACCGGCTTTTTCGTTATTAATGGTTTGAAGCCACTAATATAGGCAATAAAACAGATTTTGGCGGGTGTTTTTAACATATTTTAAGCCCCTTTTTGTGATATTTGATGATAGGGTTGCAGGGAGTTCCCGGTTTCACAAAAAGTCTTACCTTTACAATTATTATGCATGCATAGCAATAAAAAGGTGTGAACAATGTATTTGAAAGAATTTGACATTCGATGGAGCGATATTGATGCCAATCGCCACCTGGCCAATTCGGCTTATATCAACTTTATGAGTCATACCCGTATGTCGTTCCTTATTGAGAACGGGCTTACCCAGAAGGAACTGGTCAAACATCATATTGGCCCCGTGGTATTTTATGAACACGTGTATTATTTCAGGGAAGTATTTGCGGGAAAACCTGTAAAAGTGTCCCTGGAACTTGCCGGAATGAGCGAAGACGGTAAGTTTTTTGAGTTTCATCACAACTTTTATGACGACAAGGGAAGGAATTTTGCCCATTGTGAAATGATGGGGGCCTGGATAGATATGAATACCCGGAAACTTACGGGACTCCCCCCGGAATTTGTGCATATCCTTGACAGTCTTCCGAAAACCGCCGATTTTAAAGTACTTACCAAAGAGGACACCAGGAAATCGGGGAAAAAGCCTAAGGACCTCGGTTGAACCGTTTGTTCATTGGTTACAGGTTACAGGTTACAGGTTACAGGTTGCATGTGCAATAAATGCGGACCTGTAACCTGTTTGATCTTGTGGCTTTCCCCTGTTTTTGCTCAATCTGTAGCGAAAACCTTTCCCAGATGCTCTTCCATAATGAAATAAGGATCGTTTGTGTCGGTGACCGACCGGATATGGATAAGGCTTGTTTTACTCATCATCCGGAGCATTTGCCGGCGTTCACACTTTACGATCTTCCCGTTTTCATTCCGCTGGCCGGCGGTAAAGGCACTTCGTCCGTGAGCGCATAAATGATTGTTCACAAAGACAACATCTCCCGATTCCGGAATGAAATTATTGTTGATCAATGGTTTGGCCTCGTTCCAGAAATCGGTTAGATTATTCAGGGCCTCCTGACTTTGCCCGGCTTTTTCGTTAAATATTTGTTCGGCCGCGTCGAAACGGATAAAAGGGAGTTGCTTGTTTCCGTAGAGGACAGATGTGGCAGGCCCCCGTTCCGGAGTCTTCCCCCGGGCATAGTTGGCGTCTTTGGGACATTGATAAATGGGGGCAAACAGTTTTTCCATAGTGGTGTTTATTTTTCCGTGAGACCTGATGGAATATAAAGTTGAGGGCACCCTTTCTTCATTTCGCAGGTAAAGGAAACTTAAAAAATCGGCCTGGTTCAATAAAAAGGCGTCTTCCGTATGTACAAACAAATCGGTTTTTGATCCCGCACCCGTCTGGGTTTTACTCATCTTTTCATCCGGAATAATAGCGTGCAGTAATCCCCCGCCCTTGCGCTGGGCGTAATATTGCACGGGTTTGGAGGGGACGGCGCCGTGAAGAAGTGAACAGATAAAACCGTATTTGTTGAGTTTACCATAGTCGG
Source organism: Sinomicrobium kalidii (assembly GCF_021183825.1). Taxonomy (GTDB): domain Bacteria; phylum Bacteroidota; class Bacteroidia; order Flavobacteriales; family Flavobacteriaceae; genus Sinomicrobium; species Sinomicrobium kalidii. The sequence goes on along the minus strand of NZ_CP089211.1, from coordinate 1,700,948 downwards.
CCTGTTGCCAGTTGGGAGGTGTAGGGCCCAGGGCATCCTGGTCTACTTCCAGAAGCCCTTTAAAGATTATGGCGCCGTACTGGCCGGCGGAAAAATCGGTTCCGAACCGGCTTAATATCCGGGTAACTCGCTCAGGCAATAGCTGGAATGCATGAAGGTGGAGCGCAGCAATGTAGTCCGGATTTTCATAACTGTTAAATGCCTTTGCAAGCAGATTGCCGACACTCGATAAGGTATTTCGTTCCTGTGGCGTTATTTCGATGATCAGGGGAGCAGTTGGGGCGGGGGCATGTGCAGAGGCGTGCTGAGCAGGTCTTTCAGATGTGGTAATTGGTTGTAATTCCATGTTGTAAATCGTTTAGAATTTGTAAAAAGACATTTGAATTGTTCATGATAAGTTGTTTGAATAATAGCTTCGTAACTTACTTTATTAGTGTGTTTTAAGGTTAACTTGTCGATAAGGGAATAAAATATTTCATATTTATTTTGATTTAAAAATTAATGTTTATAGTTTTGTTTTTAATTAGTCTAAATAAATATTTATACCTACAAATATATTTTTAATTAGTCTAAATAGCAATAAATGACCTGAATTTTTTACCTGAAAAATGAACTTGAAAAAAGAAACTATCGAAAAAAACATGCCGATTTCCTTTGATCTGTCCGGGGAAGTCTCACGGAATATCCGGAACAGAAGGAGTATTTACGCCAAAGATTTTATAAAGAAGGACCTGCCCGACAAATTGCTCGAAGAAATCCTGGTCAATGCCACCCGGGCGCCCACCCATAAAATGACAGAGCCGTGGCGGTTCATTGTTCTCAGAGGAAAATACCTGGAAGCGTATGGCGAATATATGGCCGCGTACTATAAGGACCACTACACCGAGAAGTTCCCGCCTGAAACCGCTGAGAAAAAACTGTCCGATCTCCGCAATTATCCCCTGAATGCCGCATGTTTGATCGGTGTGGTCCTGGTGAGGAACAGGAAATCGGGCCTCCCGGAATGGGAAGAGATTGCCGCGGTGTCGTCCGCAGTGCAGAATATGGCCCTTACCTGTACGGCCAACAGGATTGGCAGTTACTGGAGCACTAAAAGCGTGGCCATTGATTATATCGAGGAATTCGGCCTGGCAGAAAACGAAACATCGTTGGGCCTGCTCTACCTGGGATATTATTCCGATGCACTTCCCCTGCCGGAAAAGAGACGAAGTCCCTTGTCTGAAAAAGTAATTTACCTGCAATAAATCTTACCTGAACTTAAACCTTAAAGCCTTATGAATGAAACATTAATGAATGAAGAAGTCCCTTCTCCTACCGTACTTTCCTCCCGTGAGGAGCTTTGTAAAGATATTTTTTATGAGCAGACCTGTGACGAATATGTCCGGGCTATTCGATTGGCACAGGAGCGGGTTACGGGATTTTTGAAAAACAACCGCAAACCTTTCAGCGGAATTAAACCGGCCGATATCAGGACCAGGGTAGAGGCGGTGGACTTTGAGGTGCCCCTGCCCGATTACGAGAGTTTATTGAACGAAGTGGATGAACTCTATGTAAAGCACGCCACAGCTTATCATCTTCCGCAGTACATAGCACACCTTAATTGTCCGGTGGTCATACCTGCACTTGCTGCCGAAGTATTGATAAGTGCCATAAATTCTTCCCAGGACACTTACGACCAGAGTGCCGGGGGGACCTTTATGGAAAGAAAGCTGATAGCCTGGACCGGAGCGCAGATCGGATTTCCTTCCGATTGCGACGGTATTTTTACCGCCGGGGGGTCTCAGAGCAATTTGATGGGGTTATTGCTGGCAAGAGACTTTTTTGCACTGAAACACCTGAACCGGAACATCAAACTGGATGGTTGTCCGCCCGAAGCTACCAGGTTCCGCGTTTTTGTTTCCGGAAAAGCCCACTTCAGCAATCACAAAAATGCTTCCATCATGGGGTTGGGTGAACAAGCCATTGTTCATGTGGAAACGGATGGACGTTATCGCATGGACCCTCAAAAACTGGAAGAAGCCATAGCGAGGGAACGGGAAAAAGGCAATATCCCCATTGCTGTGATGGCCACCGCCGGTACCACGGACTTTGGCAATGTGGACCCTCTTTCGGATATTGCCCATACCGCCCGGAAACACCGTTTATGGCTCCATGTAGATGCCGCTTATGGTTGCGGATTGTTACTGACCGAAAAATACAGGCACCTTCTGGCAGGTATTGAGCAAGCTGATTCAGTGACTGTCGATTATCACAAATCTTTCTTTCAGCCCATCAGCAGCAGTGCATTTATCGTGCGAAATAAACTTCACCTTAACATTATAAAGCACCATGCCGATTACCTGAACCCCAAAGAACAGGATTACGACGAACTGCCGGCGCAGATCAATAAGTCCATTGTTCAGAGCACCCGCCGTTTTGATGCCCTGAAACTTTGGTGCACACTTCGTTACCTGGGAAAAGAAAAACTCGGACAATATACCGATACCATTATAGAAACCACCAGGGAAGCAGCCGATTCTATCGAAAATGATGACAGTTTTGAACTGCTGTGCCATTCGGATATGGGGGTATTGGTCTTCCGCTATACAGAAGGTTCGGAGAAGGACGAATTGTGCAAACTCAACCAATACATCAAAAAAAGCCTCTTTTTCAGTGGTGAAGTATTGCTGGCCAGCACCAAAGTAAATGGAGCGTTTTACCTCAAATTCACCATTTTCAATCCCCTGACCACCATTACCGATATACAAAACATTCTTACCATTATAAAACAACATGGACATGAGTACCTACAACTTAACCGGGTTTCGCCCGCAGGCCGAACAGATCAATTTTAAATCCCTGCTAAACTGCTATTGCCGGGAATTCAGTAACTGGAGCCGTTACGAAGGCATCCCGAAATACGATCCGGCCCTGGCCGATCATATGCGGTCCGTTGGTCATGATTCCTTCCTGAAATTTGATTTCGCCGCTATTGGTGTGGAAGTATTTGCCCCTTTGACATACTTTTCCGAAAGCGGTATACATTCTTTTGGTTTCCCGGTTGCAGAGCGTAATTGCGAAACCGATGAGATCAGGGAAATAGACCCGCTGCACTTTGTCGAACTGGCTACAGCATTTGCGAGGGAAAATTATCCCGATGCAGATACCATGCCCGTCAAAGCACGTATGGAGAACAGTATTGATAATCTCGCAGCATATCTGGCGAATTTTGATAAAAATAAACGTACCGTTAATCGCCCAGAACAAACCTTTATCGAATCGGAACAGTCCCTGGTACTGGGCCATAGTGTGCATCCGCTGCCCAAAAGCAGGGAAGGTTTTTCCGCTGCCGAACTGGAAAAATATTCCCCGGAAACGGGAGGGAGGTTTCAACTGCATTATTTTCTCATTCACCCTGACTGTGTAGTTGAAAAAAGTTCCGGAGCGTCATTAATAACCAGTGAATTAAGAAGCGAAATTTCAAAGGATACGGCTTCAGAAATGAAAGCATTACTGGACCGGTATCCGGAATGGAAAGTAATCCCTGTACACCCTTGGGAGGCTTCTTATTTAATGGACCTACCGGAGGTTAAGGAGATGCAGGAGGAACGGGTTTTATTCAGCCTGGGGCAATTCGGCCCCTTATTTACGGCAACATCGTCGGTGCGTACGGTATACAATGCAGAAAGCGAATGGATGTACAAATTCTCCCTGCATGTAAAAATCACAAACTCTTTTCGCGTGAATTATCCCCATGAACTTAACCGGGGCTATGATGCCAGTGAATTGCTGAAAACGGAATGGGGAGAAGGCATACGGGAGGATTTCCCGGAAGTGGAACTCATTCCCGATCCGGCATTTATAACGGTTATTTACAAGGATAACGTTATTGATGGTTTCAGCACCAGTGTGCGTCAAAACCCTTTTCGTGGAAAAGCTGCCGAAAAAAATGTAAGCCTCGCGGCCTCCCTGTGTCAGGACAGTGTTTTGGGGCAGGCATCGAGAATATCAAACCTGATCAATGAAGCTGCCAAACGACGAGGTAAACAGGCAGAAGATGTTGCCCTGTCCTGGTTTAATCAGTACCTGAACATTACCATCCGGCCATTGGTAGGCATCTTTAATAAATACGGGTTCGGAGCAGAGTTTCACCAACAGAATATGCTTATCGAATTTGACGATGACCTCTTTCCGTTCAGACTTTATTACAGGGACAACCAGGGCTATTTCTTCCGCCAGGGAAAAGCAGAAGAATTGCAGCGTATCCTTCCCGGTTTCGGTAAAGAAAGCAGGTCTTTTATTGCTGAACCCAGGATGATTAATTTCTGGGGATATTACCTGGTTGTAAACCACCTGCTCGGGATGGTCAACGCTTTCGGTAAAAATGGCCTCGCGAAGGAACAGGAACTCATCAACCTGTTATATGAATCCCTGAAGGCAGAAGAAGAATCCGATAACACGGGACTTGTATCTCACCTGCTCAACAGTGTCAAACTGGTGGTGAAAGGCAATCTGCTGACCAGCTTGAACAATATGGACGAAGCCAGTGCACCGAGAACAAATCCCGCGGTGTACAAGCCGTATCCCAATCCGCTCAACACATACTTTTTTTCCGAAAAACTGATCATGCCCGGAGGGAAGGACATTGTTTTCAGCCGGTATTTTGAAAAGGAGAAGGTGACCATAACCTTACGACCGGTCGATATAGATCGTGACCTGGAAATGCTGCATGAGTGGTTTCATCGGGAACACGCCTTAAAAATCTGGAAGATGAACTGGCCGATCCGTGAACTCGAAACATACTACCGAACGGTGCTTCCGGGAGATGTACTGCAAAGCTATATCGGGGAGGCGAATGGCGTGCCCACTTTTAATATTGAAGTGTACTGGGCCAACCGCGATGTGGTAGGGGAGTACTATGACGTATTGCCAACAGACTACGGTACACATCAGTTCATAGCCCCGACAGACCCCAGGTTGAAATATGCTTCCCCAGCAACACAATCCATGATGGATTTTGTGTTCGGAGAACCGAAAGTGGGGAAAATGGTGGGCGAAGGTGCTGTTGATTCCCTGGCCTCGATGATAAACAAGGCCCATGTAGGGTTCAAAATAGAAAAGGTGATCGAAATGCCCGACAAAAAGGCCAATCTCAATTTCTGTCACAGAGAGTGGTACTGGGCGAAATTCCCGGCGGCAAAGGATTTAAAAAATGTTCCGGTTTCAGAACCCCAGATCTAAAAAATAAAAACGATGAGTAGTAAAGAGAAATATGATGTAATAGGCATTGGCATCGGACCTTTTAACCTTGGTCTTGCCGCGCTTATGGAACCGATAGAGGAATTGTCTGCCGTGTTTTTCGATCAGTCGGAAGGTTTTAACTGGCACCCCGGACTGATGTTGAGTAATGCCACCCTTCAGGTACCGTTTCTGGGCGACCTGGTTACCATGGCCGATCCCACAAGCAAGTTCAGTTTCCTGAATTATATGAAGGAAAGCGGGAGACTGTATAGATTCTACATCCGGGAGAATTTTTTTGTCCTGCGCAAGGAGTACAACGCCTACTGTCAATGGGCGGTTTCCAAACTGCCTAACTGCAGGTTCTCGCATCGGGTGGTTTCCGTGGGATATGATGATGGTTTGTATGAGGTTACCGTATTGAATACCCGCACCGCAATGACATCTAAATATTATGCGGAGAAACTGGTTTTGGGAACAGGGACCTCCCCGTACATCCCGGACTTTATCAATAAGAATGTATTGTCAAAGGTGATACATACTTCGGAGTATTTATATTATAAACCGGATATCCTGAAAAAAAGCTCCGTGAGCATTATAGGCTCAGGGCAGAGTGCAGCCGAGGTGTTTCGGGATATTTTACCCGCAACCGAAGACGGGATGCAATTAAACTGGTTTACCCGGTCGTCGCACTTCTTTCCGCTGGAAAATAACGCCAAGCTGACCCTGGAACTTACTTCGCCGGAATATGTAGACCATTTCTACAGTTTGCCACACGAGAAGCGAATGCAGTTACTCGCCGATCAAAGCGGGCTTTACAAGGGGATCGATGAAGATCTGATCAATGAAATTTTCAACACCCTGTATGAAATGAGTGTGGAAAATACGCCCCTGAATGTCGAATTGCGCTCTAACCTGGAACTGAACGAAGTGACCACTTCTGTCAACGGGTCCTGTAAGCTGCGTTTTACACAGACAGAACTCCGGCAATACTATGATTGTGAAAGTGATTTTGTGATCCTGGCTACGGGCTACACCTATAAGGAGCCGGATTTTCTGAAGGGGATTGAAGACAGGATAGACCGTATGGATAATGGCAGGTACAATGTGCAGCGCCATTATACCATCGATAATAACAGCGGGGAAATCTTTGTCCAGAATGCCGAGTTGCACACTCACGGGCTGGTAACCCCTGACCTGGGAATGGGCGCCTACCGCAATTCCTGTATCATTAACCGGTTGACGGACCGGGAAGTTTACACGGTGGAAAAACGTATAGCTTTTCAGGAATTTGGCGTAACAAAAGCAGAAGACCGGCTTTCCCGAAAAGAGGATATGGCGGTAGTGACCGAAGGGATTAAATAGAAAGGCAGACAATACTAAAAAACAGATAAACATGACAACCACTATAGATATATTTAAAGACGCACAACATCTCGATGCAAACGTCTGGCAAAAGGTAAACCGCAAGTTGCTGGCCAAGAGTTTAGCAGAACTTATGCGTGAAGACATAGCAAAACCGAAGACCATAAGTGAGGAAGCCGATGGCCTCACCCGGTTTAAACTGGAGACGGATAAAGAGAACATCCATTATACTTTTTCTGCCTGCCTGCGGTTCCTGAACTACTGGCATGTTGAAAAGGAAAGTATCCGGAAACACGAAGACGGACAGGAACTGGCCACTGTAGACGTCCCCGATTTCTTTATAGAACTTCAGCATACCTTTGGTATGGATTCTTTTACATTGACTCATTATGTAGAAGAGTTGTCACACACGCTGTATGCCGATGCATTTATTCATTCCAAAGGACGCTTACCGGCAGGCGTATTGGTGGATTCGGACTTTCAGACCATAGAGCACCATGTCGCGGACGGACACCCCTGGGTTATTGTAAACAAAGGACGTATCGGATTTGATTCGGAAGATTACGGCAAGTTTGCTCCCGAAGCCGATAAAAATACACGTTTGGCCTGGATTGCCGCCCATAAAAGCCGTGCTTCTTTACGTTTAATGACAAATATGGATCGGCAGGCGTTTTACGAAAAGGAATTGGGGGAGGAAAAAACAGCTTCTTTTAAAAAAATACTGACAGACGTAAAGGTAAATACAGACGATTACGTTTTTATTCCTGTGCATTCGTGGCAGTGGCAGAATAAACTGGTGCTGCAGTTTGCTTCTGATATAGCAGAAAAATATTTAATCCCCTTAGGAGTGGGAGAGGACCTGTATAGTCCCCAGCAAAGTATCCGTACTTTTTTTAATCAGAGCCACCCTCATAAACACTATGTAAAAACCACGATTTCCATATTAAATACCAGCCATATAAGAGGGTTGTCGCCTAAACAGCTATCTGTGGCCCCCCGCTTAACAGCCTGGCTTAAAGGTATGCTGGAGAGCGACCCCCATTTACAGGACATGGGATTGGTGTTGTTGGGAGAAGTGGCTTCTATCAGTTATTCGCATCCCAAATACAGTAAGATCGTAGACCCGCCATATCAATATAATGAGTTTTTGGGGGCACTTTGGCGGGAGAGTCCGGTAAACTTTTTAAAGCCCGGGGAAAACCTGATGACCATGGCTTCCTTATTATATGTGGATGATGAAGGGAAAAGCCTTGTCCAGGAACTCATAGAAAGATCGGGGCTTTCCACGGAGCAATGGTTAACAGCCTATTTTAACGCCTACCTTAAGCCGATACTTCAAATTTATTATCAGCACTCTATTTGTATTGACCCACACGGGCAAAATGTGATACTCGTATTAAAAGATTACGTCCCTACGCGCATAGCCTTGCAGGACTTTGTCGGGGATATATTACTCAATGAAGAAGCACAGGAAAAACTACCGCGGGAGTTCTCCGAGAATATGTTTGTAACATCACCCAATCCCGAAAATGCGCCGCTAAATATCCTTATAGCCGTTTTTGATGCGTTTTTCAGGTATTTGAGTAATGTATTGCACACTTCGGCAAATTACCCCGAAGCGTCTTTCTGGCAATGTGTATATCAGATAATTTTAGAGCATCAGCAAGAGCATCCGGAGTTGAAACACAAGTTTGAAAAGTATGATATATTCATTCCGGAATTCAAGCGCCTTGTTTTTAATAGCCGGCGTTTATTCCATGGTTATGATGAAACATCAGGTTTTCCGCATATGCGAAAAAGCGGGCTGTTGCCCAATCCCATGTATCGTATAAAAACATTGGAGATGGCAACACTAAATGAGAATTAATGAAAACCGCTTTATTAAAAACGCGCTCTGTTTTTAATCTTCTGTGGCAAGCTCTTTCAGGGAGGGAAAACAATTACATTTCCGGAAGCATTAACCGGACCATTGTATTGTTATCCGTACCTATGGTTGCGGAGTTGCTCATGGAATCTTTATTTGTCGGGGTCAACCTTTTTTTTGTGAGCAGGCTGGGGGCAGATGCTATTTCTATTGCCGGGGCTACAACATCTGTTGTCACCCTTGCCTATTCCGTATCCGTAGGTCTTAGTATAGCAGCTTCGGCCGTAGTCTCCAGAAGGGTTGGCGAGAAGAATTTTAAGGCGGCAGGGCTTACCGCCATGCAAGTCATTTACCTTGCTGCACCGCTTGCTGTGATTATAAGTACGTTGTGTTTTATATGGACAACAGATATCATGCATCTTATAGGCCTTTCTCCCGGCATGATCGAGAAAGGGGCTACTTATTCCGGAGTAATGTTTGCATCCAGCGGATTTCTCATTCTCCGTATGGCGGTCAACGGCATATTCCGCGGAGCGGGAGATGCCTCTACGGCTATGAGAACACAATGGTTGTCCAATGCCCTGTGTATCATACTTTGCCCAATACTGATTTTCGGATGGGGTTTCGTGCCGGCTTATGGTCTCCTCGGGGTAGGTATAGCCACAGGGGTAGCCCGGATGACGGGAGTATGCTATCAGGCATGGCACTTGATAAGGGGCAAGACAGTAATGCAGATTGGCAGGGAGCAGTTGATCTTTCATTTTGGGATCTTCAAAAAAGTGCTCAGACTGGCTTTTGGCGGCACGGTGCAATTTATTATTCCGGCTTCCAGTTGGGTATTTATGATAAAGATCATCTCACATTTCGGAGAAAATGCGTTGGCCGGTTACGTTTTGGCCCAGCGTGTAGCATCTATAGCCACGATGCCTGCCTGGGGTATAGGTAATGCTGCCGGGATATTGACGGGGCAGAATCTTGGGGCAAAACAACCCGAAAGAGCAGAAAAATCGGTTTGGAGGGCAGGAATGATAAACATGGGGTTCCTGATACTTATAGCGGTTTGCTGGATTTTCCTGGCAGATCCGGTGGTAAGGATATTTACGGATATCCCCAAGGTCATTGAGCATAGCACCTCATATATACATTTAATTTCCATGGCTTATGTCCTGCTGGGGTATACCATGGTTATTTCGAGGGCCCTGAATGCCGCCGGAGAAGTGACGGAGGTAACCCTACTGTATATTCTCATGTTTTATGTGACACAGATTCCCCTTTCCTATATATTGGGGATTGCCCTTGATTTAGGTCCCAGAGGTGTTTTTGCGGCTATTTTGATCTCGGAAATTGTCCTGGCCACAGCCTGTATCATGGTCTTTCGCAGGGGGAAATGGAAAAAGACCAAAGTTTAAGTATAACTCAAATTATTTATTGATCAAAAAAGATGACTACAACAGAACAATTATACCAGGTATTTGCAAAAGCTTTTGAAATACCTGTTGAAACCGTAAACGACCAACTGGAATATCACGGTATAGCCGAATGGGATTCCATGAGCCACCTTGTCCTGGTAAGTGAACTGGAAAACTCTTATGGAATTTCCATCGATACGGAAGATGTGCTGGAAATGGGAAATGTAGAAAAAGTAAAGCGAATACTACAAAAGTATGGGATTGAGATTAATTAGACTTAAGACGTAAGATCCGGGGACCAGGCCTTAAGTCCTGAAGTCCTACGTCTAAATAATCAAGAATGTGAATCAAATTATTTACACATGAAACTCTACGATCTAATAAAGAAAAACAGCAGATTGACCTTTGCGGATGCCAGGACGGGGATTTCCAAATCCTTTATGGATATGCATCAGTCCCTTGATATTGAGAATACGAGGTCTGTAGTCTTTATCTATAACGATAACCGGTTGCCGGCAATAGAAGCTTTATTGAACTTTTACCGGGGGCCATATGTACTGGCATTATTGGGGAGTAGCCTGCATGTGCACTTTAAGCAGAACCTGGAAGAAAAATACCGGCCCTACTACATTTACGATCCTTCACGCTCGCATATAGAAGGGTACAGCACGATAAATGTTTCGGATGATATGGTGTTATTTAAACGCCGTCAGAAGGTGGATTATCCTGTTCACCCCAAAATTAAACTCCTGATGAGCACCTCGGGAACTACGGGCTCCCCGAAATTTGTCAGGCTTTCCGATAGTAACCTTATGCATAATGCCCGATCTATTACAGCGTATATGCCTATAAGAGCGGAAGATGTAGTGCCCTTGAACGTACCGGTCAATTCCGTATACGGTTTTTCCGTTTTTACTACCAATTCCATGAAAGCGGGAACTGTGGTCTGCACGGATAAAGACGCCTTTCAAAAAGAATTCTGGTCGGATCTTAAAAAGTACGGGTACTCCACCCTGGCAGGAGTACCTTATTTTTATGAAATGCTACACCGCATAGGCTTTTTTAAGCAAGACTACCCTTCATTGAGATACCTTACCCACGCCGGAGGAATGCTGAACCATAAACTGATAGAGGTTATTTCCGAATACACCCGGAAAACGGGCAAGCAGTTCTTTGCGCAGTACGGGCAGACGGAAGCGAGCGGAAGAATGGCGGTTTTACCCCCGGGAGATCTGCAAAGGAAAGGAACTTCTATCGGCTTTCCGGTAAAGAACGGGAGGTTCGAAATAGACGAAGTAACATCCGAACTGATCTATCAGGGTCCCAATGTCTTTGGGGGGTATGCAAGGACGAGTGCCGACATGCAGTTTTTTGATGAGCAGGATATATTGTATACGGGTGATATAGCGAGGAGGGACGATGAAGGCTATTATTATATCGTAGGACGTATGAAGCGGATCGTGAAATTATTTGGTGTCCGGCTTAACCTGGACGAAGCAGAACTTTTTTTAAAGGATGCATTGGGCGGGCAAACCTTTATCTGCCTGGGGGTTAATGATAAGTATCTGGCGGTGTTGTACACGGACCAACAGGTAAAAAAAGAATTTGTAACAAAGGTTATAAAAGAAAAGTTCGGTCTTCATGCCAGCTCCTTAAAAGTCAGACCTATTGAAGATGTACCGCTGACCCCTAGCGGAAAAGTAAATTACCCGGTAATTAAAGAATGGTTAGAATCAGGAAGCCTTGTATTATAAGCCCCGAAAGATGCATTGAACTTACCCTGCATAAGACAATTTTTTAATCATTTTAACCTAATAAACATAAATATGAAATATTTTTTTACATCGTGTGTAAATGTGTTGTTGTTACTGTGTAGTGTTCAATCGGGGTATGCCCAGCAAATGACAACGGTAAAAGGCAAGGTTTTAGCCGCTGACGGCAAACCTGTGCAGGGAGCTTCAGTGCGGTTGATAGAAATAGCGAAAGGAGACGGCACATCCGCTTTGGGAGAATACCGTATTCCCGGCATTAAACCCGGAGAATACACCCTGTATGTCACTGCCGTCGGATTTGCTCCGGCAGAAGAAAAGATCACCGTCCGCGGAGGTGTCCTCACTGTGCCTGATCTGATACTTGCCGAAAAGACTGAAGAACTGCGGGGAGTGACCGTATCTTCGGCCAGGGCGAATAAGTTTGCCAATAAAAAAACGGAATACGTGGCCCGTATGCCACTAAAAAACCTTGAAAATCCGCAGGTATACAGTGTTATAAGCAAAGAAATAATACAAGAACAGGTAATTACGGATATTGATCAAACAGTAAGAAATGCCCCCGGTGTTGTTCCGCTGGAATATCCGTCAGGCGGATTTACCACTATTTTCCGGGGCTTTAGTGTGGGGGTTAATGCCCGTAATGGAATGGAGTCACTTTCGTCAAGATCAAGTCTTGATGTAGCAAATGTAGAACGTATTGAGGTTTTAAAAGGCCCATCGGGAACATTGTTTGGCAGTAGTATATCTTCTTTTGGAGGGGTTATAAACCTGGTTACAAAAAAGCCATTTGAAACTAAGGAAACAGAAGTTTCTTATACTACGGGAAGTTTTAATCTTCATCGTATAATAGCTGATATCAATTCGCCTTTAAACAAAGAGAAAACGGTATTATTCAGATTAAATACGGCCGTAAACAGAGAGAAAAGCTTTTTGGATTTTGGTTTTAATAACACCTTTTTAATCGCGCCAAGTTTACTTTATAAAGCATCGGAGAGATTGACCTTTACATTAGATGCAGAATTATTTAATGTAAATAACACAAGACCGAGATATTCCTTTTATGATGATGATTCGGGCATCAACAGCCCGGAAGATATACAACTGGATTATAGAAAAGCCATGTTTCATGATGAATTTGATGCCAAATCAAAATCTGTTAAAATATTTGCCCGGGCAAAATACAAGCTTTCCGAAAATTGGACATCAACGACCTTATTCTCTTTGGTCGAAGAAGATATAGATTACAGTTATCAATTCTATGCTACCTGGAAGTCACCTACGGAAGCAGCAAGAAGAATGGCCATTTATGGCCCCATTGATACTTACCATACCAATATTCAGGAAAATATCAATGGAGAGTTCAACACCGGAAGTATCAAACACAAGATCCTGGCAGGAGCAAATTATAAATTATACAACCAAAACGGGGGAAATGGTTTTTCCGATTTTATAGATACTGTTGACGTAACGACCGATTTTCATCTTTTAAGAAAAACCGATAGTATTCCGGACATTATAATTAATGAGTGGGACAATCCCAATCAACAGATTATCAGCGGCTATGCAACTGACGTCATTGAGTTTACAGACAGGTTATCTACCATGCTGAGTTTGCGGGTAGACCATTTTAAGAGAGATAAAGCCGGAGATACAGAAGGCTATGAACAAACTGCCCTGGCACCAAAACTGGGTGTGGTGTATCAAGTGGTCAAAGACCAGGTTTCGGTATTCGGAAATTATATGAGTGGTTTCCAGAATGAAGAACCGCGAAATCAACCGGATGCTTCTGTGTTGGTATTGGATCCGGTATATGCCAAGCAGTATGAGGGAGGCGTAAAAGTTGAAGCCTTTGAAAAAAAATTGAATGCTACAGTAAGTTATTACAATATTACTATTGATGATGCCGTCAGAACAAACTCAGATGGCTTTATTGTTCAGGATGGTAAGCAGGTAAGTAAAGGTGTTGATATAGATGTTATCACTAATCCTATATCCGGATTAAACATTGTGGCAGGATATGCCTTTAACGATAACCGGATTGTCAGGGCAAGTGACGAATCTATCGAAGGGAATAAAGCCGTGAGCTCCCCTGAACATGTGGCTAATTTTTGGGCTTCTTATACTTTCCGGAATAAACTGGAAGGATTGGGAATAGGTTTTGGGGGGAACTATGTGAGTGATAATTACAGGTTCAGTGACAATGTGTTTACGATCCCTTCATACACGGTATTGAATGCTTCTGTATTTTACAATCGGCCAGACTGGAGAATAGGGGTTAAGATGAATAACTTAACAGATGAAAAATATTGGACTGTTTGGGAAACGCGTCAACCGCCAATCAATTTTGCAGCGAACCTGACACTCAGGTTTTAGAGAATAGCTTATCGTATAATAGTGCCCGATTAATAACGGACTAAAAAGCGGCAGGGCCTGTTAACACTTCATTTTTCCGGAAGTAGTGACAGGCCCTGCATTGTATTCAACTTATCCCGGGGCTGTCAATGATTGAGCGCAATTTTGTAAAAAAAATCCGGAAAAATTTACCACAAATAATTTTTAACAGGAAAAAGCCTATTATTTTTTATTCCGTATATTTACGATACAATGCAAGATAAGGTGAAAATTAATTATAGAAATCGTATGTTGGGAACTTTAGTGGACTTTGTATCGCTGAAACAGTTCTTCAAGATCATATCACCACCCTAATACTGTCATTATTCATCTCCCGGGAAGCTGATCCGTAAGCGGAGTGTGCGGAAGTTTTTGTGCTGTTATTATTTTTCTACAATCTATAAAGTATTACCGTATTATGACATTTGTTATTTATAATCCCAATCAAAAATTGTCGGACGATCAAAAACAGGAAGTGGTCGATTTCCTATATACGCATCTCGAAAATTACGGAGATGAAAAGGAAGCTATTCAAAAGGCGATCGACTTTTCACTGAGGGATACCATCCCCTCTTTGGGCGGGTTTGTCCTGGTGGCCAAGGAAAACAAGGAGATCGTTGCCGCAACGGTAGTCAATAGTACGGGAATGAAAGGTTACATTCCCGAAAATATACTTGTATATATCGCCACACATAAAGATATGAGAGGGAAAGGCATCGGGAAAAAGCTGATGCAGAAAGCCCTGGAGCTTGCCGATGGCAATGTGGCCCTTCATGTGGAACCCGACAATCCGGCAAAGCACCTGTATGAAAAACTGGGGTTTGTAAACAAATACCTCGAAATGCGCTTCATCAAATAACAGGACATGAGCTTCATTGATATCAGCATTTTTGTAGCCTACATCATTGGAGTTATGGTTGTGGGGTGGTATTATTACCTCAAAAACGAAAGTAATGAAGACTATTATGTAGGCGGACGTAACATGAGTAGTTTCCACGTTGGCCTTTCCGTGGTAGCTACCGATGTAGGCGGAGGTTTTTCCATCGGTCTTGGCGGCCTCGGATTTGTAATGGGCATATCCGGTTCCTGGATGCTCTTTACCGGTTTGGTAGGAGCATGGCTGGCTTCGGTGTTCCTCATTCCCAAGGTGATAAAAATGGGGCATCTACACAAATTGCTGACCTTTCCCCAGCTGCTTCGGAAGTTTTACGGGAAAGATGTGGCTTTTCTGGCCGGGATCATCTCTTTTATAGGGTATCTTGGCTTTACCTCTTCACAGTTACTGGCGGGTGCCAAACTGGCTACCGGTACGTTTCCCGCCCTAAGCCTGGACAATGCCCTGATCATTATGGGGGTGGTTGCTGTGATCTATACCGTTGCGGGGGGCATAAAAGCCGTGATCTATACCGATACCTTTCAATGGATGTTGCTTATGGGCGGCCTTATTTGTATCGGGATCCCGCTGGCCTATGTAAAACTCGGAGGGATGGAGGTGATAAGGGAAAGTCTTCCGGAAGGGTTTTTGAGCTTTACCAACCTCACCTGGGTTCAGTTCATTAACTGGCTGGTGACCATTGTGCCGATATGGTTTATCGGGATGACCCTTTACCAGCGTATATTTTCCTGCCGGGACGAAAAGACCGCCAAAAAAGCCTGGTATATCGCCGGGTTGTTCGAGTATCCCGTTATGGCTTTTATGGGCGTGCTGCTCGGATTGTTTGCCCGGGTGGCGGCAGATATGGGAATGTTTACCGAATTTGGCTTTGTCTCGGGGAGCAGCATGGCCGAAACCGATTCGGAAATGGGGCTGCCCCTCTTGCTGCGTTCCGTGCTTCCCGTTGGTCTGATGGGACTGATGATGTCGGCCTATTTTTCTGCGATCATGTCTACGGCGGATAGTTGCCTTATGGCAGCTTCCGGGAATTTTGTTACCGATATCCTGGGGTTGAAGAGTTCTGACAAAAATGTCATCCGCATATCACAGGGGATTACCCTTGTTATTGGTGTGCTGGCCATTCTCATTGCCTATCAGATGCAGAATGTGCTTACCCTTATGCTAAATTCCTATGCCTTTATGGTATCGGGGCTTTTTGTCCCGGTACTCGGAATGTTGTTTGCCAAAAGGGTTAAAGCTGTGGCAGCACTGGCAGCCATGCTTGTCGGAGGGGTTAGTACCTTGATTTTTAGTATCTTTGATACGATACCCATTCCGTTTGGTTTCGACCCTATTATTATGGGTATAACATTATCTGCCGTTGTTTTTCTGGCAGTTAACAGGCAAGCAAAATAATCATGGCATATCTGAAACTGAATATTCGCGCACTGAAACACAACTTCGGGTTTTTGCAGGAACGCTTTAAAAGTCACGGAAAAGACTGGGGGGTGGTTACCAAGCTGTTGTGCGGAAACAAACTTTTTCTGGAAGAGGTCATAAAACTGTATCCCGATTGTATTTTCGATTCGAGGCTGAGTAACCTGGAGATGGTGAAAAAGATCAACCCGAAGATAAAAACGGGATATATCAAGCCCCCGCCCCAGCGAAGTATTGAAAAGCTGATAGACGTGGCCGATATTACCTTCAATACCCAGTTCGAGACGATTGAAATGATAAACCGCTATGCCAAAAAAGCGGGCAGGATACACCAGATTGTCATTATGATAGAAATGGGAGACCTTCGCGAAGGCGTTATGCGTGAGGACTTTGTGGATTTTTATGCCCGGGTGTTCGATCTCGAAGCCGTGGAAGTTATGGGGATCGGTGCCAACCTGAATTGCCTCAATGGTATTATGCCTTCGCACGATAAACTCATTCAGCTCAGTTTATACGAACAGCTTATAGAGGCCAAGTTCAACAAAAAGATCCCATGGGTGTCATTAGGTACGTCGGTAACCCTGCCGTTGCTGCTCAAAAACCTGGTGCCCGAAGGGGTTAACCATTTCCGGATCGGGGAAAGCCTCTTCTTTGGCAATGACCTGATTGACGAAAGTCCCCTGGAAGGGATGAAGCAGGATGTATTTATGCTCTATGCCGAAGTGCTGGAGGTTATGGAAAAACCTACCAACCCCACCGGATATGTCGGTTCGAACGTGGCCGGTGAAACCCGGACGTTCGAAATTGAAGACTATTCCGAGACCAGTGTCCGCGTATTGGTGGACATAGGCATACTGGATATAGAGATAAAAAGTATAAAGCCGCTTTACGAAGAATATCACCTGGAAGGAGGGAGCTCCGACATGATAGTGCTCGATGTGGGGCGCAACAACCATAATATCAAGGTCGGTGATATGGTACCCTTTCAGATAAACTATATGGGAGCCCTTCGCCTGCTTAACTCCAAGTATATCGAAAAACGGCTGGAATAGGGCTTTTTTCGTTAAAAAGCCCTGTTATACAGATCTGCTCCTGCTTCGTTCCCCGATGAGGTCGAGTGAGAATACCGAGTTTACTTTCCACAGCTCCACAATCTCGTCCGTGGACATTTGTATCATCCCGGGAGAAACCAGTTTCTGATCATTGACCAGACGGAGGAATCCGGGAAAGTCGGGATCATGTGTCACCCTGTTGATAAAAATACCTTTTATCTTGCTGACCAGTACGTATATTTGATGGTCAATAATCTTGCCGGGGTCCTCTACATATTCCCCTACCACAAAATCCCCGTCTTTGAGTTTCGGGGACATGCCGGAACCTACAATCTGGAAAGCCCGGGCATTTTCTCCGGCAACAAAGGGCAAATCAAACCTCGGCAGCGTGTTGATGTAAGCGGTGTCATGTAAATTGACCACGTATGGGTAATAAGCCTCCCGGGGTACTACGAAAAAACCTTTTTTTCCGCCGCCACCATGAGAACCCGGAGGAGGGGTGTGATTAAAGAACAGCCTGTTTATGTCCAGTCTGTAGGTATGGCAGACCGTTAATATCCGCCTGTAGTCCAGGGTTTCCCTTTTTTTCCAGGTGGAAAGCGTGTTCGGTTTGATATCCAGGATATCCGATAGTTCTACATTCGTCTGAACCCCCAGGCGGTCTTTCAGCCTTTGCAGTACAACTTCTGTTGAGACGGGGTGTTTCTTTTTCTTTTCTCGAATAGAAATGACATTCATAGGTTGTTTTGGATTAAGGGCCAGATCACTTTTTGGATTAAGGGATGTGAAATGGCTTTGTTGTTGTTTGGTATTTGGAAAATAGCCTAAGCAGGCAATAAATGTAACAAGGGGGCAGCCCAAAGATAATTAATTTTTGCTATTTATGACTCATAATTATTTCCGGTTACGGCTCTTTTTCAGGTAGACACATTTTTTATCATAGTCAATAATGGCCTTTGCTTTTTTCAGTATATCGGCCCCTATAATACCGTGTACGGGCAGCGAATCGTGCTGCACCAGGGCTTCGTTGACATGAGAGAGGTTAAACAATACCAGCTTCACCTTTTTTTTGCTCCAGGAGCCTATGTTCAGGCTGTTTTTTTTAGACATTCGGGTTTCCATATTGTTGGCCCCGGCCCCCGCAGCTTTTACTTCGGAATCTTCCGTGCTGAGGTTGAAATGGTCCACACAATCGGTCCCTACACAGGTTGTGGAAGCCCCAGTGTCCAGTATAAAACGACCTTCTATACCGTTGATCTCCGCCTTTATTTCAAAGTGATTGGTGTTGGTGAGTATCAGCGGAACTCTTACAAATCCTTTTTCACGGAGGAAGCCCTTTAAACTTTTCATATTTTCTCTGTTGATTCCGGGCGTTCGAAGTGATGCGGGATGTCTTTTCTTTATAAAAATCCCGTTCTCCTTCGCCCTGTTTTACTTGGTTTTCAGTGCGGGGCAGATGTTTTACAGGTCCGGTCCCGGTTTTCCTGCCGGGAATTTCCGGTCTTTTCAAAAATTTGTGCAAAGATAGTCGTAATGTTTTTATTTTTGCCCCATGATAATTACTGATACACACACACATTTATATAGTGAAGCCTTTGAGGAGGACCGGGATGAAATGATACAACGTGCCCTCGAGGCCGGAGTAGGCCGTTTTTTCGTGCCTGCTATCGATTCTTCCTATACCGAGGGAATGCTGAAACTGGAAAAGGATTACCCCGAACATGTTTTTCTGATGGCCGGTCTGCATCCCACCCATGTAAAAGAAGATTACAAAGATGAACTGAAACATGTTGAAGAGATGCTCTCCCGGCATAAATTTTATGCCGTAGGTGAGATAGGAATGGACCTTTATTGGGACAAAAGTTATATGGAATCACAGCAAGATGCCTTCCGGCACCAGATAAGGCTGGCAAAAAACCATAAACTGCCCATAGTGATACATTGCAGGGAGGCCTTTGATGAGGTTTTTGACATTCTCGAAGAAGAAAAAGGGGAAGACCTTTTTGGTATATTCCATTGTTTTACCGGTAACCGGGAGCAGGCAGACAGGGCGATTTCCTACAACATGAAGCTGGGGATCGGCGGAGTGGTCACTTTTAAAAACGGCAGGATAGACCGCTTCCTCGACCAGGTGGACATACACAATATAGTGCTGGAAACCGATGCTCCCTACCTGGCTCCCGTACCGTACAGGGGAAAGCGTAATGAAAGTTCATACATAATTAATGTCTTGCAGAAACTGAGCGATATTTACGGGCTTGTTCCTGAAGAGATTGCGGAGGTAACCACCCGGAATGCCGGGGATGTTTTCGGGACGTGAAGGATGCAGACGGCAATAGGGAAAAGAAATTTTAAATATTCCACCGATAAGTAAAGTCAATAAATTTTTGTTCATTTGCCCTATGTGTTTAAATTTGTTGCAGGCCTTAGATAATTGCTGTTCACGAATTTAAAATAGCGCTGTTTTTTCATTGTCTTGTCATCGTGGAGGTTATACCTGTTCTATAAAGACTAATCATTTGGATAATTATAAAGAAATTCGTCCTTATCTGGATAGCGAAGTAAAAGAAGCTCTGAAGGAGTATAAGGATCATCCCATGATCCGAGCCTTACTTTATTTTACTTTTCCGGACAAGTCGCAGGAAGAGATAGAAGAGATACTTGCCTCATGCAACTCCGTAAGCGATTTTCAGGCCAAGGTGATATATAACAGTGTCAGGCACGTGCTGGAGAAGAGTTCGGAAGGTTTTTTCATGTCCGGATTCGAAAAACTGAAGCCCGATACGTCGTATCTTTTTGTATCCAATCATCGCGATATTGTTATGGATACTTCGCTGCTCAATGTGGCCCTGCTCGAGAATAACCTGGTGATGACGGCATCTGCCATAGGGGATAACCTCGTAAAGAAACCCTTTTTACTGGCATTGTCCAGGCTGGTACGCAACTTTTTAATACAACGGGGGTTGTCCCCCCGTGAAATGCTGGAGAGTTCCAGAAAGGTATCGGGTTACATACGGCACCTGTTGCGGGAAGAAAACCGCTCGGTGTGGATCGCCCAGCGTGAAGGAAGGACAAAGGACGGTAACGACCAGACGCAGCAGGGTGTGCTGAAAATGCTGGCACTGGCAAGTGATGAAAAGGAGATCATGGATTATTTTAAAAAGCTGCGCATCGCCCCCGTGTCGATTTCCTATGAATATGACCCCACAGATCTGTTAAAAATGCCCGAACTTATGGCCAGGCATTATGACCTGGAATATGTAAAGACCAGTAATGAAGATTTCAATTCCATATTAAAGGGAGCGCTGGGGCAAAAAAAACGTATCTGCATAAAAATAGGCGATGTACTGGATACCGAACTGGACGATATTAAATACAAACGGGAGCCTGTGAACAAGCAGTTTCAGCTGCTTGCCGACCATATTGACGAACAGATTCACAAAAACTACCGTCTGTGGCCAACCAATTATCTTGCTTATGACCTGCTGAATGGTGTAGAAAAGTTTGCAGACCGGTACAATGAAAAGGAAAAACGACAGTTTGAAAGAAGACTGGAGCGAAGGGTAGGGGAAGGCAACCATGTCGCCAGGCAAAATTTTCTTGCGATGTATGCGAATCCTGTAGTCAACCGAATGAAATATGAAGAGGGATAGTTGTGGTTTTCCTGAGGAAAGCAATGAAATAAAAGCGGGGAATAGCAGCGCGTCCTGTCAGGCACATTCTCCTCAAATCAAAAATAACGGAATCAAAAAACGAAGGGTTTTACGGCATGGGAAAAAGATCTGATATACTCCTTATATATACCGGCGGGACCATTGGTATGATAAAGGATTATAAAACAGGAGCACTGCGGGCCTTTGACTTTGATAAGCTGCTAAAGCGGATTCCCGAGTTGTCTCATCTGGACTGTAATATAAAAACGGTTTCTTTCCGGAAGCCCATTGATTCTTCCGATATGAATCCGGGGTACTGGATACAGATTGCAGAAATCATAGAAGATAATTATACGACTTTTGACGGTTTTGTGGTTTTGCACGGCAGTGATACCATGAGTTATACCGGTGCCGCATTGAGTTTTATGTTTGAAAACCTGGCAAAGCCCGTAATACTCACAGGATCGCAGCTACCCATAGGAGACCTTCGAACCGACGCGAAGGAAAATCTGATCACTTCCATACAAATAGCCGCATTAAAGGAAAAAGGCAGGCCGAAAGTAACCGAAGTCTGCCTCTATTTTGAATACAAACTCTACAGGGCAAACCGCACCACCAAGATAAATGCAGAACACTTTGAGGCTTTTGACTCATTAAATTATCCTTCTCTTGCAGAGAGCGGAGTGCACCTGAAGATCAATGAAGAATACCTTTTAAAACCAAACCGGAGAAAAAAGTTCCAGGTACATAAAAAACTGGACAACAATATTGCGGTTGTAAAACTCTATCCCGGAATAAACGAGGCCGTGCTGTCCGGCATTTTTAATACCCCCGGGCTCAAAGCGGTTATTGTGGAAACTTACGGAGCCGGCAATGCCCCGACAGAAGATTGGTTTTGTAGAATTGTGGAAGACACGGTGAAGAAAGGTATATTTGTGGTCAATGTGACACAGTGTTCGGGAGGGAGTGTGCTTATGGGGAAATATGAGGCCAGTACCCACCTGCAAAAACTGGGGGTTATCAACGGTAAGGATATCACCTCGGAGGCCGCAATAGCCAAACTCATGTACCTTTTGGGAGGTGAAACCAACAAAAAGGCATTTAAAACTGTGTTCGAAACACCTTTGAGGGGAGAAATACGTTAAAAATAATGATATAAATTTTATCAACTAAAAAAAAATTCGTTATTTGGCACCCCAAAGAAAATCATAGCGGTGTTTTTCCAAAACAGAGAGGTGGCCGAGTGGTCGAAGGCGCACGCCTGGAAAGTGTGTATACGGCAAAACCGTATCGAGGGTTCGAATCCCTTCCTCTCTGCAAAAAACAAATAGATTTACAATGTTTTTTTCTGATAATTAATCAATGTTTGCAGCTTTTGCGGACTATTTGACTGTCAGGATGGCAAAGAAGTTCTTAAAAAATCTATTAAATTTCCGGTAACGGAGCAAAGGAGGTATAAACAGGGAGAGTTTTGCTTTCTTTATTGCAAATTCATTAATTGTAAAAATTTTATATCTTTAACCCTATTAACTAACAAAATTTAAGTTTAAAAGAAATGAAAAGATTATTCTCTATTCTGGCTGTTGCCGGATTGATGGCTTTTAGTGCAACGACGGCAGAGGCGAAGGACCTCGCTCCTGTTGTGTCTGAAAATGTTTCGGAAATTGTTGCTCCTGCAGATGATGCTGCTGCTTTTGTTCAAGACGATGCTGCCGCTGCCGAGGAGGAAAGTAGTAGCAGGCCTTTTCACCAGGTGTTGAAAGAGTACTTTATCAAAGGTGGTGCAGGATTTATGGGCATCGTATTGCTGTGTTTGATACTCGGGCTGGCAGTAGCTATAGAAAGGATCATCTTCCTTAATCTTTCCACTACAAACACAAGAAAACTTACTTCTAAAGTTGAAGATGCCTTGTCATCCGGAGGAGTAGAAGCGGCTAAAGAAGTGTGCAGAAACACTAAAGGCCCCGTTGCTTCCATCTTTTATCAGGGGCTGGAAAGAGCCGATGAAGGTACGGAAGCCGCCGAAAAAGCAGTTGTTTCCTACGGAGGTGTACAAATGGGACAGCTGGAAAAGAATGTATCGTGGGTTTCTCTGTTTATCGCTGTTGCGCCCATGCTCGGGTTTATGGGTACGGTAATCGGTATGATTCAGGCCTTTGATAAGATTAGTGCAGCAGGTGGTTTGGATGCCTCTTTGATCGCTGCAGATATACAGGTGGCGTTATTGACTACCGTATTCGGTCTTATCGTGGCGATTATCCTGCAAATCTTCTACAACTATATCATTGCAAAGATCGATAGTATAGTGAACGACATGGAAGAAGCTTCTATCTCTCTGATAGATTTGTTGGCGGCCCATAAAAAGTAACGAAATAGATAATAAGAGTTATGAAGATATTTAAAATTTTATTGATCATAGCAGGGATAATCGGTGTAATCCTCTGGTTTCTGTTGCCAGGGAGCGATGTGCCGGTAGATGTGGCAGCAACAAACACTAATGTAAACCTGATGTTTGTGGTCTCTTATGTATTGCTGGCCATAGCTGTTATCCTTACTGTGATATTCAGTATTAAAAGCTTGTTCTCACATCACAAACTCAAGGAAATGGTTATTTCCCTTGTGGTTTTTGCCCTGGTACTGATAGTTAGTTATGCGCTGTCTTCCGGAAGCGAAGTCAGAGCATCAGACGGTAGCCTGCTGGCAAGTGCATCCACATCCAAACTCGTAGGAGGAGGCCTGATCGCCTTTTACATACTGGCTGCTCTTGCTGTTGCTGCAATGCTGTTTTCAAGTGCGAAAAAACTATTAATAAAGTAAGTTATGGCGAGAAGAGGAATACCGGAAGTAAATGCCGGCTCAATGGCGGACATCGCCTTCCTGCTCCTTATCTTCTTTTTGGTGACGACAACCATTGAGACAGATTCGGGACTGGATCGTAAGTTGCCGCCGGACGAACCGCCGGAAGATGATGTTATAATCAAGGAACGAAACCTGTTACAGGTGCTGATTAACAAGAACGATCAACTGATGGTTGATGAAGAGGTCACCGAGTTGAAAGACCTTCGCAGAGTAGCGATGGATTTCCTGGACAACGGTGCCGGGGTTAACGATAAAGGAGAAACCTGCGATTATTGTCAGGGTGCCAAAGACCCGGAATCGTCTGTTCACCCGGAAAAGGCCATAATCTCACTTGTAAACGACAGGGAAACCAAATACTCCACGTATATAGCGGTGCAAAATGAGTTGGTAGCTGCGTACAACCAGCTGCGAAACCGTGAAGCACGACGCTTGTACGAGATGGACTTTACGGAAATGCAGGATCTTTACCGCGATCCTAAGACTCCGGAGGACGATAAGGAGAAGCTAAAACCCAAAGTGGAGCGAATCCAACAGATGTATCCGCAGTTGTTATCAGAAGCGGAACCAAAGAAAAATTAAGATATTATGGCTAAATTCACAAAAAAGAAAAGTGGCGAATTGCCAGCTGTCTCCACAGCTTCCCTGCCGGATATCGTGTTTATGTTGCTGTTTTTCTTTATGACTGTAACGGTAATGAAAGACAACTCCCTGATGGTAGATAATGTTCTGCCTATTGCCGACCAGGTGCAAAAACTGGACAAAAAGGACAGGGTGGTCTATATCTATGCCGGGAAACCACATCCCAGGTATCAGTCGAAATACGGTACAGAAGCCAGGATTCAGTTAAACGATAAATTTGCAAATGTGGATGAGGTGGCACCTTATATCCTTGCGGAAAAGGCTAAGATGCGCCAGGAATTGCAACCCTTGATGACTACAGCACTGAAAGTGGATAAGGAAACCAATATGGGACTTATATCCGACATTAAACAGGAGCTGAGAAAAGTGAACGCTTTAAAAGTGAACTACACTACCAAGGAAGGAGATGCACTGAGGAATATGGAATAAACCTCATTTCTTGAAACTTATATTTTGCGAAAGCCGGCCTTTTAGAAGGTCGGCTTTTTTGATTTAGCTTGTATAGTAACATGAAATGTTTTCGGAAGGGAAAATTTAAATAAACTATATTTGTTTAAAAGACAATACGTATGAAAGCCCGCTTGTGTGTACTGTTTGTGATATTGTTCCTCTATTGCCTGAATGTGTTTTCACAGGAGAATACACCAGTGGATACGGTGGCTGTTGAAGGCATGGAAGCGGATGACAAGTATAAAGAAGACCAGATATATATCGGGGTCACCTATAATATTTTGCTGAACAGACCTTCCGATGTAAAACAAAACAACCTGTCGAGGGGGATACAACTCGGGATCATCAAGGACATGCCCCTGAACAAAAGGAGGAACATTGCCTTTGGTGTCGGACTGGGGTATGCGTATAACGTACATTTTCACAACCTGCAGTTCCTGGAAGGGAACGGAGGGATAAGCTATCGCGTAATCCCCGATTCTGTCGATTACAGGCGGAATAAGATTGACACCCACATCCTGGAGATGCCTATAGAGTTTCGCTGGCGTACGTCGACTGCAGAAAGCTATAAGTTCTGGCGTGTGTATACGGGGATCAAGCTGGGGTACGTCTTTGCAAATCGCTATAAGTACATTAGTGATGATAAAACAAAGTTTACGAATGATGATATTTCAAGGTTTCAGGCGGGATTGCAGGTGAGTGTAGGCTATAATACCTGGAACTTTTATGCCTATTATGGTCTCAGAAAACTCTTTGAAGGCGGTGCTGTTACGGAGCGTGGAGAAAGCCTGGATATGAGTTCCCTTAAGGTGGGTATCATCTTTTACGCGTTGTGAGGCTCACAACCAGTATGGAAAAACAATAACCTGGGGAAGGGCGCCGAGAAAAACACCCAGGACGATCTCCCGCATGTTATGCGCGCGCAGATATAGCCTTGAAGAAGCCACCGCACCGGAAAAAAGGATCAGCAGGGCGAGGAGCAAGGTTATATTTAGCCGGAAATGAATGCTCAACCCCAGTACGAATGCTGTTACGCCGGAAATGCCTATCATATGAATACTGGCCTTGATTTTCATAAATACAAGTAGCAGGCAACTCAATAAAGCAATTAATATCCCTACAAAGAAGTAATGAAGTTCTACGGAAAAGACGGCGGGGGCGATATAGGTAATGATAACATAGGTAATGGGAAGGGCCGCATACAAGGGGACTTTTCGCTCTTCAACACCGGAAAGTTCATGAGAACGGACCCAGCCCATATTCCGGAACAAAAAATAAAGTACAACGGGAACTATAAGCGTAAGGATTAATACGGGTATAATAATGCTTTTCCTTGCGTCTTCCGGATGATAGCCGGGGGCAATGACATAAAAGATCACAGTACCTGCAAAAGGCATGAAAAGCGGGTGGAACAAGTAGCTGAACAATCTTAAAAAATGCATAAAGGCCTCCGGAGTTAGAAAGACAAAAGATTGGGTTCGGAAACTTCGGCTTTTGTCGTGATGAGATCATTTTTATATCTGCTTTCGCAATCGTGCTACGGGTATGTCCAGCTGTTCACGGTATTTGGCAATGGTCCGTCGGGCAATGGGATAACCTTTTTCCTTGAGGAGTATTGCCAGTTTGTCGTCTGTCAGCGGAGTTTTTTTATCCTCTTCTTCAATAATGTTCTCCAGTATTTTTTTTATTTCCCGGGTAGAAACATCCTCTCCCTGTTCGTTTTTCATGGACTCGGAAAAGAAATCCTTGATGAGTTTGGTGCCGTAGGGGGTGTCTACATACTTACTGTTGGCCACCCTGGACACCGTGGATACATCCATCCCTATACTGTCTGCAATGTCCTTGAGAATCATGGGTTTTAGTTTCCGCTCATCCCCGGTCATGAAATATTCCGACTGGTAGTGCATAATGGCATTCATGGTAACAAATAAGGTCTCCTGACGTTGTTTTATAGCGTCGATAAACCATTTGGCCGCATCGAGTTTTTGTTTGATGAACTGTACGGCATCTTTTTGTGACCTGGATTTTTCCCTGGAATCCTTATAGCCCTGTAACATATTGCTGTATTCCTTGGAAACGTGCAGTTGTGGTGCATTCCTTCCGTTCAGGGACAATTCCAGCTCTCCGTCTGTAATACGGATGGTAAAATCGGGAACAACGTGTTCTACGATACGGTTATTGCCCGAATATGAACTACCGGGCTTGGGGTTCAGTTTTTCTATTTCGTGCACGGCATCTTTGAGTTCGTCTTCAGAGATGTGATGTCGTTGCAGCAGTTTTTTATAATGTTTCTTGGTAAACTGGTCAAAAGACCTTTCCAGTATATCCATGGCCAGCTTAACGCCCGGTATGGGTGTTTTTCGCTTGAGCTGAATGAGCAGGCATTCTTTCAGGTTTCTGGCGGCAACCCCTGCCGGGTCCAGTTGTTGAACAATCCTGAGTACCTCTTCTATTGCACCTTCGTCCGTAAAGACATTTTGTGTAAAGGCCAGGTCGTCCGTGATGTCTTCTATGGAGCGCCTTATATAACCGGTTTCATCAACACTGCCTACGAGGAATTCCGCGATGTCCCTCTGGTTATCATTTAAACTATATGTATTCAGCTGGTTTACCAGATGTTGGTGAAAAGAAGTTCCCGCTGCATAGGGTACGGTTTTTTCCTCGTCATCCGCACTGTAATTGTTGGCTTGCAGCCTGTAATCCGGTATTTCGTCATCACTGAGGTATTCATCCACATTGATGTCCTCTGCCTCTATCTTTTCGTTGTCATAGTCATCTTCAAAAGTATCGTTGACATCATCCTCATAAGCAGACATGTCCTCTTCCTTACCGCTTTCCAATGCGGGATTTTCCTCTATCTCCTGTTTCAGACGCTGCTCAAAGGCCTGGGTAGGCAGTTGTATCAGCTTCATTAACTGGATTTGCTGAGGCGATAGCTTTTGCGATAATTTGAACTGTAACTGTTGTTTCAGCATCTGTCTTCGATTACTCCTGGCTTATAATACAAAAATAATCGAAAACTTTGAATCGCGTAATAATAAAGCGATAAATAGCAGGTAAAGAGATGCGTCGCCCGAAGGAAAAATCAGTCGCTGAAAAAATCGCTGGCGGTATATGTTTGTTCCACCCAGATACCGGAACCGGGAGGAAGTACGTATTCGCTGAGGCCCACTTCCTCGGTTTCCGGCGACCAGTCGTATGTATATCCCAGGCGTGTCCAGGGATAATGACGGTCACCTTCGGATTCCAGGTTGCGGTAATAGGCAAAAATGATGTAATTGTTAAACCAGGACGTATAGGTTTGGGTAACATTAGGAGAAAGGGAAGCGCCTGCCGAACGGGTTTGAATATCCGGATTACCTGCTGGACGATACAGGTTCTCAGGACGAACCCATAGTGCGCTGATATGCGTGTTGCTGTTCTTATTGGCCGGTGGCAGTCCCAGTATCTGGCACAGCCGCATAATGGTATCGGAGGTCTGCGTAAAATTTTCTCCTATCCGTGCTTTCATCTGACCGGGGATGAACAGCCACGATTCTCC
Source organism: Sinomicrobium kalidii (assembly GCF_021183825.1). Taxonomy (GTDB): domain Bacteria; phylum Bacteroidota; class Bacteroidia; order Flavobacteriales; family Flavobacteriaceae; genus Sinomicrobium; species Sinomicrobium kalidii. Next base: position 1,672,425 of record NZ_CP089211.1, on the reverse strand, counting down.
CCATGTATTGGTGATGGAGTCTCCGGCCGGATAACTGGAAGGATATTTATTGAAGCTGGCCATTAAAACGTAGTCCTGCCCGTTAATTGTTTTCCATTGCAATCCGGAATTTTCCGGGGTTATTGCCCATAGCGAGTCAATGATCTCGGATGCTTCGGTAACCATCGCATCGGAAACAGATAAATAGTACAACTCATCCGGACTTAATTCCGGTATGGTATCGTCATCATTGCTACAGGCGATAAAGAAAATTGCCGTTAACAGGACGGCAAACAGCCTTAACGGGGTAGTATTGGCCGGCATAAGTAAAGTTTTAAAGATTTGGTGCTATAAATATAAAGGAAAAATAATTGTAAGCGCAAACCGTTCAAAGATTTTTCTCACAAAAAAGAAGCATGGAAAATCCCGGGCGGCAGAGTTTTTTCGGCCCGGGATTTAAAAAGATTTTAGAATTCTGCACTCTGTGGTGTCCTCGGAAAAGGGATCACATCCCGTATATTGGTCATTCCGGTGGCAAAGAGAACAAGTCTTTCAAAGCCGAGCCCGAAGCCGCTGTGTATCGCGGTACCGTATTTTCGAAGGTCGAGGTACCACCAGAGCTCCTTTTCATCAATGCCCATGGCCTTTACTTTTTCGAGCAGTACATCATACCGTTCTTCCCGTTGCGATCCGCCTACGATCTCGCCGATGCCGGGAAACAGGATATCCATGGCCCTTACTGTTTTGCCGTCGTCGTTCAGCCGCATGTAAAATGCTTTTATCTTGGCCGGATAATCAAACAGGATCACAGGACATTTAAAGTGTTTTTCCACCAGATAACGTTCGTGTTCACTTTGCAGGTCGGCACCCCATTCCTCAATGATATACTGGAACTTTTTCTTTTTGTTGGGCTTGCAGTTTTTGAGGATATCAATGGCCTCGGTATAGCTGACCCTTTTAAAATTGTTGTCCAGAACAAAATGAAGCTTTTCGGTAAGCGCCATGTCGCTTCTTTCGTTCTTGGGCTTGGTCTTTTCCTCGTCCAGAAGACGTTTTTCCAGGAATTCCAGGTCGTCCTTGCAATGTTCAAGAATGTAGCGAACGACGTATTTTATAAAGTCTTCGGCCAAGTCCATATTACCGTCAAGGTCCATGAAGGCCACTTCGGGTTCGATCATCCAGAATTCGGCCAGGTGTCGCGAAGTATTGGAGTTCTCCGCCCTGAAGGTAGGCCCGAAGGTATAAACCTTACCGAGAGACATGGCGTAGGCCTCGGCCTCCAGTTGTCCGGATACCGTCAGGTTGGTTTCCTTGCCGAAAAAATCTTCTTTGTAATTTACACTGCCATCGTCATTTAACGGAGGGTTTTTGGCATCGAGTGCGGTTACGCGAAACATTTCTCCTGCTCCCTCGGCATCACTACCTGTAATGATAGGCGTATTGACGTAGTTAAACCCGTTATGCTGAAAGTACCGGTGTACCGCAAACGACAGGGCGGAACGCACCCGCATAACGGCACCGAAGGTATTGGTACGGGTACGCAAATGGGCTTTTTCCCGGAGAAATTCCAAAGAGTGTTTTTTGGGTTGGATGGGGTACTCATCAGGATGAGAGTCGCCCAGTACATCCAACTGTTTTACCTGTATTTCTACTGTTTGTCCTTTTCCGGAGCTCTCTACAAGAGTACCTCTGATGTGCAGGGCTGCCCCTGTGGTGATACGTTTCAGGACATCTTCCGGGGTATCTTCAAAATCCACGACACACTGGATATTGTGTATGGTGGAACCGTCGTTGAGCGCTATAAAACGGTTGCTGCGGAATGTCCTTACCCATCCCTTGACATTTACTTCCTGTAACAACAGATCTTTAACAAGCAGGTCTTTTACACTGTACACCTTCATTTTTTTAATCTTCTTATCGATACGCTTTTTACCGGAGTAGTCGGTATCGTCCTTTTAAGAGGTCCCGGCCGGACAAAAACGTATGGCAATGCGGTTAATATCAGTTGGCAAATATAGGTGTTTTTAGGTGTTTTTTTAAAAGAATAACCGGCGATTAATAAAAACAAAAAGGGGATTTTTCCCCTTACCCATAACCGTTTGCCGTTATATTTTTGAAGTGCAATTAACAAGTTGAGTTATTTGTTTTAGGAAAAGTAGGTTTGGGGAAACCACAGAAACCTGTCGGCCCGCTCTGATTATGAAAATCGGGGTGTTATTCCGGCAGGTTTATTTGGTTAAAGATGATGCCCTAATGTGCCCGGGGATTATTTCTTTAGATGACGCAAAAATCCTTGTAATGTGTTGATCCGGAAATGAAAAGGTGTTATGTGTTGCAGGTTGCAAGTTAACATATCCGAAATCCGGGTAACAATACCTGAAGAACTCCGTGTAACATCTAACGATTTAAGATCTCAGTTTTTAATTCTTAGACCTTATAGTCTTAGGTCATACGTCTTTTATTTGTCTTTATCCGTTAAAACGTCAAAATTGGGTTCCTTGAGCACCTGTTTGTTGGCAATACTTTTTTCAAGTGATAATAATAATGATGGTAACAGAAGAAGGTTGGCCAGCATGGCAAACAGCAAGGTTGTGGAAACCAATCCGCCGAGGGCCACCGTTCCCCCGAAACTGGAGGTCATAAAAACGGAGAAACCGAAAAACAGGACAATGGAGGTATAGAACATGCTTACCCCGGTTTCCCGCAGTGCGGCAAAAACGGACCGTCGTATTTTCCAGCCGTTGCTAACCAGTTCCTGCCGGTATTTGGCCAGGAAATGAATGGTGTCGTCCACCGATATACCAAATGCAATACTGAAGACCAGAATGGTGGAAGGTTTGATGGGAATACCCAGAAAGCCCATAACTCCTGCAGTAATGATCAACGGGAACAGATTGGGCACGAGTGATATAATGATCATTTTAAAGGACCGGAACATATAAGCCATGAATATGGCAATGAGCAATATGGCCAGCGACAGGGAAATCACCAGGTTTTTAACCAGGTATTTGGTGCCTTTAAGGAATACCAGGGCTTTTCCTGTCATACTGACGTTGTAGCGTTCTTCCGGGAATACCTTGCTGATCTTAGTTTGTAACTGGCCCTGGATTTTTTCCATCCGGTCGGTTCCTATATCCTTCATAAACGTGGTAATACGTGCAATCTGTCCGGTAGAATCTACAAAACTCTTTAACAGGTCAACATTACCGGAAGACTTTTTGGCATAAGAAAGGATAAAATGATTTTCCTGGTTGGAAGGCAGTTGGTAATATGCAGGGTTTCCGTTGTAATAAGCCTGTTTGGAATATTTGACAAGGTTGACGACCGATATGGGCTTGGAAAGTCCGGGGGTTTCCGCGATAAGTTCTTCCAGTTCCTCCATTCTCCGGAGTGTGGATAGTTTCATTACTCCGTTTTTCCTCTTGGTATCGATCATGATTTCCAGCGGCATGATACCGTCAAATTCCTTTTCGAAAAAGCGGATGTCCTTAAAGAATTCAGTGTCCTTGGGCATGTCCTCAATGATACTTCCGGAGATTTTCATCTGGTATATACCGATAATACTGGCTACAAGAAGGATGAGTGAACATACGTAGATTTCTATCCGCTTGTGCCTGACCGTGTTTTCCATCCATTTTACAAATCCCCCGATCCAGCGCTTGTTCAGGTGTTTTAAGTGTCTCTTCTTCGGAAGTGACATAAAACTGTATATGACGGGGATGATCAACAGGGACAGGATAAAGATGGCCAGGATATTGATAGAGGCCACGATCCCGAACTCCTTCAGCAGTTTGCTTTCGGTAACAATAAAAGAAGCGAATCCTATGGCGGTTGTGGTATTCGTCATTAAGGTGGCGTTGCCGACCTTGGAAATTACCCGTTGGAGCGATTTGGCCTGGTTGCCGTGCTTTTTGACCTCCTGCTGGTATTTATTGATAAGGAAAATACAGTTCGGGATTCCTATGACAATGATCAACGGAGGGATAAGGGCCGTAAGTACAGTGATTTCATAGTGTAGCAATCCCAGTATACCGAAGGCCCACATCACCCCGATAATTACGACCACCATGGCGATAAGTGTGGCTCTGAACGAACGGAAAAAGAAAAAGAAGATCAGCGAGGTCACTCCCAGCGCGGCCAGAATAAATCCGCCGATCTCGTCAATGATGTTCTGGGAATTCAGTGTCCTGATGTACGGCATGCCCGACACGTGGACCTTGAGCCCGGTATTGCTTTCAAATTTTTCGACAAGCGGGATAAAATCGTTGAAAATAAAATCCTTCCGTACCGGGGTGTTAACAATTTCCTTGTCAATATATACTGCCGTACGGATGGTCTGGGTCTCTTTGTTGAAGAGCAGGCTTTCGTAAAAAGGAAGCTCGTGAAAGAGGTGTTTTTTAAGAGTGTCTATTGCTGCTCTCGATTCGGGTTCGTGGTCCAGAAAGGGTTTGAGTTCAAATTCCTCCTTTTCCGTGTTTTTTGCCAATTCCTTGAGATTGTCAGTAGAAACGACAAGGTCCACTTCCGGAAAAGCATTGAGCTGTTTGCTTAGTTTGTTCCACAGGTTAAAATTATGCGGATTAAACAAAGCAGAGTCCTGAACACCAATAACGATGAGGTTGCCTTCCTCTCCGAAAGTTTCCAGGAATTTATTGTACTCTACATTTACCGGGTGGTGATCGGGGAGCAGGTTAGCCTCGGTATAGGTAAACCGCATGTTTTTCCACTGTACGGCCAGAAAAACCGTAATACCTGTAATGATGAGGAGTATTAAGATTCTGTTCCGGAGAATTATTCGGGCGACCCTTTCCCAAAAGCCTTTACTGATCCAAGCAACCATCTTGTTTTTTTAACTCGGCAAAGGTAAGAAATTAGCACAGAACAGCACCTTAAGTTTTTGTTAGAAACGGGAGTTGGGGAGTTTTTGAGTTCGGAATTGGTAAGGAATACTGGAAAAAGTGTGCTCAACCCCGGGAACCCGAACACCAAACTAAATGACTGAAAACGATCACTGATCAAAACCCGAGGCTCAGGTAGTAAGTAAATTTGAAGGATATGTTATCGTCAAAATGGGGTAAACGATAAGGCCCGTAGCGATACATGGCGCTGAGGCCAAATCCCTTGAATATCTTGTTGAGTTCGAATCCGCTTTCCAGGTAGCCCTTGTTCAGGGATTTGAAATCCAGGCCGATGTGTTTTTCGGTATGGGTAACGCTTCCTATGGCAAAACGGGAGATGAGAACCATTTCCGGCCTTATTTTTCCAATAAGCCTGAATCGGTTGAAATGGTGTTTTAGCTGGAACATGGCGTAGCGGTCCGAGAAAAATTCGTTGAAATACATGGTTTCGAAACTGTCCCTTCCGGCAACGGAAAATCGCTGCAGGATAGCATCTCCGTCGGGTTGGTTGGGAGAGGCGTGATAGAGATGTGTAACGGGGATGTCGCCATAAGCAAGACCTCCCTTGACCAGGAAGCTGGTACTGCTGCGGTTAGGATGTTTGATCTGGTGCATGGCGCGGAAATCGATTTTCGTAAAATCAAAATCACTTTCGAGCAGGTTTCTGAAGCTTCTGGTGACCTGGAAGGTGAGGTTGGGGTAATTGTTCTTCATCGTAGCTTTGCCGTGCCTGGTTTGCATATAACGGCTGAACGGGTTCCATTGCAGTGCAAGGGTAACCTCGGAAAGTTTGAAATCGTGGTAGGATGTGCCGTTATTGACGAAGCGATAATCGTATGTAGGTGCAATATTGCTCTGGCTGAATTGCAATTTGGCCCCGATCTTTGCCGTGATGTCGTGCTCCATATAGGCACTGGTCTTACGGGTTTTGTGCAGCATGGTAATATTGAATAACCGGGGTTCGAACAGGGAAAAGCTTCTCGCTTCGTTAATGAATTCGGAGCTCCCCGTTTCGATGAGGTCGTCCATATACGAGGCGCCTACCCAGGTATTGGTCATTTTTGCCAGGCGTGCCGCAGCACCTATACCAAATTTTATCTTTTTATCCTTGGTGCCGTAAACACTATATCCCTTTAGCCTGTATTTTGAGGAAAAGTCGGTATTGGTTATGGCGCCTATCCCCAGGCGAAACCCTTCGTAATTATTGTATTTCAACAGGTAGCGAAGGTCCAGATCCACGTATTTCAGGGGATAATAGCCTTTTAATAGCTTCCGGGCGAGATTTACCTTCCGTTCCACCTTATTGGCTTGGGCAATACTGTCTACCACAACATAGGTTTCTTTTCCGCGTGAAGTCAGGGGCTCTTTGCGGTAAGTGCGCCAGAAATCTTCACTCTGCCGATGGGCACTATCGGTAATTTGCAGGGCTATGCCCCGTCCTTTGATTTCTACGGGGGTATTGAGGGAAATGTCGAAGTTCTCTTCCCGGCTTATGAAATGCATGAGTTTGGACACATCCTGGCGTGAACTTGTTATGTCTGAAGAATCCTTGTTTTTTTCTTCCGGTCCGGTATAGGAACTGCCGAGTATCGCAATGCCGTTGTCATTTTCACCACGGACGATCTTGACCTGTTTGGATAATGGGAACCACAGGTTTTCGGCCGGAAAATATTCAAACGTCTGGGAAGCACTGATGTCGATAACGGCTTTTAGCTGGGCAACGGCCTTTTGTAGTGCATAAGATTCGGTATCTATGTAGAGTACTCCTTCCATACCGGCGGTTTTTCCGTTTTCCCTCGGGTAATAATAGATCATGTAGGCCGGTCTTTGGTTACGGCTGTTGGGCACGGTGTCCAGTATACGGTAACGGTAAGTGCCGGGGCCGCGTTTTCCGATGGGGTTGGGGTAATTGGTGCCGAAAATGGTATAGCTGTTCTGATAAAAGGAAAATGATTGCATCTGCAAGGCGATCAATTCGTAAACAGGTTCCTTAAACCCCGCCATCTTTGTAGCAAGGATGGTCTCTCTTCTCCCTTTTTGTTGGTTGTAAACGTATTCGGACACCTTTTCTGAAATGTAAAGGTGGGATCGGGACAACTGTTTTTTCAGTTCGTAGTTGGTGGAGTCCAGTTTTACGAATTCCTTTTTGCCGTTGTTTTCTTTGAAAAGCGAATCTACCGTACCGTTTATGGAATCCGGGTTGGCCGTAACCACCAGTTTGTTATAGGCATGGAATTTAAAGCTGTTCAGGGCCTCTTCAGGATCGTTGTCGGGCCGCTTCCTCATGGCTTTTTTTATGATGCCAAGAGCCGGATTTTCACCGCCGGTGACAATCACTTCCTGGAGTTTTTCAGGAGTCTCCTCAAGGCCAACGGAGTAGAAGGCTTTTTCAGGGTTTACCTGTACCGTTTTCCTGTGATATCCTATGTAGGAGAAAGTAAGGTCATGTATTTCCCCTTCCCGGTTGTCAATTTCAAACTTTCCGTCCGCATCGGTAATGGCACCCTTTCCGTTGTCTGTGATGATATTGGCAAAAGGAAGGGGAGCCCCGGTCTTTTGATCCCGAACCACACCGGAAAGGATTTCCTGTGAAAAGCATACGAAAGGGATCAGAAAAATAAAAAAGAGGAGTAGCGGCTTTTTCATCAAAAAACACATATTTTATATTCGATAACGAATTAAAAACGGTAATGTTACAAAAAAAATGCCCACATTATGCGGGCATCTCAAAAAAATTATGGGAAGTTTAACTTAAACCGTCATGATTTCCTTTTCTTTTACGACGAGGAAATCGTCTACCCTTTTGATATAGTCGTCTGTAAGTTCCTGGATGTCTACTTCGGCATTGTTCCTGATATCTTCGGAGGCATCTTCCAGTTTTTTCACTTCCTTGTTGGCGTCTTGCCGGGCAGCGCGGATGCTTACCTTGGCCTCTTCCGCTTCTCCCTTGGCCTGTTTTACAAGTTGCCGCCTCCGTTCTTCGGTAAGGGGCGGTACATTAATAATGATAGTGTCCCCGTTGTTCATGGGGTTAAATCCGATGTTAGCCACAATGATGGCTTTTTCTATGGGTTGCAGCATGGCTTTTTCCCAGGGCTGTATGGAGATGGTCCTGGCATCGGGAGTGTTGACGTTGGCCACCTGGTTTAACGGTGTCTGTGAACCGTAATAGTCGACAAACACGCTTCCTACCATGGACGGACTGGCTTTTCCTGCCCGTATATTGGAAAATTCTTTTTCCAGGTGAGCGATGGCGCCGTCCATGGCTTCCTTGGCAGTGTCTAATATAAAATCGATCTCTTCGTTCATGACTGTTGATTTTATGTTGGTTGTACGTTTCCCGCGGGAGGTTAGAGGTTAACCTTGGTCCCCACGTTTTCGCCGGAAACTACCTTGAGGAGGTTTCCTTTTTTGTTCATATCAAAAACAATAATGGGCAATTCGTTTTCCTGGCTCAGGGTAAATGCCGTGGTATCCATGACTTTCAGTCCTCTTTTTAATACATCGTCAAAAGAGATAAAATCGAATTTGGTGGCACTTTTGTCTTTTTCGGGGTCTGAGGTATAAATTCCGTCAACCCTGGTGCCTTTCAGAATCACATTGGCGTTTATTTCTACGGCACGGAGCACTGCGGCCGAATCGGTAGTGAAGTAAGGGTTACCGGTTCCCCCGCCGAAAATGACCACTCTTCCTTTTTCGAGGTGGCGAATGGCTCTCCTTCGTATAAAAGGTTCGGCTACTTCATTGATCTTTATGGCAGACTGGAGCCTGGTCTGTACACCTACATTTTCCAGTGCGCTCTGAAGGGCGAGACCATTGATGACCGTAGCGAGCATTCCCATATGATCGCCCTGTACCCTGTCCATGCCGTTGCTGGCACCAGCTACGCCCCGGAAAATATTCCCTCCTCCGATGACAATGGCCACTTGTACATCCTTTTTCACAATCTCTTTAATATCTTCTGCATATTCCGCGAGGCGTTTAGGGTCTATTCCGTATTGCCGTTCTCCCATTAATGCCTCGCCACTTAGTTTCAGGAGGATTCTCTTGTATTGCATAATTTTTCGGATGAGTTGTGTGCAAATATAAGGATAATCTCAAATTAAGAAAGTGAAAATTGAAACGTATGAGATATTGGCCATTTGGCCCGGGGTTGCAGGCGGGAGGTGAAAAGTGGGGGCAGGGAATATTAAAAAAGCCGTGCAATATCCCTGGGACATGCACGGCTTTTTATGCGTATTTCGGATGGGATTGGCTTATCCTAAAGCCACCCTTTTAAATCCTGTTATGGTAAGTTCGCCGTTAACGGATTTTACGTAGTCGGACACACTTACTTTGCTGTCTTTGATATAGGCCTGGTTGACCAGGGTATTATCTTTAAAGAAGCGTTTTAATTTACCTTTGGCAATATTGTCAAGCATGGCCTCCGGTTTTCCTTCGGCCCGCAGCTGATCTTTGGCAATTTCTATTTCCTTGTCGATCACGGATTGATCTACACCATCTTCATTCAAGGCAATAGGATTCATGGCAGCGGCCTGCATAGCCACATTTTTTGCGGTTTCTTCCGCACCGTCCACGTTGGCCGACAATCCTACCAGGGTAGCGATCTTATTGCCTGCGTGGATATAAGAGCCTACAAACGGAGCTTTGATGGATTCAAAACCACCGATCTCGATCTTTTCACCTATCACACCGGTTTGTTCGGTAAGTTTTTCTTCAACCGTAATTCCGTTGTAGTCGGCTTTGAGGAAATCTTCCTTGGAAGCGTAGTTCAACGCCATTTCGGCCAGATCGGTAGCCAGTTTTACAAAAGATTCGTTTTTGGCAACGAAGTCGGTTTCGCAATTCAGGGAAACGACTACACCTTGTGTGGCGTCACTGTTTACCCTTGCGATAACAGCACCTTCGGTAGATGCCCTGTCGGCACGGTTGGCAGCTACTTTCTGTCCTTTTTTGCGGAGTACTTCTATCGCTTTGTCAAAATCGCCTTCGGCTTCTACCAATGCTTTTTTACAGTCCATCATACCAGCACCGGTAGCTTGTCTCAGTTTATTAACTTCTGCGGCTGTGATGTTTGCCATTTCTTTCTCGTTTTATTTTGAGTAATATTACTGGTTGACCCGGAATACGGACAAATCTACCATATCCCTTTTACGCTGTCAATACCTCAATATTAATTTTAGGTTTAATTTTCTTTGTTGCTTTCGGCAGCTTCTGATTTTTTTTCAGTCTCTGTCTCTTCTTTAGCTGCAGGCTGTTCAGGCTTTGCGGCTTTTTCGCTCTTTGCAGTGTCTTCGCTTTTTGTAGCTTCTTCACTTTTGGCGGTCTCTTTTTCTGCTTTTGCAGCTTCTTTTTCCGCTCTTTCCGCCTTTCTTTCCGAAAGCCCTTCGGCAACTGCGTCGGTTACGTGAGACAGGATTTTTTCGATGGATTTGGAAGCGTCGTCGTTAGACGGAATAACATACTCCACATCTCTCGGGTCAGAGTTGGTGTCCACCATTGCGAATATTGGAATGTTTAATTTCTGCGCTTCTTTCACAGCGATGTGTTCACGCATGGTGTCTACGATAAACAATGCTCCCGGAAGACGTGTCATGTCTGCAATTGAACCGAGTTGTTTTTCCAGTTTGGCCCTTAAACGGTCTACCTGTAAACGTTCTTTTTTGGAGAGGGTATTGAACGTGCCGTCCTTTTTCATTTTATCGATGGAGGCCATCTTTTTTACGGCTTTCCGGATGGTCACGAAGTTGGTGAGCATTCCGCCGGGCCATCTTTCCGTAATGTAGGGCATGTTAACGGCACCTGCTTTGTCGGCAACAATGTCTTTGGCCTGTTTTTTAGTAGCTACGAAGAGTATTTTTCTTCCGGAAGCCGCTATTTTTTTGAGGGCTTCTCCGGCCTCATCGATCTTGGCCGCTGTCTTGTACAGGTTAATTACGTGAATACCATTGCGCTCCATATAAATATAGGGAGCCATGTTCGGGTTCCATTTCCTGGTGAGGTGGCCAAAGTGCACACCTGCTTCTAATAAGTCTTTTACATCTATTTTACTTGCCATTTTCGTAATAGTTTACGTTCCGTTGAGTTAGCAATGCTGAAGTGGCTCCGTCCGGAGGCCTCCATCATTTGGATGCTAAACTAATTTCCCAGTTGGTCCGGGACAACAACAACTTGGTTTTTTAAAAATACCGCTGCCGGCAACTCCGGTTTTGGTATGAACATAATTGCGGATAAAATATCCTGAAAAAAATTAACGCTTGGAGAACTGGAATTTCTTACGGGCTTTTTTCTGACCGTATTTTTTACGTTCTACCATTCTCGGGTCCCTGGTGAGCAAACCTTCCGGTTTAAGGGTAGTCCTGTTTTCAACGTCCACTTCGCAAAGTGCCCTGGAAATAGCCAGGCGTACGGCTTCTGCCTGTCCTGTGCTGCCTCCGCCATATACGTTTACCTTGATGTCAAAGTTATCTGCCGTACTGGTGAGGTTCAAAGGCTGTTTTACCTTGTACTGTAAAGTAGGAGTGGGAAAATAAGTGTTGAATTCTTTTTTGTTGACAGTAATGTTTCCGCTTCCGGGTGAAACATATACACGTGCAACTGCAGTTTTTCTCCTGCCGATTTTGTGAATTACTTCCATTACTTCAGCTCGTTTAAGTTAATTGCAGTAGGTTTTTGCGCTTCTTGTTTGTGTTCTGCCCCTGCATATACTTTAAGGTTGCGGAACAATGCAGCACCCAGTTTGTTTTTGGGCAGCATTCCCTTAACAGATTTTTCGATCAGGCGGATCGGGTCTTTTTCGAAAAGTTCCCTGGCGTTCAGCGAGCGCTGACCACCCGGATAACCCGTGTGGCGAATGTATTGTTTCGCCTCCCATTTGTTCCCTGTCAAATTGATTTTTTCTGCATTGATAATAACAACATTATCTCCACAGTCCACATGCGGGGTGTAATTTGGCTTGTACTTACCTCTCAGAATCTTTGCTACTTTAGAGGCAAGACGCCCTAACGTCTCTCCTTCGGCATCTACAAGGACCCACTGTTTGTCGACAGTTGCCTTGTTGGCCGAGATGGTTTTGTAGCTTAACGTGTTCACACTAATTTTTTTAAATTAAACATTCCATTCCCAATAAATGGGGTGCAAATGTACAACTATAAATCGTAATAACAAACACCCGGATATTATTATTTTGAAGTGGATAATCGTTTGGTTTTCATTGAGGTAATCACATGATTACGGTAAATTGATCACATGGTGTATCACAGTTGGATTATGTAGGTTTTCTATGGCATATTATTTGATATTTTCAAATAAATTGCAGATTTAAAGCCGTATTTTTAAAAAAACTAAACGACAAATATAAAATTACTTCTTCGGATACCGACCTGATGAAGTAAGGAATAAAGACAGTTTTATATGAGAACATATCTATTTTACATGGCCGTTATTTTGTGTACTTCCCTGACGGCTCAGGAATTCCCTTATGACAAAAAGTGGAAAGCGATCGAAAAACAGGAAACGGAAGGCCTGCTGAAAAGTACGCTTCCGGCTGTAAACGAAATTTACGAGGCGGCAAGGAAAGAGGGGAATACCATACAGCGTATTCGTGCACTGCTCTATCGAGGCAAGATTGCCGTGATCACCGATGACGACGATGAGGTTCAGTTAAAGGTCATAAAGGATTTTGAAAAGGAAATCACTTTGGCTTCGGGAGCGGAGAAAAACCTCCTGCAATCCATGCTGGCCGAAACACTTTACAGTTATTACCGGAACAATCGCTGGACGATAAACGAACGTACCCGTCTGGAGGAAGCCACTACGGAAGATTTTCGTTTCTGGAGTGAAAATATCTTTGACGAACAGGCCACGGCACTTTATCTCCGCTCCGTGGAGAATGCGGGCGAATTGAAGGAACAACCTGTTGCGGAATGGGAAGAAATACTTGAGGAGAAGGAATGGAGCTACGTTTATACCGAAAAAAAAGCAGGGGATAAAGCTAAAAGATCAAAAGACGACCGGCTGGAGAAAGGAAGGGAGCTTCGTCCCACACTTTATGACCTTATCGCACACAGGGCCATCGACTTTTTCAGGGATCAGCCCGATGTCTTTCTGCGAAAGTTTTCCGGGGATGCGGATGTGAAGACCAAAAAGGAAAAAGCATCAGGCCTGCTCCGGGAACTGGTAGATTTTCATAAGGAAAAGGGAAATGCAGATGCACAACTGTATAATGCACTGGAAATTCTGAAAACAGATAAAGAAGGGTATGATACGGCTTCTTATATAAACGAACTGAAAAAACTTTCCCGGACTTATCCAAAAGCCTGGTATACCGGTGAGGTGTTGCTGGAACTGGCCCGTTTTTACAGGGAACAGGCCGGACGGGAAGCAAAGGACAATTTTAATGCGAAAAAAGTGTGGTATGATAAGGTGCTGACACTTGCTTCGAAAATTGAGGAAAACTATGCGAAAACCCATGCAGCGGGGGAAGCGGCCCGGCTTCGGCAAGGGATTCTTGCCGGAGACTTTTCCATTCAGGTCGAAACTTATATCCCTTCCGGACAATACAATCCGTTGTCGGTTACACATAAAAACCTGGACCGGATCTATTTTAAAGTATTGAAATTCACCCCTGAGCTCAATGATTTTTTTCAGAACCCCGTAAATGAGATCCGCTATGCCAAAGAAGCGGATAAACAAAAAATACTGGACGGACTGTTGCGAAAATACCCGGAAGAAAAGACATTCAACCTTTCCCTGAAAACAGTTGACGATTACCAGAACCATACTACTACAGCAGCCCTGGAATCACTACCTGTAGGAAGTTATATTGTACTGGCATCGAATCATCCGGATTTTGAGGTAGAAAGTGAAGCGTTTATCCTGAAATCCGAGCTTGTTAATGTAACAGATTACAGCATAGTGGGTAACGGCGAGGAATTGCTGGTCACGGATAGGAAGGACGGCCACCCCAAAGCGGATAAAACTGTTGAAGTCTATGAGAGGGATCACAAGAGATTAAGGCTGGCGAAGTCGCTTAAAACCGATATCGCCGGAAAAGCGAACACAAATTTCGGAAAGCAGCGATACCACAGGTATTACTACCGTATAAAAGGGGAAGATGTTTTTTATGATCAATATAGCTATAGAGGCTATACGGATTATGAGAGGAAATCCACTTACCATACCCGGTTTTTTACGGACCGGTCCATATATCGGCCGGGACAGACGGTTTATTTTAAAGCTGTTCATTACGAACAATACCCGGATGAGAAAAGAAAGGTTATTGAAAATGCAGAGCTGGGAATAGAATTATCTGATCCCAACAATAACAGCGCAGGAAAACTGGAACTTACTACTAACCAATTCGGATCGGTATCCGGAGAGTTTGTTCTCCCCACCGGGGGCATTACCGGAATATTTACACTTGAAGACGATTTCGGAAATACATATACTATCAGCGTGGAAGAATACAAACGCCCCCGTTTTGAGGTAGTGTTCGACACCATTAAGGAAACTTTCCGTCTCGGGGAAGAAATAACTGCCGGGGCAAAGGCACAGGCCTATTCCGGGGCCGGTATTGATAATGCCAAAGTGGTGTATCGTGTGTACCGTCAGGCAGTATATCCCTATCTTCCTTGGTGGAGGCGGCAATATATAAGCCCCGAACCCAGGGAGGAGATCACTCACGGCGAAACCACTACGGATGCGGAAGGTAATTTTAAAGTTCCGTTTGAAGCCAGAATACCATCCCGCCCGGCTTCTTCCGGAAAGAAAAAAGACCCCCGTACATATACATATACCGTAGAGGCGGATGTAACCGACATTAACGGGGAAACCCGGTCGGGCAGCCAGGGTATTACGGTGGGCGATCTGCGTTATACACTTCGGCTGGACATCCCTGCGAGGGTGGAATGGGACCAGTTGAAAAGCATCGGCATTCGTACCGAAAATCTTAACGGACAGTTTACACCGGCCCGGGGAGAACTCACATTGACTAAAATTAACCCACCGGACCGGGTGTTAAGGGAAAGCCCCTTGCCGGAAGGCGATTATGAACTGTACGACAGGGAAGAATACATCAGAATGTTCCCCAACGACCCGTATGCCAAGGAAAACAGGAAGGAAAACTGGCAAAAAGAACCTCCGGTTGTATCGGTGAATTTTGATACGGGACAGAAAAAAGAGGTTGACGCAGCACCCGGTAAAAACTGGAAAGAAGGCTATTACCTGCTAAAAGGGCATATCCGGGATGGGCAGGATACCATCCCCGCCGAACAACTGGTGTATCTTTATAAAAAGAAAAAGAACAGCCCGGTTGACAAAGAACTTTTTTCGGTAACAACGGATAAAGACAGTTACGAACCCGGAGATACCGCACGCATTACATTTGCCTCTTCCGCACCGGACGCAGTTGTAGTGGCCGAACTGGAATATGACGGAGATATCGTAAAAAGGGAAGCACTGGAATTGGATAATGATGTCAATACCTTTTCGTTTCCCGTTAAAGAAAGTTACCGGGGCAATGTATTTGTGCATTATTACTTCGGTAAGTACAATACCGCTCAACAAGGTACCGTGACGGTTACCGTTCCCGTTGAGGAAAATAAACTGGATATTACCGTAGGTACCATGCGTGATAAACTCCGGCCCGGTGACGAAGAAACCTGGGAGCTTACCGTAAGCGGAGAAGGCAAAGATGCTTTCCTGGCGAGGCTGGCCACCAACGGCACTGAAGTACTTGCCACTATGTACGACGCTTCCCTGGACCAGTTCAAACCACACAATATCAACTGGTCACCTTACCGTGAACTGGTACGGCAGTCCGAACATCGCGACTGGAACCTCAGTACAGGCTATGGCACCACATCGTTTTCCCGGGTAATCCGAAAATCCCTGCCCCTGCCGGAAAGCGTGGACGCTCCGCTTTTTGACCGGATCAACTGGTTTGGTTTTGATATTGACGGAAGAAGAGGGCAAAATCTTTATGTTCATCGTTTGAACGCCCGTCTTCATTTAGACCGGATATTGAAAACCAAAACACAACAGGCCAGAGAAAAACTAAAAGAAACCCGACATTTGGTAGGTGGATTTGTAATCGGTCAGGATGGAAAATCTCTTCCCGGGGTAAACGTGATGATAGAGGGAACATCAACTGGAGTTTCAGCAGATATTCACGGCTTTTATACTATTGAAGCCGAAGCCGAACAGGTTTTGGTATTTAGTTATATAGGGATGAAAACACGAAAAGTAACGGTAAGTCCGGGGACTAAAATCTTTAATGTTGTTTTGGAAGAAGACAGTGCTTCTCTGGATGAGGTTGTAATCACCGGTTACGGAACCCGGAAACAAATGGTTAAAGGAGAGGTTGCGAACATGGTTGCTGATGATGCTGAATTGGAAGAATCTGTACTTGAAATGAAATCCTCTGAACCGGCACCTCCTGCACCTGAGGATGAGGCAGGAGAATCTTCTTCCCGTGACCTTTCATCCGTACAACCCCGAAGGGCCCTTCAGGAAGCCGCCTTTTTCTTTCCGTACCTTAAAACAGACAAGGACGGCAATGTGAAAATAAGCTTTACTACCCCCGAAAGCCTGACGGAGTGGAAATTCATGGCCCTTGCACATACCCCTGAACTCGAGACAGCCAATTACGAGGCCAGTGTCCGTACCCGGAAAGAACTGATGGTCGTACCCAATCCTCCACGGTTTTTAAGGGAAGGCGATACGATTGAATTTCAGACCAAGGTGATCAATCTCTCGGATAAGGAACTTTCCGGGAACGCGCAGTTGCTCCTTTTCGATGCCTTCACTATGCAACCGGTGGATGCGGATTTCGAGAATACGGAAAACAACAGGGAATTTACAGCTGTTCAGGGACAAAGTGCCAACATGATCTGGAAATTAAAAATTCCGGAAGACAGGCAGGCTGTAGTGTACCGGGTGGTAGCCAAGGCAGGAGATTATTCGGACGGGGAAGAATCGGCGCTTCCCGTGCTTACCAATCGCATGATGGTTACAGAAACCCTGCCCGTACATATCCGGGAAGGTCAGGAAAAAACGTTTAAACTGGAAAAACTTGTGGAAACCGGCTCGGCCACAAGGGAAAATTTCAGGCTTACTTTTGAAATGACCACCAATCCGGTCTGGTATGCTATTTTCTCGTTGCCATACCTCAGGGAATTTCCTTACGAATGTTCTGAACAGGTGTTTTCCCGGCTTTACGGTAACCTGATTTCCCAGCACCTTGTCAATTCCAACCCGAAAATAAAAGCGGTCTTTGACGACTGGAACCGTAAAGGAGAACTTAAATCAAAACTGGAACTTAACCAGGAACTGAAATCCCTCCTGCTGGAAGAAACACCATGGGTGCGCCAGGCCGCGGACGAAAGTGAGCAAATGAAGCGGATTGCCGTGCTGTTCGACCTGAACAAGATGCGGAATGAGTTGGAAGGCACCTTCCGGAAACTGGAAAACAAACAGTTGTCTTCCGGCGGTTTCCCCTGGTTTGACGGGGGTGATGCAAATGTTTACATTACTACTCATGTTATTTCGGGTTTTGGTCACCTCGGAGCGATGGGCATCGATTACAAAGGGAATTTTGATATCCGTCCCGCCGGAATGATCATGAGGGCCATAAAATTTGTAGATGATAAAATGAAAGAACAATGGGATCGCTATAAGAAGAACAAAAAATATGCGCCTTCACTCCACAACGGGGTATACTGGATGTATGCCCGTAGTTATTTTCTGAAGGAATATCCCCTTGATAAAGAAGGAAAGGAAATCGCGAATTATTTCCTGAAGGAACTGGAAAAGGAAAAATTTGATAAATCCCGGTATTACCAGGCTATGCTGTCGCTGGTATTTCACCGTTTCGGTAAGGATGGTCCGGCAAGGCAATTGTTACTTTCCGTAAAGGACCAGGCGGTGGAAAGCGATGAAATGGGGATGTACTGGAAAGATAACCGTCCGGGATGGTATTGGTATAATGCACCTGTAGAAACGCAGGCACTGCTCATCGAGGCTTTTGATGAGGTATTGCAGGATACGGAAAGTGTGGAACTGATGAAAGTATGGCTCCTTAAGAACAGGCAAACCAATCGCTGGGCATCTACCAAGGCCACTACCGAGGCGGTTTTTGCACTGATGAGCACCGGCAGGGACTGGGTGAATGTGGAGGGCGGACTGGATGTAAGCCTGGGAGGTGAAAAACTGGACATCACAAAACTGGAAGGACAGCAAAAAGGAAGCGGTTATGTGAAGACCACCTGGAATAAAGAGGAAATAAAACCCGAAATGGGCACGGTGAAAGTAAAGAAAACTTCGCCCGGTGTGGTCTGGGGTGCACTGTACTGGCAGTACTTCGAAGACCTGGATAAGATCACTTCCGCAGAAACAGGAGTGCGTTTCAAAAAGGAACTCTTCCTGAAAAAGCTGACGGCTGACGGCCCGGAATTACAGCGAATTACCGAAAACACCCCGATAGAAGTTGGTGACCTTGTTACCGTTCGTCTCGAAATAAAGAACGACCGGGATATGGAATTTGTATATATCAAGGACATGCGGGCCAGTGGTTTTGAACCTGTGAATGTGCTCTCCGGATACCGGTGGCAGGGCGGATTGGGATATTATGAAAGTACCCGTGATGCCGCCGAAAATTTCTTTGCCGACCGCATGCCGAAGGGAGTATATGTTTTTGAATATGACCTCCGTGCCAATAATACTGGCAGTTTTTCAAATGGAATTACTTCCCTGCAATGCATGTATGCCCCGGAAATGAGTGCACATTCCGAAGGGATAAGGGTAAATATAAAGTGATGGTAAAAGGCTTGTTCATGGCCTTTTTACTTTGCCCATAAAAAGGTTGGTGCCGCTTGTCTGTTCGTAGACGATAAACACGAAAGGACGGTTTACGCTTATTGGAAGAGGAGCGGAAGTAATCCCGATGCCGACACTGGTCACTGCAGCCGCTTCTGTTCCTTCTTCATCCACACGGATATGGGTTTTGTGTTTTACATTATCAATAAAAAGTGGTGGCGTTGTTGCTATTCCGGTAAAATCGGCCATACCCTCTTCAAAGGCAATATCCATCCCCATGGCTTTCAGGATATTGTTGTAGGTGAGTTCGTATTTCAGTTCGAATTTGGGGAGTTTCAGTTGTGTGTTCCCGATAACGTGAAGATTTGACCGCCATGCATCCAGGTTGGTTTTCGTAACTTCTTCCGAAATGAACCGGTCGATCGGCATTTTCGGGTCGCCCGGCATAAGAATGCTCATGGTATAAAGGCTGTCCCCGTAGGGCAGTTCAATAAGGCGGGCATCCTCTCCGGAATACGTGGCGAACTTTCCCTCCCGGCTCATCATGTCAACCTGTATTTGTTCTCCCGATTCGGGGAAAAAATCAGCCTTTCGCGTATCTTTTTTATCGAATTTGTACAGCCATTCGCCCTTAAAATAGAGCGCATTGATCAGGTACATGGCCATGTCACCGGGAATTTTTTCAATAATGGTTTTAATAAGCCCCTCCGTGTTCTGTTCTACCCAGTTATTGATAATGGTAACCGATGCAGGATCAGAAAAATCAAGTTCGCCCACTTCCGCACCGTAGTGCTCTTTTAATCGCTGTATAAAACCTTCTTTTACGGGGATACCTTCCCTGTACCAGATGGAATTGGCAATCTGTATCCGCACTTTGGGGTCGGCCGAGATCAGGAGTTTTATCAGGGACCGGAAAGCTTCGTTTATTTCCTCCTGGCTCATGCCTTGCAGCCGGAGTGTTTGTCGTATGCTTTCATAGGTCTCTCCATTTGCCCCGTTAAGCGTCATGGCCAGGGCAGTGGAGATGCTCAGCGGAGAGATCATCAGGTTGTCCTTTTCCGTATCATAAGCTACGGTCCTGCGGAAAATGTCGTAACTGAAAGCATGGTCCGCTTCCACGAGTTTTATTTCAGATGCAGTCAGTTCACGGGGCAGTTCTCCTTTGGGACCTTCGGGAGAAGAAGAAGGATCATGGTCACATGCCATACAAAAAAAGAGGAAGGACCATATTATGCCGGAAAGACTCAACTTTTTCATGGTTTTTAATGTTTTGGTTTGTTCGTTAGATGCGGAAATAACGGAATGGTTGCTTTTTTGTGCTGTATAATGTATTGATATTTAATTTTTTAACGTTAAAATTTCCTGGAAATGTTCTCCGGATGTGTAACAATTTCACGGGGATCGTATCTTTAGGTAAATAACCAACACATAATACCATATACCATGTTTCCCGGAAAGAGAACTTTTTTACTGGCATGCACAATGTGCTGTATTTTTTCACTTTTTGCACAGCGTACGGAATCCGATATCCCCAGGAAAAGCTATACAACGATGCCTTTGAAGGCGATTTCTGCACCCGCAATAGACGGGAACATAGATGATGACGGCTGGGAGATTGTGGAATGGGGTGGCGATTTTACCCAACGGGACCCGGTTGAGAACGCCCCGCCCACGGAGCAAACACAATTCAAGATCATATATGACGAGAAGAACCTGTATGTGGCTATCCGCTGCTTTGATGCCGAACCCGACGGAATTGTAAAACGGCTGTCCAGGCGGGACGGTTTTGAGGGCGATCGTATTACCATTATGTTTGACAGTAATGTCGATCTTCAGACGGCATTTGCATTTACCATAACCGCAGCCGGAGTAAAAGGAGATGAAGTGGTGACCCAAAACGGGAATAACTGGGACCCGAGCTGGAACCCGATCTGGTATGTGAAAACGGCTACGGATGAGAGAGGATGGACAGCAGAAATGCGGATACCGCTGAGCCAACTGCGGTTTGGCAAAAACAGGGAACAGGTATGGGGTTTGCAGTTATCGAGAATGTACTTCAGGAACAATGAACGTTCGGAATGGCAGTTTTTTCCGAGAAATGCCCCGGGATGGATCAGCGAAGCCGGGAAATTGTACGGGCTGATCGGCCTGCAACAGCAAAAACAACTGGAAATACAGCCCTATGTGGTGACTTCCCTGGAAACATACGAAGAAGAACAGGGGAACCCGTTCATGGACGGAAGCGACACAGAACTAAACGGCGGAATAGATGGCAAGGTAGGGATTACCAACGACCTCACTCTCGATTTTACGGTAAACCCGGATTTCGGACAGGTAGAAGCCGATCCCTCGGCCATAGCGCTGGACGGCTTCCAGATATTTTTTGAAGAACAGCGTCCCTTTTTTGTGGAAAACAAGAACATTTTCGACTACCGTATTTCCAATACCATTGCGGGAAATACGGAAGGAACGGATAATATTTTTTATTCCAGACGTATCGGGAGAAGTCCTCAGGCATCACCAAATGTTCATGAAGGAGAATATGCCGAACAACCGGAAAAGACCACAATACTGGGGGCGGCAAAGTTCAGCGGAAAAACCAGGAACGGGTGGTCCATAGGAGTGCTGGAAAGTGTTACTTCGAAAGAATATGCCAGGATCAGTAATGATGGTGAGCGGAGAGAAGAGCTGATAGAACCGCTTACCAATTATTTTGTTGGAAGGTTACAAAAAGATTTTAACAAAAGAAATTCCTATATCGGAGGCATTTTTACTGCTACAAACCGGGGAGATCTTTCGGAAAACCTGGACTTCCTGCACCGTTCGGCCTATTCCGGGGGACTGGATTTCAAGCATCAGTGGAAAGACAGGACCTGGTATACGGCAGGAAACCTGATTATGAGTGCGGTCTCCGGTTCTGCGAAAGCCATAAAACGCACGCAGGGAAACATTGCCCGGCTGTACCAGCGTGTTGATGCTACCTATACGGAAGTGGATACCACCAGGACCACCCTGGCGGGACACGGCGGAAATCTTCAACTCGGAAAGGCGCGCGGAAACCTGAATTTCGAGGGCGGAGTAACATGGCGTTCCCCGGGTCTGGAACTGAACGACGTAGGCTTTTTACGGAAATCCGATTATATAACACATTACGCCTGGGGAGGATACCGGATCACCAAACCTTTTTCCATATTCAGGATGGTGCGTTTTAATTACAATCACTGGAGTTCCTGGGATTTCGGGGGGGCGCACAACGAGTTGAAATTTAATACCAACAGTCATGCCCAGTTTAAGAACAATTGGTACCTCGGTACGGGGCTTACTGTTCAGCCCAGGAGGTATTCAAATACGGCATTGCGCGGAGGCCCCAAGCTGAAGCTTCCCGACGGGGTCAGCTACTGGGTTTATGTAGATTCCGATGCCCGTAAGAAATTGCGTTACGGTTTTGAATTTTCTTTTGCAACCGGACAGGAAAAGGCCTATGATGTAGATGAATATTCTGCTTACCTTATTTATCAGCCTGTAAATGCACTTAAAATTTCTCTCGAACCGTCTTATGAGATAAACAGGGATAAATTGCAGTTTGTGGAAAACATACAAACCACCGACGGAATAAGATATCTCAACGCGGAAATAGCCCAGCGGACCCTGAGTGCTTCCCTGAGGGTAAATTATACGATAAATCCGAACCTTACCATACAATACTGGGGGCAGCCCTTTATTTCCAGGGGCAGGTACTCTGGTTTCAAGCATATAGTCAACCCGCGGGGCGGGAATTTTGAAGACAGGTTTTATGCTTATGCTCCCGGTGAGGTCAGCTATGATGAAGCAGACAATACCTATGTTGTGGATGAGGGAGCCAATGGCGCTGCGGATTATTCCTTTAAAAATCCGGATTTTTCAGTGGTGCAATTTCGCTCTAATCTCGTACTCCGATGGGAATATATTCCCGGTTCCGAACTCTACCTGGTGTGGTCGCAGGGGATTGCGCAACCCGGAAATCCTCGTGATAAGCTGTTCACGGCCCTGGACAGGAATATCCTCGGAGCACAGCCCAGGAATATTTTTCTGATCAAGGCAACCTACAGGTTTGTACTGTGATGAGCAGACTTAATGTGCCGCCAGCCAATCTTCGCCAAGTCCGATCTCCACATCGAGGGGAATAACCAGCTTATATGCATTTTCCATTTCAGATTTTATAAGCGGTTTTATGGTGTCAAGTTCGGCTTTGCAGGCGTCAAAGACCAGTTCGTCATGTACCTGGAGTAACATTTTGGTCTTGAAATCTCCTTCCCGGAGCTTTTTGTGGATGTTGATCATGGCTATTTTAATGATATCGGCAGCACTTCCCTGTATAGGGGCGTTTACCGCGTTTCGTTCGGCAGCACCGCGAACCACCTGGTTCCGGGAGTTGATGTCCGGCAGATAGCGTCTTCTGCCGAGTATGGTTTCCACATAACCGTGATCCTGGGCAAAATGGACCTGGTTGTTGATATATGCCCGCAGTTTCGGGTAGGTTTTGTAATAGGTGTCTATGAGTTCCTTGGCCTCGCTTCTGGAAAGTGTGGTCTGGTTGCTCAGCCCGAAGGCGGAAACCCCGTAAATGATCCCGAAATTCACGGTTTTGGCATTGCTTCGCTGTTCCCTTGTCACTTCTTCCAGCGGTACCCCGAAAACCCTTGCCGCGGTGGAAGCGTGAATATCTTCCCCATCCCTGAAGGCCTTGATCATGTTTTCTTCTTCACTGAGTGCCGCAATGATCCGGAGTTCTATTTGCGAATAGTCGGCTGCAAGAAGGATGTAATCTTCGTTTCTTGGGATAAACGCCTTGCGTATTTGCCGTCCCCTTTCGGTGCGTATGGGGATGTTTTGCAGGTTTGGGTTGTTACTGCTCAGCCTTCCCGTAGCTGCTACGGCCTGGCTGTATACCGTATGGACACGGTTCGTTTTCGGGTTGATCTCATTGGGGAGGGCATCTACATAGGTGTTCTGCAATTTCTGCAATTGCCGCCACATCAGGATGTCTTCCACGATCTTGTGGTCCTTGGCCAGATAAGACAATACATCTTCGGCGGTGGAATACTGTCCGGTTTTGGTCTTTTTGGGTTTATTGACCAGTTTCAGTTTTTCGAAGAGGATGGGACCGAGTTGTTTTGGAGAGGCCAGGTTGAATTCTTCACCGGCCTGTTCATAAATGCTTTTTTCCAATCCCTTTATATCCTTGTCCAGGGCTTCGGAAAGCGATTTCAGGAAATCCGTGTTCACCCGGATACCTTCGATTTCCATATCGGCAAGAATCTGAACCAGGGGAGCTTCGATCTCCTCAAACAATTTCAGGGCGTTGCGGTTGGGAAGTTCGCCCTCGAACAGGAGTTTGAGTTGTAGGGTAATGTCTGAATCTTCCACGCCGTATTCCGTTTGTTTTTCCAGGGCTACGGTTCGCATGGATTTCTGGTTTTTCCCTTTTTTACCGATAAGGGTTTCTATGGGAACAGGTTGGTATTTCAGGTAGGTTTCCGCCAGTACGTCCATATTGTGCCTCATATCGGGGTTGATGAGGTAATGGGCGATCATGGTGTCGAACAGTTTTCCCTTCACACGGATATTGTAATTGGAAAGTACCTTGATGTCGTATTTCAGGTTCTGACCTATCTTTTCGATCCCTTCCGCTTCGAAGAAAGGGCGGAATTCTTCCAGTATGGAGGTTGTTTCTTCCTGGTCTTCGGGAAAAATGACGTAATAACCTTTTCCCGGCTCCCATGAAAACGAAATCCCCACAAGTTCGGCTTCCAGTGATTTTATGCTGGTCGTTTCCGTATCAAAACACACGCTTTTTTGCAGCATGAGTTTTTCCAGCAGCAATTTCCGCCCGAGGGGAGTGTTAACATATTGGTAATGGTGTGGGGTGGTTTCGATAGTCTTGTATGCCGAGGTTGTTGTCGTAGTGCCCGTTTCTTCGGCAGGAGAGCCGAACAGATCGAATTGTACGTTTTCCTGTGCCTTTGCGGTTTTTGAACCGGAGGCCTTGCCATCGGCAGCGGAAGTCTCGACGGAACTTTCCTGTCCGAAGGTCTTCATTAGGTTTTCGGTAAGGCGACGGAATTCCAGTTCTCGGAAAATTTCCTTGACTTTTTCGAAATCGGGGGTGTTCAGCTCAAAGTCCTGTTCGTGAAATTCCACGGGAACATCAAGCATGATCCGGGCCAGTTTCTTGGACAAAAGTCCCTGTTCCGTATTGTCCTTTATCTTTTCTTTCATCTTGCCCTTGAGGCTGTCGACATTGGCAATGAGGTTCTCTACGCTTCCGAATTCCTTAAGGAATTTTTTTGCTGTCTTATCGCCCACTCCGGGAAAACCGGGAATGTTATCTACCGAATCTCCCATCATCCCGAGATAGTCGATTACCTGTTCCGGTTTTTCCACTTCAAACTTCTTCTGTACTTCCGGTATTCCCCATATTTCGATGCCATTTCCCATTCTTGCCGGGCGGTACATAAAAATGTTTTCGGACACTAACTGTGCAAAATCCTTGTCGGGCGTGACCATATAGGTCTGGTATCCCTCTTTTTCGGCCTGTTTGGCCAGGGTGCCGATAATGTCATCTGCTTCGAAACCTTCCTTTTCGATGACCGGGATATGCATGGCCTTTAGGATTTCCTGAATATACGGAATAGCGATCCGGATCGCTTCCGGGGTTTCGTCCCGGTTGGCCTTGTAGGCCTCGAACATTTCGGTGCGTGCCACAGAACCTCCCTTGTCAAAGGCAACGGCAAGATGATCGGGTTTTTCGCGCTTTATCACGTCCAGCAGGGAGTTGGTAAACCCCATGATGGCCGAGGTGTCCATGCCCTTGGAATTTATCCTGGGGTTTTTGATAAATGCATAATATCCCCGGAATATCAGGGCGTAGGCATCCAAAAGAAAAAGGCGTTTCTGATCTGACATAAGAATTCTTGAAGTTTGTTTGTGTAAAAGTAAGGATTTAATTTTTTTCCCGGCAGTGAAGGGGGCATAACCTATATTTGTGATATATTGTATTCCGCCTTCTCCAATAAAAACCAGTAACGAAGATGAAAAACTCCGTAAAAAAGCTTTACGATATCGCCCGAAAGGAATCCCGTATTATTATCGGTCTGATGAGCGGTACTTCCCTCGACGGCCTTGATATTGCCTTGTGCCGGATAACGGGAAACGGGCAGGGTACGAATGCCGAACTTCTGAAATTCATTACCATACCTTACGGACCTGCTTTCCGGGAGCATGTCAGGGAGGTTTTTGCCAAAAAGGAAGGAAACCTGGAAAAAATATGCCTGCTGCATCCCTGGATAGCTCGTGAACATGCCAAAATGATATTAATGGCACTGGAAAACTGGGAGATGACTCCTGCGGAAATAGACCTTATTGCCAGCCACGGGCAGACCGTGTATCATGCCCCCCGCAGTTTTCACGGAAATCCGGAGTTTCCGGATGCTACGCTTCAGTTGGGAGACGGGGACCACCTGGCCGAAATGACCGGGATCATTACAATTTCCGATTTCCGGCAAAAACACATTGCGGCGGGGGGAGAAGGAGCACCTCTTGCCATTTACGGCGATTACCTGCTTTTTATGGACCCGCGGGAATCGAGGCTGCTGCTCAATATGGGCGGGATATCCAACCTGACTTTTATCCCCGCCGGCGGAAGTTTTGACCAGGTTTTCTGTACCGATGTGGGGCCGGGGAATACGTTGATGGATGCCTATGTACAAAAGCATTTCGATATCCCTTATGACGAGGATGCCCGTATAGCATTGCAGGGAAAACTGAGAAAGGATTTGTTGCGAAAGCTTACGGATCATCCTTTTTTCAGCTTGCCTGCGCCAAAGACTACGGGACCGGAACTATTTAATATGGATTACCTGGAGCGGGCCCTGTCCGGTATCAAAAAGGAAGTGTCCCCTGAAGACGTGCTGCATACCCTGGCACATTTTACGGTAAAAAGCATAGCGGACTGCATTTCCGAAAATATTCCCCGGGAGATTGCCGTACAGGGATTTTTCAGCGGGGGAGGTGCTTCCAACCCGCTGGTACTTGAATTGTTGAAAAAGGCCTGCCCCGGCATGACATTTTCAGCTACTTTAACTCTCGGACTTGACCCGGATGCCAAGGAAGCCGTATTGTTTGCCCTGCTGGCCAATGAAACGATAAGTGGTTCGCCGGATATAAAAGGTACGGATGCTTATCCCTGGGTGAGCATGGGCAAGATCAGTTTTCCCGAGTGATCTTGCGGTGCATTTCTCCCCAATCCGAAATACTTTGTAACATGGGACGCATGGACCGGCCCAGATCTGTGAGTGTGTATTCCACCCTTGGCGGGACTTCCGGGTAAACGATCCTGAGTACCAGTTGGTCTGCCTCCAGTTCCCTTAACTGTGAGACCAGCATGCGTTCGGAAATGTCCGGTATGAGTCTTCGCAGCTCGCTGTACCTGAGTTTATCGTTGTTGAGCAATCGCCATAAGATATTGGATTTCCACCTTCCACCTATGAGTGACAGGGCATAACCCATACCACAGGTAGCATTGATCTTCTTTTCGTTCAGGGAATTGGAAGAGTTTTCTTTTCTCATTACTTACTTTTTTGTTAGTACCTAATAATTTTCACAGTACTTACAAATGTAAAGTTACTTGTTTACTTTAGCAAAGAATTAATCTGAAAAATAGATCGATATGAAAAAGGAGACATCCACCATTAAAAACGGACAGCTTAACGGAAAAACAGCCTTTGTTACCGGAGGCACCCGGGGTATGGGAGAGGCCATCGTAAAACGACTGACTTCCGAAGGGGCCCGGGTCATTTTCACCCATTCGGGAAATAACAGCGAAAAAGCGGCCCGTGTAGTAGATGAAGTAGAGAAGGCGGGTGGTGAGGCCATAGAAATGGTCGCTGATAATGAAAATGCGGAAAGCGTAACTGCTGCCGTACGTAAAGCCATTTCGGAGCACGGGAAGATTGATATCCTGGTCAACAATGCCGGGATATTCCAATATAAACTTACCGGGGAGAGTACACTGGAAGAATTTGACCGGATGATGTCGGTCAATGTACGTGCGGTTTTCCTCATTATCAGGGAAGCTGCGGCACATATATCCGAAGGTGGGCGTGTCATTACAATAGGCAGCAATGTGGCTGACCATGTCAGTGATCCTCATATGGGACTGTACGGGATGAGTAAATCTGCCTTAATAGGATTGAATAAGGGTATGGCCCGCGAACTCGGCCCGAGGAACATTACGGTAAACCTGGTACAGCCAGGCCCCATAGATACCGATATGAACCCTGCCAATAGTAATATGGCACAGGAAATCAAAAAGTATATTCCGCTGTCCCGCTATGGAAAGACCGAAGAAATTGCCGGGCTCGTTTCATTTCTTACCGGTCCGGACAGCCGTTTTATAACAGGGACCGCCATTACCATAGACGGCGGATTCAACAGTTGATTTAACAGGTTTCTGGAAATAAGAATGGAACTTTGGGATATTTCGTTGACCGATTGGGTAGGGTATGCTGCTTCCGCCGGTATTTTGGTATCTTTTCTGATGCAGGATATCCTGAAGCTCAGGATGATTAATGCCATGGGGTGCCTGCTCTTTACCATTTACGGTTTTTTGCTGCCCGATCCTTCTTTGCCCGTTATTGTTACCAACTTTACCATTTTTATCGTAAACCTGTATTTTATTATCAGAAAGATAAAACAGAAATCCGGTTGACACTATGTGGTTTTTCATTACCGGTACAGAAGGCCTTGTCTTTACGGCGAGGCCTTTCTTTTTCCGGAAAGGACAGGCTTTGATCTTTTTACCGGATAAAACCTGAATCCGGTTTGAATTTTATAACTTTAGAGTGTAATAAGAACATATGATATTTCCAGGATGAAAACCAGCGAATCTCTAACCGATTTTTACCGGAGGGTGTCTTTTAAAAGCTCATCTCCGGCTTCACGGCATACGCAGGCAAAAGAACGGGGACACTTTAATGTGTACCGGCGTAATGATATTTCCTGCAAGGACTATTCGCCCTATAACCGCAGGGATTTTTATAAAATTTCCCTTATTATAGGTTCGGGGACCCTGTATTATGCAGACAAGGGAATTGTCATAGACCAGCGGGCATTGCTTTTTTCCAATCCCAACATTCCTTATGCCTGGGAAGCGGGGGACGGGGAGCAGTCGGGTTATTTTTGCCTGTTTACAGACGGTTTTGTAAATACCGGCCATCAAAGCGAAAGCCTGCAAAATTCTCCCCTGTTCAAGATCGGGGGGAACCCGGTATACTTTATTAATGACAGGCAGGAAGACAAAGTGGGCGAACTGTTTGAAAATATGCTTCAGGAGATCGATTCCGATTATCGCTATAAATACGACCTTATCCGTAATTATATGAACCTGGTCATGCATGAGGCCCTGAAAATGCAGCCGGCAGATTCCTATTTTATGCATACGGATGCCGCATCGCGGATTACGGCCATGTTCCTGGAGTTATTGGAAAGGCAGTTTCCGGTATCGCACGAGCATATTCTGCACCTCAAGTCTGCAAACGACTATGCGCTGCGTTTGTCGGTGCATACCAATCACCTGAACAGGGCGGTGAAGAAAGTTACGGGAAAAACAACCACAACGCATATCTCTGCAAGAATTGTCAGGGAGGCCAAGGCTCTTTTGCAACATACCGACTGGAATATAGCAGAGGCAGCGTATTGTCTGGGATTTGAAAACCCGGCATATTTCAATAACTTCTTCCGGAAACAGACCGGGGAGACTCCCAGGGGTTACCGGGAAGGGATTAACGGGAAACAACCTTTGGCGGAGCAGTAGTTTACGATTTCCTATTCGCCCTGGAAGAGGTAAGTAATAGTGCCTATTTGTTCACTTTCACCTTCTTTCCTGTTAAACGTGGATCTAAGTGCGTAAGTTATGGCATGATCTACGAGACAACCGTTCCTTGAGGTGGAACTCCTTTTGTTAAAAGTGGCTTCGGTAACGTGCCCCAGGGTATTTACCTTAATGTTAATAACGATCTTTCCCCGCGCCATACAGGTATAGATGGGATTAGGAAGTTTTTTATGGATTCTGCCCACCAGCGAATAAGAAATGGAACTGTTTGTATTGACACTGTTGGTCTTTGCAATGGCATCGGATGAATTGTCCCCGTCGGATTGTTCGGACTGTTTTTCTTTTGTGCCGGAAGCCGGTAAAACAGGCGTTCCGTTTGCGGTACGAAGATAATTGTTTTCCGGGTCCGGTTCGCCTTCGTCTGTTGTTTCCTGGTCCCGGTTTTCTTCGGAATCTTCCGATTTTTTCCCTTCCTTGATCTCTTCCAGAGTTTTGAACTCCCGCACTTCCTTGTCAAACCTGCTGGTCACGGTTTCGTTATAGGCCATGTGGGTTTCGGGTTTGTTTTCTTCAGGTACGGCGATTTCTTCATTTTCTTCCGGAGGCTCCTCGAAATTCAATTCAAGGCGTATTTCCTTTTCGGTTTTTTCCGCGAGGTGAATATTGAACAGGGTAAGGACCATCAGCATCATTATAAAAAATGATATCAGCAGGGACAGTTGTTTTCTGTTCAGATCCATATTATATAAACGTTCGAACCGGAAAATAATTGGATGGATTTTCAATTAAACCTTCAGGAAGGAAGAAGATACTAAAAAAATTACTTTTCGGTGTTTAGCATGGAAACAAACTCCTCCGGGGAGATGGCGTCCTCTACCCGGTATTGTCCTATGCCTGTTCTGCGCAGGGAAGAAAGGTGGGCGCCCGATTGCAAAGCCTTGCCGAAATCGTGGGCCAGGGAACGGATATAGGTTCCTTTGCTGCACACCACGCGGAAGGAAATTTCGGGAAGATCGGTTTTGGTGATCTCAAATTCGCTGATGTGTATTATCCTTGACGAGATTTCTACCTTTTCACCTTTCCGGGCGTGTTCATACAGGCGTTTACCATCTTTTTTTATCGCGGAAAAAACCGGGGGCACCTGTTCTATATCGCCTATAAACCTTTTGGTAGTTTCGTGTATCAGGTCTTCCGTAAGATGCTCCGTAGGGTACGAATGGTCTGTTTCGGTTTCCAGATCATAGGAAGGGGTAGTGGCACCTACGGTAAAGGTCCCGGTATATGTTTTGACCTGCCCCTGTAGTTCCGGTATTTTTTTTGTGAATTTCCCGGTACAGATAATAAGCAGCCCCGTAGCCAGAGGGTCAAGGGTTCCGGCATGACCGACCTTGATCTTTTTAAGGTTGAATTTTTTACGGAGGGCCCACTTCACCTTGTTAACGGCCTGGAAGGACGACCATTCCAGGGGTTTGTCTATAAGAAGTGTTTTTCCGGTTTTAAAATCTTCTTCCGAATACATGTTAGTTGCTCAAAAAGGAATACACAATGGCTATTGCCCCTACAATAAGGCAATATATCGCAAAGTACGTAAGTTTACTGTTCCTGACCAATTTTATCATCCAGGTACAGGCCAGCAGCCCGGAGATAAATGCGGCAACAAACCCAATGGCAAGAGGTGTGAACTGCTGGGCATCGTAACTTATTTTTCCGTAAAGTGCTTCCTTGGCAATGCTCCCGAAAATAAGCGGAACGACCATAAGAAAGGAAAAACGGGCGGCCTTGGTTTTGTCTATTCCCAGTAAAACAGAGGTGGAAATGGTGGAGCCGCTCCGGGAAATCCCCGGTAGCATGGCTATGGCCTGCGACACTCCAATAATAAAAGCATTGTTATAGGTCACATTTTTGGAAGTGTCCTTTGCCCTGTCGGCCAGGAATAGCAACAATGCAGTGATCAACAGCATAAAGCCCACCAGTTGAATGTTTTCACCAAAGAGTTGTTCGAGTTGTTCTTCGAAGAACAGGCCTATGAATACTGCGGGTATCATGGAGATAATGATCTTCAGTGAAAACCGGCTTTCTTCGTTCCACCGGAACTGAAACAGTCCGTTCAGGATTTCCAGCACTTCTTTCCGGAATACCACGATGGTACTGAGTGCGGTGGCAAAATGGAGAATAATGGTAAATAACAAACTTTCTTCAGGAATGGAGTTGTCGCCCAGAAGGGCTTTTCCGAGTTCCAGATGGCCACTGGAGGAAACAGGTAAAAATTCCGTCAATCCCTGTATGATCCCCAGGATGATAGCGTCTATGATATCCATGCGTAGTATTCGTTATTTGATGTGGGAAAATTATAGCTGATCCTTTGCTTTAACGAAGGATACCGGGATTTATTTGCTGTTGCTTTCCTTTTTTTTGGCAGGCACCAAAATAGCGAGTACTTCCAGTGCAAAGCCGATGATCACCAATGTGGGGGCCAGGCGTATCCTGCGGAAACTGAAAATTTCGGGGTTAAATGTATTCGGATCGTCAGTACCGCCACCACTCATGAGTATAAAACCCAAAGCTATACAGGCGAGCCCGATAAACATGATGGTGTAATTCTTCTTCTGAAAAATGAACTCCTGCGGTGTATTTTTGCCCTTTTTATTCATAAGTGAAGTTTTTTATCTGTATTGTGCGGGTGTTTGTTTGCATATTAATAATAAAGATCATCGGTTCTCAGATTCAGGAAACGTTGTGCGGCGAAATAAGTGCTTATCCAGCTTATTACAGCACCCATTAAAAAAATACCGACAAAGAGGATTACTAACCAGAACGGGTCCTGCATCAGGTTGAGTTCCGGAAACCTGTTGTTAAAATAATACAGGCATATCCCCATGGCCGATACTGCGATTACAGCACCTATAATGCCCAGTTTTACGCTTGTCCAGATAAAGGGGCGGCGGATAAACCGCTTGGTGGCCCCCACCATCTGCATGGTTTTAATGATAAAGCGTTTGGAATAAATAGACAGGCGTATGGAACTGTTGATCAGCAAAACGGCAATGATTGTAAATGCGGCGCTGACAATCAGTATCCAGAAACCGAGCCGTTTTATGTTTTTGTTGAGCAGTGCTATAAGGGGACGGTCATAAGAAACTTCGTCCACAAAGTTTTTGGATGCTATTTCATCGGCAATTTCTTCCAGCTTTACGGCATCCACAAAATCTGCCTTTAATCTTAAATCTATGGAGTTTTGCAGCGGATTATATCCCAGAAATTTCACAAAATCTTCTCCGATCTCTGCGCTTTGGGCTTCGGCAGCGGCTTCTTTGGACACAAATTCAACCGATTTGGTGTATTCTGCCAGCGTAAGGCTTTTTTGTAACTGGTCTGTTTCCACTTCTTTGGCATTGTCTTTCAGGAATATGGACACGGCTACCTGCTCTTTGAAATGATCGGCCAGTTTTTTGGTGTTTATAACCAGCAAGCCCAGCATTCCCAGTAAAAACAATACCAAAGCAATACTTAAAATGACGGAGAAATACGAAGAGATCAACCTTCGTTTTTGATACCTTTCGAACGATTTGCTCATGGCTTATGATATAATTTTCCGGCTTCTCTGCAAATATAACGAATTCGCAACTCGAATCTTGTTTAACCGGAACGATTAATAAAAAAACAGGTGTTTGCAGTACAAATCGGTGTGCTTTTTAGTTTTTCCGGCTTAATTTTTCACTTCTGTATGTATTTCTTCTTCAACCACAAAAGGTCGAAGGGCTTTTAATGCTTTGTTTACCGAGGAAATATTGTCGAAGGTCAGTAAGAGCCGGAGTCCTCCCATCCGGGTATGTTTTTCTTTCATTTTACAGTGTTCGGGATGTTGTTGTACGGCTTTCAGTACCCGTTTAAAAGTTGCACTCTGATAAAAACTGCTTTGCTGGTCTGAAATGAAATAGCCTACCATTTTTCTGTGTTTAAGCACTACTTTTTCCAGTCCCATCCGGGAGGCTATCCATTTTATCCGTACACTGTTGAGCAGGTCGGTCACCTGGAAGGGGGGCGGACCGAAGCGGTCGGTAATATCAGCTTCAAATTGCTCCAGCTCTTCTTCGTTGGTCATGGTGCTCAGCTGGTTGTAAAGGTTAAGCCTTTCGGTGATGTTATTGACATAATCGTCCGGGAAGAGCAATTCGAAATCAGTATCTATCTGGGTATCTTTGACATAATTCCTGGGTTTCTCGTTTTCACTGTAGAGGTCTTTAAACTCGTTTTCCTTGAGTTCTTCTATAGCTTCACTGAGTATTTTCTGGTAGGTGTCAAAACCGATATCGTTGATAAAACCGCTTTGTTCCCCGCCCAGCAGGTCTCCGGCGCCGCGTATTTCGAGGTCTTTCATGGCAATGTTAAACCCGCTTCCCAGTTCGGTAAACTGTTCCAGGGCCTGGATGCGTTTCCGGGCATCTTCGGTCATGGCGGAATATGGCGGTGTTATAAAATAACAGAATGCTTTTTTATTACTTCTTCCCACACGGCCGCGCATCTGGTGAAGATCACTCAGTCCGAAATTGTTGGCGTTGTTTATAAAAATGGTGTTGGCATTGGGAACATCCAGTCCGCTTTCCACAATAGTAGTGGAGACCAGTACATCAAATTCCCCGTTCATAAAGGCGAGCATCAGCTTTTCCAGTTTTTTTCCTTCCATCTGGCCGTGACCGATACCTATCTTGGCATCGGGAACCAGCCGCTGTATCATCCCTGCAACTTCCTTTATGTTTTCAATCCGGTTGTGAATAAAAAATATTTGTCCGCCACGTTGTATCTCGTAAGAAACGGCATCGCGTATGACCTCTTCATTAAACTGGATGACATGGCTTTCTATGGGATAACGGTTGGGAGGCGGGGTTGTAATGACCGAAAGATCCCTTGCTGCCATAAGACTGAATTGCAGTGTTCGGGGAATGGGCGTAGCCGTAAGTGTAAGCACATCTACGTTTTCCTTCAGGGTCTTCAGCTTTTCTTTGGCAGCAACACCGAATTTCTGCTCTTCATCAACGATAAGAAGCCCCAGGTCGTGAAACTTCACGTTTTTGTTCACCAGTTGATGGGTACCGATTATAATGTCGGTTTTACCCGACGCCAGTCTTTCGAGGATTTCCCGTTTTTCCTTGGCCGTTCGGAAGCGGTTCAGGTAATCGATATTTACGGGCAGGTCTTCCAGCCGTTCACTGAATGTTTTGTAATGCTGGAAGGCCAGGATGGTTGTAGGCACCAGGATGGCTACCTGTTTGCTGTTGTCTACGGCCTTGAAAGCTGCACGTATGGCTACTTCGGTTTTACCGAAGCCCACATCACCGCAAATAAGCCGGTCCATGGGATGTTGACTTTCCATATCGTTCTTGACATCCTGGGTGGCTTTGCTCTGGTCCGGAGTGTCTTCGTAGAGGAAAGAGGCTTCGAGTTCGTGCTGCAGATAGCTGTCGGGGGCATAGGGAAAACCTTCCTGTGCACGTCTTTTGGCATAGAGTTCAATAAGGCTGAAGGCAATTTCCTTGACCCGTGTTTTTGTTTTTTTCTTCAGGTTTTTCCAGGCGTTGCTTCCCAGTTTATAGATTTTGGGAGGCTTGCCGTCCTTACCGTTGTACTTGGTTATTTTGTGGAGCGAATGTATGCTTACGTAGAGGATATCTCCGTCTCCGTAAACGAGTTTTATGGCTTCCTGTGGTTTCCCTTCCACCTGGATTTTTTGCAAACCGCCGAATTTACCGATCCCGTGATCGATATGGGTAACATAATCGCCGATTTCCAGGTGGGTCAGTTCTTTCAGGGTAATTGCCTGTTTTTTGGCATAGCCGTTCTTGAGGTGAAATTTGTGATAGCGCTCGAATATCTGATGGTCGGTATAACAGACCGTTTTCTGGTCGTCGTCAATAAAGCCCTGGTAAATCGGGAAAACAACGGTTTTATATTGTACTTCACCTTCTATTTCCTCGAATATATCGTGAAAGCGTTTGGCCTGCTGTTCACTGACGCAGAAAATATAGTTCGTGTAACCGTTTTCACTGTTTTGGTTAAGGTCCCGGATCAGGAGGTCGAATTGTTTGTTAAATGAGGGCTGGGGCCTCGTGTGAAAACTGATCAAAGTATGATAATCCGGAGTTTCCCGTTGTTTAAAGGGAAGCTGTGTGCGATTTCCCATCTCGGCAAGAGTGAAGGCCGAAAGATGTGTGTTAAGCAGTTCGGAAGTGCAGAACAGTTCCTGCGGAGATGCATGTTTTACCGTTTCCGAAAGGGAAGCGAAGGCTTCTTCTGCTTTACCGAAAAGGTTATCTATACGGGCGGATAATATATCGTTGTTCTGAAGGAAAACGACAGTTTTGGCAGGGATATATTTTAAAAAGCTTTCCCTGGATTCGCTCAGCGTCTTATTCTCTACATTGGGGATGATGCTTATTTTTTTGAGCTTTTCCACGGAGAGTTGTGTTTCCACATCAAAGGTTCGTATACTGTCTATTTCATCACCGAAGAATTCAATGCGGTACGGTTCGTCGTTCGAAAAGGAAAATACGTCTATAATACCACCGCGTACCGAAAATTCCCCGGGTTCCGAAACGAAATCGACTCTTTTGAAACGGTATTCGAAGAGGATTTCATTGATAAAATCGGGAGAAAGTGTTTCGCCCACTTTCATTTTCAGGGTATTCCTTTCCAGTTCTTTCCGCGTTACCACTTTTTCAAACAGCGCATCGGGGTAAGTGACGATAAGGGCGGGTTTTTTCCGGGAATTAATTCTGTTCAGTACCTCGGCACGGAGCAGCACATTGGCATTGTCGGTTTCCTCGATCTGATAGGGTCTGCGGTAGCTACCGGGATAGAACAGCACGTGCTGTTCACCGATAAGCCGTTCCAAGTCGTTCAGATAGTACGCGGCCTCTTCCTTGTCGTTGAGGATAAGCAAATGGGGAAGATCACTGTCCTTAAAACTTTCGGCAATAACAAAAGAGAGGGAAGAACCTACAAGTCCGTTCACATAAATTTTTTCCTGGGGTTGGGTATGGGCAATGGCATCCCGCAGTTTTCGCATTTGCGGAGACTGTTCTATTCCCAATGTCCCGATGGTCGCCGGGAGTGCTGTTGGCGAGGCATGGGTTTTGCTCACTGTAAAGATAATTTTGTGCAAAGGTAATAAAAACGGTTTTTTATAACGTAAGGGAAACACGAATTCGCCTTCGGGATTAAGAATCGGATGATATGCTGTCCGGGATTATGGATAAAGATGTATATTTGCGCAAAATTCGGAGCGTAAATATTATAAAGCATATGTCAATCTTAGATTTATATTCCAGCGCTTTCCTGGAGCGCAACCGGGATCATTTTGCAGCCATAGTTCGAATAGCTTTGTCTGACGGGAACATCAACCCGGAAGAAAAAGCATTCCTGGACCGTCTGGCGGATAACCTGAACATTTCGGAGGAAGATTATAAAACCATATTAAAGAATCCGGACAAATACCCCATCAACCCTCCTTTTTTCTACGACTCCCGCCTGGAGCGGCTTTACGATCTTACCTGTATGGTCTATGTAGATCACATAGCCGATGAGGAAGAAACACGAATGTTACATAAACTTGCAGTAGGGCTGGGCTTCACTCCGGGAAATGTAAAATACATTATAAGCAAGGCTTACGACCTGATTTCACACGGCGCCGATCTCGATACTTTTAAGGAAGAAATACGGCATATGAACAGGTAAGCAACGGGGTGTTAAACCGCTGTGAATTACCTTCTGTTCCATTCCATTTTACCAAAATCCACGGAGGTTTTTACAGATTATCCGGGGAGTGTTTATTTCAGGAATTTATGGAGTTTTTTGAGCAATTGTTGTTCCTGAAACGGTTTTTGCAGCACGTCGTTAATAGCCGACTTTTTATATTTGGTCTTGCTGTCGCCCAGAATACTGCCCGAAAGGGCCACAATGGGTACTTTGGCATATTTTTTTTCCGGTAGGTTCCGGATGGCCGGTGCCAGTTCATACCCGGTCACGTCGGGAAGGCGGATATCCAGCAGTATGAGGTCGTACTGGTTTTCTTCGACCCTTTCCATGGCTTGTTCCCCGTTCTCGGCAATATCCAGGAAAAAAGTGCCTTGTGAAGAGAGTATTTTGAGTACGATGATCTGGCTTATTTTATTGTCTTCCACAAGGAGTATGTTGTATTTCTTTTTGGATTTGAACAGGATCTTGTTGTCCTGCTCCGGTTTCCCGGGCCCTTTGTAGTTTATAGGAAACTTCAGTCGCAGGTTGAACCGTATGGCGGTACCCTTGTCGGGTTCGCTTTCCGCTGTGATTTCGCCCTGCATCAGGGAGATGAGGTTTTTTACGATGGTCAGGCCAAGACCTGTTCCGGGGTATTTGTTGTCTTTATGTACCTGTGTAAAACTGGTAAAAATATCGTTAAGATACTTTTTGGGAATGCCGATTCCGGTATCTGTAATTTCGAACTGGATATTTACCTTGTTTGCCCTTTTGTGATTTAGCTTTACATGGAGGTCTATATACCCCTCTTCGGTAAACTTGATGGCATTTTCTATAATATTGGTCAGTATCTGCTTTATTCGTGTTTTGTCCCCTTCGATATACCTCGGCAGTTTTTCATCCACGTGCATGCGAAAGCGGAGTTTCTTCTGCCTCGCCTTGGTGGCATATATAAAACTAATGGAGTCGAGCAATTCGGTAAAGTCGAATATTTCATTGTTTATAACGAACTTGCCCACCTCTATTTTGGAAAGGTCCAGGATGTCCGTTATCATGACGTTCAGGTCCTGGCACAGGGCTTTTATCACTTCTACCAGGTCGTATTGCTCATCGGTAAGACTGGTTTTTTCCAGCATTTCGGTGAAAGAGAACACTCCGGTGAGCGGATTCCGGATTTCGTGACTGAAATTGGCTATAAAGGTACGTTTAAAGGCCTCCTTTTCCTGTAAATACGTATTCTGCAGGGTGAGGATTTCCGATTCTATGACCGTTTCGTTCCGTTTTTGCGCAACGGTTTGCAGGGATTGATAGTGTTCGGACAAGTCGTGAATAATAATTACGGGGTCCTTGTCTTCA
Organism: Sinomicrobium kalidii; assembly: GCF_021183825.1. Classification (GTDB taxonomy): domain Bacteria; phylum Bacteroidota; class Bacteroidia; order Flavobacteriales; family Flavobacteriaceae; genus Sinomicrobium; species Sinomicrobium kalidii. The sequence goes on along the minus strand of NZ_CP089211.1, from coordinate 1,633,776 downwards.
AAGGTTTTGCAATCGATGTCGCATATTTTTCCGTTGATATGTACACAGGAAAAGGAAAGCGATTTTTCCGTATGGTTGAGCAGGGGGATGATACTTTCGAAAAAGGGGTGGCAATGGATAATGTTCTTTTCCTTTTTGAAGGGGAAAAGCATATCGTCCGAGTCCAGGATGTCTCCCTTTTCCGAGATCACGGTAAACTGCACTTTTGGAACCAGGAATTGCTTTTTATAGGCGTTGAGCATTAGTCAATCAGTTTTTGTGTCAGTTCTTCAAAAAGGGTTTCTACATTTTCTCCGGTTTTGGCACTTGAGAAATAATGGGCCTGGTCGAAATACTTTTTGTTTTCCCTGAGATGGGTTTTGGTCACAAGGTCACTTTTATTGCCTACCACCAGTACGGGGACGTCGTTGTAGCCCGATTTCAGATGTTCAAGATCTGCCGCCAGATTTTCGTATGTAGATTTCCGGGTAGTGTCGAATACATAGATAAAGCCATGCGATCCCAGCAGGTAGGACGGACGGGTCGTGGTAATATCTTCACTGCCTTCTATATCCCAGATAATGAGATTGACCTGGTTTTCCGGCAGTTTCACTTCTTTTTTTAAAATGTGTACTCCGATGGTGACTTTATAATTATCAGAAAAGGTGTTCTCTACAAAACGTCGTACCAAAGAGGTTTTCCCTACACCAAAATGCCCCAAAAGAACAATTTTTTTAGATATGGTCATTATTAAAATAATAATTTAGTTCGTTTACAATATCATTTTTATCGATATCCGGATTATAGATCATTAAACTCAGGAAGTTTTCGGAAAAATTAAAAATAATATCCTGTAATTTGTTTTTAATTGGGGTAGTATATTGTCCGGAAACCACTACGGCTACGTAGTAAGAAACGAAACTTTGTATGTGAATGTGATACAATTCATATTCTATGAGTTCGAGATTTTGTCCCTTTTGCTGGAAAGCGTCTTCTACAAAGGATTTAATGGCTGTCAGCATCCCGGAAAACATGTCTTCGTCTATGGTCTTTGTCTTGGAATAATTGCCCAGCAGTATGCCCGAATTTTTTTCGATGATAAATACCTGCTCTACGGAAGCATTTCCGAGTTCCGAAAGGATGAGGTCGTGTTCCTTTACCCCCGTAAACCAGGCTTTCGCCTTTCGTTTCCAGGCATTTAACGAAAAACTGTTTTCTACCTGCTTGCTCACCCTTTCCGACAATAACTTTATTTCCTGCCATACGTATTTCTTGATCATTTTACCCATAATGGGGTAAAGTGCCTCTACCACCTGTTCCTTAGAATTTTTGATTTCCGTTTTCAGGGTTTTCGTAATGGTGGGCCCCAGGGTCTTCGGGATTTCGTCGATGAACTCGTCCAGTTTGTGGTCTATTATGGGGTCTACCCTGTCTGCAAGTTCCGAACGGGTATGAAGTACCTTTTCCAACGCTTTTATACGTTTGGCAATGGTCTCTGCGTACTCCCGGTCATCCGTGAGGAGAATATCTTTCAGGATGTTTAGCTTGTCATTCTCATTCATCACAAAGATAATTGCAGGTTTTACCCGTTATTAAGGGTGTTTGGATTACAGGAAACAGACAACAGGCAATCCTGTTTGTGTTCAGATTGCCTAAATGTATGGATTGTATTACTGTGATAATATCTTGTTAATCGCCCTTTATTTGTCCTTTATCTTTTCTCCGAGTTGAATGAGGAGTTTTCCGAGAGTAGACCTGTCTACCTTTTTCTGGTCCAGTGTATCTGCTTTGTCCTGGAGTGAGTTTTCCAGTTCCGTGATCCTGATGTTAACGTCTGTCCCCAGGTTGTCAATGGTTTGCATGAGCTCCGTACGGGTATCTTCGATCAAGGCCTCGAGCTCTTTCTTTTTTTGTGTAATGTCTTTTTTAACAGCTTCGAATTCAGTATTGTATTCCTGAATATTCTCGCCGAAAATAAGGTTTTTTATCGCTTCTATTTTGGACGTAGGATCAACGGATGTTCCATTTGTCTCAGGGTGATTTTTTTCCTTTGCCATGGTTGTACGGTATGAATTTGGGACAAAGGTAACAAAAATCAGGTAAAAAAGGTGCAAATACCTTTAACTGGGGGACTTAAGCATAAACTCTTCTGTTTTCTCCACCATTTTTTTACTGCCGCAGAAGAAGGAGGTGCGCTGGTGGAGTTCTTCGGGCTGGATATCAAGGATGCGCCGGAAGCCGTCACTGGCCTTACCATTGGCCTGTTCGGCAATAAGGGCCATAGGGTTGCATTCGTAGAGCAAACGCAGTTTTCCGTCTTGTGTTTTGCTGCTTTTCGGGTACATGTAAATACCGCCTTTTATCATGTTCCGGTGAAAATCCGATACCAGCGAGCCGATATATCTGGAAGTATAAGGGCGATCGTCTTCCTCTTTCTGACAATATTTTATATAATCTTTCACTCCCTGGGGGAAATGGATGTAATTGCCTTCGTTTACAGAATATATCCTTCCGTTTTCGGGATAGCACATATTGGGGTGAGACAGGTAAAAAGTGCCTATTGCGGGGTTTAGCGTAAACCCGTTTACACCGTGCCCGGTAGTGTATACCAGCATGGTGGAAGTGCCGTAGATGACATAACCGGCGGCCACCTGATTCCTTCCCGGCTGAAGAAAGTCGTCAAGTGTAACCGGGGTGCCGATGGGAGTGACCCTTCTGTAGATGGAAAAAATGGTCCCCACGGAAACATTGACATCTATGTTGCTCGAACCGTCAAGCGGGTCAATCAGGACAATGTATTTGTTCTGGTGTTTTTTGTCCAGGCTGTTGATGGTTATAAAGTCGTCTTCCTCCTCCGAAGCAATTCCGCAGACAATTTCCCTGTTGGTCAGGGTCTGTATGAATTTTTCATTGGCCATGACATCCAGCTTTTGCTGGTTTTCGCCCTGTATGTTTGTATCTCCCGAAGCGCCTATGATATCTACAAGTCCGGCCTTGTTCACTTCGTGATTCACCACTTTGGCCGCGAGGCGTATGGCATTGATGAGTTTGGACAGTTCACCGGAAGAATACCTGAATTCCGCCTGTTTTTCAATAATGAATTCTCCCAGAGTTTTATGTTTTTTCATAGGATCTTGTTTTCTGTATGTTGAGTGATTAATGTAGTGCGGTATGAAAATGTAGTATACGGATGGTAGTTTTCCGTATGGGATACGAAGCCGGGGTACCTCGTGCCGTAAAGGCAACCTTTGTCAGTAACTGCGTGTATTTTCCCCTGCTTAATGGTCATTTTCCGGAATTCAACCCCGATGTTTGATAAGAATCTGTATGAATGACGTTGTCCCGGTCACAAATATCGACAAAATTGTGAAACTAAAACGATTTCGGAAGGAATTTATTCCCAGTTAAAAAATACTTATATAACTTTGTGTTACATTTAGAACAGCAAAGAAAATCGGAACAACAATGGCGCCATATATTATCAGAGATGCTACAATAGGGGATATGCCCGGAGTCATGGCATTAATCGAAGAACTGGCAGTTTTTGAAAAAGAACCGGATGCGGTGGAGATCACTGTGGAAGACCTCGAACGGGACGGTTTCGGGGAAAAACCTGCCTTTCACTGTTTTGTGGCCGAAATGGAAGATAATATTGCAGGGATTGCACTGGTGTATCCGCGTTATTCTACCTGGAAGGGAATTGCCTTACACCTGGAAGATCTTGTTGTGTCCCGTAAATACCGGGGTAAGGGCCTGGGGAAGGCATTGCTGTCGAGGGTGATCGAATACGGTCATGAACTCGGGGTAAAACGGATAAACTGGGAAGTGCTCGACTGGAACGAACCGGCTATTAAGTTTTATGAACACAACGGCGCCCGCATCATTAAAGAATGGAATGTAGTACACCTTGACGAGAAGGGCATAGCCAACTATGTTGCCAACCTCAAATAACAGGACAGATCAGGGGAAAAACAGTAATGAACGAGTGGTAAAGAAAGAAAACGTGTTGTTTGATTTTCAGAACCCGACAATCGATAAGAGATAGAAAACCTATGAAAATATTTAAGTTCGGAGGAGCATCGGTCAAGGATGCCCAGGGGGTCAAGAATGTGGTGAAGGTATTGGAAACCGTAGGATATGACAATACCCTTCTTGTGGTCTCTGCAATGGGAAAGACCACCAATGCCCTTGAAGAAGTTATAAATAACTACTTTCACAATGAAGAAGAGTTACAGCGTTCAATACAGGATGTAAAAAAATATCACGACAAGATATTGCTCGAACTCTTTGAAAGGGAAAGCCACCCCGTTTTCTGGAAAGTGGACGGACTTTTTGCAGAACTGAGTTCCTTTCTGGGAAGAAACAAATCGCCCAACTACAGTTTTGTGTATGACCAGGTGATAGGTTTCGGTGAACTGGTCTCCACTACAATAATAAGCCAGTATATGCTGGAAACCGGTATCAAAAACACCTGGCTCGACGTGCGGAACTTTATCAAGACCGATGACAGTTATCGCGATGCCAGTGTAGATTGGGAAAACACGCAACAAAACATAAATGAAGGGGTGAATAAAAGTCTGCTGAATATTACCCAGGGATTTCTGGGGAGCGATCCCAATAATTTTACTACCACACTCGGCAGGGAAGGCTCGGATTACACGGCGGCGATATTTGCATACTGTCTCAACGCGGAGAGCGTTACCATATGGAAAGACGTACCCGGCGTACTGAATGCCGACCCGAGGTATTTTGAGAATGCCCGGCTGCTCAATCAGATTTCCTATACGGAAGCCATAGAACTGGCATTTTACGGGGCATCCGTAATCCACCCCAAAACGTTACAACCCCTGCAACGCAAGGAAATACCGTTGTATGTGAAATCTTTCGTAAATCCCACGGAAAAGGGGACCAGTGTAAGCAAAGGACAACATCTGGAGCCTCAGATCCCGTGTTTTATCGTGAAAAAGAATCAGGTGTTGATCTCCCTTTCTTCCCTCGATTTCTCTTTTATTGTGGAAGACAATATCAGCGAAATATTCAGGTTGCTTCACGACCACCGGATGAAGGTGGATGTTATCCAGAACTCTGCCATTAGTTTTTCGGTATGTGTGGACAATAAATTCAACAAGCTCCAGGACCTGTTGAATATACTCAAGGCCAAGTTTAAGGTAGAGTGCGAGGAAGGAGTATCGCTCTACACGGTGAGGCATGCCACAACAGAGTCCCTGGACGAACTGGAAAACGACAAGGAGATATTGCTGAAACAACGACTACAGAACACCGTACAGCTTGTGGCCAGGTAGGTTCTTTCGCCGGAACATTTTTGTATATTTATCCGGTATAAGACCGTGCCTATGCCGATAGCCTATACCAATGCCTGGATATTTACCGGAGATTCCATCGAAACGGATAAAGCTGTCCTTGTCCGGGATGGCGTTATTGAAGATGTTATCCCTGTTGAAAATATTCCAGAGGAATACCGCAGGGAAGACCTGGGCGGAATGTACCTCGCGCCCGCCTTTATTGACCTTCAGATTTATGGTGGCGACGGAAAATTGTTTTCCCATGAGTTAAGTGTAGCCTCTCTTCAGGCTACCTATTCGTATTGCCTGCGTGGCGGATGTACGCATTTTATGATTACGCTGGCCACCAATACCATAGAAAAATTCCTGAAAGGCCTTGAAGTGGCAAAGACGTATTTGGAGGAAGGGGGGAAGGGGCTTCTCGGGGTTCACCTGGAAGGACCGTATATCAGTCCCGACAAACGCGGTGCACATCTCCGGGAATGTGTCAAGTCACCTACCCCGGAAGAAATAGAACTGCTGATGCGCAAGGGCGGGGACCTTTTTAAAATGATGACCCTTGCCCCGGAGCAGTGCAGTGATAAAGTACTCGATCTTTTGCTGGAAAACGGGGTCCTGGTTTCTGCCGGACACAGTAATGCCACTTATGAAGAAGCCATGTACGGCTTTAACCGGGGTATACCCGCTGCCACACACCTTTTCAATGCCATGTCGCCCCTGCACCACCGGGCGCCGGGTGTGGTCGGTGCCGTATTCGATCATTCTTTGGCCATGGCGAGTATTGTCTGTGACGGTGTCCATGTGGATTATGCCGTTATCCGGACAGCAAAGAAGATTATGAAAGACCGTTTGTTCTTTATCACGGATGCTGTGACCGAGATCCGGGAGGGCGAATACCAGCACCTGTTCAGGGACGACAGGTATGTATTGCCGGACGGAACCTTGTCCGGGTCGGCCCTGAACATGATGCAGTGTGTGCGGAATGCGGTCAGGTATGCCGGAATTCCTTTGGAAGAAGCCCTTCGGATGACATCGGCCTACCCTGCCCGGCTTCTTAAAAGCAACAGGCTCGGCCGTATTGGAAAAGGATGTAAGGCCGATATGGTTGTTTTTGACGGCGATCTGAAAATCCACCGGACCATTGTTTCCTGAATCAGGACCTCACCTCTTGTCGCATAAACAAATAATAGGAAAGGGAAAAACAGAGTACTGTAACGGCTATAAGTCCGGTAAGTTGCGGCCATACGATCATAAGGCTGTCCTTGAGGGACAGTGAAGACGGAATTGCCCGATGCATCTGTTGCATGGACAATGGTCCGAGGCTCCTTACCGAAGGTACCAGCAAGGTTGTGGTAGCATCGGAAAATAACCGGCTGGGGGCTATGTCGAGCAACTGTACTGCAAGCCTTGTAATCCCCCGTCTGCCAAACGGGCTTGTCGGGGTCAGGGCCTTTGCGGTCATACCTATGATGATCTGGTAAAAAACCGTGAAAAACAGCCATACGGCAATGGAAGTAAGGGCAGAAGTAGCCGCCCGTTTAAATTTTACGGAGAAAAGGATAGAAAGGTTTAGCCAGAATGCGATATAGATAACGGATAGGAAAGTAAAGGCCATGATCCTGAGAAATTCTTCCGGTGAGGGGGACAATCCCGTTATAACCATGCCGAGTCCTACCATGAATAAACTGAGTGCAAAAAACAGTATGCCGGTAATGATCAGTGCTCCCGTGAACTTGGCATTGATAACATAATCGCGGTGTATGGGCTGCGCCATGATCCGGACAAGTGTTCCGCCGGTTTGTTCGGAATTCACTGCGTCAAATCCCATACCAATACCCAGGAGCGGCCCCAGGAAACCCAGAAGAATATGAAACGGGGGAAGGGAGCCGTCTGATGCCGTAAACAGTTTCAGGAAAACAAAATCACTGTTGGGGTCCCTGGTGTTGGCCAGGGCTTCCGGGAGATTGGTTATGGAGATATACAGCGAACCGAAACAGGTAAGCACTATCATCATAAGGAGAATGATAAAACGCCAGCTCCTGATATGGTCTGCAACCTCTTTCCGGACAATGGCCCAAAAAGGATGGACCGGGCTGCCTTTTTCTGTTTTTTTTCCGGATATAAGATTCCGCATTAACATGCCGTCCGGGAAAAAATCTTTTATGCGATTGAGGGGGTTATGCAATTTTCGGGTAATTCTCATGATTTCCTTCAAAATAGCGTTGGTAAATATCGTCCAGTCCGTATTCCTTCCTGCACAGGTACTGAATGTTCAGGTTGGCTTCTACCAGGGTTTTTGCAATCACCGGGGTTATGTCGCTGGTGCAGGCAATAAGCATCCTTTCATTAGCTTGCTTTACACTGCTTACCTCCCTGATGTTGCATAAAATATCCTTTATCGGATGGTTTTCCGGTGAAAAAGGAGGTTTTATCTCAACTTCCACTATATAGGGTTCGCTGTTGAACAATGTTTTGGATAATGCGGGGATATCTCCGCGAGCGATCATGGAACCGCGAACAAAAATCCCGACCCGGTCACATACCTGTTGTACCTGGTGAAGATGATGGGAAGAGAGCAATACGGTGAGTTGCTGTTCCCTGCTCAGCCTTCGGATCAGTTCTAAAAATTCACGTACCCCTGAGGGATCGATACCCAGTGTAGGTTCATCGAGTATGATGACCTCGGGGTTTTTGATCAGCACGTCCGCCAGACCGAGGCGCTGTTTCATCCCCCGTGAGTAGGTGCCTACCTTTTTATGGGCAACATTTTCCAGTCCAACCCTTTTCAGTAATTCGAGGGCCCGGGGTTTTATTTCTTTTTCGGCCATGCGGTTAAGCCGGGCAATATAGGCCAGGTTTTCCAGCCCTGTCCGGTTTTCGTAGAAACCGACATTGTCCGGCAGGTATCCCACACGTTTTTTGACCTCAATGGGGGCCGATGTAGCATCAAACCCGCATACCCTGGCGTAACCCGAGGTAGGTTCGGTGAGTCCCAGCATCATCAGAATGGTGGTGGACTTACCCGCCCCGTTGGGTCCGAGGAGACCGAAAACCTCCCCTTTTTCGATATCCAGGTTGAGTTTATTAACCGCCTTCAGGGTCCCGTATTCCTTGGTCAGGTCCTTAAGTTCTATAATAGATGATTTCATGGTTTATCTCCTTCCGTATTTTCGGATTAGGATATATACACTTCCAATGGCAATGAGTATAATGAGGATACCTGCCCAGCCCGTAAGCACAGATGTTTTTACTGAAATCCTGAATGAGGCTTCAGACTTTGCTTCGGGAGATGTAGCCTGCAGGTCTGCCATGTAATCGCCTGCAAGTGCTTTGTTATCTACGGCAATAGTGGCATGGACTTCTTCGCTTTTACCGGATTCCAGGTGGTTGATTTTTTCAGGTTCAAAGGTAACCTCCCAGTTTACCGGGGTCTTGGCTTTCAGTTCTATATTGTCTACGGCTGCCGAGCCGGTGTTTTTCACAAGAAGTTTGATCTTCTTTTTACCTCCTGAAGTGACTTTGGTGCTTAGCCGTCCTGTGGGAGTAGTGAGGGATATGTCATAAGTCCCCGTAATCACCGATTCCAGTTCCAGCCTGGCGGAAATGCTTCCCGAACCTGCAATTACCGGAATTTTATAGGTTCCGGCCTTTATCTCTGCCGGGGGGTAGACTTCTATGGTTATTCTCTGGGTCTGATTAGGTTCCACATTTACGGAAGACACCTGTTTTCCACCGACTTTATAGCGGACGTTCCATCCGCGTGGTTTCATGGCGCGGAGTGCATATACTTCGTTTTCCCCACTGCCGTTTCTCAGTTCGGCATTGTATGTAAAGGTGGAATTGGCTGCGCCCTGGATATTGGTCTGTTTGGAGCTGAACTGTGCTTGTGACGAACCTTTCCGGGAAACGGTAACTGCAAGAGGTAATGTGGAGTAACCCTGTGCCGTAACATTAAAATTATAAGTGCCCTTGTCTATTTTAAAGGGAACATTGACGGTTAGTGACAGGGTTTTCTTTTCTCCGGGAAGTACAGAAATCTCTTCGATATCGTACCCACCGGACTTGAGTTCATAGTGCCATTCTTCCGGTAGCCCCGAAATTGTAACCCGGGAGGTCCTGGTAGCTCCGGTCTTGTTGATCACGTCTACCGAATAGTTTAAGGATTCACCCGGAGGGACTGTTATTTTAGTATAAGGGGTGTAAAGAGACACTCCCTGTGCACTTGTAGTGTGCGGTAATAAGTGAATGAAAGTAAAAAGAAAAAAAAGACAAGACAGGTGTTTTGTACAAGTGAACATAGTTTAATTATCATTAAATTAATACTAAAGTCTAAGTACAGGTAACAAATGAGGTATTTTGACTTAAAGTGTTATTTTTTTGTCTGTTTCAGTAAAATTTATGTTTGTTTTGTCAAAAAACCGGCACTAAACTATTAAATCTGAGAATAAGTAAATATTAAAGAAATCTTAAAATTCAAAAAGGATATAGGAGCAGGATCAAAGGTTGTAGGGTTTTTCGCTTATTGTAAGTTTCCGGTTTTGGTTTTGCCACGGATACACGAATGTTTTTTGGATTGAATGTTGTATGTGAGGCTGATATATCGTAAACCCGGGATCGTTTCCGGTTTCCCTTCATTTGCAAAAAACAAAACCACGCTGTAAAATTGTATTTTGGTTATTTAGGTATCACGCACGAACTCAATAACCTGTCGTTAACCTGTTAACCCAACAACAAGAATATAATTTTTATATTACTCAAGGGCTGCAATAAATGACCCTCAATCGAGGTCAATACAAACACTGTAACAAAAAGGAACTATTTAATAAATCGCAAGTCGTACTTCTTATGTCCTACTGTCTTGCATCTGAACCCCAACAATGTCCAATAACTTTTAGGGTTGATCCGGGATATTCCCGCGCATTTCTTTTAAGGTTCGGATTTCAGGTGATGCAACTATGATAAAGAATCTCTGGGTATGTAATATATTACAACAAAACAAAAGTCATAATGAACAAAAACCTCTTCGAAGAGAGGCTTTTAATGTTATGTGGACCCTGGGATGCAGATCTCGAATCATTTTATGGATCATATGATTTATACTGGTGGTAGCAACACAAATGTGGGCATGTGGTCTTATTCTCTATCCCGGCAAAAAATTATCCGTGTAATTTTTTAGCGGTTACAAACCGTTCTGCCACATTGTCCCAGTCGATAATCTCCAATAGGGTATCTACAAAATCTCCTCTTTTGTTTTTGTATTTCAGGTAATAAGCGTGTTCCCAGACATCTATGACCAAAAGTGGAATAACGCCCCATTGGGTGAGTTTTTGATGGTTTTCACATTGCAATAAGGTTAACGATCGGGAATAGGGTTGGTATCCCAATATACCCCAACCGCTGCCTTCTACAGATTTGGATACTTTAGCCATATAGGCCTGCAGGCGGTCAAACGAACCGAAATCTTTCTCGATCTGCCGAAGAAGTTCCGCCTTAGGTTCTGTTTTCTTATTGGTCAGGTTCGTCCAGAAAATGGTGTGCAGGACATGGCTGGAAAAATGATACGCCAGTTTTCTTGTCCACAGGTCCGTCATGTCCATATCCCCGGTCCGGAGATGTTTTTTGATGTTCTCCAGATCTTTATTGGCCCCTTTTACCGCGCCACCGTGATGAAATTCAAAGTGGAGATGCAGCGTTTCTTCATCCATATAAGGTTCCAGGAAATTTTTGTTATAGGGAAGGGACTGCTGTATAAAATTTCCTTCGTTATCTACCAGTTTGTCGATACCGTTTTCGGTAACGTTCTGTGAAAAAACACTGTTGCCGGGCAGGATGGCCGCACCGCTTAAAATAGCCGAGTTTCTCAGAAATTCTTTTCGATTCATAGTTTGGGTTTTTGATGATTATGATAAAGCTAAAGTACAATTCTGTAGAAACTTGGGAAAACAAAGTGCCTTTTGTTATTCGAACATTACTTCGAAGACATGGAGTTTAATGGAAAGCCTGTTTTCCATGATAAGAACAAAATAAGCAATTAATTTTGTAGAAATACTGCCTGATTATATCTCTGTCCAAATATTATGATTCAAATTCCCGAGGAGCATCCAGATAAAAACATCGAATTCTTCCCATATTATGAAGTAGTTAAAAGTAGAAAATCTGGGCTATTTGATAAACAATTAAACAAAAAAAAGACAAACCAAAAAATATTTCTGATTTGTCCTGTTACGTGGGCCCTGCTGGATTCGAACCAGCGACCCCTTGCTTGTAAGGCAAGTGCTCTAAACCAACTGAGCTAAGAGCCCGATAAGAAAAATAAAATTTGTTATACCCAGTAAAAATCGGCTAATTTTAAAATACTTCTGAAGCCTTGTGTTTACTGTTGTGGGCCCTGCTGGATTCGAACCAGCGACCCCCTGCTTGTAAGGCAGGTGCTCTGAACCAACTGAGCTAAGAGCCCCACTAATATACTTTACTTAATGGTATGGATGAACTTTTTCCCCGGGCAAGCCTTGTATACTGCCCTTGGCGCGAATAGCGGATGCAAAAATACGATTGTTTTTTACACGTGCAAAATATTTATGTCATTTTTCTATAATATTTCAGCCACCACAAAAGTACTGCCGCCTACATAGATAAGGTCTCTTTTATCAGCCCGGGAAAGCGCCCTTTTATAAGCTTCTTTTACAGAAGGATACACTTCTCCCGACAGGCCGTGTTGCAGGGCATGATCCTGGAGCTCTTCCGGCGGAAGGGCCCTGGATATACCGGGAGATGTAAAATAATAGGCGGCTTCTTTCGGGAACAGCGGGAGTATGTTTTTCAGGTCTTTTCCCCTGACCATACCAAGTACAATATGTAGCATATCGAATTTTTCGTAGGCTATTTGCCCGAGTACCAGGCGTAATCCTTCGGCATTGTGGGCAGTATCGCAGATTACTTTCGGTTCGGTTTGTAATTGTTGCCATCTTCCTTTCAGTCCTGTATTTTGTACTACCCGTACCAGGCCGGAAAGGATGCTTTTTTCATTTATGGCAAAATTTTTCAGATGCCTGGCTGTGGTTATTGCAGCGCGGATGTTCTTCTTCTGATATATGCCGAGCAGATCACTTTCAAAATCCTCCAGTGAAAGGTCTTCTGCCAGGAATATCTCTGATTCGTTATCAAGGGCGACTTCGCGGAATACGGGAAAAGTTTCCTTTTGATATTCGCTTATGACCACGGGAATTCCCGGTTTGATGATCCCCGCTTTTTCAAACGCTATTTTTTCCAGCGTATCCCCGAGGATGTCCGTATGGTCGTAACCTATGTTGGTAATGACTGAAATTTCCGGAGTGATGACATTGGTGGAGTCCAGCCGGCCTCCCAATCCTACTTCAATAACGGCAATATCCACTTTTTTCCGGGCAAAAAAGTCGAAAGCCATGCCCACGGTCATTTCGAAGAAAGAGAGTTCGTGTTCTTCCAGGAAAGGTTTGTTGTTTTCGATAAAATTGATGACAAAATCTTCTTCGACCTCAATGCCGTTTATTTTTATCCGCTCTCTGAAGTCTTTGAGGTGGGGAGAAGTATACAGCCCCGTTTTGTAACCGGCTTCCTGTAAAATGGAGGCCAGCATATGGCTTACGGAGCCTTTTCCGTTGGTTCCGGCCACATGAATGGTTTTGATCTTTTTCTCCGGGTTGCCCAGGTGACGGCAAAATTCCCGGGTATTGTCCAGTTTGGGTTTTAAGGCTGTTTTACCCTGTTGCTGGTACATGGGCAACCTGTTGAACATCCATTGGAGTGTTTGTTGGTATGTCATGTAGTTTGATAGTGATTTTGCAGATTGATGTAGGGGTTTCTTTGTCTTCTTTATAGGTTGCGCTTCCCGATAGAGACGCACAGCCGTGCGTCTTTACGATGGGGGCTTTAATCCCCGAGTCTGAAGTTAATGACCACGAAACCGATCTGTCTGGAAGGCGCATCGGAGTCCGGGTTCCACTTGAACATAAGGGCGGTTTTTTTTGCGGGCTCCAGAAGGCAGGGATGATTGTTGGTGGTACCTTTTACTCCGGGGACGGCATCAATGACATTGCCGTTTTTATCCACTTCAATTTTTACCACAACCCTTCCTTCTTCATTACAGTCCTGTTGAACTTTTCCTCTGGAAAGCAGGGAACGGCCGCTAAGACCATAACCAACGCCTCCCGATCCTGTGCCGGGTGAACCGTAATAGCTGCTGGCATAAGGATCTCCTTCCGGGTTTCCCTTGTCACCTGCCCTGGTATCATCTCCTTCTCCGGTGTTTTCCGTACCCTCGGTCTTGGGGCCGTTCAGGATACTGGAAAGGGCGTCGGTGGTTGACTTGGAAGGCTTTTTGGGTTTCGGCTCTTCCCTGGGTTTTTCTTTTACAGGTTCGGTTTTTTTCTCGGTTACCGGTTTCTTTTTTTCTTCGGGAGAGATCACGGGGGCGTCTTCCGTATCATCGGTGAGAACTTCTTCCTGCGGTTCTTCCGCTTCCGTGGGTTCGGGTTCCGTTACCGTTTCTTCGGGTTGTTCTTCCTGTGTTTCCTCTTCCGGGGCAGACTTTACCTGTTCCACCGGTTGCACATCACCGGCGCCATACTCCGTAAAACCCAGGTTAACTGTGATTCCGCTCTCCGGGGGCGGGTCCATGTAGCTGATTCCCAGGTAAAAAAGGAGTGCCACGAGTATGGCCAGTAGCACCGTGGTCAGTGTGAATGATTTCTTTTTATGTCTTGTATCCAGAAACGACATTGTTTTATTTAGGTCTTACGGCCAGGATCACCTTAAAATTGTTCCTGTTGGCGATGTCCATAACATCAACTGCTTTTTCAATAGGGACACCTTCTTCGGCGCGGAGTATTATGGTAGGTTTTTCCTCGTTTTTGAGTTTTCTCTTGAGCTCGGTTTCGAGAAATTCCGGATTGACCTTCTGATCGTCCATGTAGTACTCCAGCTTTTTGTTGATACTTACCGAGACGTTCTGCACATTGGTCGATTTTCCCTTGGCCTTGGGAAGCAGCAGATCAAGGGCATTCGGTACACTCGACGTAAGCATGAAGAACACCAGTAACAGGAATACGATATCTGTCATGGAAGACATGCTGAATTCCGGCGATACTTTATTTCTTCCTTTTAGTTTCATTATATGGTTTCTTAATTCAACCCTTCGGCACTTTGTCCCGGTTACTATCGGGAAGAAGTAAGCTCAGGGTAACGGTTTAAGGTTCAATGTTCAAAGTTACGGGGTTGTAATCTCATTCGATCTTTGTTCTGTTACCGGGTTTTCCTTCTCCCCGTACATTACATACTTCTAATTTTGTACTTCCAGCTTCGTACTTCTGACTCCCAACTCCGTACTATGTCGGTTCGTTTAACAGGTCAAGGAATTCCACGGCATTGGCTTCCATTTGGTGAACTACCTTATCAGTACGCACCACCAGGTGGTTATAGCCTATGTAAGCAATAATACCTACTATCAGTCCTGCTACCGTAGTGGTCATGGCCGTGTAGATGCCTGATGCCAGGGCGCCGATTTCCGCTTGTCCGCCGCTGCTGGCCATTTCGTGGAATGCTATGATCATCCCTATTACGGTTCCCAGAAAACCGATCATGGGTGCTGCTCCTGCCACAGTGGCCAGGATGCTCACGTTCTTTTCCAGTTTATACACTTCAAGCGTGCCGGCATTTTCTATGGCCTTGTTGATGTCTTCCAGGGGTTTGCCTACTCTCGAAATCCCTTTTTCTATGAGTCTTGCAACGGGAGAATCGGTCTGTTCGCACAG
Source organism: Sinomicrobium kalidii (assembly GCF_021183825.1). GTDB lineage: Bacteria > Bacteroidota > Bacteroidia > Flavobacteriales > Flavobacteriaceae > Sinomicrobium > Sinomicrobium kalidii. The sequence goes on along the minus strand of NZ_CP089211.1, from coordinate 1,618,706 downwards.
GTTTTTCCCGGCTTCCAGCTTGCCGTTACTTACATGATCCCTGATCTGGTTCATGAAGTTTTTATCAATCCGGGATGCCGCTTTTATGGCAAACATCCGTTCAAAATAAATATAAAGGGCCACAAAGAGCAAAACGAACAGGATCAAAACTATTATAATACTTCCGGGACCCCCGCTGATAATGAGGTCGGCAACAGACAAGGTCTTTTCCTCAGAAAGTGCTTCTTCGGCTACATTCCGGGCAACGTCTTGAAATAGCATCATATATAAAAAGGTTTTTTGATAGTAAAACGGTTATACCGGCATAAAATTATGTTTGACATATGCCATTTGTTTTATATTGTGGCAACAATACGCACCAAAGATAATTAAAAAGAAGAACCCCCTGACGGCTGAGGGGGCAATTCTTTTTATACTGAAAACCATCTTTTTGTCTTGAGAAGTTTTATACCAATTGCCGTAAAGCTATTTCAAAAGCTGTGCTGCTTATGTCCGTTTTGGAAGGGCTTTGTTTGAAGGTGTGTTGTAATGCCTTTTTTACGGTATCGGAAGTGTCCTGAAAGATGGCGTTGTCGTTCATGGCTACCCGCCCTTCCATAAAATAGGCAAATACCCTGGCCATGCCACAGTTGGAAATAAAGTCCGGGATAAGGCTTACCTGCTTGTCGGTGTATTCCATAATGGGACCGAAAAAGATTTCCTTATCGGCAAAAGGTACGTTGGCACCGCAGGAAATTACCTCCAGTCCGGTATTGATGAGTTGTGTGATCTGTTCCCTGGTAATCAGTCTGGAGGCTGCACAGGGGGCAAATATTTCGGCTTGCAGTCCCCATATCTTTTTGTTCATTTCCTCAAACGAGACAGCTTCTTCATGTATCAGAGTATTGTCGTCCTTGTTGAGGAACATGGATTTCACTTCTTCGAGGGAAAAGCCGTCTTCACGGATAACTCCTCCTGAAATATCCATGATACCGACAATTTTAGCTCCCATTTGTGCGAGATAGAAAGCGGCGGCGGCTCCCACATTACCAAAGCCCTGTATTATGGCTTTTTTACCTTCCACATTACCACCGTATATATTGTAATAATGTCGTACGGCCTCGGCCACCCCATAACCGGTGATCATGTCGGCTACAGTATATTTCCTCCGGACGTCGGGAGAGTACTTTTCGTTCTCGATCACTTTGATAACACCTTGCCGAAGCTGTCCGATCCGGTTGATCTTGTCGGCTTCCGAAGGTTTGAAATGACCGTTGAAGACACCTTCCTGGGGATGCCATACACCACAGTCTTCGGTAATGGGAATCACCTCGTGTATTTCATCGACATTAAGATCGCCGCCAGTGCCGTAATAACTTTTCAGCAGGGGGGATACGGCTTTGTACCACCGTTCCAGGACGCCTTTTTTTCGCGGGTCTTTAGGGTCGAAGTTGATACCTGATTTTGCTCCGCCGATAGCAGGTCCGGATACGGTAAACTTAACTTCCATGGTCTTGGCCAGGGAAAGCACTTCGTTTACGTCCAGCCCCTTGCGCATCCGCGTACCACCTCCGGCGGCTCCGCCGCGGAGCGAATTGATCACTGTCCAGCCCTCGGCTTCCGTTTCCTGGTCCTGCCAGTGGAAAACGATTTCCGGGGTTTTGTTTTCGTACTGAGTTAATAATTCTTTCATCTGTTTTTTTGTGTGTAGTTTAGTGTTGTAACCTCGTTTGAGACGCACGGCCGTACGTTTCTACAGGTTTTTATTTTTGTATTCTTTCCAGAAATCCGCATTGCGGATCCCCAGTTTTTCGGGATCGAAAACAGGGGTTTTTTCCCTTTTCTTTTGTTCTTTATAGTCTTTCAGAGCTTTCAGGGCAGGCCTTTGGAGGAATAAAATGGCAATGATATTTATCCAGGCCATAAGCCCTACACCTATATCGCCCATATCCCAGGCTGTTTCGGCGCTTTTAATGGTACCATAGAAAACGGCCAGGAGGAGTACCGCACGCAATGCGAGTAATGCCCACCATGAACCTTTGCGGTCGAGGTAGCTGAGGTTTGTTTCTGCAATGTAGTAATAGGCCATGATAGTGGTGAATGCAAAAAAGAGCAGAGATATGGCCACAAACGGAGCGCCGACGGTAGGGAAATGATGGGCTATAGCCGCTTGGGTAAATGCGGGGCCTGCCTCGGTTGTTTTGTCCAGGTGTTGTACAATAAACTGGTCTTCGTTATCCGGGTGCTTCACGTTGTATGAATTGGTGAACAGTATCATAAGTGCGGTCGCCGTACACACGAACAGGGTGTCTACATATACGGAAAACGCCTGTACCAGTCCCTGTTTGGCGGGATGACTCACCTCTGCTGCTGCGGCGGCATGAGGTGCTGTACCCTGCCCGGCTTCATTAGAGTAGATACCGCGCTGAACTCCCCAGGCAATAGCAGAACCGAAAATGCCGGCAAAGATCTCTTCCATGCCAAACGCAGAACGGACAATCAGCATGAGCATTTGCGGTACTTCGCTTATGTTCATAAAGATAATGATCACAGCCATAAGCACGTAAGCCAATGCCATGAACGGCACCACGATCTCCGCTACTTTACTTATCCGCTTAATACCTCCGAAAATGATAAGTGCCAGCAATAGGCATACGCCGGCCCCTGTAATCCATGTCGGAAAGTTAAAGGCTTCCTGTACGCTCAGTGCAATACTATTGCTCTGAACACCGGGGAGGAAAAGGGCGGTAGAGGCAATGGTCACAACAGCAAACAACCAGGCAAACCACTTTACCCTCAGTCCCCGCTCTATGTAAAAAGCAGGACCACCACGATATTGTCCGTCTTTTACTTCCTTATATATTTGTCCCAGTGTAGCTTCAATAAAGGCAGAAGCCGAGCCTAACAGGGCAATGACCCACATCCAGAAAATGGCCCCGGGGCCGCCTGCGGCAATGGCAGTTGCCACCCCGGCGATGTTACCGGTCCCGACCCGGCCCGAAATGGCAATGGCAAATGCCTGGAATGAGGTGACCCCTTTTTTTGAAGATTCTCCCGAAAAAAGCAGTTTTACCATTTCCCGGATATGTGTTATCTGTAGGAATTTCGTAGCGATGGAAAAGTAGATCCCTGCAAACAGGCAGAGAACGACTAGTGGAGTGCTCCATACAATATTCTTTGCTTCCTTAATGATTTCTTCCATATAGTAATTTTGAGTTAGTGTAGTTTTTTATGATCCGGTTGAAAAAACAGGACAATAAAAGGGATTAATGTATTATTTTTATGTTATATATGTTATAGTGGATTTGTTTTTCTCCGGCATAAAATAAAGAAAATTATAGCATATTAAGGGGAAACTTTAAATAAGTTCTGTTTAAAAATAAAGGTGTTATTTTATTAAAAATTAATTTTAGGCCTCGAAAATAGGGTTTTTTATGCAGATTTTTCATTAATTTGTGTGGTTTTAAAACAAATAAGTACTATTAGAAATGGATTTTACGCTTACCGAAGAACAGGTTATGACCCGTGATGCAGCAAGAGATTTTGCTCAGGCCGAGTTGCTTCCCGGGGTTATAGAAAGAGATGAAAAACAGGAATTCCCCGCAGAACAGGTCCGGAAAATGGGAGCGTTGGGCTTTTTGGGAATGATGGTGTCTCCCGATTACGGGGGTAGCGGATTGGATACGGTATCCTACGCTTTGGCCATGGAAGAAATATCAAAGATAGATGCTTCGGCATCGGTAGTGATGAGTGTAAACAACTCATTGGTATGTTGGGGGCTGGAACATTACGGCACAGAAGAACAAAAGCAAAAATACCTCACCCGTTTGGCTAAGGGCGAAATCATCGGCGCTTTCTGCCTGTCAGAGCCCGAAGCCGGAAGTGATGCCACTTCGCAGAAAACTTCCGCTATAGATAAAGGAGACCATTACTTGCTGAACGGTACAAAAAACTGGATCACCAACGGAGGCACAGCCGATGTTTACCTGGTCATAGCCCAGACCGACGCCGGCAAAAAACATCGCGGGATCAATGCCCTGATCGTAGAAAAGGGGATGCGCGGTTTTGAAGTGGGCCCCAAGGAACAAAAGATGGGTATCCGCGGAAGTGATACGCATTCCCTGAATTTTAACGATGTAAAGGTGCCTAAGGAAAACCGTATCGGGGAAGATGGTTTCGGATTTAAATTCGCCATGAGAACCCTGGCAGGCGGGCGCATAGGTATTGCGAGCCAGGCGCTGGGAATTGCATCAGGCGCTTATGAACTGGCAAAAAAATACTCCAAAGTAAGAAAAGCTTTCGGAACGGAAATATGTAACCACCAGGCCATTGCTTTTAAACTGGCGGACATGCATACACAGATAGAAGCCGCACGGTATTTGGTGCTAAAAGCGGCGTGGGACAAAGACAACGGGAATGACTATGACCTTTCCGGCGCCATGGCCAAGGTGTATGCGTCGCAAGTGGCTATGGATACCTCTGTAGAAGCCGTACAGATACACGGGGGGAACGGTTATGTAAAAGAATATCATGTAGAACGTTTGATGCGCGATGCCAAGATCACCCAGATCTACGAAGGGACCTCGGAAATACAAAAGATCGTGATCTCCAGGAGTATTCTGGAGGATTAAACATGCGCTATTTAACAGGACATTCATAAACAAAAAAAAGAGACTGAAATTCAGTCTCTTTTTATAGGTTTACTCTAATATATTATAAGAGTGCCGGATTATTTCTGTATCCATTCACCGTTTTCGTTAGCGTAAAGTACAGCGGCTTCTTCACCTATGGTAACTTCCAGTTTGTACTCTTTGGCCTCGTTAACGTATGCTTGGGAAATAGTGGCACCTGCATAATCCCTTTCCAGGGCTTCTGTCACAGCTGCAGGAACTTCATCAGTACTGATCTCTGTGAATTCTTCCTGGTTTACAACGATGGCTACATCGTTATAATCTGCAATGGTGGCGGCTTGGGTAGCAAATCCTCCGAAAACTAATGCTGCTGCTAAAACTAACTTTCTCATGATTCTAAAATTTTAAGATTAAACTTACTGTCAATGTTTGTATTAGTTATATTGAAATTATAGTGCCGTTTTAGGTATTCTTATTAATAATGTTGTTAATTTTCTGTGCTTCAGTCAATTGTGTATTTCAGGGATTTTACGGATCTTTAATAATGTGTAACTTTAGTGTATAAATAAAGTTGTTGTGTGTAAACTATATACAATTAATAATTGTTTATCAGTTATTTAGGTGTGTTTGGTGCCCCCTTTTTTTTTAGAAATTAAGTTAAAAAGCAGGGCCTGGTTCTTTTTCGTTAGGCCTTAACCGTTTTTTACGGTTTTGAGAAATGACTTCGACTAACTTGTACACCATGGTGTTATTTTAATAACAAGCAATTAAAATCAGCTTTTTGAAACGGCGGGTTAAATTCTATAATAACCAGGGATATAAATAACTTCGATCCTTTACATTGGCATTTCTTCCTTATTTTATCGCAAAGGCTCACAAAACTGGGGCAAAGTGACGCAGAGATTCCCGTATATAAATTAAAAGTACAACGCAATAAGTGTTTTTTAAACATTTGTGTATCAGCGAATTGCGTTTTATATTTTTGAGAATATTTTGTATCTTGATTTGCGAAAAATGTTTTAAATCAATCAGTTATTAACTAAAAACTCAAGAGCAATGAGAAATGTAATCCAATCTAAGCTGACACCGGAAGATCAAAAAGAGATCGATGGCCTGATTTCCGAAATGGAACAGAAAGTGAAGGACAAATTAGCTGCACTCACCGAAGCAGAACGTACAAAATACGGCTCCATCAATGAGCAAAACAAGCTATTGGTAAACAAGGTACGGGATTATCATAAAAACAGCCCTAACCTCAGTGCACCCGAAATAGACTGGAAAGATTTTGAAAAGGATTATGATGCCCGTAATTTCCTGGAAACCCGAATGAACAGGTTACAAAGTATCGTTTACCAAATGGAAAGCACCAAAAAGATGCACGATTACGACAATTACAGGGATGCCCTTATCGACTATGGCTATGCCCAGTACAGAAAAGGTGCGGGAGAAAACGGCTATACCGAAAAAGTAGCAGAATTGAAACAATTCTTTCCACGCACTAATGGGACTGGTTCCGACCAGTTTTGATCATTATTTTAGGTCCGGAACCTAAACGTTTAGGTTCCGGACCTAAAATTTTAACCGAAACAGCCAAATGTTTAGGCGTATCAATGTCTCGTTTGGGCAAAATAAGGTCCCTTTTAGGTAAAACACGGATGTTTTTAAGTAAGTAGCCGTTATTTTTAGCCAAAAGGACTAAAACTTTAGGTCTTGAACCTAAAAATTTAGCCCCGGCACCTAAACTTTTAGAGGCCGGGGCTAAAAATTTCATTGTTTTATCCAAAAACTTCTATTTTTTGCCTAAAAACATCTTTGTTTTGCTTAAAAGCAACTAATTTTCGCCTAAATGGCGATATTTCTCGAAAAGGAATGATAGTTAAGATATGCTCATTAAATTTGTATCTTTACAAAAAAGTAATTCAAATGGATCTGCAAACCAGGAAAATAGAGTTCATTCAGGAATTTTTGAAACTCCAAAGCGAAGAAGCTATTGCCCGTCTCGAAAAATTACTTAAAAAAGAGCGGGAAACAGGTGCCAGCCCAATGACAAAGGAGGAACTAAACAGAAGAATAGACCAATCAGAAGCTGACTTTAAAAACAACCGGTTTAAACGCTCTTCGGAATTACTTTCTAAATACAAATAACAATGGAGGTTATTTGGTCGGAATTTGCAGAAGGGCAACTCGATGAAATTTTTGAATATTATAGCGAAAATGCAAGTGTCAGAATCGCAAAAAAATTGGTGAAAGGTTTAATCCACGAACCAGAAAAACTAATTCGCAACCCTTTTATCGGCCAAGTCGAACCACTTCTTCAAGGTAGAAAAGAGTCTTACCATTATTTAGTTTATAAAAACTATAAGATTATTTATTCGGTAAATGCTGAAAACGGTTTTATCAAAATTGCCGATGTTTTTGATGCACGCCAGAATCCGAAAAAAATGGAGAGAACCGAATAACACTTTTTCGTCTACATATTCAGGCTATTTTTTATTTAAGTCCCGGATTATGGTTTGAATTTGCTTTTTTAGGACAGGAATATCACTTACAGCCGTTTTCCAAATGGTTTCTGCCCTGACCCCAAAAGACTCATAGGCTATAAGGTTTCTCATGCCCTTCATTTTATGCCATTCTACATCGGCATATTTTTTTGGGTAGTATCAGAAATATATTTTCAATTTTTTCGACACTTTCAAAAATATGCTCTAACCTGAATAAATCCCGCTCCTTATTTTCCATAAACTATCTTCATATCAGGTAAAATATACTTTTTCACTTCCCATAGTGATAACGGCAGGCCGCTATCCACAATTCTTCATCCTCGTATTTATAAACCAGCCGATGTTCTGATGTTATCCGTCTCGACCAATATCCTTGTAAACCACCTTTCAGGGCCTCGGGTTTTCCTATGCCCTCAAAGGGTGTGCGCATACAGTTTTTTATCAACTCATTAATGCGCTTGACGATCTTTTTATCTACTTTTTGGCAATACAGATAATCATTCGAGGAAGTTGTAGACCAAATTAACCTCATTATTCAATCAGGTCTTTTTGAACACCTTTATCGCCTTCCAGCTCCTTAATAGACTTCAATAAAACATCCCTGTTTTTCCCGGTCAGCAGGTAGGTGGTCTCCTTTAATGAATTGTATTCATCCAGGGAAATCAGAACAAGGTCTTTTCCTCCTTTTCGCTTAATGACAATATCGCTTACATCATTGATTACCTTGTCGAACCAATGCTTCAGGTTAGCGCGAAAGTCTGTGTAGTTTACCGTTTCCATGATGCATGGATAATGAAAACGTACTTAAAAAAGTACTTTATTTGCAAATCCTTAAATATTTCTCCCGGATTTTTCCCGCAGATGACGCAGATTTCCGCAGAAAGCAATAAAAATCTGTGCCTATCTGCGTCATCTGCGGGCTGTCTTTTTAAGTTTGACTATTGGTTTTCTCATTTTTTAATCCATAATTCACATCAATCATGTCAATGAAATGAAAATTTTTGTCGTGTACTAAGCTTTTGGGCAACTCTTTTATTGGCTTTTATGGTGTAATAACTGTAGATGTCTTCTAATTTGCTTTCGGCAAGTTCTAACCAGTAGACCTCTAATCCCATTTTTGGATTTTAGCTTTTAAATCAGTTGCTTTTATCATTCGTCCATTTTTTGAGTCATCCATGGCCCGATCAATCTCAGCATCGTACTGTTCCATGCGCATCGGTTTAAAGCTTTTTTCAATCAGTTCTGCTTTTCTTTTCCGTAACAACTTTTCAAGTCCGCTAACGATGTCTTCGTTTTGGAGTCTTAAAAATTCCTGAACAAATAATATTTTCCGGGCTTCTAAATCCATGATCCTTTTGCTTTTATCCAAAGACACGAAATTACTGTTGACATGTTAAACTTTAGTTGTGGAAATGATCTTGATTCAACCAACCAAAAAACTCCCTTCTTCAATGGAAAGCCTACGATCGACCTTTGTTTTTGGTAGGTACTAATAATTCCCGGATATCAACATCCAGAACTTCTGCAATAGTTCTTAATACCGGGCCAGAAAGTCTGCTGCGGTTATAATAGGAATATCCTGGAAGGGATGTAACACCAACAAATCTTTATCTCCGCTAACGATACAAGCCGCATTGGTTGCAATGGCGAGTTCCAGGTATTTATTGTCGTCCGGGTCGCGCGAAGCATCTACAAAATTTGTGGGGTTTATCATTTTGCTTTCTCTTTTATACCGGGCTATGGCAATGAGTCGTTGATCAAGCGGTAGGTATTTATCAAACTTGGAGCGGAGAAAGCGGGTAGAAAATTCCTGGAAAGTAGCAGGAGAACAAAATGCAATACCCGATAGCAAAGCCTTTTCATAAGCCCTGCGGCTCACCGAGTTCTTTATCAGGTGGGCGCTTATAAGTACATTACAATCCAAAACAAAAGCCGGTTTAGTCATCTTCGGCCAGCAATTGGTCTAACAATTCCTGGTCCAGGCCATTTTTGGCCGCAATATCTCCTAATTCGTCCAGAAATTGCGTATACGATGGTGTATCTTCCTGTACTTTGTTAAAATGCTTTTGTAGTTCTTTATCTGTTGGCAGGGCATAACCTTTTGGCATTTTATCTGCATCTGCACTATCTTCTCCCCGCGTTATTACCCGGCCTATGAGTGCGGCAACCTGCTTACGCCATTTTTTGGACGATGCTTTCCATTTACGGGCCACAGTATCATCTACTTCCAAAACAATCTTACTCATGGCAATGAAAATTTTAATGTCACATCTTCAAAATTACAAAATAAAATAAACAATGAGATGATATAGATTTTTTGAGTTCTTTTTTAACTTCCATACAGAAACCTCTGTGTCCCTTTGTGCCTACTTTGTGTTTCTCTGTGGTAAAGCCAGGCCCATAACATGAAAAACCACAAGGACCACAAAGTTAACGGAAGGAAAAATTAATCTTTTTTGGTAGGTACTAATAATTCCCGAATGTCAACGTCCAATGCATGGGCTACTTCTACCAATGTTTCAAGGGAAGGTTGTATATCATTCCTGCACCAACGGGATATGGTAGTCCTACTTTTATCTAATTTCTCGGACAACCACTTATTTGTTCGATCTTTTTCTGCTAAAACAATCTTTATTCTATTTATCTTCATATTAGATGTTATTTGAACCACCTTATGGTGTATAAATATCAATTTAGATAAAATTAATCAATTAAAAATTTTTGATTTTAATCAAGTAATGTTATATTTGATGCATATAATGTACTTTGTAGTACATAAAATAAGTACTAATAAAAGTTTTATGACTATAAAAGTGTCATCTTTAATTAAACACCACCATTATGAAAACCAAACCCACCCATTCCCGTCTCGACGAACTCGTTAAAGCACAACATGAAAGTCTGGAGAGTCTTGGTACCGTGATAGAAACCCTTGGTACTCTGCCGGACCGTCTTAGCAGCATCATGGATAACCTTAACAGCATGATGGATTTGCTTACAGTACAATACAAACGGATAAATCATTACTATGAAGAAATAGACCGTGAATTGCTCAGGCAACGGAAAACATGATATGTATAAACCCCGCTGTCGCGAGCCTCCGGGCTCGTAACCCGTGACCTCTATATTTAATTAAACCAAGACTACTACATTTAAATTAAACACCATTATTATGAAAACTCAAAACCAAAAAAACGTCTCCCCCGAAACCATAGAAGCCTTAAAGGCCGGGGACCAGAAGGCCCTGAAAACCGTTTTTGTAAAATATTACAACAGGCTTTTCCATTTTGTATTCTCCTATACCAAATGCCGGTATGCCTGCGAAGAAGTAGTGCAGAAGGTATTTATAAAAGTCTGGGAAAAAAGGGAAGGCATAATACCACAGACTTTTGGCACTTACATGTTTACCATAGCCCGCAACCTGGCCTATAACCACATGCGCGACACCATGAAGCGCCAAGACAAGGAGCGCTTATGGGAGCGCATCGCTTTTGTGACCAATGAGGGAGAGGATCATTTAATATGCAAGGAAATCCGATCGGCCATAGATGGTGCAATAAACCAACTGCCCCCAAAGAAAAGGGCAATCTATATCCTGTCTCGAAAAAAAGGCAAAAGCAATAAGGAAATAGCCCGGGAGCTCCATATATCCCCCAAAACGGTTAAAAATCATATATGGGCTATTAATGGGATTGTAAGAGAGCATATGCGTTCTTTTCTGGAAAAATCTGTGTATTGAGGGCCCTGGAGGTATTCAGTAATCGGTAAACGATATCAAACACTGATCACCGTTTACCGACCACTGACCACCGATCATCGACGCCCACCCTTGCCCGGAATGGGTAAAATTTACACAATACACACTGTTTCTTTTCCGCAAATTACACACTTTTTCCGGTTTGTTAAAAGGTTTGTTGTTGTTTAAATACCTGTTTTTCAGTAACTTTAAAGGATGTATGGCATTTTGTGAAACCTGGCACTTCTATTGTTAGTTACAAAAACTTTAAAATTACAATTATAGAACAGATGAAAAAGAGTACTAACACAGCATACAGCACCGGTCTTGTCATGTCTTTTCTTTTGCTTGCGGTTTTCTTTACAGGGTGTAAGGAAAAAGAAAAAGAAGATGAAGGCCTGCCTCTTCCTGTTATTACATTAAAGGAGGAATCGGCTGGCAAGGCCTTCCGGTATCTGGGCTCCGTAGAAGGAGCGGAAGATGTTGATATCCGGCCGCAGGTAGACGGCATACTGGAAAAGATCTATGTGGATGAAGGAGATTATGTAGAAAAAGGGCAGCCCCTGTTTAAGATCAACCAGCAGCCTTATATGGAAGACCTTAAGAATGCCCAGGCCAATGTGGAGTTGGAAAAGGCCAAACTGCGAAAGGCTAAGACCGAACTCGACAGGCTTCAGCCGCTTATCGACAACGAGGTGATCTCCGAAGTACAGCAAAAAACCGCCCAGGCCGATTATGAAGTGGCACAATCTTCATTAGACAGGGCGCAGGCACAGGCGGCTAATACGAGAATAAAACTCAATTTCACTGTTATAGAAGCTCCGGTAAACGGATTTATTGGGCGTATTCCTAAATCTGTAGGGAATGTGGTAAAGCAAACCGACTCCGACCCCATTACCGTGCTTTCTAATGTAAAAGAGGTATTCGTATATTTTTCTATGAGTGAATCGGATTACCTGTATTATGAGCGCATGAAAAAGGACTCTACTTCGCGCCGGATGAGTAACAAGGTAAAACTGATCCTGGCCGATGGCTCTACCTACAACCTGGAAGGGAACGTAGACGCTGCTTCAGGACAAATTGACCGTTTTACAGGGTCTATCAGCCTTCGTGCCAGGTTCCAGAACCCCGATACGCTTCTTCGTTCGGGGAATACCGGAAAAATAGTGATGGAACAAATTTTCCCCAAGGCCATTCTTATACCGCAGAGTGCTACGATGTCGGTTCAGGACAAAAGATTTGTGTATACCCTGAGAGATGACAATACTGCCGAACGCCACGAAGTGGAAATAGAAGGCCGGTCAGGGCACAATTATATTGTGAAGGGAAATACCCTGAAGGAGGGCGACCGCATTGTGGTATCGGGAATTAACAAAATAACCGATGGCACTAAAGTAAAACCGATACAACAAGGAAGGTTATTATCTAACGTCAGCGAAAAAGAAAAGTAACGGAGTAATAAAAAAAGGAAACTCATTCATTTTCTTCACTCTTTTAAAACCAGCCCTTTTTTAACTCTCTATTGCTTAAAAGATAAACCATGATAAAGAAAATTATAGAACGCCCGGTACTCACCTTTGTTATTTCTATTCTATTGGTACTTGCCGGGGCATTCAGTATTTCGCAACTTCCCGTAGAACGTTTCCCTGAAATTGCTCCGCCCAGTGTGAGTGTGCGGGTGTATTACCCGGGGGCCAATGCAGAAACCCTGGCTAAAGCAGTACTGCTCCCTCTTGAGGAAGCCATTAATGGTGCCGAGAATATGGAATATATCAATTCTACTGCGACTAACTCGGGTAAAGGAAGGGTGTCGGTGTATTTTAAACCCGGTTCCGATCCCAATTTGGCGGCAGTTGAAGTTCAAAACCGTATTTCGGAAGTAACGGCCGACCTTCCTTTGGAGGTGGTAGAAAACGGGATTCAGGTCTTGAAACGTATGAAGGGAACGCTGATGACCATCAATGTTTTTAGTGATGGGACCTATGACGAAACCTTCCTGAGTGCCTATACCCGAAAAAATATCAGGCGAGAGCTCAAACGTATTGAGGGCCTGGCAAGGGCCAAGATCTTGCGTAGGCGTGACTATGCCATGCGAATTTGGCTCAACCCCGAAAAATTGGCCCTGTATAACCTGACACCAAGGGATATCTATAACCAGGTGAACGATCAGAGCTTTGAGGCCGGGCCGGGTAAATTCGGGGAAAACTCCGAAGAGGTTTTTGAAATTGTGCTCAAGCATGAAGGCCGTTTTAGCGAGCCCGAACAGTATGAAAACATTGTGATAAAAACGGAGGAAGACGGGCTGCAACTCAAGCTGAAAGATATAGCCCGTATTGAGCTTGGTGCCTCCAACTATACCAGTAAAAACCGTTTGAACGGCAAGCCTGCCGTAACCATGGATGTAGTACAGCAAAGCGGGGCCAATGCCATGGAAATAGACCAGGCTGTACGGGAAGTCATGGAAAGCCAGGCCAAACTATTCCCTGAAGGGATGGACTACCAGATTACGTTCAGTGTGCGCGATGCCATTGACGAGTCCATGCACCATGTACAGCAAACCCTTTTAGAGGCCTTTATCCTGGTGTTTCTTGTGGTGTTTATCTTCCTGCAGGATGTTAAAATTACGTTGATCACAGCCCTTACCATTCCTATTTCGTTAGTGGGGACTTTCTTTTTTCTGCAGGCGATAGGTGTAAGCATGAATGTGCTCAGTATGTTTTCTATGGTGCTCGCCATTGGTATAGTGGTGGACGATGCCATTGTGGTGGTCGAAGCCATTTACGAAAAAATGCAACATCATAAGATGACAGCACGGCAGGCGGTTAATTCCGCCCTAAGCGAAATCACGGGGGCGGTTATTTCCATTACCGTCGTTATTGCCGCCGTATTCCTTCCTGTGGGCTTCCTGCAAGGTCCGGTAGGGGTGTTTTACCAGGAATTTGCCTATACCATTGTTATTTCCGTGTTGCTTTCTGCAGTGGTAGCACTGACCATGGGGCCTACGTTATTCATTCTGTTCTATAAAAAGAGGGGCAAAAAGGAAAAGAAAAGACGATTATCGGCTTTTTACAGTCATTCCCAAAAACTAAAAAAAGTTAATTCGTTAAAAGATAAAGGGCTTAAGAAATTTGATGTACTTTTTGATAAATTTACGGACAAATACCTTGCAATAGTAAAAAAAGCCATTCGGTTTAAGTGGGTGAGCCTTGCCGGGTTGGGGGTTATTGTATTGTTACTCATATTTTTGGCCCGCATTACACCCAAGGCCTTTATCCCTACAGAAGACGATAACTTTTTGCTCTGTGCGATATCCATGCCCGAAGGGGCTTCACTAAACCGTACTAACCAGGCTCTGGACGGGATAGCCGAAATTCTGCAAAAGGAAGAGGCCGTAGAGGGTGTAAACACGGTTTCCGGATTCAATATCGTAGATAATTCCGAAACACCTTCCTCCGGGTTGACGTATATCAAGCTGAAAGAAAAAAGCAAAAGGGGAAAGATCAAAGACATTCAGGAGTTGGTGATACACCTGACCGAAAAATTACAGGTTATCACGGATATGCGTAGTTTGAATATATACCCGCGCCCTACGGTACAGGGATTTGGTAACTTTGATGGGGTGCAAATAATGTTACAAGACCTCGCTGACAGTGATTTGGGCGAATTTAGCCAGTTGGTCAATGAATTTATCATAGAATTGAGCCGTCAAGAGGAAATAGAAAGCGCCTTCACTTCCTTTAATCCCAACTTCCCGCAATACAAGCTCAATATCGATTATGAAAAAGCAAAGGCTTTGGGAGTGAGTGTAAAGGATATGATGTTTACCCTGCAATCTAACTTCGGGCGTCAACGGGTAAGTGATTTTAACCGCTTTACCCGTCAGTATACGGTGTATATGCAGGCCGATACCGAATTTAGCGAAAGCCCGGAAGCCTTTAACTCTATTTTTGTGAGAAGCGAAAATGGCGTAAACGTCCCCATAAACACTTTCGTTAAACTGGAACCTACTTTAGGGCCTGAAACCGTTAACCGATATAACTTGTACAATGCGGCTAAAATTAACATTACCCCGGCTTCGGGGTATAGTACCGGAGATGTCATGGCAAAAATTGAAGAATTGGGAGAAAGCAAACTGCCGGCCAGTTTAAGTTATGAGTGGACGAGTATGAGCCTGGAAGAGAAAAAATCCGGCTCCGATGCTATGATCGTGTTTATCATCAGTATAGTATTGGTCTATTTTATTTTGGCAGCTCAGTACGAGAGTTTTTGGTTGCCTCTGGCGGTAATGCTTTCGTTGCCTACGGGTATTCTCGGGGTGTTTGTATTTATTAACCTGGCGGGAATAGACAATAACATTTATGTGCAGGTGGGTATTTTAATGCTGCTCGGCCTGTTGGCCAAAAATGCTATTTTGATCGTGGAATTTGCCGCTCAAAAACGCAAGGCGGGACTGAAAATAATAGATGCTGTACTGGAAGCAGGGGCCCTGCGCCTTCGAGCCATCGTAATGACCTCTCTGGCTTTTACTGTCGGATTGATTCCACTCATGTTTTCCACGGGTTCCGCAGCTATTGGAAATAAATCGGTGAGTATAGGTACAGCCGGGGGAATGCTGTTTAATGTTACCCTCGGTATTGTTATCATTCCGGTACTGACCTATGTGTTCCTGAAATTGCACGAACGATATAATATGGAAACTACCGAGGAAGAGTAGCGATCCCTGTTGATATTTGACATAAAAGTTAATTGACGATTGAAAATATATAAACCCATGTTGGTAAAAAATATAAAAAGACTCGGTGTAGTGGTGTTTCTCCTCGTGGCTGTAATAGGCTGTAAGGTAGGGGACCCTTATAAGCGGCCTGACTTCGACCTTTCCGAAGCGTACTATGGGGAGACTGATGATACGATCCCGGCCGACAGTATTCACCTGGCAAAGATGAAATGGGTGGAATTTTTTGGAGATTATGACCTGGCTGCTCTGATCGATACGGCGCTGGCCAATAACCTGGATATGCAAAAAGCGGTTCAGGTCCTCGAAATGAGCCGTCAGGACCTGTTAAAGTCCAGGGCAAATTTTTATCCGTCGGTTGGGCTCACTCCTTTTGGATACAAAAGGGATTATCGCTCTTTGTATCACGATAAGTATGGAAACAGGGCCTCCAGGAGACATGCTAATGAAAGTGAAACTCCTCCCACAAGTTTGTATACGCAACAGTTGTCGTATAATCTTGGTGTAAGCACCAGCTGGGAACTGGGCCTTTGGGGAAAGCTGCGCTGGAAAAAAGATGCGGCCCGCGCCACTTATATGCAGAGCGAAGAGTTTAAGAAGGGTGTACAGACGGCATTGGTGGCCGAAGTGGCCTCTGCCTATTACCAGTTACTGAAATTGCGGGCGGAACTCGAAGTGGCAGAGCGGAACCTGGACCTCAATAAAAACACCCTGAGGATCGTAGAGTTGCAATACGAAGCCGGGGAGGCCACCAAACTGGCCATACGGCAGACCAAATCGCAAAAGCTGAAGTTTGAAGCTCTTATCCCTCAGATAGAAAGGGAATATGCAGTACAGGAGAACAGGCTGAACGCCCTCCTGGGAAGACCTCCGCAAAAGATCGAGATCCCCGGGCATTTGAGCAATGCCGAATTTAAGGGCGGTTACAATACCGGAGTGCCCCTGGAGCTCGTCCAGAACCGGCCGGATGTGGCCGCTTCAGAATACGAACTGATAGCAAGCAATGCAGAAGTAGGTATTGCAGAAGCTATGAAATATCCTTCCATTACCATCGATGCAGGTCTGGGACTGGACTCCTATAAACTGAACAAATTGTTTACTCCTGTGGAGTCTGCTTTTGCCTTGATCAACGGAGCTATTTTCCAGCCCATATTTCAAAAGCGAAAGCTGAAGACCAATTATAAAAAAGCCCTTACGAGGAGGCAGATCGCCCAATTGGATTTTAAAGAGAAGGTGATCGATGCCGTAAGGGAAGTTTCGGATGCCCTGATAATCCTGGAAAAACTGGAAGAAGAACACGCTCTGGCCGAAGAACGGCTGGAAATTACCCAGAAGGGAGTTACGGATGCCGCACTTCTGTTCAGGAGCGGTTTTGCCAATTACCTGGAAGTTATTACCGCCCAGAGTGATGCACTTGAGAGTGAACTGGGGCTCATAGATATTAAAATGCAGATCTTCCTGGCCAATATCGAACTGTACAGAAGTCTTGGCGGAGGCTGGCAATAAAAGGAGCATAAAGGAGCATATGGGAATTCTATTAATTCCGTGCGGTGCACAGTCGTTCCGGGTAGGAGGTGGTGCATCTGTCATTCTGAGCGAAATGGATAATTTTATGCGTGTGGCTTTATTTTATAGGGTGTATGTGTTTTAATTTTATAAAATGTGTATTTTTACCCTGTTTTCTATAGGGGTATAAAGTGCCTTTGGTGAATTTTAATAATATTACCCCTTTTTATGAGGGGTATTCTTTTTTAATTACCTTCAAAATGCCATATCTGTAATTTCCGTCTTTCTGAGTAAGGGATGTGGATTATCGTCAATAATATTTTAATAAACACGAATTAATTTGTGTAAAATGTAAATTATCATGTATATATTTATGTATATGTGTTAATTTCGTTGATGATTTTCTAATACCAATCACTTAGAGATATGAGACTTAAGCAGCAAGGACTTTATCATCCGGAGAATGAACATGATAATTGTGGAGCCGGTTTTATTTGTAACCTGAAAGGGAAAAGGACCAACGATATAATTCACAAGGCCCTGGACATCCTCATTCGCCTGGAACACCGGGGAGCAGTGAGTGCAGATGGCAAAACGGGAGACGGGGCAGGTATATTGATAGAAATACCGCACGAATTCTTTAAAAAAGCATGTAGCTTTGAACTGCCCGAACCGAAAGAATATGCAGTGGGCATGCTTTTTTTGCCCAAATCTGCCAACCAGGTAAAGGTTTGTACCAGGATATTTGAAGAAAGCATTGCCAAGCAGGGGCTTGACATCATCGGTTGGAGGAGGGTTCCGGTAGATCATTCCTGCATCGGGAAAATAGCAGCGGAATCCGAACCTACGATTATGCAGGTGTTTGTAGGCAAAAACGGCAAAGACCTGAGCGAAACGGAGTTTAATGCCAAATTATATGCTGCCCGGAAGATCGCGGAACACCAGGTGTTGAAATCCAGCTTTTCAGAGGCCGACTATTTCTACTTCTCCAGCCTGTCTACCACCACTATAATATATAAGGGCCTGCTGATGCCGCAGGACATCAATATCTATTACAAGGACTTGAACGATCCTGAAGCGGTGACCAAACTGGCCCTGGTACACCAGCGCTTTTCTACCAATACGTTCCCTACCTGGGACCTGGCACAGCCTTTCAGGTATATGTGCCACAATGGGGAGATCAACACCCTTAAAGGCAACCTGAGCAGGATGAAAGCGAGGGAAGAACTCTTTAAAAGCGATATCTTCGGAGATGATTTAAAAGATATTCCACCGATCGTACTTGAAGGAAAATCAGACTCCGCTTCGATGGACATGGTGCTGGAGCTGTTGCTGCAAACCGGGAGATCGCTTCCCGAAGCCATGATGATGATGGTGCCGGAAGCCTGGGAAAAACACCAGTCTATGGACGACAGTAAAAAGGCGTTCTACGAATACAATGCCTGTATCATGGAACCTTGGGACGGACCGGCTTCCATTCCGTTTACCGACGGTAACTATATCGGTGCGCTGCTGGACAGGAACGGGCTCCGTCCTTCGCGGTATACCGTTACGAAAGACGGATATGTGATAATGTCTTCCGAAACAGGCGTTATCGATATAAAACCCGAAAATGTGGAATATCACGGTCGCCTCGAACCGGGCCGTATGTTCCTTGTGGATATGAACGAGGGCCGTATTGTGAGGGATGAAGAGGTGAAAAAAGAAATTACGTCCCAAAGGCCTTATAGGAAATGGCTGGATGATAACCTGCTTCCGCTGGCCAGTATTCCGTATACCGGGAACAAAACCCCTGTAGAAAAAGAGGATATACACACACGGCAAAAGCTTTTCGGTTATACCCTGGAAGACATAAAGACCATTATAATGCCCATGGCTACCGAGGGTAAGGAAGCCATTGGTTCCATGGGATTTGATACCCCCCTTGCCGTGTTGTCGGAAAAACCGCAGTTGTTATACAATTACTTCAAGCAGCTTTTTGCCCAGGTCACCAATCCGCCACTGGACGGTATCCGGGAAGAGATCGTTACGGATATCAGTCTTTCCATTGGAGGGGACAGGAACATTTTTGATGTTGTTCCCGAACAGGCCAAAAAACTCCGTATACAAAACCCGGTAATTTCCAATGAGGATCTCGATAAAATAAAATACATAGACCATCCGGATTTCAAGGCGAAATCCATTTCCATCCTCTACGAAGCGGAAAAAGGGCTTAACGGTCTGGAGTCGAGGTTAGAGGCTATTGTTTCCGAGATTGGCCTTGCTGTTGACGAAGATGCCAATATTATTATCCTTTCCGACAGGAATGTAGCAAAGGGATACGTGCCGATACCTGCGTTGCTTGCATGCTCTTTTGTACATCATTCCCTCAAGAAACTCGAAAAGCGATCTTCTATCGGTATCATCATAGAATCGGCAGAGCCCAGGGAACCGCACCATTTTGCAATGTTGTTCGGGTACGGTGCAAGTGCGATTAACCCGTATATGGTAAACGAAATTATCGAGGAACTCGTTGCTAATGAAGATATTGTTTCGGCCGATAAGAAAAAGGCGGTCCGGAACTTTAACATGGCCATAGGAAAGGGAATTGTTAAGATCATGAACAAAATAGGGATATCTACCCTGCATTCCTACAGGGGCTCCCAGATATTTGAAGCACTCGGGCTCAATGAGAAATTCGTGGACAAATACTTCTGCAATACAGCTACACGTGTAGAAGGTATAGGGCTCTATGAACTGGAGAAAGAGATACGCAAGCGATACGACAAGGCCTTTGAAAAAGAAAGCGTGTCTGCTGACCTTCGTCTTGACATCGGAGGGGACTATCGCTGGCGAAGGAACGGGGAAAAACACATGTTCAATCCCGCCTCCGTGGCCAAACTGCAGCAGGCAGTACGAAGTAATAATTATGACAATTATAAGGAATATTCTGCCATAATCAACGAACAGAGTGAACGCCTGATGACCCTGAGGGGGATGTTTAAGTTCAGGAATCTCAGCCCGATCTCCATTGAGGAAGTAGAACCCTGGACCGAAATCGTAAAGCGTTTTAAGACCGGGGCTATGTCTTTTGGTTCCATCAGCAGGGAAGCTCATGAAAACCTGGCCATAGCCATGAATCGTATCGGTGGTAAGAGCAATTCGGGTGAAGGAGGAGAAGACCCGGGAAGATTTCACAAAGACCTGGACGGAAACTGGAAGAACAGTGCTATTAAACAAGTAGCCTCGGGAAGGTTCGGGGTTTCCATAGATTACCTTACCAACGCGAAAGAAATACAGATTAAAATGGCACAAGGGGCCAAACCGGGCGAAGGCGGACAGCTCCCGGGGTCCAAGGTGTATCCGTGGATAGCCAAGGTGAGGAATTCAACGCCTTATGTTGGATTAATCTCCCCGCCCCCGCATCACGATATCTATTCCATTGAAGACCTGGCGCAGCTTATTTACGATCTCAAAAATGCCAACCGCGAAGCCAGGGTCAATGTGAAGCTGGTGTCAAAAGTGGGTGTAGGAACTATTGCTGCCGGTGTGGCCAAAGCCAAGGCCGACGTAGTTCTCATCTCGGGATATGACGGGGGAACGGGGGCCTCACCGCTCACTTCGCTGAGACATGCGGGACTGCCCTGGGAACTCGGTATTGCCGAAGCACAGCAAACCCTGGTGCTCAACGATTTGAGAAACAGGATTGTACTGGAGTGCGACGGACAATTAAAAACCGGAAGGGATGTGGCCATAGCCTGTCTGCTCGGTGCCGAAGAGTTTGGTTTTGCCACCGCACCGCTCGTAGCTTCCGGATGTATTATGATGCGGGCCTGCCACCTGAATACTTGTCCGGTGGGAATTGCAACACAGGACCCCGAATTGAGAAAGAACTTTAAGGGTACCCCGGAACACGTGATCAATTTCATGTATTTCGTGGCCCAGGAGCTGCGGCAGATCATGGCAGATCTCGGTTTCCGTACCATTAACGAAATGGTGGGCAAAAGCGAGAAACTCAATATGAACAAGGCCATCGACCACTATAAAGCGCAGGGAATAGACCTTTCGAAAATCCTGTATAAGCCGCAAGTGGATAATCACGTAGAGGTTTACAATACGAAAAAACAGGATCACAACCTGGAAAATGTGCTGGATTTTGATATCCTGAACAAGGCCCACCCCGCAGTGTACCGTAAAGAAAAAATGGAACAGTGTTTCATCATTAACAATACTAACCGTACGACCGGGGCCATTTTAAGTAATGAAATTTCCAAAATACACGGGGCTAAGGGGCTTCCCGAGGACACCCTGACCCTTAAATTTTCCGGATCTGCCGGACAAAGTTTCGGGGCATTTGCTACACGAGGCCTGACCATGATAGTCAATGGCAATACCAACGATTATTTCGGAAAGGGACTCTCCGGAGCCAAACTCGTGGTGAGAGTGCCGGAAAAAACGACTTTCAGACCAGAGGAAAACATCATTATCGGTAATGTGGCACTGTATGGGGCCATAAACGGGGAAGCGTATATCAACGGTATAGCAGGAGAGCGATTTTGTGTGAGGAACTCGGGGGCCAAAGCTGTTGTTGAAGGAATCGGTGACCATGGCTGTGAATATATGACAGGAGGTGTGGCGGTGATCCTTGGCAAAATAGGCCGGAACTTCGCTGCCGGAATGAGCGGTGGGGTTGCCTATATCTACAATGGCTCCAACGAAATGGATAACCACGACTTTAACCTGGAAATGGTAGAGTTGGAAAACCCGTCCGCCGGGGATATGGACGAAGTGAAACAGCTGGTGGAAAACCATTATGCCTATACCGGAAGCCCGTTGGCCAAAAGGTTACTGGACGACTGGAGAGCACAGAAAAACAAATTCATCAAGGTAATGCCTGTAGAGTATAAAAAAGCCCTGGAAAGGTTAGCCAGGGAAAAGGCATTGGACAGTGAAGAATTAGTAGTGAAAGGCTGATAAAGGTTCAGTCAGCAGAAGAAAAAATATAAGGGCACGATATAAAAGACAACGACCATGGGAAAATTAAGAGGCTTTTTGGAATACGACAGAAAAGTAGAAGATTATATAGAAGTAAAGAAACGGGTACAGAACTACGAAGAGTTCACCGAAGATTTGAACGAAAGCGAACTGAACGAGCAGGGAGCACGATGTATGGATTGCGGCATACCGTTTTGTCACAGCGGATGCCCGCTTGGAAACCTGATCCCCGATTTTAATGATGCCGTATATAAAAACCACTGGGCAAAGGCATTGGATATCCTTCATGCCACGAACAATTTTCCGGAATTTACCGGGAGACTCTGTCCGGCTCCTTGCGAATCGGCATGTGTGCTCGGGATCATTAATCCGCCCGTTTCCATAGAATTGATAGAGAAATATATCGTGGAGCGCGGGTTCAAGGAAGGATGGATAAAAGCCGATCCGCCTAAGGAACGCACCGGAAAAAAAGTGGCCGTAATAGGCTCCGGACCGGCCGGACTGGCCGCTGCACAGCAACTGAACAGGGCCGGGCATAACGTCACTGTCTTTGAACGTGACAAAAAAGTAGGAGGCCTGCTCCGCTACGGTATACCGGATTTTAAACTGGAAAAACATATTATAGACAGACGGCTGACGATACTTGAAGAGGAAGGTATCGAATTTAAAACAGGAGTCCATGTAGGTGTCAATTACGATGTGGAAGAACTGAAAACATACGATGCGGTGGTGTTGTGTGGCGGGGCTACGTCGAGAAGGGCATTGCCCGTACCCGGAGCTGATGCCAAAGGCGTAGTGCAGGCCATGGAGTTCCTGAAAAGGAATAATGAAGTCGTGGACGGGCTGGAAGAACCCACAGCCGATTTGCACGCCAAAGGAAAGAACGTAATCGTTATTGGCGGTGGAGATACCGGATCAGACTGTATCGGAACATCCAACCGTCACGGGGCCAGGTCGGTGACCAATTTTGAGATCATGCCGATGCCTTCTGAAGAAAGGACTATGGAAAACCCCTGGCCGTTCTGGCCGTTCACCCTTAAATCCACTTCATCTCACGAAGAAGGTTGTGATCGCAACTGGAGCATAGCTACCAAAGAGTTTGTCAAAGACGACAAAGGCAACCTGAAAGCCCTGAAAACCGTAGAGGTGGAATGGGTTAAAGTCCCCGGCGGACGCCCGCAACTCAAAGAAGTGGAAGGCTCGGAGAAAGAGTGGCCCTGCGAACTCGTTTTGCTGGCCCTCGGTTTTACCGGACCGGAAAAAACACTCGGTGAACAACTGGGACTGGAACTGGATCAGAGAACCAACATCAAGGGCAATAATTATCAAACCAATGTACCGAACGTTTTTGTAGCCGGTGATATGCGAAGAGGACAGTCGTTGATTGTCTGGGCCATATCCGAAGGCCGGGAAGCGGCACACCATGTGGATAAATTCCTTATGGGTAAGTCGTCCCTGCCGTTAAAGGAAAAGGGCGACCTGCCTGCTGCATAAACAAGAAATAAACAAACTTCGAAGAGAACTATTTTTCCTCTATTTTATTTGTGTTAGTGTAAGTGGAAAGAGCCCGGGTATTTGCCCGGCTCTTTTTTTGATTTAAGACTGATTGACTTAAGATATACGACAGTTGTTAGTCAGTATTTCAAAGTCTTAAGTCGTACGTCTTATGGCATTTATTAATGCAACGTGAATAATGTTTAAGCTTTATGGATGAAAAGCATTTCAAAATTACAACCCTTGTTTGAAATTTTTAACAGGCTCCTTCCTTCATCCCGATCGCTATCGGGAGAAGGGAGGTGATCCCGATCCCGATAACTATCGGGACAATCGGGATCGGAGGGTTTGAAAGCCTAAACCACAGGAAAAACACAAAAGCCGGGGATATACCCAAAATTTGGGCCTGGTCAAACTCCCCGTCCCTCAAGAGGGGAGCCTTATCCATTATTCACGTTAATGCAGCTTCACCTTTATCACAACCGGCAAATGGTCGGAATGGTCGGCCCGGGGGACTTCCGCGGCGGTGATGTCCCAGCGGGCATTTTTGCTCAGCCAGATGTAATCGATACGGGAACGCGGGGCATCTGCCGGAATGGTGAATTCCGGAGAACCGTATTCCAGGGCCGAATCTGTCCAGTGCGGTTCCAGGACCTTATACGGAGCGGACCCTTCCCTGAAGTTAAGGTCGCCTGCAAGAACCGCGGGATGATCCAGCTTCAGGAGAAAATTATTGATGGCCTTGATCTGTGCCATCCGGTTCTCTTCAAACTGATGGCAGAGATGTGTTGCGGCAAAGGTGATCTTTTTGCCTTTAGCATATTCATAAGTGGTGTATATCATGGCCCTTCCCTCGCCTCCTTTTGGAGTGGGGAGGTTGATCACCTTAAAATCAGATGACTTTTCTGCAAGAAGGCCTTCGCCATATCCGCCCTCACTGTAATCTATGGCTTTGCCGAAACCACCGTGCATTCCGGTGAGTTTTTCGAGTTCTTTTACGAGGTTCTTTTTCTCCCCGTTGTTAAATTCTGCAGTACGAAGGGTCATGCTGTCCACTTCCTGGAGCGCTGCGAAATCGGGTTGGTACCGGTTAATGACTTCTGCCACACCGTTCAAATTACTTTCTCCCCTGTTGTAATTGCTCTCCCCGTGATAGATGTTATAGGTCATCAGGGTGAATTCGGCCGGCTTTTTACTGTCGGTACATGAGAAAAACAGGAAAAGAACGCCTGTAAATACTAAAACACTGCTAAGAGATTTCATAAAATTAAGGATCGGATTGGAGGTTTGAACTTTCATATTAATAGGAATGCGGAATATATGTATTGGTAAACGTACCATCTTCATAAAGTTCCAGGAGGGCATATCCCGGCGGGGTTTCCTGGCAATAACCTTCGGCAGCGGAGTTTTTATCCCCTTTCTCCCACCAGAATCCGCTCATGGCACCGTTACAAAAATAAGAAATTCCGTTGTAGGATGCGCTGTCCAGCAGGTGCTGGTGTCCGCTGAGGCATATTTTCACCTTGTCACGATGTTTGTAGAACAACGTTTTGAGGGCTTGGTAATCGGAGTGCATTCCTCCTTCCCAGAAAGGAGTTACCCCCAGTATAGGATAATGTGACATTAGCAATACCGGCGTATTATCGTTAAGCCGGTTGAGTTCGTGTTCCAGCCACCGGAATTGTTCTTCATCCAGGGAAACGGAAGGGTTGTTGCCGTCAAGGATCATAAAATGCCAGCCCTTTTCGGAAAAACTGTAAAACCTGTTGGGAATTTGTAATCGCTGCACCACATAATCTTTTCCATACATGGGGTCCTGCTTGTCCGGGGCAGCCCACCATATATCGTGATTCCCGATACAGCTATGGATCTCATAGCCGTCAATTTCCTCAATACATTGGTCCCAGATTTTCCACTGTGTGGTGACCCTTTCCCTGGTGACGTGACTGTAATCTGCTGCATATATCGAATCGCCGCCATTGAGGAAAAAGTCCACTCCCGTATCCCGGATTTCCCGCAGGCATTGTTTAAACCGGTGCGGGGCATTTTCTTCCGGGCGTATGTGTACATCGGTAATATGGGCTATTTTTAATACCGGGGTGGTCTGGTCTTTCCGTGAAGAGGCCGCAAGCAGGGGAGTAGAGAGGGATGCAGACAGCCCCGCCGTTCCCGTCCCCGCAATTTTTATGAAATTTCTGCGTTTCATTTCTGATGGCTTAATGTGCCTGAAATTTAAAAGATCAGGGCGGGAATGCACAAGATATTCCCACACCTGATCTCAACTCAACACACATTTCTTTAGGTTAAAAATTATAATCCTGTTCTTTTGTTTTTAGGCAGGTATTATGTGCACGAACACATGATTTATAGCGAAGTTAGTAATTTTTAACGGATTAAAAAATTATATTTTTGGGTGAATGGAATTTTCTATAATAAATGTATTGTGTTAAATTGTTGGCATACAGTAGGTATGTTTCATTTTTCAAGGTTGTATATTTCCATGATGTCTTTAAGTAAGTTATCAAAATCAATCTTCAGGTCAATGAGTTTACCACTGTGGATATCAAATACCCATCCGTGAACTTTTAGTCCCCTTTCCTTGTACGCTTTTTGTACAGCCGCAGTTTTAATAAGGTTAATGCATTGCTCCTGAACATTGAGTTCAACCAGACGGTTGTATTTTTCGGTTTCATTTGCAATGTTGTTCAGTTCATTTTTGTGCAGTCGGTATACATCCCTGATATTCCTGAGCCAGGGGTTGAGGATACCCAGGTCTTCGGCCTGCATGGCGGCTTTGACCCCGCCACAGAAATAATGTCCGCAGACGACTACGTGCTTTACCTTCAGGTGATTTACGGCATAGTTAAGTACAGACATCACATTGAGGTCCGTGCTGATGACCATATTGGCGATGTTCCGGTGTACAAAGACCTCTCCCGGTTGAGCGCCCATAAGGTCTTCGGCAGTGACCCTGCTGTCAGAGCACCCGATGTAAAGGATTTCGGGACTCTGTCCTCTGGAAAGGTTTTTAAAGTAATCCGGATCGGCTGCAAGTTTTTGAGCGATCCATTTTTCGTTGTTTTCAAATACTTTTGTCAGTTCCATGCTTAAAAATCTTACATTAAAATATTATTAATGGGTTGTATTGCCGGCGGGAGATCCTCCTCATCGAGCATGTCCCTCAGGTCTATTTCGATAGTGCGGCTCAGGGCAGCCATAGGGATATCATTGGCACTGCCTTCAAAAGGGTTTTCGGTACTCTCGCCAACCTGTTCGAGAGAGGTGAACACCCAACCCACGACCATACTGAAAGGTATGGTGAGCCATACCCAGTGATCTCCGAGTTTGTCAAATTCATTGAGCATACCAAAAGGCAGCATCAATACCAGCAGGCGGATAAAAAATAAATTTATACTGGCAAATTGTCTCGGATAGGGGAAATTTTTAATACGTTCGCCTTGCCCCTGGAAAACGTAGAAATCGTTTAGCACATTTTCCATTTCAACCAGGCAGAGCGTATCGAGGCCGCCATTCTGGTTCAGTTCTTTGAGATAACGTGACTGTAAGGCTATAAGCTGTGTGGCGCGGTTCTTTTTCCCCAGTATGTATTGCCGGTCACTTTCGGATAAATAAGGTTTCAATTCTTCGGCCAGATCGGTTTCCCATTCGGGGACGGGATATCTCTTCCGGTATTCCCTGTTGTATTTTCTGGTGTGGATATTTTCCCACTCCTTGGGAACACGGAGTTGAAAACGCAGGGCTGTGAGCCAGGCTATATGCCGGTAGATCAGTTTCCGGTGAATTTCTTTTTCCGTTTCGGGATCATTGTCTTTTATATAATCCTTTACCATGATACCCCAGGTGCGGCTGCTGTTTATTATGGCTCCCCATATTTTCCGGGCTTCCCACATACGATCGTAGGTGGCATTATTCTTAAAACCGGCAATAAACGCTGCGGCTGTACCTATAAGCGCTATGGGTACCCAGGGGATGCCAAGCCATTTCCATCCCGCAATCTCGTAGAAGAATGTAGGGATAAGGGCAATGACAAACAGGAAAAAGATGGAATGGCGTGTCCAGCGTAAAAATTCTTTAAGTCGGTAATGGCTTCCGGTATGCATAGTTTTCGGGTTTGTTTATTTACTGTTTTGAATAGAGGTGTATTTGCTTATCATAATACCGATGAGGACTACGGTATAAAATTGTCCGGCCAGTCCGAGCATGGCGGTGGCCAGCTTGGAAAAATGATTGGCAGGTGTGATATCGCCGTATCCTATGGTCGTTAGGGTGATATTACAAAAATAAACGAGGTCCAGATAGGTTGTGATAAAATTACGGGTGTCTATTCCGGTGAATGCGCCGGGGATGGAATAGTGGATCAGCTGCATGGTGAAAATACCGATCTCAATGAGCAGCAGGTAACCACAGGCCGACGCCGAAACAATATCGAGACTGATGTGTCCCGGTCGCACCAGATACCGCAGAATTTCCAAAA
Source organism: Sinomicrobium kalidii (assembly GCF_021183825.1). Lineage (GTDB taxonomy): Bacteria > Bacteroidota > Bacteroidia > Flavobacteriales > Flavobacteriaceae > Sinomicrobium > Sinomicrobium kalidii. Next base: position 1,590,658 of record NZ_CP089211.1, on the reverse strand, counting down.
AGATGACAATATAAAATGCAATATGGCTTATGCTGACCACCTGCATGAACCAGGCACTTGGCTTTATGAAGGAAGTGGCTACCGGAACAGCTACTACAAGGGCAAAAAGAATATTTCTTATAAACAATCGCAACCGGCTTTTACAGGAAAAGACACTTAAACTGCAAATGCCGAGCAACAGCATGTTCACCGGCCATACCACATGGGCGTAAAACTCGATGTCGGCAAAAAAAACGCCGATGTAAAGGTGCAGTAACAAGGCAACGAGAAGGAACTCGTATTTTCTTTTTTGAAAGCTGTGCAGGTAATGTTTCTTCATATACTTCAGGGTTCTATAAGTGAGGCATAGAGCATGTCGTTACCGTAAACGGAGGCTTTTTCCCCGATCTTTTCCACGGAACGGTACCCGAGGGAACGAAATAGTTCTGTGAGCCGGGCAAAACTGATCGGGTAGGGCACCCATGCCGGGACCGGGATCGTTTTGTCATATTCTATAATGATAAAACCTGCTTCCGGCTTTGTATAGTCCCCGAGCTTTTCAAGAAAAGTAAGCTGGTCCTGCACGTAATGCAGGGCATTGGCCATCAGGATACCGTCCAGTTGGTCCAGGGGCAGGGTGTCTTTTACAAAGTCGGCCTGTACGAATTTTATTTTTTCCGTATTCCGGTGAAAATAATTGGTTTTGTCTACGGCATAAACAAGGCTGTCGTCCGGCAGGAAATGAGACAGGGCTGCGGAGAACAATCCTGTTCCGCACCCCAGATCGGCCCAGTTTCCGGACGATTTCAGTTTTTTACCCGCGGGTTTTATAAGTGCAACGGCCTCTTCTGTTTTCACAATACCCTAAAAATACGGCAAATTTTAATAAATGCCCTGTCCGATATCTAGGCGGTGTATTTTTTCCTCGTTATTGATATGAAATTTGAAATAGACTTTAAAGTCACCCCACTGGTCTGAATGGAACTGTCCGTAGATGTCCTTTCCGTCATTTTCGACCTTGTCAACGGAGGTGAAACGCTCATGGCCTATGGCGTTATTGTTAAAGGCCCGGAGGTCTCTGGGGCTGCCGTCGTCGTACAATTCGGCGTCGGCAGTGAATAAGGACGACCAGGTTTCTTTCTCTCCTTTTTGTAAAGCTTCAAAGGCTTTTTTTACGGTTTCATTGGTAAGTTTACTCGTATCCATAGTGTGTATAATTTGATTTTTCGTTTTTGTCCGGACCGGTTTGCGCTACTCCGGTTCGCACGATTCGTAAAACATAGTATAAAATAACAATTATATGTTTACTTACGATACATTTTTAAAGGGCAGCGGGTATTTGAGATATATAATGATCAGATTCATAAGGAAAAAGGGGAGCTCAATCGCTACACCCTTAATATCTCTGTCCGTAAGGTGAAAACCTATAATGAGAAGTACGGTAGATGCCATTAGCACATTCCCATATACAAAGGTTTTTGAGAATAAGATCATCAGGGCACTGCAGATGGTCAGTAACCCCAGGCCCCTTAACCCTGCAGGAGAAAAGCCCCATTTACCGAACATCTCTGTCATTGGCCGGGATATTGAGAGCATGGCCCACCCTTGTTTAATGCCCATAGACACAGCTATGAGAATAAGAACGGAATTAATGATTTTTGTTGCGGTCATAATACATCTGATTCTTTGTGATTAAACACGCCGCGGTTTTGGGTTCCGGGCTTAAGGGCTATAAAATGGACAAGGTGAACAAACCGCCCACCTTGTCTTTAGAAATATTAATTATCTCGTTGTATATCCGCCGTTGGCAAAAATGGTCTGTCCGGTGATCCACCAGCCATCCGTAGCCAGGAATTTTACTATGGGGACAATATCGTCGATAACGGTCAGAAAGCCGTTCATGGCCTGCGATTTGTGGAATTCCACCCGCTCCGGGGTTTCCTGCCCGTAAAAGAACGGAGTATCCATGGGGCCGGGGCCGATAGCAGTAACGGAGATGCCCTTGGGCCCGAATTCCTTGGCTGCAGCACGGGTAAAATGCTCTACGGGAGCCTTGCCTCCGGCATAAGTGGAATACCCGTCGGTAAAGGCGGCGAGCAGGGAAGTAACAATGGTAATGATCTTACCGTCTTTTTCCAGGTTTTTCCCGGCTTCCTTGATAAAGAAATACGCTGCTTTGGAATTGATGCCAAACATAGCGTCGTATTCGTCTTCGGTGGTGTCTGCAATGGGCTTGCGCAATACCATACCTACAGTGTTCACGGCGATATCTACACGGCCAAATTCCGCTTTGGCCACTTTGAAAAGTTCGGTTACGTTGTCCGGTTTGGTGAGGTCTGCCTGGAAGAGAATGGCTTTTCTTCCCAGGGCTTCTACTTCTTTTTTGGTTTCTTCTGCAGCTTCTTTGGTGGCATCACTGTTGTAGTGAATGAGAATGTCCGATCCTTCTTTGGCGAAAGACTTACTGATGAGTCCGCCGAGATTTTTGGCCCCGCCGGCCACTACGGTTACCTTGTTCTGAAGCGAAATTTTAGCCATAATTACTGTTTTTTGATTAGAATATGATCAAAATTACAAGGTGCAGACTGAATATTCGTTCATTATTTGTTAAAAAAAAGTTAATGCGGGTTTCCCCTACTTTTTAATGGAGTCCCAGGCCATTTGCAGGAATTGTGCTTTCATTTCGGGATTCACGGTAAGTTGTAATTCCGACGCACATTTCAACCAGGAGCAAATGGAACCGAACACAAAATAAGTAAGGTGAGATGATGCCAGGTCTTTAAATAATCCTTGTTCCAATCCTCTGGCATACATTTCGTCAAAAGAATAAAACCGAGCCATGGCTTCCTTCTGGGTTGTTTTCTCGATGATCGGGGAGAAGGCATACTGGCTTATAAAATTGAATTTTAACGGGTTTTGAAGAAAATAGTCGATCATGCGTCCGTAGACGTCGTAAAAGGTATCGTATACACTGTTGCGTTTGTCGTAATTGACAAAGATCAGGGCTGCTTCTTCCGTCTTGATCTTTACGTAGATGCCGTTGACAATGTCTTCCTTGTTTTTAAAGCGTTTGTAAACACTTCCCATACCCACCCCGGCTTTGTCTGCTATCTGTGACATGGGAGTGTGTTGCAGTCCCCGGCGGATGATAAGTTCGAGGGCGGCATTCAGTATTTTTTCTCTTTTTTCCATAATTATGAGTGCTTTAGGGTAGTTGGTGGAGCGGGACAAAAATATTGATTTTTCTGGACAAGATTATGATAAATGTTGGAATGGCCAATCTTGAGACCAGGTAGTTGTTTCTTTTACCGAAGCATGATTCCGGTTAATGTATACCCGGATTTTCACAGTTGTACCGTAACCTAATAATATTTTGGTGATACTAACACAATCTTTCATAGCATGGTTTCCAGCATCTTTGCAGTGACAAAGTGCCCCTTCTTTTATTATCCTTTTACATATTTCTTAAAAATTTAATAGTTTGATTATTCATTTTTTATCTATATACTTGCAAAACATGTTTTCGAACACATTTTTATGGTCTTTACCGAATCTTACCTGTAGTTCTGCGATTGTTTTTTTGCCTTGCCTACTCATATTTTAAATCACAAGATGTTTAACCAACCGGGAAACTGTACGCTCAGAAAATGCTACACCGTCTGAAACATGAGGAACTCCAGAAGGAAAACAAAGATATTTCCACAGGAAGGAGGATAAGTTCATTACCGGATAAAAAACCGGAAATCCCTGATGAGAAACAAACCTGGGAAAGGTTCCTGGAAGGCGATGAAGGAGCTTTTATCGCTATTTATGATACGTATTTCGAAGAACTGTGCCATTTCGGGATTCAATACGTATCCCTGACCCAGGTGGAAGATTGTATCCAGGATTTATTCATAGACCTCAGGCAGAAGCGAAAAAAACTGCCCGGAATAAAAAATTCCATCCGGTTGTTTCTGTTTCAGTGTCTCAAAAGAAGGATATTGAACCTGAAGAAGGGCAATCGCAGAGAAGGTGTTTTCCACGAATCTTTCGAGTTTTCCCTCCCTCACGAATCCCTTGTCATATTTCATCAGGAACAGAAGGAACGGATGGAAAAGCTCGACCGGGCGCTCCGTTCACTTGATGCAAAGCAAAGGGAGGCTGTGTATTACTACTTTTATAAGGGTATGGACTATGGGGAGATCCGGAAACTTATGGGATACAGGAATGTGAAATCAGTCAGGAATCTGATATACAGGGTTGTAAAGGTGCTCAGAACACATTTTTAAAATTTTTTTGTAAAAAACCGATGTCATTTTCGGTTTTTCCTTGTCTATCTTGTAAAGGCAGGGAATATTGGAAAGTTCAGAATACGATATAGGTTTCTTTTTGTCTGATCCGGCTTTTGTGGACTGGGTCAAAAATCCGGCGGAAACTAAAAACTATCATTGGCAGCGGTGGTTGGAACAACACCCGGAGGCCAGGGACAGTTTCTACGAAGCCAGGGCCATAATACTTGGTGTGGATTACAGGAGTTCGGACAGGATCGGGGCGCGTAAGGAAGAGATACTCCGCAATGTATTGGGAGAGAAACCCGTACTTCACAGAAAAAAACAGCGTTTGCGCACTACATCGCTATACCCGCTTATTTTCCGGGGAGCGGCAGCGGTTTTGATCCTTTTTCTACTGGCAACATTTATGTATAAAACCGGGCAACTTTCCGATGCGAAAAAACAACCGGCCGAAACAGCCCTGGTTACGAAATTCAGTCCGAAGGGACAAAAAATGTCGTTTTATCTTCCCGATAACAGCAGGGTTATTTTAAATGCGGGGAGTGCATTGCGCTATCCCGTGAAATTCAGTTCCGGTAAGAGAGTGGTTTATCTGGAAGGGGAGGCCTATTTTGATGTGCAACACGATTCGGTCAAACAATTTATCGTAAGCTCGGGCGAGATCAATACTACGGTTCACGGAACGGCATTTAATGTGAGGGCTTACCGGGGTGAAGAAATGAGTATAGCCCTGGAAAGAGGTTCGGTATCGGTGGAAACGGTATCAGATGATACAACGTCCTTTTTCCTGTCTCCGGGAGAAAAATTGAGGGTGAGCGACAATTTCAGACTATCCGGGAAGTCCCATTTCGATTTTGAAGAAGAACTTGGCTGGAAAGAAGGAATACTGGTGTTCCGGGATGCAGGGATGGATGAATTCGTACGAAGGATAGAAAGGTGGTATGATGTGAACATTACCGTGAAAAACCTCGAAGGCCGGAGTTTGGAAGTAACCGGAAGCTTTAAGAATCAAAGCCTGAAAACGGTACTGGAAAGCCTGGAATTTACATCGGGGGTGGCATACCGGGTGCAGGGCAGGGAAGTGGTTATCTATCCTGATAATAAAAACGGAAATTCAATACGAACCAATTAACTAAACCAATTTAAAAATGAAAAACAAGATGAAACGGCCTGCCTCGTTGTGCAGGGGCTGGATTTGTATCCCGTTGCTCCTGTTCGGTATTTTTAGTTCATATGCTGTGAACGATAACAGTGAGAAAGAACAGGGAAACACTGATTTGAGTGAAGTGTTCCTCAGTATTGATGAACAGAACATTTCACTGGAGCAATTTTTTAAGATCGTGGAGTCCCGAACGGACTTCAGTTTTTTCTACGATAAAAAGGTGGTGGACGATGCGAAGAGAATTTCTTTGAAAAAACGGAAAATATCCCTGGAAACATTGTTGAGGGAAGTTGCTGCCCTTACGGGATTGCGGTTTAAGCGTGTGGACAATGTTATCAGTGTTAATATGAGGTCCGGTAAAAGTACAGAGACATCACAGGAAAGTATCCGGGTAACAGGTAGGGTAACCTCTGTCGATGATGGGTTTCCGTTGCCCGGGGTGTCCGTACTTGTAAAGGGAAGTACCCGGGGTACGATAACCGATATGGAAGGGCACTATGAACTTGACGTCCCCGGCGAACAAAGTGTGCTGGTGTTCAGCTATATCGGGTTCGGGAAGCTGGAAGAAGTTGTAGGTACCCGTACGGAAATTGACGTTGCCATGCAGGAGGATATCCAGGAACTGGATAATGTGGTGGTCACGGCATTAGGGATAAAGCGGGAAGAGAAAAAACTGGGATATTCCGTACAACGGGTAAGCGGCGATGCTGTACAGGAAGTAAAAGGAGTGGATGTGGCCACTTCGCTGACAGGAAAAGTGGCCGGACTGTGGATACAGAACAGTACGGAGTTTGATGAGGCGCCCGACATCCGTTTAAGGGGAGGAAGCACCAATCCCCTGCTTGTAGTGGACGGAATACCGTATGGTAATATGAGCTTAAGGGAAATTGCACCTGATGATATTGCGAGTATGGATGTTTTGAAAGGAGCAACGGCCTCTGCACTGTATGGTTCCAGAGGTAGCGGAGGCGCTATAATTATTACTACCAAGAGCGGAGGGAACGGTATTAGTATAAACAGTAATAATATGATATTTGCCGGCTACCTGGCACTGCCCAAAGTACAGCATTCTTATAGTGCAGGTATAGGAGGAGAGTATAACTCCATAGATTATGTATGGGGAAATAAGCTGGATCATGGGATTATGCGGGAACAATGGAATCCGGAGACCAAGCAATTGGAAGAGATGGAATTGACTTCCCGGGGGAAAGACAATTTCAAGAATTTCCTGGAACCAGGGTTTATTGCCAATAATAACATCAGCTTTGCCCGTTCAGGTGAGATAGGTTCCATACGGACCTCCCTTACCCATGTGTACAATAAAGGGCAGTATCCCAACCTTCGCCTGAATCGTTTGAACATGAATGTTGTGGGAAAACTGAAACTCGGAGATGATTTTGAACTGCAGGGAAATGTAGGTTATAACCGAAGTACAGCACCCCAGACTACCGGAGCGGGATATGGGGACCAGGGGTTTATTTATCAGATACTAATGTGGACGGGTCCGGAATACGACCTGAAGAAATTCAGGGATTACTGGGTGGTGCCCAACCAGCAACAGAACTGGCACTACAAGGCGTGGTATGATAACCCGTACCTGATTGCTTATGAAAAGTTGAACGGTGTAGAAAGGAATATGACCAATATCAACCTGACGTCTACCTATAAAGTGTTTGAAAATGCAAAAATCACGGCGAGGATAGGGTATGATTTCTACGCTAATGAAACGACCAAAAGGAATCCTCCGGGAATCTATTCTACCAGGGGATGGCATGCCAACGGTATGTTTGGTCAGGACGAGTACAGAGGGTACAGTCTGAATACGGACCTGTTGTTTAATTATGAGAAAAAGAAAGTAATAGGAGATATTGATATAGATCTTACCGCAGGCGCTTCCATGTATAAATGGGAAGATCAATATCTGGGAAGTTCCACCAGAAACGGACTTGTGGTGCCGGATATATATTCCCTGAACAATTCGGTGGAAAGACCGAATGTATGGACGTATCGCAATAGGAAGCAGGTAAACAGTCTTTTCGGTCTGGCTTCTTTTGCCTGGAAAGATGCCGTTTTTGTCGACGTTACCGGGCGTAACGACTGGAGTTCTTCCCTCCCCTCATCCACCCGGTCATTTTTTTACCCGTCTGTTGCAGGAAGTGTATTGATAAATGAACTCGCAGAATTACCACTATGGCTGGATTTATGGAAAGTGAGAGGGTCATGGACAGTCTCTAAAAAGGATTTGGGCGTGTATGCCACCAATGTAAATTATGATCTTGGCATTGGAGCCTGGGATTCATATAATACGGCTTCGTATACCAATACTATCCGTAGGGATGAAGATGTGCTGCCGGAAGTAAGCAGGACCTGGGAAATAGGCACGGCGGCCTACCTTTTTAAGAACAGGTTGAATGTAGATGTTGCATATTACAATATCTTTGATTACGATCGCCAGATATATGCTACAATACCGGCATCTTCCGGATTCACTTCTATTCTGGTAAATACCGAAGAAACCAGGGTGCGACGGGGAATAGAGGTAACACTCAACGCGGGAATTATAAAAAAGGACAATTTTAGCTGGGATGTGGCCGTAAACTGGGCCAGGACGCATCAGTATTACAAAGACCTGGATCCGGTGTATTCCCCGGACAATTTGTGGACCCGACCTGGAGGGCGTGTTGATAATTATACAGGAAGGGCATGGCTGCGCGATCCGCAGGGTAATTTGATTCATAATTCGGGTGGACTACCGGTGCAAAGTGACCATACCTCTTTATTCGGGCATTCAGATCCGGACTTTATCTGGGGTTTTACCAATTCATTTACCTGGAAGGACTTTGATTTCCATCTTAGCTTTGACGGTCGTGTAGGAGGATTGCTCAACAACTATTCCGCTTATAAAATGTGGGACACCGGGGCACATCCGGACAGCGATAACCAATGGCGTTATGACGAGGTGGTAAATGGTAATATTTCTTATGTCGGTAATGGGGTACAGGTAGCTTCGGGATCTGCAACTTACGATCAGTATGGCCGTATTGTTGAAGATACCCGGACATATCGGCCTAATGAAACGAAAGTTTCTTACGAAACCTATGCCAGGAGGTATGGCGATGGCACATTCGGTGCTACGGATGCCACTTTTGTTAAACTCAGGGAAATTGCCATTGGATATACGCTTCCGAAATCCATAAGTGAAAGATGGGGGCTCAGTCGTGCAAGGGTGTCACTGACTGCCCAGAACGTGTTCCTGTGGGCCAGGGATTTCCGTTTCGCTGATCCGGACTTTAATTCGGATAGCGATCTTACATCGCCCTCCCAGAGATTTGTAGGACTAAACATCAACCTGCATATAGGACACCCGGATAATTCTAAAAAATAACGACCATGGAAAGAAAAACTATAAAACGTTTGCTGTGTTTTGTATTTGCAATAACCTTTACAGCGTGTACTGATGACTTTGACGAATTGAATACCAATCCGGACGGTATTACTTCCGGAAGCCCGGAAACACTTGCCTCGGGACTTATACTTAATATTACCCGGGATGATTACAGTTCCCAGAAATCGTTTATGAGCCCGCACCTGATAAGCAAATATGTGCTGTGGAGCGAATTTGCACAGGGAGAACAGTACAACGATTTCGGACGTATTGATTTCGACAAGATGACGCGGTTGATCAATGCGGAAAAAATGATCGGGTATGCGGAGTCTACAGAAGGTCTGGACCAGGCAATTAAGAACTCGTATAAGGGGCTTGGCCATTTTATACGTGCATATACTTTTTTTGACCTGACCATGAAAGTGGGAGATATTCCGTATAGCGATGCCCTTAAGGGAGAAAGCGAAACCAATTTAAGACCGAAGTACGATACACAAAAGGAAGTATTTCTCGGTATCCTGAACGAACTGGATGAAGCGGACAGGCTTTTTGCGGACGGAAGTGCCTTTGAAGGGGATATGATCTATAACGGGGACCCGGAAAAATGGCGTAAGATGGTCAATTCGTTTGCATTGAAAGTATTGCTCAACCTCTATAAAAAAACAGGAGATACCGACCTCAAAGTGATAGAGCGCTTCAGTGATATTGTAAATAACCGACCGGTGTTTGAAAGCAATGAAGATAACTTTGCGTTGGTTTTTTCAGCAGCACAAAACCAGAGGTACCCTTTTAACGAACTCGGCAACCAGTTTATGATTTATCCTATGGTCTCTGATGTATTGATTGACAACCTGAAGGCATTGGAAGACTATCGCCTGTTCTATTATGCAGAACCTTCTCCGGTACTCGTGGAAGCTGGCGCGGAAATATCCGATTTTGACGCTTATAAGGGGACAGATCCGTCACTGGTATATGCCCGAATGCAGGATATACACGCTTCCAAAAACTATTCTGATATCAATAAAAGATACAAATATATCCCGGAAGGAGAGCCTGTGTTTATGCTGTGCTATGCACAGGTGCAATTCATGCTTGCCGAAGCGGCTGTTCGCGGTTGGATTTCGGGAGACGCTGAAACTTATTACAGGGACGGCATTAAAGCGGCCATGTATTTTGTGGCTGACAATACCCCGGGAAATCCGAATTCTGATGAGCCCCCTTTTCACCACAACCGGATTATGGATGAGGATTACATAGAAAATTACTATGTAAGCACCCCCGGTGTACAACTGGGCTCTGCTACCGGAGAAAAGTTAAAACAGATCGTTACCCAGAAATATCTTTGTACCTTTCTGCAGGCACCGCTGGAAGCATTTTTTGAGAACAGGAGAACAGGGTATCCGGAATTCCCTGTCAACCCGGAATCAAATGAAAACATTCCCGCGGATAAATTACCTGTACGCTGGATGTATCCGCAGGAAGAGCTGAATTACAACAGCGAAAATGTAAACGAAGCCATAAGCCGCCAGTATGATGGCAATGATAATGTCAATGAAGCGATGTGGATCTTACAGGAGTGAAAAAGTTTTGAGTTATGTAGTTTTGGACGGGGGAGCTTTTAGGGGCTCCCCCTTAAATTGTGGAACCTTGAAATTACAAGACTGTATAAAATGGACACCAGAAGAGAATTTCTAAAAAAAGCAGCCATGCTTTCCGGAGGTATGGGGATGTCAATGGTATTTCCCCCGTCGATACAGAAGGCACTGGCCATTAATCCGGAAGAAGGCAGTACGTTCTACGATGCCGAACACGTGGTTTTGCTGATGCAGGAAAACCGTTCTTTCGATCACTGTTTTGGTACACTGAAAGGGGTGAGGGGGTATAATGACCCCCGGGCCATAACCCTTCCGGATAAAAACCCGGTATGGCTGCAAAGCAATAAAAAAGGACAGACCTATGCGCCTTTTCGCCTGAACATGAAAGATACGAAAGCCACCTGGATGGGCGACCTGCCCCATTCATGGGAAAACCAGGTCGATGCCCGCAATAACGGGAAATACGACAAATGGCTCGAAGCAAAGCAGACCTGGCGGAAAGCATATAAAGATATCCCGTTTACCCTGGGGTACTACAACCGGGAAGACCTCCCCTTTTACTATGCCTTTGCCGATGCGTTTACCGTATTCGATCAGCATTTCTGCTCGTCTTTAACGGGAACCACAACCAACAGGCTGTTTTTCTGGAGCGGAACGCATAAAGCCTCACCTACTGCTGAGGCCAATGTGAGGAATTCCGAAGTATACTACAACCGCGAAGCCCAATGGAAAACCTTCCCGGAACGACTGGAAGAAAACGGTATTTCCTGGAGGGTTTATCAAAATGAGATCAGCCTGCAAACCGAACTGGAAGGGGAAGACGAATCGTTACTCGCCAATTTTACGGACAATAACCTGGAATGGTTTTCCCGATTTAATGTACGCTTTAGCGAAGGACACCGGAATTTCCTTAAGAAAAGGCTTTCGGAGTTGCCCGCGGAAATATCCGAGCTTGAAAAAAAGGTCGGTAAATTACCGAAAGCCCGGGTCCAGAAGCTGCGGAACAAACTGGAACAGAAAAAGAACCAACTTATAAAGATAAAGGAGGAACTCAGGGTATGGCATCCGGATAATTTTGAAAAACTTTCGGAATTTCACAAAAACCTGCACAAAAAGGCCTTTACGACCAATATAAATGACCCGTATTATCACGAGACGGAAACCATAACCTATTCTGATAAGGGTGAAGAACGAAGCATAAAAGTGCCAAAAGGCGATATACTCCATCAGTTCAGGGAAGACGTGAATAACGGGAAGCTCCCGTCCGTATCGTGGCTGGTGGCCCCGCAAAAATTCTCTGACCATCCCAGTGCCCCCTGGTACGGTGCATGGTATGTGTCTGAGGTGCTGGACATCCTTACCAAGAATCCCGAGGTCTGGAAAAAAACGGTATTTATCCTCACCTACGATGAAAACGACGGCTATTTTGACCATGTTCCTCCGTTTGTAGCCCCGAACCCTGAACACAAACAAGCCTTTTCCGAAGAACTCAACCCGGTACAGGAGTATGTTATGCTGGAGGAGGAACTGAAAAAAGGCCGGAAACGGGAAGAGGCGAGGGAGAGCCCGGTGGGACTGGGATACCGTGTTCCCATGATCGTAGCGTCCCCCTGGACGAGAGGCGGATGGGTAAATTCGGAAGTATGCGATATTACCTCTACACTGATGTTCATGGAAAAATGGCTTAGCAGGAAGTCCGGTAAGGAAATAAAAGAAACCAATATCAGCAACTGGCGAAGAACAGTTTGCAGTGACCTGAGTTCGGCATTCAGGCCATATGAGGCTTTGGCCTTCAATTACCCGGAGTTTGTGGACAGAAACAAACTAATGCAGGAAGTATATAATGCAGGCTTTAAAGATGTGCCTTCCAATTTTACCGTGTTGTCTGATGCAGAAATCAGACAGGCGAAAAAGGACCGCAATGTTCCTTTCCTGCCCGGGCAGGAGCCCGGGGTCAAGGATTCCTGTGCATTGCCCTATGAACTTTATGTGGAGGGCATGCTCAGCAAGGATAAAAAAACATTCTGTATTTCCTTTAATGCGGCAGATCATGTTTTCGGGAATGAGGCCGCAGGTGCGCCGTTCAATGTTTATGCCCCCGGAAAATATCTGCAGAAAGGCAGGGACGGGAACCGGGTTTTTGAAGCGGTCGGGGCATGGCCGTATGCTGTAAGTGCAGGAGATATTTTAAAGGATGAATGGCCCCTGGATCATTTTGAGGCGGAAAACTATCACCTGAGGGTGTATGGCCCCAACGGTTTTTACCGGGAATTCTCGGGAAATGCCGATGATCCGGAGGTGGAAATAACCTGTGGTTATGAAGAAAAGGGAAGGTTTATAAAAAAACTGTCCGGTAATGTGGCGCTAAGGATTGTTAACCGTTCTGACAGGGACATTCGGGTAGCGGTCACGGACCGTGCTTATAAAAATCCCGAATACGCAGGGCGAATTAAAGCCGATAGCCGGGAAACGATCGTAGTTCCCACAGGTAAAAGCTACGGATGGTATGATTTTTCGGTGAAAATAGAAGGCGTGCCGATATTCGCAAGGCGATATGCCGGAAGAGTTGAAACCGGAAAACACTCCAGGACCGACCCGTTTATGGGAGGGGAGGTTTAGATAGGTGCCGCCCGGGAAATCCGAAAACTTTTATTCGAACTATAACAATTCCAGCACCCGCTCCAGGGCCATCCCCCTGGAGCCTTTAATGAGTATGGACCGGTTTTGCAGTTTATTTTGCAGTAGATAGTCCTTCAGTTCATCGAATGTCCGGAATTTCAGGTGTTCGGAATCTGTTTTAAAAAAGTGCTCTCCTATCAGTATGACACTGCCGGAAGGATGACTTGCTACCTGTTCTGCAATATGTTGGTGTTCGGTATCGGTATCAGTGCCCAGTTCAAACATGTCACCCAGGATAACCGTTTTATGCCGATAGGGTAGGGCAGTGAAGTTTTCCAGCGCCAGTTTCATACTGCTGGGATTGGCATTATAGGCATCGAGAATGATCGTATTGCTGTTTTTCTCTATGATCTGTGACCGGTTGTTGGCCGGTATATACTGCGCTATGGCTGTTTTGATATCATTATCCGGGATATCAAAATACTTGCCTATCGTAATGGCGGCTGTAATGTTATTAAAGTTGTACTTTCCGATTAAGTGGGAGTCTATGGTGATTTGTCCTGTTTTGAGCGATACGAACGGGTCGGCACTGATAAATGATACGCGAACATCGGAATGGCCTGTGGTATCGTAACCGAATTTACGGGGATAGGCTTTTAGTTTTTCTTTTTGAATGGCATCTTCCGCATTGTAGAATACCAGCTTATTGCGCTGCATCAAATGTTGGTAGAGTTCACTTTTTCCCCGGACAACTCCTTCAAAGCCACCGAATCCTTCCAGGTGGGCCTTGCCAAAATTGGTGATATATCCGTAATCCGGTTCGGCAATGTCGCACAGCTTGCTTATTTCCTGCAAATGATTGGCCCCCATTTCCACAATACCTATCTGTGTGGTGTGATCCATATCGAGGAGTGTTAGCGGTACGCCGATATGGTTGTTGAGGTTACCCTTTGTGGCAACGGTGCGGAATTTTCGCAAAAGCACGGCATTTATCAACTCTTTGGTGGTGGTTTTTCCGTTACTTCCCGTAAGGGCAAGTATGGGAATGTTCAGTGCTTTCCTGTGATGCCGGGCCAGTTGCTGGAGTGTGTGCAGAACGTTGTCAACCAGGATGGTTTGTTCACCGGCGGAGTACTCTTCTTCATCGATGACCGCGTAAGAGGCGCCTTGTTCCAAAGCACTTGCGGCAAAGGTGTTACCGTTGAAATTATCGCCTTTAAGGGCAAAGAAGATATCTCCTTTTTTGAGTTTTCTCGTATCTGTACAAACCTTGTTGCACGACAGGTATACCTGGTAGAGCGCTTCCGTGTTCATGTGGTAAAAATAGAAAAAAGCCCCGACCTGTTTACAGTGCCGGGGCTGGGAAATATATTATTTTTCATATTTCGGGCTATCAGCCTCTTGGTCTTTTTCGCTTTTTCTTGGCCTTGGAGCCGACTCTGGACATCGCGCAACGGAACCCTATGTAGTCGGTAGCCATATATTGCGGCAAATACCTTCGCTGGGCCGGATCGAGCCAGTAGGCACGGTCTCTCCACGAGCCGCCTTTATATACTCTTACATCATCGCCTATAAGTGTAGTCCTTCGGTTCGATTTATCGTATTCCAGCACCATGTTCCCTTCTGCATCCGTTTCGATCTTGTGTTTTGGGGAATTGTACATTTTCCGGGTATTGCTTTCGTCCGATTGTTCACCTTCCTGATAAAACCTGTTGAAATATCTGGAAGAACTCTGGTCGCCGTCACGGTAGTTCCTGTTGTCGCTCTTGGAAAAATTGGGTCTCAGGTAGGTATCTTTTTCCGTAAGCGGAGTATTAACCACTTCCCCCGGCAGGTTTTTGGCAATGACCTTCCCGTTGGGCAAGGTGTCATATACGACCTGATCCGGATTTAATACTTCAACGGTCCCGTCGTCATTGATCGCGGTTTTGGTGTAAATATTCCCCCGGTAATAGTTAAAGTCATTGGCTTCATCATCCACGATGGGGCGGTAGACATCGGCTACCCATTCGGCCACGTTTCCGGCCATGTCGTAGAGTCCGAAATCATTCGGAGGATAGGATTTTACTTCGGCTGTGATGTCGGCACCGTCATCGGACCATCCAGCAATACCGCCGTAGTCTCCTTTTCCCTGTTTGAAATTGGCCAGTTGATCTCCTTTCGCCGATTTTTTGGACGATCTGGTATACTCACCTTCCCAGGGATATTTTTTCCGACCTCTTACATTGTTATACTCCCGGTTGCCCACAATGGCAATGGCAGCATATTCCCATTCAGCCTCTGTAGGGAGCCTGTAACCGGGGAGGATCACGCCACTGGTCAGTTTGGCATATACGTTTGTACTGTCTTCTTCATTTTTTTTCCTGCCCTGGAGGCTGTCTATATTGCCCCCATAAGCCGTATTGGGGTTCATGAGGTAGGTTCCCGTGCTGAAAGTCCCGCCAACGTCGCCGGCCATCACCTGGTTTTTCGTCCCCTCGGCGATATATCCTTCCTGTTCGAGCTGCAGTTCGTTTACCCGGTCTGTCCGCCACTCACTGAACTGTACGGCCTGTACCCAGTTAACACCTACTACGGGATAATTGGCATACGCGGGATGACGGAGATAATTGTCGGTCATCACTTCATTATACCCGAGGCGGTTTCTCCATACCATGGTATCCGGAAGTGCCCCGGTATATATATTCTCATACATTGGGGTCCCGGGAGGGAAGACCTTTTTTAGCCAGTCCAGGTATTCCAGGTACATAAGATTGGTTACTTCCGTCTCATCCATATAGAAGGATTGCACGTGCTGTTGTGTAGGCGTATTGTTCCAGTCGTGCATAATATCGTCCTGCACTTTCCCCATGGTGAAAGTACCTCCTTCTATAAAAACCAGGCCCGGAGCGGTTTCCTGTTCTTTAAAATTAGTATTGTATTCAAAGCCCCCTTCTCCGTCGTTTATTTTCCATCCGGTGGCCCTTGATGTATTTTTATAATTCGATCCGGAGTTTTTACACCCCACAAGCCCGCCGGTCAGAGCTAAGGACAATACCAATAATTTAAAATTAATCTTCATAGAAAAAAGATTTGAGTTGTCCGAAAAATATTCGTGCAATATAGTAATTAACGATATATTTTCACTTTTTTGTGTCGAAATTCTTTTTATGAATTCACTGTGTTGAGACACTTTTTATAACGTTTAATCGAACTTATTATTATGCGCCGGACAAAATACTTTGTCGTTTGTACGGCAGGGAGGACGGCTTTGTGTAATACCGGGTACGAGCAGTTGCAGAACGGTGGAACCTACGGGCTTTTAATGCCGTGGACCTGAAAAGAATCACATAGTGAAGGCGGGACAAACACAAGATATTTCCAAAAATAACGTTAAAGGGGGAGGAGCCCGCCTATTTGGGATGTGAAACTTGTATAACTATAATTATAAAGTATATTTGTTACAAATCTACCAATCTGAACATGAAAAAAATATGTATCCTTATTGCTATTGCCTCATGGGCAGTATTCAGACCGATATATGCCCAGGAAAATAATTACCGCCCCGTTAATCCGGCATTGCCTTTCCTTCTTGTTGCTGCAGATGCAAGGGCAGCAGGTATGGCCGATATGGGGGTTGCCACCGCACCCGATGCCTTTTCGCAACAATGGAACCCTGCCAAATACGTTTTTTCTGAAAAACAGTATGGTGTAGGGGTGAGTTATACCCCTTACCTGAGAGAACTGGTAAACGATATAGGCCTTTTGAACCTGAATTTTTACAAACGGGTCAACGAAAGAAGCGCCTTTGCCTTTAGCCTGCGTTATTACGGGCTGGGTGGTTTTGAATTCAGACAAACGGCCAATGACCAGGGGCGTGAAGTGAAACCCAATGAAATAGCCCTCGACGGATCGTATTCTCTGAAACTCAGTGAGCAGTTTTCCATGGCCGTAGCCGGAAGATACCTGAGGTCCGACCTGAGGCTGACTGAGGTAGAGGGGGCAACAGATGCCAGAGCGGCCAATTCCTTTGCTGTGGATATTGCCGGTTATTATCAGTCGCCCGAAATGGTTTATACCAATTTTAACGGACGTTGGCGCGGGGGGTTTAATATTTCCAATATCGGCCCCAAGATCAGTTACAGTAACGATAACACCCAGGAAGAATTTCTTCCCACCAACCTGAGACTGGGCGCCGGTTTCGACTTTATCTTTGATGCAGATAACAGGCTAATGACCGCAATAGAATTTAACAAGCTGTTGGTGCCCACCCCGAATGATTCTAATGGCGATGGGGTAATAAATACGGAAGACGACTATTATAACGAAGGCTTTGTGAGCGGTATTTTCAACTCGTTTGGCGATGCTCCCGACGGTTTCAGTGAAGAACTGAAAGAGGTCACCTGGGCCCTGGGCCTGGAATACATGTACCAGGAAGCTTTTGCCCTGCGTACGGGATATTTTAATGAAAGTAACGACAAGGGGGCGAAAAAGTTCTTTTCGCTCGGGGCCGGTTTCCGGTTCAATGCGACAACCATAGACATATCCTACCTGTTTTCAACATCCAGGGTGGAGAACCCCCTGGAAAATACCCTGCGGTTTTCACTCCGGTTTAATTTCGGGGACGATTTTGTGGAATTTTAGCTATGAAAGAATTAGAAATCACATCCAGGCTTATCGTTTATGAAGATATAGACGAATTGCCCGAGGAGATCCGGGGCCTGATGCAAAAAGCTGTAGAAGTAAGGAAAAATGCATACGCTCCTTATTCCAGGTTTAAGGTAGGTGCGGCACTCCTGTTAGACAACGGGGAAGTGGTCATCGGGAACAATCAGGAGAATGCTTCCTATCCTTCCGGGTTGTGTGCAGAACGCGTGGCCGTATACCAGGCGGGGGCAAAATATCCGAACGTCAGGATCAACGCGCTGGCCATATCTGCCGCTTCAGATAACCATACGGTGCTTACCCCCATACCCCCTTGTGGGGCATGCAGGCAGAGCCTGGCCGAATACGAGGTCAAACAGGAAGAGCCCCTGGTGCTTTATTTTATGGGAGAAACCGGCAAGGTGGTAAAAGCACCTTCCGTGAAAGACCTTCTTCCCCTTTTGTTCGATAAGTCCAATTTGTAATAAAGGCATACATTTGAAGGCGGGTTTTTGCTTTTCATCTCCCTTGTTCGGCGACTTTTTCTAATTTAACAAAAAAGCCGAATAAAACTGTTCTTTTCGTTTTTTCACTTTTGTTTAAAATATTACTTTTGTATCTCGCAATTAAAAAGTCCTCTTTGCAGTAAAATTCGGGGAGTGACAACAATTTTAAAGACTAATTAAGCTATTTTTGATGCAGCGAACATGGTTTTTTGGTGAGAATGGCTCCTCGGAGTACGATCGTATCGAATCCATGTACGGGCAAGACGATTCCATATGCAAGACATCCCGATAATCATCGGGATTACGTATTTTGGTCGGCGCAAAAAAATAAACACATGAAAAAGGTAACAAAAGAAGTGTACCTGAAGTGGTACGAAGACATGCTGTTCTGGAGAAAGTTTGAAGATAAGCTGGCACAGGTTTACATCCAGCAGAAAGTGAGGGGATTTCTTCATTTGTATAACGGACAGGAAGCGGTCCTGGCAGGATCACTCCATGCAATGGACCTGTCCAAGGACAAAATGATAACGGCATACCGGAACCACGTTCAGCCCATAGGCATGGGAGTAGATCCTAAAAGAATTATGGCCGAACTCTACGGTAAAAGTACCGGAACTTCCCAGGGACTCGGAGGTTCCATGCATATCTTTTCCAAGGAAAAAGGCTTTTTCGGAGGGCACGGTATAGTTGGAGGGCAAATTCCTCTCGGCGCCGGGATGGCCTTTGCCGATAAATATTTCAAAAGGAATGCGGTAACACTTTGCTACATGGGAGACGGGGCTGTAAGACAGGGATCGCTTCACGAAGCGTTTAACCTGGCCATGTTGTGGCAGCTTCCGGTAGTCTTTGTTTGTGAGAACAATGGTTATGCCATGGGAACCTCGGTAGCGAGGACCGCACACACCACGGATATCTGGAAACTAGGCCTCGGATATGAAATGCCCTGTGGCCCGGTGGACGGAATGAATCCCGTTAAAGTGGCGGAAGCGATGGATGAGGCTATTGAACGTGCCCGAAGCGGTGGCGGGCCTACCTTTCTTGAGATGAAAACATATCGCTACAGGGGGCACTCCATGAGTGATGCTCAGCACTACAGAACAAAGGATGAGGTGGAGGAATACAAGAAGATAGACCCCATTACCCAGGTGCTGGATATTATTAAAGATAAAAAATACGCTACGGACGAAGAAATAGAAACAATAGAAAAGCGGGTAAAAGACAAGGTGAAAGAATGCGAAAAATTTGCCGAAGAGTCACCGTATCCGGATAAGAATGTGATGTATGATGTGGTGTATGCACAAGAAGATTATCCGTTTTTACCTCATAAATTATAGTACTTATGGCCCAAGTAATTAATATGCCGAGATTAAGCGACACCATGGAAGAAGGTGTGGTGGCAAAATGGTTGAAAAAAGTAGGAGACAAAATAGAGGAAGGTGATATCCTGGCTGAAATAGAGACCGACAAGGCCACAATGGAGTTTGAATCGTTCTATTCCGGTACCCTGTTACACATTGGTATTCAGGAAGGTGAAGGTGCTCCTGTGGATTCCCTGCTTGCTGTCATAGGAGAAGAGGGAGAAGATATTTCTTCGTTACTGAGCGGCGGCGGATCGAAAACCAAAGAAGAAGAAAAAACAGAAGATAACAGCGCTTCCGAAGAGGAAGCGACAGGAGGTGATGCCTCCGGCGAAATTCCGGAAGGTGTGGAGGTAGTTACCATGCCGCGCCTGAGCGATACGATGGAAGAAGGGACCGTGGCCAGCTGGTTGAAAAAGGTTGGTGATGAGGTAGAAGAAGGCGATATCCTGGCCGAAATAGAGACCGACAAGGCCACAATGGAGTTTGAATCGTTCTATTCCGGTACCCTGTTGCACATCGGTATTCCGGAAGGCGAATCTGCTCCCGTAGATGAGGTCCTTGCCATCATAGGTCCTGAGGGAACAGACGTAGATGCCGTTCTCAAGGCCGTTGCCGGCGGAGGAGCCAAAAAGGATAAAGAATCTGCTTCGACAGAGACGCAGGGCCCGGCGGCTCAAACAGAAAGTACTGGATCTGCACCCGAAGAAACAACCGGAGGAACCCGGGGCGGAGGCCGTATATTTGCTTCGCCGCTTGCCAAAAAGATGGCTGAAGAAAAAGGGATCGATCTCTCCAGGGTAAAAGGAACCGGCGAAAACGGCAGGATTGTTAAAAGGGATATCGAAAGTTATACACCTGCCGCAGCAGAAGCCGCCCCGGCCGAAGCTAAAGGAGAAGCTGCTCCTGCTGCTAAAGTGATGCCGTTTGTTCCTGCCGGCGAGGAAAGTTCCGAGGAAGTGAAAAACTCGCAGATGCGGAAAACCATTGCCAAGCGACTTGCGGAGTCTAAGTTTACCGCACCGCATTACTATCTTACCATAGAAGTGGATATGGACAATGCCATCGCTTCCCGCGGACAAATAAACGCACTGCCCGATATTAAAGTATCCTTTAATGACATGGTAGTGAAGGCCTGCGCCATGGCCCTGAAAAAACACCCTCAGGTAAATACTTCCTGGAAAGGAGATACCACGCTGTACAATCACCATGTGCATGTAGGGGTTGCCGTGGCTGTGGAAGAAGGCCTGGTGGTTCCCGTACTGCGCTTTACCGATCAGATGACCCTTACACAAATCGGGACACAGGTCAAGGATCTTGCCGGAAAGGCGAGGAACAAGAAACTCACGCCACAGGAAATGGAAGGGAGTACCTTTACGGTGTCTAATCTGGGAATGTTCGGTATACAGGAATTTACATCGATCATAAACCAGCCCAATTCGGCGATTCTTTCCGTTGGGGGTATCGTACAGAAACCTGTAGTGAAGAACGGCGAAGTTGTAGTGGGTAACACTATGAAGATAACCCTGGCTTGCGATCACCGTACGGTAGACGGGGCAACGGGAGCACAATTCCTGCAAACGTTACAACACTTTCTGGAGAACCCGGTGACCATGCTGGCTTAGTCTCCGGACGGTTAAATAAATCAGAATCCCGTTCCTTATATTCGAGGGAACGGGATTTTTTATATATTTTAGCCATAACAACGTCTAAATTGATCTCCGTATGAAAAGACATATTTATATTGCGACACTGGCCTGTACACTGATTTTAGGCCTGAATGCACAGGCACAGCAATCACCGGAACCTGTTACAGAATCCTCCTATACAGTAGATACGGCCGATGTCAGGAAAGCTGTGGAATTTCTGGCATCCGATGCACTTAAAGGAAGGGATGCCGGGAGCCCCGGAATTGAAAAAGCCGCAGCATATATAGAACAAGTATTTGCCGAAAACGGGATAAAACCTTATTTTTCTTCCTATAGGGACACGCTGGACAATTTTAAAGAGCCTGCCTTTAATGTAGTGGGATATATAGAAGGGAATGACCCTGGACTCAAGGATGAATTTATTCTGATAGGCGCACATTACGACCACATAGGCGTGCTGGATGAAGGGGAAGGCGATGACTTTATTGCCAACGGCGCCAATGACAACGCTTCGGGGACCACGGCGGTACTGGAGCTGGCAAAATATTTCGGAAAATCGAAGTCGAATAAGAGGAGCCTTATATTTGCCTTGTTCTCTGCCGAAGAAAAGGGACTGCTGGGATCCAGGCATCTCGCCAGAAAGCTGCTTACGGAAAAGCTGAACCTTTATACCATGGTGAACTTTGAAATGATAGGTGTACCCATGACAGCGGATTACACGGCTTATATTACCGGTTATGAAGATTCGAATATGGCAGACAGGATGAACGAATATGCCGGGAAGGAACTCATAGGGTTTTTACCGAAGGCGAAGGATTTTCAATTGTTCAAAAGGTCTGATAACTATCCCTTTTTCCTTGAGTTTGATGTGCCATCACAAACCGTTTGCACTTTTGACTTCACCAATTTTCAGCATTACCACAAGGTAGGAGACGAGGCCACCCTGTTGGATACGGAGCATATGGCTTCCTTTATTTCCGAAATGATCCCCGTGATGAAAAAAATGGCCAATGCGGAAACTGATGAAATTGAATTTGTCAGTGAGTAGGTCAATGTAATGTGCCAATAAGTGAATGAGATAATGTATAAATGCAGGGAATAAATTGTAAGTCCGGCATTGAATCTCACATCTAAAATCTGAAATCTGTTTATGAAGAATATTATCATCACCGGCACAAGCCGGGGGATAGGACTGGAGTTGGCAAGAATTTGTGCCGATGCAGGGCACAGGGTACTGGCCCTGTCCCGGAACGATAAACCCGTTTCCGATTGGAAACATCCGAATATCACTGCTTTTTCCTTTGATATTTCCAGCAAGGACGA
This sequence comes from Sinomicrobium kalidii, assembly GCF_021183825.1. Lineage (GTDB taxonomy): Bacteria > Bacteroidota > Bacteroidia > Flavobacteriales > Flavobacteriaceae > Sinomicrobium > Sinomicrobium kalidii. The sequence continues at coordinate 1,568,185 of NZ_CP089211.1, read as the reverse complement.
CCTGAAGAAACTGGATACCTTTATTTCGGAGGAATGGGGAAAAGCGGACATCCTTGTAAACAATGCGGGGAAACTGGTAAACAAGCCTTTTGCCGGGATTACTTCGGAAGAATTTGAAGAAGTATACCGGGTCAACGTTTTCGGAGTAGCGGAAATAATCAAGATCGTTGCTCCTTATATGTCAAAAGAAGGACATGTAGTGACCATCAGCAGTATGGGAGGTGTGCAGGGCAGTATGAAGTTTCCGGGCCTGGCGGCCTACAGTTCTTCCAAGGGTGCGGTAATTACCCTGACCGAATTACTTGCAGAAGAATATAAGGAAACCGGCCCTTCTTTTAATGTGCTGGCGCTGGGCGCCGTACAGACCGAAATGCTGGAAGAGGCTTTCCCCGGCTATAAAGCACCGCTTTCCGCCGGGGAAATGGCATCGTATATTTTTGATTTTGCCCTGACAGGGAATATCTATTACAACGGTAAATTGTTGCAAGTGTCCAATTCTACTCCGTAATCAGGGATCAATACTAACCATTTTGTTGTTTTCATCGGATATATAAGATCCGGAAACCGACTGAACGTGAAAGAAATTCTGCAAAAATACCTGCCTGAGAGAGCGGTCGACCCGAGTTTCGAGTTGATAAAGGAAAACGGGGTTTACCTGAAAATCGTCAATGAACGGGTTACCAGACACGGAGATTACCGTCGTTTACCGGGAGGGATGCATCAGATCACCGTTAATGCCAATTTGAACAAGTACAGGTTTTTCATTACACTGGTACACGAAATAGCGCATCTGGTGACTTTTCGGAAATACGGTTCGAATATCAAACCACACGGGGCAGAATGGAAAAACACGTTCCGGCAGTTAATGCTGCCCTTTCTGAATCCTGCTGTTTTTCCGGATAATTTGCTGCCTTTACTCGCCAGGCACTTCAGGAACCCCAGGGCAAGCAGTGATACCGACGCAGCATTGTCACTGGCATTAAAACAATTCGATCCGGATAACGATAAAAACTATATCTTTGAATTACCCTATGGAAGTCTGTTTCGGATATACAACGGAAAAGTTTTCCGCAAAGGGCACAGGAAGATAAAACGGTATGAATGTGTGGAAGTACACTCGGGAAAAGTATACCTTTTTAACCCCAATGCGGAAGTGGAACTGCTTCCCGGTTCGTAGGAACAGGGCAGAGGGTCGAAAATAAACTTTGAACCTTGAATCACAAACCATAAACAATTCACCTTGAATAAAAACTACTACGCAATATTAATGGCCGGAGGTATCGGATCGCGTTTCTGGCCCGTCAGCACTACGGAATTTCCAAAGCAATTCCACGACATGCTGGGTACGGGCGAAACCCTTATCCAGAAAACCTTTAACCGGCTGAGCCGTATTATCCCGGAAGAGAATATCTGTATCCTTACCCATGAACGGTATAAAGACCTGGTGCTGGAACAGCTTCCCAGGGCCAATCCCGGGCAGTTATTGCTGGAGCCCGCCATGCGGAATACGGCACCCTGCATACTGTATGCCTCCATGAAAATACGCAAGGAAAACCCGGATGCCGTTGTCCTGGTAGCACCCAGTGACCACTGGATTGAACAGGAAGAGGAGTTTGCCGCAAATGTAAAGGACTGTTTTAAGGCATGTGCCGGGGAAGATATTTTAATGACCCTTGGCATTACCCCTACATTCCCGAATACCGGATACGGGTATATCGAATATAACCGGGGTGATGACAAGGTGAAAAAAGTGGTTGAATTTACGGAAAAGCCCACTTATGAAACGGCCAAAAAATTTCTGGAACACGGAAATTACCTTTGGAATGCCGGTATATTTATATGGAGTGTAAAAAGTATTCTTCGGGCATTCGAGATTTTTCAACCTGAAATGTACCGATTGTTTAAAAAAGGAGAGCTCCAATACAACACTTTGGGCGAGAGGACATTTATACGGAAAAACTATGCCGCGGCAGAAAACATTTCCATCGATTATGCTATTTTAGAGCAGTCGGACAATATACACGTACTGCCCGCTACTTTTGACTGGAATGACCTCGGTACCTGGGGCTCGCTTTATGAAAAGCTGCCCAAGGACGATTCCGGGAATGCCGTGGTCAATGCGCGGACACTAACCGAGAATGCCAGCAACAATATGATTCGTACCACAGGAAAAAAATTGGTGGTCATCGATGGCCTGGACGATTATATCGTTGTGGAAAAGAAAAAAGTATTATTGATCTACCCCAAGCAGAAAGAACAGGATATTAAAGAAGTTTTACAAAAGGTAAAACAAAAGTTTGGAGAAGATCTAATATAATAATATATGCAGGAAAAAGAGAATCCGACGGGCCAGCCGGAAGAAAAGGATGGTGGTCAGAATACCAGTACGGAAAAGGTAAAGAAGGATTTTTCCGGCTTGCTGGGCAGTCTCAAGACTTTTTTCGGGGAACTTCTGGACATTCGTTCCAATACCGACCAGGAAACTACGATAGAGCATATAAAAAACGATATTCCCTTCAAGGGACACAATTCGTGGATTCTGATATGCTCGATATTTATTGCCTCCGTCGGACTGAATGCCAATTCCACTGCGGTGGTCATAGGGGCGATGTTGATTTCTCCCCTTATGGGCCCGATATTGGGTATGGGGATGTCCATTGCTATCAATGATGTGGATACCCTGCGCAGGTCTGTAAAGAACTTTCTCGTTATGGTGGGGCTCAGTATCCTCACGGCATTTTTGTTTTTCAGGTTCTTTCCCCTTCAGAATGAATCGTCGGAATTGCTTGCGCGTACGGCGCCGGATATCCGCGATGTACTCATCGCATTTTTTGGCGGACTGGCATTGGTCATAGCCCGGGCCAAAAAGGGGACCATTGCCACCGTGATCTTCGGGGTAGCCATAGCCACAGCGTTGATGCCGCCGTTGTGTACAGTAGGTTTCGGACTTGCCATAGGTAATTGGGAGTATGCTACCGGAGCGATGTACCTTTTTCTTATCAATACGATATTCATAGGCCTGGCCACGTTCCTGGTGCTCAAGATACTTCGTTTTCCCATGGTACGGTATGTGAATTCGGCCAGGAGAAGGACCATTTCGAGGGTGGCCTCCCTGATCGCCATTATTGTCATGATCCCGGCGGGATATACGTTTTTCAACGTATGGAAGGAGTCGAGGTTCAGAAATGATGCCCGGAAGTTTATCCATACGGTGGTAGCGCCCTACCAGTTCTCCAAAGGCGGGATGTTTCTGGAAAACCTCTCGGAGATCAATTACGACCGGGAAGGAAAATCGAGTATCGAGCTGGTTTTTATGGGAGATGAAGCCATTCCGGAAAATGTGATTAATACATGGGAAAACCAGAAACAAGCAGATTATCCGACATTGAGAGATACCAGACTCAAGGTCGTTCAGGGCGGACAAAGCGATTCGGAACAAAAATTTCAATACGTAAATGAACTATACGAGTCCAGCAAACGGGAACTGGTGAACAGTGAGGAGAAAATTCGGTTTTTGGAAGAAGAAGTGGAAAGGCTCAGGAAAATTACGTCCGATATTGATTTTGATGAGTTGAGCAAAGAAGCCAAAGTGTTGTATGACGGAGTGAACGAATTCGGTTTTTCCAACGAAATACGGACAGATTTTGCCAAAACCGATACAGTTCCGGCTTTTACCGTGAAGTGGAAAGCATCTGCCTCTCAGTCACAGCGCGATAAGGAACTCGAAAAACTGAAAAGCTGGTTACAGTTAAAAACGGGCAATGACAAGGTGGAGATTAAGCAACTGAACTGATAGTACCGGAAACCGGGTTCGCGGGAGCAAAGAGATATAAGCTCCGGACTCCCCGGTCTTTTGTCAGTTCCGTTCTTCGATGTACATTTGACGAACTTTCTTGAACAGTTCGGAAGAGTACACAAAATTGGTTACCGCTTCATTATCAGTTTTAAAAATTTCCCTGTTGCTCCCTTCCCATGCTTTGTGGCCATCCTTGAGGAAAACAATTTTCTCACCTATTTCCATAACGGAATTCATGTCGTGGGTATTGATCACGGTGGTGATATCATATTCCTGGGTGATCTCCTGTACGAGATTGTCAATGACTATGGCCGTTTTAGGGTCCAGCCCGGAGTTGGGTTCATCACAAAACAGATACTTCGGATTGTTTACAATGGCCCTGGCAATGGCCACCCGCTTTTGCATCCCGCCGGAAATTTCGGAAGGGAATTTGTAATGGGCATCTACCAGGTTTACCCTTTTCAATACAACGTCCACACGATCCTGCATTTCACTGATCGGGTTGTTGGTAAACATTTTCAAGGGAAACATCACATTCTCTTCTACGGTCATGGAATCGAAAAGGGCACTGCCCTGGAATACCATGCCCATATCCTGTCTCAGGTCCCGTTTTTCCGAGTCATCCATTTCGGCATAGGCTTCGCCGTTATATATGATATTTCCTTCCTCCGGAGTAAAGAGGCCCAGCAGGCATTTCAGGAATACGGTCTTCCCCGATCCGCTCTGTCCGATAATGAGGTTGGTCTTTCCCTTTTCAAAAGAAGTGGAAATACCCTTCAGTACGGGGGTACCATCAAAGGATTTATGTAAGTTTTCTACAGTGATCATCAGCCGAGCAACATTTGTGTAATAATATAGTTAATGATAATAATCACCACACTGGTCCATACGAACGAGGTGGTGCTGGCCTTGCCGACTTCCAGTGCCCCGCCCTTCATGTAAAAGCCGTGAAAGGACGGTATGGTAGCCAGGATAAAGGCAAATATGGCGGTTTTGGCAAAGGCGTAAAAAACATGAAAAGGCTTGAAATCTATCTGCAGGCCGTCTATGAATTCCACACTGGTACTGAAACCGCCCAGAACGCTGGCTGTCCAACCGCCAAATATCCCGAGGAACATGGAAATGGATATGATAAAAGGATACAGCAACATGGCTGCTATTTTCGGGAATACCAGGTAATTCACGGCATTAACCCCCATGACCTCCAAGGCGTCGATCTGTTCGGTAACTCTCATGGTGCCAATGCTGGAAGTGATGTAAGACCCCACTTTCCCGGCCATGATAATAGAGGTGAAAGTAGGGGCGAATTCCAGTATCACGGATTGACGGGTAGCAAATCCCACCAGGTATTTGGGAAGCAGGGGAGAGTCCATATTCAGGGCGGTCTGTATGGCTACAACCCCGCCCACGAAAAAGGAAATAAATATCAGTATCCCCAGGGAACCGTAGACCAGGTCGTCAATTTCTTTCAGAATGAGGTTTTTCATAATGACCCACTTGGTTGGCCTGCTGAAAACCTCCCGTATCATTAAAAAATATTTGCCAATGGCTTCGAAGTATTTCATACGGTAAAAATATAGGACTAAAGTAAAAAAAATAATATTAGCCGGGGTTTATAAACAGGGCAAACAAATCACAAAATTATAATTTGAGGATGGCGCCGTTCCGGGTTCAGAGTTCAGGTTCTTTTGTGATTTGTAGTGATTCATGGGAATTTCCGGGAAGCTACAGTCATTTGTTACAACCGGAAAATCTCCATCGGTATCTCGATCTCCACCGGTACCATCGACCATATATCATCACATTTGCCCCTGTAAACATATTATCTCATTATTAGATTGGTTCGAAATTTATATAAAGAGAACCGTTAAATAAGCTATATGTAATGTGTTTTTAAGGAGAACTTTTTACATTTACAGGTCTAAAAATTCAAAACGTTATGAGAAAATTTACGGCTGCACTATTTATGATATGTGTGGCATTCGGAACCCGGGCACAATCTGACGGCACTCCCTATGTAAAACCCAAACTCGTGGTCGGTATTGTTGTGGACCAGATGAGGTATGACTACCTGACCCGATTCTGGGAGCGGTATGGCGACGGCGGTTTTAAACGCCTGATCAACGAAGGTTTTAACTGTAAGAACAATCACTTTAACTATATTCCCACCTATACCGGGCCTGGGCATACTTCGGTTTATACGGGTACTACCCCTTCGATGCACGGTATTATCGGGAACAACTGGTATGATAAGGAAAACGACAAAACGATTTATTGTGCAGGGGACGATTCTCAGCAATCCGTAGGAACAACTTCTGATGCGGGAAAAATGTCACCACACCGGATGAAGACCACCACAGTAACGGATCAACTCCGGCTGGCTACCCAACTCCGGGGGAAAGTGATAGGTGTTGCGATCAAGGACAGGGGGGCTATTCTTCCGGCGGGACACGCCGCCAATGCTGCTTACTGGTTTCACGGCAAGGACGAAGGGAAATGGATAACCAGCTCTTACTATATGGACAAGCTCCCTGAATGGGTAGAGAAATTCAATAATTCGGGGAAGGCAAAAGAATATATGACTACCTGGAATACACTATATGATATAGATACTTATGTGGAAAGCGGTCCGGATGACAATCCCTATGAAGGAAAGTTCAAGGGAGAAAAAACACCTACTTTCCCCCACGAACTGAAAAAACTGGAAAAATATAACGGGGGATACGATCTCCTGAAATCTACCCCCTATGGTAACAATATCACTACTGATTTTGCCCTTGCCGCTATAGATGGTGAGGACCTGGGGAAGGACGACATTACCGATTTTCTGACTTTGAGTTATTCCTGTACCGATTATGTAGGTCATAAGTTTGGCGTAAACTCCAAAGAAGCCCAGGATACTTATTTGCGATTGGACAAAGACCTGGCCCGTTTGCTTTCCGAACTGGACAAAAAGGTGGGTAAAGGCGAGTATACCGTATTCCTGACGGCAGACCACGGTGCGGTGCACGTCCCTTCTTATTTGCAGTCGCTCAAAATACCCGGGGGATATTTTAATATCCTCGACTTTACAGTTCATGTAAAAAACTTTGCTAAGGAAAAATATGGTGTGGACGGATTGATCTCCAATATTTCCAACAACCAGATATTTATTGACCATAAAGTAGCTAAGGAACACGATCTGAATATCCGGCATCTACAAGAAGACCTCGTAGAAGAGATCATGCAGTACAAGGATGTGGAAAAGGCCTATACGGCTTCTACATTCGTCAATGTCGAGTTTACCGAACGGCTTACGGCCCTGTTGCAAAGGGGGTATAATCAGAAGCGTTCCGGGGATGTACTGTATGTGCTGGCACCGTCGGTTATCGTATATTCCAAAACAGGTTCCACGCACGGTTCGGGACTGAATTATGACACTCACGCCCCGTTTTTGCTCTATGGTAAGGGAATAAAGAAAGGGGAGAGCACGGAGAAAGAAACCCATATCAACGATATTGCGCCTACCATATCTGCATTGCTCGGTATAGCTTTCCCGAGCGGAGCTACCGGAAGACCGGTTTTTGAAGCCATGGAAATAGAAGATTAGTTTTTTACCAGAAATATAAAAGGGGTGTTATTGCGAAAATAACACCCCTTTGTCATTTTTTCCGGGAAGGATATTTAGTATACTTCGATATTGGAGATCAACGGGCATGCTTTGGCACCGGTGATGTTTACACGTATTCTGTCTGTACTTACCGTCCCTGTTTTAAGGATGCGTTTATATCCTATGGTAGTGGCTTCGGTTATCTTTTCCCAGTTATCTCCCTGGCGGGCTTCAACCGTGAAGGATTTTACCCGTTGCCCCAGGGGGATATATTCCTGTAAAAGAATATAGGAAACCTGCTGCTCTTCTCCCAGGTCTATTTCCACGAAGGCCGTAGTCGTTCCATCGTCGGTAGTCCAGTAGGTGTTCTTGTCCTCGTCAGTAACGTTGGTAGCGGCATAATCGGGCGATTTACCCCGGTAGGCTGACGCCGTTGCAGGGGCCTTGGCAGCCAGGTTGGTACGGAAGGTATCGTCGATGAGTTTTCGCCAGGCTTTCAGAGCGGCCACATCCTTTTCGTGGATCAGCCCCCTTTTGTCCGGAGGAATGTTCAGCAACAGGTTGGAACCCCGCCCCACGGAAGTGAGGTAAATGTCGAACAACTCTTCAGCCGATTTTACTTTCGTGTCTTCTTCCTTGTGATAAAACCATCCGGGGCGGATCGATACATCCACTTCGGCAGGGATCCATTCATTCCCGTCTTCGGAACCGGTAGCCAGGAGCTCGCTTATCCCGGCCTTACCGGCATACAGGGTGTCGTTGGAAATGGTATTCCAGTTGGTTTCCCCGGCCAGGCCCTCTTCGTTGCCTACCCAGCGGATATCCGGCCCGGCATCGCTGAAAAAGATCACCCGGGGTTCGGGCTGTAATTCACGGACCATGTCGAGAGTGGCGGGCCAGTCGTAATAGGTTTTCCGGTCAATATTCCGGGTTTCCTTCGCACCTCCGTAATAACCGTCCCCGCCATTGGCTCCGTCGAACCACATTTCAAAAACAGGGCCGTAGGTGGTGAATATCTCTTCCAGTTGGTTGCGGTAATATTCGATGTAAGAGGCTTTTCCGTAATCGGCGCGGTTGCGGTCCCACGGCGAGAGGTAGACCCCGAATTTGAGCCCATGGCGTTTACAGGCTTCGGAAACTTCCCTGACAATATCGCCCTTGCCATCCTTGTACGGGCTGTTTTCTATGGAGTGCTCGGTGTATTTGCTGGGCCAAAGGCAAAAACCATCGTGGTGCTTGGCCGTGAGGATAACGCCTTTGAACCCGGCCTCTTTCAGGGTGGTAACCCACTGGTCTACATCGGTTTCCGAAGGATTGAAAATAGCAGGGCTTTCATCTCCGTACCCCCATTCCTTACCGGTAAAGGTATTGGTGGTAAAGTGGATAAAGGCGTTGAGCTCCATTTCCTGCCAGGCCACCTGGGCTTCGGAGGGGACAGGGCCCACAGGGGCAGGGGGAGTAACCTTCTTTTTTTGAGTGTCGCAGGCACAGAGGGTTGTTAAAAAAACGGCCAGCGAAAGTAATTGGATACGGTTTTTCATTTGCAGGTTGATTTTGAATGAAACGGCTATTTGGTTCTGAAAGAAAATGCCAGGGCGGGAATATCCTTGCTTTCCTGTAAGGATGCAGGTAAAAATACCTTAACTCCATTCCCTGTTTTCTCCCATTTTACATTTTTCCCGGTTTGTAACAGCTTAACCCTGCTGCCTTTTTTCGGAAGGTTACCTTCCCATTCCACGGTTGCGGGAGCTGTTTTGTTTTCCGGAAGACAAACAATGGCATAGGTCTTTCTCTTTTCCGGGTTCCGGGTGAAATAGGTGTTGCCGTCATTATAATGATCCACAGTACGGGTATTGTATATGGCTTCACCGTTTTCAGACATCCAGGTTCCTATGTCTTCCAGGCGGGATACAACTTTTTCAGAGAGGGTCCCGTCTGGTTTGGGGCCCACGCCGAGGAGGAGGCTGCCTCCCTTGGCCACAACTTCGGCAAGGGAATGGATTACTTTTGCGGTAGACTTGAAGGTATCGCCGGGGACGTAGCTCCAGGCATTTCCGAGCGTCATGCAGCTTTCCCAGGGATTATCGATCTTTTTTTCCGGGATTCTCTGTTCCGGTGTCTGGTAATTTTCATAGGGGCCGTGCACGGTACGGTCTACCATGAGAATACCGGGCTGAGCTTTTCGTGCCATAGCGGCTATTTTGGGCATGTCAATATCTTGGCTCCACTCCGGGATGGGTGCTCCCCAGGAAAGGACCTCGTCATTGACGGTCTCGCGGGGACGAACCCAGCCACCGTCCAGCCACAGGATGTCCATACTGCCGTAATTGTGCATCAGTTCGGAGATCTGGTTATAGGTGAATTCCTTGAACTTGTTCCACCGCCAGGGGTTTTTGCGGATGTCGTAATTGTTGTTCCGGGTTGCCGTGGCGTATTTGGGCCACCAGTAATATTCGGAATGCCAGTCGGGCTTGGAGAAATAAGCACCGATCATAAACCCTTTTTTGCGGAAGGCCTCGAAAACGTATTTGGCAACGTCAGCACGCGGGTTATCGGCAAACGGACCGTTGGATATCTTGAAGTCGGTCTGTTGGGTGTCGAACATGTTAAAACCGTCGTGATGTTTGGTGGTAAATACGAGATATTTCATTCCGGCGGCATCGGCGGCATCGGCCCATTGCTCGGGGTTGAAATTTACAGGGTTGAACTTTTTGCTCTGTCCCCAGTACCATTTTTTATAGTCGTTGTAAGCTATGGTACTATCCCGTTCTATCCAGTCTTCGGAACAAATGGACCAGGATTCGATAATACCGGGAACGGCATAGATACCCCAGTGGATGATCATCCCGAATTTCTGGTCCTGCCACTTCTCCAGTTTTTTTATGACCAATGGGTCTTTAGGCGGCTCGTAAGTGGCAGACCGGTGATGCAGGTTGTCTTCCTGTGCTTTTCCGGTAAAGCCAAAAATAAGGCTCGTACACATTGCCAGGAGGACATTTTTATACGATATCATAGAATAATTGTTTTTATTGCTCTTAATGGAAAAAGCTGCGATTGCTTTCCGGTTGAAAAGATATGAAATTCTCATGGGTTGTGTATCTTGATGTTACGGGATATTTCAAAATTTGTGTTCAGCCTGATGTCTTCGGAAGAGGCACCGATCATGAGGATGAATTTTCCGGCTTCGGCCACCCATTCACCCCTGCTGTTCCAAAGTGCAAGGTCTTCCGGGTTCAGGTAAAATTCGAGTTCTTTTTCTTCCCCGGCTTTCAGGTATATCCTCTCGAAGGCCTTTAATTGCTTTTTCGGGGTAACTACCGAACTTACTTCATCGCGGAGGTATAGCTGAACTACTTCGTCTCCGTCAAATGTTCCGGTATTTTTTATATTGAACCTTACGCGTACCGTAAGATCATTATCGCTTTCCTCGACCTTTATCCGGAGTTTGTCGTACTCAAATCGGGTATAGCTGAGCCCATGGCCAAAACTGTAAAGGGGTTTTGCATCTTCTTCCACGTAATTGTGTTCTTCTGGGAAGAGGGTATTGTAGTAAACGGGCAACTGGCCTACGGATTTCGGGACGGAGACCGGCAACCTTCCTGCGGGGTTGTAATCACCAAAAAGCACATCGGCTATGGCGTTCCCCCCTTCCTGTCCGGGATACCAGGCATCGAGGATGGCAGGGACATTTTCAGAGGGCCAGTTAAGGAGTAACGGGCGTCCCTTGATAAGCACCAATACCGTAGGGGTTCCGGTATTTACCACGGCCCGGAGTAATTCCATCTGTTTTCCCAGCAGGTCTAAAGTAGAACGGTCATAACCTTCCCCGCTTTCCATGTCGCTGACCACTTTGGGTTTTGCATCAGGGTCTACGGTTGCCGCTCCTGTCTCGATATATTTGGTTTTGAAGTCGCGTGCGCTGGAACCGCCCAGTACCACAACGGCTACTTCAGCCTGTTCTGCTGCCCGGACGGCACCGCGAATGTCGGTTTGCGTAGTATCGCGGACGGCACAACCTTTTACATAGGTGACTTTTGCTCCGTTAGAAACCTTATTCCGGATGCCTTCCAGTACGGTTACGATATTGTCGTCGGCCTGGGGAGCGGTGTAGTCGCCAAGCTGGTTGTAGGTGTTATCGGCATTGGGACCGATGACAGCTATGTTTTTCAGGCCTTTGGAGAGGGGAAGGAGTTGCTCCTGATTTTTAAGCAGGGTGACAGATTCCCGTGCTACCTGTCTGGCCAGTGCGATATGTGTTTTATTGCGTACTTCCCTTTTTGTTTTTGCCGGGTTTACGTACGGATTTTCAAAAAGCCCCATTTCAAATTTCAGGCGGAGCACCCTGCTTACTGCCGTGTTCAGTGTGCTTTCGGAAACTTGTCCGGATTTAACCGCTTCCAGCAGGGAATTCCCGAAACCCTTACCGCCCAGGTCGGCATCGACTCCGGCATTGATGGCCGAGGAGGCGGCTTGCTGCGGTGATGCTGCTATGTGATGATCGCCCATGAGTCCTTCTATGCTGCCCAGGTCGGATACGACAAAACCTTCAAAATTCCATTCATCACGAAGCAGATCGTTAAGGAGCCAGTGATTGGCGGTGCTCGGGATGCCGTCTATAGAGCTGTATGCAGTCATTACGGAAAGTGCTCCTGCCTTTACGGCAGCCTTGAAAGGGGGGAGATAACTCTGGCGCAGTTCCCTCGGGCCCAGGTGTACGGCATTGCCGTTGTGGCCGCCTTCGGGGATACCGTATGCCGCAAAGTGTTTCAGGGTAGAAGCAACATTGTGGCCACTTTTCAGGTCATGTCCCTGGAAACCTTTGACCATGGCCTCTCCCATTTTACTATTGAGAACGGGATCTTCACCGTAAGTTTCTTCTACGCGTGACCAGCGGGGTTCACGGGCCAGGTCGAGTACCGGGCCGTAGCCTATATGACCGCCCTGTAAACGGGCTTCTTTTGCGATAACCCCGGCCATTTTTTCGATGAGTTCCGGGTTCCAGGTGCTGCTTTGTCCTATTGATGTGGGGAAAACGGTTGTGCCTATGGCCATGTGTCCGTGGGGACATTCTTCGGAGAGTAGGAGAGGGATGCCGAGGCGGGTATTTTCAACACTATATTTCTGAAGGGCGTTGGTAGCTTCTGCCGCTTGTTGGGGATGCAGTCCGGTTTCGAGTGTCTTCCGGGTCCAGGGATCGGCACGGAGTGTAGCCCAGAGCATACCGATATGTTGTTCTTTTACGGCTTTTCTGAAGGTTTCGCTCGGGCTTACCTTGTTTCCTTTTTTGGTATACATTTTCCATCCGAGCAGGGTGCTCAACTGGCCGACCTTTTCTGCTGTGGTCATACGTTGCAGAAGGTCTTCTACCCGCTGATCGACCAGTGCGGTACTGTCTTTATAAACAGGAAGCGGTGTATTGCTTTTCTGGGCGAAAGTCAGGAAGTGGCTTATGCACAGTATTATCCATATGGCATACCGGAATGTTTTCATTGTTTGCGGTTTGTACGGGAAGTTTTTTCAAAATTAATAAGAAAAGAGGTTGTAAATTCAAATAACAACCTCTTTTCGCAGTTAGTAGTTAGGGTGATGTTTAATTACTGATACTTGGGTTAATCAACATCCCAAAAAATCTTTCCATCGCGGACATCCTGATCTTGCACAGCCTGGTAATTTTCGCTGTTAAGTGTCTTTTCCTTAGTAGGGTAAACCAATCTTGTAGGAGGGGATTTAAACCCGGACAAACCAGCTTCGGGGAATGTTAATTCAGGGAACCCTGTCCGCCTGTATTCCGACCATGCCTGAATGGATTGCAGGACCCCGAAGTGAAGCCATTTCTGCTCCCATATTTTGGCCAGTTTCTCTTCGGTGGAGCCGGTATAGGCTATATTTTCTTCCGTAAGGAAGGTCTCTATGGCACTACTCCCCGGTTTACTTTCTTTACGAGCTAATAAACTGTTAATATTATTCAGGTAATAATAAAACGATATAGACTGTTTTACTGCGGTCTCATAAGCCTCTTGCGGATCCCCGCCACCCCATCGTTCATAGGCTTCGGCCTTGAGGAAATTCACTTCAGATGCAGTAATAACTATTCCGGGCAGATCCGGATTTTGCAGGAACGTCGTGGAATCAATGATGGAGTGATCCTGGTACTCTTCTTGTTGCTGATTTGAAGTATATGTTATGGGCATGGCCTTGTATTCCTCGTTCGGAACGAACACATTGTCCGTTGTCCTTCCGAATTTGTCGAATATTACCGGGACACGGGGATCGTTTGCCGGGAGCATGGCGGTATTGAGCATATAATCCGATGCGTAATATTGCGTACCTTCGGTAAAGGCGCTGTTGAGATGGTCTGTATTTGTGGTCTGAGGCTCCAGGAGTATGTCGGAAAAAGCCGGGTCATAATCTCCGGCATTGTTTCCATCCACCAAGGGATAATTCCCGCTGTTACCCAACATGTTCATTACCTCGGTTTGGGCTGTACTTTCATCTACATTGGATATACGCATAAGAAGGCGGAGCTTCAGGGAATTGGCATATCGCTGCCATAGATCTGTATCGCCACTTAACAAGATATCGTATTTGGAGAAAGAAGACGATGTACCTGCAGAAGCAAAGTAATTTGCGGCTTCTTCAAGATCGGAGATAAAACTGTAATACAATTCTTCCTGGTCGTCAAATTTCCCGTAGTTGATTGTACTTGAAGTAATAAGGCTTGCGGCCTCGCTAAAGGGGATATCTCCCCAGAGGTCTATCATTTTGGAGGCTTCGTCTATCAGGGTCACTTTACCTGCCTGCATAAATATTTCCTGTCCAGCCTTATCGGCATCGGGCAGGTTCTCGTAAGCGACCTGCATGGCTGTGTAAGTACTCATAACCCCACTGCCATTGGAACCGGACACATAAAAATCTTCCCAGTATTGTTCGGTATATCCGTCATTTTGTTGATAGACAGCATTGCTGTTTTCAAAAGTAGTGGTCTGGGCATATGTAGCGGGGTGCAGAAGTACAAATGTGCGCATATTCCAGTACTTGGGCCGTACCCGGCCGTTATCTAACATAGCGGTAAAAAAACCGGGAATACTCGGAGTGGAAGATTTTTCCGGGTCGGGGTACTTCTCCTCAAGCTGGTCTGAACATCCGCTTATACCGATGATAAGTGATGCGAGCAAACTTAATATAATGAATCTATTTTTCATGATGTTCGTTTGTTTTTTAATTTAGAATTTTGCATTCAGGGAAATACCAAAACTACGTGAGGCAGCGGTAGATCCTACGTCCACCCCTTGAGAGTACCATCTGTTGCCCAGTGGCGCTTCGGGGTCTATGTTCTCCAGGGTTCTCCATACATAGAACAGGTTCCTTCCGATAAGGGATACCCTTAAATTCTGCACATGCAGTTTTTCGGCTACTTTTTCCGGGAGTGTATACCCCAGTACTATTTCCCGCATCTTGATGTAACTGTTATCATAAACAGAACCTTTTCCGGCCCAGGAGTTATTTCCCCAATTAAAAGTGTTGAAATAGTAAGAAGCAGCATCGATGATCTGATCGTTTGGTTCTCCTGTATTGGCGTTTACACCTTCCAGCAATACTCCGTCATTATAGGTGACGCCATTTTCAGTATATGTAAGGCCGCCATGTTCGGCATCCCTGTATTGCATGGTGTTTTCCAGCATACCTGCGGCCATCATGTATTTGGTGTTGGGAGACACCATTTGCCCTCCGAACCTGTAATCCATGGAAAAATCGAGGGAGAAATCTTTATAGGAAAGGGTATTGGAAAATCCTCCTATGGCTTTGGGCATGATATTACCTGCTTTTACATACCTGCTTTGGTCAATGATATAGAGCCCGTCGTCATTGATAAGGTAGTTGCCTTCTTCGTCTGTTGCACGGGGGAGTACATAAATGTTCCCCAGTTTTTCCCCTACGGCTGCTGTAATTTTAACAGAGGCCTGATCTCCGGTATAAAATGTGAGTTCGTCTATCCCGGGCATCAGGGAATTTACTTTAGACTCGTTTACCGCAAAATTAAAACGGGTATTCCAGCGGAAATCACCGGAAACGGGAGTTGCATTAAGTGCCAGTTCAAATCCGCGGCTACCTATTTCCCCTACATTTACTATTTGACTTTTTGCACCCACAGAAGCCGCTGTCTCGAGTCCGAGAAACTGGTCTTTTACCTTGTTGTTGTAATAGCTGATGTCAAAACCTAAACGATTGTTGAGGAACTGGGCTTCCAGTCCAAATTCCATTTCGTGTTTTTCTTCAGACTTAAGGTTTTCATTTCCATACGAGTCGTCGAGGGTAAGTGAGGGTACGGAACCATTTATGGTTTGTAATGAGGTCTGGTCAAATAATATATTGGCTACATACATGGGAGGTGCATTACCCACTACTCCGTAAGAGGCCCTTAATTTACCATAGCTCATAAATTCAGGAATATTCAGGACATCGTTAAACACAAAACTTCCGTTTACCGAAGGGTAAAAATATGAATTGTTCTGTGGAGGAAGGGTAGAGGCGTATTCCTGTCGTGCTGTACCTTCGAGGAAGAGAATATCCTTATAGCTCAGGTTTAAAATACCGAGATAAGCGTATTTTAACATTTCCTGTCTCTTGTAAGTGGTAGAGAGTATGTCATAAGAGTTGTTCAGGCTGAACCAGTTTTCGGTGACCAGCCCTTTTGAAGTAGCCGAACTCTGGTCTTTATATTTTTCTGATCTGGACTGGAATCCTCCGGCCAGGGAGAACTCAAAATCATCTCCTATTTTATTGAGATAGGTGAGCAATAGATCGCCATAGAGTATGGAATAATTACCTGAAGTTGCTGTAAAGGCCCCTGTACTCTGACCAGGCGAATTAAACTGAACCGGATATTCGTTGTGCTGTTTTTTCTCTGAGCTGAGACTGGTGAAGTCGGTACCGATCCTTCCCCTGAACTTTAAGCCTTTTGCCAGTTCCCAGTTTAATGTAGTGCTGGAGAGCAAACGATTTTCTGTTTCTACATACTTGTTCCGCATTTGTTCCCAGAAAAAATTCAGGAGATTAGTAGCGCGAATGGGGTAGGTGAATTGTTCGTCTGAACGTGTGGGATCAGTGGAAATATTGTATTTATACCCGTTGGAGGTCCGGAATTTTCTTTTCATTAAACTCATGTCTTCCGTACGGCTGAAAAAACCCGCGAAGGAGCCCAGCACCTGTCCCATTTGATAAGGGCGGTTTTCGGTAATGGTATTAATGTAGTTAGCTACTACGTCCACACTTATTTTGTCATTTAGTTTCAGGGTGCTGTTCAGGGCAAAGGTGTTTTTTTCCAGCTTGTTGCCTTCCTGGGTACCCTGATAGTCCAGGCGGCTGTAAGTAACCCTGTAGTTGAGCTTGTCAGTTCTGTCCGACACTGCGAGATTTACATTGGAACTATATCCCGTTCTGTAGGCATTTTTGTAGTTGTTGGGCCTGGGAGAATAAGAACGGATGTTGCCATCCCACCACATCACTTCCTGGCCTTCCATTTTGGGCCCGAAGTTTGCATAAGCCCTGAAATTGGGACGCAAACCGGTAGGAGAGTTCGGGTCTGCGATCCAGCCCTCTTCATTAGCTCCTACTTGGAGGTTGATATCCCTGGGGTACCCAGGTCCGTAAACATTCTGAAATTTGGGAAGGAATGCCACTTCTTCCACGGTACCGTTATAATTGAGTTCAATGCCCAGACCTTCTTTTTTTACCCCTTTTTTGGTAGTGATGACAATGACTCCACTGGACGCATCAGAACCGTAAAGTGCGCTTGCACTTGCGCCTTTAAGCACATTCAGGCTTTCTATATTGTTGGGATCTATATCCAGGATACCATTCCCGCGGATCCGTTGATCGTCCCAGTAGTTGTTATTATTAGCACCGCCTGCACCATTCTGACCGTCGTTACGGATCATCACACCGTCCACAACATATAGGGGTTGTTGGTCGTAATGTAATGAGTTGACTCCTCTTATCTGTACGTTAACCGCACTGCTGGCGCCACCGGGTGCCGTGGTTATTTTTACACCGGCTGCTTTACCATATAATGCAGAGGCAAAATTGGTGTTTCCACTTTCTGTAAGTTCTTCGGCGCTTATAGAGCTTACGGCATATCCCAGGGCTCTTTCCTGTCTTTCGATTCCAAGTGCCGTAACCACTACACCTTCCAGTTCTTCTATATTCGGAGACAAAGGAACATTTATTACAGATTTTCCGGCCACCGAAATCTCTTTTTTAGTATATCCCATATTAGAGAAAACCAATACTCCGTCTTCGGAAACATTTATCGTAAAGTTTCCATCAAAGTCTGTTGAGGCTCCTGTAGTTGTCCCTTTAACCACTACATTAACCCCGGGTAACGGCATTCCATCTTCCGCATCGGTAACTACACCTGTAACCGTTTTCTCCTGTGCAAGGAGTATCTGGCTGCAGAACAGAAAAGCAGTTAATACATAAATGAATTGTTTTTTACACATGATAATTTAAAGTTAGTTTTAGAAATTAAGTTTTTTTAACAGTGATATCTTACTATTAGGTCGTTCAATGGTAAAAAAGCGATATAAATGTTATTGTAAAAATGATTATCAGGAAATTTTTTCGACCAATGACAATTCTGAAAAGCTGAAGGAAGTGTTAAGGATATGTTATTATATTATTATGTACTGAAAAAAGAACGGAAATTTTTAAATGATATTAACATTGTATTTAAATGAGTTTTGAATAAAAATGGTACGGGGAACGATAAATTTAGGAAAAGATGGAAAGTGTTTTATCAAAGATTCTATAAGCCCTTTTCTTTATAAAAAACAGTATCTGTAGAGGCTCAATGATTTATAATAATTAATGAAATTTTTATGTGTTAAGCTGGCACAGTATTCTTTATATTGCTTTTTTAACAATTCTTTCGCATCTTTACCCGGTTAACAAACCAGCGTTAATATGACAACAAGAAAAATACTGTGGTTCCTTCTGTTCACAGTTGCCGCTTTAACGGTTTCCGTAAGCTGTTCAGGTGATGATGATAATGGAGGAATGACCATTCCTGATATTGATAAGACCCTGAACCGTCAGGGTACCGGTACTTCGGCAAGAGATTTGCTTTCCGCCGAAAAATATTCCCGGATCATTCTCGAAATTGTATATGTACAGGGATATGAGCCCAATGCTACTTCGGTAAACAACCTGAAATCCTTTATCAGCGAACGTATGCACAAACCAGGTGCCATTGATGTGGAAATGACGCAGATAGCTCCCCCGGGGAATACCGAATACAGCGTTGATGATGTATTTGAACTCGAAAAGGAAGTCCGTACCAAATACAACAATGACGACCAGATAGCCGTTTTCGCTTTTTTTGCGGATAAGGGGTCGACCGAAAATGAAGATAATAAAGTGGTATTGGGTGCAGCCTATTTAAATACTTCTTTTGTGATCTATGAATCTACCATCCGGGAAATTTCCGCCAGGAGCGATACTCCCAGCCGGACCGTGATGGAAAGTACGGTAATACAACATGAATTCGGACATCTCCTCGGGCTGGTTAACCTGGGCACCGACCTGACCTCAGACCACCAGGACGAAGCCAACGGGCACCATTGCGACGTGCAGGATTGCTTAATGTATTACCAGGCAGAGACAGGGGGAAATATCTCTGATGTTATTACGGGAGGGACCATCCCGGAACTCGATCCGCAATGCATTGCCGACCTTCAGGCCAACGGTGGAAAATAATTTCCGAAAAAGAATAATACTTTGGGCTGTACTGTAGTACATGCCAGTAACCATAAACACTATTCATGTCTGTACACAAAGCAGGTTTTGTAAATATTATCGGAAACCCCAACGTGGGGAAGTCTACCCTGATGAATGCCCTTGTAGGGGAAAAGCTGTCCATTATTACCTCCAAGGCCCAGACCACACGGCACAGGATTTTCGGTATCGTTAACGGCAAGGACTTTCAGGTGGTCTTTTCAGATACGCCCGGGGTAATAAAACCTGCGTATAAGTTACAGGAATCCATGATGGATTTTGTGAAATCTGCATTTGAGGATGCGGATATCCTGGTGTATATGGTGGAAATCGGGGAAAAAGGACTGAAGGACGAAGCTTTCTTTGCAAAACTTCGAAAGACAGAATTACCACTGTTACTGCTGTTGAATAAAATAGATACCTCTTCACAGGAAGAACTGGAAAACCAGGTCGCCTTCTGGAAAGAAGAACTGCCCAATGCCGAAATATACCCTATTTCCGCATTGCGGAACTTTAATGTGCCGGAGGTTTTTCACCGTATACTGGAGTTACTTCCGGAATCCCCGCCGTTTTATCCCAAGGATATGATAACGGACAAGCCCGAACGCTTTTTTGTGAATGAGGCCATTCGCGAAAAGATATTGCTGTTCTATAAAAAGGAGATCCCTTATTCGGTGGAAGTGGAAACCGAAGAGTTCCTGGAAGAAGAAGATATCATCAGGATACGTTCGATAATTATGGTGGAGAGGGATTCACAGAAGGGGATCATCATCGGGCATAAAGGGATCGCCCTGAAAAAAGTGGGAGTGGAAGCGCGTAAAGACCTGGAGGCATTTTTCGGCAAACAGGTACACCTGGAGATTTTTGTAAAGATCAACAAAGACTGGAGGAACAGTGACAGGCAGTTGCGCAGGTTCGGGTATAACCGGAAATAGAAATAAACGCACTAATTCAACAGCACCCTGTTGTTCACAAACTCATAAAATCCGTAAATAAAAGGCCTTCCCTTTGATTTTCCCGATTTAAGGACGTAATACAAGATCAGCCAGGCGGGTATCATTAAAAAGGCAAGTAGCAGGGGGAGCACATAATTCGCCTGGGCCGACCAGTTGAGGTAAGCCCAGATGCCACAGGCAACAAAGGCTAATCCGGCAGTCAGTTGCAGAACAGATAATGTGCTCCACAATACTGACTTTGGCTCGTACCATCCGAAAAGAATGCTTCTTGATTCGTCTATTTTGTTGACTTCCAGGTGGAGTTGTGGTGACCACCATTCTTCTTCGTTTTCCGGCATGGCAATAAAAATACTATTGTCTGCCAGGGTAACTTTGTAGTCCGGATTATTAGCGCGTAAAAAGGTAGACAGGACAGCGCTCTTGTTTTTGGGAAGCTCTACCGCAAATTGCGGTGCCAGCGCAATTTTATCGCCAAGGGTTTTCATTTGTCGTCTTTTAACAGTTTAAAAGTACTGTTTTTTTCTGTAAAATCAGTAATTTTTTAAAGCTATCTGAAAGTTTCGATACACTCATAAAAAAGGAAGTGTTACCTTTGCCCCGTTAAAACTTTTCACATGAGCAATATAGTAGCTATAGTAGGCAGGCCGAATGTAGGGAAATCAACGCTTTTCAACAGGTTGATACAGCGCAGGGAGGCCATTGTGGATGCTATAAGCGGGGTAACGAGAGACAGGCACTATGGCCGTACGGACTGGAACGGAAAAGAGTTTTCCGTAATTGATACGGGGGGATATGTAGTGGGGAGTGACGATATCTTCGAACAGGAAATAGACAAACAGGTGGAGCTCGCCATTGGTGAGGCCGATGCCATTATATTTGTTGTAGATGTGGAAACCGGCATTACCGGGATGGATGAAGATGTGGCCCAGTTATTACGGCAAACGCAAAAACCGGTGTTGCTGGCAGTCAATAAAGTGGATAATACCAAACGCGAAGCCGATGCGGTAGAGTTTTATGCGCTGGGCCTTGGTGAGTATTATACCATTTCCAGCAGTAACGGAAGCGGTACGGGAGAACTCCTGGATGCCCTGGTGGAAATATTGCCCGAACGGGAAGAAAAGGAAGAAGAAGAGTTACCGCGATTCGCCATTGTAGGCCGTCCCAATGCAGGGAAATCCTCTTTTATCAATGCCCTTATAGGAGAAGACCGGTATATTGTGACCGATATTGCCGGGACCACAAGAGACAGTAACGATACCCGCTACGATCGTTTCGGGTTTGAATTTAACCTGGTGGATACGGCCGGGATCAGACGTAAGGCCAGGGTAAAAGAAGACCTGGAATTCTATTCCGTAATGCGTTCTGTCAGGGCCATTGAACACTCCGATGTCTGCCTGTTGCTGATCGATGCTACTCGCGGATTTGAAGGACAGGACCAGAACATCTTCTGGCTGGCCGAACGGAACAGGAAAGGAATAGTGATCTTGGTGAACAAATGGGACCTGGTAGAAAAAGATACCCAAACCACAAGGGAATTTGAAAAACTGATACGAGAAAATATAGAACCTTTTACCGATGTACCCATTATCTTTATTTCCGTACTCACCAAGCAAAGAATCTTCAAGGCCATAGAAACCGCGGTAGAGGTATATAAGAATAGGAGCAAAAGGATTCCTACACGAAAGCTGAACGATGTGATGCTCCCTATTATTGAACACAGACCTCCCCCGTCCAACAAAGGAAAGTATGTCAAAATAAAATTTTGTACCCAACTCCCCACACCTGTGCCGCAATTTGCCTTTTTTGCCAATTTACCGCAATATGTCAAAGACCCGTACCGCAGGTTTGTAGAAAACAAACTGAGGGAAAATTTTGGTTTCCACGGGGTTCCCATGGACATATACTTCAGGAAAAAATAGACTTCCGGATTATTAAGAATGGAATTACGACAGGTATAAGCAGCGGAACCATAATGTTCCGCTTTTTTTTGCCCTTATTTTACGTTGCTGAAATGTAGCGATGGATTTATATAATGTCAAAAAAACAACAATTTTATTGTTGTAATGGTGTTTTTTAAGGGAATAAACAGATATTTTTTTATTTTTATGACAATTAAAAATAAATTAATGAGGAGTTAACACAATATTAAACCCCATTTTTTTGAGTGTTTTGAATATTTCAATTCATTTGTTCATCCGGTTTATTAACAAAAATGAATAGAAAATCTCCCCCATTGTCTGACACGGAATTACTGGCACAGCTCAGGAGCGGAAACAGGGTCGCCTTCGAAGAAATATTTAACAGGTATTGGAACAGGTTGTTCGCTTATGCCTATAAGATCTACGAAGATGAAGCCTTGTGTGAAGATATGGTACAGGAGATCTTTATTCGCCTTTGGGAACGATCGGGGGAACTGTCTGTCAGCAATTTGGAAGGATACCTCTTCAGGGCCGTAAAATATAAACTTGCCAATTCTATAAGAGACCTGAAATTTACCGTACAACATACGGACGTCCTTTCCGGTTTGCCCGCCATGCCCGCAGTAAACGGGCAGATGGAATACCAGGAACTGGAAAAGGAAGTGTTTGTTCTGGTAGACCAGCTTCCGCATCGTTGCAAACAAGTGTTTCGCCTGAGCAGGGTAGATAGTCTTACCAATACGGAAATAGCCGAAAAGCTCGATATTTCGGTACGTACGGTAGAGACCCACATCAGCAATGCCCTGAAATACCTTAAAGTTAACCTGAATGTGGCTTCCTTGTTTTTTATAACCGTCCTGTTCTTCCTGTACTGAACTTTTTCGGCTGCCTTGCAATTAATTTTATCCTGTCCCTGTTTCATTGTAAAGCTATCTTAAGTCCTGCGTCCTGCTGTCTTACCTCTTACCTCCGATATCCGGAATAGCTTTTGTGTTTTATTATTGAAAACACAGTGTTAGAAAAAGGTTAACCACCTCCTGTCAGCTTTAACAAAACATTAAACATCTCTTTTTTTTTACTTTTCCTTTACGTGTGGATTGCTTTTTTTGTGACTTGCAGTTAAAGAGAACATCTTGAAAAAACAGGAATTTATAAAACTTGCGGAGAAATATGCCAATGGTCGTTGTACCCCCGGTGAAGCAAAGATCGTAGAAAACTTTTTTGATAAGCTTCAGGAGAGAAATCTGGAATGGGAATGGAGCGAAATGGAAAAAAGACGCTTGCGCATGCTTCATAAAATAGGGAAGCGGATAAACACTTCCGGAAACAGGCCGGCCGGTGATTACTCCCCGCTGTGGTATCGCATTGCCGGGATTGCCGCCTCCGTGGTCCTCCTTATAGGAGTGGCCGTATACTACTATTCGGGTTTTGGGAAGATAAAATATACCGAAGAAATCGCCATGAGAGGGGAAAGACGGGAAATAGCATTGCAGGACGGTACCACCGTTTTTCTGAATGCCGGGAGTTCGATGCGTTTTCCCGAAAGGTTTTCAGGCACCCGTGAGATCATACTTCATGGCGAGGCCTTTTTTAAAGTGGCGAGAGATCCCGACAAACCGTTTATAGTAAGGACCGGCAACCTGGAAACAAAAGTGCTGGGGACTTCTTTTAATATCAATGCGTATTCCGAAGAAAATATCAGGGTGAGTGTCAACACCGGTAAAGTACAGGTGGCCGATATCCGTCCTTCGGGTAAAAAGATTTTTCTGACGAGGAATGAAAAAGTAAGTTACAACGGAAACTCCGGAAAACTTGTCGTTACTGAAACCGATGCCGAAAAATACAATGCCTGGACCAATAATGTTATTGTGATGGAAGATGATACACTGAGGGAAGTGGCCGATATCCTGGAAAAATGGTACGATGTGGAAATTACCTTTGCCAGCGAGGCATTGAAAAAAAAGACCATAACAGGAAAGTACAAGGCCAACAGTATCAGGGAGATCCTGGAAAGTATCAAGTTCCTGAAACATGTGGACTACCGGATCACAGGCGAAGGGAAAATATGGATAACGGAAATGTCTAACCAACAAAAGCCCAGGCCTATGTAACATGTTACCCGAAAAACAAAAAACCCATTCCTGTTGCAGCAGAAATGGGTAACTCCAAAATTAACCGGTTGCAGCCGGGTTCTCCGCAAAAAGCGGGAATGGAGTCGGACTGATAAAGTAATTACTCCTAAATAAGGGGTTGCTTGCAGGCAGCCCCCTAAGCAAAACCTTATAGCCAGAAAATGAATACGAAACTACAAAAATTATTGTGCAAAACGATAAATATCTGTGTTTACATACTGGTGTCAGTGCTTTCCTGCACTGCCTCCCGCGCATATACTTCGGGAATACAGAATACTGAAAATGTAAGCGTCACCATCAAACTGGAGAATGCCACAATTAAGCAGTTGTTTTCCGAAATTGAAGACCAGACGGAATTTACGTTTGTCTATGATGAAAAAGTATTGAACACTTCCAGGACCTATACCTTTATTTACCCGGATAAAAGTGTAGCTGAAATACTGGATGACCTGAAATCCCGGGAAAATTTCATCTTTAAGCAAATGAACAGTACCATAACCGTAACGAGGGTGACTGTTCAGGACACGACCGTAAGCGGTGTTATAAAAGATGCCGACGGAATTCCCTTACCCGGGGCCACAGTTGTCGTAAAAGGGACTACCATAGGAACAACTTCCGACTTTGACGGGAATTTTAAAATTAATGTTCCGGAAGGAGCAACGGCCATTTTCGTGTCTTTTATAGGGTATAAGAACAAAGAAGTTCCGCTTGGCAATCGATCATTCCTGAATATTGTACTGGAAGAAGATGTCAGTTCCCTCGAAGAAGTGGTGGTTACCGCACTCGGTATTAAACGGGAAACCAAAAAGCTGGGATATGCCCAGCAAACCGTGACACCCGAACAACTTACCGATGCACGGCCAAATAACTGGTCGGAAGCATTACGCGGAAAAGTGCCCGGGCTAAAGATCAACGGTCTGGGCGGCCCGGTAAGTTCACAGCAGATCAAACTGAGGGGAGACAACTCACTTGATCCCGGAAATAACGGGGCATTGGTGGTCATTGACGGTGTACCGATACAAAATGAATTTCCCGGATCGGGTGCTTCGAACGGTTATATGGGAGGTGCGGCCAATAACGATACCCCGGTGGATTTCGGTAATGCCGTTTCCGACCTGAATCCCGAAGATATCGAAAGCATATCGGTGTTGAAAGGAGCGGGGGCCACAGCACTATACGGATACCAGGCCGCTAACGGAGCCATAATTATTACTACCAGGTCCGGGAAAAAACAAAAAGGACTGGGAGTGACCATAAGCTCCAATACCAGGTTCGACGTCATTACCCGCTGGCCGGACTGGCAATACGAATACGGCCAGGGAAGCGGCAAGGGGAGTTACCTGAAACCGGAAACGGACGGGCAGGGGAACCCGGTACCGTATCACGACAGGCTGTATTATACCTACGGAGCCTCTGAAGACGGAAAAAGCACCGGGGGGAGCAGTAGTGCTTTCGGTCCTAAATTCGAAGGACAATACTACTATCAATACGACCCCGAAGTGGAAGGGCAATCGCCTGAGCGCAGGCTTTGGCGACCGTATAAAAACAACCGGAAGGACTTCTGGCGGACAGGGGTAACCAATATTCACAATATATCCGTTCAGGGTGGTGGAGAAAAAGGAAGTATGCGTACCTCGCTGACCCATACCAAAAACGAATGGATCATGCCCAATACCGGTTTTGAGCAACTTTCGCTGTCTGTGAATGCCAATTACGAGGTATCTGATAAGATAGGGTTGAGTTCCGTAGTCAATTACCGCAACAAAATTAGTGACAATCTGCCGGGACAGGGGTACAACAATCATTCCATAGCATATTTCATGATTTTTCAGAATCCCAATGTAGATCTTGATTGGTACAGGCCCATATGGAAAAAGGGACAGGAACAGGTAGACATGATACGTCCGTATAGCAGCTATATTGACAATCCCTATGCCATGGCGTATGAAATTACCAACAGTCTGGACCAGAATGCCATAACAGGTAACCTGAAGATGGATGTGGAAATATCCCCGAAACTCAGCCTGATGCTCCGCGGGGCGCTCAATACCTATCACAAACGGATGGAACAGCGCCGCCCTTATGACATCAATCGATATAAAAAAGGATACTACAGGAAAACCGGGGTGTTTAAGAGAGAGACCAATATAGATTTTCTGCTCACTTATACCGATGAATTCTGGGAAGACCTGGACCTTACGTTCAATGTCGGGGGAAATATGATGGACTATCAGTATAACCGGCAGGACGGCTGGACCGACGGACTGGAGATCCCGGGAGAGTACAACCTGGTCAACGGCACGCAGACCTTTACCAGTGAATATGATGGAAATAATGAGGTAAACAGCCTTTACGGAATGCTGTCATTGGGATGGCAGGATAAGGTTTTCCTGGATGTTACCGGCAGGAACGACTGGAACAGCGTGCTTCCGAGAGGTAACTGGTCGTATTTTTTCCCTTCGGCGAGCCTTGGGATTATTATGAGCGAAATAGTAACCCTGCCCGAGAGCATAAGTTTTGCCAAACTCAGGGCATCCGTTGCAGACGTAGGGGGGGCAGGACAATACGGTAACCGTTACGGAACTAAAAAATACTACGGAAGAAGTGATTTTGCAGGTTCTGCGGTAGCGCCTTCCACGCTGTATAATATTGACCTCAAACCCGAAAAAACCACAAGTGTGGAGCTGGGACTGGATTTTCGCATGTTTAACAACCGCCTGAAATTGGATGCTGCGGTATACCAGACTAACACAAAAAATCAGATCCTCGACATTCCGCTGCCGGAATCATCGGGGTATGACAAGGTTACTATAAATGCTGGGGAAGTACGTAATCGCGGGATAGAACTGATGCTGGATGCCGCTCCGGTAAAATCGTCCAACTGGGAGTGGAATACCACACTCACCTGGGCCAAAAACGAAAGCAGGGTGTTGTCGCTTCATGAAAAAATAGAAGGCGGGACAATGGAATTGCTGAGTTCTTCAGGTGCCAAACTGATGGCTGTTGAAGGCGGACCGTCCGGGGCACTTTACGGCCGCGGGTTTAAGCGTGCGCCCGACGGACAGGTCATTTATGATGAAAACGGTTATCCGGAACTTACAGACGATCTTATCTATATTGGCAATACAGAACCCAAATGGGTCGCCGGATTTATCAATAGTGTACGCTTTAAGAATTTCAGGCTGAGTGCAGTGATCGACGGAAAATACGGTGGCAAGATCTATTCCCATACCCACCATAAACTCACCCAACAGGGAAAATTGAAACATACCCTCAGGGGAAGGGAAGAAGGCGAACTTGTTGGCGAAGGCGTGGTTGACAACGGCGACGGTACGTATTCGCCCAACACCAGGGCTATCCCGATTGCCGAGTATTACGATACACATTACAAGCTGGTCAATACGGAGGCCAATTCCTTTGACGCTTCTTTTGTAAAGCTCCGTGAAGTGAGCCTGGAATATGGTGTCCCTGCAAAATTACTGGAGCATACGTTTTTGAATAAACTGAGCTTCTCAGTTTACGGCAGAAACCTTGCGGTGATTTCCGATTTCCCGATTTACGACCCGGAAGTGGCCGGACTTGCCGGGGGAACCAATATGCACCCCGGGGCTGAGGTGGGGCAGATGCCCGTACCTACAGAATTTGGAATGAACATAAAATTAGGATTCTAACATAAAAGCTATGAGAATTTACAACATATTAAGGCTGTTTGGTCTGTTGCTTTTGATCAACGCATGTACGGGCGATTTCGAAGAAACCAACACACACCCGAATAACCTCCAGGATATTACCCCGGGAAGTACCTTAAACCCGGTGATCTACGGGCTGGCAAGACGGAATGCATTGCAGATGCGTACTGTTACTTCCCCGCTGATGCAGGTATTCTCCAGGACGGACGACCTGATCAATTCGCCCTTCCTGTACGACTTTGACCCGAATATCGGAAACAGTACCTGGGGAGATTACTACAAATGGCTGAACAATATCCGTGAAATGGAAATGGCTGCTGTCCGGGAAGAAATGCCGAATTACGAAGCCATTGCGCTGACGCTGAAAGCCTATGCCTTTTCCGTGCTGACCGATTGTTTCGGTGATGTACCGGCAGATATGGCACTGCTGGCTGAAGAAGGCACCTGGTATCCGGAATTTATGCCCCAACAGGAAATATACGAAATGTTGTTAGACGATCTCGAAAGAGCAAATTCGCTCTATAACGATGAAGAGATGATTTATGTGGAAGACATCCTTTATCACAATGATGTGAATAAGTGGAAGAAATTCACCAATTCACTTCATATGAGGCTTTTACTCCGGATCTCCGGCCGGGACACAGATGCCTTCTCCCGTTTGACCGCTATTGTAAATAATCCGGCGGAATACCCGGTTTTCGAAAGCAATGATGACGGTGCCGTTTTACAGATAGATGGCGTGCCTCCCTTACTGTCTCCCTGGGATCGTCCGCAGGATTTTAATACATTTAGGTCGTGCAGTGAGTTTTTTATAGACAACCTTAGGGATTTTGAAGACCCGCGCCTCGAAGTATTTGCCACAGTGGCGAGGGGACTGGACGATGAGAATTACGGCTATATCGGCCAGCCGGTAGATTTTATCGAAAAACCGCTTCCCGATAGTATAGCCACGGCATCCGGAATTCAGCAAAGCCTGGCAAGGGAACCGATGATAGTACCGGTTTTAAGCTACGCCGAGGTTGAATTTATAAAGGCTGAACTTGCACAACGCGGCTATATTAACGATGCCGAAGCGCATTATAAAAACGGAGTGACCGCAGCCATAGAAATGTGGGGACTGGAAATGCCCGTAGAACAAAACGATGCCGGTGAGGTAATAGACCCGGAAGTGTACTTTAAAAATGAACATACGGAGTATAACGGTACATTGCAACGTATCCTTCTGCAGAAATATTACGCGTTGTTCTTTACAGATTATCAGGCTTGGTTTGAACAACGCCGTACGGGCTTCCCGGAATTACCGGTAAGCAGTTCCATGTTAAACGGAGGCGAAATGCCTGTCCGGTTTTATTATCCAATTAATGAAGCAGACAGGAACAACGAGAACTATAAAGCTGCTGTAGAACGCATGGGCGGTGATGAGATCAATGTCAGGGTTTGGTGGGACGTGGACTAAAATGTGAAATTTCAGATACGGTGCAGGCATTGTCCTGCACCTCTTCATACCCATATTAAAAACACAGAAATCCAAAAAACAGCACAGTTATGCAAAACAGAAGAGATTTTCTCAAAAAGATGGGACTGGCCACCGGGGGAATTTCCGCCCTGGGCTTTTTTCCCGCCGGAGCGTATGCCAATTTTTTAGACCCTGGCCTCTATAAACCCGTAAAGGTTAAAGGGAGGGTAACTTCCCGAAACAAGGGTGTCGCCAGGGTTGCTGTTACCGACGGAATCAGCGTAGTACAGACCGATGCCGATGGCCGTTTCGAGTTTACCAGCAATAACAGCAGGGATTTTGTTTATATCAGCCTGCCTTCCGGATATGTCATAGACCGGCTGGAAAACGGTTCGGCCAATTACTTTAAGGTACTGGATAAAGGCAGGGAAGCTCAGGATTTTCACTTCCCGATAAAAGTGCTCGAACAATCCGATGAAGATCACCACTTTCTCGTCCTGGCCGATACGCAGATACAAAACGAATACGAAGCCGATCAGTTGCTCACAGTGGCCACGCCGGACCTGGTAAAAACCGTAAAGGATATCAATGACCCCAATACCTTTGGTATAGGCTGCGGTGACCTCGTTTTTGACAACCTGCCGTTGTTTAAGGACTACAACGCCATGGTAAAGCAAATGGATATCCCTTTCTTCCAGGTAATCGGTAACCACGATATGGATCTGGGAGGGCGTAGTGACGAAACGACTACAGGAACGTTCAACGGCCATTTCGGCCCTACTTATTATTCCTTCAACCGGGGAGAAGTACACTATGTGGTACTGGACGATGTGTTTTTTATAGGAAGGAATAAAAAATACATCGGTTACATTACCGAAGAACAGCTCGCCTGGCTGGAAAAAGACCTGAGTTTCGTTGAGCCGGGTACTACGGTGGTGGTTTCCCTGCATATACCTACCTACACCGGTTCGGTAAAGCGCTATCCGGATCAGGATCACATCGGAGGTATTGTGAACAACAGGAAGCATCTCTACAAACTCCTCGAACCCTTTACGGCGCATATCATGTCGGGGCACACACACTTTAACGATAATATGAAACTCGGCGATAAGCTGTACGAACATTGTCACGGTACCGTATGCGGTGCCTGGTGGAGCGGTCCGATTTGCCATGACGGTACACCTGCCGGATATGGAATATACAAGGTGAACGGCTCCGATATCTCCTGGCAATACAAATCTACCGGACTGGACAAAGACCACCAGTTCCGGGTCTATGAAAAAGGAGAGCACCCCGATCATCCCGAACGGTGGGCAGCTAACGTGTGGAACTGGGACCCCGACTGGAAGGTGATGTGGTATGAGAACGGTATCCGAAAAGGCAAACTGGAAAGGGTAACGGCCAGGGATCCCCTGAGCATAAAACTGCACGAAGGCCCCGAACTCCCCGAAAGGAGAAAATGGGTGGAACCCCAGCTTACCGACCACATGTTCTTTTTTGACCCGGATACTTCGGCTTCAAATATCGTAGTGGAGGTAACCGACAGGTTCGGGAATGTATTTAAAGAAACCGTAAAATAGCAGATCACACTAAAAACAGATAAACATGAAACCTACTTGCTTATTCATTAAAGCCCGGTACCAGTTGCGGGTGGCCCGGTTACTGGTTTTAAAACCGGCAACCGGCAACTGTTTCCCATTAGTAATTACCGCCTTTTTTGCCCTGCTGACCTTTTCGTGTTCCGACCAGGATGTTTCGGAAACGGAGGAAGTTACACTGAATGAAGTGTATTCCGTAAGTGCTCCCACGAACGACGTAACGTTTTCCTATACTGATGAAAGCAGTTTTGTATCGGGATTATCTTCTTACGGGTTTAAAACACCCGTACAGCTCAATCTTAACCGAACGGCTTCCAAAAGCGGATATACTTCGGTGTATGGATTTAACATTCCTTCGGATCGCCAGGTTACCGGGTTCAAGTGGAACAGCGGCGACCAGCAGACCGAAGACTGGAGGCCGCAGGGCATTACCGGTTTTGAATGGGGCGGGAGAAAATTCCTGCTCACCACATGGTATGGCGTAGGGCCCTCGCAAATACCGGGAGTGGAAAACAAACACAAGGGAGTGCGGGTATCGCTCGTGGATATTACCGATATGAACAATATCAGGTACCGACACATTTTACTGGTACAGGACAAGGACAATCGTTTTTATAAGGAGTCCGACAAATACACACAGTATGGTGAATTCGGCCCGGTACGCATCCATGCCGGGGGAGTAGCCTACCGCAATCAGAAGATCTACGTGGCGTCCACCGGACTCGGAATACGGGTTTTTGACCTGAACAAGATCGTGGAAGTCTCCGGAGACAGTTCAAAGAGTAAGCTGGGGAAAGAGTCGGATGGTACGCTCCGGGCGTTTAATTACAGGTATATTTTGCCGCAAACCGGGTTTTACGATATCAATGGGGCCTCTCCTTATTCCTGTATAGCATTGGGTGAAGGCACATCTTCCGAGAAGCGTTTCTGGACGGGGCAGTATATTACATCATCCGATGGGAGAATCCCCAAAGTTTATGGTTTTCCTGTCGATTCCCAGGGAAACATAACACAAAGCCCGTTGCCCGAAGTCATAGAACCCAAAGATAACGCTACCGGAAACAACGGTCCGGTCTATAACATGCAGGGCGTTTACAGAAAAGGAACCACAACCCTGATGGCTGTTACGGGCAAAAGTAAATACCAGGGTTCTACCGCAAGGCTTGTACGCTATTACGACGGCGCGTCCAATGGTGCCAGGTATCGGTGGCCACACGGAGCAGAGGACCTCTATTATGAAGAAAACACGGGATACCTCTGGAACCTGACCGAATATGAAACATCAAAATACGGCAGTGACAACCGTTGTGTATTTGCCGTAAGGTATTCCGATTACGATTGATTTAGTTTTTATATTTTCTGTGTTTTTTGAATAGCCCCGGAGGTGCCCGTAAAAGTACTTTCGGGGCTTTTTCAGCCGGAATTTTCAGTAACGGACACTAAAAAGTATAAGGATTTAAAGGCCTTAAATCAATATTACCAAGTAGGTGATGAGGCTAAAAAAGAGGCTGTCGAAAGGACTTTTAATATTGATTTTGAAATGTTGAAAAAGGTCAAAAGTTCCGCCCTATCCAATTAATGGAGAAAAAATAATTGTGGATAATATTAAATCTGATTATGGATGGAATCAATATACTAATAAAGAAGTAATTGTACACCCAATTCCTGCAAATCACCATACCGTTTTAATAACTAAGTAACTTCCTTTTCCTGACAGGAAGATTTCACGCTGGCTTTTTATAAATCGCCCGATATCTCCAATAACTGATGCTGCCAAGAATTAATAATCCAAAGACAATATATTTCACATAATCCGGGGTAATGGCTGCAGAACCCGATTGCGCGTAGCTATGAAGGCCAACCAGGTAGAAATTAACACCAAAATAGGTCATCATAACACTACCGTAGGCCGCTACACTCATAAAATTGTAAATCCATCTTCCCTTTAGGCCAGGTACCAATCGCATATGTAGTATAAAAGCATAGACCATGATGGAAACCAATGCCCAGGTTTCTTTGGGGTCCCATCCCCAATAACGTCCCCAACTCTCATTGGCCCATTGCCCTCCCAAAAAGTTACCAATGGTGAGCATCACCAAACCTACTGTTAGGGCCAGTTCATTGATAATGGTCAACTCCTTCAGGTTAATTTCCATTTGCCTTTTGTTCTTTTTGGTCGTCAGAATAATAAGAATCAATGAAACCACACCCAAGATCATGCTTACTGTGAAAGGGCCATAACTGCCTACAATTATCGGTACATGAATCATCACCCAATAACTATCCAAAACGGGCACCAGATTAGCAATAGCAGGATCTACCCAACTTTGGTGCCCGATCCAAAGCAGCATTGAAGCAACAAAAGCACTTGCGGCCAGGGTTAAGTCACTTTTTCTGGCAAAAAGTAATCCCATACCCAATGTAGCCCAGGAAACATACAGAATACTTTCATAAGCATTACTCCAAGGGGCATGGCCCGAAATGTACCAACGTAATACCAAGCCTGCGGTATGCCAAATAAAAAATAAAATAATCATCCCCTTTAAGAAGTAGGTTGAGGCCCTCCAGATTTTCCCGTCCTTAAAAATCCTGAAAATGAGAATTAAGAACAACAGCCCCCCTACCATCATATAGTATTGATACAGACGATTGAAGATATCCAGCTTATTGTAAATGATTTCGGTTTTTATCTTTTTCTTAGATAGCATTACTTCTGAACCATGATTTCTTTGGTTCTGTTTAAAGGCTTCCAGCAGTTTATTGGATTCTGAATAATCTCCTGTAGCAATAGCATTCCGTAAAGTATTGACGTAATGTGGAAGGCTATTCGTCATAAAATTGGCATACAGGGAATCTTGCGCCGGATATTGACCGGAACGGAATTCCACGGCAGAAATCCATTTGTTGTTCTCATCGTTCAACAACGGAAATATTTTCAATATGCTTCCGCTCAATGCCATTTCCAACAAGGAGAGACGTTCATGAACCTTGATAAAGTCTTTTTGGAATTCATTGGGATTGGTCGTAGAGCTAGCTTCGTTCAAGTAAGGCTTTAATTTATACATACCTGTAGCATCGAACAAATCAACCGGCTTAATGTATTTTTTCGTTTTTTCCACTCCCAATACCTGACGAATACTATCATTTTGCCATTTACCAACTTTGATTAATTCTGTAGTGTACCAAAGGGCCGGGTTTATCATCATGGAAAGGAATACCTGATCGGAATTCATGTTCTTGAATTTGTCCTTGCCACTGAGTTTACGCAACAACTCTGAAGTAAAAGTATGCAAAGGTTTCATCCGCCCTCCTTCATCCTGGATGACCAGTTCCCCAAATTTATCCGCATGTTCCTCACTAACGGTTGTGGCCTTGATAAGCGAATCTATTTGTTCCTGAGTGGGTAAGTTGTTATGGTTTTCCTGCGGTGCTTGCTGGGCAAATCCTTGAAAGCAACCAATCAGGAATAACATAGCTGCTGCCATTTTTGCCTTTTCCGTCTTTACTTTTTTAAGCATCTTGCCCAGGGTCCTAAACCTTGTTTTTCCGTAGAACATAATGCCCAGCAAACCTATATAGAGCAGGGTGTAACCGATATAGGTGATCCAGGTACCGTAAAAATCGTGATTTACGGAAAGTACCGTCCCTTTTTCGTCGGGGTCGAACTGGGCCTGGAAGAAACGGTAGCCCTTGTGGTCCAGGATATGGTTCATATAAATATCGTAATCAAACGGCTTGTCGTCATTTACTGTAACCTTACTCATAAAGGAAGAATAACCTGTTTCTGTTCCGGGATATTTTTCGGCTATAAAATCATTTAGTTTAATACTGAAGGGCAGTTCTATTTCAACAGACCCGAAAGACAGGTGAAAATCCAGCCCGCCAAGATTTACTGTTACAGGTTGACTGACTACTCCTTTTCCCCCCAGGACTTTTACCCGTTTGGTTTTCTCAGCCGTAGAAATATCCAGGATAATAGCGTCCTGCGAGGCATTTTGTTTGTCTTCGGCCTCTACCACCTCGTATCTCCCTTTTACCACCGGGTCGGGGAATACAAACTGCATATTGGCTATATGGTACAACGACCGGAGTTGCAGGGGCTGTAAACTGTCTTTTATAACTTCACCCTTGTGTTGGTCTGCCATTCGCATAAAAGTCCCTTCAAAAGGGGGATTTATGGTATATACACTGTCTTTTGTATTGATATTGATGGCGCCCTGGGTGGGTTTATTCAGGGAAAAAAGCACATTGTGAATGCTGGTCACCTCCCCGCTTTTGATGTAATGGTCGTGGCGCGTACCTCCGCCAGACTCTACGATCTTGAGATATTCCTCCCCGTTTTCATCGGGAACAAGCCCCTGCTCTGCTCCGCTAATGTATCCCACATGCGATATAGCGAACGGCTGCCCGTTAAAATCGGATTTCCATGGAAGCCCGGATTGGATGCCTTCCGGGGAAACCAGGATGTTCTCCTTCATGGATTTTCGCATAGGCTCTCCGTTAATCTCCCCGTCTATAAAAGCCGTGAGATAGGTCTTGTCTGACAGGAAGGTACTGGACGTTTTCCCCTCCCGGATGGGCATCATGCCTTCGTAACTTATATATCGCGTTACAAAAGCCCCTACAATAATCAGTATCCATGAAAGGTGTAAAATCAAAACAGGCCATTTTTTCCATTGCAGAAGGTTGTACCTGTAAATGTTCCCTAAAAAATTGATCACAAAGAAAACCATAATGGCCTCGAACCAGGTGGCATTGTAAATGTAAATACGGGCGGTTTCGATGCTGTACCAATTTTCAATAAAAGTTGCCATACCCATTGCAGTAGCAAATAGAAGAAACAAAATGGCCATTAATTTAGTGGAGAACAAGGTTTTCTTAAGTAAGTCTAGCATAAGGTCTTCGTTATCGGATTGCAAAATTACGACCTGGAGGAGACTTTTAATAATAATTAGTTTGGAATTTAATCCATAGAATTCCCCCGAGGCTCTGCCTCGGGTGTTGCTTGATTATTATATTTATAGGTATGATCGAACATATCCATAAGAGCTCCGGAACTCCCAAACCGACAATCACGACTACCCGAAAGCGAACAGTTCCATCCTGTAATCCCACATTTTAACGAGGAACATAACGAAGAAAACTACGGTCACTACCAGTTTCATGAAAGTTCCTGTTAAAAAACCGAGGAAAGAACCGAAAGCAGCCCGGAGGGCGGTTTTGCTATCCGCCTTGTTTATCATTTCCCCGATAAGTGCCCCCAGGAAAGGTCCGATAAGGATACCAAGCGGGATAGGCGCAATAATCCCCACAACAAGACCGATAGTGGTCCCCCACATTCCCGCTTTGCTCCCGCCGAACTTTTTTGTCCCCATGGCGGGTACTACATAGTCCAGTACGGTAATTACAATGGCTACCAGAAGTGTAATACCGAGAAACCACCAGCTCAGGGTAGCCGCTTTGGTAAGGTGTAATAATAAAAGCCCTACCCAGCTTATGGGAGGTCCGGGGAGTATAGGCAATATACTGCCGAGAATACCGATAAGCATGCACAAAAGGCCGAGAATCGTCAAAGCAATGTCCATATGGTCTTTCTTTATGTATACGCTAATGTAATAAAAAAACACGGGGCGGCGGGTTTTTAAATCCACGATCAAATAAATTTTTAACTAAAAAATTAGTTTAAACTAAATATTTAGTTATATTTGCGTTAATGAACTAATAACTTAGTTGAAAAGAAAATCCGAAATGAAACAATTAACCAAGGCCGAGGAAGAGGTCATGCAGATATTATGGATACTGGAAAAAGCCAATGTGGCCGCCATTATCGAAAAATTGGAAGAGCCGAAACCGGCATACAATACGGTATCTACCATTGTAAGGATACTGGAGAGCAAAGGCTTTGTGGGGCATGAAAAGGAAGGAAAAGGTTACCTGTATTATCCGTTGCTCAGGAAGTCGGAATACAGTAACCAGTCTATTACCAAACTGGTGAACAATTACTTTCAGGGTTCTTTTAAAAGCATGGTTTCCTTTTTTATGAAAAAGAACGACATCAGCATGGAAGAACTCGAAGATATATTAAAGGAAGTTAACGATAAAGACCCGGAAAAATGATACATTACCTGTTGCAAACCGTCGCATTTCAATTATTTTTTCTGATTGTTTATGATCTGTTCCTCAAAAAGGAAACCTTCTTTAACTGGAACAGGCTCTACCTGTGGGTAACCCCGGTATTGTCCTGCGTTATTCCCCTTATCAAAATAGAAAAACTGGGCAAGGTAATGCCGCAGGAATACGTCGTGGCCCTGCCCGAAGTTATTGTAGGGCCCGGAGCACAACAGGAACAGACAGTGGAGGTAACCACCGGTATCCCGGCCTGGCAGTGGGTACTGCTCGCCGGGGCAGTACTGAGTTTCATGCTGTTCCTGGTAAAGATCGGCAGGATATACTGGCTGCGATACCGGGGGAAGATCGTTAAACAACAGGTTTACGAAGAAGTGGTGCTGCCGGACAGCAATGCGGCATTTTCCTTTTTTAACAGCATTTACCTGGGTGAAGAAGTCTATAAAAAAGATCACAGTCATATCATTGCCCACGAACTGGTACATATCCGCGAAAAACATACGATAGACCTGTTGTTCTTTGAATTACTGCGTGTCCTCTTCTGGTTTAACCCGCTGATATACATCTTCCAGAGCCGTATGGCCGAACTGCATGAGTTTATTGCCGATGCCAGGAGTACAGGTCCGGACAAAAAGGAAAGCTACCGGTTTTTGCTGGAGGAAGTGTTTCAAACCGAAAAAATATCATTTGTCAATCCATTTTTTAAATCATCATTAATCAAAAAACGAATAGTTATGTTACAAAAATCAAGATCCAGAAAAATCTGGCAGTTCAAGTATCTGGTGCTGGTTCCTCTGGTACTCAGTATGTTGATGTACAGTTCCTGCGAAAACGACGAAGCCGTCGTTCCCGAACAAAACAGTTCCATATCCGAACAGGTCGAGCAGTTAAAAGCCACCATTGCCGAAAAAGAGAACCTCACCGAACAGGAAAAACAGGAGGTTATGATGCTCAGTGAAATAGTGGTTGTAGGATATGAAGTAGAATCAGCGAAACCGGAAGGAGACTATCCGAAGCTTGATCATTCAGAATCAGGAGTGGGTGTCCCCTTTGCTGTTGTCGACCAGACACCCGTATTCCCCGGATGTGAGAATGCGGCCGACCCGAGGTCGTGTTTCCGGGAAAAAATACAGAAACACATCCGCAAGCATTTCCGCTATCCGGAAGAGGCCCAGCAGCAAGGTATCCAGGGGAGGGTAGCGATAATGTTTACGATAGACAAGCAAGGAAATATTGTAGATATCAGGAAGAGAGGCCCTTCTCCCATACTGGAAAAGGAAGCGGTACGCATTATAGAAAGGCTCCCCAAAATGACCCCCGGCGAACAGAAGGGACAGCCTGTTAATGTACCTTTCTCGATCCCGATAACATTCAGGTTATCTTCGGCTTCGAACGAACAACAACATTCTGGTATAAGGGAAGATGCACAAGATAGAAAGGTGGTAGCATTTAATGATATATCCAAAAGTAACGAATATGTGTACGGATCTGTTTCGAATTACTCAAAAGGGCTGCCCGGGGCAAATGTTATGGTGAAGGGGACAGACCGGGGTACGATAACCGATTTTGACGGCAATTTTAAGATCAGGGCATCGAAAGGAGAAGTGCTAACCGTAAATTATATCGGCTTGTCTGATATGGAATTTACCGTGAATGACGAAAACAGATATAAAGTTGCTATGTAGTATAGCATTGCTGCAGTAATAGATTACCAAAAAACAAAGACAGTGAGGCTCAGAAAGAATTTTTTGCTGATTTTAGTTTTTTTGATTGTTACTTTAAGGGCCGGGGCGCAGTCCCCGGCCTTGCATGTGGCCGACAGCCTGTATGCCATGGGCAATTATACCGAAGCGATCAATGTATATGCACAATATCCTTCGGTAAACAGCAGCCTGCAGATTGCCCGCGCCTACAGTGCCTTGGGAAATTATGACAAAGCCGTCGTACAATATGGGGAATTGCTGAAAAAACACCCCGAAATGCTGCTGGCCCAAAGTGAACAGGGCAAACTCTACCTGAAAACCAAACAATATCAAAAGGCCAGAACCACTTTTATGGACCTGGTAATAAAAGACAGTCTTAATCCGGGTAACTTTTACCGGCTGGGGCGAAGTATCCGGGGCACTAAAGATGCTTTTACGGCACTGAAAGCTTTTAAGAAGGCATTTACACTTGACAATACGCACCTGAAGAGCATTTATCAGATCGGTAAATACTACCTGAAACACGGGGAAAAAGACACCGTACTGAAATATGTGAACAAGGGACTGGATTTCTATCCGAACTCCGTTGAACTCATCAATCTGAAGGCCCTGGCCCTGTTTAACAACGGAAATCACGATAAAGCGATCCCCGGGTTTGAACGGCTGGTGGAGTTGGGTGAGGAAAAAGCTTATATTTTTGAAAAGCTGGGCTATTGTTATGCAATTACAATAGAATATGAAAAAGCCATTGAAGCTTATGGCAGGGCATTGGAAATTAACGGGATAAACCCTAACCCGAAAACATTACTGGCACTGAGCAAGATATACCTCAAACTGAATAACTATGAGCCCGCGACCCGGTATGCCGAAGCCGCGATAAAAGCAAAAAAGGTCACTTTTGAAGACGAATATGAAACCCTGGCCAATGTCGCCCTGGAACAGAAAGATGTGAAAACCGGACTGGACTACCTGAAAAAAGCCAGTCGGGAAGACCCGGGAAGCGCACATTTATATTACAGGATATGCCTCGTAGCCGATAACTACTATGCCGATCCGGAATTAAAACTCCGGTATTACGAAGATTTTATCGAAAAATTCGGTAATTCCGGACAGGTCCTTATATATAAAGACTATGTAGCCAAACGAATATCGGCACTTAAAAAGGAGATGCATATGGAGGCCGATGCCGAATAGCCCTGTTTTACTCACTAAGTGAGATTTAAAACACCCTGGTGCCTGCGTTAAGATGTTTTCCGGGATTTTCCGGTTTGCGCCCCCCAAGCTTGCTCCGAACTTGTTGACGAGCAAAAAATACGGAAACCGCCATAAAATTGTTGATATTTCTCAAAAAGTCGTAATTTTCAGCATTCAACGGGTGTTTTATGCGAATAACAGGCGACTTTTTCTCTTTTGTATTCCGGTACGACTTTAAAAGAAGTGCTTTTTTGCACATAGTGTCAGGCATTGTTTTTTGTGTAATGATGTCCTCCTGCAACTGGTTCCGTAAGGAAAAAGTTGCTGCCGACGAACTCGTCCGTGACGAGATCAGGAACATCAACTGGAACGAGATCGATCAGTATCCCTTGTTTGAAAGTTGTGATGAGACGGCGGATAAAGCACAGCAAAAAACGTGTTTTGAAAATACGTTTATCCGGCACCTTTATGCGGGTATAGAAGACCAGGAAGTAGTGATGCACGGCAATGTGGACGATACGATTTATGTGAGGTTCCTTATTTCGCGTACCGGACAGGTATCTGTTGCCGAAATAGAGCAGAGGGACCAATGGGAAAAACATGTCCCCGACCTGGACAGTATTGTTCGCATAAGCCTGGATAATATGCCCGGATTACACCCGGCCTTAAAGCGGAATATCCCCGTAACCACCAAATACCGTTTGCCCATAGTACTTCAGGCTATTGCGCCTTCTTCGGGCAACACTCCCTGAAACCCGTTCTAACTTCGTACCTTTGCGGAGGAAAGCTTCCTAACGTTTTGAATTTTGACAAAAGAAAAAATAATATTGGGCATTGATCCGGGAACAACCATAATGGGATTCGGGTTGATCAAGGTAGTCAGCAAACAGATGCAGTTTATGCAATTAAACGAACTGCAATTAAAAAAGTACAGCGACCACTACCTGAAACTCAAGATGATATTTGAACGTACAATAGAGCTGATAGACACCTATCACCCCGATGAAATAGCTATTGAATCGCCTTTTTTCGGTAAAAACGTACAGTCCATGCTCAAGCTGGGAAGGGCACAGGGGGTGGCCATGGCAGCGGGGCTCTCCAGGGAAGTACCTGTGACCGAATATTCGCCCAAAAAGATAAAAATGGCCATTACCGGGAACGGAAATGCCAGTAAGGAGCAGGTGGCCGGGATGCTGCAAAACCTGCTTCATCTGAAAGAACTTCCCAAAAACCTCGATTCCACCGACGGTCTGGCGGCGGCGGTCTGCCATTTTTTTAATTCCGGGAAAACATCCGGACAAAAAGGGTACAGCGGCTGGGGTGCATTTGTAAAACAAAATGAAGGTCGCGTCAAAAAATAAAGTCCGGATAGAATTTTGAAACATACGCATGGGAGGCATATACATCC
Organism: Sinomicrobium kalidii; assembly: GCF_021183825.1. Classification (GTDB taxonomy): domain Bacteria; phylum Bacteroidota; class Bacteroidia; order Flavobacteriales; family Flavobacteriaceae; genus Sinomicrobium; species Sinomicrobium kalidii. The sequence continues at coordinate 1,526,847 of NZ_CP089211.1, read as the reverse complement.
ACATACCGTTCTGCAAACAGGCATGTCACTATTGCGATTTTCACTTTTCCACGTCCACCGCGAAAAAGGATGAGATGATACGCGCCTTGCAAAAGGAATTGCAACTGCGAAAAGAAGAATTCCGGGACGAGGCCGTGGAAACCATCTATTTCGGGGGCGGTACCCCTTCTCTGTTAGCAGTGGAGGAATTAGCCGAACTTATCAATACGGTTTATGCGCATTATAAAGTCGTAGAAAATCCGGAGATCACTTTAGAGGCCAATCCGGACGATCTTTCCGGAAAAAAGATCGAAGCACTGGCTGTTTCCCCGGTAAACCGGTTGAGCATCGGTATCCAGTCCTTTTTTAATACCGACCTGAAATGGATGAACCGTGCCCATAATGCGGAGGAAGCCCGGGAATGCCTGTCCGTGGCTACCCGGTATTTTGACAATATCACCATAGACCTTATTTACGGGATTCCGGGGATGGACAATATCCGCTGGCGGGAAAACCTGAAAATGGCATTGCATTATAATATTCCGCATATTTCTGCCTATGCACTTACCGTGGAACCCAAAACCGCATTGGAAAAGTTTATCCGCACGGGGAAAACCTCGGCACCGGATGAAGGGCAGGCGGGGGAACAATTTGCCATATTGGCCGAAACGCTTCAATCCGGGGGGTTTGTACACTACGAACTTTCCAATTTTGGTAAGGAAGGATACTTTTCCAGGAACAATACGGCCTACTGGCTGGGAAAAAAGTACCTGGGCATCGGCCCGTCCGCACATAGTTATGATGGCAGGGCCAGGAGCTGGAATATCGCCAATAATGCGAAGTATATCAGGGCCATCGGCAAGAAAGTATTGCCCTGTGAGACGGAGATACTGACGGGAATTGACCGTTATAATGAATATGTAATGACCGGTTTGCGCACCATTTGGGGTGTGTCTGTACACCGGGTGGAAAAGGATTTCGGGACGGTTTACCGGGATTACCTGCTGAAACAGGCCGGGAAGCACATAAAAAACGGGGCATTAAGCCTTTATGATGATGTTTTGCAGGCAACGCCCAAAGGCAAATTCCTTACCGACGGTATTGCTGCTGATCTCTTTTTTGTGAATTAATTTTTGACTTCGGTAAAAGGCAGTTTTTCCTGTTCCATTGCATTTTCTATTAGCTGTATTTCCAGGGCGATGATCTTTGCTTCGGCTTCGGCGTTGACTTTGTCGGCATCGTCCGAAGGCATGTGATAGTCCGGATGGCCGCCGGTGTGGAAAAACAGGACCGGAATTTGCTTTGCGTAAAAAGAACCGTGATCGGAGCCACCGCTTCCGGCATTATCCGTGAAGAATTTGACTCCGGCTTTTACGCCTTCAAAAATTGCCGGCCATTTACTGCTGGTACCGTATCCTCCTATTCCGATCCCCCGTTCCGGGTTGTAACGGCCTATCATATCCATGTTCAGCATAAAGTGAATGTTTTCCAGCAGGATGACCGGATGTTCCGTAAAATATCTTGAGCCCAAAAGTCCCAGTTCTTCTGCAGAAAAGGCGATAAACAGAAAATTGTACGCTTCGGTTTCCCCGTTACCGGAAAAATAACGGGCCAGTTCCAGCAGACCTGCAACTCCTGATGCGTTGTCGTCCGCACCGTTGTGAATGAGCCCTTCGGGTTGCGGGTGTTTGGAACTGCCCTGTTTCCCCGTGCCCAGGTGATCGTAATGCGCACCTATAACAATAGTGTAGGGAGCACCGTTATCCAGAAAACCGATAATGTTATTGGCCTTTCGTATGCTGTCCTTAACGACCACTTTTTTCACCTTTGCAGTAAAGGGCTGTTTGAATTTCCGGGTTCCTGCCGGGGTGAGTCCGTATTTTTTGAACCGGCGCTCGATATACCGGGCCGCTTTTTTCAGTCCCCTGCTGCCTGTGCCACGCCCTTTCATTTTGTCTGCGGCGAGGAAATTCACATGCTGCTGTATGATGGTCGCATCCGGATGTACGTCCTGGGCAAACACAGGGATACAGATAAAAAGTAAAAGAAAAAGAGAACAGGTCAGGACTATTTTACGCATGGTCATCAGGATACAATTTTACGGAAGAGTAAAACTATAGGTTTTGGCGGTAACCGGCAAAAAAATATCCCTTTTGGGGTGTGTTAAGGATATTCTCTCGTCAATTCCCGCATTATACCTAAATTGCAATATGCAAACTACAATACACTATCAGGATAAAATATATAAGGCAAACCTGAGTCAACCTCTGGACATTTCCATCCCTTTACGCGCATCGGAAGACAATCCCGTGGCGTGGTATCTCGGAGCGCCGGAAATTACGCCCGTTCGGTCGGGCGACTGGACGGGAAGTGTGGCTTCGGGAGCTTCGACCAATTTCAATAATATCCGATTCAATCCCCATGCACATGGTACGCACACCGAATGTGCGGGGCATATTACCAGGGAGTTTTACAATGTCAATGACGTATTGCAACAGTTTTTCTTTATGGCAGAAGTGATCTCCGTACAACCGGAATCCCAGGGGGAAGATCTGGTAATTTCCAAAAAACAGCTAGTGCATCTATTGAATGGAAAAACTCCCGAAGCAGTGATCATCCGTACATTGCCCAACGATAGGAGCAAACTAACCAGAAAATATTCGCATACCAATCCTCCCTATCTGGAGGAAGCGGTTACCGTTTATCTCCGGGAATCGGGGATAAAACATCTTTTGACAGACCTTCCGTCGGTAGACAGGGAAAAGGATGAAGGAAAATTATTGGCACACAAAGCTTTCTGGGATGTAGATGGCCGGATAAGGCTGGATGCGACCATTACGGAATTTATTTTTGTCCCGGATTCGGTAGCAGATGGAACATATTTGTTAAATTTACAGATAGCATCTTTTGTGAATGATGCTTCCCCCAGTAAACCTGTGCTCTATAAAGTATGGTAGTATGAAACGAACATTACAGTTAGAAGAACTTCTAATGCTGGCCCTGGGCATTTTCCTTTTCAGCGGGCTGGATTATTCCTGGTGGTGGTTTGCCGGCCTGTTTTTTGCGCCCGATATCGGTATGGTCGGATATATTTGGAACACCAGAACAGGAGCGGTAACCTACAATATTTTTCATCATAAAGGTATTGCCATAGTCATATATTTGCTCGGTTTTTTTGTACATGCGGAACTAATGCAGATGATCGGGACTATACTGTTTGCACATTCCAGCTTTGACCGTATGCTGGGATACGGACTGAAATACGGGGATTCTTTTAAACATACGCATCTGGGAACCATAGGAAAGGAGTAATTAAAGCTGATATGAACGACGTTATTACTTTATTGATAGGCCTTGTACTGGGCGTTATAGTTACATACTGGTTGTATACCTATCTCAAAAGAAGGCAAAACAGGCAGCTCACGCAGAAACAATCAGTGGTCTTACTGGAAAAGATAAGGAGGGTGTGCAAACTGGTAACCGTAGAAGGCGATTTTGCCGAAATATACCATTATGAAAATACCCGGGAACGTTTTTTAAGCCTTGTTTCCAGCAGGAAAAAGGCGCTGATAATCATCAATGCCAAAGTGCATGTAGGGTTTGACCTCCGAAAAGTGAAAATGCGTGCCGACAACCAGAAAAAACGGATTGTTCTCACTGATTTCCCGCAGCCACAGGTGTTGTCCATCGAACCCGACCTGAAATATTACGATGTGAAAAACGGACTGTTCAACAGGTTTGCCTCGACGGACCTTACGGAACTGAACAAGGAAGCAAAGCAGCACATTCTCGACAAAATTCCCGAGAGCGGCCTGATGGAAACTGCCCGGAAGGAAGTTCTGGAAGCCGTTTTACTGATAGAAACCATTGTGCAGACAATAGGGTGGAAGCTGGACTATTCCGCCCTCGAAATAAAAGAAGTTGATAAAGAGTTGATTGAGGACGGTGAGGAGGATAGAGAATAGATTATCGGCCTATTTAAGAGAGAAAGGATTGTTTGTAACAGGCAAAGTAAATAACCTTTCTCAGTAACCGGGCAACCCAATAACTCAATAACCAGATAAACTATGAACATAGACGAACTGAGAAATTATTGCCTGAACAAAAAAGGGGCTACCGAAGATGCCCCTTTCGGGGAGGACACTATTGTTTTTAAAGTTATGGGAAAGATGTTTGCACTTACTTCATTAAACAAGTGGGAGGCAGGCGACCGTTCCGTAAACCTGAAATGCGATCCGGAACGCCTTAACGAATTAAGAGCGGAATACGACAGTATCCAACCCGGCTACCACATGAACAAAAGGCACTGGAATACGGTAGATATAGGGAATGGTGAGTTGCCCCCGGAACTCATACGGGAGCTTATCGATCATTCCTATGACCTGGTGGTAAAAGGGCTCACCAAAAGGCAGCAAGAGAATTTAACGTCCCTGTAACTTGCGGTATTGCGAAGGGGTGGTCCCCTTGATCTCCTTGAATTTCCGGTTAAAATTTGAAATATTCTGAAACCCGCAGCGGTCGGAAATGTCGGCTATGGAGAGTTCCCTGTTTTTCAGGAGGAGTTTACAGGCGTTCTCTACCCGGACCTCGATAAGGAACTGGAAAAATGTCTTATTGGTTCGTTGTTTAAAATACCTGCAAAAGGCATTTTTACTCATGCTGGCAATATCGGCAGCAGTATCCAGGGTGATTACCCCGTCGTAATTCTGCATGACATATTCGAACAGGTCGCCCATACGCTTCCCTTCGTTTTCCGTGTAGTTTTTTTGATAGATGAAAGTAGACAAAGTTTGTTTTTTCGTTTTGGACAGCAGGCGTAAAATATCGAGAAATAACTGAAACCGCTTGTACTTATTGGCTTTTTTCAGTTTCAGAAACCGGTTTTTTAAGGCCGTTTTTTTCGTGCGGACCTTAAATCCGTATTCCGAATACCGGAAAAATTCTTCGAGAATACCGAATTCCGGAAGGTGAAAAAAGTCCTTTCCGAAGGAAGCCGTTGTAAAAAACAGGGTGATCATAAAAGAATACCGGTCCGCGGAATTATCACTTTTAAACACGTGAGGGAGGTTTTCACCAATAACCAGAACATCGCCGGGCTTGTACTGATTAATACTGTCCCCCACAATTAAACTGCCTTCTCCCGATACAATAAGGCTTACCTGTATCTCCTCGTGCTGATGTAGTTTATCGTAAAATACCTTCTCGAAGTCTTCCTGGTAGATCAGGGATTCTTCCTTGGTTTTGGGAATTTTAAAAGGTAATACTCGCATCTATATTTGTATTCGACAATAAAAAAATGACTCCTTAATAAAGGAATGAATGGTCAAAATACGCAAATATTACTCAAATGCTGATTGTTTTTATTCGAAATAGTTAATATAGTATCAATAATTGCTAATTCTGGATTATTTCGTGCTTATAGAAGCCCTTACTTTTGAACCACATAATGTTATTTTTTTAAAAACGATCAGAATGGCTATACAATGGAAAGGTGTTATGCCTGCCGTAACAACCAAGTTTACAGAAGACGATAAACTGGACCTGAAAAATTTTGAAGTCAATATCAATGCCCAGCTCGAAGCAGGGGTAAGCGGTATCATCCTGGGAGGAACGCTCGGTGAAGCCAGTACGCTTAGCGATGAGGAAAAGGGAGAACTTATCCGTACTACCGTGGATATTGCAAAAGGGCGGGTCCCTGTGATTGTGAATATCGCCGAACAGGTGACCAGAAAAGCAATAGAAGTAGCCCATAAAGCAGAAAAGGACGGTGCCGAAGGATTAATGGTATTGCCTCCCATGCGCTATAAGGCGACGGACAGGGAGACCGTGACCTATTTCAGCGAAATAGCGAAAAGCACTTCCCTTCCCATTATGATATACAATAACCCGGTAGATTACAAGATCGAAGTTACGCTTGATATGTTTGAGGAGCTGCTGAAGCTGGACAACATCCAGGCGGTAAAGGAATCTACCCGGGATGTGACCAATGTTACCCGGATCATCAACCGTTTTGGAGACCGGTTAAAGGTACTCAGCGGGGTAGACCCCCTGGCATTGGAAAGCCTGATCGCAGGGGCCGATGGCTGGGTAGCCGGGCTGGTAGACGCGTTTCCTCGCGAAACCGTTGCTATATACAAACTGGCCAAGGCCGGAAAAATAGAGGAAGCCTACAGGATATACCGCTGGTTTACCCCATTGCTTGAGCTCGACCTGAGTCCGCAACTGGTACAAAATATCAAACTGGCCGAAGTCGCTACGGGAATAGGTACTGAAAAGGTACGCGCACCGAGGTTACCCCTGGAAGGAGAAGAACGCGAACACGTATTGCAGGTCATAGAAGACAGCCTGAAGACCAGGCCGGTTCTTCCTGACTACAAAAATTTGTAACTTTATGTTGAGGCACACAACCGTGTGGCCCCGAACGAGGCAAAACTTGTACAGTATCAAACAGTAAAATCAAAAAATCATTGAAAATGATAACAGGAAAAAATTACATAGGATACGGTCAGTCATCAACATCCGATATAACTTACAAAACGTTTAACCCGGAACTGAACACGGAAAATCCCTGGGTTTTCCATGAGGCCTCAGCGGAAGAGATCGACGAAGCGGTCCGTTTGGCATCACGGGCTTTTGAAAGTTACAGGGATATTTCCGGAAAGCGGAAAGCAGAATTTTTAAATGCCATTGCCGACGAAATGGAAGCCCTTGGCGAACCGCTCCTGGAAACCTATATGCAGGAGTCCGGCTTACCGAGAGGAAGGGCTGAAGGGGAAAGAGGGAGAACACTGTTTCAACTTCGCACCTTTGCCGAACTGGTTGCTGAAGGCTCCTGGACAGAGGCCACTATCGACACGGGCATTCTCGACCGAAAACCCGCTCCGAAGCCTGATCTCCGGAAAATGTTGATCCCGCTCGGTGCTGTAGTGGTATTCGGTTCCAGCAATTTCCCTTTTGCGTATTCTACGGCAGGGGGAGATACGGCCAGCGCATTGGCAGCGGGTTGTCCGGTTATTGTAAAAAGTCACCCCATGCATTCCGGTACAGGTGAACTGGTGGCTTCGGCAATAGTGAAGGCAGCAGAAAAAACCGGAATGCCCGAAGGTGTGTTTTCCAACCTGAACAGCAGTGGTGTGGAAGTAGGGACCAAACTCGTGCAGCATCCCGGGGTAAAAGCCGTAGGTTTTACAGGGAGCATAAAAGGGGGCAGGGCACTGTTTGACCTGGCCGCAAAGCGCGAAGAGCCCATACCCGTATTTGCCGAAATGGGAAGTATAAACCCGGTGGTGGCCTTACCTTCAGCATTGAAGGAAAAAGCCGGGTTTTGGGCAGAGCAGTATGCCGGTTCCATTATGCTCGGAACGGGGCAATTCTGTACCAGCCCGGGATTGATCATCGGTATAAAAGGGGCAGAACTGAGGGAGTTTACACAAACACTCGGAGAAAAAATAACGGCGATCGCCCCTACCTGTATGCTTCATCCTAACATTCACGGAGCATTTAACAGGCTGAAAGAAGAAGTCTCAGGGCAGCCGGAAGTATGTGTGGTGGCAGAATATGAGAAAACGGTGAAAACAAATTATGCACAACAGGAAATTATTACTGTTGAAGGCAAAACATTCCTGGAAAACAATACCCTGCACAAGGAAGTGTTCGGTCCTTTTTCTGTAGTGATCCAATGTGAAGATAAGGAAGAGATGACCACCGTTATCAAAAACCTCGAAGGGCAGCTTACGGGAACCATACTCGGCGAAGAAGAAGAGTTAAGGGAAAACGGTAGTGTAGTGGAAGCATTGCAGAACCGTGTGGGCAGAATGATCTGTAATGGTGTCCCTACAGGAGTGGAAGTATGTCCGTCCATGCAACACGGCGGCCCTTACCCGGCCTCGACAGACAGCAGGTTTACGGCAGTAGGAATACATTCCATAAAACGATGGGCAAGACCATTCTCTTATCAGGACTGGCCCGGTAATCTGTTGCCCGATGAATTAAAGAACGACAATCCTTTGGGAATTTTACGCATGGTCAACAGAGAAAAAACCACGGCAGGTCTGTAAACCGCAATTATAAGTTTATGATAAAAAGAATTTTGCCGGGACTGCTATGTCAGTTATTCCTTTCCGGAATAATTTTTCCTGTCGCCGGACAGGAAGAAGACGCTTCCGGCCAACTGGCCGATATCATAAGGGAAGTAGAAGATTTTAAACCTGTTGACCGGGAACAGTATCCTCTGGGTAGGTACACCGCAGAGCTTTATGAGCAAAAAGCCGCGTTTGCCAGGAAAGAAATGGAAAAGCTGGACGCACTGAATACCCGAAAACTTTCGGAAACCGAAAAAATATCGTTGCAACTGCTTCGCTTTACCCTGAAGGAAGATGCAGATCGGTATGAATTTGAGGCTTACCTGAATCCCATATTGTCCGATGCAGGATTTCACAATAACCTTACTTACCGGGTACATCCGTTAAACAATGCCGAGGCAGTGAAGAAATATCTCGAAGTGCTCAGGGCCATCCCTCAGTTTGTGGACGACCATATTGCGTTACTTCGCGAAGGGCTTAAAAAAGGGATTTCACAGCCGCAGGTGATCTTAAAAGGATATGAAAAAACCTATGAAGATCATATCGTAGCGAACCCAGAAGACAGTTTTTACTATTCGCCTTTCAAAAACCTGCCCGAACGGTTTTCGGAAGCAAAGAAAGATTCTATCGCAAAGGTGGCTAAAAAAGTGGTATCTGAATATGTCACCCCGCAGTTTAAAAGGATCAAACGTTTTTTTGAGGAAGAGTATTATCCCGGGACCCGGACCACGATAGGGGTCTCGGAAATTCCGAACGGGATGGCCTATTACGATAACCGGATACGTTATTACACCACATTGTCGCTCACTGCAGACGAAATTCATCAGAAAGGTCTGAAAGAAGTGTCACGGATCAGAAAAGAAATGCAGCAGATTATCGATGAGGTGGACTTTGAAGGCACTTTTGATGAGTTTCTGACCTGGTTGCGGACGGAAGATCGGTTTTATGCCGAAACCCCGGAAGCATTGCTCAGGGAAGCGCGGAATATAGCCAAGAAAATAGATGCACAACTCCCCCGGTTTTTCAAGACTTTACCCCGGAAGCCCTATGGAGTGGCCCCCGTACCCGATGCCATAGCTCCCAAATATACGGGGGGCAGGTATGTAGGAGCTTCTTCCGATACCGAACCCGGTTATTATTGGGTGAATACGTATAACCTTGACAGCAGACCGCTGTATGTACTCCCCGCACTTACGGCACATGAAGCGGTGCCCGGGCATCATTTGCAGATATCCCTCAACAATGAAATGGGAGACAGTATTCCGGAATTCAGAAAAGACCTTTACCTGTCGGCCTACGGAGAAGGGTGGGCGCTTTATACGGAATACCTGGCGAAGGAAATGGGGATATACACAACACCTTATGAAGATTTCGGGAGGCTTACCTATGAAATGTGGCGTGCCTGCCGTTTGGTAGTAGATACCGGATTGCATGCCAAAGGATGGACAAGGGAAGAAGCGGTGGATTTTCTGAAGAAAAATACCGCGCTCTCCATTCATGAGATCAATACGGAAGTGGATCGCTATATTTCCTGGCCCGGTCAGGCCCTGTCTTATAAGATCGGGGAATTAAAGATCCGGGAACTTCGGAAAATGGCGAGAGAAGCACTTGGAGAAGACTTTGATATCCGTGAATTCCATGAAATTGTCCTGGAGCAGGGCACGGTAACATTACCTATCCTGGAACAACGGATAAAAGCCTATATAAAACAAAAATCTGACGATCATAAATAAAGTAGACCGGTCGTCACTGCGAGCATGGCGTGGCAGTCTCCCGGCGGATTTTCGCATGTCTTTGGGGTATGGTGCCTACCCTAAGGGATTGCAATATTGCCTCCTCCGGTCGGCTCTTCGCAAAGACACTTTTCGATTAAGGTTTAGGGAAATGTCTGAATAGTAATATATGTAGCTCTTCGGCGGAATTTACCGAAGTACTCGGGATAAACGGAAGTCGGGAGGTTATTCAATTCATCAATAAGCTTAGGTGTAATAAAGTAGTGAGAAAGACATTCTTTTGCGTGGATGCCCACACCTGTGGTAATCCTGTACGTGTAGTTGCAGGAGGTGGGCCTTTCCTGGAAGGAAAGAACATGAGTGAAAAACGACAACATTTTTTACGGGAATACGACTGGATACGGAAAGGGCTGATGTTTGAGCCCCGCGGTCATGACATGATGAGCGGAAGTATCCTGTATCCCCCGACGGACAAAGCCAATGACGTAGGTATATTGTTTATCGAAACCAGCGGCTGCCTGCCCATGTGCGGACACGGAACCATAGGTACGGTAACCGTTATGATAGAGGAGGGCCTGGTCACCCCCAAGGTACCGGGAAAATTAAGACTGGAGACCCCTGCGGGACTGGTGGAAGTAAGTTATCGGCAGGAAGGAAAAAAAGTGACAGCGGTACGGTTGGTCAATGTAAAATCATTCCTTGAGGCCGAAAACCTCGAAGTGGAATGTCCCCGTCTCGGAAAGCTTGTCATTGACGTGTCATTCGGAGGTAATTTTTATGGTATTGTTGATGTACAGGACAATTTTAAAGGACTGGAACACCACCCTGCCGACGAACTCATCGGCTGGAGCAGGCATTTGCGAAACCAGCTGAATGAGAAGTACACCTTCGTCCATCCCGAAGACCATACCATAAACGGGCTTAGCCATATCCTGTGGACAGGAAAAACGCTGTCTGACGATGCCAGTGCCCGGAATGCGGTTTTTTACGGCGACAAGGCCATTGACCGTTCCCCCTGCGGAACGGGAACTTCGGCCCGGATGGCCCAGTGGCATGCCAAAGGCAAACTTAAACAGGGAAAAACGTTTGTACACGAAAGCTATATAGGCAGTAAATTTATAGGAAAGGTAGAGTCCGTAACCGAGATTGGGGGCAAAAAAGCCATTATACCGAGTATTGAAGGATGGGCGAGGGTTATCGGCTACAATAATATTTTTATAGATGATGATGATCCTTATGCCCACGGATTTCAGGTAGTTTGATTTTCTTGTAATAATTCTAAAACATAAACCATTGAAAGATGTCATTGTAATAGGAGGAGGAGTCATAGGGATGTGTTCTGCATATTATCTTGCCAGGGAAGGCCATCGGGTAACTGTGCTGGATACTTCGGATATGAGTAAAGGTTGTTCTTTTGGCAATGCCGGGTTGATAGTGCCTTCGCATATTATTCCACTGGCCCAGCCCGGAATGATTGCACAAGGAGTGAGGTGGATGTTCAATCCCCAAAGCCCCTTTTATGTAAAACCTCGGTTTGACAGGGAATTGTTTTCCTGGGGGTGGCAATTTTACAGGAATTCCACCCGGAAGCACGTGGAAAGGGCCATGCCTGCATTGAAAGACCTGTCTTTGCTGAGCAAGGAATTGTACCGCGACCTAGCCCGGCAGAATAACTCGTTCTTTTATGATGAGAAAGGGTTATTAATGTTATACAGAACGGAAAAGACGGGAGAAGAAGAAAGACACGTTGCGGAAGAAGCGAAAAAACTGGGACTGGAAGTCGATTTTTTATCCGCAGAAGAGGTCGGTAAGCTGGAAACCGGTATGGATACCGATGTTTTGGGTGGTATTCACTATAAGTCGGATGCGCATTTGTATCCCAATAAATTTATGAAGTTTATAAGGGATGAAATTTTAAAGGAAGGTGTAATCCTGAAAGGGAATACCGCGGTAAAAGACTTCCTGATAAAAGAAAATACAATAAGAACCGTAATTACCGACAAGGGGGATTTCAATGCCGATGCGTTTGTACTGGCCTCCGGGGCATGGAGTGCCCATATGGCTAAAAGATTGGGATTAAGGCTTCCGTTGTTACCGGGAAAAGGATATAGTTTTACTCTGAAAAATGCAGAAAAAAGACCGCTGCACCCTGCCATTTTATGTGAGGGAAAGGTTTCCGTGACCCCGATGGGAGAAGATCTGAGGTTTGGGGGGACCATGGAGATTACCCATACCCGTGACGGCCGGATCAACACAAACAGGTTACGGGGAATTATTGATACCATCCGCAGTTTTTATCCCGGTTTTGAGATAAAACTTCCGGACAAAAAGGATATATGGTACGGGTTCCGGCCCTGTACCTCTTCCGGGCTGCCTGTAATATCCGGGACAGAAAAAATCCCCAATCTGGTTATTGCCACCGGACATGCCATGATGGGCGTGAGCCTTGCTCCGGCAACAGGAAAGCTGGTCAGTGAAATGATATCAGGCAAAAAGACATCCGTTCGGACCGAAATGTTCGGTATAAACACGTAAGGGTACAAAATCTTGTACCCTTGCGGTATTGTTATTCAGTTGTGATTTAATCGGGATTGGAATTGTGTAATTCCGCAAAGTATTTGTAAAACAGGGGAATGGTTTCAATCCCTTTCAGGTAGTTGAAAATTCCGAAGTGTTCGTTTGGCGAATGTATGGCATCCGTATTCAGTCCGAAGCCCATCAGGATGGTTTTGCTTTTCAGTTCTTTTTCGAACAGTGAAATAATGGGGATGCTTCCTCCGCTTCGTTGCGGAATGGGTGTTACGCCAAAAGTATCGGTATATGCTTTACTGGCAGCCTGATAACCGATATTGTCAATGGGAGTCACATAGGCCTGCCCGCCGTGGTGTGGTTTAACTTCGACCTTAACGCCTTTCGGTGCGATACTTTCAAAATGGTCTTTAAACAATTTCGTGATTTCCATCCAGTCCTGGTCGGGTACCAGCCGCATGGATATTTTGGCATAGGCTTTGGACGGGATAACGGTTTTGGCACCTTCCCCGGTATATCCGCCCCATATCCCGTTCACGTCCAGTGTCGGGCGAATGGAACCCCGTTCATTGGTCGTATATCCTTTTTCCCCGTAAACATCATCAATGTCGAGGGTATTTTTATACTTTTCCAGGGAAAAAGGGGCTTTTGCCATTTCTGAACGTTCTTCCGCAGAAATATCCTCTACCCTGTCATAAAAACCGGGAATTGTAATATGGTTATTTTCATCGTGGAGGGAGGCGATCATTTTGGTCAGAATATTGATGGGATTGGCTACGCCGCCGCCATATAAACCGGAATGCAGGTCGCGGTTTGGGCCGGTGACTGCTACCTCTACGTAACTCAATCCCCGTAAACCGGTGGTTATTGAAGGCTGGGTATTGCTTATCATCCCCGTATCGGAAATAAGGATAACATCGTTTTTCAGCTTTTCCTGGTTGCGTTCTATAAACCATCCCAGACTTTCCGAACCGACTTCTTCTTCACCTTCGATCATAAATTTCACGTTACAGGGAAGTACATTGTTCTTTACCATATATTCGAGGGCCTTTACGTGCATGTACATCTGTCCCTTGTCATCACAGGACCCCCTGGCAAAAATGGCACCTTCGGGATGAATCTCCGTTTTTTTGATCACAGGATCAAACGGTCCGCTTTCCCATAGTTCCACAGGATCAGGAGGTTGCACATCATAATGGCCGTAGACCAGTACAGTCGGCAGTTGCGGATCGATAATTTTTTCTCCGTAAACAATGGGGTAGCCCGGGGTGTCACAGACCTCTGCGTGGTTACATCCCGCCTGTAAAAGACTTTCCTTTACAGCTTCGGCAGTATTCAGTACATCCTGTGAAAAAGCGGGATCGGCACTTACGGAGGGGATCTTGAGGAGTTCAAACAATTCTTCAATAAAGCGTTCTTTGTTTTTCTGAACGTATGATGAAATATCTTCCATGAAGTCGAATAACTTTTATAATAAAACCAAAAGTACGAAAAAGATATTTTTTAAAAAGAGGGAGTTTATTTTTCGAAAAATAAGCTATATTTGCACCCCGATACAGAAATGTATCCATTTGCGGCTGTGATGGAACTGGTAGACATGCTTGACTTAGGATCAAGTGCCGAAAGGCGTGGGGGTTCGACTCCCTTCAGCCGCACAAAAAACCGAAGAGAAATCTTCGGTTTTTTTATTTTAAATCAGGTGTTTTTTACTGTTTTTTCTCCTTGGATACAACATAGATACAACATTTTGCGGATCAATCCCAAAAGTTGTGGACTATGCAATATGATTTGATGCTAATTGATGTTTTTTAGAGTTCAAGGATATTACAAAAGTTAATCCCGGCTATTATTTACCTTAATTTCATGTTTACACTGTCCCAAAAATAGAATGAATTTGGGACAGAAAAACTTCCATTATTACAGTACATCTTTCAAAGCCCCAACCAAAATTATATTTTAAAAATATTCAAATTTCAGCACTCATAGCACTTATTTCTATATGATTTTAAACTTTTCAAAATCTTCTGCTTTATACCCCCCTCTATTTCTTAACTGCCATAAATCCCAGCCAAACATTATTGAATTTTGTCATACTTGGTCAATACACTTGCAGCGGTAATAAGACAAATCAACTGAAATCTTGAATTTAAACACGCTTATCCTTAATTTGAAAACTTTCTAAATCTGTATGCCTTGTAGTTTTGTTAAAAACAAAAATTATGAGTACACAAAAAGTTTGGTTGATTACCGGAGCCTCTAAAGGAATGGGATTTGCAATTACAAAAGCAGTTTTGAATAATGGCGATAAAGTCATTGCAACTTCTCGAAATACGGACACACTTTTAGAAAAAATTGAAGAACACAAGGGAAAATTGCTCCCAATAAAATTGGACATCACCAATGAGACAGCTATTGAAAATGCTATTTCAGAAGGCATCGATAAATTTGGACAAATAGATGTTGTGGTCAATAATGCAGGATATAACTTGTTGGGGAATATCGAAGAAATAAGTGATGCCGAGTTTAGAAAAACAATGGATGTCAATGTTTTTGCAATGACCCATATCATCAGAAACGTTTTGCCACATTTACGCAGGCAACAATCGGGGCATATCATCAACACTGCTTCTATGATGGGTTATATGAGCTATCCGGGCAATGGAAGCTATAGTGCTTCAAAATACGCAGTTATAGGGTTATCGGAAGCGTTGGCTCAAGAAGTTGCGCCGTTTGGCATTAAAGTGACCATCTTGGCCCCAGGAACCTTCCGCACAAATTTCATGAATGAGGACACGCTCAATGTTGCGCAACATAAAATTGACGCCTATAATTTAGACATGCAGGTAGAACAGTTTACGGGATTCGATGGCAAACAATTGGGGGACCCTGAAAAATTAGCAGAGGCAGTACGTAAACTTGCAGAAATGCCGAATCCTCCTTTGCATCTTCCTTTAGGTTCTGATAGTTATAATGCCATTCTTGAAGTTCGTAAAAACGAAAAGGAAGAAATGGAACAATGGAAAACCTTATCTTTATCTACTGATTTTGAACAAAAATAGTATGAAAAAAGCTGTTCCGTATAAAATTGAATCCATATCTGAACTTCATAAGTTGTTCAACTTACCAAAACCTCATCATCCTTTGATTAGTGTGATTGATTTTGAGACTTTAAAATTTGATTCTAATGAAATTTGGAGCAGCTTTTATTATGATTTCTATTGTGTGGCGATTAAAAAAGGTGCTTCAGGCAAGTTTCGGTACGGACAAGGTCATTATGATTTTGATGAGGGCGTTATGAGTTTTACCAAACCAGGTCAAATCTTTTCTGTCACAAATCCTACAGATGACCCCGTGTCAGGATATATGATGGTTTTTAAACCTGACCTTATACGGCATTATGAATTAGGAAAGAATATTGGTAATTACGGATTCTTCTCTTATTCTACAGCAGAAGCGCTTCACCTTTCTGAAAAAGAGGATAATGTTATTATGTCCCTTATGCATCAAATGCAGGCTGAACTAAAAAATAACATTGACCATTACAGTCAGGATTTGATAGTTTCGTACATTGACCTGCCTCTCAATTACGCAAAGCGTTTTTACAACAGGCAATTTCTGACGCGAAGTTCCGTAAATAATGGCATAGTGGTAAAAATGGAAGAATTAATAGATGCGTACCTAAAAAGTGATGCTACACTATTGGGCGTTCCAACGGTCAACTTTTTTGCAGAAAAACTCAATGTTTCTCCTAGTTATTTGAGTGATCTATTGAAAAATGCTACTGGCAGAAATGCGCAGGCGCATATTCAAGAGTCCATAGTTGAAAGAGCGAAAGGACTGCTTTCCACAACTAATTTAAGCATAAAGGAAATCGCTTATGGTTTGGGATTTGAATACCCACAATCTTTCAGTACTATGTTTAAGAAGAATACGCAACAAACACCATTGCAATTCAGAGCATCATTTAATTGAAAAAATTATTACCGCTAATAACGGTATATAAAAAATAGCGGTTTAAATACTTAATCCAAAGTGATTTCCATAAATTTATCGTCAGTACCAAACCGAAAAGTCAGTGCGTAAAAACCGCCACTGTGCATAGTCGCAAACCGTTGGTTCGCCCAGCCGCTGCACTATTCCAGTAGGTGAAAATCCTATCCGGGCAATTGACTGTTCACCCGGAAGAAAAACGAACAGGAATTACCGTGAGGTAGTGAACTGAAGCTTCGTTCTTTCAAATCATCAAGCCGTAATGTTCAGGTGTACACCTAATATTAGCTTCGAGATGTGTAACCGTAGATTTGGGGAGTGTGTTGACGTACGCGAACCCTGCCATACAAGTTGGATCAACAATCGGGGAAAACTTGTAAACTATCGGAGTCATAGGGATGGCGTGATGATAGATGGAACAGTGCGGAACTGGGGAGGTCTGTACATTCAAGCTGACCACTTAAAACCTTGTTTTATAAGCATAGCGAAGTAAGCGAGGGGATGTACAGAAGTCGGAGAAGCCCATATTACCAAATATTTGTTGGACAACAAAACCGATCATAGGGAAGGGACTTTATTTTAGTATAACTTAGAAACCCACCACCTCAGGTGGTGGTCATGTTCTTATGGCTACGCCTGAATACGTATTTTATTTGATTAGAATTTGTGGTGGCGAAGCCACAAATCGGGCGAAAAGCCACCTCCTTTGGGGGGTGGATAGTCCGATTTGAGCAAATTCTTTACTGTAAATCCAAAAAGAAAACGAGTGTTAGTGAGGAGGTAAACGAGTCTTTTACAGTGTTTTGCAAACGATTTTAACCAT
Source organism: Sinomicrobium kalidii (assembly GCF_021183825.1). Classification (GTDB taxonomy): domain Bacteria; phylum Bacteroidota; class Bacteroidia; order Flavobacteriales; family Flavobacteriaceae; genus Sinomicrobium; species Sinomicrobium kalidii. The sequence goes on along the minus strand of NZ_CP089211.1, from coordinate 1,509,712 downwards.
AGCCACTCGTTTGCGCAGTACTCAAGTGAAGATCAGGTATAGACGATACCTTATACACTACCTCATTAGCCTCTGTTGACCACACTATTTTCCATCTGTTGTACCCCACCCATACAGCATGTTCCCGCTCAAAAGGCCCAACCTGCTATTCAACAGTTTCTCCGTCGTTAGGTAGAAGGTTGGAAATCTCTCTTTTGGTATGATTATGTATAACCTCACGCATAGCAACCTTTAGTACGATCTCATATGATCTGCTTCCTTATGTATAAAATTGGCTAGCACTTCTGTAACCTTACTCCACAATAGGGAAACCTACAGATTGGATAAGGCTACAGAAGTCAAAAGGTTTTAGGACCTGTTCCATTTCAAACTAATTTTCTACCAATGCAGCGGCACACCAAAGATAAGGCGCTTGTCCGTGAAGATCCCCCGGATTACGTGGACGGTTGTAATAATGCTGTTGGTCGTTCTTTTTGCCGGTACCTATACAGACCTCCGTGACATTGTTGCGTTGGTCAATATACGGGACCATGGCCAACCATCCCTTGCGTGCAGTAGTTGCATATTCTTTGGCATCAAGCCAACCTTCCTGTACCCCAACAACAAAAGCATAGGTAAACATCGCCGTTCCGGAGGTTTCCGCCCAGAATGTGGGTTCATCAATCAATTGATTCCACATACCACTTGGCTGCTGATAGTTTTTCAGGCTTTTCATCATCTTCAGATAACCTTTCATAATACGCGGACAGTCTTTGTGGTCTTTAGGCATCATACGTAACAAATCTGACATACCGACTGCCATCCAGCCGTCGCCGCGTGCCCAATAGTAAGGCACGTCAGGTGCGTGATAAAACAGGCCGTTAGGACGCTGTAACTCATCGAGGTACATCACCATTTCCCTGGCTGCGCGATCAAGGTATTTCCTGTCTCCGGTAACCTTATATGCTTCACTCTGTACCACGGTAATCATATACATGTCATCGATCCATAGGCGTGTCTGCCAGGAAAAACCTTTTTCTGCCCAGGCTTTTTCTTCCGCTTTTGCATTGCCGGGCACTTCCCATTGTGTATCGGCATAGGCTAATCCCATTTCCCGATAGCGCTCGTCTTTTGTGATCTGGTAAAGCTTCAGCGCCAGGCTGCCGAACATATTGTAATCGACATGGTTCATTGGGGGCAATAATGCTTTTTCATACGTGAAAAATGGCTCGAACTTGTCCTGTAGCAAACCGATGAGTTTTTGGTCATTCGTTTTCAGTGCGTAGTCGAGGGCACCGTTCCAGGCACATACGCTTGCATAGTGCATCCATCTTCCTGCGTAAAGTTCATGTCTGCTGCCTACAAAATGATAGGCTAAACGCTTACCTACTTCTTTCGGTGCTGATCCTTCCGGAAAATTTGACAGCGGATCCTGTTGAGCAAACAGAAAATGAAAAGAACATATGGCTAATACTAATAATAAGGTGTTTTTAGACATCAGGTTTATTTTAAGTTAATCATTTTTTTAATTTATTTGGAGGTATGCGTATACGTGCTAAAGAATCATTTTGAAGCCAATCTGGTTTTGGAAATTTTCTCATAAAGGAATATCGAATATAAGTTTCATAAATATCACCATTTCCGGTAACCCTCGGATCATTGGTTTGCATAAGGTAACTACCCAAAGCCCTTCTATGCTCCAAAAGTTCCTCTTCAAAATTTTGCTCCCCGGCCAGGTTAACTAAGCAATAAGGATCATTTTTAATATCATAAAGTTCTTCCGCGGGCCTTTTTCCAACAGCCATTTCAAAGAAAGGTCGGATCTCTGAATCATTTCGGTGCTCCAGCATAAAATCAAAGGTTGGTGATGCATCAATATCATGATAGCCTCCATGTTCAGGCCCCAGTGTTCCATCAGATTCATATTTTTGCGGAGCACCGGCAGGCCATCTTTCCGGTTTAAAATTCCTGATATACAGAAAGCCTTCTGTACGAATGGCCCGCTGCGGATAAGTTAAATTATTCCACCGAGAGCTGGAATGTCTTTCTCTTGCGGCGAAAGCCGCCCTTCTTACAGGATACGGTTCCGCCTCTTCATTATCATTCATAAGCAGGTTCATCAGACTCTTCCCTTCCATAGCGTACTTCCCTGAAATATCCCCACCCCCTTCAACTGATACCGCTTCTAAAAAGGTGGGTGCAATATCTATAAGGCTAACAGGGTCGTCAACGATCCTTCCTCCTTCTATTTGATTACCCCACATTATAGCTAAGGGCACATGGATCCCATATTCGTATGTATTGGACTTAGCTCTGGGAAAAGCCATTCCATTATCAGAGGTAACCACGATGATCGTATTTTCCAATTCACCTGTTTCTTCCAGTTTCTCCAAAATTTTTCCGAGGTGTTGATCAAACCACTCTATTTCCAGGGCATAATTCAACAGGTCTTCTCTGACCGTGGGATCATCGGGTAGAAATGCAGGTACGGTTACTTCCTCAATATCTTTACCCGCTTTTAATCCTGATCCCTTTTCAAATCCCCGATGCGGTTCATGTGCCCCAAACCAGAAGCAGAACGGTTCATCATCCTTTTTTTTAGCCAGGAAATCATTAAAATTTTCTGAATAATCGTTCGTACTTATTCCTTTGGTGGGAGGATTATTTTTTTTCTTGTTGTAAGCCTCCCCGGCAGGATTTCGTTTTCTCCCACTGATTTTCCAATTACCCGGCCCCCAACCTTTTCCGGTATACCCGGCTTTATATCCCATTTTTTCAAGAATATCGGGGAAAACAGTATAATCCAAAGGAAATTCACTCGCATGTGTTCCTGCATCTTCTAGTTGCCAATCGTTCATGCCTGTCAGGATTGCCGCCCTGCTCGGACTGCATCCGGGAGAAGCAGCAAAAGCATTCGTGAAAAGAACCCCTTCCCTGGAAACCCTGTCAAAAGCAGGGGTTTTTATCCATTTTTCTCCATATACAGAGGCATGTGGATAGGACTGGTCATCAGAAATAACAAATAAAATATTGGGACTTTCTCTCCTTTTTTTTTCATCCGTACTTTTCGAATTCCTTTCGGCATTTGTATTACCACAGCAAATGCAGGTAGATAAAATAATAACAAAGGCGATAAACCTTTTAATTTTTGCTGTTTCCATTACTAAACTCTTATCATTTAATTTTTTAATCTTGGCCATTTAAAATTTCATGTTAATCAACAGTTCAGAGTACTAATTGTTATAGGATCCGGATCATAAAAAGAGTATCTGCGGCAAAGGACCTGCTTTGCTGCCCTTAACACTCAATAACCGGGATTTTGTTCAAGTTCTGCACCTGTGTTATTTTCAATTTCACTTGCCGGTATTGGCCATAATTCGTGAAAAGGTTGAATATCTAATCCAAAGTTACCTGACATGGGGTTTCCGTCATTTAAACGGCTCACCCGTTCATACAATAAGCCAAGACGTTGTAGGGTAAGCCTGCGTTTTTCCTCTATCCCTAGTTCACGTGCACGTTCGTCCAATATATAATTTATATCAATTTCACCTGGCAATACGGGAGTTGCCCGGGCTCTGTTCCTCACTGTATTAATGTCTGCTGCCGCAGCGCTTTTATCGCCAATACCCAGATACGCTTCAGCTCTTAATAAATAGGTCTCAGCCAGCCTTATAAAATATTGATCGGTATAGGTGCTGCCTGCAGCTGCTGCATTCAAAGTTTTTAATTCCGGATTGACAAAAAGTTCCGGAGGGTGGTTGCCGGGGGTAGTGACTTTTGATGGGTAGGGATAAAAATATCGAATGGTATCTATTGCCTTTTGACGAAATAAATCTCTGTGATCGGATAAATTTTGGCCATGCCAGACAGATTCAGGATTATTAAATGCTACGTCACGGATGAAATTGAAACGGGAATTACGCATGTCATTTTCTTCAGAACTACCATTCCATATATCATAGATATAGTAATTGGTCCCCCTAAACCTACCAATACCCCTTCCCCCGGTATAATCTGAAACTCCTAAAGATAAAAATGGATTAACACCATTTGGATCCTGATAAGGGAAGCTCCACGGGCGAGGCGAAACATCTCTTTCTAACTGAGCACTGCTACCATCCCTACTACTGGAAGACAATCTTCCTCCGGGCACATCAACCTCCTGCTGCCATACCCAGATTCCTTCAGTATTCCCGGATGATCTATTTTGATTGTTTCGCCTGAATAAGTCCCAGTAAACATCCCCGGGTTCACTACTTCTGGAACCAAATCGTTCTGTCATTAATTGTGTATCGGGATCATTAATAACTACAGAAGCTGCACTGATAGCTTCTTGCCAACGCCCCATAGTAACGTACACTTCTGCCAGTAAATGATATGCTGCTAAATTTGAGACCTTACCATCCATGACCTCGGATATTCCCGGAAGATTCTCAGCTGCAAAATTTAAATCACTTGCAGCCTGTGCATAGACATCCTCTCTGGATGCCCTGGTATAATCGACTTCAGGAGCGGTTACTTCTTCTAATTCAATTGGAACACCTCCATATAAATAAGCCAGATTCCTATAGGACAGACCCCTAAATATTAAAGTATTAGCCTTGATAAAGGTTCGCTGATCCTCGGTTATTTCAGCATTTTCCAAATTTTCCAGAATAATATTTGAAGAAGAAATTATTTTATAATAATTATTCCAGTGATAACCGATTTGTCCGTTTTGCGGTGTCAAACAGGCTGGATAACTTCCGAAACGCTGATTGAGTTGATTAGCCCCATTATAACCCAGATCGGTGCCATAGATATAATCTAAGGGTCTATATTCGCCTCCGGACAGAATATTTTGTGCCCTATTATACAAGGCATAGATCGCAGAATTAAAGTCATCCATCGTACTAAAAGAATTTTCCGGAGAAGAAAAATCGACAGGTTCTTCTCCGAGTATTTTATCCTCATTACAACTGTTAAAAGCCAATGCTATAGTTAAAATAGCCAAAGGTGTACTAAAGTTTCTGAATATATATTTCATAATCCATTATATTTAAACTTATTTATGTTGAAGATTAGTTGTTTCATTTAAAGACTAATATTCACCCCTAGTGATAATCCTTTTAAAAGAGGTCTTGCACCCACCTGTATACCGGCTCCGGTTTCAGGATCCCAGCCATTCCAATCCGTAATGGTCAATAGGTTTTTTCCACTTAAAAAAAACTTCATACTTCCAATACCATTGCTTCTTAGCCATTCGGAATCAAAGCTATAGGCCAAAGAAACATCCTGAAGCCTAATAAAACTCCTGCTGTCATAGTGCGTGTAATCCGTTGCAGGCGCCTGATCCAAACGACGATACTTGGCATCAGGGTTGGAAGGCGTCCAATAATCTATACCTTCATAAATGTTACGGCGTCTCCCGTTATCACCTCCACCAAAGTTAGGTTCATTTCCATCCAGATATCCGTTTTTACCGCCTTGAACAGCGTTGATAAAAAAACGCAATGATAAATTTTTGTACCCTATTTCGTTAAAAATGCTGAATCTGTATGAAGGTTCTCTTCTTCCCAAAATAATTCTATCGTCCGGGGTAATTTTACCATCCTCGTTCTGATCTTTAATTCTATGAGTACCAACTAAAAATCCGTCAGGAACATCATCACCTATCTGTATGATCCCTTCAGATTCATACCCATAAATAGCATTGATAGATTCTCCTATAAACAAACCACTGGATACCAGATCCTCTTCTTGTCCATCATGATTAGCATCAAGGTTAACAAGGGAGACTATTTCATTGCGATTAAGGGAAAAATTAAAATTCATATTCCATTTCCACGCATCAGTTCTGATAATCTTGCCTTCTAAAATAATTTCAAAGCCATAATTTCTTACTTCACCTACATTTGTGGTAATATTATCAAAACCCGTTATCTGCGGAATAGACACATCAAAAATAAGGTCTGAGGTATGCGAAAAGTAATAATCTATACTCCCGTTTAAACGAAAGTCAAACAAGGAAAAATCAGTGCCAAAATTAAATCCTTTTGTTTTCTCCCAACCCAGATTGGGATTTGAAAGATTCTGAACTTCCTGTCCGAATTCTGTAGTTCCTCCATCACCAAAAACAATTGCAGGAAAACTATTTATCCTGGCCAATGAAGAATACCTGTCTACTAGGTTTCCGCTCACACCGTAAGAACCCCTGACTTTAAAATTATTGATCCATTCGGATTTAAAAAAACTCTCGCGACTTATGTTCCAGCCTAAGGCTAATGACGGAAACATGGCTATTTTATTATTTTTGGCAAATCCTGAAAAACCATCTCTTCTCAGCGTAGCTGTAAGAAGATATTTTTCATCATAAACATAATTTACACGCCCCATCTGATATAGATAATCTTCTTTATAACCACTTGAAAAAATTTCCTGGACAGCCGCCTGGTTTAAGTCATTGTACCCCAATCGAAGGTTTGAAAAATTAGAACCCTCTGCTTTAGATCCTTCAAAACTCACCCCCCTTCTTCCAAATAAAAAAGTTAAGTTTATATCATGCTTTTCTGCGAATTTTCGTTTATAGGTAAAAATATTATCGAGCGTCCAGTCATACTTACTGGTGTTTCTTTTAAAAGCAGACCCGGCACGTGCGTTAGCATATCTGTTACTCTGAAAATATTTGTTCCAATAGTATGAATTACCATAATTTATTCTATAATTTAAACCAGGTATAAACCCGAGGTCAATATCGGCGAAAAAATTTCCTATAAGTGTATTTCTATGCTCGAGGTCGTCAGCGAGAACAGTGACAAACGGATTCAATATTTGGGTCCCGTTAGGGTTGAGGATCAACTCTCCCGCTTCATCGCGGGGTTCAACCAGTGGGGTCATAAACCTTATGGCGTTCAGATTTGGTGAGTTTCCGGATAGATCGGAAAAAATGGCGGCACTCCTGGCACCTACGCTGAGCCAATCGGTAACCCCGGTTTCAATATTTAAACGGACTGATTTCCTGTTGAACTTATCATTGATGATAAATCCCCGTTGGTCAGTGTAGTTACCCGAAAGCAGATATGAAGTTTTTCCATCATTTCCCTGAACGCTTAAATCATGAGTCATGATAAAACCCGGATTGGTGGCATTTTCCCACCAGTCATAGTCCGTTCCGTTTTCGAACCCCTTTCTGAGTTCAGGATCATTCACAATATCAATGTAACTAATGTCAGGTTTTAGGTTTGTATAATCCGGAGCTTCATAAGCTTGTTCGAAATCATAGTCATACGACTTTTCTATAAAGCCGTCCCGGTCCAATAACCGAAGTTCGTTGGAAGGAATCTGTGTGGTATAAGAACTTGAGTAAGTTATAACAGGTTTGGAGTTTTTGCGGGCTCCTTTCCTGGATTCCACAAGTATTACTCCGTTTGCAGACTGCGCTCCGTAAATAGCTTTACTACTGGGGTCCTTTAAAACCGTTATGGATTTAATATCATTAGGGTTTAAATCCGCAATACTTCCCGAGTAAGGTATCCCGTCCAATACAACAAAAACATCCCGATTACCATTAATTGTTGTTCTTCCTCTTACGGATATTTCGGGTTCTCTGCCTGCAGAAGTAACAGCACCTACATTCAGTCCCGTAACACTTCCCTGTAAAGTTTGCGCAATACTCGGATTCGGAAATTCACTAAAAGCTTCAACGTCGGCAGAAGCAACAGATCCGGTCAGATCGCGTTTCTTCTCCGTTCCAAACCCGATAACAACAACCTCATCCAGAGCTGCGCTATCCTCTTTAAGAATAATCTCTACTTCGGATTCACCATCCAAATCAATTTCCTGAGTGGCAAACCCTAAAAAAGAAATAACAAGAACAGCTTCATCGGAATTAACTTCTAAAGTAAATTTACCATCAAAATCAGTCTGGGTTCCATTTTTCCTGCCTTTTTCCAGAATATTTGCTCCGGCCAATGGCAACCCATTTTCATCCCTGACTGTTCCGTTTACAGCAAATTGTATGTTTTTTTTATCAGGCAGAATTCCTGAACCGGGTGAGGAAGAATCCTTTTTTCTTTTTATCAAGATCTTCCTGTCAATAATTTCAACATGAACATTTTTATCCGGAAAAAGAATCTCTAAAATTTTGAGAATGTCTTTCTTTTCAGCATTTACAGAAACCTTGCGCTGTAGATCCACATCTTTGGTCTTGAAGATAAATTTAAACTCGGTGAGGCTTTCAATTTTATTAAATACCTCAGAAACTGTCACTTGTTCCATGTGAATGGAAATCTTTGTGCCTTGCGAATATGTTGGATCAGCATGAATCGCAAATATTGTAATTATAATAAATAAAAAAGTAAGTTTCATTCTCAGGTCAATATCGAATTCCCACCCTGGATTCTCATAGGATTGTAATTGTTTTTTCATAATTTTATAAATTGTGAGTGAATGTTCTATTAGAGTATTCGCTTTGTTAGATCGGGAAACGTGGCAGCGTTTCCCTTTTTTGATTAACCCCTAACAGATCGGATTGTGTGTTTCCGGTAATTAATGTTGTAATTTTAGTTGATAATTATTTTGTTGTTGAATATCTGATAATCAACATCATGAATCTTGCTAAAATATTCAAATACTTGTTCTATGGTTTCTTTTTTAGTTTCAAAGGTGGCATTAAAAGCCTCTTCGCCTAACTGTTTATTATTATTTATTATTACTATATTGTATTGACGTTCAAGCTGTTTTATGATGGTTTTAAAAGGCGTATTTCGAAATACAAGATTGTTGTTCATCCATGCCGTATACAACGTTGTATCCACTTTCCCGGTGGCAAGTGTTTTTCCCGTTTTGTCAAAGGTCCCCTTAAAACCAGGTTCAAGCCTTACCGTATTTTCAGATTCGTTTGTTTTAGTGTTAAGACCGACAGCCCCTTCTATTAATACAACATTTATAGCGGCATCAGAAGCGTAATTTGAAACATTGAACCTGGTTCCGTAAACCTCTACATCAAGTTCCTGTGTCCCCACCATAAATGAGGTTTTTGAATCGTGCACTACATCAAAGTAAGCTTCGCCTTCCAAAAACACCTGGCGCTGCTTTCCTTCTAAAAACCGGACCGGATATTTTAAAGAACTCCCGGCATTCAGAAAAACACGGGTTCCGTCAGAGAGCAAAACATCAAATTTTTTCCCGTAAGGGACTTTAAGGGTATTATAGGTCAATTTTTTAATAGTACTCTTCTTATTATAGACAAGTTTATTCCCTTTCTGCTCGCCCAGAATATTCCCGGTATGGTCTTTTATCTGGTTAAATCCCGTATTTGACAGTTTCTGGATTTCACCATGATCTGTTTCCAGTGTTATGGCCTCTTCAGCGGGGATTACACTTTTTTTGTTTTCGGGTTCGAAAGGATGCTGCCGGAAGAAATAGCCAAGACCGATAAATACAATGGCTAAAGCCGCATATTTGAGCAAAGACTGTATTTTACCATTGCGAAAAATATTCTTGTCCCTATTCATTTCATTAAACAGGCGTTCTTTGGTTTTATTTGAATTTGAATCTTTCATTGCAATGGTTATGGCATAGTGTACTTTGGTAAAATCCTTTAATATGATCTCGTTTTCGGGATTGCCAATCCAATTTTCAAGCTCATCCAGTTCAATTGCGGTGGCTTCATTTGAAAAATATTTTACCAGTAAATGTTCTTTTTCCGGAGTTATCATTTATACCTGCCTTGATGTATTAACAATCTGAACCCGTTTAAACTTTTTAACGCTACAACTAAAAGCTGGATTTTTTCGAAAAGTTTAAATGATTTCTATATATAAAATGCAACAGATTAACAATACCCTAACTTTTTTTCCTATATTTTTTTATATTAGCATTATTATGAAGCTTTCTTTGAGGGTTTAAACAAACCGAAGGATAAAATTTAGACAGCCTATAAATACTTTACGGACTGTAACATATTATTGACCTTTTTACATTCACTACAGCCGAAACGATGGATTTTAACGATAACAATTTTTTAGTAGAACAACTGAAAAAAGGGGACAATAAAGCATACATGTATTTGTTGAACCATTATCATGGCAGATTATATGCCTATGCACAAACCTTGACTAACGATCATACCCAGACAGAGGATATCATACAAAATGTGTTTTTGAAAACATGGAGGTCCCGGAAAAAACTGGATACCTATTTTTCCGTTCAGAGCTTTCTCTACAAATCAGTTTATAATGAGTTTTTAAGTGCCTACAGAAAAGACAGGGCAGTGACTTTGCTGGAACAGAAATATATGGAGTCTCTCTATCAGATTGTTGAGGAGACAGATGAAGACACAATCACCAAGATGATAAAACTGGTAAAAAAGGAAGTGATGAAATTGCCACCTAAATGTAAACAGATTTTTAGTTTGAGCAAGGAAGACGGGCTTACTAATGTCGAAATTGCTGAGTACTTGGATATTTCCATAAAAACAGTCGAAGCGCAGATAACAAAGGCCTTTAAGATCCTTAGAAAAGAGTTGGGCGATAAGTATGAATCTTTTTTATTTATACTTCTTCACCCGAATTTGATTCCAAAATAAACCATGTGGATGTCTGGATGCTTATGAATTAGATCACAACAGGGTAATAAACAGGGTAGCGATCCGAATCTACAAATCATTACTTCGATGGGTTAAACCCCAGTCTATCATAACATCGATAAGATCGGCAAGGCTTTCTCCCGATGCTGTTAGTTCATATTGTATTAAAACCGGTGTCTGGTCGTACACTTTTCGAACTACGATGCCATTCATTTCCAGTTCTTTCAATTCTTTCGACAGCATTCTGGGAGTTATTTTTTCGATGTTTCCAGTAAATCCTTAAAACGGTTTTTCCCTCAATAATGAGGCTATTATGGGCAGCTTCCACTTCCCGCTGATCACATTCGAAGTGTCTGTTAAAGCCAAAACATAACGCTGCGGGCATTGTTGCTCTGTTCCTTTCCGGCCTATAATTTCTTTAAAACTGTTCATACCCGTTGAAATTATTGATACTATACAGAAGTATACTACTATTTTTAGATAATAAAGTATATCTCCCTGTCTAATTTTGAGCCATTATTTAAAAACAATAAATCATGATTTTAGTTTTCATTGCATTAGCTGTTTTGCCGATAGAATTATGATTGTTTACCGGGATGGTATCCATAATTTTTTTTAAGTTAGTCTTGTAATAAGGTTTGATTAATGGGAAGTAATAAGGACATACTGATAAAAGCGAATAAGGCTGTTGCAAATGGTGATTATGAAGGATTTTTGGCGTTTTGCACCGAAGATACAGAATGGACATTTGTGGGCGATATAACCCTGCAGGGAAAAGAAGCTGTTAGGCAATGGATGGCAATAAACTACATAGAGCCCCCGAAATTCGATGTCAAAAATTTAATTGCCGAAAATGATTTTGTTACTGCAATTGGTGAAATCAAAATAACAGACAAAAAGGGAAAAACGGGGCATTACTCCTACTGCGATGTATGGCAATTTCGCGACGGAAAAATGGCCGAACTAAAGGCTTTTGTAGTAGAAACCAAGGAGTAGAAAGGTTATCTAATGTCTTTGATGATTTCAACACGTTGTGTTAGCTTCCATCCCTGAAATTTTGAACAGGAGTGTTAGAGACAGACAGTTCTTCAATACTTTCATTACAATGATCGCCGGCGGGAGCCTGAATGCCAAAACCTATGGAAATTGACGTATTCATATCGATTCCGAAAGCTCTCACAAATCTCCAGATTTTTCCATCCGTTGAATAGTGTAGTCCGAAAAAATCATTCTTTCGGGTAATTCGTAGCCAGCAATTATTTTCTTCCAGTAATTCCCCATTCGCATCGTCCGACCATTTATCGGTAACGACAGAAACAACATTATACTGCCGGTCTACTCCCAATTCTACGGCAAGTTTTATCTATTTGGTCCTATTTTGCCGTACCATTGAAAAAGAGGCGTCAAAAGCACTGGAACCTATACTTGTAACCTTAGCCCGAATCGTAAAATCTCCTTCGTGAGTTTGATAGTAGAATGATGCACTATCCTTAACATACGCCTTATATAGACAGATAATATCGGCATTTGGGTTTGCCTTTAATCTGAAAGCATTGTTTTTCTCCGGTTAATTCGCACCGATTTAATGATTCCATATCAGTAGAGTTTTTTTATGCTAATGTATTACACTGTTAGTTCAATATGGTTTCCTTCACAATCCAGAACAACGCTTTCATAATAACCGTCTCCTGTAATTCTGGGGGCACCTACAATACTATATCCGTCGGCACGTAACCGCTCTGTTAGTTGATCTACGGATTTTCTATCGCCAACAGAAATCGCAAAGTGGGTCAACCCTAACGAAGCGGCATGATCTGATAAAAACGCTTTGATATCAGGACTGTGCATGAGTTCAATCCTGGTGTCTCCACCTTCAAAGGATAAAAAATAGGATGAGAATTTTTTTTGCGCATTGATGTACATATCGCTGCATTTTATGTCAAAATACTTGACATAAAAGTTTTTAATTTTTTCCAGGTCGTGTGTCCAAATTGCTATATGTTCTACTTTCATCATATTAAATGTTTAATACAATGCGAAAGTAGTTAGGAGGAGTTATCGGTAATTGTATATTTTAAACAAGTTTATTAAAATAATCTGAAATTGTAGTTGATAATCTGGCTTTCTTTATCAGCTTGTTTTATCATCGCAAGATATTCGGATGGCGTATTATTTAAGAACGTTTTAAATTCACGGATAAAATGGGCCTGGTCGAAATATCCGGATGCTGTCGCAATAGAAGTTAGTTTTTCATTACTATCCATTAAACTGCAAAGCGATTTTCGAAATTTAATCAACCTTTCAAATTTCTTTGGGGGTATACCCGTTATTCGGGAAAAATTTCTGTTCAGGGAAGTATAATTTGTATCTGTTTGCTTACAGTATTCCTCAATGGAGACAGTTTCTTCCTGCCACCTGAATCGTTTGTAAAAATCCATTAAAAAATTCAGTGTATCATAGGATTGTTTACTGAACAAACCATTCAAAAGCCCGTAAACCTCCTGAATTAATAATTGGCTTGAACCTAATGCGTATTTTGTAATACATTTTGTGTCCTCAATATCTAATAGCAAATGGATGGAGTTGTTAACAAGCTCTTTTCCCTGAATTTGAACGAAAGGATATAATCCGTAAGCATAAAATCTTACACCGATCAGTTCGGTACCGGAAGGATACTTCAAAACTGTATTTTTAAGTGAAATACCTTCAATCTGATGCGTATCAATTAAAAAACCATCTCGTTCATATGTTGAATTATTCAGTACAAATATCAAGTTTATATACTGATCCGGAGGAGTTATTAATTCCACTTCTTTCCCCTTGTTTTGCAACGTCCAGATGCTTTCAATCAAATTGGGGAACAGTTTGGTTGCAGATGATTCTATTTCGAGCAATTCGGTCTTTTTAATTCTGACTAACGTTAAAGTTAATTAAATTTTGTCGGGGTTCCTTTATTTATAACACAAAACGGATATCAATTTTATATAGAACTGGATGAGGAAAACAAAAATGTTCCGGAGATTCCGGGACTGGTAAATTATATTGTTTTTTCAAAGCAGGATGTGTTCGGAAATAGAAGGAGATGCAAGTATGGTCATCTTACTGATCTGCCCAGTATAATTCATCGAAACAATACATTGAAAAAAACATGGTACAGCCGGATTTTCGGAGATTCAAGTTGCAGGTTATAGGCCTCAGGAATGGTACGTACTGTGCGATAACTTTCCCTGTTCCGATTGGAATGCCTCATCTTTTCAAAAGGTCTGAAGCACTGTTTACCCAACCTGCAACTTGCAATATCCGATGATTTACGAACTCAAAACTCCGCAGCTTTTATCTTGATCCCGTTTCACAACTGTCTTTAGGACCTGTATCTCCCGGTCTCAGGTCTTACATTTCATATCTGAAATCTAAAGTTGCCTGCAACATGTGAGTTCGGCCCCGGTTATATTGAGATCCTTTTAAAATTTTATGGCAAGTCTGCTGAATATCCGTGTTCCGTCAATACCGAATTGTGTTGTCTGCCAGGGATACTTGAATCTGCCTACAAAATCCAGGTTCCTGTCATTGGGTATGCCTCCGTTGTGTTCATAGGCATCTGCAAATGTATCGGGATATACGTTAAAGAGGTTGTTGGCCCCGAGAGTTAATTTTATTTTATCGGTAAAAGCGTAGGTGAAACTCAGGTCTGTCAGTAATTTTCCCCCGTAGGTGGCGTCGTCTTCCGGATTGGAAGGGTGTCGGTACGTTACTTTTCCGTAGTTGAGGAACGATAAAGTAGTGGAGAACCTGCTGATCTCATAAGTTCCGGAAGCCACGATCTTTTGTCTTGGTCTCCAGGTTTCCACCCTTGACACGTCTTCCCTCGAAAAAATATCGTCTTCCAGGTCGTTTTCCACTATAAAATCAGGTAAATGGGTTCCTGTTACTTCTGTTTTATTGAAGTTTGCGGCAATACTACCACTGAGTGTTCCGCTGCCTATGACTATATTGTCGTAACTGAAAACGGCATCTATACCACGTGTTCGCGTATCTATGGCATTTAAAAAGAAGCCCGCGGAGCCTACATTCACACTTTGTAAAGTTTGGTCTATGGGGTTTTCCGGGTCTCCCGTAGGGGTAACCTGTCCGGAAAGCACGATCCTGTCGTCCACATCTATCTGGTAGGCATCGACGGTAATGCCCATTTTCCGGTTGATGCGATAAGTGATCCCCGCGCCTATGTTAAAAGAGGTCTCGGGTTCCAGCCTGGGAATTCCCAGTGCTCTGAGGGCCGGGTCTGCATTGTTCAGGATTCCGTTCTGCCGTACCCCGTCCTCGGTAAGTGTTGTGGTCATTGCCGTATAGTAGATCTGGTGCAGCGCAGGAGCCCTGAAACCGCTGCTCAGCGAAGCCCTCAGGGATAATTTATCGTTGAGTGTCTTTACCCTGGAATTGAGTTTCCAGCTTACGTTAGACCCGAAATCACTGTAATTTTCATACCGTACCGCCCCGCCGATAAGGAAGCTTTCGGTGATATCGGCACTTATATCGCCATAGATCCCGAGGTTGTTCCTGTAGTCATTAGAGGCATTTTCCGGGGCAAAACCGCCAAATGATTCCGATCCTGTACGGTCATCGGGATCATCCGGGGTGCCGTCACCATAAGAGGCTTCTTCCCCTGCCTCGATCACAAAATGTTCGGTTCTGTGTTCTGCACCAAAGGCAACGGTCAGGGCTTCAATACCAATATCTTCAAAGGTGCGGACAATATCGAGGTTATTCACTACATGACTGAACTGGTGTGCCCCGTTAAAAAAGTCGGACGGGCTGCTGGCTCCGTAGGACTGGTTGAAGGAATTGGTGATGTAATAGTCTATCCTGTTCCTGCCCAGGGTTGAGCTCAGGTCAAAGTCCCAGCCGTTATAGGTGGTTTTTAATCCCAGCGACAAGGTATAGTCGTTGATCTGGGGAGACATTTCGGGAAGAAAATATTCGGCACCGGGATAAATTTGTTCCAGGCCGCTCACCCAGTAAGAGGTCCTTGCAAACTGGGGAGCAGAGCCTTTTCTGTTGGCCAGGGTACCAAAAGAATAGACCTCCGTATTGGTTCCCTCATCCAGGGTGTACCCCATATTGTATGAAAAATTGGTAATGGTCATATCCGGGAGGCCAACCTGGAAGCCTGCACTGGGATTTCTGTTTAAAAAATCTGCGAGGTCATCGGTATTGTATTCCGTTTCGTCGGTTATTCCCCAGTAATCCGCTTCGGCATCCACACTTGTAATGGTCCCTGCCCGTTGTGATTTCTGCTGGTCGAAATAATTCAGGGTGAAGTTGGCATATCCCTTGTCCAGCAGGTCAACACCGAAGCCTGCTTCTATCTGGAACTGCTCCCCGTCTCCTTCTGTCGTGGAACTGAAACTGGTATTGATATAGGGTTCCGACTTTTTCTTGAGGACCAGGTTGATAACCCCGGCCACGGCATCCGATCCGTATTGTGCGGCAGCGCCGTCCCGTAACACTTCCACGCGTTCCAGGGCTGCCGAGGGAATGGCTTTCATGTCCACCCCGACTTCCCCGCGACCGGGAGTTACGTAGCTGTATACCAGCGCACTGGCATTTTTTCGTTTTCCGTTAACCAGTACCAGTGTTCTGCTGGGAAAAAGTCCCCGAAGATCGGCAGGGCTGAAATGGGCGGCCGCATCCGATATGGGTTGCTGGGTGGCATTGTAGGAAGGAACTTTAAACATTAATTGCTGGTCCAGAACCCCTTTTCCGGTTTGCTGTAATTCCGCAGGTTTTAAATTGTCTACCGGTACAGGAGAATCAAAGGAAGTCCTGGGTTTTCCCCTGCTGGCCACCACGATCACATCGTCGAGCTGGGCGGCGGCCTCTTCCAGTGCAATTTCCACGGTGTCTTTTCCGCTGATATCAACTTCCTGCGGCTTAAACCCGATATAGGAAACCACAAGCGTGTTTTCACCCGAAGGTATTGTGAGTAAAAAATTTCCGTCAAAGTCGGTCTGCGTCCCTATCGAGGTCCCTTTTACCAGGACATTAGCCCCGGGAAGGGGAGTGCCACCGGCATCGGTAACCTTACCGGAGATTTCGCGCTCCTGTTCTGACGAGTCGTTGTTTTTCCTTTTTCTCAGCACAATTTGTTGCCCAATGATGGTATAGGTGATCGTTGTGTTTTTAAAGAGCGTGTGCAATACGGTATCGATCTCTTCCTTATGGGCCGAAATAGATACTTTTTTACGGGTGTTGATGTCTTCATTCCGATAAAAGAACTTGTAATCGGTTTGCCTTTTAATTTCTTTCAGGACCCTTTTTACGGGAACATTTTCAAGACTGAACTCCAGTTTGTTCTGAGGATAACCGGAATTGGCCGTAATTTGAAGAATGCCGGATAAAAAGAATACCAAAGCTATTTTTACATTTAAATTTTTGGATGTCAATGAGAAGCTATCATGACAAAAGAGGGTGAACAGAAGTCTTTTTTTCATAATTTTGATGGCTTTAGTTTATTAATACTTCACGGTTTGGTAATCATAAAGCTTATGAGGGGAAATGCGTCAACATTTCCCCTTCTCGCTTTTTTAATAGATAATTATTTTTCCTTTTTCTTTCCTGTAATTGAATTTTATACTGCTGCTTATGATTTTCAGGATATCGTCCATGTTTTCCCCGTCAAATTCTCCTGTGAATCGTTCTTCCCGGATTTCCGGCAGGCGATTTACGATATCCACGTTATAGACCCGTTCTATCTTTAAAACAATATCCTCGAATGATTCATTGTCAAATACCACCCGCTGGTCCATCCAGGCCGTAAAGATGTCGGTATCCACCCGAAGGACTTCTATGTTCGCCGTGTTTTTGTCGTATGCGGCCTGCTGATTGGGTTTGAGTATCACCGGAATTGTTTGTTCGTCCGGGGCGCTTACCTTTACGGAACCGTCTACCAGTGTAGTGTTGATGTGTGTGCCGGAATCATAGGACGAGATGTTGAATTTTGTCCCCAATACCTCGATCTCCAGTTCGCCGGATTTTACAATAAACGGTTGTTCCCTGTTGTGGGCCACCTCAAAGAAGGCTTCCCCTTTCAGGGATACCGTTCTTGTTTTTCCGGTAGTCAAAAATTTTTCAGGGTATCTGATCCGGGTTTCTGCATTTAACCATACTGTGGTGCTGTCTGAAAGCACTATCCTGAAAACCCTTCCCCGGGGTACTTTTAACGTGTTATATGCAGGGGTTTCCGGATCGTTTTTTTCGGAGGGGGAGAGGTAGGAAAGTTCT
Organism: Sinomicrobium kalidii; assembly: GCF_021183825.1. GTDB lineage: Bacteria > Bacteroidota > Bacteroidia > Flavobacteriales > Flavobacteriaceae > Sinomicrobium > Sinomicrobium kalidii. The sequence goes on along the minus strand of NZ_CP089211.1, from coordinate 1,491,888 downwards.
TCTTCCCGTTCCGGAATGATCTTTTCGGTGCCGTCATGGCTGATTAATACAATATCGTTATTTTTTTCCGTAGCCTTTGCTTTTTCAACAATATTCGGCGCGTTCTCATTGCTGTAAAAACCATTCGTATAAAAATAAAAAGAGAGCAGAATAACTACCAGGGCCGCTGCATACCCGTATATATTGCCAATTTTTACCGGCTGCTGTCTTTTTTGGGACGGAAGACTTATTTTTCCCCGGATCTTTTCAAAAGCTTCTTCTTCATCAAAGGAATATCCCTCCTGTTGGGTATAGTTCCACAGCCTTACATGTGCTATGAAGGCTTTTTTATTGGATTCATTTGCCCGTACCCAGTCGAGCAACTCCTTTTCCTCATCGGCCGAAGCTGTTCCGTTAAGATATTTTTGAATTAATGACAGCATTTTATTATTTTCGGTGAGCTATTTTTTTAGAAGATGCGTTTTTAGTTAAAAACCCCTATATAAAATTGAAATATTTTATACTTTTTTAGTTGTAAAAAATATAAATGACCCGTATACCCGATTCTTCACTGAAAACTGCAGCAACGTTTGAAAAGCTTTTTAAGCGGTACTATGCCTGGTTATGTCATTATGTTACAAAACTGTCCGGAGATCCGGACCTTGCCGAAGACCTTGTTCAGGAAGTGTTTATAAAATTATGGGAATCAAGGTATTATATTACTGTCCGTACCTCGTTTAAACATTACCTGTTTAAAGCGTGTCACCGCAGGTTTCTTCAGTATGTCCGGGAAGAGAAGAAAGAGAATAATTTACTGAATACACTGAAATGGGAAACCCTGTACGATCTGCAGGCAGAAGGGCCACAGCATATGTCTGTAAAAATACAGGCTGTACGGCAGGCTATAGATCAACTCCCGCCCAAGTGTAAAGAAGCCTTTTTACTGAGCAGGTACAATCAATTAAAATACCGGGAAATTGCCGAGGAAATGGGAATTTCTATTAAAACGGTGGAAATTCACATATCAAAGGCCCTTGTACTGTTAAAGCAAAATATCTCCTTCCCGTTATATCTTTTCATTCTTATTTTTCAGGAATTTCTGAACTGACAAATACATTTTTAATTGTGAAATCATCATAGTACAGGATGGCGGTCAATCTCAGCTTTAATATATTGGCCCGAACATAATGTATAACCCGGATGTGAACTAAAAACCGGAAAGTCCGGATTTTTCGAGGAGTTTATGACGGAATACGAATGAGTTTACGGTTTATTTGAATGCCTTGCGGGCTTTCCCTCCCCGGGGTAATTGACTTCAGCAATGAAAATTATAAATAATGAAAAATACGATAGTACTATCCTTAGTCGCCCTGCTATGCGTTCAATGTGAAAACCCGAAGGGTTCTGATGTGAAACCAACGGTTTATATGGTAGGCGATTCAACAGTTAAGAACGGTAGGGGCGATGGCGCAGGTGGCTTATGGGGATGGGGTGATTTCATAGGGCAGTACCTGGATACAACACGGATAGCAGTTGAAAATCATGCGTTGGGTGGTACCAGCAGCCGTACCTTTATCCAAAAAGGCTTGTGGAACACCGTACGGGATAGCCTGAAAGCGGGAGATTATGTACTCATCCAGTTTGGGCACAATGATAACGGCCCCATCAATGATGACTTCAGGGCACGCGGAACAATTAAGGGAATTGGTGACGAGACAGAGGAAATTGACAATATGCTTACCGGGGAACACGAGATCGTACATTCGTACGGATGGTATATACGCAAGATGGTCAAAGAAGCGAAGGACAAGGGCGCCGTTCCTATTGTAATGTCGCCCATACCCAGAAACAGGTGGGCCGAAGGAAAAGTGCCGAGAAATGATAATTCCTATGGCCTGTGGGCCGGGCAGGTTGCGGAACAGGAAGGCGTTACATTTATAGATTTGAACGATGAAATGGCGATGCAGATGGAAAAACTGGGAAAAAACCGCGTTTATGGTAACCTGTTCTATAAAAAAGACCATACGCATACCAGTGCCGGGGGCGCTGTATTGGCTGCATCCATAATCGTAGATGAACTGAAGGAGACCGATAATGCCATAAAGCAGTATTTTCTTGAAAACCCGGAAATAGTACTCCCGAAAAAAATAAACATATATCTTATCGGGGACTCCACGGTGGCCGATAATGGCGATCCCCAAGCTGTGGGCTGGGGGACCGAACTTTATAAATATTTTGACACTACCCGGGTGAATATTATCAACAGGGCCCGCGGGGGCAGGAGCAGCCGGACTTTTTACCATGAAGGATTATGGCAATCGGCGTATGATACCCTTTCCCGGGGCGACTATGTACTGATGCAATTCGGACATAACGACGGAGGGTATATCGATAAACCGAAATACAGGGGATCATTAAAGGGCACGGGCGACTCTACAGTTGTCGTTACCCGGAAGGACAATACCAAAGAAGTTGTACACACCTACGGATGGTATATGAGTACGTTTATTAGTGAAACCCGGGAAAAAGGAGCTGTACCTGTTGTGTTCAGCCATATTCCGAGGAATAAATGGATTGACGGAAAAGTGGAAAGAGCGGACAAGACCTACGGAAAATGGGCCGAAGACATCGCCCGGAAGTACAATGCCGGATTTATTGACCTGAACGATAGTATTGCCTTGGCCTATGAAAAGATGGGAGCCGGTGCGGTCAAAAAATTCTTTCCCAGGGACCATACCCATACCAATAAAGAAGGAGCGTCATTAAATGCAGGAATAATTGCCCGTTGCCTACGAAAGATGGAGGGGATTGATTTGAAAGAATATATTGTGTCCGAAAAGAAACTCGACAGACCTTCCGGAAACAGCAGATAGTGGTTCAGTGAAATTCGGTTCATACACCGGCTTGTCGGTATTGAGGAAAAGTATCCGGTAGTTTTTCTATCGGCGACCTGTTATGTCAAGGTTTACTTTTTTGCTGTCTTTTTGAAACTCGGCGGTCAGTTTCTTCTGTAATTTTACGGTAATTTCGGGCTCCCCGGCTGTGAGATTGTGTGTTTCGTAGGGATCGTTCTCAATGTTGTACAGTTCGTAAAGAGGAGCGGCATCAACAGTTCTTGTCCGTATCAGTTTCCAGGGTTTTTCTATGAAACACTCCTGAAGATGTCCCCGGATATAAATACCATTGGCTGTTGGTTCGGAAAGGTTTAAAAAACAATTGGATACATCCGTTCCCTCTACGGTCGGGGGAATTTCGGTATTTCCTGCCAGATGGACCAGGGTGGGCATCATATCGGTTACGGAAATATAATGATCGCTGACACGTCTTTTCGTCTGTCCTTTCCAGTAGACGATGGCTGGGACTCTTATGGCCCCTTCATAGTTGGAGGTTTTCCAGTCCCGGAGGGGAAGGTTTTTTCCGAGTTCGGAGCACGGCCCGAATTTGCCCCCGTACTGTTCTTTCGGGTACCAGTTTTCCATAGCCCCGTTATCACTGAAAAAGAGGATAATAGTGTTTTCAGCGGATTTTTTGTCGTTGAGTTTTTTTAAAATTTTTCCGATGGCCGCATCCATATGGGTCATGGCAGCGGCATATGCAATCCTCGATGTATTTCTGAATGTGTTTTTATAAGGTTTTTTCCATTTTTCCTCTTCCTGCAACGGAAAATGCGGTGCGCTGAATGCAATTTGAACAAAAAAGTTTTCCGAGGGGTCTTGTAGCCCGTCCAGCCATTTTATGGTTTCATTTGCAATCAGGTCGGTGGCGTGTCCCGGTTCATCAATAAAAATTCCGTTTCGGTGCCAGCTCCGGTCCCCGTTTTTATAATGATGGGTGTATTGGTCTATCTGTCCGTGTAAAAAACCGTAGGAGTAATCGAATCCGTATTTTTCGGGGCCGCTTTCCGGATGGAGACCGAGGTGCCATTTTCCGAAAAGGGCGGTTTTGTATCCCTGTTGTTTTAATAACTGCGGAAGGGTGGTTATGGAATCGGGTAAGGCAAGTTTACTTTTATTACTGATGGGTGCCACAATACCCATCCTTCCGGCTGGTTTCCCGGTGAGAAAAGCAGCCCTGGTGGGAGAACATGTCGGGTGTACATAAAAACGGTTTAATCGGGTTCCCCGTTGTGCCAGTGTATCAATGTGAGGTGTTTTTATTTCCGATCCGTGAAATCCGAAATCACCCCAGCCCGCATCATCTGCAATTATGACAACAATATTCGGCTTCGTGCGGGATTGTCCGTATCCATAAAGCCCTGTGAACAGGAAAATGAGTAACAGCACCTTGAAAAACTTCATACATATAAAAGTTTGGCGTAATATTTTCCGAAATTAGGGAATAACGGTATTACCATTATCCTGTACTGTGCTGCCAAACCAAAAAAGCCCTGCAAATAATCCGGGCTTGCTCCTTTGCCGGGGAATATGGCATTGCTTTTAACACTTCCCGCTCGGCTTCTGTGATGAGGGTCTTCATATTGCGAAATGAGTCGGATTGAACGGGTGAATATACAAAGCATTTGGGAAAAGAATGGCCGGGTTATTATTTTTGGTATTTTGTCAAAACATAACAGGGGTGCCGTTTTCATAAGAATTTGGTATCCCGGTTTAAGATTTTATAAGTAAAAGTTGTTTATATTTGTAGTACATAAGTACTTTTTTGTTGATTTAAGTATATACAAATGATAAATAAAAAGAAAGACTCCGGGGACATTACCCTGGAACCACTGGAAAAAATTTCCATGACCGACAGGGTGGAGAACCGCCTGGGCGAGTATTTCAAAAGCCAGGGACTGGTGCCGGGCGATCCCATTCCTAAAGAACTGGAAATAGCACAGGCCCTGGGAGTCAGCAGGAACGTGGTACGCGAAGCGTTGAGCAGGTTTAAGATGCTGGGGATGATTGAGACCAGGAAGCGTCGCGGAATGGTCATGGCCCAGCCCGATATTTTAAATTCCATGGAACGTGTGCTCGATCCGTATATTCTCGACAAACATGCGCGCAAGGAAATTTTCGAGCTTCGGCTGGTACTCGAAATGGGACTGGCACATCTGTTGTTTGCAAGGATCAAAGATGAGCACCTGATTGAGCTGGAAGCTATTGTACAAAGGGAAATAAACGCAAAATCTGTTAAGGAACGGGTGCAGTGCGATATCGATTTCCACGCTACATTATATAAGATAGCCGGTAACGATATCCTCAGGCGTTTTCAAAAGTTATTGCTGCCTGTATTTGACTATGAATTATCCTATGAACTAAAACTTAAAGACAAGGTGACCCAGGGAAAAGTGACTCACAAGGGATTGCTTAATATCTTGAAAACAGGGACACCACAGGAATTTGAATCTGCCATGTATGAGCATTTGAAACCTCATTTTGATACCATTGTATAGCTCCTGCTATTTTTTATTCCATAAATAAAAATCAAACCGAACATTTTCTTTCCGTTAGTACCCGAAACCGGATTTTCTATCCGGTTTTGCTGTAAATGCCCCGTAATTTCCATCCCGGACATCAATTTTTTAGTACTGCAAAACGTAGTATATTCTTCTAAAATGTTATTTTGATAATATTTTAAGGGAGATTTTGCCTATATTTCTATTCAAAGGTGTCAATATTTTGGTTTATTCATTTTTTTTATTTTTATTTGTCCTACATAATTACATAACTACTTAACTTGAATTATGAAACCAATATTCCACATGAAAATTTTAGCAACGCTGACATTTGCCACTTTTTCCTTACTGTCGGTTGTTGCCCAAAACCGGTCCGTTGCCATAAGCGGTAAGGTCCTGGATGCAGAATCGGGAGCACCACTTCCCGGAGTGTCTGTTTTTGTAAAGGGCACCTCCACAGGTGTTTCGACCGATTTTGACGGTAACTTCTCGCTGGATGTTCCTTCGGAGCGATCGGTCATCGTTTTGCAGTCCCTGGGATATGTCAGCCGGGAACTTGTTGTCGGCGACCGGCGTGATTTTATCGTAAGCCTCGAAACCGATGTTGACAAGCTGGATGAAGTGGTCCTTATCGGTTACGGGAAACAATCGCGTACAACAGTAACCAATTCGCTCTCGCAGGTAGATGAGAAGGAAATGGAAAAAGCGCCCGGAGCCAATCCTTTACTGCAATTGCAGGGCAAAGTAGCCGGGCTTTCTCTTCAGGTTCAGAACGGACAGCCCGGGGCCAATCCCCAGATATTCATCCGGGGAGGTTCTTCCACATCACCCGAGGGCGATTCGCCCTTATTTATTGTAGATGGTGTTGTAGGAGGCATGCGTAATATCAGCGACCTCAATCCGGACGATATCAAATCCGTACAGGTGTTGAAAGATGCCGCCTCGACGGCCATTTACGGGGCAAGAGCGGCAAACGGTATTATTATCATTGAAACCAAATCCGGTACCGCCGGAAAGACCAGGATCAACCTTCGCCTCACCAGCGGGGTGGATGCCCAGCAAAAAAAACTGCCTTTACTGAATGCGAGGGATTACATATATCTCTCCCGTAACAATACCGGGATGTTCAACAATACCAACCCGGATTTCTTTCTGACCGGGGGAAGGTACGGGATGTCTACCGGGAACCCGAGAGACTCCAAGAATACGCTTGAATTCCTGGATGTTTACCTGGAAGAATACGGACAGGATTATGTAGCCGACCTGATTAACAACCAAGGCTGGGAAACCATGGACGATCCTGTGACCGGAAAAAAACTGATATTCCAGCACAACGACTACCAGGACGCCACATTCCAGACCGGCTACAGGAAGGAAGTGGATTTTGACATCAGCGGGGGAAACGAAAATATCACCTACTATTTCGGCCTGGGCTACCTGGACCAGGAAGGGATTGTACGGGGAACCGAATATAAGAATTACAGCTTCCTCTACAACGGAACATTCAAACTGAGCGATTCGTGGAGCCTTAATGCAAAAGCCAGTTTTCAACTGAGGGATGCCAATGCCCCGAATAACTACACGTGGGTACTGGGCAGAAGTATTCTCATGCCACCTACCTACAGGCAGTATTACGAAAACGGATTGCCTGCACCCGGAGAAGGCATATCTTCATTCCGCAACAGGCTGCACGAAATCTATTATAAAACAAAGTACAACGATGTCAATGTTTACAGGACAACATTCCAGCTTGGCGGGGTGTGGGAAATCAGTCCGGGCCTGCAGTTTGCACCCACGGCCTACTATTTCGGTACCGAGGGCATTGAAAATTATTTTGAAGCTTATAATGAAACGGTGACGAACCGTCCGGCTTCTGCCAGGCACAATCTCGACCGCCATTTACAATTTGATGGCCTGCTCACCTATGACAAGGAATTCAAGGGATCGCATTTTCTCAATGCCGTACTGGGAACCAGTTATAACCACGATTACAGTTACAGGATGAGCGGCAGCGGAAGGGAAGCCCTGACAGACCTGATCCCGACGTTAAATGCTACTTCCGAAGAAACACAAAGGGTGTCCACTACCAAATCGTATGATGCCATACTGAGTTTTTTCGGCCGTGCCAATTATCACTACGACCATAGGTACATGCTTTCCCTCAGTGCAAGGTATGACGGGTCGTCAAGGTTTGCCAAAAATAACAAGTGGGGATTTTTCCCGGGAGTTTCCGCAGGATGGAATATCCACAGGGAAGAGTTTTTCAGTTCGCTGGCTCCGGTGGTTTCCAATTTAAAACTTAGGGGAAGCTGGGGGAAAACAGGGAACAACAACCTCAGTATTTTTGACTCCAGGGGGCAGTATTCCACCGGTTATATGTATGACGGCAATGTGGGGATACTGAACACCACCCTGATTAATGACGATCTTATCTGGGAGGAGACAGCTTCCTTTGATGTGGGATTTGACATCGGTCTTTTCAATAACAAGGTCAATCTCCTGGTGGATTATTACGATAAACGCACCTCGGAACGCTTGTTCAACAAGCCGCTGTGGTCTTCCACGGGTTTCGGTTCCATTAAAAGCAACTTCGGGACCATCAGGAACAGGGGATTTGAACTGGAACTGAACGCCACGCCCGTTCAGAACGACAATTTTTCCTGGGACCTGAGCATGACTTTTGCCTATAACCGGGGAACTGTGGAGGAACTTCCGGAAAACGATGAATACCTGAACCGGATAGGAGGAAACTTTATTTATGATCCTTCAACCGGTGAGGAGGTCAAGGTGGGCGGACTTGCCGAGGGTGAACGCTTCGGGGGGCGATGGGCCTTTAACTACCAGGGCGTCTACCAGACCGATGAAGAAGCCAGTTCGGCCCCCAGGGACCTGAATGCTTCCGGAAGGACAAAAACCGCTGGTGATGCCATATTCGAAGACCGCAATAACGATGGGGTACTGGATAATCGCGATATGGTGTTTATGGGATATATCCGGCCCGATAAGACCGGGGGTATTGTGAACCAGATCAATTACAAGGGCTTTAACCTTCGTTTTGTTGCAGACTGGGGCATAGGACATGTTATAGATAACGGTTTTAAAGCCCGGGTTATGGGGAGCGCCCGTAACAATAACAATGCCTATAAAGAGGCGCTTACCGAAAGCTGGCAGTACGAAGGGCATGATGCCAAATACCCCAAATACAGTGTACAGAGCGATTACGATTACAATTTCAGAAACCACAACAGGTGGGATTACCAGATCGGGAACAACAGCGGGGGGAGCAATAACAGCCTGTATTACGACAAAGGAGATTTCCTCGCTTTCCGGGAAGTTTCCCTGAGTTACCGGTTCCCCGAAGACATGATGAACAAACTGAACCTGTCCGGACTCGAACTGTTTATCGGGATGTACAACCTGGGGTATATTACAAGTTATGACGGCCTGATGCCCGAAATTTATTCGGGACGGGATTACGGTACATACCCGAGGCCGAGGCAGTTAAACGTAGGTGCGAAAATCTCTTTCTAAATCTTAAACTCTCGATTCATGAAAAGCACAAAACATATCACACTGTTGGTAATCTCCGTGTTTATCCTGGGAAGCTGTGAGCTGACCGAGGTAGACACCGTATCCGATATTACCAACGATCAGTACTGGAACACACAGGGCGATGTGGAAAGCTACCTTTTCGGTATTTATAACAAGTTACGCAACGAGTATAACACTACCTATTACTTCGAAGACCGGGGAGACACTTTTGTTCCGGGACTTGAAGCAGGGCTGTCCACCGCGTGGAACCAGAACCTTACGCCGCAGAATGCCCCGAACTGGCTGGGGTTCTATAACCTCATTCATCACTGTAACCTGTTGCTCAAATATTCGGCGGATATAGAGTTCCGGGTACAGGCTGATAAAGACCAGATCCTTGCTGAAACCTATTTTATCCGGGCCTTTACCTATTTTACCCTCTTAAGATCGTGGGGAGACGTTCCTCTCGAACTCGAACCCACCGAAAGTGATTCGAAACCCCAGCTCCCAAGGGCCCCCGGGAGTGATGTAATGGCCCAGATACTTTCTGATATCGATCTTGCACTGGAACTTTTTCCGGGAGACGGACTCGTCAATAAAAGCAGAGCCTCCAGGGCAGCAGCACATGCATTTAAAGCAGATGTTCTCCTTTGGAAGGCCAGGGTACTTGGAGGAAGTGATGCCGACCTGGAAGCGGTGATTTCAAATGCCGATGCCGCAAGCAGCGGGCTGGCTCTCGAATCGGATTTTGCAAAAATTTACGATACCGAAAACAGGAACGGAACAGAAGTGATCTTTTCACTTCACTTTGAATTTGATGAAAAGTCTGATCATTACAGCGATAACCTCAAACCGAGGGACATTTTTGTTCAGGATGCGGTGAATTTTGATGACATCCCCTATGCAAGAAGCGGTGCCCGGAGCGGTTATGCCCCGTCTCCAAAACTCGAAACTGCTTTCGATGAGAATCCGGACGATATCCGGAAAGACGCCTCCATTATCAAGGCTATTGCCGCAGACAATTCCGTAATAGGGGTCTTTGATAACAAGATGCGGGGAACGATCGTTACCGAAAACCGCCAGTATGATTCCGATATTATCGTATACAGGCTGGCCGAAATGATCCTGTTCAAGGCCGAAGCACTGGCCGCCCTCAACAGGACCGGGGAAGCAGTTACCGAGCTCAACAAAATACGGAACAGGGCCCGGACCGGGAATTACGACGGAGATATGAGTAAAAATGCCGTGGAACGCGAAATTCTCAGGGAAAGGTTCAGGGAACTGTACCTCGAACTCAAAAGATGGCCCGACCTGTTGAGGTTCCATTACGCAGGGACCATTGATGTCTACAGCGAAGTGCCCAACCTGTCCGGGACCAATGTTCCGCTGTATTTCCCGATACCTGTGGTGCAGATCGACAGGAATCCCAATTTAACACAAACCGAAGGTTATGAATAATACCAAAATACCGAACACAATGAAAACAAGACAATTTATATGTGTGCTATACAGCTATCTGGCCATACTGTGCTCGCTTACCGCATGCGGACAGGACAGCTCCGGTCCGGATAACGGTGACCCCATAGACCAGACCGATGACGATCCCGTAGTTCCCCCGGAAGATAATGACGGAAAAACGGCGGTCTATGAAGAAGGGACCGATGGTTACCAGGTATTCCGTATCCCGGCCATAGTTAAAACCACAGAAGGTACCCTGCTGGCCTTTGCCGAAGCGAGGAAGTTAAAAAGTAATGGTGATTCCGGGGATATCGACCTCGTGGTAAAAACCTCGTCAGACGACGGGGAGACCTGGAGCGATATGCAGATGGTCTGGGACGACGGAGGCAATACCTGCGGTAATCCCGTACCCATAGTTGACAAGGAAACAGGAAGGATACACCTGTTAATGACGTGGAACCACGGTGAAGATGATTGGGGAGACCTCACTTCCGGCACCGGGGAAGATACCAGAAGAGTATTTTACACCTGGTCTGATGACGATGGTAAAAGCTGGACCGCTCCCACAGAGATCACTTCATCGGTTAAAGATGAAAACTGGGACTGGTACGGAACAGGCCCGGTTCACGGCATACAGCTTCAAAAAGGGGAATACGAGGGAAGACTGGTCTCGCCCAATTATTTTACCGTACGGGGGAACGGAAAAACGGAAAGCTATTCGCATGTCATCTATTCCGATGACCATGGAGCGACCTGGAAATCGGGAAGCCCTACGCCGCAGGCATATTCGGGTGAATGTACCGTGGCCGAACTGGAAGACGGGACCCTTATGCTGAATATAAGAACAGGCGCAGCAAACGCGAGAAAGATCGGGAAGAGCAGTGACGGCGGCGCCACCTGGTCAGACCTGGAGACCGTATATGCCCTGACCGATCCGCATTGCCAGGCAAGTATGGTAACCTCAGATACCAGTCCCTACAGAGTGTTCTTCGCCAATGTCTCAAGTACGGAACGGGTGAACATGACATTGAAAATGAGCGAAAATAACGGTGAATCATGGGAAAAACGAAAGATCATCCATACAGGACCTTCCGCCTATTCCGACCTTGTGATGCTGTCGGATTCGGAAGTCGGTATCCTGTATGAGGGGGGAGAAGGCAGGCCCTATGAAAGTATTGTTTATGAAGTGGTGCCCGTAGCCGATCTTAAATAAAGACATGAAAAAACAGGAATTATGAAAACAAGACCAACCCTACTGATAATAATACTGACAGGCCTCCTTGTACTTTTGGCCTGTGATGAAGACGACCAATTGCCCCTGCAGGCTGCTTTTGAAGCAGATAAAGTGACGGTGGCTGCCGGAGATACCGTAGTGTTCAGCGATAAATCTTCCGGAAGTGCAGCATCCTGGGACTGGACTTTTGAAGGAGGGGAACCTGCTACATCCGTTTTATCAGGCCCTTCGGTGGTCTACAATACACCCGGCACCTACGCCGTGACCCTGAAACTTTCAAGCAGCAGCAGTAGTGACGAAATTACGGAAGAAGATTTCATTACCGTAAACTACGGCGGGCTCATCCCGGATTTCAATGCAGACAAGACCACGGTGCTGGCCTCGGACCCGGTGCAATTTACCGATAAATCTACGGGGATTGCGGAATCCTGGGAATGGGAATTCAAAAATGAGAACGGTACGGTAGTTACGGCCACCGGGCAAAATCCGGAGGTCACCTTTGATGAGATCGGAACATACGATGCAACACTTTCCGTTTCCAACCCCGAAGCTACCGAAACGCTCAAAAAGGAAAATTACATTACCGTTCTGGACCCCGCCACCATCGAAGCGGATTTTACGGCAGAGAACAACAGTACGTATGCCGGGGGGCAGGTTGCTTTTCAGGACCTTTCCGTCGGCCTGGCCACATCCTGGTCCTGGACTTTTGAAGGAGGAAACCCGTCGGTATCCACAGAGCAAAATCCCACGGTAACCTATGCCGCTCCGGGTAAATACAAGGTAACACTGACCGTTTCGAACGATAAAAACAATGCCACCCTTGAAAAAGAAGAATACGTGGTGGTTGTTCCCGGAGAGCACCTTGCCGCTTTTTATCCCTATGACGGAAATACTACAGATATAGGTCCCAATAATCTTGTTGCGAACAATGTCGGAGGCGTGACCTTTGACGGGACGGACAGGAGATCAGGAAACGCGGCGGTGTTTGGTGGTTCGGGCGCACTGGTTATTCCGGATCATCCGGCATTGAATTTCGGAACATCCGATTTTTCCGTGGCGGTATGGATAAAAACGGGAAACAATACCAAGATGATGGTCTGGCAGGAAAGCGGGGCGAACGGCTCCCGTGATAACCAGGCCTGGATGAGAGTGGGGAATAACAATAATATTGTCCAGTTCGCTGTGGAAGACTCCGGTGGCGGCGCTTTTCAGAACGCACAGGCCGCCGATCTGACAGGAGATATTTTTGACGGTCAGTGGCATCATATTGTTTGCGTTCGCCGGGGACAGACCTCGAGCCTTTATGTCGATGGCGTACTGGTCAAACAGGGAGATGCCTCTGCGACCAAGGAAGTATCGAACGAGCAGGATTTCAAGATCGGGGCACAGGAAGGGCCGCCCGGTGAATACAAGACCTTCTATAGCGGTATGCTCGACGAACTGATTATATATAACAAGGCGCTTACCGATGAAGAGGTGGCATTATTGTTTGAACTGTAAAACCTGAAAAAATGATCTGACATTATAATGGAATAAACACGATCCTGACTAAAATCCGCGGGACCGAATAATACACGGCCCGCGGATATAACAAAAAAACAGTTGTTTTCAATGTGTTCTTTAGTTTAGTTAACAGGTTTCGGAACAGGGATACTCTTCTCCCTGTTCCGATATCCTTAATACGGGGAGAACCGTGAAAACAGACAAGTCAATACAAATTCATGAAATATAAAAAGACAAATTTCAACGGGCTGATAGCTGCCGGTTTCAGCCCGTTTCACAGGGATGGCTCCGTAAATGTCAGTATTATTCCGGCATTGGTGGACAATTTAATTGAAAACGGGATTGAGGGTTTTTACCTGATGGGAAGCACCGGGGAAGGCCTTTTACTGAAAATATCCGATCGCATAAAGATCACCGAGGCGTATATGGAAGCCATAGACGGCAGGGTTCCGGTCATTGTAAACGTAAGCCATAGCAGTTATGCCATCAGTAATGATCTCACAAAACATGCCGTAGCTGCCGGGGCTGACGGCGTATCGGCCACCTTGCAGTCCTATTATCCCATTACCAGCCTGGAGCAGTTGACCTACGGTATCGAAAAAATAGCCGATTGCCAGGATAGCATTCCGTTCATCTATTACCATATTCCAGGAAAAACCGGACTTAATTTTAAAATGCATCTTCTGCTTGATGAACTGGGCAGCCGTTTACCCCAGTTGGGAGGGATAAAATTCACTTCACCCGCGCTTAATGACTTTATGTTGTGCAGCCAGCTATATGGCGATCGTTACCAGATGCTTTTCGGTGTTGACGAGTTGTTTTTACCTGCACTCGCCATGGGAGCCGATACCTTTGTTGGCAGCACCTATAACTTCATGCCCGGAACATATCAGAAAATTATAGCGGATTACACTGCCGGAAATACACAGGGAGCGACAGAACACTATTTTACCATTACACAAATAATAGATACCTTTCTGCAATATGACGGCCTGGCGGCTCAAAAAGCCATAATGAAAATGATCGGGTATGATCTCGGAGAAACAAAATCGCCTGTCCTGCCCCTGTCTTCCGGAAATTATAAGAAGTTACATTCCGAATTGGAACAACTGGGTTTTTTCACCGGTCTGAAAGCAACCCGAAACAGATAATGACATATGTTTTTTGTTAAGCGATCATTTTTTTACGGCTTTTTAGTTACCTGTCTTTTTTCTCTCCCGCTGTTTGCGCAGGAAAGCAATAATGCTCCGGCCGTTCAACTGGATCAACTCCTGGAACTTCCGGAGCTGAGCGGTGAAAATCCCCAATTGGGGTATGCCGGGATGATGGGCGGAATGCACAATGGCGTTATCATGGCCGCCGGAGGAGCGAATTTCCCCGGCACACCACCGTGGAAAGGCGGGGAAAAGGTCTGGAGCAGGGATATTTATACTTTCAGGGACGGGAAATGGGAACTGTCGGCGGTACGACTTCCTGTGGCCCTGGCCTACGGGGCTTCTGTAAAGACCCCGGAAGGCGTTTTGTGCATGGGCGGCAATAATGAAAGTGAGGTCAGTGACAGGGTTTTCCTGCTGCAGTACGATAACGGTATCAGGATCAAACCCTGCCCTTCACTTCCCCTGCCGCTGTCCTATCTGTCTGCCGTATTGGAGGGAGATTATGTTTATGCTATTGGAGGTAAGGACAGTCATCAGACCTATGCTACGGTCTACCGGTGGAAATACGGAACCGATGAACCCTGGGAAAAGATGCCCGATTTTCCCGGTACCCCGAGAAGCCTGCATTGCAGTGTGATACAGGAAACAGGGGAAAGCCGGAAGATATTCGTTATAGGAGGACAAAATTTTGTGAAGGGAGAACCTACACAACTGCTGCAAACCTATTTGAGCTACGATCTGAATACCGGTGAATGGAGCGGGGAAAAGCCCATAGCGATCAACGGAAAACCGAGAGTTGTGATGAGCGGGACCGCTATGGCAGCCGGAAGCATGCATGTCCTGATGCTCGGAGGATCTGACGGAAAGCTTTTTTCTTTGCTGGAAAAGCTGGACCACCGCATCCGGGAGCTCCCGGCTTCTGCTCCTGAAAGAAACCGGACGATACATTATCGGGACAGCATCCTGGAAAACCATCCGGGTTTCGGGGACCAGATAGTGGCACTGAACACGGTTACCGGAAAATGGACCATCCGGGATACACTTCCCCGGCCATTGCCCGTAACCACACTGGGATTTTCCGAAGGGAACAGTTTTTTTATTATTTCCGGAGAAGCTTCCCCGGGCATCCGTACTCCCGAAGTGTTGCAGTTGCGTTTATCGGAGAGACCGGCATCATTCGGGACCGTAAATTATGTTATCCTTGTGCTTTACCTGCTGCTTATGGCCGGTATAGGCCTTTATTTTTCCCGGAAACAGCATTCTACGGCAGATTATTTTAAAGGAGGTGGCCGTATCCCCTGGTGGGCGGCGGGGATCAGTGTTTTCGGAACGCTCCTTAGCGCCCTCACCTTTATGGCCATCCCGGCCAAGACCTTTCTGACAGACTGGTCGTACTTCCTTATCAATATGATGATAATTTGTATGGCGCCATTCATTGCCCGCCGGTTTATTCCCTATTTCAACAGGCTGAATATCACTACGGCCTATGAATTCCTGGAAAACCGCTTCAATTACACCGCCAGGGCCATAGGCAGTTTGTCTTTCCTGTTGTTTCAACTGGGGCGTATCGGGATCATTTTGTTGTTACCGTCACTTGCCATCTCCATTGTTACCGGGATTCCGGTGGAAACAAGCGTGATCATTATGGGAGTGATATGCATTTTTTACACGGCATACGGCGGGATTGAAGCCGTGATCTGGACCGATGTGTTACAGGTCATTATTTTACTCGGAGGTGCTGTGTTGTCCATTGTCTGGATATTTACGCATACCGATCTTGGACCACAGGAGATGTTTACCTTCGCAGAAAGCAGGGGAAAACTCAGGCTGACATACCCGGATTTCAGTTTCAGTACGCCCACCTTCTGGGTCGTTGTTCTCGGAGGGCTGGCATCGGCACTGGTCACACAGGGGACTGACCAGACTGTAGTACAGCGATATCTCACCAGTACTACGGTGAAAGACGCCAAACGCACTTTGTATACAAATGCGGTTATGACCTTCCCCGCAACCATTATATTTTTCGCCATCGGTACCCTGCTCTATATTTTTTATTCCGAAAAGCCGGAAAGGTTGCCGCTGGATCTGTCTAATGGCGATTCCATTTTCCCGTGGTACATTGTTCACGAACTTCCAGTGGGAATTTCCGGTGTGTTGATCGCTGCCATCTTTTCGGCAGCCATGTCAAGCATCAGCAGCAGTTTAAATTCTACCGCAACAGTGTTTTGTAACGATTTTTATAAGCGGTTTGTGCCCGATACAGCAGATCTGAAACTTTTAAAAATTGCCAGGGCCGGTACGGTCATCATGGGCGTGCTGGGGCTGCTGCTGGCCCTCTGGATGGCCAATGCCAGTATAAAATCGCTCTGGGACCAGTTTTTCAAGTTCATAGGCTTCCTCACCGGAGGACTGGGTGGCATGTTCCTGCTGGGAATATTGACAAAAAAGGCCAATGCGCCCGGAACATTGACCGGGGTTGCACTGAGTGTTCTTGTGACCTGGTACATAAGTCTGTATACTGATATCCATTTCCTGATGTTCTCCTTTGTCGGAGTGGTCACCTGTTATATATCGGGCTATTTGTTAAGCCTGGTTTTCGGAAGGTCTGCGGGAACGAAACAGGGATTTTAAATTTTAAGACATGAAACGTAAAACATATCTTATTGTAATGCTTGCAAGCCTGTGTTTAACCGCTTGCAAGAACAAGGAAAAGACGGAATCTATTGAAAAACCGAATGTATTGTTCATTGCCATAGACGATATGAACGATGCCGTTGATCTTCTGGACACTACATATCATATTAAGACCCCCAACCTGCAAAAAATTGCAGATCAGGGTGTGCTTTTTACAAATGCCTTCTGTAATTCTCCGGCTTGTAATCCTTCAAGGGCATCCATATTGAGCGGATTGTACCCTTCGACCACCGGGATATACGGAAACCAGACCGACTGGAGGGCAGCCATTCCCGACGCAGTTACCATTCCCGAGTACTTCGGCGAAAACGGTTACCTGACCATCGGGGCGGGAAAGATCTATCATCACCAGATGAACCACGCTTTTCACGACGACGGGGCTTTTGACGAGTTTTTAAAACTTCCCCCGTATCCCGATGAACCGCCATCCGAAAAGCTGAACGGACTGCCGGTTTGGATAGGAGGGGAAAGGGACGGGGCCCCCACCAGTATCCCTTTTGATTGGGGCCCCAGGCCCTATGATGAAAACGATGAGCATCCGGATATACGAACCGTGGACTGGCTGGTCGGAAAACTGGATTCCGTAGACACCCCCTTTTTTATGGGAGCCGGTATTTTCAGGCCGCATATGCCCAATTATGTGCCGCAGGAATATTTTGATATGTATCCCATGGACAGCCTGGTCATGCCCGGTCTTCGCGAAGACGACCTGGACGACCTCCCGCAAGGCGGCCTTACCATTCTTGAGGAAGGCAAACCCTTTATTTACAATACTATCAGAAAGGGAAGTCCTGATGGCACAGACAAATACAGGGAGGCAGTACAGGCCTACTACGCCTCCTGTACTTTTGCCGATGCCCAGATAGGCAGGCTGCTCAATGCCCTGCAAAAAAGCAAACATGCGGAAAACACCATTATTGTGATCTGGTCAGACCACGGGTATCACCTCGGGGAAAAAGAACATTGGGAAAAATTCGTATTGTGGGAAAAAGCCACCCATATCCCGATGATCATAGCCGGGCCGGGCGTGCAAAAGGGGAGGAAGGTAGATACCCCGGTAAGCCTGATCGATATTTACCCCACACTCAATGAACTCTCGGACCTGCCGCAAAAGGAGGCGCTGGAAGGAAACAGCCTTGTAAAACTTATGAATGGCAAAGCAGGCCGTTATCTTCCTGTCCGTATGACCTATGGTTATAAAAACCATGCTGTAAGGGACCGTCAATGGAAATACATAAAGTACCGGGACGGAACGGAAGAGTTGTACAACATTAAGAAAGACCCTGCCGAATGGGAAAACCTTGCCGGCCATCCTGAATACGACAGGATAAAGGACAGCCTGAAGCGTTATCTGCCGGCTTCAGATAAATTACCCATACCCGATATTGTCGTTCCCAGTGAACAACGTACGGAATAATCCCGGGCTTTTAAATAAAACTAAGCACCATGAAATACAGAATTTTAATCCTTCTCTTTTTATATATATTGCTTCCGTCCTGTAAAACGGCCGAGAACGACCTGACCGTTTTGCAGCATCAGTTTATATACCCTGTTTTAAAATCCAGGCCTTATAACCATACCTTGCTGCTTGAAATTCAAAACCCCGATTCCCTAACTCCCGTACGGTTGTCGGAAGTGAGTATTGAACTTTCCGGAAAAACAACGCTTAGTGACATTGAGCGTATAGCGCTGTATGCTGTTGGAAAGGAAAAACGGTTCATTACTGAAAGCAGCCCTGTATTTGCTGCTTCCGGTGAAATTACCGGGACAGTTCACTTAAAAGGGGATATGCTGCTGGAAGGTACACGGAATTTTTTCTGGGTATCCCTGAAACTGGAAGATGAAGCCGATATTTCCCATAAGATCACCATTTCGTGTCACGGGATGAAATTTGGGAACACAAATATAAACCCCGAACCGATACCTCCGGGAAAAATGAAAGTGCTGAATACGGGAGTTGCGGTAAGAAAACACGGCGATGACGGGGTGCATACCTATCGTATCCCCTCATTGGTAAAGACCGGCAAGGGAACGCTCATTGCAGGTTATGATATGAGATATGACAGCTCCAGGGACCTCCAGGGAAATATCGATATCGGTATCAGCCGGAGCACAGACGGCGGGAATACCTGGGGAGATCACAGGGTAGTTCTTGACCGGGGGACATGGGGAGGCCTTCCGGAGAAATTCAACGGTGTAAGTGATGCCGCCCTGCTTGTAGATAAAACTACCGGGCGGATCTTTGTTGCCGGATTGTGGATGCACGGCGTAATTGACAAGAACGGGAACTGGATGACCGGGCTTACGGAAAACAGTGAGGCCTGGAACCACCAATGGAAGAACAAGGGGTCGCAACCGGGATTCGGAGTAAAGGAAACTTCTCAATTTCTGCTTTCCGCCAGTACGGATGACGGCCTGAACTGGGATGATCCCGTAAATATCACTGAAATGTGCAAAAAAGAGGATTGGTGGTTATGGGCGCCCGCCCCGGGAAACGGTATAACCACCCGTGAAGGGACACTCGTATTTCCTACCCAGGGGCGGGATGCCAACGGACAACCTTTTTCGAATATCACTTTCAGTACCGATGGCGGGGAACACTGGCAAACCAGTACCCCGGCAGCTCACAACACCACCGAATGTGCCGTAGTCCAATTAACTGACGGTTCCCTGATGCTCAACATGAGGGACAACAGAAACCGGAAGGAGAAGGGAAAGGCCAATGGAAGGGCCGTAGCCGTAACCGGTGATATGGGAAATACCTGGACCGAACACCCCACTTCACACGGCGCCCTGATCGAGCCCGTATGCATGGCCTCATTGTACAAACACGAATACATGGAAAACGGAAAGAAAAAATCGATTCTATTCTTTTCCAATCCCGATTCAAAAGAACGGCGGAACAACATGACGATCAAGGTAAGTCTGGATAACGGCAATACCTGGCCGGAAAAATACCGGATATTACTGGACGAAGGTTCTGGAAGAGGCTATTCCTGCCTTACTTCGATAAATAAAAATACCATCGGTATTCTGTATGAGGGCAGCCAGGCCGATATGACATTCCAGACTGTTGATATAGGAACGATTATCAGGGATAATCAATAATTCCCGAAGTTTTTGAAAAGCCGTATTGTGGTTGTATATTATCCGAAAAAGGGATAATTTTAACCCGTGAATATTCGTACCCATAAAGGAAACAACCTGTATGATATCCTGAAGAAAACGGTTATGTCCGGTGGGCTGGCTCTTGTACTGTTTGTCTTTGTAATGGTGTACGGATGCCGGTCTGAAAACGATATCCCGGATATGTATATAGATCAGAGATCGGAAACCCTGATGAACGGAGAAAACGTAATCAGGAAGCAATACCTGGATGCCGTGGAGATATGCAGGTCAATGGGGAAAAAGATTAGCGGACTTCCGGAAGATGAGGTGAAAAAACTTGGGGTAAGTCGTTATCAGCTTGCTATTACGGGAAATAAAGTAGCTACGCGGAAAGAATCCTGGGGGTTCAGGATGACCGGGCATTATCACCATCCAGGGGAATGCAGATTCGCCCTGGTATATTCCGGAGACCTTACGGTTAAAGTGCCGGGTAAGACAGTGGTATACGACCTGGATGAAAAAAAAGTCACGAAAGAGGAACAGGGAATCCCCGAAGCATTCATGTTGCCGTTTCGTCCGTTGTCAGAGACTCCCGGTGCCGGGCAAGAAGAACAACAGGGCATATCCGGAATGAAAAGATCTGAAGGGGAAATGTACGGGCAACCTACAGTAACGTGGACCCGGCCGGCCGGAAATACCGAAGTACTCTGGTCTGGGGGCAGGCAATGGGGGTTCAGTGAATTTCCGTCTGACAGTACGTTCGCTGTTCCGGGTAGTATGGTGCTGGAAAAAGTACAAAAGAAGGATCACTTTACCATTCGGGTGAAAACACATCGTTTTACTGTCGGAGAACCTGTAGACCAAGTCCCTTTTTCTATTCCGCATCGCCCGGATATTCACCCCTGATGCCGTATTATCCGCTTTTGTAATATCCCAAATTTCCGGGATTGCAGTTTATAAAGTATGGTACTACATTTGTATTTCTACCCGCGCTAATAACAACGACGGCATTTCTAATATATCATAATGATTGGTAATCGCTCTTATTTTTCGTCCCGTAAAAAAAATATGATCCTGTGTGTTTTTATCGCGGGATTCTGGTTGTTTGCGGGACTTTCCCCCGTAAGAGGGCATATTGTAGAAGATTCATTGCGATTGGTCCTGGTCCGAAAGGATTTGCCGGTCGGGGAACGCGTAATGACCATGGGCAGGCTTGCCCGTATTGTATATCACAGGAAGAGCCGTAAAGAGGCCTTTACGGTTCTCAACAAGGCCATACAACTGTCGGGGACATTGAGTGACGGACAATACAGTGCCTATTTGTATGCTCTCCTTGCCCGGCAATACAGTGACGATCACCAACCGGTATGGGCAAGGAAAAGCCTGGACAGTGCACTTTATTACGGCAATCAAACCCAAAACAATACGATCAGGGCATATGTGCAGTATACCAGGGGCTGGATCAACATCAGGAATGATAAACCCCGTGAGGCAATAGCAGGCTTCCTGGAAGGGTTACAGCTTATGGAAGGGGAAAAGGCCCATGCCTGTAAAAGTGCCATATACAGGGAAATGTCGGATATATACGGTCAGTGGACAGACATGCGCAATGAAAGGAAGTACGCCGGGTTGTGCTGGTCTGAAGCCATAAAAAGCAAGGACCCTGATGTGCTGACTGCTGCGGCCCATGTCAGGGCAAAGCGCTTTGTACACGAATATGAGAAAGATTCTGCCCGGCAGGCCTTGCTGGATTCCGCCCTGTATTATTATAAGCATTCCATGGCTGTTTTAAAGAAAAATCGGGACCGGGTAGTGCATCTTGACCGTTTGCCCGTAGCCGCTTATAACATGGCGCGGATCTATTCGGAATACATGCCCGTTTCCTATAAGGATACGGTTTTTGATTATCTCGATACCGCCATAACCGAAGCCCGTAAAACAGGAGAAAATAAAGTGTTGGCCAGGAGTTACCTGATGCTTGCAAAATATGCCATTGCGGAAGAAGATTATACCAGGGCCGACCTTTTGATAGGAAATGCGATGATAGCAGTGCACGAAGAACCCGTTACCGATCATCGAATAAATGTCCTGATATACTGGTGTTTGTCGATTATCCGTGAAAAACAGGGAAATGTAACGGAGGCACTGGGCCATTACAAACGGTATGTTTCGGAATATACCAGTCTTTTCGATCTGGAAAAAATGACCCTGGCCCAAAAGCTGGAAGCACAGTACGAAGCAAACAGAAAAGAAAGGGAACTGGCAGTGCTGCAGGAAAAGATCAGTTATGGCAAAAAACTGAACCGGTTATATATAGGCCTTGCACTTGTGGGCTTTATAGCAGTAGGTATCCTGGTATATGCCAACAAGCAACGCACCAGGGCCATGAAACAGCAGAAGCAGTTACACGAAATGGAGGTGGGTAAAATGGAACAGAAGAACCGTATTTCCCTGTTGTCGGCCATGCTTGAGGGACAGGAACAGGAACGGAGCCGCCTGGCCCGCGACCTGCACGACGGCCTCGGAGGCCTCCTGTCCGGCATAAAGATCGAAATGTCGGCTGTAAAGTCGGTGCAGCACAATGCGGAGAGTCGCGGACTCATGGACAAGACGATGGAACACCTGGACGATGCCGTAAACGAGTTGCGCCGCATCGCGCACAGTATGATGCCGGAACTGCTCATACGGTATGGCCTGGGGGAAGCTATCAGGGAATATTGTAAGCGGCTCAGGACTTCCGGGGCCAATATAGAGTGTCAGGTATTTCACTATACCAACGATATGGACCATTCGCGGCAAATGGTACTCTACCGCATTATGCAGGAACTGGTAAATAACGCCATAAAACATGCCGGTGCATCCCTTATTTATGTGCAGCTGCAACAGGTGGAAGATCAGATATTCCTTACCGTGGAGGATGACGGTGTCGGTTTTGATAAAGATGAGATCAGGGCAAAACAAAGTGCCGGATGGACGAATATCAGGGCGAGGGTGGAATTCCTGGAGGGCGACCTAGATGTCCTTTCGGAAAAAGGTTCGGGAACAACAGTAACAGTTGCCTGTTCAACACATCCGGCGTAGGGTTTTTCAAATTACTGTCGTTTTTAAAGCAATTTGAATTCCGTGGCATATTTTATAATGGCCGTCATATTATTCACATCAAACTTTTCCATGAGGTTTTTGCGATGGGTTTCCACGGTATGTGGACTGATAAAAAGCTTTTCGGCGATTTGTGATGAAGTGTAACCTTCCGTAACCAGCTGGAGGATCTCCTTTTCCCTGCGGGTGATTTTAGGGATGGTATCCAGGCCGTTGCTATCCTGGTTGTGATATATTTCCCGGGTTTGTCTGCACATATACGTTATGCCGTCCAGAACCTGGTGGATGGCCTGGATAATCTCATCCCCGATAGAGTTTTTGAGTACATAACCGTTGGCGCCGTTTTGCAACACACTACCTATAACCGCTTTCTCGTTGTGGACACTCAGCACGATGATCTTCAGTTCGGGA
The DNA here is from genome assembly GCF_021183825.1 of Sinomicrobium kalidii. GTDB lineage: Bacteria > Bacteroidota > Bacteroidia > Flavobacteriales > Flavobacteriaceae > Sinomicrobium > Sinomicrobium kalidii. The sequence continues at coordinate 1,468,319 of NZ_CP089211.1, read as the reverse complement.
TAGGTATCCCGTATCTGTTTGGTCAATTCAATACCGCTGATGTCCGGAAGGTTAATATCCAGCAGCAACAGGTCGGGTAAGTCATTGGCAAGGGCTTCCAGGGTATCTTTGCTGTTTTGGAATATTCCGGCCAGGACAATTTCATCTCTTGTGGAAAGCAGGTTTTTGATCCCTTCCAGCACAATAGGATGGTCGTCTGTAATAAAAACTTGTATCAATGCTGTAGTTTTTTAAGGTAAAAGATAAAAATTACGGCTAAGTAAGGCTGGTGTTGAATATATACAAAAGTAGGGTGAACAATACTTTCCTGCAATCCCTGGTTTCAGGTATTTTACGGTTTTGCCGATTGTCAAAACGGAAAAGGCTGTTTATTGGCGTACGATACCGTCCCGAAGTTCGCGCCACGTGATTAAACGGATGTTGTTTTCTTTCAGTAATTCCCGGCATTCTTCACTTGTAAAAAAGTCGTAGTCCTGCTGCCTCCACCGGGCGCCCCAATAGGTGTGTCCTATGGTCATGGCCCGGGTTTCGGCATCGTCGAAAGCCGTATGTACCAACAGGCAGTTAAGTCCGGGTTCCAGGTGCTGTAGCAGTGTTTTGTAATAGTAATCCATTCCTGTATCATAATCTTCCGGGAAGGCCTGGAACAAGTGGTCTACCACGACATCATTGTTTTTTAGGGTAACCGTATTCATGAACTCTTCATCACGGGAAAGCAATACGGGTAATTGAAATTCGCGGCCTGTTTTGATGTAGGCTTTCAAAAAGTCTTCCGTACTTCTGGCAGCATACATATGGGCATCCAGGTGTGTAACGTCTATGCCGGCAGCCAGTGCTTTTTTGACCTGGTTCCTCAATTCGGTTTCAACTTCTTCCGGCCGGGCATTGGCCACCAGGCTGTCAACACTGGCATAAAAATACCCGTCGGAATTGACCAGGCTCTGCACAGCGTCAACAGGGCTTACCGGCCCCCATTTGTAATAGGTCCATTCGCTGGTCAGGGTAAGGTGCAGCCCCAGGTCCTGTTTACTTCCGTATTTACGGGCATAAGCGGCAATTTCGGGAAACCAGGGACAGGGCACCATGATACTGGCCGAATTGACCGAACCTCTTTCCATGGCCTTTATACTGGCATCGTTTTCCGAATGACTGACACCCAGGTCATCGGCGTGGATGATCAGCAGCTTACTGTTTTTAGGGTATCCGAGTTTTTCGGCAATACCGTTTTGGGCCTGTGATCCGGAAAACGTCAGTCCGGAAAAAAGCAGAATGGCGAATTTGGGATATGGTAACATTGTAATAAAGTTTTGGATGTTGTCTTAAAAGATTTTACACGACATTCTTTTCCACCCAGTGCAGGAATTGTTTCTTGTAATGTCTGCCCACAGGGATGTATTTGCTGTCGATCTGGATGCCTGCCGGGGTAAATTTTGAAATGTGTTCCAGGGAAACGATATAGGAACGGTGGATACGCATAAAATGCTGTCCCGGAAGTTTTTCTTCGGCCTGGGAAAGGCTCATCAGTGTAAAATAGGTGCCGCGGAACGTGACCAGTTTTACGTGGTTTTTGATACTTTCAATATAGAGGATGTTCTTTAAAAATATCTTGACAAACTCCCGGTCTGATTTGATGTAGATAAACGGTTCGGACAGCAGGACACGGTCGTCCTGGGGGGTATCCCTCGGCATGGCCAGCGGTTTTTGATGTTGTTTGTACACCTTGGCAATGGCCTTGGTAAACCTGCCGAAGGAAATGGGTTTCAGCAGGTAGTCGGTAATTTCCAGTTCGTAACCGTCCAGGGCAAATTCGCGATGTGCCGTAGTGAGTATGACTGCCGGGTGGTCTTTCAGGGAATGAAGGAACTGGATACCGGATATTTTCGGCAGTTGTATGTCGAGGAACAAAATGTCAACCGGGTTTTTCTGAAGATGGGTAAACGCATCCATGGCATTGTTGTAGACTCCCGATATTTCCAGGTCCCTGAAATGTCCGATATAGCTTTCCAGTACTTTTACGGCAGGCTGTTCATCTTCTACGATCATACACTTCATAAGCTGATTTTTAAGTTTATCAAAAAAGTTTCGGTCTTGGTCATAATAAGATGATGTTTTTCCGGGTATAACAATTCCAGCCGTTTTTTAACATTGTTCAGTCCAATACCGCTTTTTACGGCAGAGTTCCCGTTGTTGTTTTCCGGCAGGCTGTTTTCCACGATAAAGGTCAGTTCGTTTTCATCCGTCTGCAAATGAATGCGTATCCACGAGTATTTCTCGTTTTCAAACACACCGTGCTTAAACGCATTTTCCACAAAAGGGATCAGTATTAAAGGGGCAATGGTTTTTCCTTTGATCCCGCCGTCCACCTCGAAAGAAAGGTCCAGGCGTTCGCCGTACCTTATTTTTTCCAGTTGGATGTAGTTCTCGATAAGGCCCACTTCTTTTTCCAGTCCTACCAGGTCCACATTGCATTCGTATAACATATAACTCAGGATATCGGACAGTTTTAAAATGGCCCCGGCCCCGTTTTTATCGCCCGAAAGCACTATGCTGTAGATGTTGTTGAGGGTATTAAAAAGAAAATGGGGCTGTAGCTGGTTTTTCAGTATCTGGAGTTCGGCATTCACTTTATCTTCCTTTAATTGCGCATTCATGCGTTCCTGCCGCAGGTATCGTTGTATCATTTTTATAACCACGACCAGTGACGCTACGTATATCAGGTCTATGGCCCTGAAAAAGGTTTTGACCGACCAGAATTCGGTAGGCTGCCCCTCGGAGATCTGGGGAAAGTTGGACAAAAGGATCACGAGGAAACCCACTCCCAGAAAAGCAAACAGCAACATCAGGGAAAAAAGCGTTACGTATTTTTTTTGCGGGAGAAATTTCGGGAACAGATAGTAGGCCACAAAATAGGCATAAGGCAATTTTACGGTCATGAAGATCAGTTCCAGCAAAAACCATTGCATATAGCCGGTACCCTGATAGGAAGCGTTTATTACACAATAAAAAGTTACCCAGCAACTCCAGTATAATACATGCCTGGCTATCCGTTCCGGCGGCCACCCTTTATATTCTTTTTCGAATGAAAGCATAAGTGTTTAGCTTATACAAGATTACAAATTAAGCCTCGTGATTGGAACGAAATAAGTACCAACACCCATATATGGCATACAGATAACCGTTTTTGTACTATAAAAGACTGCTTTTGTGCAATCCGGTTACATAGGGTTTTCCGGGGCTTTTATGCAAAATAGTGATAATTACACAAATATCTTGGAAGGAAAAGGTCAAATTTATTATGCGATTTGTCTTTTACCTGACCCGGGCATTGAAGTTAAAGTCGTACAGGGATTTGATATTTTTTATCTCCTACATGATCTGGTGTATATATGATAGGGATGAAGATCGAAAAAGGTAATGAGGATTGTTTTGCTATATTTACAGGGATAATAAAATATTATTTACTCACCAGATTCTTGTACACCACGGTATTTAAAAACTCGTCTTTTCGCTGCCTGGAAACAGGAAGTGCCTTATGGTTGATATAAACGCGATTCCCTTTTATCAGATCAATGTGTGAAAGGTGCACCAAATAAGATTTGTGTATTCTGAAAAAAGATTCTTTGGGAAGGATGCGCTCCAGGAAGGCCATGGTTTGATGTATGACCAGGACCTTGTCCCTGAAGTGTAATTTCAGGTAATTTTGCATGCTTTCCACATACAGTATATCGATCCATGCGATCTTCATAAAAGAATCTCCCTGGCGGACGTACATCGGGGAACCGAGGTCTTCGCCGTTATTCTGCAAATTAAATGTTTCCCGGGCCTTTAATGCCGCCTGGAAAAAGCGCTTGAATGTAATGGGTTTCAACAGGTAGTCCACCACTTGCAGCCTGAAACCTTCCAGGGCGTACTCCGAATGGGCCGTGGTTAAAATGGTCAGGGGAGGGCGCTCCATGGACTCCAGGAATTCCAGCCCGGAAAGGTTGGGCATTTGAATATCGAGAAACATAAGGTCTATGGCAGTTTTTTCGGTGTATTCGGCAGCCTCTATTGCAGAAGAGCACACTCCGGCAACTTCCAGGAAATCCAGTTTGTCAATATAGGAAATAATCCCTTCCCGGGCTATGGGCTCATCATCCGTTACCAGGCATTTCAAAACGGTGTTGTCAGCGGGTTTTACAGCTTGTTCTTCCATGATCTATAATGTAATGTTTAACTGAATGCTATAGGCCAGGTCGGTTTCCTGGATACGCAGTTTGTGATTTCCCGGATAGAGGATCTCCAGGCGTTCTTTTATATTTTTCAACCCCAATCCCGATGCGGAGGCATTTTTCTTTTGTAGCTGTTGCGTCGATTTTGAATTTTCTACTTCCAGGTAAAAAGAATTCCGTTTTTGTTCCGCAAGCACATTGATATACCCTTTTTCCGACAGGGAACGGGAAACGTGTTTAAATGCATTTTCTATAAAAGTGATGAACAACAATGGCTGTATTTCTTTTTCCCCGTCTTTGATATTCCAGGTACAATGCACTTTTAACGCTTCTCCCCACCTTATTTTTTCCACTTCAATGACATCCCGGAGAAACTGTACTTCCTGGTTTAAAGATACCGATTCTTTTTTGCCGTTATAAAGCTGGTAACGAAGTATATCGGAATATTTGATAAGCAGGGCCGAGGCCAGTTCCACATCTTTTTGCATCAGGATATGAATGTGGTTCAATACATTGAACATAAAATGCGGGTTGATCTGTTCCTGAAGGATTTGTAACTGGCTCCTTAAATGTGTCTCCTGCAACTTAGTGTATTCGTAATAAAACCGCAGTCCGCAAAAACCGAGATTCATCACGAAAGGAGTTGGTAATTCACTTACAAATTCCAATAGCAGGGAATCCCTGTATATCCACCGTGAAGAGGCGAAAAAACCTTTTTCTTCCAATAGCATAAACCCTTGGTAAGTCAGTGCATATATAAATGAAAGAAGTATGGACAACCCTATGAACCAACCGATAAAAAAATTCATTTTTTTACGGTACATCGCCTTTGGTAACAGGCGGTTGCTCAAAAAATAGGAAATCAGGATAGTCGGTATAAAAATACATGCGATCAATGAAAGGGCCGGCAAAAGAGGGTAATGATCCTTAAACTGTACCCAGACCAGGAAAACGATGATCGTCCAGATGAGGATAATGACCCGGTTATAGCTTTTAAAAAAATAATGCTTCATGTTGCAAAATTAAGAGATAATACTATTGGTCTGTTACAGTTTGTCAAAGCCGTACTGCCATTCGTCAAATGTATTTTAATAAAGAGGTACGGCAGCTAATATTTGCGGTGTCAAATCCATGCGGGATGTGGCTTTAATCATTAAAAGCAAATAGTTATGATAACAGTGATAAGGTTCTTTTATGTTTTTCTGTTAACCCTGTTGTTCGGGGCCGGATTGAATGCCCAGGTAGAACTGAGAACGGAATATATAGGGTCTTCCGTTTTTAAGGATGAGAACAACGAAAAAACAGAAGGCAAGGGAGATGCAAAAATATTTTCGGTAAATGCCAGAATTCCCTTTTCGGTAAAGACGGACGAGGACAATCGCTCAACAGTATGGGGAATGGGTATAGGAGGAAGTTATACCTCTTTTAATAACCGGAATATGGAACGGGCACTCGGCCCGGATAAAATAGTGAATGCACAGGTGGGCCTGTTCCATTTAAGACCGATTGGCGAAAAATGGTCTATCCTCGCCATGCTGGGCGCAGGGGTTTATACCGGTCATACCGAGGTGTCGGATGTGCAATTAAATAATGTCCTGGGCAATGGCGGGGTAATATTTATATGGCATTTAAGGGATAATCTGGATATAGGGCTGGGTCCTGTCATAAATACTCTGGTCGGATATCCTATGGTCTTCCCCGGAATTTACTTCAATTGGGAAGTAAACGGGCGTTATGAACTCAAGGCTTCCATGATAGACGGGCTTTCCGTTTCAGCGGGGATGCGGATACATGAAAATTTCCGGTTAAACCTGATAGCAGAATTAAACGGGGCACTTGCATTGGAAAAAATTAACGATAAAAAGATGATGTTTACACATCAATACTTTACAGCAGGCCTTCAACCCGAGTTCATTATTAACAAATCGTTCTCTATCCCCGTTACAGCAGGTATTTCGGCCGGCCGGGACGCGTATTACAGGGAAAGAAACTTAAAATCCATTTTTAGCGAAAGTGAAAATGGTAACCCTCATTTTTCCGCTGCTCCCTATTTTTCCGTGGCCCTGAAGTATGGATTCTGATACGTTTCGTTTTTTTACTATCTTCCGGGACAAAAATGCGGCTATTGGTCTGTAGCTGTTTAAACCTTAAATTCTGTGCGATGGATTTTACCCGACTGTTCCGGTTTCTCCGGGACCTGAACAAAAACAACCACAAGGAATGGATGGATGCCCACCGGAAAGAATATCACACTGTTCGGGATGCCTATAAAAAATGGCTGGAAACGCTGAACGCGGAACTGGCCACCATGGACCCCGATTATGAACACACTCCTGCCGGAAAGGCACTGAACCGGATTAACAACAACCTCCTGTATCATCCTACAAAGCCTGTATACAAGGATAATTTCGGTGCCGTGCTGGACAAGTCGCCCCGAAAGAGTGAGTTTTATATTCACCTGGGTATTTCAGAATGTTTTATTGCGGGTGGTTTTTACCGGCCGGAGAAGAATATCCTCACCAGTATCCGGGATGCCATAGATTATAACGGGGAAGAACTCTTGAAAATACTGGAAAATCCCAATTTCAAAAAGTGGTTTGGCGGGGGCTTATATGACGACCGGCTTAAAGGCAATCCCAAGGGATATACCAAAGACCACCCACACATAGACCTGTTGAAACACAAAAGCTATGTGGTGGTCCATGATTTGTCAGAAAAAGAGATCACTTCTCCCGGTTTTGAGGAAAAAGTGATCTCGGTATACCGTGAAATGCTACCGTTCCGGAATTACCTGAGTAAAGCCATTACGGTATAACACTATTCCGAAGGAAACCCGGAGTCGGCCATTACTTCTTCTATTTGAAGTGTATGCCTGGCACTGTGTGCAGCGATGAACAGTGAAAACTGGTAGGCATCGATAGCGCCGAAAGGGGAATCGGTAACGTGTTTTCGCATCTCTTCAACCGGAGTGTTTTTGAGGAATGTGATGATTTTTTTTCGTTGCTCCTCAAAAGCTTTCATGGCCGATTTTGTATCGGTGTAGGAACCTTCAGGTTGTATTTCCTCCGGGGCCTTGGCTTTCTTGCTGCGGTCTGTCATGCCATTGATGAGGGCTTCGTCCGTGATTTTTATTTCGTCCCTTCGCTCCGGGTTGGCTGGGTCCTGCATCAGTTTTTCAACCATTTCGAAAATGTAATCCTCCGTGAGGATAATATGTTCCAGGCATTGAGCCACCGACCATTTTTCCGGGGCGGCTTTGTATTGTAATTGAGCACTGCTCAACCCTTTTACATTTTTCCACAGTTTTTTGTTGGTTTTCTTAAAGTAGTCGAGCAGGACTTTTTTATCGTCCTTGGTAATGGTAGTGACCGGGTTTACCGGGTCCTGAGTGCGAATCGTGTCCTTTGTACCGAAAGCGGTCAGTACGGCAAAAGCTGCGATGAGAATACTTGTTTTTTTCATGATTTGAGTTTTTTGATATGAATAAATAACGGGTTCAAATACCCCGTGTTTTCCGGGAGTTTTTACAGATATGTATAAAACGCCGCGGGATTAAAGTTCAAATTAATTTATGATGTGCTGTTACCGTTTTCAACAGTTTCCTTTTTACGAAGGGGGATAAGAGTACGCAGGCGATGGTCACATAGATATACGCCCAGCCATACCAGTATTCCGAAGGCTACGGAAAAGTAAACGGGCTCTTCCACCCGGAAATGCGTGGCCGTAGCTCCTCCGAGGTAGCCGGTGAGTACAATGGCTCCCAATACGGAAGTGCGCGGAACGATATAGAGTACCGTACAGATGAGTAAAATAATTCCCATGGGCACAACAGTGCTTTCCGGATACCCGAGTGCTACTGTTCCTTCGACAGCAGGAGTGGCCCTGATGATTTTCATGATGGCATCCATGAGCAGGAACAAGACGAGCAGGATGCTGATGATTTTTCCTGTCCAGAACATCTTTTTTGAGGTTTTTCGGGGTGTTTTCATTTTGTTTTGGTTTTATGTGGTTAATATTGAGAACATAGTGTTTTTAATTTAACATAAAGATACCCAATTTTCAGGATATTTTCTGATACAGGTCAAATACATTGCCGCAGAGGTCTTCAAAGGGCGCTCCTTTTCCTCCGGGGACGTTTTTGGGTGCACTGTGGAATATGACTCCGCGCGATTTTAAGACCGCGTAATCTTTCTGAATATCATCCGTTGCCAGCTGGATGTGTACTTGTTTCCCGATTTGCGCCTTCTGTTCGCCGGTTTTGGCTTCCAGCAGTTCGATCACGGTTTCGTTATCTTTCTGCGGGGCCACGGTCAGGTATTTCCAGTCCGGCGAAAATTCCTCCTCCCTGACGATGGTAAAACCGAATTTTTGTGTATAAAAGGCTTTGGCCGCTTCAAGATCTTCTACCAAAACGGGAAATTGAATGGTTTTAGTGATCATAGGTCTTCTTTTTTATGCATCATATTGGATGTTAACTGTTTTTTTAAACCTTTACTGTTTTCCACTTTCCTTTCTTAAAGAGCCAGAGCGTAAACAGGCCTACTGCGGTCTCTGAAATGAATACGCTCCAGAAGACTCCGGAATGCTCCCAGCCGAGCGTAATGGCCAGCAGGTAGGACAACGGGATCTGGATGAACCAGAAAAAGACCAGGTTGATCAGGGTAGGGGTTTTTGTATCTCCGGCCCCGTTAAAGGCCTGTACGGAGACCATCCACCAGCCGTACACAAAATAAGAGTAGGAAAGAATGCGGAGCCATTCTCCTCCTATGGCTATAACCCTGGGGTCATCCGTAAATAAGCTCATCAGCGGCTGGTTGAAGAAAAAATAGATTACCGAGACCACGACGAGGAAGATCATATTGTAAAAACCAATTTTCCATACTGCAGATTCGGCGCGTTCCGGATTTCCCGCCCCCAGGTTTTGTCCTACAAGTGTAGCGGCGGCATTGGAAAGCCCCCAGGCAGGCATCAGGGTAAACATCATAATACGCATTGCTATGGTTGAACCGGCCACAGCTTCACTCCCCACATCGGCGAGTATGCGTACAAGAAATATCCATGAGGTCATGGCAACGATCATCTGGCCTATACCACCCAGTGAAGTGCGCAGGATGTTGCGCATCATTCCCGCATTCCAGTATAACTGGGAGAGTTTTACCCGGATGTGTTTTCCGCCTTTGAAGAGGAGCCATAACTGGGAGAGTACGCCGATACCCCGCCCGATATTGGTAGCAATGGCCGCACCTTCTATTCCCATGGCCGGAACGGGGCCCCAGCCGAAGATGAGCAACGGATCCAGTATCATGTTTATCCCGTTGGATATCCAGAGAATACGCATGGCAATGGCGGCATCTCCCGCGCCGCGGAAAATGGCATTGATCACAAACAGGAGCATGATTACGGCATTTCCGCCAAGCATCCACTGCGTGTATCGGTAGCCGTGCTCCAGGCTCCACTGATCACCGCCCATAAGAGTGAGCAGTTCCCTGGCAAAGAATATTCCGCCAACAGCAAAAGGGAGCGAGGCCAGCAGGCCGATAAAAATGGACTGAACGGCAGAAACCCCGGCATCTTCTTTTTTCTTTTCGCCGATCCTCCGGGCAATAATAGCGGTAACGGCCATGGAGAGCCCCATGGCTATGGAATAGAGCAGGAACAGGTAGGTTTCCGTAAGGCCAACGGTGGCCACGGCAGATGGCCCGAGTTTACCCACAAAATAAATGTCCACAACAGCAAAAGCTGATTCCATGACCAGTTCCAGGATCATGGGCACCGCCAGGAGAAAGATGGCTTTTTTCAGGCTCACTTTCGTATAGTCGGCTTCCGTGCCCCATATGGCATTTTTGAGATCTTTCCAGATAGAACGTTTTGACCGCGGTTTGTTTATTGTAGTGTTTTTATTTTCCTCCATGGTGGTGCATCGCTTTTCGGTTGGGTTTTTTAAGTGTATGCCTGTTTTCCTTCGGCCAGGTCTTTTACCTTTTGAAGTGCTTTCGGCCAGAGGTCTTCAAACATGCTCTTGTGTTTTTCATCAATATCCATATCCACGGTCAGCTCGGTTTTTCCGTTAATGGTTTTCAGGGTATAGTTTTCTTCTCCGCCCCATTCCCTGGCCTGTTGGCTTTCCGTATCTTCCACACCGTTTTTAATAATGCCGATGTGCCTGAAGGACATAAATTCGCCCGGGATGTTCCTGGCCACTTTGGAAACCATACCTTCGCCGGAATCCCCGTCTATAAACAATACTTTGCTGCCTTCGTCCCACTGCTCGGTTTTTACCTGCGAACTTTCGCTGAAGGGAGCGGTCCACACCGGGTAGCTGGTTTCATCCCAGAGGGCATCCCACACTTTTTCCCGGGGTGCGTTTATGGTGATCTGAAATTTTTCCATGACTAAAATTTTTATAAGGTAATAATTATTTTTGACAGGTATTATATTGATTTCCGGATCATTGTGTGCGAAAGACCCGGAAACCCTTTTAAGTGTGCCTGTTCTATCCCTGTGCCTTGTTTCCGGTATAATTGAACTGCCAGTATACCCCGAATTTATCGGTACAGGCCCCGTATTTTTCAGCCCAGAACGTTTCTTCAAGCGGCATCAGGACACGGCCTCCTTCGGACAGTTTGCCGAAAAATGTTTCGGCTTCCTGGGTACTGTCGGTTTCGAGGGTGATCTGGACGTTATTGCCCATTATTGTTTTTTGGCCGTCGCACATGGATTCCACAACATCCGTTCCCATAAGTATGGAGTGCTCGCCCAGCGGAAGGGAAACGTGTCCCACAAGGTTTTGCTCGGCTTCGGAAAGGGGTGGTACGCCATCCATGGGAGGGAAATCCTTATAGCGTATGATACCGCCCATAAAATCGCCTCCGAAAACGGATTTGTAAAAGTTGAAGGCGGCTTCGGTCTGGCCTTCAAAGTTCAGATATACATTTACTGCTTTCATAATTAAAGTTTTTATAGATTATTTTATTTGTTTTCCGCAATCCGGGTCCGGACTTCATCGTAGTGCATGGCAGCCTTGCCAAGTCCCCTTCTCAGGATACCGATCTGTCCGATATGATAGGCCTGGTGATGGTTGAAAAAAGCCCATAACCCTGCAACGGTATTGTCAAAAACACCTTGTAATGTAGAATTTCCGATAATACCGTCCAGGGGAGGTGCCGGCGTATCGTTCAGGGTATCGGAAGACAATTTTTCGAGCCCTTTCCGGATCTCCCCGTGTATTTGGTTCCACTCGTTTTTCACAGCCTCGATATCCGGATAGGGAATACCGTCTTTGGCTTCAGACTGACCTGCGGCTGCAAACAATTCGTTCCACTTCACTTCCGGAGACATACCCGCCAGGTAGGCAAGTCCGTATTGTGCATTGAGCAGGTGCCCGGCAAGGTACTTGATATGGTTCATCTGTGTGTTGCCGTTTACTCTCTTGTTCGTTTCCTCATCGGTCAGGTCTTCCAGTACATTATTATATAGCCTTTGATGGAGGTCGAACTGTGCTAATAATTGCGTTTTCATGGTGATAGGCTTTTATGTTTATACAAAACTCGGAAAGAAAACCGACAACCATAAAGTGTATAATTGCCATATTAAGGGGGTGTTTGTGACAAAAAATGTGTATTTTTGATTGAATAGGGATAATTACCCGGTTTTCAATGTCTTACGTGGGAATGTGAGTCAGTCATAAAGGTAATGCCAATAACGATATCAAAAGGACAATCGTATGAAAAAAATATCCTTACTTGTTTATAAAGATGCAGTATTGTCTGCGTTGTCGGGAGCGGTAGACATATTTCTCGGAACGAACAGGTTTGTGGAAGGTATGGGGCTTTCTGCTCCTTTTGAACTGGAGCTGGTAAGCGAAAAGACGAGGAACATACAGCTTTTTGCCCCGGCACGCTTCATTTGTCATAAAACCCTGACCGAAGTGACGAATACTGATCTCGTTATTGTCCCGGCCTTTAACGGTGATGCTACAGGCGTCCTGCAAAAGAACAGGGCCCTGGTAGAATGGATAGGTACAATGAAAGAAAGAGGGGCGGAGGTGGCCAGTTTGTGTTTTGGCAGTTATTTCCTTGCGGAAGCGGGGCTGTTGTCCGGGAAACCCTGTACCTCTCACTGGCTTGCCATTCCGGATATGCAGCAACGTTACCGGGATATTGACCTGATGCCCGATATGGTAATTACAGACAAGGATGGTATTTATACCAGCGGAGGCGCTTTTTCTTCGTTAAATCTTATCTTGTATATGGTCGAAAAATTTTGCGGCAGGGAAGTGGGGGTACAGGTCAGCAAGATGTTTTCCATAGATATGGATAGGGTGAACCAGGCGCATTTCAGCGTATTTCAGGGGCAACATCAACACGAAGACGGGGAAATCCTGAAGGCACAGGAATACATCGAAGAAAATTATCATACCGCCTTATCGGTGGACAACATGGCCGAAAGGGCCAATATGAGCAAGCGTAATTTTATACGCAGGTTCAAGAACGCCACGCAAAACACTCCCCTGGAATATTTACAGCGCGTAAAGATAGAGGCAGCAAAAAAAGCACTGGAACGAAAAACGGAAAGTATCAATGTGGTGATCTATGACGTAGGCTATAACGACCTGAAAACCTTCCGGAAGATTTTTAAAAGGGTTACGGGGTTAACGCCGCAGGATTACCGCAGGAAATATAGCAGGGCGTGACAGTTGCCGGTTTCCAGTTGCCTGTTGTTATGGGGGTGTTTTATTACTGTTTGAACCAAACCAATAAAAATCAATAATTATGACTACTTCTTACAGAGACCTTGACATCTATAAGATTTCATTCGAATTATTTATCAAGGCGCACAGATTATCTTTACGTTTACCAAAATATGAACTGTTCGAGTTGGGAAGTCAGTTACGAAGGTCATCGGATTCGGTTAATTCCAATATTGTGGAAGGTTATGGTCGAAAAAAATACAAAAACGATTTTGTGAAGTTTTTGACATATTCCCAATTCCAGTAATGACGAAACTGTAAATCATCTGGAAAAATTAAAGATCCTATATCCCGGCTTAGGTGAGGATATTTCCGAATTAGCGGAGCAGTATCATGCATTAGGAGGAAAAATATATAGCTTTAAAGAATATGTAACTTCTCACTGGAGATCATAACTGACAAAACTCACAATCGGCAACTGGAAACCGGCAACTCGCAACCAGTCCGGTACCCGTTAGGGAATATTCAGATACTTATGCGTTTGTAACGAAACTTTCCACTTCGGGTTTTTCATTACAAAATCCACGATCTCCGGCATCATCTTGTCCCGGCGGCTCCATTCCGGCTGTAAATAGAGGATACAGTTTTCGTTCACTTTTGCAGCCTGTTCTTCGGCAAATTTAAAGTCGTGCTGATTGTAAACAATAACCTTTAATTCATGGGCCTTTTCGTAAATGTCCCCCGTGGGGAGTTTTATCTTTTTCGGGGAAAGGCATATCCAGTCCCAGATCCCGGTAAGGGGATAGGCTCCGGAAGTTTCGATATGTATTTTGAGCCCTCTGGCCTTTAAACGCGAGGTAAGCGGCTCCATATTCCATGTAAGCGGTTCCCCGCCGGTGATTACAATGGTATCGGAATATTTTGCGGCATTTTCCACGATGCTGTCTACAGCCGTAGGCGGATGGGTCTCCGCATTCCAGCTTTCCTTTACGTCACACCAGTGACAGCCCACATCACAACCGCCTATCCTTATAAAGTAGGCCGCAGTACCCTTGTGATAGCCCTCGCCCTGTATGGTGTAGAATTCTTCCATGAGGGGAAGCATTTCCCCTTTGTCCACCAATCCGGAAACATCTTCTTTTATCATGCGGCAAAGATACGATACAAAAGTCAGAAGTGCGAAGTGTAAAGTGTGAAGTTGAGGGCAAGATACTTCGTAGCTTATACTTCCGCCTTCGTACTTCAAAAAAATTGGTTTATTTTTATCAAAATTTACATCGCATGAGCAGGAAAGATACTTTTTTTAAGCATATTACAGAAGGATATACCACTAAAGGCGATGCCATTACCCTGGGATCAGCCATCCTTGACGGGGAAACCGTAACCAATGCCTATGTAAAAATTCCGTTGAAGACTTTTAACCGTCACGGTCTTATTGCCGGAGCCACGGGAACGGGAAAGACAAAAACACTGCAAATCCTGTCCGAACACCTGTCCCGGCAGGGTATCCCGGTATTGCAGATGGATGTCAAGGGCGATCTGAGCGGAATAGCCAAACCGGGAGAGGAAGCCGATTTTATCAAAGAAAGGCATGCGAAAATCGGATTACCCTACGAGGCGAAAGGTTCCCCCGTGGAATTGATGACCATTTCCGTGCAGGACGGTGTTCGCCTCAGGGCCACGATTTCTGAGTTCGGCCCGGTGCTTTTATCGCGGATACTGGACCTGAACGATGTGCAGTCCGGAGTTATGTCTGTTGTGTTCAAATACTGCGACGACAATCATTTCCCGTTACTGGACATAAAGGACCTGAGAAAAACACTGCAATATATTACTAACGAAGGCAAGGAGGAAATAGAAGATGAATACGGGAGGATATCTACGGCTTCCACCGGGGCGATCCTGAGGAAACTGGTAGAACTGGAACAACAGGGCGCCGAACTTTTCTTCGGGGAGCGTTCTTTTGAGATCGACGACCTAATGCGGGTGGATGAAAACGGCAGGGGCTACATAAACATTATCCGCCTTACGGATATACAGGACAGGCCGAAGCTTTTTTCTACGTTTATGCTGAGTCTTCTTGCGGAAATATACAACACCATGCCCGAACAGGGCGATACGGGCCGGCCGGAGCTGGTGGTTTTTATAGACGAAGCCCACCTGATATTTGACGAAGCCAGCGATGCTTTGCTGGACCAGATAGAGAGTATCGTAAAACTAATTCGTTCCAAAGGCGTCGGATTGTATTTCTGTACCCAGTTGCCTACGGATGTGCCCAATGCCGTATTATCACAACTAGGATTGAAAATACAACATGCACTGAGGGCTTTTACCGCCAAAGACAGGAAAGCTATTAAGATGACTGCCGAAAACTATCCGCTGAGCGACTTTTACGACACGGCAGAAGTGCTGACCTCCCTGGGGATAGGGGAAGCACTGGTAACGGCATTGAACGAAAAAGGACGGCCCACACCCCTGGCAGCCACAATGCTCCGGGCCCCGATGAGCCGGATGGATATACTTACCGATACCGAAATAAAAGAGATTATAGAGGGGTCCCGGCTCGTTGAGAAATACAATGAGGAAATAGACCGGGAAAGTGCCTATGAAATTCTGAACCGGAAAATAGAACAGGCCGAAACCGAGGAAGCACAACAAAAAGCGAAGGAAGAACGTAAAAAGGCGGAAAAAAACACTTCACGAAGAAAGAGTTCCGGGATGAACCCCCTGATCAAGGTGTTGACCAGCGCTACTTTTGTCCGTGGGGTTTTCGGGGTCCTGAATAAATTGTCCAGATGATTTTTTTATTATGTTGTTAGTAAACAGGTGTTTGTGATCTTTGTTTTGAATTTGGCACGGTAGTTGTTTTTCATTTGTCATAATATTAAAAACTGGAACAGATGAAAACTAAAGGAACCTTGCTATTCGGAATTGCAATACTTTCTTTTACCGGTTTGACCGCCCAGCCGCGTGAGGTTGAACACCGTAAGGAAATGGAAGAACACTACAGGGAAATGCGAAAGGCCGATGAAGAGTATTACAGGGAAATGGCCAAAGCCGAAGCCGAATATGCCAGGGAAATGCGAAAAGAAAGAGAAGAATACTACCGCGAACAGAGGAAGCGGGATAAAAAAAGGCGTAAACACTATGCTAAACACGTGAAAAAAGGAAAAGGTTATCCGGTATACCGCGAAGATGCCTATTACGTGGAATCACCCTACAGAAGGGGCTCGCGTGTTGCCATAGACGGAGAAGTCTATTTCGGTAACGGGAGTGTAAGGATAGGATATTACGACTAATTAAAAAGCGAAAAATATAGTAAAAAGGCCGGGGTAAATTTCCCGGCTTTTTTTATAAATTATCGTCTTCCGGTGGTTTGTTCAGTATTTTGCTTCTCACCTCGTTAAAATAACTCCTTCCTATGGTGTACCTGTATCCCTCTATTTCAACACTGTTTCCTTCCAGGGCCCCTATTTTGTCTACTGATATCGTGTAGGAACGGTGTATGCGGATAAACTTGTCGGCGGGGAGTTCATCCGTAAAACTGCTCAGGGTCTGGTGAACAATATATTTGCCGGAGTAGGTGTTTATTTTTATGTAGTCCTTCAGGCTTTCTATGACCGTAATTTCATCCAAAAAGATTTTTTTCATCTTTTTCTTGTCAATTTTAACAAAGATGAATTTTCTATCCGCAGCTTCGGGAAGGCTGCTTTTCTGTTGTATGGTGTGCATGCGAAAGGCCTTGTTGGCCGCCATCACAAAACGGTGAAAGGGAATGGGTTTTACCAGGTAGTCCAATACCTCGAGTTCGTAACTTTCTACCGCGTGTTCTTCATAGGCTGTAGTGATGATGACCAGGGGTTTGACATTGATGCTTTTGAGGAAGTTCAGGCCGTCCAGTACGGGCATGTTAATGTCCAGAAAAATAAGGTCTACCTTGTTGTTGCGCATAAATTCTGTACCGTCCAGGGCATTGCTGAACGTACTCAGCAGTTCCAGCCCTCTGGTCTGGGTGATATAATTTTTTAGTACGTTGATAGCCAGTGGTTCATCGTCAATAACAATACATCGTATAGCCATTTTACCTTGTTTTTCCGGGTTGGTCTTATGCTTTTATGTGTACTGAAGTTCTTTCAGCTTACCTTGATCTTCAATGCTACTATATACCTGTTGTCCGCTTCATGGATATTAAGTTCGTATTCGTTCTTTTTGTATCCCAGTGCCAGTCTTTTCTTTACGTTTTTTATACCGATGCCTCCCGACTGTTTCGCAGGTGGTTCAGTGCAGCGCTCTTTCGGTAGGGTATTGGCCACTTTGAAATACAGGAAATCGCCTTCCACATTAAAATCGATGTCGATCTTTACCTCGTCAATATTTTTATTGGCCCCGTGCTTAAAGCAGTTTTCAATAAAAGACAACAACAACATCGGCGGAATCTTCTTTCCTTCTATGTCCCCGGAGATCTCCATGTTTATTTTCAGTGAATCCCCGTATCGCATACGCTCCAGGTCCAGGTAGTTCTGAAGGCACAAAATCTCTTTGGTGAGGCTCTGTTTACGTTGCTTGGTTTCATAGAGCAGGTATCGCATGAGCTCCGATAGCTTCAGGATGGTTTCCGGGGTCTTTTTTGACCGTTCGATGGACAGGGAATAGATGTTGTTCAGGGTGTTAAAAAAGAAATGAGGGGAGACTTGGGTTCTGAGAAACCGCAATTCGGTTTCCAGTTGTACTTTTTCCAGATCGGAGGCCCTTTTGTGTTCCCGTAGCCAGTCGGCCGTAATTTTTATGGCAGTAACAAAAGATACCACGTAGAGTTCGCCGAGCATCATCTGTACTACGTAGTTCAATGACAGGGTGGTGGTCTCCTCCGGGCCTTCGGGCCATACATTGGTGCTTATCAGGAAATAAGTGAGGTAAAACTTGAGCAGTACCATCAGGTAAATGGCAAGCAGGATACCGGCAGTATACAGGATGAATTTTTTCCTGTAAATGAGTCTGGGCATCAAATAATAGATGTTGAGATAACACAGGGTCATATGAATGGGAAACCCTACGATATTTGCCTTCAGTGAATACCAGTAATCGTGATAATAGCTTCCCCACCGCAGGGTGTTGAAGAAGAAATAAACCGACCAGAAAATAATGTGGTGTTTTATTGCGATCCGGTAGTTGGTAGCGGAATTAAAATCGAAAAATCGGCCTATTTGCTTTTTTTGTATCATAGTTGGTTATCCCCTTGGGGCGGAGCTGTGTTTTAATGATCCGTGCCCCGGTTTTTTACAACGTTCTTTTGCGGTGATGTTCACGGAATGCCGGATTTGGGGTGCATGAGGTTTTTGTCTTGTACTTCCGGCTTTGTACCTGGTACTTTCACGGATTTTTATGACGTTTGGCTCTTCAAAAATGTTGTTGGTCTAAATTTATTCTTTAAGTTCTCAAAAATATAAATATTTGGTAACATCCCTGCGGATTTAATTTATATTGGAATTAATCTTAAAGTTACCTGAATAAAGCGGTATAGGATTAATGGTAAGTAGATTAGAGGGATGCAATTAACGAATAAAGACCGACTTGACAAACTGTTGTATGAAAAAAAAGTGTACTTCCTACGCATTGCTCGGAATGCTTTGTGCCCTGGCCTCCTGTGGCGGAGGAGAAAAAAAGGATAATAAACAGATACGGGAGGAAGCTCCTTCCCTTACCCAATATGCAGATCCCTTTATCGGTACGGGAGACCACGGGCATACCTATCCCGGGGCCACGGTACCTTTTGGGATGATCCAGCTCAGTCCTGATAACGGGACGGCCGGATGGGACTGGTGTTCCGGTTATCATTATACCGATTCCGTTGCCGTCGGGTTCGGTCACCTGCACCTTAGCGGTACAGGTATCGGCGACCTGGCTGACCTGCTCTTTATGCCGGTGAACAAAGAAGTGGACCTTTCTGTCCCTGTTGAATCCAGGGAAGACTATCCCTATAAATCAAAATATTCGCACGAAAACGAAACCGCAGGCCCCGGGTATTACCAGGTATACCTCGAAGACCACGATATCAATGCCGAACTGACAACGTCAAAACGTACCGGTTTTCACCGTTATACTTTTAAAGAGAATGACCCGCAGTCGGTAGTGGTCGATCTCGGATTTGCCATCAACTGGGACAAGGCACTGGACACCAGGATCACCCTGGAAAACGAGACCACCATAAGCGGGTACAGGCATAGTACGGGCTGGGCCAAAAACCAGAAGGTCTTTTTCGTGGCAAAATTTTCCAAGCCTGTTGTTGCCCATAATCTTTATGCCGATGCAGAGATGAAAGAAGGCACGGAAGAAGTAACCGGGGCTAAAACATCGGCACAACTGTTCTTTGATGAGAAAAGCGGTGATACACTCGAGGTCAGACTCAGTCTCTCTTCGGTAAGCATCGACAATGCCAGGGAAAATATGAAAGAACGCGAAGGGTTTGATTTCGATGCGGTAAGGGAAGATGCCTCTGAAATGTGGAATAAAACGCTGGACAAAATCGAAGTGGAAACTCCGGTGGATTCGCTGAAAACCATTTTTTACACAGCACTTTACCACACACAACTGGCCCCGGTAACCTTCAGCGATGCCAACGGCCAGTTCCGCCTGCAAAATGACAGCATTGTAACTGCCAGAGATTACACGGCATATTCTACCATGTCCCTTTGGGATACGTTCCGTGCCGCACAGCCGCTGATGACATTGCTGGACCCGGAACGTGTGTCCGATATTATCAATTCCATGCTGATGTATTATGAAGAAAACAAAACACTTCCGGTGTGGACATTATACGGTAATGAAACCTATACCATGACGGGTAACCATGCCATTCCGGTCATATCCGAAGCCATTTTAAAAGGGATAAAAGGATTTGATGTAAACAAGGCCTACGAGGCGATGAAGGTTACCATGATGAAGGACGAGGAGCGCCGTGGGGTTAAATTCTATAAGGAATACGGCTACGTACCGTATAACCTGCTGGATGAGTCGGTGACCATAACCCTGGAATTTGCCTATGACGATTGGTGCATTGCACAGGTGGCCGAAAAACTCGGAAAAGAGGAAGACTACAACTATTTTTCCGATAGATCCGAAGCCTTTAAGCACTTATACGATCCGGAAACCGGATTTATGCGCGGAAAATCCGATAAAGGGCAGTGGCACGAACCTTTTGATCCGAAACTTTCCATACACAGAAAAGGAACGGATTATACCGAAGGTAATGCCTGGCAGCACAGCTGGTTTGTGCTTCACGATGTAGATGAACTCATACAACTGCATGGAGGAGACCAGCCCTTTGCGGTAATGTTGGAGCAGTTATTCACGGAAAGTTCCGAAATAAAGGGCGGAGATGCTTCTCCCGATATTTCAGGTTTGATAGGACAGTATGCACACGGTAACGAACCCAGTCATCATATTGCCTATATGTTCAATTTCGCCGGGCAGCCGTGGCGTACACAGTATTGGGTAAGGGAAATATTAAAGACCCAGTACAACACCACACCGGCCGGATTGAGCGGGAACGAAGATTGCGGACAGATGTCTGCCTGGTATGTGTTCAGCGCCATGGGGATCTACCCTTATAATCCTTCATCGGGGACATACCAGATCGGGAGCCCGCTGTTTGAAAAATCCGTGATACAAATAGCGGATGATGCGGAATTTAGCATAAAGGCGGAAAACGTATCGGAGGAAAATATATACATACAGTCCGCCACACTGAACGGAAAAGCGTTGAACAGGACCTATATCACCCATGAAGAAATAACCGGCGGAGGAGAACTGGTGCTGGTGATGGGCCCTCAACCAAACAAGAACTGGGGTGTGAATACCGAAAAATAGGTAAATGGATAGTATTGATGTTCTTATTATTGCCCTGTATATCATCTTAACCCTCTCTATCGGGGTATGGGTGTCCAAAAAAGCATCCAAAGGCCTGGACGGTTATTTTCTCGGAGGGAACAGTATTAAATGGTATTATCTGGGGCTCAGTAATGGCTCGGGGATGTTTGACGTTTCGGGAACGGCCTGGATGGTGGGGATACTGTTTCTTTACGGTATAAAGAGTTTTATGTTCATGTGGATGTGGCCCATCTGGAACCAGATATTTGTCATGGTGTTCCTGGCCGCCTGGATACGGAGGTCCAATATTATGACCGGTTCTGAATGGATTCTCACCCGCTTCGGGGACGATCGTGCCGGGAGGGCCTCTCACCTTATCGTTGCCGTTTTTGCCGTGGTAGCCGCTGTTGGCTTTATTGCCTATTTCTTTGAAGGGGTTGGCAAGTTCATGACCATTATATTGCCTTGGGACCTGTCGTGCACCGTAGGGAATACACTCTTGTTCACCTCGGCACAGGGATATGCTCTCATTATAATTTTGCTGACCACAATCTATACCATTAAAGGAGGAATGTATTCCGTAGTGGCTACGGAGGTGCTGCAATATCTCATTATGGTGCTTGCGGGGATTCTTATAGCAGCATATGCATTTATCACGATCAGTGATGCGCAAATAGCCGCATTGATCCCGGCCGAGTGGAAGGACATTTTCTTCGGGAACGAACTGCAGGGCTTCTGGGAAGGAAAACTGTCCACTTTTAACGACCTGATCGATACGCAAGGCTATAAAATGTTCGGCGCCTTTATCGGGATGACCCTGCTGAAAGGGTTCTTTGCCAGTGTAGCCGGGCCTACGCCCAGTTATGATATGCAGCGCATACTTTCCACCAGAACGGTAAAAGATGCGGCCTACATGAGCGGGTTCACTAACCTCGTACTTTTTATCCCGCGCTACCTGCTTATTGCCGGGGTGGTTGTTATAGGGCTGGTATATGTGGCACCTTCAATGGCCGCCTCCGGATCGGTTACTTCCAACGACCTGGAGATGATCCTTCCCAAAGTGATCAACCATCACGTGCCCGTCGGGATAAAGGGTTTGCTGCTCGCCGGGCTTCTGGCCGCTTTTATGTCTACCTTCTCGGCCTTTGTAAATTCAGGGCCCGCCTACATTGTAAATGACATCTATAAAAAATATTTCAAACCGGAAGCATCCGACAAACACTATATCAGGGCCAGCCATCTCGCTTCCTTTTTCGTGGTCACCCTCGGTGTGATCATGGGCTTTTTTGCCGAATCCATCAATTCCATTACACTGTGGATCACCAGTGCGTTGTACGGGGGCTATGTAGCGGCCAACTTTTTAAAGTGGATATGGTGGCGCTTTAACGGCTGGGGCTATTTCTGGGGAATGCTGGCCGGGTTGATCGTTGCCACGCTGCAGTTTTTGCTCGACCAGAACAAACACAACTTTGAAGCCGGGTCGTTTTTGCACGAAGCAGCAAATATCCCCGCCATTTACCTGTTTCCCGTTATATTTCTATTTTCATTCCTCGGGTGTTTTCTGGGGACATTCCTGACCCCGCCCACGAACAGGGCAACACTGAAGAGTTTTTATGCCAGTGTACGACCATGGGGATGGTGGAAACCCGTGTACCGGGAATTGAAGGAAGAAGGAGCAGCTATAAAAGAAAACAGGGAATTCGGTATGGATATGCTGAATTGTGCCGTAGGTATCGTGTGGCAGTCCAGCATGATCCTGCTTCCCGTGTTCTTTATGGTGCGCGATTACCCCAAAACCCTGTTGTGGTTCGCGATATTTGCAGTAACTTCGGTGATACTCAAGTTTACCTGGCTGGACAAGGTCCGGAAATATAAAGATTAAAACAAAGCAAAATATTAAGTCCAATATCCAAGAGTCTAACATCTGAAATCTAACATCTCATATCTCATATCTATGAATACTATCCCCTGGCAGGACAAACCCGAAAATTGCAACGACATAATGTGGAGGTACGATGCCAACCCGATTATTGACAGGTATGCCATTCCTTCATCCAACAGTATTTTTAACAGTGCCGTAGTGCCTTTTGAAGACGGTTATGCCGGTGTGTTTCGGTGCGATAACAAGGCGGTACAGATGAACATTTTTGCCGGGTTCAGCAAAGACGGTATCCATTGGGACATAGAACACGAACCCATTTCCTTTGTGCCCGGAAATACCGAAATGATCGATTCCGATTACAAATACGACCCCAGGGTAACGTTTATCGAAGACCGTTACTGGATCACCTGGTGCAACGGCTATCACGGGCCTACCATCGGTATAGGGTATACATTCGATTTTAAGGAATTCCACCAGTGCGAAAACGCTTTTTTACCGTTTAACCGCAACGGCGTACTGTTCCCTCAGAAGATCAACGGCAAATATGCCATGCTCAGCAGACCCAGCGATAACGGGCATACGCCTTTCGGGGATATCTATATCAGCTACAGTCCCGATATGAAATACTGGGGAGAGCACCGCTGTGTAATGAAGGTCACGCCATTCGAAGACAGCGCATGGCAATGTACCAAGATCGGGGCGGGCCCTGTACCCATTCTTACCGATGAGGGCTGGTTGTTATTTTATCACGGTGTGATCAATACCTGTAACGGTTTCCGCTATTCCGTAGGTGCCGCTTTGCTGGACGAGAACGAGCCGGATAAGGTAAAATACAGAACACAACCCTACCTGTTAGGTCCCGCCGAGCAATACGAGTTGACGGGCGATGTCCCTAATGTGGTATTCCCCTGTGCGGCATTGCATTCCCATGAAGAAGACAAGCTGGCCCTGTATTACGGCGCAGCAGACACAGTAACGGCGATGGCCTTCGGCCGTATCAGTGAAATAGTCCGTTTTATCAAGGAAAACAGCCTGTAAAACCACCAAAAAGGAAAACCATGGCAAAAAAACACCACATTATCCCTGAAAAACCCGGTAGAGACAAACGGCCGTGTGTCTCCACCAGTCGTAATAGTTTTAAACAAATTGCCCTGGGAGTAATCGCATATTTTTTATGTTGGGGAGCATTTGCCCAGCACGACATTACACCTCCCCGGAAATATGTGGCCCACAAAACCGCTGAAACCATTACCATAGATGGCAAGGGCGATGAGATATCCTGGCAAAAGGCCCCCCGGAGCGAAGATTTTATAGATATCGAAGGCGACAAGACCCCGACCTATAAAACCAATGTCAGGATGTTATGGGATGAGGAATACCTGTATTTTTATGCCGAAATGGAAGAACCCCATGTCTGGGCTACGCTGAAACAACGGGATACCGTAATTTTCTATAATAACGATTTCGAGATATTCATCGATCCCGACGGCGATACCCATAATTATATGGAGTTCGAAATGAATGCGCTGAATACCTTATGGGACCTGTACCTGGTAAAACCCTACAGGGAAAGCGCCCCGGTCATAGACAGCTGGGACATTCAGGGAATAAAGACCGCCGTACATGTTGATGGCACATTGAACAACCCGGACGATACCGATAAAGGCTGGAGCGTAGAGATAGCCATGCCTTGGCGTGTACTTGTAGAGACACACGGCCATGTGTCTCCAAACACCCCCGAAAACGAATTCTGGCGGATCAATTTCTCCCGTGTAAACTGGGATTTTGAGTTGGTGGATGGCAAATACCGGCGCAAAAAAGGCAAAGACGGTAACTACCTGCCCGAATATAACTGGGTATGGTCGCCCCAATGGGTCATCAATATGCATGAACCGGAATGGTGGGGTTATGTGTATTTTTCTTCGGAAAAACCGGGGGATAAGGAAGTATTTACAATCCCTGCGGACGAAAAGATAAAATGGAGATTGTATGCCTTGTACCGGCAACAGAAACGGTATTTCAGTGAAAACGGGGAATGGATATCTTCCGTAAGAGAACTTGTGGGAGAACCGATGGTTATAGATGGTAAACCCGTTAAAATAGCCCTGGAAATGCACAGCCTCGGATGGAATTTAACGGCAGTAAGCCCTTTTACCGGACGGTTGCTCACTGTTAAGCAAGATGGAGAATTCATCAGTAAAACAACTAACAAATAATCGTTATGAAACTTTTAAAATTAACTTTGGCCGTTGCACTCATATGCCTGGTTTCCTGCGCCGAAAAGGGAAGCAGGGATACGGCCGAAAAAGAAACCGCAGTAACCGAAGCCCCTGCGGAGAAAGCCTTTAAATACTGGACCTGGATCACTGCCGATCCGGAAAGAACAGACGATTCCTATCAGGAGGAATTTGCCAAGTACAAGGACAATGGCCTGGATGCCGTATTGATCAATACCAATACAGACCCCGAATTGCTGGGTCGGCTGACACCCCTTGCCCGGAAAGCCGGACTGGAAGTACATGCCTGGCTTATGGCCATGAACCGCCCCGGGGATTCCGTGGCTCTGCAACATCCGGACTGGTATGCCGTAAGCCGTGAAGGAAAATCCTGTTTTGATCACAGGCCTTATGTAGATTACTATCAATGGCTTTGTCCTACCCGAAAAGCATCCCGGAACCATGTGCTCGGTCTGGTGGAAGGGTTGGCAAAGGTAGAGGGAGTGGCCAGTGTGCATCTCGACTATATCCGCTTTTCCGATATTTTCCTCCCCATCGGGTTATTGCCCAAGTACGACCTGGAACAGGAAGAAGAATTACCGGAATTCGATTTCTGCTATTGTGATGTCTGTGTTGCCGAATTTGAAAAAATACACCATAAGAACCCGAGGGAAATGGAAAATCCCGCCCTGGATATCGAATGGAAACAATTCCGCCTGAACAAGATCAGGGCCGTAGTGAACGATGCTTATGAAATAGCACATAAACACGGCAAGATACTCACCGCAGCCGTATTCCCCTATCCGGAAATGGCAGACCATATGGTACGTCAGCGATGGGACAAGTGGGATATCGATGTGGTACTTCCCATGATCTATCACAATTTTTATAACGAAGAGATCGACTGGATAGGTTTTGCTACAAAACAGGGCGTCCAGGATCTCAAATACAAGGATACCGAACTCCATACCGGGGTTTATGTCCCCGAAATGTCTCCTTCGGAAATAAAAGAGGCCGTACAACTCGCCAAAGAGAACGGAGCAAAAGGCGTTTCATTTTTCGATGGCCCCGCGCTTACCGACGATATGTTACAGGCCATTAAGGAAACAAAAGAGGGACGTTAATACCCGCATGATCACAGGCTTGGCCGTGAAAGGAGCCCTGGAATTCAAACACGTTAATAGTTGTCCGTAGAACGGACGGACATGTAAATGAAAATATACCCGTTATGATAGACAGACGTAAATTCATCACAAAAACAGCGTTGGGTACGGTGGCCTTAGGTACATTGTACAGCTGTGTGGACAATGGAATAAAGCCCCATGACCCCGAAAAAAAATCCGGTGCTGCTGCCGGAGAAACCAAAAAAGTAAAGAAGCCCGTAATTATATCCACCTGGAACCACGGCCTGCCTGCCAATGAGGAGGCCTGGAAGATCTTACGGAAGGGAGGTTCCGGACTGGATGCCGTAGAAGCCGGGGTGCGTACTGCCGAAGCCGACCCCAAAGTATCCAGCGTAGGCTACGGCGGCTGGCCCGACCGGGAAGGGAAGGTAACCCTGGATGCCTGTATTATGGACCATAACAGCAACTGTGGCTCGGTGGCCTTTTTGCAGGATATAAAACATCCCATCTCGGTGGCCCGGAAGGTGATGGAAAAAACACCTCATATTATGCTTGTCGGGGAAGGTGCAAAGCAATTTGCCCTGGAACAGGGTTTTAAGGAAGAGAACCTGCTTACCGAAGACGCTGAAAAAGCGTATAGGGAATGGTTGCAGAAATCAG
Organism: Sinomicrobium kalidii; assembly: GCF_021183825.1. Taxonomy (GTDB): domain Bacteria; phylum Bacteroidota; class Bacteroidia; order Flavobacteriales; family Flavobacteriaceae; genus Sinomicrobium; species Sinomicrobium kalidii. The sequence goes on along the minus strand of NZ_CP089211.1, from coordinate 1,441,671 downwards.
AGTACAAACCCGTTATCAACATAGAGAATCACGATACCATAAGCATGCTGACCATAGATGAAAATGGCGACCTTTCCGGGGCCTGTACCACCAGTGGTGCCGCGTGGAAAGTACATGGAAGGGTAGGGGATTCGCCCATTATCGGTGCCGGGCTGTTCCTCGACAATGAAGTGGGGAGTGCGGCGGCAACCGGCCTCGGTGAATCCGTGATGCGTACTGCCGGAAGCGCCATGGTGGTAGAACTGATGCGTCAGGGCAAAAGCCCGGAGGATGCCTGTAAGGAAATTGTTGAGCGTATCTATAAAATATACAAAAACCGCCCTGATCTGGAATACCTCCAGATCGGCTTTATCGCCCTGAACAAACAGGGTGAATACGGAGCGTATTGTTTACGTCCCGGATTTAATTATGCCATTTGCGACGAAAAAGAAGGAAACCGCCTTATAGACGGCGAATACAAACTTTCATAATCCCTCTGATTATTTCCTGCGGGGCTTTGCGGTCCCGCGGGAATTTTCATTTGAGAAAAGGACAACCTTGAAAAGATCCGGTATGTTATTTAACCGTAAATACGGAACCGGAACAGTGACAAGATCAAAACCGAGAAAATGAGAACATTTCCCATAGCCGTATTTCTCCTGGGCCTGATATTTACATGCGGATGTGATCGCAGGCAAAAGATCACCTTTACCGAAAATGATATTTCCGTGATCCCCAAGCCGAAGGAACTGGAATTAAGGGATGGTGCTTTTGTTTTCAACAGTGAAACCGTTTTTGTGGTAACAGGAGAGGAACAAGGGAAAATAGCCGGGATACTGACCCGGAAGTTCCGTACCGTTGCCGGGTGGGAGCCTGAAATAGCGACCTCCGTTCCTTCCGGGAATTATGTAGCGTTCCGGAAAGATGATAGCCTGCAGGATGAAGCCTATAAACTTCAGGTTGCAGAAAACAGGATAATAATATCTGCCAACGGGTATTCGGGTTTTTTGTACGGTTTGGAAAGTCTGCGGCAACTGCTCCCGGCAGAAATAGAGAGCCCCACTCTGCAAAAAGATATTACCTGGGCGGTCCCTGCGGTGGAGATCAAAGACAGTCCGAGGTTTCGATGGCGGGGGCTTATGCTCGACGTTTCCCGGCATTTCTTTCCTAAGGAATACGTATTGAAAGTCATAGACGGACTGGCCCTACACAAGATGAATGTACTGCACCTGCATCTTGTGGACGATCAGGGCTGGCGCATAGAAATAAAAAAGTATCCGAAACTTACGGAAGTCGGTGCGTATCGTGTGGATAAGGAAGACATGCACTGGAATGCGCGTCCCGAACCGAAACCTTCGGAAAATCCCACTTACGGCGGATTTTATTCCCGGGAAGATATTAAAGAGATAGTAGCTTATGCCAAAGAGAAAGGGATTGAGGTCGTACCGGAAATAGAAATGCCTGCCCACGTAATGAGTGCCATTGCCGCTTACCCGGAATTATCCTGTAAGGGAGAACCCGTCATGGTACCCTCCGGTGGCGTGTGGCCCATTACCGAGATCTATTGTGCCGGAAAGGAATCTACCTTCGAATTTCTGGAAAATGTCCTGACCGAGGTTATGGATCTGTTTCCGTCAAAGTATATCCATGTCGGGGGAGACGAAGCTACCAAGACCAACTGGGAAAGCTGTCCCCATTGTCAGAAACGGATAAAAGAAGAAGCGCTTTCGGGTGTGGAAGAACTGCAAAGCTATTTTATGAAGCGGATGGAGAAGTTCATCAGTTCCAAAGGAAGAGTTATGCTCGGCTGGGATGAAATACTCGAGGGCGGGCTTGCCCCAGGGGCCACGGTAATGAGCTGGAGAGGTATACAGGGAGGCTGGGAAGCATCAGAACAGGGGCACGATGTGGTAATGACCCCGGTATCCCATTGCTATTTCGATTATTATCAGGGTCCGCAGGATTCGGAGCCCCTGGCATTCGGTGCTTTTACACCCCTGAATAAAGTTTATGAATTTGACCCCGTGGTCGATTCCATGAGCGTAAAACAGGCGGGGCACGTACTGGGAGGACAGGCCAACCTGTGGTCTGAATATATCCCTACAACCTCTCATTCCGAATATATGATCTATCCGAGGTTAACGGCCCTTGCAGAGACCGTATGGAGTGCAAAGGAAGACCGGGACTGGAAAGACTTTACTTCCAGGCTGGAACAGATGTTTAAAAGGTATGACAAACTCGGTATCAACTATGCCGGAAGCGCCTATACGATTACCGCAGATGCTGAAGTGGACAAAAACCAGAACATAACGATTGTTTTGGGAACTGAATTCCCGGACACCGATATCCGTTATGTACTGAATGATGGCGACCTGTCTGCTGCCCGGCCATACACCGGTCCGATAGCGGTTTCTGAAACAACCACGATAAAGGCTTCGCGTTTTGAGGATGAAAAGCCGGTGGGGAAGAGTTTGTAAAAACCTTCACCTGGCACAAGGGCGTAGGGAAAAAAGTAAACTATAAGAACAAGTGGAATAAAAATTATCCCGGGGCCGATACGGCCAATATGGTGAATGTACTCCGTGGCAGCAAAAATTTTCACGACGGCCAGTGGCAGGCATGGATAGGTGAAGATATGGAAGTCATTATTGACCTGGAGGAAAGTGTGGAGATGTCCGGGGTCACGGTCGGTTCTATGGAGAATCAGGGTTCGGGGATCTACTATCCTGTCAAAGTGGAAGTACTCCTTTCCGAAGATGGTAAAACCTTTAAAAAAACCGGCCAGATAAAACGGGATTACGCCAAAAACGGCGATGCCGAACTCAGGGACTTTACGGTAGCCTTTCCGCAGCAAACCGCCCGTTATGTCAAGGTAAAAGCAACTAACCTCGGAAAAAGCCCGAAAGGCGGCAATACCTGGTTGTTTGTAGATGAAATTGTAGTGGAGTAACATCCTCCTCAAAAGAAGAATTTTTTTCTTATAAACAGACGAATAAATCCCCCTTGAGGGGGATAGAGGGGGTGTAAAAACGATAAGATAAACCCAATGAAAAAACTCAAAATATTACCCGTTGTCTTTTTAATGTCCTTATACACAGGGATTGCCCAGAACAAGCCTGTAGATTATGTCAACCCTTTTATCGGGACCTCCAATTTCGGGGCCACCCATCCCGGGGCGATCGCTCCCCGGGGAATGGCCAGTGTATCGCCCTTCAATGTGGCGGGGAAACAGAATGTCCTGGAAAAGGACAGCAGGTGGCTTTCCAATCCCTATGTACATGAGAATACATTTTTAACAGGCTTTACCCATGTCAATATGAGTGGCGTGGGATGTCCGGACCTGGGAGTGATCATCACAATGCCCACTACGGGAGCGCTGGAGACCAATCACTTGAAATACGGAACAACCTATACCGATGAGGTGGCCAAAGCAGGCTACTATAGCGTAAACCTGTCTGAATACAATGTTCGGGCAGAAGCTACGGCAAATACCCGGACGGGGATTACCCGTTATTCCTTTCCGGCCGGGAAATCCAATATTCTCCTCAATCTCGGCCTGGGGCTTACCAATGAACAGGGAGCGATGGTGAAAGTGGTGTCTCCTACCGAAATAGAAGGAATGCGAACCGTGGGGTCCTTCTGTTACAATAGTCCGGAACATGCTTATCCGGTATATTTTGTAGCCCGCTTTTCCGTTCCTGCCGAAACGTTCGGCATCTGGAAGAAACCGGCTACTTATGAGGGTGTGGAAGCAAAGTGGATGACCTATAACGGAAAGACCCGTATGATGGAGGGGTTTACGAGAGAAGTGATCGGAGATAGTATCGGGGCCTATTTTCGCTACGATTTTAAAAAACCCACCAGGGTGGAGGTCAAAATCGGGGTTTCTTACGTAAGTATAGCCAATGCCCGTGAAAACCTGGAAAAAGAAGCCGGTGGAATTTCTTTTGACCAGGTTTATGAAAAAACGCGAAATGCATGGAACGATCAACTTTCAAGGATTGAAGTGGAGGGCGGAACCAAAGATGATAAGACTGTTTTTTATACGGCACTGTACCACACCCTGATACACCCGAACATATTTAACGATATAAACGGGGAATATCCGGAAGTAGCCACCGGAAAGATTGGTAAAACGGACAAACACCGTTTTACCGTATTCTCGCTTTGGGATACCTATCGCAATTATCACCAGTTTATGAGCCTGGTTTATCCGGACCAGCAGCTGGAAATGGTAGAGAGTATGCTCGATATGTATGATGAAAACGGCTGGTTGCCGAAGTGGGAGCTCAATTCGACGGAAACCTTTACCATGGTGGGCGATCCCGCATCTGTAGTTCTGGCGGATACTTACCTCAGGGGACTTACCGGTTTTAATGTGGAGAAAGCTTATGAAGCCATGAAAAAAGGAGCAACCACTACGGAAAACAATCCCCTGAGGCCGGGGCTTGACGATTATATCCGTGACGGGTATGTAAACACCGGCAGCCCGGTAGACGGATCGGTTTCCACTACACAGGAATACAATATTTCCGATTATGCCATAGCGCAACTCGCCAAGGCCCTGGGTAAAAAGGAAGATGATAAATTATTTTACAAACGTTCACTGTCTTACCGGAAATTGTTCGATAAAAAACTGAAAGTCCTTCGCCCCAGAACGGCAGACGGAAGCTGGTATGAACCCTTTGATCCACTGAAAGGAGCCAATTTCGAAAAGAATATCGGTTTTATAGAAGGCAATGCGTGGCAGTATGTATTTATGGCACCGCATGACATAAAGGGACTGATAAAACTGGTGGGTGGCCGCAAGAACTTTGTAAACCAGCTCGATTATATTTTTGATGAAGGGCATTACGACATGGCCAATGAACCCGATATTGCATATCCTTTTCTATACAACTATGTGAAAGGAAGCGAATGGAAGGCTCAGAAGCGCGTGAGGGAATTACTGGATACGTATTATAAAAATGCCCCCGACGGTCTTCCCGGAAACGACGATACCGGGACCATGTCGGCCTGGGCCATTTACGCCATGACAGGCATATACCCGGTAACCCCTGCCAATCCCGAATATACCTTTGTGGCTCCCCGGTTCAGTAAAGTGACCATTCACCTGGATACCGATTATTACCAAAAGGATAAACTCATACTGACCTGCGATAATCCGGGTGAAAACAGGTATATCGACAAGATATTGGTAGACGGTAAAGCGTATAAGGGATACTTTATTTCAGACAAAGAACTGTTAAATGCGGGTGAGATCTCCTTTCAATTAAAGACAAGGGATTAAGTTTAAGTTAGTCTGGCCAGATAATCGTAATGTTCCCCTTCCAGAATGAGTTCGCAGGTAAGTGCATTGGTTACGGCAGCATTTTGTAATGTGTTGTAGTCGGCATAGAGCCAGGGGAACATATCGCCCTGCATATCCCCGTACCGCATACGAAACTCGATTTCGCCGTAATATTCCGTAGCTGAAGGTATCCAGTATCCGCCATCTTCATCTTTATCGTACATATAAAGAATGTCGGATGAATCCAGGAGGATCTGGCCGCCTTTTTTCAACAAACTTTTTAAATGGTTGAGAAAACTGCCGGCGTATTTTAGCCTTCCGCAAATACCGAGGCCGTTCATCAGCAGGAGGATGGTGTCGAATTTTTCGCCGCGGAACTTTGTGATATCCTGGACAAAAACGTTGTCGAGCCCCCGTAATTTACAGGCTTCCACCGCGCCGGGAGAGATGTCTATGGCCGTTACGTCCAGTTTTCGCTCCTTTTCCAGGTACAGGGCGTGACTCCCTGCCCCGCATCCTATATCCAGCACCCTTCCGTATGCAAGCCGGAGGGCCTTTTGTTCTATTGCGGGCATTTCGTCATAGCTCCGGAAAAGATAAGGGACGGGCAATACATCTTCTTCCGAAATGGAAGTTTCCGTAATAATATCTTCCGAATAATTATTCTGTTGATAGTCCAGAATGGCCCTTCCTATAATATCCGTTTTCACCTGTTATCTTTTTATCTCGTGTTCGTTTGCAACGGTGCCACAACTTATCCCAAAAAAATCCATTTGTCTTCCGAAACACCCGGCCGAAACCTTAATTTTGCATTATGGATGAATTTATAAAACGGCTGCCGCAACTCGCCAAAGATAAACATAAGGAGAACAGGAAGTACTTTGCCAGGTTAAAAAAGAAACCGCCGAAGCACCTGGATTATATAATGCAGGAACTGCACGATGCCGAATTTGAACGAACGGACTGCCTGAAATGTGCCAATTGCTGTAAAACAACAGGGCCATTGTTTACCAATGCCGATATAGCGCGTATATCAAAGTACCTCAAACTGAAACCGCAGCAGTTTATGGAGCGTTACCTGCGCATTGACGAAGATAACGATTATGTGCTGCAAAGTGTTCCGTGCCCGTTTCTGGGGCATGACAATTATTGCTCTGTTTATGAGGTGCGTCCCAAGGCATGCCGCGAATATCCGCATACCGACAGGAAAAAATTCCATCAGATCACAAACCTCACTTTAAAGAACACAGCCATTTGTCCGGCTGCCTACAACATCGTTGAGGAGATGAAGAAACGGATACCTTAGCTGGTCGGGTTATCTTAAAATCTAAGTCCTGTATCCTGCTAAAAAGTTTTATTCGAGTATTTCAGCCACTTTTGCATTTACAAATTCCAGGAATTTTTCATCTTCTTCCGTAAACGGGTCGGCAGTGTGCGAATCGATATCAATCTGCCCGACATTTTCACCGTTTACAAACAAGGGGACCACAATCTCCGCTTTTACATAGATACTGCACGCAATATAATTGTCCTGCGCTTTTACGTCGGGAACTACAAAATTTTTATTGGAAACCGCCACCTGTCCGCATATCCCTTTTCCGAAGGGGATAATAACGTGATCCGTGGGTTCACCGGCAAAAGAACCGAGTTTCAGTTCGTCCTTATCGCTGTTCTTGAAATAGAAACCTACCCAGTCGTAATACGGTACAGTTTCCTTCAGAAGTTCACAAACTTTGGTGAGGCGTGTATCAACAGGGACTTTCTCCTGAAGAATATCTTTTATCAGGGGTTTTAAATTGTCAAAAGTCATAAGGTGCAAATTTTTAGCAAATTTACGCAATAATTATTCAGGCATAAAGAAGCGGGAAACCTTCCGGTACAAAACCTGAGACAATAGTTGATTGGTCTCAGTTTAGGATGTCAAACCCTTGCAGTACTTTAGTAGTGCGAAAAAATTATAATCCAGGTTATTGAGTTATGAAGTTATTGAGTTATTGTGTGTTGACTAAATAACTCAATCCATCTAATAACTTGGTGATTTTATTGCTTTCTAAAAGGGGGTTTTTAGTCCCCGGTAAAGAAAACCTCTGCACCTTTCATAGTTGTCTTGTATATCAATATCCGTTATCCGGCCCTGTGCAGATTGCCTGCCAATGTATTTTTCTATGGTGATCGCTGTTAACAAATTCAAAAATAAATTGTTAAAACAAAATATTTTTTACCTTTGTGTATTCGTATGAAAAAGGCTTTGTTTAAAATAGCGTCCTTTTTACTCGCCTTTCTGGTGTTGTTTTCTACGGTATCTTTTACCGTGGAAAAACACTTTTGCGGTGATTTTCTGATTGATACCGCTCTCTTTGTCAAGGCCGACAGTTGCGGAATGGAATCACAAGATACGGTTGCTGAACGGAGCCAAAGCACTTGTACCATTACCAAAAGTTCCTGCTGTTCGGAAGAAACAATATTGATAGAGGGGCAGGATACCCTTCAGAAAACCGTCGACAAGGAATGGCATCAACAGGTGCTTTTACTGCAGGCTTTTGTTTATACCTATTTCAATCTTTTTGACGGGCTGGAAGAAAATGTAGTTCCTTTCCGGGACTATTCCCCGCCTCTGGTCGTCCGGGATATACAGGTCCTGAACGATACTTTCCTTATTTAGTTTTAGTGATGTAGTATATAATGGCGAAACCCTCACACGGCGGTGGCATGCCTATGTCAGCACCGTGATTCAGGTATCGCACCGACTATTGTTATATCACTAAAAGCAAGACCTGATGTTAAACAATATCATTCGTTACTTTTTGCATAACCGGCTGGTTACGGTACTCCTGCTGCTACTTTTTATAGGTTGGGGGCTGGCCACGTCACCTTTTGACTGGGATACCGGGTTTTTACCGAAAGACCCCGTTCCCGTAGATGCCATTCCAGACATCGGGGAGAACCAGCAGATCGTCTTCACGGAGTGGCCCGGCCGGTCACCACAGGATGTTGAAGACCAGATCACCTATCCGCTGACCACTTCGCTCCTGGGAGTTCCGGGGGTGAGGTCGGTAAGGAGCAATTCGATGTTCGGGTTTTCAAGTATATATATCATTTTTGAAGAAGATGTAGAGTTTTACTGGTCGCGTTCCAGGATACTCGAAAAACTGAATTCCCTGCCCGTCAATCTCCTGCCGGAAGGCGTACAACCTACCCTGGGCCCTGATGCTACAGGATTGGGGCAGGTGTTCTGGTATACCATCGAAGGACGTGATTCCCTCGGTAATGTCACCGGTGGATGGGACCTGCATGAACTGCGTACGGTCCAGGATTTTTATGTGAAATACGGCCTGAATACTGCAAAAGGAGTTTCCGAAGTGGCATCCATAGGGGGATATGTACAGGAATACCAGGTTGATGTTAATCCCGATGCCCTGAAAGCCTACAACATCGGGATTGATCAGGTTATGATGGCAGTGAAGAACTCCAACCGGGATGCGGGAGCCAAGACGATAGAAATCAATAAAGTGGAGTATCTCGTCAGGGGGCTGGGATATATCAAATCCGTAAAAGACCTGGAAGAGACCGTGGTTGCCGTTAATGACAACAAGCCCATACTTATTAAGGATATAGGTGAAGTTACACTCGGTCCGGCTACGCGGCGAGGCGTGCTGGACAAAGGAGGGGCCGAAGTGGCAGGAGGTGTTGTCGTGGCCCGTTACGGCTCTAACCCGTTAGAAGTTATAGATAATGTAAAAGACAGGATTCGTGAAATTGCTCCGGGCCTGCCCAAAAAAACACTGGCCGACGGCACCGAAAGCCAGCTCACCATTGTGCCTTTTTACGACCGTACACAACTGATCCATGAAACCATCGGTACCCTGGAGAGGGCGCTTTCACATGAAATACTTATCAGTATAATCGTGGTGATTGTACTGGTGCTGAATCTGAGGGCCTCTGTGCTTATTTCCGGTTTGCTCCCGGTGGCAGTACTGATGACTTTTGTGGTTATGCGTTATGCGGGGGTTGATGCCAATGTGGTGGCGCTCTCGGGTATTGCCATTGCTATCGGTGTAATGGTAGATGTCGGGATCGTGTTTGTGGAAAATATGATTCGGCATCTGGAGTTCCGGGAAAATAAAAAGGCGAGGGGCAAGGCACTTTTAGATGTTATTTACAAGGCCACTGTAGAGGTAGCCCCGGCCATAACCACGGCATTGGCCACTACCGTAGTGAGTTTCCTCCCCGTATTTTTTATGGAACATGCCGAAGGTAAATTATTCCGCCCGCTCGCCTTTACCAAAACCTTTGCCCTGGCGGCTTCCTTTGTGCTGGGGATTATCGTGCTTCCTACCCTGTCCTATTTTGTGTTTTCCCTGCATTCCGGGAAAGCGAAAATGACAAAAGTCTGGAATATTTCCCTGATAGCAGGGGGGCTGTTGCTCGCTCTTGTCTTTAAATTGTGGCTGCCCCTGGCTTTGGTGGTGATCGGGATCATAAAGTTGCTCGAACATCGCAGTCCGCATTTCCTTGGAAAATATGCATCGGAGATCACCCTGTTTATCGTATTGGCGGTGACCCTGTTTTTCCTCGCGGAAGAATGGGTACCCTTGGGGTATCAGAACAGTCTGGTTACCAATTACCTTTTTGTTATCATATTGTTGGCGCTCATTCTGACCGTATTACTGGCCGTAGTCCGTTATTACGAGCCCATTTTGAAGTGGTGCCTGGTACATAAAGGCAAATTCCTGCTCGTACCGTTGTTTACCGTCTTTTTCGGATTGATGATATGGATGGGCTTTCCGAAAGTGTTCGGCTTTGTGGGCCGCGGACTGGACAGTGTTGGATGGAATGTCCGCACCACGACGGTCTGGAGCGGGCTGTCGCACACCTTTCCGGGAATAGGAAAAGAGTTTATGCCGTCACTGGATGAAGGCAGCTTTCTTTTGATGCCAACTTCCATGCCCCATGCCGGTATGGCCGAAAACAAACGTGTAGTGCAGCAACTGGACATGGCCGTGGCCAACATTCCCGAAGTCGATATAGCGGTAGGGAAACTGGGCAGGGTAGAGAGTGCCCTGGACCCTGCGCCCATATCCATGTACGAGAATATCATCAATTACAAACCCGAATACAGTTTAAACGAAAAAGGGAAACGGGAAACCTACAAAACGGACCGGGACAGGAGATTCGTTCTAAAGTCGGGAGATACCCTGACCAACGATAAGGTACTGGAAAACGGTTTTTCCGATAAGGATTTGATACGGGATGAGGACGGGGTGTATTTCCGGAACTGGAGAAACCATATAAAATCCCCGGACGATATATGGAATGAGATTGTAAATGTAACCAATATTCCGGGAGTGACTTCGGCTCCTAAATTACAACCGATAGAAACCCGCCTGGTGATGTTGCAAACCGGAATGCGTGCGCCGATGGGGATCAAGGTGTACGGACCGGACCTGAAGACAATCCAGGATTTCGGGATGCAACTGGAAAACGTCCTCAAGGAGGTGCCTTCCGTAAAGAAAGAGGCTGTTTTTGCCGATCGTATTGTAGGGAAACCTTATCTGCAACTGCATATAGACCGTAACGCCATAGCCCGGTACGGACTGAGCATAGAACAGGTACAACAGGTAATAGAAACCGCCATAGGAGGGATGCAGGTAACCACTACGGTAGAGGGAAGGGAGCGTTTCCCTGTCAGGGTACGGTACCCGAGAGAACTGAGGGATACGCCGGAAAAGATAAAAAAGATACTGGTACCGACCCCGATAGGTGCACAGATCCCCCTGGGAGAACTGGCCGGGGTGGAGTACGTTCGCGGGCCTCAGATGATAAAAAGTGAGGAAACTTTCCTTACGGGATATGTACTTTTCGACAAGAAAGAAAATTACGCCGAAGTAGATGTGGTAAACGACGCCCAACAGTTTATAGAGGAAAAAATAACTTCCGGCGAGTTGAGTGTGCCCAAAGGAGTGAGCTATAAATTTTCGGGCAATTACGAAAACCAAGTCCGTGCCGTAAAAAGGTTGTCTATCGTGATCCCGCTGAGCCTTTTGGTGATCTTTTTACTGTTGTATTTCCAGTTCCGTACGGTGATCGCGTCCACGATTCACTTTTCCGGGGTTTTTGTAGCTTTTGCAGGAGGTTTTATTATGCTCTGGCTCTACGGACAAGGCTGGTTTATGGATTTTGCGGTGGCCGGTGTTAATATGCGCGACCTGTTCCAGATGCATACCATAAATTTGAGTGTGGCGGTATGGGTAGGTTTTATAGCCCTCTTCGGGATCGCTACGGATGACGGGGTGATTATGGGAACTTACATCCACCAGGTATTTGAAGAAAAGCAACCGGAAACCGTACCGCAGGTAAGGGCGGCTGTTCTGGAAGCCGGGCTGAAACGCGTGCGTCCCGCCATGATGACAACAGCAGTGACAATTATTGCGTTGCTGCCGGTACTTACCTCTACGGGAAAAGGCTCCGATATTATGGTGCCCATGGCCATCCCCACTGTGGGCGGAATGTTTATACAGATCATGACCATGTTCGTCGTTCCCGTATTACAGGCCTACTGGCGGGAAACTGTGGTTAAAAAGAAAGAAAAATGAAAAAGGTTATTTGGATACTTTGCAGTTTGGTGCTGTGCACAAAGATGACAGCACAGTCGCTGGAAGATTATTTACAGACCGCTGCGGAAAATAATCCGGAGGTCCGGGCTTCTTATGCCGAATTTGAGGCTGCGATGCAGAAAGCACCACAGGTAAGCAGCCTGCCCGATCCTACACTTACCGTAAGTGCCTTTGGAAAAATGATAGAGACACGGCTGGGAAGACAGGAAGCAAAGTTTTCCCTGATGCAGATGTTCCCCTGGTTCGGGACATTGAAAGCGCAAAAGGACGCGGCGACTTTAATGGCCGAAGCCGCTTTCCAGAATTACCTCGATGTCCGGGAAGAACTCTTTATGAAGGTGAAATCCGTATATGCCGAAATGTACGAATTGCAGCAAACCATAAAATTCCAGGAAGAAAATATGGAAGTACTGAATACGTTCCGGGAACTGGCACTATCCGGCTTTCGCAATGGAAAAGCAGCGATGGTGGATGTGGTACGGGTAGATATGAAACGGAATGAAGTGGAAACGGAAATAGCGCTTTTAAAGGATAAGAAAACTTCCGTCCGGTATCGTTTTAATGCCCTTCTGAATGCAGACCATAACAACCTGGTGGCTTTTCCTGAAAAACTTCCTGCCCCGAAAGCACCTTTTGTGGAAAGTGAGGAAAAAGACAGCCTTTTTGCCGGACATCCCCGGATGTTGCAACTGGATAAACGTACAGCTTCGTTCGAGGCACAAAAAACGGCCGCGGTAAAACAGGGATTGCCCATGCTGGGACTGGGGCTGGATTATTCCGTGATCAGCAAAAGAACGGACATGACCCCCGGACACAACGGGCAGGATGCCATTATGCCCATGCTCTCCGTAAGCCTGCCCATTTTCAGAAAAAAGTATAAGGCCAGGGTAAAAGAGGCGGAATTCCTTGCGGAATCGGCAAAGCATGAGAAAGTATCGGTACAAAACCGGCTGCGGGCCGATTATGAAATGGCCGTATACGACCTGAAAAAAGCCGAACAGCGTATAGCTTTGTACGGCAAACAGCTGGAAAGTACCGGGCAGGCCATTAAACTTCTGCTGTCGGCTTACAGTAATTCGGGGGGCGATTTTGAAGAAGTCCTCCGTATGCAGCAGGAAAAATTGCTGTATCAGACAGCAAGGGCCACAGCAGAAAAGGACCGTTTTATAGCACAGGCCAAGAAAAATTATTTATTGGCAAAATAATATAACGTAGAGACGCACGGCCGTGCGTCTCAATCGTGGAAAAGTATCTGAAGGAACAGTAATAGTAAACCTAATGAAAACAAAAAACAAAAATACATGGATCATGGCAGGGGTCCTGATCCTTGGCTTCCTGCTGGGGTGGCTGGTTTTTGGCGGAAGCGGGAAGACCGGAGAAAACCACGTACACGGAGAAGAAAGCGGGGTTGCCGAAATATGGACCTGTTCCATGCACCCGCAGATCAGGCAGAACGAACCCGGAAAATGCCCCATATGCGGTATGGACCTTATCCCTCTGGATAAAGGAGGAGGGGGAGATCCTGCCGTGGTGGAAATGAGTGAAAATGCCGTGAAACTGGCCAATATCCAGACGGTGATGGTAGGCAAAAAGGCAGCGGAAAAAGTCATTCGCCTCAACGGAAAAGTCGTGCCGGACGAACGCAAGGTGTATACGCAGACGACGCATATTTCCGGCAGGATTGAACGGCTGACCGTAAACTTTACGGGCGAAAGGGTCGGAAGAGGACAAACACTCGCCGTAGTCTATTCCCCCGACCTGGTGACTGCACAGGAAGAGTTATTACAGGCTTATGCCATAAAAGACGCCCAGCCCGAACTGTTTGAAGCGGCAAAACAAAAGCTGCGCAACTGGAAGATCGGTGAGTCACGGATCAATACGATTATCAGTAACCAGAGTACCATACAGCATTTCCCTATAGGAGCGGATGTCAACGGTATCGTTATTGAAAAGAAAGTGGAACCGGGCGACTATGTGGAGCGGGGCATGCCGCTTTACGAAATAGCCGACCTTACCCGGGTGTGGGTACTTTTCGATATCTATGAGAGTGAAATGGTTTGGATAAAAGAAGGCAGTAAAGTGAATTACACGATAGCATCCCTGCCGGGAGAAACATTTGAGGGAGTTATTTCGTTTATAGACCCGTTAATAAATGCACAGACCAGGGTAGCTACCGCCCGGGTGGAAATTTCGAATAAGGACGAAAGGTTAAAACCCGGGATGTTTGCTTCCGGGGAAATACAGATCATGCCCGGTTCGGCAGCACAGGAAGAGATCGCCATACCGGAGACTGCAGTACTGTGGACAGGCGAGCGTTCGGTGGTATATGTGAAGGAGACGACAGGAAATAAGGTAGGGTTTAAACTTCGTGAAATCACACTTGGCCCGTCCCTGGGGAATGCCTATGTTGTAAAATCAGGGCTTCGGGAAGGAGATGAAATTGTAGTGAACGGTGCTTTTACTGTCGATGCGGCAGCACAACTGGCAGGAAAACCCAGCATGATGAACCCGGAAGGAGGAGATGCCGGTACAGGTCATCATCACGGAACTGCTCCGGAAAATAACACTAATGGTAATCCCCCTGTTAAAATGAAAATTTCCGAAGAGGGCAAAGCCGCCGTGGAAAAGGTAATGAAAGCCTATATGAAGCTGAAAAATGCATTGGTCAATGATGATAAGACTATCGCTCAACAGCGCCTGGAATCCGTAAAATCTGCTGTTACATCTGTAGACATGTCCCTTTTCGAAGGAGCTGCTCACAAGCACTGGATGGTTGTTCGGAATGAACTGAACGAAAATGCGGAAAGCATGAACAAGGCTACGGACATTAAGGCAATGAGGCAGTATTTTAAACCATTTTCGGAAACCATGATCCGGATGGCCAATGCTTTCGGACCGTTTTCCGTAACTTTATATGTACAACACTGTCCGATGGCCGATTCGGATAAAGGAGCGAACTGGTTAAGCCTGTCCGATGATATACGCAATCCGTATTTTGGAAATAAAATGCTGAAGTGCGGGGAAGTAACAAGTGAAATAAAATAAATGTGGAATAACCGTTAAATTCAATAGAAATGAAAAACAGATTAGTTATCGCAACACTGGCCCTGGCCACCATGACCGGTGTTTATTCCTGTAAACAGGAGAAGAAGAAAGAAACCATCAAGACCGTGGAACGAAACCACGAAGACCATTCCTCACATGAAAAGAAAACACGTCATAAGGAAACGGCAGGCAGCATTACGTTTAAAGACGATAAAATAAATAATGCCTACGGACATTACATCCATGTAAAAACCGCCCTGGTCAATACCGATGCCAAAGAAGCAAAGAACGGCGCGGGAATGCTGATAAAAGCACTTGCCGAAGTGGAAAACGGAGAAAAAGCGACAGATTTTGCCAAAAAAATAGAGGCTGCAGACGATGTGGAAAAACAACGTCAGGCCTTTTCCGGACTGTCTGGCGAGTTTGCTAAAATGGTAGACGGACAGATAGCCTCCGGTACGGTTTACAAACAGTACTGCCCCATGGCATTCGATTTCGAAGGAGGGTACTGGTTATCTTCCGAAGAAGAAATACGTAACCCGTATTTTGGAGATAAAATGCTGGATTGCGGAGAAGTAAAAGAAAGATTGAACTAGATTTGAGTAGTTGGATTTGAGATTATTTGATTGGTATCAGTTTAGGATATCAAACCCTGCTCCCGATCCCGATATCTATCGGGATAATCGGGGTTATAGCAGTACTTTAGTAGTGCGAAAAAATTATAATCCAGGTTATTGAGTTATGAAGTTATTGAGTTATTGTGTGTTGACTAAATAACTCAATCTACCTAATAACTTGGTGATTTTATTGCTTTCTAAAAAGGGGGGCTTTTAGTCCCCGGTAAGGAAAACCTTTGCACCTTTCAGTGCAGAGTGGTTTAGTTCACAGCGTGTTCCTATGTCTCAAATCTAACTACCCATATATTAAACCTTAACGTCAGGGATGAAACTGTACATCAAAAATATGGTCTGCAGCCGCTGTAAGATGATCGTGCGGGCGGAACTGGAAAAGCTGGGATTGCAACCTGTCTCGGTAGAACTGGGAGAAGTGGAGTTGTCCGGGGAAATTGCCGGGGATCAAAAGAAGGAAATAGAAGCGGCATTAAAAGTGTATGGTTTTACCCTGATTGACGATAAGAGGAGCAGAATTATTGAAAAAATAAAGAACCTTATTGTAGCACTTGTGCATGAGTCCAAGGAAGAGATACCAAGGGTGAATCTGTCGGATTACCTGAGCGAAAAACTGCATCACGATTATACCTATATCAGTAACCTGTTCACCCAGATAGAAGGGACGACAATCGAAAAATATTACATAGCACAGAAGATAGAACGCGTCAAGGAACTGCTGGTTTATGATGAATCGTCGCTGAGTGAGATCGCCTATCAGCTGCATTATTCCAGTGTGGCCCATCTGAGCAGTCAGTTTAAAAAAGTGACCGGACTGACGCCTTCACATTTTAAACGGCTCGGGGAGCGGAAACGAAAGCCTTTGGAAGAGTTGTAGTAGGGCTGATAGTAGATTGAACGGGATTGATAGTAGATTGAATCAGGTTGAATAAGATAGATTTGGGACAAATGGGGTGGAGTAATGTACAAATGAAGTAGGATCTTTCTTTTATGCCATAATGTGGAAAAATCAAACTGGATAAAATATAAATAAGAGAACGGCTAAAAAGGTTTACTTTAAATATACTTGAGCTTTCGGAGGAAATACCGGTAACACCCCGGGGGAAGGCGATCAACTATCAGATAGTTAAATCGGGGACTTCCATGTATGTTAACTACAGGGTTGCGCTGAGAGGCAGGTCTAAAAGGGAATTTTATAGTAAGTTGTCCATTGTTGTGGAAGAGACGGATGAAACGGAAGCATGGCTTGACTTATTAATATGGAGTCCGGTATTCTTAAAAAGGATGATGTCACGGATATATATAAAGAATGCGGAGAACTCTTAAAAATATTAGCCTCTATGTGTAAAAGGCTAAGTTAAGTAATAAAACCGGGAGCTCGTGAGCTGAGCAAGCCTGATATGTTTTTTATCAATCAATCTCGTTCAATCTACTATCAATCTTTAAAAAAAACGTAAATTATATAACCTTTTTCCAAAATTGTATAATACGGCCCGGGCTTTTATACCGGAACTTTGTTGTGTAAATTCAGTATACCATGAAACATACGTATAAAATAACGGGAATGTCCTGCACGGGGTGCAAAAACCATGTGGAAGGCATTTTGCAGAAAGTAGAAGGCGTTACCGGGGTGATCGTTGACCTGGAAAAGGAAGAAGCAGAGGTGGAGATGGATAATCACGTTTCCCTGGAAAAATTACAAAAGGCTTTTGAAGACGACGGAGGGCACTATGGAATAGAGCTCCCCCGGCATGATAAAGGTCATGAAAACCGTAGTTGCTGCAGTTCCGGAAAGGACAGTCATACCTTACATCACCGGAAAGCAGACGAAAAAACATCGGGCAGCGGAAGCGGGGTTTATTATTGCCCCATGCATTGTGAAGGAGACAAAACATATGATAAGCCCGGCAGTTGTCCGGTTTGCGGAATGGACCTGGTGGAAGCACCTTCACTGGCAAAGAAAAAGACAAAATATACCTGCCCCATGCACCCTGAAGTGGTGAAGGACGAGCCCGGTTCCTGCCCTATATGCGGTATGGACCTGGTGCCGGTGGAAGCAGATGAGGAAGAAGAGGACGAAACCTATAAAAAACTGCTCCGGAAATTTAAGATTGCCGTGGTTTTTACGCTTCCCGTGTTTTTAATTGCCATGTCCGAAATGTTGCCCGGCGACCCATTGGCAAAGCTGATGCCGTGGAAATACTGGAATTGGGTACAGTTTGCGCTTTCGCTTCCTGTAGTGTTCTATGCCACCTGGATGTTTTTCGAAAGGGCATACCGGTCGGTAGTGACCTGGAATTTAAACATGTTTACATTAATCGGTATCGGTGCCGGGGTGGCCTGGTTGTTTAGTCTGGCGGGACTGTTATTTCCCGGGGTATTTCCCGATCAGTTCAAATCCCACAGCGGAACGGTTTACGTATATTTTGAAGCGGCAACGGTGATATTGACATTGGTCTTGCTGGGACAGTTACTGGAAGCCAGGGCCCACGGAAAAACCAATTCTTCTATAAAGGAATTATTGAAGCTGGCCCCTAATAACGCTACGAAAATAGTGAACGGAAAGGAACAGGTGGTTAATGTGGAATCAGTAAACAAAGGGGATCTCTTAAAAGTAAGGCCGGGCGAAAAAATTCCGGTGGACGGTGTTGTTAAAGAGGGGGGAAGCGCTGTTGACGAATCCATGATATCGGGTGAACCGATTCCGGTAGATAAAAAAGCAGGCGACAAGGTAAGTTCGGGGACCATAAACGGGAACAGCAGCTTTGTAATGATAGCCGAAAAAGTAGGTTCGGAAACGCTGCTTTCGCAAATTATAGAAATGGTAAATACGGCCAGCAGGTCCAGGGCGCCCATACAGAAACTGGCAGACCGTATATCGGGATATTTTGTACCTATTGTAGTGTTGATTGCTGTAATTACTTTTATTGTCTGGGCTGTTTACGGGCCACAGCCCGCTTATGTATTTGCCTTCGTAAATGCCATAGCTGTACTTATTATTGCCTGTCCGTGTGCACTGGGGCTGGCAACGCCCATGTCGGTGATGGTAGGTGTGGGCAAAGGGGCGCAGTCGGGGGTATTGATCAAGAATGCAGAGGCGTTGGAACGTATGAATAAAATCGATGTGGTCATAATCGATAAGACGGGGACGGTCACCGAGGGAAAACCGTCGGTGGAAAAGGTAGTAGCAACAGGAGAACCGGATGAAAGTAATGTCTTGCGGAAAACAGTTTCCCTGAACAATCACAGCGAACACCCCCTGGCGCAGGCCACTATGCGGTATGCTGAAGAAAAAGGAATAACACCCGGCCCGGTAACGGATTTCGAATCTGTCACCGGAAAAGGGGTCATTGCCCATGTGGAGCCCCACGGCCATGGGGCTCAAACAAAACTGGAACAGGGCAACAAGGTCTTATTAGCCCTTGGTAATGAAAAACTGATGGAACAGGTAGGTACGGAAATCCCTTCGGAGGTGAAAAAAAAGGTGAAGGAAGAACAACAACAGGGCAAAACCGTGTCCTATCTTTCGGAAGACGGCAAGGTCCTCGGTTTTGTGGTGATTTCAGACAAGATCAAGGAAACCAGCAGGGATGCCATTAGGAAATTACAGGATGAAGGACTCGAAGTGGTGATGCTGACCGGAGATAATGAAGATACGGCCAGGGCTGTAAGTGAAACCCTGAACCTGAACGGTTTTAAAGCCCAGATGTTACCGGAAGACAAGCAAAAGGAAGTAAAATACTTACAGGCCTCCGGCAAAAAAGTGGCAATGGCGGGTGATGGTATTAACGACGCCCCCGCACTGGCACAGGCCGATATAGGTATAGCTATGGGTACGGGAACCGATGTAGCGATAGAAAGTGCGGAGATAACCCTGGTGAAAGGCGATCTGCGGGGTATAGCCAAGGCGCGGATGCTGAGTCATAAGGTGATGCGGAATATAAAGGAAAACCTGTTTTTTGCACTGGCCTATAACACCCTGGGGATTCCTGTGGCGGCCGGAGTGCTGTACCCGTTTTTCGGACTGTTACTTTCCCCGATGATCGCCGCCCTGGCCATGAGTTTCAGTTCGGTATCGGTGATTGCCAATTCGCTTCGGCTGCGGACTGCGAAAATCGAATAGAACTGTCTTTTTCCGGGAATGTAGCCTCCTGTTTCACTGTTTATTCCTTAGTTTTGGAAACAGATGGATAAAAATAGAATTGCGATGAAAGCGTCAGAACGTAAAAGTGAAGTGTTCTTTACATCGGCCGGAACGGCCTGGGAAAAGGTGGACAACGGCATAGAACGTCAGTTCGTAGGCTATGACGACCGGATCATGATGGTAAAGGTGAAATTCGAAAAAGGCGCTGTGGGATATGTGCATAACCATTATCATTCACAGGCAACTTATGTGGCTTCCGGTGTTTTTAAAATAACCGTAGAGGGAAAAGACAAGATCCTCCGGGAAGGAGATGGTTTTTTTATTGCTTCCAATGTCCCTCACGGGGCCGAATGCCTTGAAGACGGGATGCTTATCGATGTATTTAGCCCGGCGAGGGAAGATTTTTTAAAATAGTTGCATTTTTCATAAAAGCGTAAATATTTAAATTGAGATATAGATTCGATATTATTTTCGGATCATAATCAACATTTTAGAACGCGTATGCTTTATAAAATGAACAGGCCATTTCAAAAGTCCTGACCTCGTGCTTTTTAGTGTGTTCTCCGTGGTTCCTGTGTAACGGCCTGCATTCATTACGTTATTACACGGAGACTCACAAAGGTTGCACGGAGATTTCACAAAGAGTTATATAGAAATTAAAAACCCCGATATTTAAATTCAATAAAAAAATCCGGAATGCAATTGCTGCACTCCGGATTTTTATCATGTTAGGAAATTTATTTTTCCCCGCGGAAGCGATTACATCATTCCCGGCATTCCGCCGCCCATTGGAGGTCCGGCAGGAGCAGGGTTGTCTTCCTTGATATCGGTCAGCGCGCATTCCGTAGTGAGGATCATTCCGGATACGGAAGCTGCATTTTCCAGTGCAATACGGGTTACTTTCTTAGGATCGATGATACCGGCCGCGAACATGTCTACATAAGTTTCGGACTTGGCATCATAACCAAAGCTGTCTTTACCTTCCAGTACTTTGGAAACGACAACCGATCCTTCTCCTCCTGCGTTTTCAACGATAGTACGCAACGGTGATTCGATGGCACGGGCTACGATCTGTACTCCGGTTTCTTCGTCTGCATTAAGGGGAGTTACATCACCGAGGACAGATTTTGCTCTGGCCAGGGCCACACCACCACCGGCAACGATACCTTCTTCTACGGCAGCTCTTGTGGCGTGCAGGGCATCGTCTACGCGGTCTTTTTTCTCTTTCATTTCCACTTCGGAAGCAGCACCTACATAAAGAACCGCTACACCACCGGCCAGTTTGGCCAGACGTTCCTGAAGTTTTTCCCTGTCATAGTCGGAAGTCGTAGTTTCTATTTGCGCCTTGATCTGGTTTACGCGGCCTTTGATGGCTTCCCCGTCTCCGGAACCGTTTACTACGGTTGTATTGTCTTTATCGATAGAAACTTTTTCCGCAGACCCGAGCATATCCAGAGTGGCATTTTCAAGGGTGAATCCTCTTTCTTCCGATACTACGGTACCGCCGGTCAGGATAGCGATATCCTCGAGCATGGCTTTTCTTCGGTCACCGAATCCGGGAGCTTTAACAGCTGCGATTTTGAGTGAACCTCTCAGTTTGTTTACTACCAGTGTGGCCAGTGCTTCACCGTCTACGTCTTCTGCGATAATCAGCAGGGGTTTTCCGCTTTGGGCCGCCGGTTCCAGTATCGGAAGCAGGTCCTTCATGTTAGATATTTTCTTGTCGTAAAGAAGGATGTACGGATTTTCAAGTTCCGCTACCATTCTTTCGGAGTCGGTCACAAAGTATGCAGAGAGGTATCCCCTGTCAAACTGCATTCCTTCAACAACATCGACATAAGTGTCGGTTCCTTTGGATTCTTCAACGGTGATCACCCCTTCTTTTCCTACCTTGTTAAAGGCCTGGGCTATGAGTTCACCGATGGTTTCGTCGTTATTGGCTGAAATGGCGGCCACCTGCTTGATCTTTTCTGAAGCATCGCCTACCTCTCTGGTTTGCTTGGCAAGGTCGGCTACCAAGGCTTCCACTGCCTTGTCGATACCTCTTTTCAGGTCCATAGGGTTGGCTCCTGCGGCAACGTTTTTCAGGCCTTCTTTTACGATGGCCTGTGCCAGTACGGTGGCTGTTGTAGTTCCGTCACCTGCAAGATCGTTGGTTTTGGAAGCTACTTCCTTAACCATTTGTGCGCCCATATTTTCCAGCGCATTTTCGAGTTCAATTTCTTTGGCCACGGTAACACCGTCTTTGGTAACGGTAGGGGCGCCAAAGGATTTACTTATAATAACATTTCTACCTTTTGGTCCTAAAGTAACTTTCACTGCATTTGCCAGTGCATCTACGCCGCGTTTGAGACCGTCACGGGCATCGATATCGAATTTTATGTCTTTTGCCATGAGTTTTAAATTTTAAATTGAATGTTTCTAAGTTTAAAGTCAGGATTGATCGGGGAGTGCCGGCTACAGGACAGCCAGGATATCACTTTCGCGCATCATCAGGTAATCCGTCCCTTCAAGTTTGAGTTCCGTACCCGAATATTTTCCGTAAAGCACAGTATCACCAACTTTTACAGTTAACGGTTCGTCCTTGGTGCCGGGACCAACTGCAACAACAACACCTTTCTGGGGTTTTTCCTTGGCAGAATCGGGGATGATAATTCCGGACGCAGTTGTTGTTTCTGCAGCCACAGGTTCTATCAGAACCCTGTCGGCAAGCGGTTTAATGTTTACTTTAGCCATCTTATTGTTTTTAATTGTTTTATAGGATTAAATTTAGTTTTTGAACTAAGCAGAATCAGGCAGAAATTGTGCCAACGTGTTTGAGTTGGCCAAAAAGGAAGGTAAACTGACAATTTTGTAAACAAAAATGCCAGCTTATGACAAGCTGGCATTTTTTATTGTATGTTTTTTAGCAGGTTTACTGTTCTGCTCCGGTGGTGTCCACAGGGGAAGCCGGGGTGTCTGTTTGCTGCGGTGCCGTGGTTTCCCTTTCTGTCCGCTGTTCGTCCAGCAGTTTGGAATCTTCGGCAGAAGCACTGTTGTTCTTCAGTGTGAGGTTGGACAGTAATATGAGGGCGATAAGAATGGTAGCCAGGGTCCAGGTACTTTTGTCAAGGAAATCTCCGGTCTTTTTTACACCGCCTACTACCTGGCCGCCGCCTCCACCAAAGGACGAAGAAAGTCCGCCGCCCTTCGGATTCTGTACCATGATGACCAGAATCAGTAAGAATGCCACGATGATAATCAGCACTAAAAAGATAGAAAACGTACTCATTGTTATGTTATATTTATTAATATGTATTTTGCTCTTCCGGTCCCGGGATGTTGTGCTTTCAATCCCCCCGGAGGCCATCAGAAAACCAATCAGTTATTTTGCTGTAATTTTTTTACGGCTTTGATCTGGTCTGCAAAGAAACCACTTTTTTCCGGATATTTCAAACTTAATATTTTATAGGCCTGTATGGCATTTTTGTACCGCTTTTGTTCCAGGTATACCTTGGCAAGCGTCTCTGTCATGAGCTCTGCTTTTTCCATCTGCCCTTTTTTGGCAAGGTTGACCGCCGGAACTTCCTTGTTGCGATCCGCTTTCGGAACTATTTTCGGATTGGTCTTGATAAATTTGTCAATCAGTTTGAATTTCCTGTTTTGGTCCGGTGGCGGCGCTGTTTTTTTCTCCTTTTCTTTCGGCGGGTCTTTTTCTTCCCTCTTCACGGGCGCATAGGAGGAAAGCTTTAGCCATTCGGCAAAAGAATGTTTTTCTTCCGGTCCGAAATTCAGGGGCTCGCCCATTTTTAATTGTTGTTCTTCCTCACTCTGCCGTTCTGTTTCCGCCGGTATAAAGGTAGACGGGTTGAGGATGGTCTCGGCTTCCTGTTCGCTGCCTATGTGGGTCTGCTCTATGAGTTTCCGGTCTTTTATGCTGATCTCCTGGGCATTTACCTCTATGTTTTTCACGTTTACCCGGTGTCCGGCAATAACGGATGCGGTGTGGTTTTGTGTGAATTCGGCCGAAGTGATGAGATCGAACAGAATAGCCCTGTCGGTGGTGTGTGCCGCCGTTTTTTTCAGGGTGTCATTGTACTTAAAGCTGTTGAGGTTTTTCAGCCCCTTGAGGTACATGGCCCTGGCCGATTGAAAAAAAGGATATTCCTCGATGACCTGTTCCAGGGATGTGGTTTCCTCCAGACGGATGTCTTCAGGGTTTTGTAAAAGGTGTATGTAGTCTGAAACGGTCATTAAAAGCATTTGATGTTCAAAATTCCGGCAAATAAATGTAATGCCCGGCCTTTACCAATTGGCCAGCGAGGCATTAAATATATCCTGGGTGATCCTTTCAAAGATCTCCTGGTGTGCCGCGCTTTTTACGGTACTTAACTGTTCGTTGGCACCAAAATCGTAGAAGAAGGAGAACGTCCGTTCAAAATCGTCTTCTTCCTTGGTGTGATTGGTAAACCGTACCCGGACACCTATGGTAAGCCTGTTCTGGGCCGCGGTCTGCTCTGCGGTAGCCGTCATGGGAGCAACACGATATTCCGTGATCTCTCCCTCATATACGAGGTCTCCGTTGGAAGGCACGAGGTCCAGGCTGGTCTGGTTCATAACAAGGTCCTGAAGGGCGAGGGTGAAATCCCTGTCCAGTCCGGGTTCTATCAACGGGGCTTCGTTGCGGAAGGAATTGACCTGGAAGGTCTGTGCACTTCCCACATCGCCTCCGGTGAAATTGTATACTCCACAACTTTGTACGGTGATCAACGCCAGGAAAACAAGGACGTATCTGATATGTGTTAGCTTTACTATTTTCATTGGGTTACGTGTTGTTCGATGTTCCGGGGCAAAGGTATGTTTTTCAGACGCTGTGACGCTTATGATCCTGTTAAAGATCGTATTGTTTTATTTTCCGGTACAGGGTCCTTTCGGAAATGCCGAGTTCGGCGGCGGCGGCCTTTCGCTTTCCGTGGTTGCGTTCCAGGGCCTTTTTTATGAGTTCCAGTTCCTTGTCCTGGAGGGAAAGGGTTTCTTCTTCCTCGATCTCTTCTGCAAAGTGATACTTGTCTTCACTCTTTTCCCCTGCCATGGATTGCTGGGGGACGGGCAATACTTCCAGGGCATCGCTTTCTTCGTAATCTTCAATATCCCGGTAACTGTCTGCCCTTGTCTCGGAACTTTTGGCCGGTGCGTCATACTCGCTTTCGTTTCCGGACTTTCCGTATATTTTTTGAATGAGGTTCTGGTTTTCTTCCCGTACTTTCTGGCTGCTGCCGGATTGCATGAGTTCCAGTGTGAGTTTTTTAAGGTCGTTGAGATCGCTCTTCATGTCGAACAATATCTTGTAAAGGATTTCACGTTCACTGCTGAAATCGCCCCTTGATTTCTTTTCACTGATAACGGCGGGAAGGTTTTTTCCGGCTCCGGGCAGGTAGCCCGTAAGGGTTTCTGCAGAAATGCTCCTGTCCTGCTCCAATACGGAGATCTGTTCGGCAACATTGCGCAACTGACGAACATTCCCCGCCCAGCGATATTTTAGCAGGAGCTGGACGGCATTATCTTCCAGGCGTATGGCCGGCATCTTGTATTTCTGGGCAAAATCGGAAGCGAATTTCCGGAACAGCAGGTGAATATCATCTTTTCTTTCCCTCAAAGGGGGAAGATGTATCTCCACGGTGCTCAAACGGTAATAGAGGTCTTCCCTGAATTTTTCCCTTTCAATAGCCTCAAACATGTTTACATTGGTAGCCGCTACGATACGTACATTGGTTTTCAGTACTTTGGAAGCCCCCACCTTTATAAATTCTCCGTTTTCCAGGACCCGGAGCAGCCGCACCTGTGTGGTGAGCGGGAGTTCTCCCACTTCGTCAAGGAAAATGGTACCGCCGTCTGCTTCTTCGAAATAGCCGCTCCTGGTCTGTGTAGCCCCGGTGAACGAACCTTTTTCGTGCCCGAAAAGTTCGCTGTCTATAGTGCCTTCCGGTATGGCGCCACAGTTAACCGCGATAAACTTACCGTGTTTCCGGTGCGACAGCGAATGAATGATCTTGGGGAAGCTTTCTTTCCCGACCCCGCTCTCGCCGGTAACCAGTACGGAAATGTCGGTGGGTGCTACCTGTATGGCTTTTTCCAGGGCACGGTTCAGTTTCACGTCGTTACCTATGATGCCGAATCGCTGCTTTATGGCTTGTATGTTTTCCATAGTTGAATTCAAATCCCTCATCCCGGGGAATGTATGCGGGATGTCGAATGATTTATCACTTAAATTTTGTTGTCATTTCACAAGTCAATCTTCCCGTTTCAGGCATGGGCAGAAGAACCTGTCGCTTCCCCGATAAGGGTAGCGGGAGTACAATCGGTTATTTTGACATTTACAAAATCTCCCACCTTGTAATGTTCTTTCGGAAAGACCACTACGGTATTTTGGGTGTTGCGTCCCATCCAGTGGGCGTTACTTTTTTTGGAAGTCCCTTCGACAAGCACTTCTTCTGTTTTGCCAAGGTGTTGCTGCGTCCTGTACAATCCGTGTTTTTGCTGCAGGTTGATGATCTCCGTAAGCCTTCTTTTCTTGACATCCTCCGGTACGTCATCTTCCATTTTCCTGGCGGCCATGGTGCCCGGGCGCTCGGAATAGGCAAACATGAAACCGAAATCGTACTTCACATATTCCATGAGCGACAGGGTATCCCTGTGGTCTTCCTCTGTTTCCGTAGGGAATCCCGCGATCATGTCGTGGGAAATGGCACAGTCGGGAATGATCTTCCGGATGTTGTCTATGAGTTCAAAATACTCTTCGCGGGTGTGCAGGCGGTTCATGGCCTTGAGTATCCTGTTGCTCCCGCTTTGTACGGGAAGGTGGATGTATTTGCATATGTTCGGGTACCTGGCCATGGTTTCTATGACATCCAGGGTCATGTCCTGCGGGTTGGAAGTGGAAAAGCGTATCCGCATTCCGGGCCGGGCCTCGGCAACCATGGCCAGCAGCCCTGCAAAGTTGACCGCAGTAGCCTTTTGTATCTCGGTAGCACTCTCAAAATCCTTTTTGAGTCCGCCTCCGTACCAAAGGTAACTGTCCACATTCTGTCCGAGCAGGGTAATTTCTTTATATCCTTTTTCCCACAACTCGTTTACTTCCTTGATAATGGATTGCGGATCGCGGCTTCGTTCCCGCCCCCTCGTAAAAGGGACTACACAAAAAGTGCACATATTGTCGCACCCCCTGGTAATGGAAACAAAAGCAGTGACCCCGTTGCTGTTGAGGCGTACGGGAGCGACGTCCCCGTAGGTTTCTTCCTTGGATAAAATAACATTAACGGCATTGCGCCCTTCATTGATCTCCTGTACGAGATTGGGCAGGTCTTTATAGGCATCGGGGCCGACAACCATGTCCACGATCTTTTCCTCTTCCAGGAATTTGCTCTTGAGCCGCTCTGCCATGCATCCGAGCACACCGACTTTCATTTGCGGGTTTATCCTTTTCACCGCGTTAAACTTTTCCAGTCTTTTGCGCACGGTCTGTTCGGCTTTTTCCCGTATAGAGCAGGTATTTATCAATACGAGGTCGGCTTCCTCCACCTGTTGGGTGGTATTGAACCCTTCACCGGCCAGAATGGAAGCCACGATTTCACTATCGGAAAAATTCATTTGGCATCCGTAACTTTCAATATACAGTTTCCGGCCGTCCTTTTCATTCCCTATTGCTTGTTCCGGACTTTTTTGCGCGTCCAGGACCAGACTTTCTCCCTGTTTCTTTTCGTCAATTATTTTTTCCATATGGACTCAACTCCGTTATTGGGCGATGGTTTTCGTTTCCCGGACACAGGCTTTGGCCGATGTTCCCGGGAACTATATTAAATTTCAATTCGAAATAACTATGGTGCAAAGATAGGATTATTTATAAACTCAGTGACAATTTGGCAGGGAAATGCCGCTTGTTTTTTGGTCAAAAAAACGCCGGGATACTCCTATAAATATTTTTTAATATACTTTTGTATTCTTAAAAACGGGTTTATGGCAAAGAATTTAGTGATTGTAGAATCGCCTGCCAAGGCAAAGACAATAGAGAAATTCCTCGGAAAGGACTACAAGGTGGCATCCAGTTACGGGCATATTTCCGATCTGCCTTCCAGGGAGCTGGGGGTGGATGTGGACAAGGATTTCAAGCCGAAATACATTGTTTCCAAAGACAAGAAGGATGTTGTAAAAAACCTGAAAGACCTTGCTCTGAAAGCCGATATGGTGTGGCTGGCCAGTGATGAAGACCGGGAAGGGGAAGCTATTGCCTGGCACCTGGCCGAACAGTTGAAACTCGACCGTTCCAAGGTGAAGCGTATTGTGTTTAATGCCATCACCAAGAATGCCATTTTAAAAGCCATAGAGAACCCCAGGGGGATAGATTACAACCTGGTGAATGCTCAGCAGGCCAGGCGTGTCCTGGACCGTTTGGTGGGGTATGAACTTTCGCCCATTCTCTGGAAAAAGATCAAAAGCGGCCTTTCTGCAGGAAGGGTGCAGTCCGTTGCCGTTAGACTTATTGTGGAGCGCGAGCGTGAAATAAACAATTTCACCCCGGAAGTCTCCTTCCGTGTGGTTGCAGAGTTCAGGACAGAAGAAGGGAAGGCCTTTAAGGCCAAGCTGCCCAAAGCATTTGCCACGAAAGAGGAAGCCAGGAAATTCCTGGAAAACAATATAGGAGCGGACTTCAGGGTGGCCAACCTGGAAACCAAACCCGCAAAGAAAACCCCGGCACCTCCTTTTACCACTTCTACCTTGCAGCAAGAGGCTTCCAGGAAGTTGTATTTCTCTGTGAGCAAAACCATGAACATGGCACAGCGGCTCTACGAGGCCGGGCTCATTACATATATGAGGACAGACAGCGTTAACCTCTCGCCGGAAGCCGTAGCGGCGGCAAAAACGGAGATAGAAAAGGAATTCGGAACCAAATACAGCAAATCCAGGAATTTTTCACAGAAAGCCAAAGGGGCGCAGGAAGCACACGAAGCCATCCGGCCCACAGATATTTCAAGGCATTCCGTACCCGTGGAAAGAGACCAGGCCCGGCTTTACGACCTGATATGGAAGCGTACGATCGCTTCGCAGATGAGCGATGCCCAGCTTGAACGGACTGTAGTGAAGATCGCGGCAAATACGCATAAAGAACAGTTTACGGCCAATGGGGAAGTGCTGAAATTTGACGGTTTTCTGAAAGTATATATAGAAGGAACAGACGAAGAAGATGAAGAACAGGCAGGGCTGCTGCCCGCACTTTCCGTAGGGGATACGGTGTTTAATAAGTATATGACAGCCACCCAGCGATTTTCAAGGGCGCCTTACCGGTATACGGAAGCTTCGCTGGTGAAAAAACTGGAAGAACTGGGTATCGGCCGGCCGTCTACCTATGCACCTACAATATCCACCATTCAGAACCGGGGCTATATCGAAAAGGGCAGCATAGAAGGAACGGAACGGAAATACCTCCAGTTCACCCTCATGAAAGCACAGGTGGAGGAGAAGACCCTTTCGGAGATCACAGGTTCGGACAAAGGAAAACTTGTTCCTACGGATATCGGGATGATCGTCAATGATTTCCTGGTGAACCACTTCGAGAACATCCTGGACTATAATTTTACCGCCAGGGTGGAACAGAATTTTGATGATATAGCTTCGGGACAGGAAGACTGGACCCTGATGATGAAGGCTTTTTACAAGGATTTCCATCCGCAGGTAAAAGATGTAGAGGAAAATGCCGACCGTGAGACCGGGGAGCGTATCCTGGGGACCGATCCTGAAACAGGAAGGCAGGTGAGTGTGCGTCTCGGCCGTTTTGGCCCTATGGTGCAGATAGGTGTGGCAGACGAAGAAGAGAAACCGAAATTTGCCAGTCTGCTGCCCGAACAGACCATAGACAGTATATCGCTGAAAGAGGCCCTGGAATTATTTGAACTGCCGCGCGCCCTGGGTGAATACGAAGGGAAAGCGGTAGAGGTCAATGTAGGCAGGTATGGTCCTTATGTACGCTATAACAATGCCTTTATATCTCTCGGAAAAGGGGAAGATGTGTTTGACGTAACCCTGGAACGGGCTGTAGAACTCATCAAGGCCAAGCAAAAAGCGGATGCTCCCATTGCTACCTATAAAGGAAAAGAAGTGACCAAGGGTAAAGGACGTTTCGGTCCCTTTATCAAATGGGACGGGATGTTTATCAATGTGAACAAGAAATATGACTTCGATAACCTTTCGGATTCGGATATCGAAACATTGATAGAAGACAAGCTGAAAAAGGAAGCGGAGAAACTGGTGCAGGAATGGGCAGAAGAGGGGATCAGGATAGAAAAGGCCCGCTGGGGAAGGCACAATATCATTAAGGGAAAGACCAAGGTAGAGCTGCCGAAAGAAGTGGATGCTGCAAAACTGAGCCTGGAAGAGGTAAAGGATATCCTGGACAAGAAAACGCCCAAAAAGAAAAAAGCCAAAAAAAGCAGGAAATAAATGACATTGTACACGCGTTTCTAATCAGTAGCAGTTCCGGTGCCGGTTTTTGAAAGAAACAGTGTTCCGTTCCCACCTGCAAGGGCAAATTTATTAGAGCGCAAACAAAATAGTATCAACCGTATAAAACCAACCTTCGAAATTAACGAACCGTATGGATTTTGAGTTTTTGTCTCCGGTGAGTACCGTGGTCTTGGCACATAATCAACTGTTGTCCAGGCAAACTATAGGGCAGTATATGTATATTCATTCCGAAAAGGACGGGTTTCCCGAACTGGACAATGTGCAACTGGCAATCATGGGGGTCAACGAGACCAGAAATGCTTCGATACCGGCAAAAGAAAGACCCGATCTTTCCGAAATAAGGGTCCAGCTGTATCAGCTTTTTACGGGAAACTGGAGCAGTAATATAGCAGATATCGGAGATATTGAACCGGGAGAAACCGTGGAAGATACCTACTTTGCAGTAAAAACCGTAGTGGAATATCTGGTAAAGCACGGTGTAGTACCCGTAATAATAGGCGGAAGCCAGGATATTACGTATGCCACGTACCGCGCCTTCGATAAACTGGAACAAATGGTCAATCTCGTTGCGGTGGACAGTAAGTTCGATTTCGGCTCGTCCGAAGAACTCATATCTTCCAATTCCTATATGAGCAAGATCATTGTTGAACAGCCCAACAACCTTTTCAATTTCTGTAACCTGGGCTATCAGACCTATTTCAATGCCCAGGAAGAGATAGACCTCATGGACAAGCTTTTTTTTGATGCCTACCGCCTTGGCGCGGTAGCCGAAGATATAACCATTGCTGAGCCTGTGTTCCGGGATGCCGATGTGGTAAGCCTGGATATGACCTCTGTGCGGGCAAGCGATCTCGATAGTCCGTCCGGAACGTATCCCAACGGGTTTGACGGGCGTGAAATATGTGCCATTGCACGCTATGCGGGGATCAGTGACAAGGTTTCCGTGTTCGGAGTCTATGAAAACCGGAATACGGGAATGAATGCCCGGCTTACGGCACAGATCCTCTGGTATTTTATGGAGGGATACAATTTCAGGAAAAAGGATTACCCGTTTACGGGAGTGCAGAATTATGAAAAATACATTGTTCCCATGGACGATCAGGAACTGTGTTTTTACAAAAGTGATATATCCGGCAGGTGGTGGATAGAAGTGCCAATTATTGGTGAGATGAATAATAAATTAAAAAGACATACGTTATTACCATGCACCCATAAAGATTATTTAGACGCCTGTAATGAAGTCATTCCCGAGCGTTGGTGGAAGGCATACAAAAAGACAGCGATAGGATAAAACTCCGGTGAAGGGGTGTCTTAAAAATGAAAAAAACATCTGGCCAAATAACCTTGTTCCGGATATTGAAGCAGGTATGCTTGCATTTTTTAAACTATAATTAACCGAAAAACGAATGAAAAAGCTATTGTTTGTTATAACCCTGGGATTATTTCTTTATAGTTGCGGTAAAAAGGATAAGGGAGAGCTGGTTGGAGTAGGCGGAAAACGGTGGCATCCGGAAAAACCATACGGAATGACCCTGGTCCCCGGAGGCTCTTTTATCATGGGGAAATCGGAAGCAGATGTTGCAGGAGGAATGAATGCGCCCACAAAGACCGTTACGGTGCGATCGTTTTACATGGACGAGACCGAGATCACCAATAGTGAGTACCGTCAGTTCGTGGAATGGGTGAAAGATTCCATTGTGCGGACAAAACTGGCCATTCTTGCCGATTACGAAGGACTTACCCCGGACGACGGCGGTATCGGGGAATACGCTTTTGACGATGCCGATACTTCCAAACTTTCCGCTTATGACAAATACATGCTCGAAAATTACGGCGGTATGGGAGAGACCGGCTTTGAAGGGAGAATGCTCAACAAGAAGCCAAAACTTATCTGGGACACTTCCAAGTACCCGGACGAGTATTATAGCGAAGTTATGGACTCCATGTACCTTTCCATGGAGGAATCCTACAACGGATACCGCACCATAGACGTTACCCAGTTAAAATATAAATATACCTGGATGGACATTCAGGCTGCAGCCAAAATGAAAAAAGGCAGCAGGAAAGACTTCCTGAAAACCGAAGAATTAATGATCTATCCGGATACTACGGTATGGATCAAGGATTTTTATTATTCCTATAACGAGCCCATGCACAACGACTATTTCTGGCATGATGCCTATAGTGAATACCCGGTAGTGGGAGTGTCCTGGAAGCAGGCCAAGGCTTTTTGCAACTGGAGGACCAAGTACAAGAACGATTTCCAGAAGTCCAGGGGCAAAGGTTTTGTAAATCAGTTCCGGCTGCCCATTGAAGCAGAATGGGAATACGCCGCCCGCGGCGGACTGGAGTCGGGAACATACCCCTGGGGAGGGCCTTACCTTATTGATGAAAGAGGGTGTTTCCTGGCAAACTTCAAACCCAACAGGGGAGATTATGCCGCAGACGATGCGCTCTATACCGTCGAAGCCAAGTCTTATGAAGCCAATGACTACGGGCTCTATAACATGGCAGGTAATGTTTCTGAATGGACCAATTCGGCTTATGACCCCAATTCGTACGATTACGCCTCGACAATGAACCCCAATGCATATGATGAAAGGAACAAGAGGAAAGTGATCCGCGGAGGCTCATGGAAAGATGTGGCCTATTTTTTACAGGTCAGTACGCGTGATTTCGAATACCAGGATTCTGCCCGAAGCTACATAGGTTTCCGCACCGTGCAGGATTATATGGGTACCAGTGAGATCGGGAGGTAAGTAAACAACCTACTGGAGTAATTTTAAACTATTATAACACAAATCAACTATTACCATTATGGCAAGATCTAAATCTAATAAGAAGCTGTTTAATATGGCCTACAGCCTCGGTGCGTCTATTGTGATCCTGGGGGCGTTGTTTAAACTTAATCACTGGGAAATAGGTTTCCTCGACGGGACCGTACTCCTGGCCATAGGGCTTATATCCGAAGCACTGATATTTGCCATTTCAGCATTTGAACCGGTAGATGATGATCTGGACTGGACGCTGGTCTATCCGGAACTCAGCGATGGTGAAGCCAGAAAGAAAGAAAAAAGGGTCCAGGAAGAAGCGACGGAAGCTGAAGGACTGCTCTCCAAAAAACTGGACGGCCTGCTCAAAGAAGCCAAGATAGACGGAGAGTTAATGAGCAGCCTGGGGCATAGCATTCGCAATTTTGAGGGGGCTGCAAGAAATATGGCGCCCACCGTAGATGCGATCTCCTCTACCAAAAAGTACAGTGAAGAACTTTCCGTGGCCGCTGCGCAGATGGAATCGCTCAACAGCCTGTATAAAGTGCAACTGGAAAGTGGCGGAAGGCAGGCAGCTATCAATGAAGAAGTAGCTAATAATGCCGGAAGGCTCAAAGAACAAATGGAGTCCCTTACTTCTAACCTCTCATCACTGAACAATGTTTACGGAGGTATGCTGTCAGCTATGAACAAGCACTAATTAGTAGTAACAACCAAAAATCAAAACTAATTAGCAATGGCAGGAAATAGCTTATCACCACGTCAAAAAATGATAAACCTCATGTATCTGGTATTTATAGCCATGCTGGCCATAAATATGGGGAAAGAGGTATTATCGGCATTTGGCTCGCTGAATGAAAAACTGGAAGCGTCCAATACCAAAGCTACGGCAGACAATACGATGGCCCTTGAAGGGCTGGCCAGGCTTGCAACCGAAAAACCCGACAGGTATGAACCGGTATTGGATAAGGCTAGCCAGATAAAAGAAGCCTCATCCGGATTTTATAACTACCTTGAGGAGTTGAAAACCGAGATGACCGAAACCCTTAACGATGAGAGGGATTATGAAAAGATGGACCGATCGAACTTCCTGGATAAGAAATTCTTTAAGGGCGGCGGAAAGTATACGGATGAAGGACAGGAGTTCGTAGACAAGATCAACAATTACAGGGAAACCGTAATTGAGCTGCTGGGCGATAATTTCAATGAAATAAAAAGCTCGGTGGCAGGAAGGTTCTCCACCGGAGAAGATGGAAAAGTTGAAAACAGGCAGGGCCAGGAAATGGACTGGCTGAATTACAATTTCGAAGGATTTCCGTTAGTGGCCTCCCTCACCAAGATTACGCAGATACAATCTGATATAAAAACAACGGAGAGCGATGTGTTCGGAGCCATGCTGGGAGAAGAACTCAGCAGTGAGGTTTCCATGACCAATTATACCACCTTGCTGGAACAGCCGAAATCTGCCTATTACCAGGGTGAGACTTTTAACGGTTCCGTTGTCCTGGGAAGGACCGACGCCACTACCAAACCCAGTGAAATAGAACTTTATCTCGACGGAAAGAAATTGACCGAAGAGGACTATACGCTGGAAGGAGGAAAAGTAAAGCTCAATGTGAGTGCGGGAAGCCCCGGAGACCACAAACTGGAAGGTAAACTGATATTCATGCAGAACGAGGAACCGATAGAAGTTCCGGTGTCCTCTTCTTTTGCTACCATTACCAAACCTAATGCAGCAGTGATCTCCGCCGATAAGATGAATGTGGTTTATCGGGGTGTGGCCAATCCCATGACTATTTCCATTCCTGGTATTCCGGACAATAAGGTTTCCGCTTCTGCTGCCGGCCTGTCCAGGGCTTCGGGGAGCAGATATGTGATGCGTCCCGGTACCGGAAGGACCGTAAATATTACGGCAAGCGGTACTCTGCCGGACGGACAACGCATCAGCACGACCTCTGAATTCCGTATCAAGGACGTACCGCGACCTTCGGGAACCATACGGGGCGAATCCGGAGAAGTGAGTATGCCAAGGTCCAGCCTGGAAATATCTACAGTGGGTGCCGTACTGGAAGACTTTGACTTTGACCTCAGTCTTGGTATACGAGGATTCAAATTCAAGGTTCCCGGACAACCTACGGTTGCCGTTCGCGGTAACAAGCTGGACGGAGCGGCAAGAAATGCATTGAAAAGAGCCCGGAGAGGCGATGCCGTCCAGATATTTGACATAGAAGCGTATATTACCGGGAATACAGGTTACAGGTTGAAAAAAGTATCGCCGGTAATTATTCAACTTACCAATTAATACGGGTCGGATTCAGAACGCTGAATTTTCGAATGACCGTTTAAATCAACTGTGCAAGCCGGGTTACCTGCTGTAGCTTGCACAGTATGATACTATTGTTTCTTAAATCATAAAAACATGTATAAATTATGAATTGGAGAGTTACTATCCCACTTTCCTTGCTCTTTGGTATATGTTCCCATTTCTCCTTCGGACAGGCTAACCTGCTCAATGCAAAAAAGCCGGAAGAAATCGGAGTTAAAACAGAGCGACAAAAGGAAGCAGACAACGATGCCCCCATGGACTACGGCTATGTAGACGACCGTGACGTAATGTGGTCTAAAATGACCTGGGAGGTCATAGATCTCGACGAAAGAGTGAACTTTTCGCTTTACTATCCCATAGAACCCATAAGGGAATCCAACAGGAAGTCATTGTACGACGTTCTGGTAACCGCTATTAAGGATAGTGTGCTTACAGACATTTACGTGGACTCTTATTTTACGGAAAAAAGGGAATTTAAAGACCTGGAAGCCACACTTTCAAAGATTGATACTACAGACCTGGGTTATGAACAACTGAACGCCGGGGAACAGGTGTCTCCCCAGTATATTGACAAAAGAGATATTACTGCGGCAGACATTGTCGAATACCGTATCAAAGGGGTATGGTATTTTGACAAGCGCCAGGGAGAGTTGAAATACCGTTTACTGGCCATAGCACCGGTGGCGCCCGATGTTAATTTTATTGACTCGGGGGTGAGCGACGGTTCCAACCTTGTGGAGTTATTCTGGGTGTGGTATCCCAGCGCGAGGCAAATACTCCATGAAGCGAAGGCATTCAATAATAAAAACTCTGCCGCACCCCTGTCTTTTGACACGCTTTTGAATACGAGAAGGTTCCACGCTACTATTTATAAGGAAGATAATGTACACGGCGACAGGGAGATCAAGGACTATATTGCGGATAATTCCTTGTTTCAGTTGCTGGAAGGCCGGAGAATAAAAGAGGAAATAAGAGGTTTTGAGGAAGATATCTGGACAAACTGATAAAAAAATTAAGGTTTTCATCACCCCCGTAATGTTATCTTGAACATTATAGTTACTTACGCTTACTGTAACAACGCTTCCCTTCCCCCAAGGGAAGCGTTGTTTTTTGTATTCACTGGTCTGTTACGGCAGTAATTTTTTGCGGGAACTTAATGGAGATACCCGGACAATTTTCGGCCTGCCTGGTAAAACAGGGTTTCAAACCATCGTTTTTAAATGCAGGGGGAGTTTAAAAAAACATAACCGTTTACCCCGGGGCCATTCGACTACGCTCCTGACAGCGTTAAGACAAGTTGCCGATTATTATTCAAAAACAGATTGAGCTTGCATTAAAAGTAAGAAAACAGGCGGGAATACCCGGGAATGAAGATCAACTGGCCTCGGAGGGAAAGATAAGCGTGATCCTGGTACCTTTGTTGACCGTACTTTTAATGTCAATCTTTCCGTTGAGTATAATGAGCAGGTCCAGGATAATTTTGATCCCCAGGCTGTTGTTGGGACTGATGTGGGCTGTTGTGTCTTCTTCTTCGTTCGGATTTATAAGGGATTGGTAATACCGCAGTTGTTTTTGGGGAATTCCTTTACCGGTATCTTCTATGACAATATGGGTCTTTCGCTCGCGTGTAAAGGAATACAGGGTTATTTTACCGTTATGGGTATGCTTTACCGCATTGTCCAGGAGGTTGTGTATAATGATGGACAGCAGGTGTTTGTTTACCGCGATCGTAAAATTGTAGGGCACATAATTGTATATCCCCGTTCTTTGTGAGTTGGCGATTTCCGTAAACAGGCTTATTTTTTCCAGGACCAGTTTTTGCAGGTCGTAGCTTTCCTGGGGCGTGTTCTGCTTACCTTCGTAAATGCGTGCCTTGCTGTAATCGAGAAGTTCGCTTATGAATTCGTGTATTTTCACCGATGCGTTGTACATGGACCGGATGCCTTCGCGGATCATCTTTTTATTGCCCGTATCGTAATTGGCATAGAGGTATTCGCCGGTATCGACCATAAAACGCAGGGGACTGCGAATATCATGGCTTATGGAAGCTATGAGCTTCTCCTGTATGGCGGTGTGTTGTTTCAGTTTGTCTTTGGTAACCCTCAGGGTGCTTATGGTATTGCGCAGCTGGCGTGTGTTTTCGATGATTTTCCTTTTCAGAAGGGCGTTTTTATAACGTACGTATTTTATGCGCAGTTTTATACTGTAAAATATGATCACCGGGACAGAGAGGCATAAAAGCACATAAAACCAGTCGGTTTCCCAAAAATAGGGAGGGACGATAAGTGTTATTCGCTTATGGATATAATGCGAGTAGAAACTGTTCATTTTTCGTATGATGAGGGTGTGTTTTCCCGGAGGCAGCTGGGAAAAGGTTATGGTTTTTCCGTTTTCCACATATTCCCAGTTTTTATTGTTTTCTTCCTCCAGTTTGAATTCCATGTTCAGGTTGTACGGATTGTCAAAATAAGGAGTGGCCAGCGAAATATGCACCCGGCCGAAATCGCGTTTGAGGACCAGGGTGTCCCGGTCTACGGGCAGGATGTGGTCACTGCTGCGGACCTCGTCGATATAAATGGTTTTGTTGGGAAGGTTGGGCTTTATCTCTGCGGGGTTAAATACAACAATTCCGTTCAGGGAAGGGAATGCGAGGTAGCCGTTGTCCAGTTTAATGCCGCAGGGTTCGCAGCCCCCGTTGAATTCGTTAGACAGAAACCCGGAGTTTTTATTGTAATAATGATAATAGACCTGTTTCATCCGGCCCGACGCGTAATCCAGCATTTTCTTTTTGGACACCTGGAACAGGCCTTTACTTGTGGTTATCCATAGGTAACCCAGATTATCTTCTACGATACAGTGCGAGGAAAGCATATATCCCTTCCGGTCTGCCGGGAAACCGGTAAGTGTACCGTCCTTGTACAAAAATATACCGTTTGTGGAGGTGGTGATCCAGATCTCCTGCGGATCTGAAGCGTAAAGGCTTTTTATGTGCTTGGTGTAGAGCCCTGTGATCCGGCCGGTTTCTTTGCTCCGTAAATCCATTTTATACAATCCCTTGAAACTTCCCAGCCACAAGGTATTGTTGGTGGTTTGCAGCATATAGCACACGTTGAAATCCAGTGTTTTGTAGTTTTTCGGAGCACTGCCGGGGCGGGAAGGGTCGATATAATAGAGGGCCCCTTTGGAAGCAAGCCGCTTTTCGTCATTGAGGTGCACGGCAATCCATATCCGGTTATCCTTACCCTTATACAGTTGTTCGATCTTATGCGGAAGTTTCCACTGTTCGTATTCCCGATATGCCGTTTCTTTTTTGAACCGGTACAGTATGTTCCTGTCTTTGGTCCAGATGTCTCCTTTCCGGTCTGTAATCACACTGTATTTGTCACTCTTCCGGGGGATATTTAATTTTTTTCCGGAAATAGTGCTTAGGTCAATAAGCGCCCCCGTGGCCGTGAGCACCTTGTCCGGACTGTATTTTGTAAGCGCGTACTGTACCCTGCTCGTTCCGGGGATATTGATGCTCCTGAAATCGTATTTTTTTATAATACTCATGCCCCTGGTGGCACTTCCCAGGTAAATGTGTTGCAAAAACGGGTCGTAATAGACGGATAGGATGCTGTTTTCAGCACTGAAATCGAAATCTTTCAGTATGCATTTCAGATGGATCCCGTAAGTGCTTTTTTGAAGTACGTACAGGTCTTTTTGTGTGTGTACAAAGGTTTGCCCGGCGATCCTGTTGTGAATAATGCCTGTAATGTCCTCTTTCGGAACTTCTGTCTCTCTGAGAAAGACCCTGCCGTTGTGTATCGTGGCATAACGCCCGTTATTTTCCAGGTAGTATAAGGTATTGCCGATGGTAAAGAAATGCCGGGGCTCGTTGTGAGGAAAGCGCAGTTTGTATACAACCTTTTCGGGCGTGTGATAAACTACGGTATCATTGCCCACCGAATAGGCGGTGTTGCCCGATGCGGGTATGGTGTAACACTGTCCCCTGATATCCGGCGGGCCCGGAATTGCGGGTAATAAAGCGGAGGAAGAAGGTTTGTTGTTAAACGATTTAGCAGTTCTTTTGGAGATCAGGAGCATTTCGTCAAAATCATTGTGGACAAAAATGCTGTCCCTTCCCGGATTTCCTTCGGCAAAGGTCATGCGGTTGTTGTGTATGGCGGTATTTTCGGAATTAAACACCCTGAAGTTTCTTCCGTCATAACGCACCAGACCGTTTTGGGTGAGCAACCAGATAAAGCCATAGGTGTCTCTGAATATTTGTTTTACGCTGTTCTGTGGTAATCCGTCACTATCGGTATACCAGCTGATACCATACTCTTGGTCGGGATGATTGCGGATTTGGCAGCAATAGGATATCAGGTGGGACAGATTAAAAAGGATGATCAACGTAAGTCGCATTAGAATCAGAGGGGAATTCTAAGAGATTATGTGAAATTTGCGGGCTTTAAGATTTTGCTTATCAGGTATGGTAAAACATCTGTTTTATGCTCTTTAAATCCTATAAAACAGTCATAAAATCCTGATTAAATGTAAGTTATAATAATTATGATTTGAGGCCTACAAGTATACGAAAAAAAATAATAATAATCACCCGCGATATTTAGAACTTATTCTACATTTAAAATGAATTTATTCTACATGGGAAAGGCATTAGTTCTACGTCTTTTTTTATGGGAGAATAAAGATAGCTGCTACTTTTATATCGACGTTAATACAGCGTTTCCTAATATCATAATCAAGTGTTTAGATAAGCCCCTCCGGAAGAGATCCTTTTGCCGGGGGGCTTAAAACGAACTTGTGAACTGCGAATATGGGAAAAACTGTTCTGTCCGGTTTTCTTTTCCCGGCACTATCCCGGGACAGCAAGACGAAAATACACAACAGGAACAGAGGATTGAGTAATTTTTTTTAGTGTGAACAACAGGACTTCAATAAACAGAAAAAATTAAGAGATGTCAGTATTTTGCAAATATGTCATGCTTTTATTGCGAGTCAAACACTGCTCATTTGAAAGTTCATTGTGGAAAAACAGGAGGGAGCAACGCATATCTCACCTGAAAAACATCCTGGAAGGCGGGGTGTTGCTGTCAAAGTCGAAGGAGGAAGTCGTGGAACTTCTGGGCGACGAATACAATCATTACCATGTGGATCAATGGAAATATTTTGTGCGGGACATAAAAAGCCTGCCTTACAAAATTTACCTGGAAATAGATTTTCACAATAACATGGTTTCCGTTTGCAGGGTAAAACTCGTTTGAATTTATGGAGGTATTGGCACATTATATAAAAGAAGAAAGTAAAAGTAAGGTTGTCCGGGAGAAGATAGAGAACTTTAAGAGTTCGGGCGGATTAAACCTGCATCCCGATTTTCCGTTTTATTATACCGATGGTATAAAATATGCGATGTCCCTTTTTGAAGAGCACAAGCTTTTCCTGGATATGGCCATGCGGGCATTTGCATTGTCAAGGGAAGACGAGTTTATAGTTATACGACTTTGCAGGGGGCGCAATAACGATTGCTGGATAGAATACTGCAAAAGGAGCAGGGAGCTTCTGAAAAAGATCAGGGTTCCCGCCAATGTGCATGTGCCTGTAACTCCCGGGTTTTCCATGTGTTTTTATTTTATAGGCCGTACCCTGCTTCTTCCTACGGAATTTTAATGGATCAATCCTGAAAGTTGTGGACATTGCTGGGGTTCGTTCAGACTAAGACAGCAGGACATAAGAGGTATGACTTGTGTTGATAAAATAGTTCCTTTTTGTTACAGTGTTCGTATTGGCCTCGATTAAAGGGCATTTATTGCAGCAAAATTATAGTCTTGTTGTTGGGTTAACAGGTTAACGACAGGTTATTGAGTTCATGCGTGATGCCTAAATAACTGAATAACCAAAAAACTAAAATACAATGTCACAGCCTCCCAAAACCGCTGTACCTTTCAATACAGCGTGGTTTGTTTTTTTGTAAATGAGGGCAGGCAGGAAATCGGAAACGATCCCGGGTTCGCGATATATCGGCCTCATATACAACATTCAATTCAAAAAACATTCGTGTATTCGTGGCAAAACCAAAACGGGAAACTTACAACAAGCGAAAAACCCCAACAATCTTTGATTTGATCCTGATCCATTTTAATCCCGCCAGATGGGTTTGTTCCCCGATGCGCTGCGTTTTGAGAGTTAGGTACAGGGCCTCCGAACAAAACAGGGCTGTTTTGTGCCGTGTTTCAGAAGTGAAAAGAATTGCGGGGTGCCTTTACTGTTGTGCTGCCGTGATGTTGTTACTGATAATTTCGTGAGCCAGGCTCAGGTAGCTTGCTGCACCTTTACTGGTGGCATCGTAATTGATAATACTTTCGCCGTAACTCGGGGCTTCACTGAGCCGTATGTTGCGTTGCACAATGGTGTCGAAGATCATGTCGCTGAAATGTTGGCGTACTTCTTCCACCACCTGGTTGGATAACCGGAGCCTGGAATCGTACATGGTGAGCAGCATTCCTTCAATATCCAGTTGGGGATTATGTGATCTCTGCACGCTTTTAATGGTGGAAAGCAGTTTCCCGAGGCCTTCCAGCGCAAAGTATTCACACTGAATGGGAATGATAACGGAGTGTGATGCAATAAGTGCGTTCAGCGTAAGCAATCCCAGGGACGGTGCACAATCTATGAGAATGTAATCATACCGGTCTTCAACCCCGTCGAGGGCTCCTTTAAACATGTACTCTCTTCTTTCCTTATCCACCAGTTCTATTTCTATGGCTACAAGGTCTATGTGGGCCGGGATCAGGTCTACGTTAGGCGACCCGGTCCGGATAATGGCGTCTTTTGCTTTCACGGTGTGTTCCAGTAGCTGATAGGTACCCGTATCCACATCATCTACCGAAATTCCCAGTCCGGAAGTGGCGTTGGCCTGGGGATCTGCGTCTATAAGTAATACCTTTTTTTCCAGAACCCCAAGTGAAGCTGCCAGGTTTACCGAGGTGGTGGTTTTCCCCACCCCGCCTTTCTGATTTGCAATAGCTATGATCTTACCCATATAATAATGTGTTTAAGTAAAACAGGGTTTTCCGCCCTGTAAGTAATTCCCGAATATCCCGGAGTTTGTCCCTGCATTAAACGGGGTTCGCAGGGCGGCCAAATTTCCCAAAAGCCTGCTCCGGGACTTCAGGAATCAACGGTTGGTTGTTTGCAATTCGTTTTTTATACGTTGTGTCAGGGCCTTGTTACGGCTATTTGTCTGCAATACCCCTGGCATAGAGTATCAGTACAAAGCCTATGAGCAACAAAATAAAATTTCCCCACACATAGCCTGTTCCGTTAGTTGCTATGGTGCGATATTCAAAGACATACCCCAGAATAGTTGTTATGGAATAGATGGATATAACAACTCCTGCCAGAGTCAGTATTTTTCTCATCGATAAAAAAATAAGGTTTCCACAATCTTTTCCGGATTTTTAAGTGCTGTGAAATTAGGCTATTTTCCCCTGGGGGCCTTTCTCCGGGGCATAGAACTAATTCGAACAGTCCGTAGAATAAATTCTATGTCCTGTTGCCGTGCAAAAACCGTATCCGGGATTGCCATGGGCCGGGGCAACCGCCTTAGCGTTCTTCAATTTTGATGTGCCGTGCCTCCGGAATGTACATTTCTGAAATATAAGGAGTTACCGGCTTTAGCGCCTTTTTGCTTACGGGGTGTATCCACGGAAATGTAAAAAACTCGATTTCACCGTCGATCACGGTATACCATAAGACTGCCCGGTCTCCCCTGAAGAAGGAAGTGGTATCAGTGATCGCTATTTTTTTTAAATTTCTCCAGGACCTGTTGATTGAGTCCCGTTTCCAGTTCAAGGCCGGAGCACCGTATTTTCTCGTAGTGGTCGTCTATCCAGATCATACAGTTCTTTTTGTAGTACTTCGAAATAAAAAAGAGCAGTCCGCCTATAAGAATAATATTTACCACAAAGCTGATTACCAGTTGCCTGTAAAGCCTGCTTGTCTGCGCGGAAAACTTTCGTATGACCTCTTCCTCCCCGGTTTCGTTCTTTCGGATAAAATCTTCAAAATTACAATAGCCAATATACCCGGCAAGGGCGTTAAGTGTGGCCTTATTGGGTTTTATCTTCTTTTTTTCACGGGTGATATATCCTTTGTAATACCTGTTGATATTCCTGTCGCTTAGCGCAAAACCGAAGTCTTCCTCGATTTTTTGTGAGAGGTATTTTGACTTTCCGCTTATAGAGGTTTCCATTGATTTTTTAGCGGTTTTGTCAAATACGGACTCCATAAGTTTTTGAATCCATTTTTCCATTTCGAATGTGTTTTAGATGTGATGTTTTGATTATTAGTTAGTTATGTTGTGGTGGGGCGGTGTCCGCGAATTGTCAAAAAGATGTCTTGTCTCTGTCTGTGACCTTTTGACAATCGTGTTCTTATTTCGCTGACAGAACGGGGCTTTGTTCGGCGTAGCTAACATAGCAAAAGATAAGGCCCCGTTTTTACGGAAATCCACAATTGCAGTGACCGATAGTTGTCGGGAAGCAGCTAAAGGCCGCCGCATAAGGATTTTCACTTCCCGAAAAACAAGGAGTACTCCCTTTTACCGACCAGTTCGGGGCCCACGGGTTTGCCCGTCCCGAGAAGACTTCCGGGTGCTTATACCCGGAAAGCCATCCCATTTGTTTAATCAAAATTTTATTCACACATGAAAAAGCTACTTTTTATACTTATAGTCCTTGTTGTAAACAGCCTGTCCCTGTCATCGTGCACTTATGACGACGTGGCCGAAAATGAATCGCTTTATGAAACACAGGCAACAGAAGGGGAAGACGGAGATATAATTCCACCTGAAGAACCGGAAGACTAGGTACTGATTTTTTAGGAATAAAGGCCGCGAAACCGTTCGCGGCTTTTTATTTTTTAGTAATTTGGGGAACGGATCAAAAACACCCCATGAAATTCAGTTTTTTAGTACTGTTCTTTATCGTTTTAGCCGGCTGTGACCGTCAGGGGATGCCCCTGCAGGGGACAACGGGAAAAGCGAAGGATTCCGCAGCCTACTTTTACCGGCGTTCCGGTGAAGATACCCGGGACAAGGATGAAAAATTGCTTTTGATGAACCGGGCCTTAACCCGGGTTGCGGATCATCGCGATCCGCTGTTATTAAAAATACTGTCCCAGAAAATATACCTTCACAATACCCTGGG
Organism: Sinomicrobium kalidii; assembly: GCF_021183825.1. GTDB lineage: Bacteria > Bacteroidota > Bacteroidia > Flavobacteriales > Flavobacteriaceae > Sinomicrobium > Sinomicrobium kalidii. The sequence goes on along the minus strand of NZ_CP089211.1, from coordinate 1,397,170 downwards.
GCAATACGACAGTTCCCTGTATTACGCCGACGAGCTTATTAAATTCTCCGGACTTCAGTCAGATACGCTATATCTTGCCAAGGGATACTACAGGAAGAGCAGAATCTTCAGTTATTTGAAGAACCCGGAAGAAAGCTTTAGAAATGCCATTGAATCAAAAAAATTCTATCTGGCTGTCGGGGACAGCTCCCAGGTAGGGAGGCGCCTGGTGGAGATGGCAATAGCCCTGGGACATTTGGGCGATTATTCCGGTAGTCAGGAAAATGCTACGGAGAGTTTGAGTTATCTGGATGGTAAGAAAGACTCTCTTTATTTATCCAGTGCTTATAATCGTATAGCAATAAGCTATAGAAAACAGAAATTATATGATTATGCCATAGAAGAATATAAAAACGCGTTAAGGTTTGTGTCTTCAGCAAAAGACAGCATTATTATTTTAAACAATATTGCCAATGTTAAAAGGGACAAGAGCGAATTTGATTCGGCTGTCGGGATACTGACGGGGATTCTCGATGAAGTATCCGCTAAAAATACGATTCTCAGGGCGAGGATTATTGATAATCTGGCTTATACCAAATGGTTGCAGAACCCGGAGACGGATGTTCGCAGCGCGCTTGAGGAAGCATTAAAAATGAGACTGGAAAAGAATGATATGGAAGGATTGCAGGCCAGTTATGCCCACCTTTCCGACTTTTTTGAGCCGATAGCTAATGCCCGGGCTGTTGCGTACGCAAAAAAATACCTGGAGGTTTCTACACAATACAAAAATCCGGAAGGTCAGATAAAGGCGCTGGAAAAACTTGTATACCTTGCCGGTCCTTCGGAAAGTCAGGAATACGCCAAACGCTATGCCGTGCTGAGTGACAGTCTTGGTATTGCCCAGCTCAGGGTGAAAAACGCTTTTGCCAAAATAAAATTCGATTATGTCAGGGAAGAACAACAAAAACTAAAATATAAGACCGAAAAGGAAAAGGCGGAGCTTTTGTTAAAAAAGAAGAAAACGGAAAACCTGATCCTGTTTACGGTTGTCATCGGGCTGGCCGTGATCTCGTATTTGTGGTATGCGCTGCAACGCACCAGGGCGCAGGCAAAGATTTCAAGGGAAAAACAGGAAGCCATATACAATACCGAGATCCGCCTTTCCAAGCGCGTACACGACGAGCTGGCCAACGGTGTGTATAATGTTATGGCACAACTGGGAGAGGATAATTCCAATAAGGAGATCCTCGACAAACTGGAAAATATCTATACCCTTACCAGGGATATTTCCCGGGAAAATACCAGCATTGATACCGGCAACAGGTTTGAGGAAGAGCTGGCGTCAATGCTGGGCAGTTATCCTGAGGGAACGGCCAAGATCGTCATCCTGGGCCTGGAAGACATCCCCTGGCAGGAAATTTCCGCAGAAAAGAAGATCGTCCTGTACCGGGTGTTGCAGGAATTAATGACCAATATGAAAAAATACAGCGGGGCCACACTTGTGGCCATAACCTTCGCCAAAACACCTAAAACACTGCAAATCACGTACTCAGACAATGGTGTGGGCATACCTTCGGGAAAGTTAAAATACGGCAACGGGCTCCGGAATACGGAAAACCGTATTTTATTCGTAAAAGGAAGCATTACCTTTGATACTGAAAAAGGCTTTAGAGCTGAAATTCAGTTGCCGTGCTAATCTTTTGCGTATGTTTAAGAAAATTTTAGTTGCCGAGGATATTGACAGTATAAACAGGGGAATGTCTGCTGTTTTGCAAAAGCTGGGAAGGCCGGAGGTATTTCATGCGTCCTACTGTGACGACGCTTACCTGAAAGCAAGACGCGCCGCATTGGACGGTTCCCCTTTCGACCTGTTGATCTGCGACCTGTCTTTTAAACCCGATCACCGGGCGGAAAAACTGACTTCTGGACAGGAGCTTATTTCAGTTGTTGCCGGTGAATTCCCGGAATTGCGAATCATAGTATATTCTGTAGAAGATCACCCGCAAACCGTAAGGGCCTTGTGGGATACCGGTCAAATACACGGTTATGCCTGTAAGGGCCGGAACGGCCTGTTCTATCTTGAAAAAGCCATCAGGACGGTATACGGGGGTAACAACTATCTTTCCGCCCAGGTAGAGGCCGCAGTACAACACAGAAATTTTCTTACGCTTCGCGAGTACGAACTGGCCCTGCTTAAACTTCTGGCCAACGGGTTTACACAGGAAGAAATAGAAGAGCGTTTTAAAAAAGACGGTATTGCACCCAGCAGTAAAAGCTCTATTGAAAAAAGACTGAAAGAATTGAAAGAGGATTTTAATGCGAATACTACGATTCATCTCATTACAATCCTTAAAGACCTGAGGTTGATATAGGTTTTGTGATTCAAAAAGCGGTTAATGGCTGTCTTTGAAACAAGTGGTCCGTGTTGCTTTCCGGCACCGGTGTATCTGCTTTTGGATATATGGGGGACCGGTCCGGCCGGATGATTAAGCAACAATGGAATTGCAAAACTTGTTTAAAGGCAGCCTTTTTCTTTCCCCCCTTTTGTGGAAATCCGTAAGGAAATGCGGGGCAATGGTTTTAGGTTTGGAGGTTAAACCCGAAAAACCTAATACCCCATGACTAAAAAAACGTTTGACCTGGAATTCAAGGGCTACTGGAGGGAGCGGGACGGCCGCGGACTTCCTGCGTATTCCGGGGTGTTTGTAGTACAAAGTTACTACCACGACCATACCCGGGGCACCGTAACCATGAAAGCACTGATCTATGTAGGAAAAGCAGACAACATCCATGAACGCGTAAAAAGCCATGAAAAACGGTCGTTGTGGAAGCGAAAGCTCAAACCGGGAGAAGGGATATGTTATAGCTGTACCCCGGTGAAAAAGGAAGACCAGGAAAGGGTAACGGCAGCCCTGATCTACGCCCATCAGCCATTGGCCAACCGCGTTTATAAGGATGCCTTTCCGTTCGATACGACCCGTGTAAACCTCCGGGGCGACTATTTCCCCCTGGAAGAAAAAGTTGTTGTCGAAAAAAACTGAAAACCGGCGGCGCACCTGTTATGTTTTGAAGTAAATTCCTTCTTTTTTTATTCCTAAACCGACATTTTTTTGAATAAAACCCTTAAACTGCAAGGTTTATTCAGAGAGCGACTTTATCTTAGCACTGCAAAACGGGAGCCCCCGGTTGTATTAGCCATACAATTTAATGTCTTAAATCTTTTGTTTAACCTAAATATGTTTTAATTATGAAAAATCTGGAAAACTACGGCGTTCAGGAACTGAACAATGTTGAATTACAGGAAGTTAACGGAGGTGTAGACCTCGGTGGAGTTATTGATCTGGTAACCGGAGTTCTCGGTACCGTTACAGGTGTTGTAGGCGGAATCGTTTCTGTAGTAGGAAGCGTAGTAGAGCTTGCTCTTGGTGTGATCACCGGAGTAGTTGATCTGTAGGCTGACTGCTGTTTATCAGATATCTCCGAAAGATGAAAAAGCCGTATGGAGCGTTAGCCTTTACCTGAGGGATTCTCCGTATGGCTCTTTTCTTTTCCCCGCCCGGTATTCACCGGTTCCGGGATTGTAAACACACGTTAAACCCTTATTATTTATTATCATGAAGCATTTGGAAAAATATGGTGTAGAAGAACTGAACGAAAACGAACTGCACCAGATCAACGGAGGTTTGGATCTGGGAGCCGTTCTTGAAGTACTCAACGGGATAGTAGATATTGTCAATGCCCATATGCAGGCCGCTATCGGAGCCGTAGAAGAATTTTTAAGCGATTTTTTAGATGGGATCAGGGGATAACTATTCCTTTTTCTTCCATCAACATAAAAGGATTCACCCCGAATCTTATTACATATACTATTGTTTTTAGCACACAACCCCTGTCAACCCTTGTAAACCGAATGTTTCCAGGGGAGGAAAGGGGTTTGTTTGTTATGGCTTCAGCAATTTTTCAAAACACAAGCTGTTTTCCACACCTTTATACGGACCGTAATTCGGGATGATCCTGTAGCCGTTTTTTTCATAAAGCCGGATGGCTTCGGGCTGTTTTTTACCGGTTTCGAGAATACATTTCGTATATGATAATGCTGCGGCCCGGCGTTCCAGTTCCCTCAATACCAAAGAAGCGATACCTTTTCCCCTGCTTTCCGGAGCAGTATACATCCGCTTTATTTCGGCAATTCCCGGGGCATATGCCTTTATGGCACCACAGGCCAACGGTTTGTTACCGGTATAAGCCATAACCACCTGTTCAATACCATTTGTTTTGTTGTACCGGGCATAAAAGGCGTGTTCTTCGCCGTCCCTTACGGCCAGATCTGCATCAAGGTGTCGGACCAAAGCTATAAAATCGCGGTTTTCCGGGCCTGTCGTGACTATTTTCATAAGAAATCTGAGAGGAATGAATAGAATATCCCTGAATTTACGTTTTGTTTCATTTTAAATGCCCAGAGGGAGTTGACTTTGTTAAGGACGATCGGGACCGGTTTTTCCCGATTCCAGTTCCTCGATCCTTTTTTTATATATTTCCCGGGTATCCCGCAAAGTGCTGTTGGTTTCCCGGAGCGCTTCGTTGGCCTGTTTCAAAGCTTCGATCTGTCCTTCCATGGCATTGATCTTTTCCCGGAGTACATAAGTACTGCCCGCTTCGTGGACCGGTAACGGGGTTTCCAGGTCTTTCCGGAGCATGGGCCCTTCTCCGTTGAGCAACCAGGAAGAATTGAGTTCGTCACATTTGGTGTAAATAAGTTCCGCATCAAACGAATTGCGTTTCCTCCAGTTCGACAGGGCCTGTGGTTTTATGCCCAGGTGCCGTGCCAGGTCAACATCCCTTTTAAAGCGATAGTGGTGTTTTATTTGATCGAGCATTAAAGACCTGTCCATACCGAATATAAACTTTTAGTGTAAAAAATGTCTGTGAAATTTGTTTGTTAAACGAAATGTTTATATGTTTGTTATGGCTTCCGAACACCGCGACGGTGTACAACACCGGGAAAACTGAACGTAAATATACATAAAATGGAGCATATCCCTGCTCCAAAGCAAAAAAGAACCCGACAGGGTGGTACTTGGTAATGGGATATAAAACCGTTAGGCTAAATAAAAGTTCTCCGGGTCAGGGCCATCCGGATGACGATTTCCAAAAAAATCCGGGAGTTACCCGGACATTAAATACGACCGACCATTCTCAAGGATTTCGGAAAATATAGCGTAATTGTTGCTTTCATTCTTCCATAATCCTGAAAGGATCTCCGGAATTTTAAGATTCCGTGATGATATTGTCTTTCAAAGACAAATAATTGTATATTTATCCTAATTAATCTTCAGAATACCAGACAGGTGAATAAGCTAAGCTCTCAAAAAATAGATACAGAACTTGTTGAGTCTCTCAAAGATGGTGATCAGGAGGCATTCAGAAAAGTTTTTTATCTCCTCCGGAAAAGACTTTATTATTTTGTGTTTTCATATGCCAAATCAGATTATGTGGCAGATGAAATGGTTCAGGAGGTTTTCATTAAGATCTGGCAAAAAAGGAAAACCATTAAACCCCTTACTTTCACCACGTTTGTGTTTACGATCGCAAGGAACCTTACTTATAATCACATGCGTGATACGTTCCGGAGAGAGTCGGCCCGGGAGGAAGTATGGAAAAATGCTTCTACCCAATATGAACAGATTGAGACCAGGATGCTGCTGGCCGAATATAAACGCATCGTAAACCGGATTGTGGATGAACTTTCCCCGCAAAAAAAGACCATTTATATCATGTCCAGGGAAGAAGGCAGAACCAATACGGAGATTGCCGATATTTTGGGGATAACTCCCAAAACAGTAAAAAACCATCTGTGGAAAATTATGGACACTATTAAAACCCGTTTGAGACCGCATTTGGAAAACAATTTACTGCTATTGCTGGTACTTTTTATACATTGACCCGAAGGTTGTAAAAATATGTTGAATATCATTGAAAACCACCGGTTCTAATCCGGTAGTGCAATCGGGTAAGTTTGTGTATCTCTGTTTTTTCTTGGGACCGGATTGCTATACAGGTGTATACGTTATAGACACCGATGTTTCCACCGGAATCTTTTAGCATAGTAAAAGCTCATTATTACTTGTTCTCATATTACATTATTTGGATTAGGGTGGTATTTCTAAGTGTTAACACGGACTTTTTTAAGGTTCCGTGTTTTTTTATTTGGGGCTCTTCCGAATTTTACGATTAAGGGATCACGCCCGAATGTTGTAGACTGTGCAGAGGTATAAAAATTTTCAAGACATCCGGAATCCCGGTAAAACAATGTCTAAATACATCTAACGATTTAATTCCTGCATCTTATAGTCATAAATCATAGGTCTTACATCTCATATCTCAAATCCAACTTTACCCCACAACCCTTGATCCTGATCAATATTAAGGTCTTTTTCATTTTTCTTCTCTCTCAAAACTTCTCATAATTTCATTGTTTTATTTCTGATTATAAGTGTTTTATGAAGGCTGAGGTATCATGTTTTCCGGAAGGTTTTAAAGGCTCAATCAAAACTGCCGTAATACAGATCGTAACTAAATCAATGAAAAAAATACCGATAAAGCAGGACTTTTATTCACAAGTGGTGTACTTATAATAGAAGATATAATATCATAATAGATAGTCTATGGATTGGTTTCATTTCAACAAAAACAGGATTATGAAAGGTGAAGAATATCTGGGAAAGCTTCTGAATAAGCTGCGGAACGGTACAATAACAAGGGCGGAAATAAAACAACTCAGGGGATATATGGAACGGCCTGAAGGAGAACATCAAATAAAACATTTGATGGATGAACATTGGAAAGAAATTTTAAAGCAACATGACCAGTTGAATGAAGACGATGATTCCTGTACAGATTTGTTTTCTTTGAATTAAATGGGGTGGATACAAATCAGAGCGTAAAAATGATCAGGGCTCCTTATAATTTCCTCCCTGCCAGCCGTGAGCTATGAAGACAGCTAACTGCGCGATAACGATCTTCGGTATAGAGGCAAACTCACGGCTATAAACACACGGGCAAGGGAAGAAATGATACCTGGGTATGGTTTTTCCATAAGTGTAAAAGCTCCGGTCCGGATAACGGGATGATTTTCTTTTTCCATTACAGATGTTTGATCTTCAATTCCGTCCGGGCCGGTTTTTTAACTACAATATAAATACTGATCGTGATGTTGTTATATATGCGCTGCCGATACTTTTGTTTATAACAGCCATATTTTGTAGGCATATCCTTTAAAAAGGTTACGTAAAAATAACAAGTATGGATGGCGAAAGCTTATCTGTAATGTATAAAAACTTATCCCAGAGGGATTTTTTTATAACAACGTTCTTTGAAACTTCAGGGAGAAAAGGAATAAAATGAAAACCGTGAGCCTGTCGGTAATTTTGAGAACTGACGATATGAATTTACCTGCTCACGGTTTCTGGGGTAGAGAGATTGGTACACGAAATATCTCCCGTATTTATTTTAAATGAACCATCGGCGCTAAAACGGAAAGCAGTAGCCTACACTCCACTTTCCTGAACCAGGAGCCCGAAGATAGTGAAATAAATATGCAAAAACTTGTCTCAGAAGGAGCGGGGCTTATCTGAAAGGGATTTTTTGTCCCTTTGTTTAAAAAGTTAAACAGGACGACTTTTCATTTGCTTTTCTTTCCGAGGATTTGTTTACGGAACTCGCTTGGCGAATAACCGTATTTTTCCTTGAATACCCGCGAAAAATGCGGTGCAGTTTTAAAACCTGTCATTTCTGCAATATTTTTCAACGGAAGCCTGGAATGTTGAACGAGCAGGCTGGCCTTGCGTAATCGTTCATCCTGTAAATACCGGAATATTGTAGTGCCGTAAAGCTGTTTGAAGCCATATTTCAGTTTAAACTCATTTGTGCCAAGAGTATGGGCCAGTTCCTTTATGGAAAAATTGGGTTCTTCCAGGTTGCTGCTAATATATTCGCGAACTTCTCCTATTTTTTTAAGGTCCGATTCACTGAGGGCAATTCGGAGTGTATTGCCGGAAGCCTGATTGCCGGCATTTTTGTGTCCTTCTATTTTCCGACGTAGCTCATTTTCGGTTTCTTCGCTTCGCAATATCGTTTCTATGGCAGTAACGAGCATACAACCCTGGTTGTTAGCATTGAGAAGCGTGGATATTGAACAAACGGCCGGAACGATGAAAAATTCCTTTGCCTTGAAAGACAGTTCCAGGGTATGATTGTATTCTCCCTTTTGGGAGAAACAGGATCTGAAATCTTCCCAAACAGGCCTGGATTCCTCCGTAAGAAAGTTGTCCAGGGACTTGCCCTGCATTTCTTCTTTGTCGAAAAGAAGAAGATCAGAGGCCAGGGAATTGAGACTGCAAATATGAAAATTATTGTCAAGTACAAAAGTCATCTGGGCGATGTGCTTGTACGACTCGTTATAATTCAGATAGGTTTGGTGACGAACAGATTCTCCGAGTTCTTCGGTCATCATATTGGCCAATACCACAAGTGCTTCCAACTCGTCATTCTGGTCAGACCTCTCAATGCGGTATGAAAAGTTTCCACTGGCCACTTCAAGAAGCATCCGGTTTATACTTTTTATTCTTTTTTTGTTGTGATCCTTATCCATAAATCCGGGGTAGGTTTAAGGTTGCCAAAAAGGATGAATCCAACAGCTTATGTGTCGAAAATCACCTGTTCATCCAATGTCGTTTTAAGAATAATTATAGCTTGCATAAGCAATATGACGATTTTATCAAGAAGTAGGGGGTACCAGCTAAGTTACATAATGTAAGTTGTTTGTGCAATTTCGTATCTCCCTGTTTTCCATTATAATGTTATATAAGGTGTTAAAAACTGAATGGCTTCATGCCTTTCTGTAAATACTTCCGTAGGAATAAGGGGTTTGCTCATTTTTAGGTAAAAATCCAGAATGGCACGGCTTATGGGAGGGTCGACCAATATGGAAACCGCCTTGGTGAGAGTAGATCCTTCAATGGCAAGGTAATCCCTGGCTGTTTTATTGACATCCTTAATACCGCGGATGTCACAAAATACCGGATAGCTTTTCTCCTTTTGAAATGCAATCCTGTCGGCGACAATCTTTTTTGCCGCTTCCAGGTTTACTATTATATCTGTTTTATATACATAAAAGAGAATATTCTGGTCAACCCAGAATTTGGCATACTCATTTTCGAAAAAAGGTATGTTACGATCAAAATCTTTTGAGTACATCATAATCTGAGGGGTATATTCCCTGGCAATTTAACAAAATTCATGTATACGGGCAATTAATTGTTACCCGGTGGAATAGTAACGTACAATTCGAACTCAAAACTTATCTGAGAGGGATTTTTTCTTATCTGAGAAGGATTTTTTTAAGTAACCGGATAAAATCTATGTGCCGGATCGGGTTAAATTTTTTAGTTTGTTGTAAATACTGAAAGACCGGAAAACCCGAATAGTACTTTATTTCTTGTTTCACCGGAAAGAGAAGGGAATGGCAAAAATCAAACACAATAATTTTCTGGATACCGTGGACGGGGTTTTTACCGATGCCACAAAGGCGGGAGTGCTTCACCTCTATGCCGAGGGTGACAGTTTTGGCGGAAGGAAAATAAGAATAGACGGTAAAGACCTCCTGCATTTTGGTACTACGGGCTACCTTGGCCTGGAACAGGATTCCCGTCTCAAACATGCCGCGGCCTGCGCCATCTTCAACTTCGGTACGCAGTTTCCGCTTTCCAGGACCTATATATCCCATCCGTTATACCGTGAACTGGAGGAAAAGATCCGCAGGATGTATGGCTACCCCGTGGTGATTACCAAAAACAGCACATTGGGGCATATTGGGGTAATTCCTACTGCCGTGAGGGATGAAGACGGTGTGATCCTGGATCACCAGGTACACTGGAGTGTACAAAATGCAACTCAGCTTTTAAAAGTACGCGGGGTACCGGTAGAAATGATCCGGCACAATAATCTCGACATGCTGGAAAAGAAGATCCGCGACCTGTCTTCAAAATGCCGGAGAATATGGTTTATGGCCGATGGGGTGTATTCCATGTACGGGGACTGCTCCCCCATAGCGGGACTGCGGGAACTGTGCAATAAATACCCACAGTTGCATTTATATTTTGACGATGTACACGGTATGAGCTGGATAGGAAAGAATGGTACGGGCTATGTATTGCACATGCTGAAGGAACTTCCGGAAAATACGCTCCTGTTCGGTACGCTGAGCAAGACATTCGGCGCCAGCGGGGCGGTACTGGTATGCCCGGATGTGAAAATGTACCGGAAAATCCGGAATTTTGGCGGGCCGCTGACCTTCTCAGCACAACTGGAACCTGCATCCGTGGCCGCTGCTGTTGCTTCGGCAGATATTCATTTGTCTCCGGAGATTTACAGCTTACAGGCCGAATTGTTACATAAGATCAGTTATTTTAACGGGTTGCTGGAAAAAACAGAACTTCCCCTGGTAGAGCGTAATGATTGCCCGGTATTCTATATCGGTACCGGTATGCCCGTAACGGGTTATAAACTGGTAAGGCGGCTGATGCGGGAAGGGCTTTTTGTTAACCTGGGCATATATCCCGGGGCCCCGGTAAAAAATACGGGAATACGGATTACCATCTCCAGGCACAACGAGGAGGAAGATATGAAACACCTGGCGGACGCTCTGATATACCATTATCCAAAGGCCCTGGAAGAGACGCATACTTCACTCAACAGGGTAAGAAGGGCATTTCGTATGCCGTTGAACGAGGCCGGGGAAAACCCGGACGGAACGGGCAGGGGTGTAGCGTTGGATATGCAAATGGAAACCACCGTCGCGGGGGTCAACAAAAAGGAGTGGAACGCACTGTTTGCCGGTAAGGGTGTTTATGACTGGGATGGCCTCATGTTCCTGGAAAAAGCGTTTTGCGGAAATATGAAACCCGAACACAACTGGTCCTTTTATTATTTTATGATCAGGGATAAAAACGGTAAACCGGTACTGGCCACATTTTTCACCCTTGCGCTTTGGAAAGAAGACATGCTGGCCCCCACATCCGTTTCCGTGAAGCTGGAGGAAAAGCGAAAGCAGGAGCCCTATCATCTCACCTCCCGGGTGCTGAGTATGGGTTCCTTGTTTACCGAAGGGCAACATTGCTACCTGGACACCACACATCCGCAATGGCGTGAAGCCGTAAGACAGCTTTTGGAAAAGCTGGAAACAGTAGATCAGAAAAAGGATACTTCCATGTTGGTGCTCCGCGATTTTGTTGACGGAGAACAACTCAACCGGGTATTCCACAACCTGGGGTTCATAAAAATGGCCATGCCCGATTCCTGTGTTGTGGAAGACTTGTCCTGGAAAGGGACCGAAGCTTACGTAGCTTCACTTTCTTCCCGGTCCAGGAAACATTTCAGGAAGGAAGTCGCGCCCTATGAAAAATTCTTTGAGGTGGATTTCAGGAAAACGGCCACCACAAACGAGATAGCTGTTTATATGCGCCTTTTCGAAAATGTGAGAAACAACAATTATGGTCTTAATATGTTCTCTTTTCCGGAAAAACTTTTTAAGACCATGTCGGGGCATCCGTCCTGGGAATTTATGGTGCTTTCCTTGAAAAAGAAATACAATAAACAAAAAGATGGCGTACCTTTGGGGGTAATGTTTTGTTACAGGAATGGCAGGCATACGTATGTTCCCGCATTTATCGGAATGAATTATAAATATGCTCGGGAGTACCAGTTATACAGACAGATGTTGTATCAGACCGTAAAACGGGCGGGGAATCTCGGATTTCAAAGGATAGATTTCGGGTTGACGGCCGCTTTTGAAAAAAGAAAAATAGGGGCAAAGGTTATCCCGAAAGTAGCCTATATCCAGGCCAAGGACAATTTTTCGATGGAGTTGATGGGAGCCATGCGGGAAAAATAAAAAGGAAACTTTAAATGTGGCCCGACAAAACATACGACTTTCTTATTAAATTCACGAAGCTATGAATCGACATAGAGCATTGATAGAAGTACTTTTGGAGAAATTCCGGGAAAATACCATATCCCGGGAAGAATTTGAACAGCTTGCGGCAATAGTGAATGACCCCGCTTCCGAAGGGGAAATCAAATACTGGATGGAAGAGCACTGGGACGATATGGACCTTTCGAGTGAACGTTCCCCGTTTGAAGACAGCGAAGCGGAAAACCAGTTTGAAGAACTGCAAAAAAAGATACGGCAAAAGGGCGGGGAAAACTAGACGTACGGGGAAGAAATACACCGATAAAGAAATAAGGCATATTAATGGTCAGAATTTTTTGTTTTGTTATTCCCTATCAGGTCCAGTGAAAATACAGATATTACCTCCCAGAGTTCTATGATCTCGTCGGCCATCATTTTTACTTCCGACAATGTATTTTTAGTTTCGTTATCTCTTATCAAGTGTATAACCTTATTGTCTTTGGGGTCTTTCCGGATCCTGCAAATATAAATTCCCCGTACATTACTCACCAGAACATAGATGTTTCCGTTTACCATATCGGTTGTGTCGGCGTCGACATATTCCCCTACAACAAAGTCACTGTCTTTTAATACGGGTGCCATGGCGGACCCTACAACCTGAAAAGCCCTGATATTGTTTCCCGAAATAAAAGGAAAGTGGAACTTTGGCAGGCTCCCGACAAAACTTTCTTTATTGCATTGTGAAACATACTGAAAATAAGTATCCCTCGTAACTACACTAAACCCTTTTTTGTCTTTCCTGCCCGGGAATGGTGTATCTGTTCCCGGCCTGTTAAAAAAGAGCTGGTGTATATCTATGCTGTATGTTTTGCACAGGGCGAGTACACGTGGGTAATCGAGAGTGTTCCTTTTTTTCCAGGTGGAAATGGTATTGGGCTTTACGTCCAATATACTCGATAATTCTGCATTGGTTCTGATGTCCAGATGTTTCTTGAGACGTTTTAATACGGCAGGTATTTCCAAAACGACACCTCCTCCATCCAGATCTGCGGTCTGTGGTGTTCTTTTCATGGGGTAGCTTTTAATTTTAAACAGCTCAGCAGGTAGGGGCTAAATCTGTTCTACTGCGATCTCTGGTGAATAATTATTTCATGGCATTATAAGATCAACAGCTAAAAATCATTCAAATTTAATCATTTTTTTTGTGAAAACAGGGGGGTAAAGTATATTTCTGTGCTTTCCAGGTGCTGATTTCCAGGTGTTTCACGTAATATTCAGCGATGCTCCTTTTCGTGACATTTCAGGTTTTTGGGAGATTCACAAAGAAAATTATAGAACAAGTTCTAAGCAGTATTCGAACTTGTTCTACCTTGTTTTTTATGTTGAAAGTGTTGTTGTGACATATCTTCGCAGCGTCTTGATCAAAACATTTTACAGTGTTATGAAAAATACAGTTTTTAGTCCATGAGTTCGACAAACAAGGGAATGACAGATCCCCCCGAAAGGGGGGAGTGTGGAGCCGCATCCCGGGGAGTATTGCTGCCGGAAAACGGCAGTAAAAGGATATTGATCGGGGTCCTGGCCATATTCGTGGGCTTTCTTGGAATACATAAATTTGTTTTAGGTTATATAAAAGAAGGGATCGTACAGCTTGTTTTTACAGCAGTGACGTTCGGCTTCGGCGGGCTGATAGGGCTCGTTGAAGGTATAATTTACCTGACCAGGTCTGATGAAGCGTTTTATCAAACCTATCAGGCAGGTAAAAGGAGCTGGTTTTGACAGGGAGGGCAATATGAGCATAGAGAATTCGGATCATCTTGTCATCTGTTGTGAATTACCGCACTGTCGTGATAAACATTTTGTGATTCTTTAGCCTTTCAGTCGCCCCCGGATTGCTGTCGGAACAGGGTTCAAGCGGTATTATCCCGGGGGTTACTGTTGAGGTGCAGTTAAATGTAAAAAGAGAAATTTAGATATGGCCTTGCAATATCGTTTCTGTTCTTCTGTCAGTAAAGAAGGAGGTAAAGCAGGCAGGGTCGGGTACGGTTTCAGGGATATTCTTGTGAATTACCGGATCGGAATACTTTACCTTTTGCCTTCTTGGTGTTCAGTGAACACCGTTTAAGTATTGATTGCTTTCCCGGTGGCGGGTGTTTGTGGTGTTGTGTTGCCTGCCCCGGGAATAAATCAATGTTTTGTATTTTTTGAATATCCCTTGGGCTTGTCTCCGGGAAGCTGATTTGAATTGTATGAGGTATATAGTTGTTTTTGCAGGAGCCTTGATACGCATCTTTTCTTTAACGGTGTCTGTACTTGCTATTATAAGTACGGGGAGGAATATTCCTGATTATAACTTACAGATTTTGGGAAGCAATAGGTATGGGCGAAATTTTTATGCTGTTGTTCGGACTGTTTCTGTTCACCTTTTTCTTCAGGAAAAGAAAGCCATGAAATATCCGTAACTACTTTTTAGTTACGCATAGTAATATTCGGTTTATCTTCCTTATTTTTTATGTTGTCCTGTATATTCGTGTATATTCTTTCCGGCAGGCTACCTTAAAAATCCCGGAAAATGGTTTTTTGTATGTATCAGTTGTTTTGACCCGGTTTTTTCCGGGGATACCAATAAGCTGATCATTATTTTTGCTAACATTTAAAGATTGTGTGGATCAGGGGCAAAGGTTGTGGGGTTTTTCGTTTGTTGTAAGTTTCCGGTTTTGGTTTTGCCACGGATACACGAATCTTTTTTGGTTGAATGTTATATGTGAGGCTGATATATCGTAAACCCGGGATCGTTTCCGGTTTCCTGCCTGCCTTCATTTACAAAAAACCAAACTACGCCGTGAAATTGTATTTCAGTTATTTAGGCATCACGCATGAATTCAATAACTCAATTAACAACCCTGTAACAAAAAAGAACTATATCATAAATCGCAAGTCGTACCTCTTGTGCCCTACGGTCTGAACCCCGACAATATCCACAACTTTTAGGATTGATCCGACTGTATTTGGTATAAATACAGTGCATTGCGATTGTGTTAGAATGAGTTCTACAGTCTTATAGAATAAGTTCTACTCCCGGTTAGAAATAGTTCTATAAGGATTACAGTTAAAACTTCCCGGGCTACCAATACTTTTACAACAGCAAAAAAACAACGCCTTTCATTAGTTGTATTTTGTAGTAATAAGGGTTAATCAAGTTGTTGGTAGCTTGTCCCGGTAGGTTCTTGTGTTGCTTTGGTTTACAGGTATGAATTTTTCCAGACATATTAGACCTACCGGGTTTTATTACCCGCTTTTTAATCCCGGGGATAAGAACACTGCCCTGTTTGAAATCTTGTGCAGGGTTCGCAGCCCCGAAAAGCCCAAATTGTGCCTATGAATAGAAAACTACCACACCTGAGTATACGATACATGCTGTTTGTGCTGCTTTACGTGGCCGGGGGGTGGTGTTTTTTAACAGCACAGACCCTGAAAAAACCCGAACTGCAGTTTGTAAACCCATGTGCGTCTTCCGGGTTTAATACCTATAAAGTATCATTTTCCTGGGACCCACCCCTGGTCAATGCAGATAACGAATTTGTCCTGGAACTTTCGGATGCCGGCGGAAATTTTGCCAACAGTACGGAACTGGCAAGGGTGAATGATATGAATGCCACCTTTGATTTCGATTTCGAATTTGGTTTTCCGGATACCACGGCGGGGGATGCGTACCGGGTGAGAGTGCGCAGCACAAGTCCGGAGAAATTCAGTTCGCCGAGTGACGGGTTTCCGGCGTATTACCGGAGTGTCAATCAGTCGCTCACTATTAATGTAATAAACGGGGGCGTGGTTGGCAACGTGGAACTCTGCGGAGGCGGGGACTACGAGCTTTCGGTATACAACTTTCCGGATGAAAATGCCTACATATGGTATAAGGATGGTATGGAGATCCCCGGTGAGAACGGGGCTTCGTTAATGGTTTCCGAAGCCGGGACATACTATGCCGTAGTGGATTACGGCCAGTATTGTTCTTCGGATACGGCTTCCAATATGGTAACCGTAACCGTGGGGGAATCGCTTGAAGTAACGATAAATAACGACCTCCCGACGATGGAAGTCTGTCCGGGAGATAACGCTGCACTTACCGCAGATACAGATAATACCGATTACACTTATACCTGGTATAAAGACGGGGCGCAGGTGGGCAGTCCCGGTTATATGCCGGAATTGACACTCGACACTTCAACTCCCGAAGGGGAATACCAGGTGCAGGTGGAAACCCAGAGCGGGTGTATAGCACAGTCCAATACCGTACAGGTTTCAGCCCCGGATATTTCCGTGAGTACGGATGCGGGCAGCGATGTTTTGCTCCTGCCGGGCGAAACGGTGACCATTACCGCATCTACAACGGCCAACAGCCCGGAATACACCTGGTATAAGGACAATGTGCCGCTGTCCGGGAATACGAATGTACTTACCGTGAGTGAGCCCGGGGTATATAAAGTAAAGGTGACACAGACTTCCGGCTGTGCCGTCGAGGCTTTTTCGCCGGAAGTAAATGTGGCCCGCCCGGAAAGTTTTACCATTACCATTGCGGCCGATGAAAACTACAATTCCTGCGAGAGCGCTTCGGCCACCCTTCAACTCAGCGGAATATACGCCGAAACGGGCGGGACTTCCCTGGATGTTTATGACGAATACAGGGATGCGTTCAATTACCAATGGTACAGAAACGGTAATTACCTGGACGGCAGGACCGGGACTTCCCTTGCCATAAACGATCCGTCGGAAAATGGCGTGTACACCCTCAAGGCTACTTATGAAGATAATGATATGCTCTCCAACGAAATAGACCTAAAGCTGGCCCTGGAGGAAACGGTGACCATAGAAGCTTCGGACGATGTGCTTTGCGGCGGGGCGATAACCATTAATATTACTACCAATACCAATAATACCGATTATACCTATGCCTGGTATAAGGACGGGGAAAAAATATCGGAGAACTCCACCACACTGGACATCGAGGAAGAAGGAACGTACAGGCTGGGCGTATCTGCCTACGGGTGTACGGTGTTTTCCAACGAACTTATTATTCAACCTTTTGACGAATCGGTCATCACAGTGGACGCTTCCGAAAGGATCATCATACCCGAAGGGACCTCCAGGACCATAACGGCTTCCGGGGGCGATACCTATTCCTGGTATGATGCCCGGGGGACATTGCTTTCGGACAGCGAATCCGTAACGGTAAGTGAAGAAGGCGACATCACCCTCCGGGCCTATATGGTTGATTGTGAGGTGGTTCTCGAATTTACCGTGGAATACCAGGACGGTTACATCATACCGAATGTTGTAAGCCCCAATAACGACGGTATAAACGACCAATGGGTATTGCCCAACATCTATGCTTTTAATCCCGATGTGGAGGTTACGATTTACAGCCCTGCCGGTAAAGTAGTGCTCCGGACCACCGAATATCAGAATAACTGGCCCGAATCCACCCTGACCTACTCCTTTAACAAACCGGTGTTCTATTACAGGATAGTAAAGGAAGGGAAGGAGGTGGTCCGCCAGGGAACCATAACCCTAATACGCTAAAAATATGTTTAAAAAACTACCCCAAATATTTTTAGTGTTATTGTTTTCTCTCTGTTGTTTCAGTCAGGAGAGCGAGCAGGCCGGCCCTGTACTTTCATTCGAGATACCGTCTCAGAACCTGTTGAGGTACAACCGCTACCTGGTACATCCGGCCTTCTCGGCTCTCGGTCCTTCCGGCACTTACGTCAGTTTTCATCACCGCAACCAATGGGCGGAATACGACAATTCCCCGGAGGTGTACCTGGCCGACTATTCCGGAAAGATCAACGAAACAACGGGTTTTGGTCTCGGGTTGTTCCAGCAGAGCCTGGGGGTTATCGATAATTTCGGGCTGCTGGCCAATTATGCCTATGGCGTCCGGTTGGCGGAATACAGCATCCTGACACTCGGGGTCAATGTATCCTATTACCGCAGCGGGATCAACTGGGGAAATGTCTTTGCCTCCGATATTGAAGATCCCGCGCTGCAGGACATGGAAAACAGCTCGCTTATAGCATTTCACCCCGGAATAAACCTCACTTTCCGCAGTTTTAATATAGGCGTGTTTGCAGAAAACATAGTCAATTTCAATCTCACAAATTACGACTCCTATATAGAAGGGGCCTCCGAAAAGCGGTTTTCGGCACATGTAATGCATACCCTGAAGATGGAAATGCTGTCCGGCATTTTCGAAGACGGGGAAATGACCACGATGGTAAGGGGAAGAAAAACAGAAGCGGATTTTTTCCCTTCGGCCAGTCTTATTGTCAATTTCCCGAGACTGGGCTGGTTGCAGGTAGGGTATGACGATCTTTACGGAGCTGCCGCAGGCATCGGGTTTAACCTTACCCGTCACCTTTCTCTCGGTTATACGGTGGAAAAGGGGTTGAGCGAAAATATAGCCAATTTCGGGACTACGCATGAATTTGGCCTGTCCTATGCATTCACTCCTTCCGACCAACCGCGGTATTACAGCCGCCCGAGGAAAAGACGCCCTACCGTAAAGTCCCGCACACCGGAACCGGCGGAAGAAAAAGCACAGGAAAAAGAGGAAACGGAAACCCCGGAAACCAAAGTTGCTGCCGCACTCCCGGAAACAAGTCCGTCGGCTGTTCCGGCTGTTGTTCCCGGAAAAACACCTGAAACAGAACGCGTTGCACAGGAGGAGCAGGACAGCCTGGATACCGCGCAGAAGAAAAGCGGATTGCAGCATCAGCAACTGGACGAAACCCGGCTTACCGCAGCACGCAGAAAACAAATTCAGGATTCCATTGAACAGGCCCGTAAGGCCGAAGAGGAAATACGCACGACACTTTCTGAAGAGAAAACGGATGAAGAAGAGACGGTTACTCCCCCGGAACCGGTTAAGGAAACCCCCGTTGTACAAAATGATGAACCGGATATCGAAGACCTGCTTTTTGAAGCTGCGGCAAAACAGGAAAACATCCGTACGCAGACAGCTACGCTGGTCAATGTGCAGGACGGGTATTATATCATAGCCAATGTGTTCAGGAATGAATCGAACCTGGAAAATTATATCAGTACCCTGAGGCGAAAGCGGGTAAGAGCAGGATATTTCAAGAATCCGGCGAACGGTCTCAATTATGTGTATGTGAAACAATACGATACCTGGGAAGAAGCCATTAACAGGCGGAAAAAACATGCCAGGGAACTGAATAATGACGGCGTATGGGTGTTCAGGGTGAAAAATGCACAAACGGCGCTGGCCAGAAGCGAAACCGAAAAACCGTTTGCCGGCCTGTTGACTGACAGCATTGCAGTGCCGGAAATTAGTTCCGAAACAATAACGGACAGTGTCCCGGCGGAGGAGGATATCGCCCTCGATCTCCCGCTTGCCAGGGGCGAAATAAAATCCTCGGTACGGAATGCCTATATCCCGGTGGATATTATAGAATCGGTGCCTGTTTTCCCGGGCTGTGAAAATCTCAGGAATAACGAAGAGCGCAAAGGGTGCCTGGCCAACGGTATAGACAAGGTCATACAGCGCAGGTTCAGGGCATCGGTAGCCACGGGCCTGGGACTGTCGGGCATTCAGGGTATTTATGTGGAATTTAAAGTAGGGGCCGACGGAGAGGTCGCCGTAATCCGCATAAGGGCGCCGCATGACAAACTGGAAGAAGAAGCCCGGAGGGTTATCGGGCATATTCCGAAAATGAAACCCGGACGTCAGGGAAATACCCCGGTAGACGTCATGTATTCCAAAGCGATAATCATAAAAATAGAATAGCAAATGAAGCCCCCATTATCCGTTCAGCTAAACATTGCTTTTGCTTTAAATATGTGGTTTAAAGCGTTTTGTTGGGAACAGTGAATTCAGGAAGCCCCGGAAGTTACAGCGGGTGGACGGAAATGCCGAACATTCCGGTCAGAAACTTCCCATTCGAAAAAGAAACAGGTGAAAACTCAAATAATAAAAAGTTATATGATGAAAAATAGTACAGCTTTCAGGTCGCTTGTCCTTGTAGTGTATGTGCTGTTTGCCGGAACGTCCTTAACCTACGGGCAATTCTTAGAGCCTTTTGAAGTCCGGTACGAAAACAGGGTGAGAGGAAACATGACCATGATCTCCAACAATATCCTGAACAGGGATGATGGCTGGGGGGAACGACCTAATGATCCTTATGACGGTTGGAGCAATAATGACAGTGAGGATATGCGTTATATCGATGTTGACAATGACAATTCCACCTTCAGTTCCAGCCGGGCGTCACTGACCATTACGGACAGCAACGGGTGTTATAAGATACTGTATGCGGGGCTTTATTGGGCCGGGACTTATCCGTCCAATTCCGATAACGACAACAGCAGGGAAGCCATTGACCAGGTGAAATTGCGCCTTCCGGGAGCCGCAGGATATACGGATATCAGCGGGGAAGTGGTGTATGACGGTTACAATTCGCCGGGTTTTGATGAAGACAACGGCCCCTATGTCTGTTATGCCGACATTACCCAATACATTACAGCACTCAATGATGCCGAAGGCGAATATACACTGGCCAATATCAGGGCAGGGCAGGGCGATAAATATTATTTCGGCGGAGGGTCGGCAGGCTGGACCATCTTTTTTGTGTATGAAGACCGGGCCCTTCCGGCCAGGTTTATCACTTCTTTTGACGGTTTTGCCGCAATTACCAGCGGAGGTGCATCCAGTGTAGACGTGCCGGTATCCGGTTTCCGGACAAACCCGGCAGGACCCGTTCGTGCCAACCTGATGACTCTTTCCCTCGAAGGCGATAAGGGTATAAATAACGATCATTTTCTACTGGATGCCGGAAGTGACGGTAATTTTCAGTACATAGGCGATAATCTCAACCCTGTCAATAATTTTTTTAACGGCAGGATTTCCATAAATGATGTGGAGTTTATGGACAGGGAGCCCGATAGCAGGAATACCCTGGGCTATGATGCCGCTATTATTGATATTACCAATATGCTCGATAACGATGAAACGCAGGCCACCATGCGTTTCAATACTTCGCAGGATGCGTATTATCCCTTTTTCAGTGCCTTCAGTGCCGAAGTGGTGATGCCCGATGTACGATTGGTAAAGTACATCCGTGACGAAAACGGAAATGATATATCCGACGAAGAAGTCGAACTGGGTGAAACCATCATATACCATATTGAATTTGAGAATATCGGAAATGACGATGCGCTCGATTTTAGCATCCGGGACATTTTGCCCCTGAATGCCAGGGCCGATGTCAACATCAGTGCCAGTAACGGTGTAACCTGGACCCATGATGAAGATGAAGGGGAAATCCTCTTCACCGTTCCGGACAATTTGGTGGAAGCCGGAGATCCGGCCGGATGGATAGATATCCAGGTAAGCGTTTCCACAAATTGTGAAGATTTTACCGCGGCCTGTTCGCATATCATACGTAACCAGGCCTTCGGCACATATACCGGGGAAGAAAGCGGAGAAGTGATCTCAGACGATCCCAGCCTGAACGGTATAGATAACTGCTATCTGGGCGAACAGGTGCCGGTCAATATCCTGGCCAATACCGCCACCTGTACCTTCGAAAGGGAAGAGGTACTGTGTTCCGGGGAACTGACCCTGACCGCAGGAGGAGGCTTCGAAACCTATACCTGGACCAACAGCGATGGCACCGTGGTAGGAAATACCCAAAGCATTACCGTGACCACCCCGGGAACGTATACCGTGGCCAAGGAGACCGGGGACGACTCTACCTGCCCGGACCTGAACGAGGTTATAAATGTGGTGCTTCACGGGGATATACAGGACAATCCGCTACTCCCCGAAGCCGATGTGATAGAAACCTGTACCGATGACGGGAGTAACCTGCCGAAGTTTTTTCTCTGCGGTGCCAATGACAGGAGGCTGATCAATACCGGAATTGTGGATGTGGACGAGATCCGCTGGGAAAAACTGGATGAAAATGCCGATTGCGGACCGGCCGACCGCGATGCCGTTTGTGCCAATAAAAGTTCTGCCTGTACATGGAATGCCGTGGCCACAGGACCGGATTATGAAATAGGCGAAGACGGAAGCGGACAATACCGGATGGTAGTTTCTTACCAGGGCGGTTGTTTTTCCAGGTTCTATTTTAATGTGTATACCAATGACCTGGACCCGCAGGCCGTAACCGAAAATATCATTTGCGGCAATGACGGGAACATTACGGTAGACAACGTTCCGGCCGGTTATGAATACCGCTGGCTGAAAGACGGTGTGGAAGTAGCGCCCTGGACAGACGGGAACAACAACTATGATGTTGACACTCCCGGAATATACGAAGTGGAGATCCGGCAGCTGGATGTAGACGGCGGATGTGTGTTCCGTTTGGATAACCTGGTTATACAGGAGCGGAACTTGAATGTGGACATAGCGGTTGATCCCGTAACATCCTGCGGACCGGGGACCATAGATATAAAAGTGGAAAATGCAGACCCGCAATACTATTACCTGATCACCAACCAGACGGGGAGTGTCATATTTGCCGAATCCGGAGCAACGGACGAAAACCGTTATATATACGACGGTATTGAAGACCCGAGGATATTCAGGGTTGAGGTGCGTACCGATGACGGTTGTTTTTATGAAGAAACGGTGGAAGTGGAAGGACTGGATGATATTGAACTGACCGCCAGTGTACAACAACACATAAGCTGTAGCAGCACAGGGAAGATCCAGGTGCATTCATCAGGCGGAAATACCCCGCACCGCTATGCCATCTACAGAATAGACGGAACACTGCAGAACCCGGAATACCCGGACGATTACCAGACGGAACAGGTCTTTGATGTAGCTGCCGGAGGAGAATATATGTTTGTGGTAACAGATGCCAACGGTTGCCAGGCCTATTCGGGTGCGGTAGTTATGGAAAATTATCCGCCCCTGGATTACGAGGTGGAAAAAGAAGATGTTTCCTGTTTCGGGGAAAACGACGGACGAATTACGGTAAACTATACGCCTGCCAACGGTTTTACTTTTACCTATCTGCTGGAGGATGGGAACGGAAGCGATATTACCGCAACACATCAGACAGGCGATAATTTTGAAAACCTTCCCCCCGGAAATTACACACTTACGGTAACACAGTCCAGGGGGAACAATACCTGTGACGGTGAAACCCACAACATAACAATTACCCAGCCCGATGGCCCGCTCACTGCCACTTCAGGAGTAAGTGAAACGGTGGAATGCGATGCCAGCGCAGGCGGACAGACCCGGGTGGTAAATGCCGAAGGCGGAACACCGCCCTACGAATACAGTTTCGACGGAGGAATTACCTACGGTAATGATAATACGGGATACCTTCCTCCCGGAGATCACAATGTATACATACGGGATGCCAACGGATGTGTTTACACAATGGAAGTGGAAGTGCCCGAACCGCTTACACCCCCCACGGCTACCGTGGATATTGGCGACTATGATTGCGAAGGCAACGCCGAAGCTACCGTAAACCTGGACAACCAGGACCCCGGTTATGACTACTGGTATGCTATTGATGGTGTGGTGAATGCACCCGATAGTACATCAAATGTGTTTGCGGGAATTACTCCCGGCAATCATACCATTACGGTGAATTATATTTCCCAGGACCCGCCGCCGCCCAGCACCTTAATGGTAGAGACCTTTGGTGCGGGAGCTACGGTTTCCACGCCTTATATCAGTAATTCATACTGTTATGAACCGCAAACGGGAGCTGCGAACAACTGTCCCACTAATGCCGATAATGCCGTAAATGACGGTGAGTATGCTGTAACCAATCACATAGAAAACCCTTTCGGAACCTGGCTTTCACCATCCGATCATACGGGTGATGCCGATGGTCGTATGCTCGTTATCAATGTCGGAGATGCCGTAGGTGTGGGTGGAATTGTTTACAGAAGGACGGCCCGTGACATTATTCCCGACAGGGATGTAACCGTTTCCCTCTGGGGGCTCAACCTGCTCAGGTCGGGTACCAATCCCGGGCTCGGCGATCCGAACCTTGTGATACAGCTCGTGGACGACAGTGATAATGTAATTGCAGAACATACCACTTCAGATATCCCCAGGGACGACGACTGGCACAATTTCGAGATTCCCCTGAACCCCGGAAATAATACCGAACTGGATATCGTGATCCGTACCAATTCCGCAGTGATCAATGGTAATGATCTTGCACTGGACGATATTGTCGTGTACCAGGTGCCGAAGCAATGCCCCGGGTCGGTGGACATTCCGGTAAGTATAGAAGACGGCAAGGCTTTTGAGGCAAGGGTCACCAATGTGGCAGATGCCTTCTGTAACAGCGATGCCGAAACTACCGTCGCCTTTGCAGTTGAGAACTACGATACCGCTGCCGGTTACGAATACAGCGTGGATGGCGGGGCTACCTGGCAAACCGGTACCACTTCACCCCGCTCTGTTGTGGTTCCCATAGATACGGCTACCAATGAAGTTACCCTATGGGTACGTTATGCCGAAGGGGAATGTGAAATGGATTTTACGGAGACCGTAACCGTTCCGGAAGCCATAACCGTCACCGCAGATGTCACCGAGGAAGCCACGTGTAATACGGGAGCGGGAATTACCGTTCAGGCCGAAGGAGGCGTATCGCCCTACCGGTTCAGTATAGACGGAGGGACGACCTGGAGTGACGAAGGAGCATCTGCACAATTCAGTGATCTTTCGGCAGGAACATATACCATATTGGTACGTGACGACAATTTATGTGAAACCAGTACCGATATTGAAATAGATGCCCCGGTAGCCCTCGAATTTACCGCAACCCCTACCAATTGCTATGCAGGGGATAACAACGGGCAGATTATTATGGAGGTAAACAGCGGTAACGGAGAATACCAGTTCCGGATAAACGGAGGCCCCTGGGAAACCCCGAATCCGCCCACGGCCGAATCCTATTATTTTACCGAACTGCCTTCGGGCACTTATATCGTTGAGGTAAAAGATGCCGCAGGATGTAAGGGCGATCCGGAGACCGTGGTGATAAATGAAGAACTTACGGCAGTGGTAACCCCCACCGATATTAATTGTGAAGCCGGTACCATCGCGGTAGAAGCTTCAGGAGGTGACGGGAATTATGTTTATGCCTTTGTGTCCGCCGGAGATCCGGTAACCCCCGCTGATTTTTCCGCTGCAAATACCTTTGAAGTGACTCCCGGAAATCAGGGCGATTACGATGTACATATAAGAGATAATAACGGAGATGACGAGTATTGCGAATACCTGGAAACCGTGACCATTGACCAGGCGCCGTCGCTCGATGTGGATGTCACCCCCGATGACCCGATGTGTTTCGGTGAAACCGGTACCATTACGGTAACCATAAATTCCGGGGAAGGATTGTACACCATAGAAATTGAAGACGAAAACGGTGTTGTTATAGAATCCCTGCCCAATTTTGCCAATACCACAAAATTGTTCACCAACCTTGAGGGAGGAACCTATACGGTAACCGTCACCGACAGGTATGGCTGTGAAGACGGCGAAACCGTGGATGTGGTGGAACCGGACGAGCTTACCGCCGATCTGGAAGCCATACTGCCTGCCGATTGTGATAATGTGGACCCGAATGAATACGGTGTGCGTTTCACGGGATATCCGTCATATCCCGGGTTGACCGTAGAATTTAGTGTAGATAATGGCGTAACGTGGAGTACCGATCCGGAATTCAGGGGATACCCTTCCGGAACGCGGCTCTATCCCTCCATGCATACCGTCGATGGCAATGGCGATGAGGTGTGTCGCATTGATTTTGACGAACCCTTTGAAGTGCCATACCCTCCGGTAAGCCTGGTCATAGATGCAGAGGCCGAGGTAGTGGGCTGTGACTTTCAGGTTACGGTAGAGGGAACCGATGGTGTGCCGCCCTATACTTTTGCCGCCATGGAAGGTACGGCAAGTCCGGCTGCCGGAGATTGGGTATCGCCCAATAACCCGCCGGACACCCATGTCTTTACCGGACTTATCCCCGGAAGGACCTACTCTTTTTATGTAAGGGACGATACGGGGTGTGTCCGTGTGAATGATGTCGATATCTACGATGAGTACGATATTATAGATACCGAAGTGACGTATGAGAGAACCCCGGCATGTTTCGGGGAAGAAAACGGGGAAATAACCTTTACCGTAGACGATAAAGACGGCGTTCATGAAAACCAGTTGCGCTGGGAATTATTCGATATTAACGATAATTCCGTACAAAACAGTGGCGGTGCTGTAGCCTATAACCCACCGATGGATATCAACATCACCGATCTTGCTCCCGGTGAATACTATCTGGTAGTGACCGAGGTAGATGGAGGTGGTACCGATGCCTGTTACGGGGCCAGTCAGAATGTACTTATACAGGAAGCGAGGCCTATTACCATTACGGGCACGGAGAGTGAAGCCATTACCTGTAATGCGCCCGGCTTTGTCCGGATCAACGGAATAACCGGCGGATGGGGAGGCTATACCTACACGCTTTCGGGCCCCAATCTTACGGAAGATATCGTAAGTACGGAAAATCCGATAAAGATCGCTTATAACAAAGTTGTTGATCCTTCGCAGCCTGTTGTGGTGGACATAGCTGTGGCAGACCAGTACGGTTGCCCGGAAGACCTGGGAAGTGAAGTGATAGGGGTTTCCGAAGCCCCCGAAATAACATCGATTATTACATATAATTGTCAATCCCCTTTTTCACTCGAAGTAACCGCTTCGGGCGGCTCGGGAGACTATGACTATTCCGTGGACGGAGGTGCGAGTTACGTATCCAACGGAGGGAACTTTAACAATCTTGTCCCGGGGACTTATGAAATCATGATCATCGATAGCAACGGATGTACGGCCGGGCCCGAGACCGTGGAGATCTATCCGTTGTTCGAAGCCGGGGTGCAACTGACCGACCCTCTGGATTGTTCGTCTGCACCCGATGCCGAAATTACCATCACCGCTTCGGGCGGTTCCGGCAACTACGAATATGAAGTTACGGGAGATGCCACGATTCCGAGGGCCGCCCTCACCGGAAATCCCTTTACATTTACCGTGGCGGGAACGGGCGAGTACGAAGTCACCGTATACGACCTAAGAAGCGGAAATTCCGTTTGGGCTGTCGGGGAATGTGAAGTGAACGATACCATTACCGTAGTCGAACCTGTCACCCCTGATTTTACGGTAAATACAACGGATGTAAGCTGTAACGGTGCCGAAGACGGGGTAATACGTATTATTCCTGTGGATAACGGTATCAACCCGCTGACATATACGCTTAACCCCATGCCGGCAGGAGCGGCTCTTATGCCCGACGGAAACGGGTTTGAAAACCTCCCGCCGGGGAACTATACCGTAACGGCCACCGGAAGTAATGAATGTTTCACGGAAGTCACCGATGTGATCATAGAACAGCCGGACCCGATCGTAATTCCGGCAGCAGCGGTCACGGTTACTGAATTTGGCTGTACCTCCGGGAATAATCCGGATGAAGCGTCCATTACCATAGATGCAGCACAGATCACCGGAGGAACAGGTACTTATGTCACTTATGAATTTATTGAAGATGCCTCGGGAAATACCGTACAGTCCGGAACCTCACCGGAATTGATATGGGCCGTACACGACGGAGGCAGCTTTACGATCAATGTGTATGACAACGAAGGATGTACGGGAACGGCATCCGCAGTTATACAACCTTTTGATGAACTGATAGAGGCCACGGTAACCGCAACCGATGCTACCTGTGATACCGGGGCGGATGCATCCCTCAGGGTCACCACCACAACCGGGAACACCAACAGGATAGAATGGAGCCTGGACAATGGTGACGGTGATCCGTCAACCAATACCTGGCAGCCTTACGGTACTACGATCGACGATCTTGCCCCCGGCTCTTATGTGTTTATGGTAAGGCACAGGGATACGGGATGTATATTACCGGTAACGTATACAGTGCCCGAACCGGAAGGTTTCGGTATAGATGCCGTGGTGCTCAGTGACGTAATTTGTCCGGGTACGGAAAGCGGCAGTGTAACTTTTGAAATGACCGGTACATCGTATTCCGGAATATTCGAATGGGAAATATTCCACGCGGCCGACAGTACGTCTACAGGGCGCGCAGGAACTCATAATACGACCAACGGGGCAACGCCTCCCGTAAATCTCGGAGGCGGAAGCTATTTTGTGGAAATAAGGCAGATTGATGTCCCTAACTGTACACGGACAAAGGCGTTTGGTATTGCCGAACCCATAGGAGGGGATATAGAAGACGAAACCGAGGTCACGGTAACACCAATTACCTGTGTAAGTCCTACGGGAACCATATACATTTCCGCATCCGGGGGCTGGGGTGGCCATACCTATTATGTGGCCCCGGTAGCTGATCCTGCACCGGTAGAAAGCGATTTTGTAAATACGCGGGAATTTACTGGCCTTACCCCTAACGTATACCAGGTATGGGTAAAAGATGCGGGCGGATGTATGGTACAGATGGATGACGTCAACCTCGAAGAACCCGGGGATATCGATGCGGATATTACGGCCGATCCCGGCACCGGATTGCAATGTATAAGTGATACCAATGTGGAATTGACCGCAGTGAATGTAACCGGAGGTTCCGGTAACTACCAGTACAGGCTTAACCGGTATGCATCGGACGGTACGACCATAGAAAGTACAACAGATGCTTACGGTAGCCCTGCATTTGGGGGTATCGGAGCCGGTATCTATTCCATAACCGTGGAAGACGACTGGGGTTGTACATTCACTACAAACACGATAACCATAACTGAACCCGACCCCATAGTGGCCACCCTAGAAATAGAACAGGGTATCAGCTGTGAGGACGATGCCGTGATCCGGGTCTCGGCCACGGGCGGTACGGGCGGTCCGTACACCTACAGTGCGGATATCGCAGGCCCCTATGAAACCGAGGATACCTTTACCGTAGGCCCGGGAACCTATTCCTTCTACGTAAAGGATGCTAACGACTGTGAACCTGTAAAAAGTAATGAAGTCACCATTGAGGAAGTGCAGGATATAGCCATAGCACTCGATCTTTCCGCGGCCAGTGTTAACTGTAACGGGGATAACACGGGAACGATCCGTGCCTCGGCTACCGGGGGACTGGGTAATTACAGCTATACGTTGCTGGATGAAAACCAGGACCCAGTTGCCGGAAGTCAGAATACTACAGGGGTATTTACAAACCTTGTGGCCGGGACGTATTACGTTCAGGTGGAAAGTGATGACTGTGAACAAATTTCCGCCTCGGTGGAAGTAACAGAACCGGACCCCCTGGTGATAGATATAGATACCATAAATGTACTTTGCCACGGAGACAGTAACGGAAGGATCACCCTTACGGCCACGGGAGGTACGGGAACGGTTAAATATGCCATTTCCCCCAACCTGAACCAGTTCCACGAAGGAGGTGAGTTCGACGGTCTTGCGGCAGGAACTTATACTATCGTTGCGCAGGACAGTGCAGGTTGTTATGAGCAATTCGAGGTGACCATTACGGAACCGGACGCGCTCGAAGTCACGCTGAGTTATACCGAAGAAATATGTAAAGGCGATGAAAATGCCTCCATAACAGCAGTTGTTACAGGTGGTACCGGAGCGTATTACACCAGTCTGAACAACAGGAGCAATTATGAGCAGGGCAAACTGGAGTATACCGGTCTTGCCGGAGGAGAAACCTATGTGGTTTTTGTAAAGGACGATAATGATTGTGAGACCTATGCATCCATAACCATACCGGAAGGTGTGGATATAACCCCGACGGCGGAAATTATTTACGGCAACTGTTTAAACAGTTCTTTTGAAAACGAAGTCACCGTGGAAATCGCTGATCCGGACGAAGTGACCAGCGTCACTTATTCCCTGGACGGCGGTACGCCGCGTACCGGGAAAACTTTCACAAACCTTACCCCGGGCTCACATACGATAGAAGTGATCCATACCAACGGATGCAGAAAAAGTGTGGACTTTGAAATTGAGGAAATAGAACCGCTGGAACAGGTAATGGCCGAAAGTATAACCCATGTAGACTGCTACGGGGAAGAAACTGGCACGATTACCGTGCAGGCTACCGGAGGAGTAGGGGCTATAGAATACGCCATCCTCGGGATCGACGAATATCAGTCGTCCAATGTGTTCAATTCGCTGGCCGCAGGCACATACACCATTGTGGCACGGGACGAAGCCGGCTGTACCGTAACTACGGAAGCGGAGATCGAAGAACCTGCACAACCCATAAATGTTGGGGTGGTGAGTACCACTGAGGAGATTTGTGAAGGTGACGGGGATGCCTCCATTGAGATAAGTGTTTCGGGCGGTGTGCCTCCGTATGCAACAAGTCTCAATAACAGGAATAATTTCGTAAACGATCGTTTCCTGTTCACCGACCTGTCAGGAGGAAGGACCCATACCATTTATGTGAGGGACGCCAACGGTTGTGAATATATAACCACTGTGGAATTGGAAGATCCCGTAATTATTCAGCCCGAAGTGGATATCGCCTATGGTTGTGAAGGCGCGCTGTCGACCAATACGGTTACTGTAAATGTGAACCAGGCTGTGGCTGATGATGTGCTCTATAAACTTGACGGAGGTCCCGGGCAACTGGACAATACCTTCGGTAACCTTGCTCCGGGTACGCATACCGTAGAAGTGTTACATGCCAATGGCTGTACAAGACCGGTATCCTTTGTTATTGAAGATATAGAACCGTTACAACTGAGCCTTGAAGTGAACAATCTCAACCAGATAACGGCCGTTGCAACCGGAGGTGTCGGCGGGTATACCTACTATGTGGGTGAAACGAACCTGGGTAATAAAAACACCTATTATATCAACCATTCTGCCGTCTATACCATGACAGTGATCGATGCCAACGGCTGTACGGCTACGGCTTCCATAAGCATGGAATTTATCGATATAGAGATTCCCAATGTGTTTACACCTAACGGTGACGGTTATGACGATACCTGGAAGATACGCAATTCCGAAGGTTATCCCGATATGATTGTCATCATATACGACAGGTATGGCCGGGAACTGGCCAAACTGCCCCAGGGAGTGGATTGGGACGGAATCTACAACGGAACGCTGTTGCCCACGGGAGATTACTGGTATACCCTGAAGCTGAACGGAGAGAATGACAACAGGGAATTTGTAGGTCACTTTACACTTTACAGATAGATTAGGATAAAGAAAAGCTGCCTGCCCGTAGAAAGTTGATCCGCCCCTTTGCGCAGTTTGGGGTGTATCGGCACAGCGGGCAGGCCGGCTTAAAACAAATCATTAAAACTTGGAATCAAACAAATAGGTCTGATGGCCTGTTCCCGTCCGGATTTCAAGCCTTTCCGGAGGTTTTGGCAGGAAAATACGGAAAAGCTGGCTTTTCAGTCCAAAAATGTGAGCACATGAAAAAAAATCTATGCATACTGGCTATTCTCTTTATGGCGAAAATCCATGCCCAGGAACTCGCCCTCCCGGTATATACGCAATACCTGGCAGACAGTGAATTTGCAATATCCCCCACCTATGCGGGTATAGGCGAATACATCCGGGTACGCGCCAACGGTGTTACCCAGTGGGTCGGAATAAAAGATTCCCCCAATACGCAGTCCCTTTCCGGTGATGTGCGCCTGGGGATGCGCTCCGGGGTCGGGATCACGGTATTTAACGATAAGAATGGCTATACGCGGCAATACGGAGGGAGGTTGTCTTATGCCCACCACCTTACCATAGATGCCTATGAGAACAATTTCCTCTCCCTGGGCATCTCCTATAATTTTAACCAGTTCAAGATAGATATTTCCGACTTTGAGAACGGCGATCCCGGAATAACCGACAACCGGCTGGTGAACAACCACAATTTTGATGTCGGGGTCCTGTATCGCTTCAGGAGGTTTTACATGAGCATCAATGCGTCCAACCTGCTCAATAAGCGTACGGATGATTTTGCCATAACGGAACCCAACATATTGCGGAACTATTCGGTGTATACCGGTTACAGGTTCCGCAAGCACAAAAAGAGCGATTTTGAAATAGAACCTTCGGTCTACTTCCAGTGGTTTGAAAGTGACGGGCGTTCCAGTACCGATTTCAATATCAAGGTCAGGAAATACGATTTTGAAGATTATTACTGGGCCGGGATCTCCTATCGCTTTCTCAATGACCAGGTACTCGACCCGCTCAATATCGGGCCCATGGCCGGGGTGAAAATAAGCAACTTCTATGCGGCGTATTCCTACCAGGTATCGCTCAATTCCATCCTGGGCTATAACAGCGGAACGCATATGATTACCCTGGGGCTGGATATCTTCCAGGGCATAGGAGAATGCAGGTGTACACTTAAAGACGGTGGCTGGTAACGTTGTATCCCTCTGAATATTGATATTTCATAACCCTAAACTTATAATTTCCATGAGACATAATGTATTGTGTTTGTTTTTTCTGATGTCTTCTGTTTTTGTTTTTGCCGATTGTACCACACTCTATTCCTCGATAACCTATGCCTTTTCGCACAGCGGAAAGTCGCTTGAGGCCAATAATTTTGACCATCAGCGTTATTATGCCAAAAGGTCGCTGCAAGCCCTGGAAAAAGCCGAAGAACAAATGGAGAGCTGCGATTGTACCAAAATAAACAACATCATGTACGACGTAAGGGAAAGCCTGGAAAAGGCCATAGACCCGGAAGACTGGGACACCGGGCGTTTTTATGTGAAAAAGGCCAGGGAATACCTCAGTGAAACCATAACTACCCTGGACCGGTGTACTGCCGATACAGACCCGGTACCCGCATCGGCACCTGACGAAGCAAAAGAGGATGATTACAGTGACAAGAAGGTGGCCGGGGAAGACAAAAAAGTGACCCTGGCCGAAAAACAGGAAGCATTGAAAAAAGAACAGGAAGCCCTTATTGCCAAACAAAAGGCACTGGAAAGGCAGCTGGACGAACAACGCCGTATTGAACAGCAACTGGCGGAAGCCCGGCAAAAAGAACTGGAAGCCCAGAAAACACTGAAGGTCAAGGCCGAAATCGAGCTTTATAAAATGGAAAGTGCAGCCATGGAGCTTATCAATGCTTTCAGCTGCGGAGAATTTGTAATAAAGGAAACCTATAAGAGAGGAGAGGAGGTACTGCAGGAGGAGAGCCTGGAAGAAACCCGGCACTTCTACAGGGAAAAACTGAGGGAGATTGTAAAAAAGATGACGGACGAACTGGATAATTGTTCCGGAAAATGACCCCGGATCAGGAGGTAGGCATAGTGTTTAAAAAAATGAAAAACCGCTCCGGATTTTCCGTGCAGCGGTTTTTTGTTTTTACCACACAGGTAATTGATGCGTAAATAAAGCAATTACCAGCCCATATCCTTCTTTATATTGAATATTCTTTCCTGTACCATATCTTTGGTAAGAAAATCGATCTCGCTCATCAGGAAAGCCTTTTCATAGGTCCGCATGGCCTTTTTGGTATTGCCGCTTTTTTCGTGAAACTCCGCTTCAAAGAAATAGCCCAACATGGTATCCGGAAACTCCTTTTTTCCCAGTTTGCCCAGGCTTTCCAGGGAAGGGAGGTCTTCTTTTTCCAGACAGGCCGCATAGATGGCCATGACATCGTTCAACCTTATTTTTTTGTCGACGTCATAAGTGCCGTGGATGGCGTTGTATTTGTTTTCCAGGTAGTCGTAGACAATACCTTCTTCATAAGACAGCACCTCTTTTTCATATTCCTCCGGGGGAATGGGTTGGTAAAGATCGAAAATACCATACAGGGACCGGGGTATGGCATGGGCGGCTACCGTATAGTTGTCCGAATCCTCAACAATACTGAAATTATAGTGGAGTTGGTCGTTGTCTATGGCTTGCAGGGATTGATGAAGTTCTTCGATACGCGCGGCATTTTCGGCATCCCGGTTTTTGTCGGATGTAATGAGGTAGTAAAATTTCTGTATTGTAAGCGTAGATAACCGGCTGGTGAGGTAGTCCGTTACATTAGGGGCAAAAGTGGGCGCTATGTTGACATATGCATCAAACAAGGGCCGGTCTTTGAAGAGGTAATAGTTGATGAAATTGGCCGTAAGTCCGTGACCTATGATAATCCTGAAGTCTGCAAGGTTATATTCGTCGGCCAGCGAGGGGAGCAATTCCATCCCTATAAACTCAAAAAAGTTGTTCCCCTTGTCTTTTGGAAACCCGGTATCTTCGTTGTAATTACAATCACTGAGCCGGCTGTTTTCCTGGCGGATACCTACAATGATGCTCTCGGGCATTTCGTCATTATAGGTATAGAATCCGGACGCGGCCATTACCGTTTCAAAGAGGTAATCGGCATCCAGGACCACAATGAGCGGATACTTTTTTTTAGCGTCATAATTTTCGGGGATGTGGAAAATGATTTCGCGGTCTTCCCCGAGTTTTTCAGATGTGTATGTCGTTTTTTTATACTGGGCATACATGGTATTCACTGCGAAAAAGAAACTTACGCATAGGCAAAAGATGTATTTCATTCCTGTAGTTTTAAAATTTAGTTGTTTGTCTGTTGGAGGAGATAATGCTAACGGAACGGCCTCTTAAACACATAAAAACAAGCATTACAACAGTTGCAAATGCTTGTTTTATATGATGAAGATCGAAAATATCGGGACGGGTGATTTTATCAGTCCTCTATGATCTTTTGCCGTTTTCCGTCTTTGTAGAGCGCCACAAAAACATCCTCAAATCCCATGTCCACCAGTTCTCCCCTGAGAACACGGGCCTCGTCAGGAGTGTTGAATATACCGATACAGAATGCGTAAAACAGGTTCGGGTTCTGCGTATAGATAAAATTGGTGTTAGACTGTAACGGGATCTGATCTGTTTCAAAAGCCTTTACCTGTACGGTATAGACAGAATCCCGCGATGCCGTTGCCGGAAGGGGAGCGGCCCTGGCCTCATCCAGATCGTGCCGGAGGCCTTTATTCTCGTTTTCCAGTTGCGCCAGCCTGTCCTTTAACATAGAAGTGCTGTCGGCACTTTCAAGCAAAAGCGAGTTTTTTTCGTAGCAGGAGGCATAAGATGCTTCCATGGCAGTTAACTCGGAATTGAAATAGAACGCAAAACCTATAATGGCAAGACACAGTATGGAGGTGATCCCCCAGGCCGTGTTCCGTGTTTTCACACTTTTGTCATAACTGTCGTTCTTACTGCTTATCTGGTCCAACAGCTTTTTATTGTTTTCCTGTTCCCTTTCTATTTTTTTGTGCAGTGCTACCAGGTCGTCTTCTTCTATGTATGGCATATTCGGTGTGGTTTGGGTTATATGGATATATTATTTCTTTTGGCGATCTTGCGGAGGTTGGTCAGGGCATATCGCATGCGTCCGAGCGAGGTGTTGATATTCACCCCCATCTCTTCCGATATTTCCTTAAAGGTCATTTCCCTGTATATCCGCATGATTATCACGTCTTGCTGATCCGGCGGAAGCTCTTTGATAAGTTTCTTTACACTGGTTTCCGTCTGCTGCTTGATGAGGTATTTTTCCGCATCCGGCGAGGCATCTTCTATACCGGACAGAAAACTGAAGTCTTCAAGGTGCCGGAAAATGCGCTTTCTCTGGTTTTGTCTGAAATGGTCTATGACCAGGTTGTGCGCAATACGCATAACCCATGACAAGAACTTGCCTTCTTCCGTATAGTCTCCCTTTTTCAGGGTTTTGACAACCTTGATAAAGGTGTCCTGGAAAATATCTTCGGTAATGTTCTTGTCGAGGACTTTGGAAAAAATGAAATTATAGATTTTTTGAGAATGCCGGGTTATGAATACTTCTATGATCTTATCGTTTTCAGCTACTAAACTTTTTACTTCCATTCTGGGGCAATTTTTTCGGTCTTCGGGTCACAATTATTAATGGTCTCGTTTTACGATATCAAGGGACAAAATGTTAGTCACCCGCCATGCCTCGGTAATTTCTTCCACAGGCATCACAATGTTGTTGGAAAAGTTCTCGTTGTCGTTTAAAAGGTTGAGTATGTAGGGATTTTTCGGATCTTTCTTTACCCTGTTGATATGGATTCCCCGCAGTTTGCTGATGAGGATGCATATACTGTTATCTTCAATAAGGTCGTGATCATTGATCCGTTCGCCTATCACATAAGCACCTTCTTTCAATGTGGGCGACATGGAAATGCCGGCCATCTGGAAAGCCCTTGTGTTGGGGGTGGAAAATGAGAACGGAAGGGAACATTTGGGCATTTTGTCCAGGAATTCCTCCTTGTGATAGTTAGACACATACTGGTATTGCGCCTCGATGGGTACAGCCAGGATGTTGTTGGCCGATCTGTTCCGGGTATATTCCGTTGAAAACAGCGAGTTCAGGTCTATGTCCAGCATGTTGCATATCGAGATGATCAATTCGTAGTCCAGGCTGTTCCTCCTCTTCCATGTGGATATGGTGTTCGGTTTTACGTCGAGGACCCTGGATAACTCAATGTTGGTCTGAATGCCGAGGTGGCTCTTTAACTTCTTTAAAAGAAGTGTTACGTCTACGGTGTAATCCCTTTTAAGGGTGATTGAGGGGTTACTTTCTTTGGTTGTTTCGATTGTATTATATTTCATAATAGAGAGAATTTACAATGCTTACGGGTCATTTACCGGTCCGGAAAAAATTAAAAACCACTCCGTTGGTCAAAAAGGGCAGGTTGCCTGATGACATCCCGAATGTACATGTCATACCGTGACAACCCGAAAACGGGCAGTGAACTAACCAAGTAGAGTGGTTTTATGTAAAAAGAACTTTTAATATCAGGATGGGGTGTCATCCATTATATGTCCAAAAGTATAGTGCAGCGCGTTATTTTCGGCTTCAGGCGATATAGTATTTGTTCGGCAACTTTGTAGAACTTGTTCTAATGCCATATAAGAATTTATGGCAGTCAAAATGAAGGGGAGTGTGAGACAAATTGTCCTTTTTGATAAAAATGTGGCGCATTTCGAGCGGTAAAAGCTGCGAAATGCGCCACAGGGTTATGGCAATTAAAAACATACCGGGCCGGCGGAAATAAATACCCGGAAACAAATGCACCGCTACCTGTGCAAAGTTGAAGTTTATCCTGTCGGGTAGTCAGTATTCGGTTAATCCCGATCCCGGTTACCGAGCACTGATTGCCCGTTTTTAACTTCTACATGCCTGCGGGTTCACCTTTCTGTTTAGGGATGCATTTGTCCCGATATTTCCGTCAAATGGCAATAACCGGTGTGTCATAGTGGTTAAAGATCTCGATGAGTTCGGTGACGTTACCGATATTCAGTTTTTTGAATATCCGCATCTTGTGTGTACTCACCGTAGATTTCTTCAGGTCCAGTATGTTCACAATTTCCAGGTTGCCGTTGCCTTTGGCAATTAACCTGGCAATTTCCAGTTCACGATTCGACAGGCTGTTCAACGGGTTTTTCAACGGCTTTCCGTGTCGCAGGGAGGACTCGTGCAGAAAATGCTTTGTCACAGACCTGCTTATGTAGGTGTCTCCGTTTATCACCTCGGTGATCGCTTCTTCTATTTCTTCCTTTGAACTGTGTTTGTGCAGATAGCCGTTGGCTCCTGCATGGATAAAACGCATAGCGTACCGTTTCTCACTAAGGGCAGAGAACATCAGTATTTTTACGTCGGGGGATATGGAACGTATAACACTGATCATCTCCGTACCTATGCCATTGGGGATATCAATATCCAGAATGATCAACTCAAAATATTCTTTTTTGAGAAGGTCTATGGTTTGTGAAAAATCTTCAATGGAAGTGATCCTTGCACTGGGTAGGAAGTCCTCGATAATTCGGGCAATTGCAAATTGGATAACAATGTGGTCATCAACTAGTAGAATGGGGTAATTTTTGCTCATGGATACATCGTTTTGGTTTAACATTATGGGGTTATCTGTTTGTACTTTACGAAAGGTGATCCACTGTTTCGAAATGCCAATATAGTAAATTTTTGATTACAGGCCGCTGGGATGTAAATAATTACGCTATCTTTCGGAACATCGATTAAAAATCTCTTTTTGTGATTATTTACAGAAAGTGTATATTTCAAACTGAAAATTTTTTTGACGGGAAAAATTGTTATACACAATAATATCCTTTTTATGGAGTTTATGTTCGTAAATAGTGTATTGCTTTTCGGTAGGACATTAAGATGGTAAATAATTTTTTTTAATTGTATCTTTTTGTCGTCCAGTTTTTTACGTGTTAAATGTTAAAGTTTTAACGGAGTAGTGTTTTTTTTCGTGCTAAACTAAAAAATCAAAAGTTATGTGTTGGAAGGGTGTTTTGTTAACTGTTACGGTGGCGTTTATGTGGATAAATGTCAATGGACAGGCTAATATACTCAATGCTGAAAAACCCGAGGATATTGGGAAGCTTACCGAAGCGCAGGCCCAGGCCGATCCCAATAAACCTTTGGAATATGGCTATGTAGAAGACAGGGATATCTTGTGGTCTAAAATGACCTGGGAAGTTATTGACCTCAATGAAAGGGTAAACTTTCCGTTGTATTACCCCATAGACGGGCAGGGTGCACATGTAGGCCGGCAGTCACTTTACGATGTGCTGGTCACCAATATCAAAAACGGCAGGATACAGGATATCTATGCGGATTCCTATTTTACCGAAAAAAGGAGGTTCGGGGAACTGGAGGCTACACTGACCAAGGTGGACACGACAGACCTCGGGCTCGAACAGGTGAATGCCGGAGAGCAGGTTTCCGAAATGTATATAGACCGGAGAGATCTGAGTGCAGCGGATATTGTGGAATATCACATCAAGGGCATGTGGTATTTTGACAAGCGCCAGGGCGAATTAAAATACCGTTTGCTGGGCATAGCGCCCGTTGCGCCCGATATCAATTTTATGGACCAGGGCATCACCGATGGCTCCAATCTGGTAGAACTCTTCTGGGTGTGGTATCCGAGTGCGCGACAGGTGCTGCATGAAGCCAAGGCGTTTAACCTGGGCAATTCCGGGGTGCCCATATCTTTCGATCACCTGTTGAATGCCAGGCGGTTCAATGCTGTTATCTATAAAGAAGAAAATGTGTATGGCGACAGGGAGATCAGTGACTACATCCCGGATAACGCCATGTTCCAGTTGATGGAAGCAAAACGCATCAAGGAAGAAATACGCAATTTCGAACAAGACGTCTGGAAAAACGAATAAATGTTACCCTCATTCATAATAACCCGGATATGAGAATATCCGAAATTCCCTCTGAAACGCCCGTACTGTTCGGGCGTTTTATATTTTTGTGTTATGGAAACAGATTATATTGTTGTGGGGCTTGGGCTGGGCGGAATAGCTTTTTGTGAACAGCTTCGGGAAAACGGTAAAAGGTTTGTGGTCTTTGACGGAGATTCCCAGCAGTCGTCGTCCGTAGCGGGCGGGGTGTACAATCCGGTAGTGCTGAAACGGTTTACTGCCGCATGGAGGTCTGAAGAGCAGTTAAAAATAGCGGTCCCCTTTTATCAGAAACTGGAGCAAATACTGTCCGGAAAACTGGTCTATCCTATGCCCGTATACCGGAAATTTGCTTCCGTGGAAGAACAGAACCTCTGGTTTGAAGCCGCTGACAAACCGTCACTGGCCCCTTATCTGTCTCCGCGGATCATTCAGAACACCAATACCGGTATCGATGCTCCCCATGGTTTCGGGGAAGTGTGGCATACAGGAAGAATAGCAGTGAAAGCACTTATTGAAAAGTATGCGGACCTTCTTCTTTCGCAGGATTGCCTGCGGAAAGAACACCTGGATTACGAAGTGCTGGAAGGTACGGGAACAGGGGTGCGTTACAAGGATATAAAAGCGCGGCAGATTGTCTTTGCCGAGGGGTTCGGCATGTTGTCCAACCCGTTTTTTAAATACCTTCCGCTCCGCGGGGCTAAGGGGGAGTTGCTTACCATCCGGGCTCCGGAGTTGAACCTGAATTCGATTGTAAAGTCGTCGGTGTTTCTCATTCCTGTGGGAGAAGACCGTTATAAGGTCGGGGCAACTTATAACTGGAAAGACAAAACCAACGTGACGACCTCCAGGGCAAGGGAAGAGTTGCTGACTAAATTAAAATCGCTGCTGAAATGCGATTTTGAAGTGATAAAACAGGAGGCAGGCATACGCCCCACCGTGGCCGACAGAAGGCCCCTTGCAGGAAGGCATCCACAGGAAAATAATGTGTATGTCCTCAACGGGCTGGGCACCCGGGGAACCCTGGTAGGGCCTTATGTTGCGAAGCAATTATATGATTTTATAGAAACAGGAGCTTCTTTAGATGAGGAGATCGATATTTCCAGGTTCCGGTCCCGGTTCAGGAAATATCAGGCCGCACAAGGGTAACTGTCGGAAGAGATAACAGGTCTGTATTTTTTCGCAACGGTTTATTAAGTCAGTTAGTGGTATTGCCTAAATAATTCAATAACCGGAGCGCAATTTTATTGCTTGTCAAAACCTTTGCACCTTTCAGTGTAATGGTTTGATCAGTACGTCCGCATCAGCGTATCGATCTTTTGTGCAAGCAGGCGGAATTTGGGCAGGGCCTGTTCTTCCCGGAGCGGTAAAAAGCAGGCGATAACGTAATGTACTTCCCCGTCCTTGACAATTCCTGCATCGTGGGTCCAGTAAGACCACCATCCCGTTTTGTGGTAAAACATGGTATTGTGCGGCAGTCCCTCGGATAGCTTGGTGTTGTCCAGCTGGCGTCCCAGCAGTGTTTTTAGCTGCATGCTCACCCACGGATTGACCAGGCGGTTTTCAGTGATCCGGTACAGGAAATCGGCAGCGTGGAGTGCACTTGTTTCCGTACCCCGTATGTCTCCGTACCCCGGGTCTTCGAATTCCCTTTTCAGGAATTTGCGGGTGACTTCGCTGCCCTGCCAGTTGTACTTGTGCATCAGGGCATTGATGTTTTTTCGTTGTGTCAGGTCTATAAGGCAATTTGCGGCCGAGTTGTCACTGCGGGTTATCATCAGGTCCAGCAAGTAGTTTACGGTTACCGTGTCCCTGTCATGCAACAGCGGCCTCGGGTCGGAGAGTACTTCCCTGGCCGTATCCACATCATTGGGTGACCGGACAACATAAAGGGAATCGAGTGAATACTTTTTTGCCGAAACCTGCCGGAGTACTTCGGCCGCCACATACATCTTATACACGGAGGCCGGGTAAATGAAGTTCTCCATATGAACCCCGCCTATTTTTGGCCTTTCACCATCTTTTAGTTGTATCACGGCCAGGGATATCTGTTCCGTACCGTCTTCTCCTACCTGGAAATCCCCGTCCAGTCCCAGGTCCCGGGCTATTCCGCTCAGTTTTTCCGATAGCAGGGCGTCCTTTTCATAATACGAAGGAATGGATCGGGATTGTTGTGCGGTAAGTGGAATGCAAAACAACAGGCATAAGGGAAGCAATGTTTTCATAACGGGATAATTTACAGCAAGATATCAAAAAAACAGGATATCGGTAGTAAATCAGCTTGCCGGAATCAATCCGCCTTCAGGAAATCCCGGCTTTTTGGTGTTTTTTTCCTGCTTCCGGGTCGTATTTGACAAAAAAATTGATCCAGATGTTCCTGGAAAGCCGCATAATTACGGGCATGAATACAATAAGTGTCCCCATGATGGCAAAGAAGGCCGTTTTGAGTCCAGTGCCGATAAAGAGAAAGGAAATGACAAATGCCGCTACCGCAAAAGCAGTTCCCACGGCATAGCTCACATACATGGCGCCGTAGAAAAAAGAAGGTTCCATTTTATACCTGATACCGCAATGCGAACAGGTCTCGTTCATTTTCAGGGTCTTTCGCGGGTGGT
Organism: Sinomicrobium kalidii; assembly: GCF_021183825.1. Taxonomy (GTDB): domain Bacteria; phylum Bacteroidota; class Bacteroidia; order Flavobacteriales; family Flavobacteriaceae; genus Sinomicrobium; species Sinomicrobium kalidii. The sequence goes on along the minus strand of NZ_CP089211.1, from coordinate 1,355,358 downwards.
ACAGGTTTTTGGAGGTATACATGCTTTCCTGCTGGCACCTGGGGCAACTCCCTGTTAAAATACTGTATAAGCGGCTTCCTTTTTTTAACATGCTGTGAAGATTGATAGTTCGATTTTGTTTGCAAAATTACTAAATATGGGGTAATGTAGGGCTTACGGATGCCCAAACTTCGCCGGGCCGAAAAAAATACGTTTATTTGCACCGGATTATGGAAAAAACAGGGGGAGGTCCGGTGGCAAGGAGACAATTAATGGGGCGGTGCGGTACATTGGTACCCCGCAGCCAAATTAAATTCTAACCGGGGAAACTCCTGAACTCCAAAACTGAAAACTGTAAGAACCGGAAACCAAAGACAATGCTTAACATTCACAACTTATCGATTTCTTTCGGAGGAGAATTTCTGTTTGAGGAAGTGTCCTTTCGCCTGAATCCGGGCGACAGGGTAGGGCTCATTGGAAAGAACGGTGCGGGAAAATCCACAATGCTGAAGTTGTTGTCCGGGGAAATGCAACCCGATACCGGGGTCATCGCCTCCGATAAAGACACGAGCCTCGGTTTCCTGAAACAGGATATCGATTTTGTACAGGGCAGGACGGTACTGGAAGAAGCCTACCAGGCATTTGAAGAAATAAAGGCCCTGGAGATACAACTGGATGAAATAAACCGCAAACTGGCCGAAAGGACAGACTACGAAAGCGAAGCCTATAACCAGCTTATGGTGGACCTCAGTGACATTACCCACAGGTATGAGATCCTGGGCGGGTATAACTACCAGGGCGAAACCGAAAAGGTATTGCAGGGACTCGGTTTTAAAAGGGAAGATTTTGATAAGCTTACCGATACTTTTTCCGGAGGATGGCGGATGCGGATAGAACTGGCCAAACTACTGCTTCAAAACAATGATGTGCTCCTGCTCGATGAGCCCACGAACCACCTCGACATAGAATCCATTATCTGGCTTGAGCAGTTCTTACAGCGCTATGCCGGGGCCGTGGTTATTGTATCTCACGACAAAATGTTCCTGGACAATGTAACCAACAGGACCATAGAAATATCCCTGGGCAAGATATATGATTACGACAAACCTTATTCCGAATACCTAACCCTTCGCACGGAGATCAGGCAGCAGCAGCTCAACGCCAAAAAGAACCAGGAAAAACAGATACAGCAAACCGAAAAGCTGATAGAAAAATTCCGGGCCAAGGCCTCCAAGGCCTCCATGGCGCAATCCCTTATCAAGAAACTCGATAAAATAGAAAGGGTAGCGGTCGATGAAGAGGACAACAGCGTCATGAACCTCAGGTTCCCGCTCTCCGTACAGCCCGGTAAAGTGGTTATAGAAGCTGAGAGCGTATGCAAGAGTTACGGAGAGAAGGAAGTGTTGAAAAACATCGACCTTATGGTGGAACGGGGGAGCAAAATAGCTTTTGTAGGGCAGAACGGACAGGGAAAAACTACCCTTGCAAAGATCATTGTAGGTGAGTTGGCGCATAAAGGAAATGTAAAGCTGGGCCACAATGTGCAGGTAGGCTATTTTGCCCAGAACCAGGCTGAATACCTGGACGGTGAAAAAACCGTGCTTCGGCTTATGGAAGATGCGGCCAATGATTCAAACCGCAGCAAAGTACGCGATATGCTCGGGGCATTTTTGTTCCGTGGCGATGATGTCGACAAGAAAATAAAAGTGCTGTCGGGAGGGGAACGCAATCGTCTTGCACTTTGCAGAATGCTGCTGGACCCTTTTAATGTGCTGGTAATGGATGAGCCCACAAACCACCTGGATATAAAATCCAAAAACGTGCTTAAACAGGCCCTTCAGAATTTTGAAGGAACGCTTCTGCTGGTCTCGCACGACAGGGATTTTCTCCAGGGACTTACGGACAAGGTTTATGAATTCAAGGACAGAAAGATAAAAGAATACCTCGGCGATATTAATTTCTTCCTGGAGCAACGGGACGTAACAGATTTCCGGGCCGTTGAAAAAGCCACTGTTGAAAAGAAGGAGAAAGCAGAAAAACAAAAGGAGACCAAACTGTCCTACGAAGAACAAAAAAAACAGAAATCCCTGAAAAACAGGTTGAGCAAGGTGGAGTCGCTCATCACCCAACTGGAGAAGGAGATTGAGGAAACCGATGCAAAACTGGCAGCGGATTACGATGCTCTTTCCGAAGATGCCGTGTTTTTCGAAACCTATGAAAGAAAAAAGAGCAAACTGGAAAAACTGACGAGGGAGTGGGAAGAATTGATGCTGACCCTGGAGGAATAAAAGGAAAAAGCCGGGCAAGGGCGTATCCGGAAGCACAAATACCTGTATGTCCGGAGCGTAAAAAACCGAATTTAAATATTTACATCCCACACATTAAAGGCCCCTTTAAAATAGCGCGTCTCAAAATTCCGATTTTATAATTTAAACGGTATCTTTGCACCCGATTATTTAGACAGGAGGTGCTAGCTGTTAGATGTTAGCATGGAGTTTTGGGATATTCATGAAGGCATCTCCGATCTCATATCTGAAACCGATGAAAACGGCATTGCGAACAACAACGAAAACGGGGACTTTTACCCAGGCTCTGGACGACTTTAAGCAGATTACCAAAGTAGGCCTGGCCGTGAGTGTGGTGTTTTCTTCCGTTGCCGGTTATTTCCTCGGCGCCGAGACCATAGACTATAAGGTGTTGCTGCTCCTGATGGTAGGCGGATATTTCATGGTAGGGGCGTCCAATGCCTATAACCAGATCATAGAACGCGACCTCGATGCCCGTATGCAACGCACCATGAACAGACCCATCCCTGCGGGAAGGATGTCGGTGAATACCGCATTTGTTATTGCTACCGTATGCGCCATACTCGGGGTGGTGATCCTTTATATGGTAAATCCGAAAACGGCCATGTTCGGGGCCATATCCATTTTTTTATATACCAGCGTTTACACTCCCTTGAAAACAAAAACCCCGCTGTCCGTTTTTGTGGGGGCATTTCCCGGGGCCATTCCCTTTATGCTGGGCTGGGTGGCAGCTACCGGTAATTTCGGTATAGAGCCCGGAACGTTGTTCATGATACAGTTCTTTTGGCAGTTTCCCCATTTCTGGGCCATCGGATGGTTGTTATATGACGATTATAAGAAAGCGGGTTACTACATGCTGCCTACCGGAAAAAAAGACAGGGCTACCGCACTGCAGATAATAATGTACACGATCTGGATGATCATTGTTTCCGTATTCCCGGTAACCGGCCTTACCGGAAAGCTGCATCTTTCAGTAGCAGGGGCAGTGATCGTGGCGCTGCTGGGTATGGGAATGCTTTATTTTGCCATACGGTTGTATCAGGAAAAAGACAATGCTTCCGCCCGGAAGCTGATGCTGGCCAGCGTGGCCTATATTACTTTTGTACAGGTGGTGTATGTGGCAGACAAGTTTATCGGCGGATACTAAAATAATAAGAAAAAATAACGGGAAGTACCCGGAATAAAATTAGCACGAAGCAAAGCTGAAGTATGGATTTAACACGTGGAACTTTTGAAGAAAAGAATGCCAGGGCCAAAAAGATGATGCTTTGGTTCGGAATGGTCAGTATAGTGATGACCTTTGCCGGACTTACCAGTGCGTACGTGGTGAGTAAAACCAGGCCCGACTGGCTGAAGGACTTTGAACTGCCCGCTGCATTTTTTGCAAGTACTGCATTTATACTGGCAAGCAGCATTACATTCCATTTTGCCAAAAAAGCGATTGTGAGGGCAAACCGCGGTAGCGGCACTGTATTGATGCTTGTAACACTGGTGCTGGGAGTAGCATTTATCGTGTCGCAGTTCATGGGCTTTTCCCAGATCATTGAAGACGGGTATTATTTTACCGGTAGTCAAAGTACCATTACCACTTCGTTCCTGTATGCCATTACGGTGGCTCATATGGTACACGTTTTTGCAGGTATTATTGTACTTTTGACCGTAATTTATAATCATTTTAAAGAAAAGTACAAACCGGGGCAAACCCTTGGTTTAGAATTGGGTGTGACCTTTTGGCATTTTCTTGATTTTTTGTGGTTATACCTCATTTTATTTTTCTATTTCTTTAGATAAGAAAAAAACGTAAATTTGGGCAGTTTTTTAAACAGATATATGTATTAGTGTATGGAAGCTACTGTTACAACAGCTACAGAAGGCGCGGAAGGCAAGGTTTGGGGAGGAGGCAATGAGCCGCTCAAGGCCAGTTACGGCAAAATGATGATGTGGTTTTTTATCGTCTCCGATGCCTTGACATTCTCCGGATTTCTCGCTGCATACGGATTTTCGAGATTTAAGTTTATCGAGTCCTGGCCCATTGCGGACGAGGTGTTTACGCACTTTCCGTTCCTACACGGCGTCGATGCCCCGATGTATTATGTAGCGTTGATGACCTTTATCCTTATCTTTTCTTCCGTGACCATGGTACTGGCCGTGGATGCCGGACATCAACTCAAAAAGACCAAAGTGACCTGGTACATGCTGCTCACCATTGTGGGAGGATTGATATTCCTCGGGTCACAGGCCTGGGAGTGGAAAAACTTTATTCTTGGAGAGTATGGCGCACTGGAAACACGGGGAGGAAGGATCTTGCAGTTTGTGGATGCCGATACCGGCGACCGCATTGCGCTTCACGATTTTGCCACACCCACAGGAGAAGCAAAACAGCACGTGAATGCCAGCGGACTGGCTGCCGGTGTTGAGGAAGGTGAGGCCGAAGCAATATACACCGTAAAGGATATTGTAGATGGTTTTAATGCACACTCCAATGTGGTGATACGGACAGAAGTTCTTAATGAGGAAGGACACAAAACCGTGCTCAGCAGAAACGAATCAGAAGAAAAGATAAAGAGTGCCGTGATGGTGGTGGAAGGCGCTGACCTGGAACGAAATGAGTACGGGAACAGGCTGTTTGCCGACTTTTTCTTCTTTATCACAGGTTTCCACGGTTTCCACGTCTTTTCAGGGGTTGTGATCAACGTGGTGATATTCTTCAATGTTATCCTCGGAACCTACGAGAGGAGAAAAAACTATGAAATGGTTGAAAAAGTAGGACTGTACTGGCACTTTGTAGACCTGGTGTGGGTATTTGTATTTACTTTCTTCTACCTGGTATAAACAACAGAACAGACAATATTGTAAGATTCCCCGGAAGGGAGTTAAGATAACCTAATTGAAATGGCACACGCACACGAATCAAACGTAAAGAGAATATGGACGGTATTTGTTATCTTGTCCGTAGTAACCATTGTGGAAGTAGCTCTCGGTATCGTACGGCCCGGGTGGTCTATGATGCATCTCATAGGAATGAAGCTACTGAACTGGATATTTATTATTCTTACGATAGTAAAGGCATATTATATTGCATGGGCTTTCATGCACCTGGAAGGAGAGAAAGCCAGTCTCAGGTGGACCATCGTGCTCCCGTTGCTGATCCTGATCCCGTATTTGATATTTATTTTGCTCACTGAAGGGAATTATGTGCATGATGTATTGCACAATGGTCATGTCAGTTGGGATTTCTAAAATATATTTAACAGTATAAAAAAGGCGGTTTTGAACCGTCTTTTTTATTTTTGTACCGAGTTTAGGGGATTTTCAGTCCTTTGACCTTTAACCTGTATCGTAAATGAAGAAGTATTTAGTGCTCGGGGTATTGTTTATTCTTCCTATTGTGGCTTACCTGTTTTTTGCTTCCGGGGTGAATAACTTCGTGAAATTACCGGTGCTTACCGAAAACGTGGATGAAGTAACGGCCTTTAAATCGCTAGACGGTAATGAGGTGCAGCTGGAGAACAGGATCACTGTGCTCGGTTTCCTGGGGCACGACCTTGAGCATAAAAAGGGGAATGCCTTTAACATCAATCAGAAAATATACAAGAGGTTTCACGAATTCAAGGACTTTCAGTTCGTCATGGTATTGCCTCTCGGGAAGGAAACGGAGGCAGTGGCGTTAAAATCGGAACTGTCCCCGCTTACGGATATGGCAAACTGGAAATTCCTCTTCGGAACGGATGAAGCTATCCGGGATCTTTTCCGCAGCCTGCATACCAACCTTACGCTGGACGGCAGTATGAGCACCCCTTATGTTTTTATAGTGGACAGGGAGCGTAATTTGAGAGGACGAAAAAAAGATAAGGATTCCGGCAATAAACTATACGGCTTTGACGCCACTTCGGTTGCCGAACTCAATGACAAGATGGTGGATGATGTCAAGGTGTTACTGGCAGAATACCGCCTTGCGCTGAAAAAGAACAATACCACCAGCAAGCGGGATTCTTATCTGAAAAAAGTAAAATGATAGTGAATATCTAAACCCGGGCACCGGAGATGAGATTGACGAACACAGTTTCGGAACCGGTTGTCAAAAACAGAAAAACTTTAGTCCGATGAAAGGAAATTATACATATGTCTGGATATCTTTGGTTATCCTTGTGTTCGGTATTATTTTTATTCCCAAAATAATTGACCGCGTCAGGGAAGGGGATATTGTTGATAGTGACCGGCATAATATCGGTCAGAAAAGTGTAAAGGTCAGTGAAGAGGAATTGGTGAAAGTAGGGCAGGTACCTCCCTTTGAATTTACCGATCAGCACAATAAGACCATTACTAATGCAGATTACAAGGGGAAAGTGTATGTGGTGGAATTCTTTTTTACTACCTGTCCCACCATCTGCCCCGTGATGAACAGGAACATGCTGAAACTCGAGAAAGTATTTCAGGACAACCCAGGTTTCGGGATCGCTTCGTTTACCATCAACCCGGAGAACGATACTCCCGAAGTATTGCTGGAATATGCAAAAGAATACGGAGTTAAACACCCGAACTGGCATTTTCTCACCGGGGACCACGATGCGATATACAATCTTGCCAATAACGGCTTTAACCTCTATGCAGGGGTTAACCCCGAGGTTGAAGGCGGCTTTGAACATTCCGGGATGTTTGCGCTTATAGATGCCGAAGGAAACATACGTTCCAGGACAGACAAATTCGGCAACCCGCTTGTGTATTACGACGGATTGGAACAGGAAGGTATTGATATGCTGAAGAACGATATTGCCGTTCTGCTCAAACAATAAAACCGAACGAATGGCTGCAACCGTAGAAGAAAAGAAATACAACAGACTCATTCTGGTCCTTTCCATTGCTATTCCCGTGGCAGTGGCCATACTTTTCGGAGTGAAGCTGCCCAATGTGGAGCCACTGACCTTTTTGCCACCCATATATGCCACTACAAACGGTGTTACGGCCGTTTTACTGGTGATTGCAGTCTGGGCGGTAAGAAACGGAAAAATAGCTTTGCACGAGCGTTTGATGAAGGGGTGCATAGGGCTTTCCGCTGCATTTTTAATAATGTATGTGGCCTATCACATGACATCGGATTCCACGCCCTATGGGGGAGAGGGGACAATAAAATATGTGTATTATTTTATACTGATAACCCATATTCTGTTTTCCATAGCCATTATACCCATGGTGCTTATTTCGTTTGTCAGGGCACTTGCGAAGCGGTTCGACAAGCATAAGAAGATAGCAAAAATCACTTTTCCTGTCTGGCTGTATGTTGCTGTAACCGGTGTAGTGGTATACCTGATGATCTCTCCGTATTACGGATAGTCCCGAAAAAGGGATGCAATGAATTTATAGGGAATATTTTGTCATCCATCCGGCAATGAAATGAAGCAATGTTCCTTTGTTTATAGGATTAAAAACGATTATTTTTGTCGGGTAAATAGCTATAGATCACAAACCATAAGCCGTAAATACTACATACTCGTCTTTGTTCTTCTGCTGGCCGTATTGCCGGCCGGGGCCCAGTGTGCCATGTGCAGGGCCGTACTGGAGAGCGGTGAAGGGCAGGAGGCTGCCCGGGGCATCAATAACGGGATTGTATATCTTATGGCCATTCCCTATATTCTCATGGCGGTATTAGGGTATTTTGTGTACCGCAAGTTCAGGAGTTAAAGGTTCCGGATTTTACGGAATAGTTCCCGTAAGCACTTTCAGGTCCACTATGGCAAGGTTATAGTTTAACTGTGCAGCATAGGCATTTTGTGCTGCTTTCTCCAGTTCTACTTTGGTTTCCAGTAATTCCTTTTTAGTGATCAAGCCCGTATCCAGTCCGTCTTTCCTGATCCGGTATTCTTCTTTTCTGAAATGATATGCCCGTTGTGCCGCATCCGTGAGTTGTTTGGCCTGTAGTGCATTCCGATAAGCTTTTCCGATTTTATGTTCGATTTCTTCCAGGGTGTTCTCGGCAAAAAGTTTAGCTTGTAACTGTTTGGATGTTTGTTGTTGCAACTCCGATTTTCGCTTGCCGAAATCCAGAAAATTCCAGGTCAGGTTGGCCCCGACGAAATAGTTGGTTTCCGGCAATTCTTTTATGATTCCCTGATAGGTTGCACCTCCTGTAATACCGAAGTCGGGCAGATAGGCGTTCCGGGCTGCTGCGACCCCGTGTTCGGCTTTTTCCAACTGGTATTTGGCGGCCTGTAATTCAGGGTTATTCTGAAGTACCTGTTCACGGTAGTGCATTTCGGATTGCAGGATGTAGGATGTTTCGGGAAGCGGGGCGAGCACAAGAGGAACACTGTCAGCTAAAGAAAGTGTATTGCGAAGGTCTGCCAGATAGTTGTCCCTTGCTATTTCGGCTTTTGTCAGGTCGTGTTCCTTGCCTGCTTTTTCTGCTTTCAGTCCCAATATTTCTACTTCCTGTATTTCTCCGGCCATCCTGGCACTTTCCGCATCGTATAACCGGGCATTGACCAGTTCTATCGCTGCTGTGGCTGCAGTTATTTTTTTCTCCTGTATTTTTACGGCATAGAAGAGCTTTTCCACTGCGGTCTGTATTTCGAGTGCAGCCTGTTGTGCCTTGCTGTTTTCCATTTTCGCTTCCGCACGTATGGCCTTGACACCATGATGCACCCTGAAAATCTGGGTGAGAGGCTGGTAGGCCAGAACACCGGCAGTAAAAATATCCCTGTTTCCCCGATAAAGGGTAAAATCGTTCCAGGGTATGGGAATATCCAGCAAGTCACCAATACTTCCCCCGGGAATGACAAAATTATTTTCATTGAAAGAATGAAGGTAGTTTCCGCTGGCATAGAGTAGAGGTTTTCCCTTGGCAGCCATGGCTTTTATTTTATAAGCACTTTCGTTGGCCTTTTCCTTTTGTAGCTGTAGAAGCTTGTTATGCGAAAGTGCCATGTCCCGGGCCTCTTTCAGGCCCAGTGTAAGCGGTTCCTGCCCCTTTGCGGAACAGGGAAACAATATAAGGATGAACAGGAGGTATATGGGAATCAGTTGCGTGTTCATGTTTAACATTCATTTTGATATGGAATGGGCAATGTCTTTAGGTTTTATCACGAGGGCATACAATACGGGTATAGTGAGCAACGCAATGATCATGGACCAGATTACACCTACGGCCAGCACACTGGCCAGCGGGCTCCACATGGGAGATCCGGAGAGGATCATTGGCAGTACGCCGAATGCGGCAGCCATTGCCGTGAGGAAGATGGGACGCAAGCGCCTTTTTCCAGCCTCAATGGCAGCTTCGGGTATGGAATCTCCTTTTGCAAGCAGTTCATTGGTATGGTCAATCAGGATAATGGCATTTCGGACGACCACTCCCGAAAGACTTATAAGCCCTACAAAAGCAGTGAAACCGAAATTGTTCCCCGTAAGTATCAGGCCAAGGAAAGCGCCGAACAGGCTTAACGGGATAGTTAACATAACCAGCAGGGTCTCTTTCAGGTTCCTGAACTGGAATAGCAAAATGAGAAAGATAAGAACGATACTGATCCCCAGTGCCACGATCATCTGGCTGAAGGTTTCCTGTTTGTTTTCATATTCCCCGCCGTATGATATCTGATACCCCCGGGGGAGTTCGAGGTTGTCAATTTCTTTACGGGCACGGTTCAATACCTGTTCCGGCAATACCCCGTCTTTGCTTTCACTCAGGACAGATAGTGTGCGCACCCCGTTCCTGCGAACAATACGGCCCGTGTACCATTGCGGGGCAAGTGTGGCGATCTGCCGAAGGGGGACCGAACTTCCGGTAACGGGAGAAGGGAGATAGGTGTTTTCCAGGTGACTGAAGTCTTTCCGGCTTTCTTCATTCAATCGAAGTACAAGGTCTACGGGCGTGCTTCCTTCATACATGGTACTTACCGGGGCACCGGAAAAACCGACATATAAAGCCTTGGCCACACTTTCGGTAGTAAAACCGAGCCTATTGGCTTCCGGTTTCAGCTGTATGGCCACACCGTAATAGTCTTCGTGAAAATTGTCGCGTACGTTAAGGCTTCCCGGCGTATTGTCGAGAATCCGGGTTACCCGGTTGCCTATGTGCTTTATGGTCTGGAGCTCTTCGCCGGAAATACGTACTTCTACCGGCGCAAGATATGGTGTTCCCTGCTGCATTAACCGTACCAGGGCACGGCCTTCCGGGACCAGGGCATCTGCCTTTTGTGTTAATTCTTTGGCAAACTCCTGTGCAGCGTTGTCATCAGTAGTATTTATCAGTATTTGTGCAAAATTTGTTGCCGGCACCTCCGGGGAAAAGTTGTAATAGAACCTGGGGGCACTGCTCCCGGTAAACATGGCGTAGGAAACTACCCTTTCGTCTCCGGCTACTTCCCTTGCAATAGGCTGGATGGCCGCCTCTGTTTTTGCAACGGTAGTTCCCGTAGGCATCCAGAGGTCTATAACAAACTGATTGCGTTCTGCTGCCGGGAAGAATTTCTGAGGGATGAAGAAATAAAGGGCAATGCCTATTACAACCATGAGCAGGCTGCCAAAAACCGTAATCCTGTGATGGGCCATGCACCAGTCGAGTGATTTGTCATAGATGTTCTGAAGGTGATCCAGCATGGAGGGTCTTTTAGAAGTCGCCGCTTCCGGATTGGTCTGGTGCAACCCTTTTTTAATAAAGGCGTGGCAAAGGATCGGGGTGAAGACCATGGCTACCAGGAACGAAGAAGCCAGGGCAATGGTTACGGTGAGCGGGAGTGCAAGGATAAATTCACCTACCGAACCGCTGAGGATGATCATCGGGATGAATGCTGCAATAATCGTTATGGTTGCCGTGAGTACCGGGACAACGAGGTCCGTGGCACTGCGCCAGGCAGCTTTTGATGGTGGCATCCCTTCGTCCAGGAGTTCTACATAGTTGTCTGCAATGACAATGGCGTCGTCTACTACCATACCCAGGACAACAATAAGTGCGGCCAGGGAAACCTGGTGCAGTTCAATTCCGAAGGCGTGGAGCATGGCGAAAGTCATCGCAATGGTCATGGGGATGGCCATGGCGGCTACCAGGGCAATTCGGAAGGGGAGCAATACCAGTATGACGATAACTACGGCAATGATGGCAATAAAAAATTCGCGAATAAAATGACTTACGTTGTGATCCACCAGGCCGGGCTGGTCTATGACCTTGACAATATCCACATTTGATGGTAGTTGTTTGGCAACTTCACCGATGATTTCTTCTACATCTTCTCCGAAGTCCACAATATTATTACCTTCCTGCATTTGCAGGGATAGCATCATTGCCGGCTGACCGTTAACGGCGGTGTAGGAATAGGCTTCTTCGTACTTGCGTTCAATGTGGGCTACGTCACCCAGGCGGATAACATCACCGTTTTTTGCCGTTCCTACCACCTGCCGTGCAATTTCCTCTTCCGTATTGTAGTAACCGGTGGTGTAAAAAGGGACCTTGGTAGCGTTGGTTTTCAGGTGGCCACTGGGATAAATATTGTTTTGCGACCGGAGTATTCTGACGACATCGGTAAATTTCACACCATATTGTGAGAGCTTCTCCGAGTTGGAGGTAATAACGATTTCCTGTTGTCGCTCCCCGATTCGTTTCATTTTGGATATGGCCCGTAAACCACGTAGTTTATCTTCGAGTTTCCGGATGTATTCCTTTAATTGTCTGTAATTTGTGTCTTTCGTCGTAATTCCCAGAACAATGGCTTCCGTATCCCCGAAATCGGAATTTACCAGGGGACCCACAATGCCCGATGGTAGTTGGGTTTGTTTGGTGACCTGAAGGGCCACGTTGAGCTTGTTCCAGAACACATCCGGACTTTGGACCCATTCTTCCAGTTCTACCTGAATAACCATAAGACCGTCCCTGGAAGTTGAAAATGTCTTGCCCTTACGTACTTCTGAAAACTGGAACAGCGTTTCCTCGACCTTCCGGGTAAGCTGATCTTCTACCTGGGCTGAATTGGCTCCCGGGAAAAATGCCAGAACCAATCCCTGACGTACGGTGATCTTGGGGTCTTCCCTGCGCGGCATGGTGAAAAGGGAGTATGCTCCGGCAGCAAAGACAATAACCAGTACGGAAATGGTAACCTGTGGATACTTCAGGGAAGAACGGACGAAATTCATGGCTCTTGTTTTACGGTTACGGGAGTGCCGTCGTATAGCTTTTGTTGTGCCCCGGTTACAATACGCTCTCCTTCCTCAAGCCCCGATGTAATTTCTATCCGGTCCTTGTGAAATTTACCTACGGATACGCTGCGTTTGAATACCGTGTTGCTGTTTTTATCCAGGACATAAACATAAGTGCTGTTGTCCGCATCCCTCAAAATAGCACTTCCCGGGACTGTCAGAACTTCGGTTTCGTTATCGGTGTCGATAAGAATCTCGGCAATCATGCCTGGTAATATCCTGTGTTCCGGGTTTTTTACGAGTATTCTGGCGTTATAGGTACGGGTAGTGGCTTCTGCGGCCAGTCCCACCTCGGTTATTTCCCCCGTATAAACAGTGTCCAATGCCGGGATGGTGATCTTGGCCGTCTGGTGAAGTTTAATGCGGTGAATATCATTTTCCGGGACGGCAGCGTTGATTTTAACCTGGTCTATATCGGCCAGTCCGAAAACAGGCATGCCTTTATCAATAACTTCACCTTCCGAAACCCCTTTTTTTAACAATACTCCTGTAATGGGGGCATAAAGCCGGGTATCTTTAACATTCTTGGCGCGGAGTTCCTGTTGGGCTTTGGCCTGTTGCAGTCCGGCCTTGATAGCTACAAAATCGGCTTCACTGATACTGTTCCTGTCATGCATGATCTTCAAACGATCGTATTTGTCCTGGACCTCCATTAATTTTCCTTTGGCGGCCTGTAAACTTATACGATAATCGGTGTTGTCCAGGCTGGCGAGTAATGTCCCTTTTTGAATGGTTTCCCCTTCCTGTACCGCAACATAATTTACTTTTCCCGCAACCATAAAACCCAGCCGCAGGGTCTGTTTTCCTTCAACATTCCCGCTCAGGGATACGGAAGAGGAAACCTTGTCCGTTTTTACGACTTCGATTTCCACCGTTCGGGACGGAGGAGCTTCGCTTTTTTTATTGTCGGAAGTACAACTGCTCAGCCAAAAGATCATGGCAGTTATGGGAAGACAGTATTTGCAGGACTTACTTAACAGGAAACGGTGTGCCGGCATTTTAGTAAGATTTTGTTTACACTACCAAAATACAGCTTTTAGACCATATAAAAAAGTGGAATTTTAAGGAAACACCAATACGGAATGCGCTAAGACGGTCTTTCGGGATTTAAAATTTAAAAAAGGAAGCAGGGAGGAGGGCGATTCCGGGGATGGATTTTTAAGTGCATTCTGTGAGGTTCACCCAAAACAAAAAACCATTCCGTGAAAAGACGAAATGGTTTTTAATTTATTGCTGAAATTAGGGCCTAACAATGCTCGTTATAGGCTTCCATAAGGTTATCTGCAATCATTTCTGCCGGCCGGCCTTCAATATGGTGGCGCTCCAGCATATGTACCAGTTCTCCGTCCTTGAACAGGGCCATGCTCGGGGATGAAGGAGGGAAAGGAACCATACGGCTTCTCGCTCTGTCTGTCGCTTCCCGGTCCACTCCTGCAAAAACGGTGACTATATGATCTGGTTTCTTGGTATTGTCAAGAGATATTTTTGCTCCCGGTCTGGCATTTGCCGCGGCACATCCGCATACCGAATTTACCACTACAAGTGTGGTTCCGGGTTTGGCCAGGGCGGCATCTACTTCTTCGGGTGTATGTAATTCTGTAAACCCGACACTGGTCAGGTCTTCTTTCATTGGTTTTACTAATTCTTCCGGATACATATTTCTGCTTTTTTAAACTTGTATACAAAATTACGAATAATTTTGCGGAGAAACGATGCTTTAACAGTTTGTTTGGCTTTTGCTTAGCCGTGTTTTGAGAAGAAGAATACGGCAGTTGTGAAAACCACTGCAACTATAAGCAATAACACTGCAAATTGCCTTCTGCGTTCTTTGCCTGCTTCTCTGCGGATATCGTTCTTGAGTTCTTCGAGCTTCTTTACGGAGGTTCGGGGAAAATCATAAGTTACTGGTTTGAAGTGAGAAGAATACACTTGTTCCCGGTAGTCCCTGAATTTTGGCCGGCGCGATGGTTTTAAAGCAGCATTCTGTTTCATGCGGTTAATCATATCCAGTATGTGTCCGGCTCCACAACTCACTTCTTGTTGATTTATAGTTAACGTTATCGTTTATTTATCATATAAATATACGATTTTTCCAAATAAATCGTAAGTTTGGGCAACCTCGAAAAAAAGTTTATTTATGTCACAGTTCTGGCTGTATTTTAAACTGGGGCTTACACACGTCCTGGATATTAATGCGTATGATCATATTCTCTTTCTCATAGCGTTGACGGTTCCTTATACCTTCAGTCACTGGAAGAGAGTTTTGTGGTTGGTTACCATTTTCACCTTGGGACATACGCTGTCACTGGTAATGTCCACATACGGATTGATAAGAGTGAGTACTACGTTGGTGGAGTTTCTTATCCCCGTGACCATTATGGTCACGGCTTTATTTAATATATTTATAGCAACCAGGCGATCGGGTAGGGAGCGGTCCGGACCGGCGTTTTTTGTTACCCTTTTCTTTGGTCTTATCCACGGGCTGGGCTTTTCTACCTATTTCAAGGGAATTGTTGCAGGGGAGGACAATAAACTTGTTCCCATGCTCGAATTTGCCCTGGGAATAGAAACCGCACAGGTTATTGTGGTACTTGCCGTGTTGATCTTCGGATTTATTTTATCCACTATTTTCAGGTTTAGCCGAAGAGACTGGATCATGGTCATATCTGCTGTGGTCATTGGTGTGGTGATACCCATGCTTATAGAAAACTATCCGTATTAACAATTATGTCAGAAAAAAAACAGGAAAAATACGACAGAGCCTATCTGCGCATGGCCCTGGAGTGGGGCAAGCTGTCTTATTGCAAGCGCAGGCAGGTAGGGGCTATTATTGTAAAGGGCCGGATGATCATATCTGACGGATATAACGGGACTCCTACCGGGTTCGAAAATATTTGTGAGGACGACGAAGGTTACACCAAGTGGTATGTGCTCCATGCAGAGGCCAATGCCATCCTTAAAGTAGCGTCATCCACACAGTCGTGTAGCGGTGCAACTTTGTACATCACCTTGTCTCCCTGTAAAGAATGTAGTAAATTAGTACATCAGGCGGGAATTAAGAGAGTTGTGTACCAGCATGCATATAAAGATGACTCCGGATTACAATTTCTGGCCAAGGCGGGCGTTGAATTAAAACACATCCCCAACCTGGAAGAATAATGAAGAACGAAAAGAAAATATGGCTGCCCATACTTCTGGCTACTGCTTTGGCGGCAGGTATTCTTATTGGCGGGAGGCTTAATTTTGACGATACCCCCCGAAAACTGTTTTCTTCCAATTCCAATCCCCGGAAAGAAAAGCTGAACCGGCTTATCGATTATATAGATCACGAATATGTAGACGATGTCAATACTGACAGTATCGTAAACATTACGGTCAATAAAATACTGGAAAAACTGGACCCGCATTCGGTATACATCCCCAGGGAAGACAGGCAAAGGGTGACAGAGAACATGCAGGGGGATTTTGTAGGGATCGGGGTGAGTTTTTATATGTATAAAGACACGCTTTCCGTGATCCGTCCCATAGAAGGCGGCCCCAGTATCAAGGCGGGAATAAAACCGGGTGACCGTATTCTTTATGCAGATAATGATACCCTTTTCGGAAGAAAAATAAGCAGCAGGGATCTGGTGAGTAAGCTCAAGGGCAGTGCGGGCACTCCGGTAAAGGTAAAGGTGTACAGGAAAGAGGAAGATTCCCTGCTTACATTCAACATAAAAAGGGCGAAAGTGCCCATTAAGAGTGTAGATGCTTTTTACATGCTTACCGATACACTGGGCTATATAAAAATAAACCGTTTTGCGGAAACAACCTACCGGGAATTCAAGCTGGCCCTGGGCGACCTGAAACGTCAGGGGGCCACGCAACTGGTGCTGGACCTCAGGGACAATCCCGGGGGATATATGGGAGTGGCGGAAGATATTGCCGATGAATTCCTGGAAAAAGGCAAGCTGATCCTCTTTACCAAGAACAAAAAGGATGAGGTACGGAAAACCTATGCAACCTCCCGGGGGGACTTTGAAGACGGAAGGGTGTTTGTGCTTATCAATGAAAAATCGGCTTCGGCCAGCGAAATTATTGCCGGAGCCCTTCAGGATAATGACAAGGGGATCATTGTGGGCAGGCGTTCTTTTGGGAAAGGACTGGTGCAACGGGAAATGGCGCTCGGTGACGGCTCTTCGGTGAGGCTTACCGTGTCCCGGTACTATACTCCTACGGGAAGGTCCATACAGCGGTCATACGACAATGGCGCAGATGATTATTACAACAAGTTTTACGACAGGTATCACAACGGGGAACTGGTTACGGCCGACAGTATTCATGTCAACGACTCCCTGAAATTTACGACACCCAAGGGCAAGGTTGTGTATGGCGGCGGCGGAATTGTCCCCGACGTTTTTATCCCGTTGGAGACCAACCTGGAGGAAGAAGCCCTGAACTATATATTACAAAATGGATTCCTGTCTTACTTCGTGTTTGAGTATCTGGACAGGGACAGGGACCTGTATCGCGAATACAACGAGGAAACATTTGTAAAAGAAGTAAATATAGGAGATGAGCTCATAGAAGAATTTGTGAGGTACGGAAAGCGGAACAGGGCAATTATCGGTGTGGACTTTTCCAGGATAGACTTTTCAAAATACAGGGACAATCTGAAGAAACATCTCAAAGCTACCATTGCGGAACAACTCTACGGATCTGACGCCCGCACACAGATAATCAACATGGGAGATAATGAAATATCCAGGGTAGTGGAACTCAGTCTTAAAGGTGAGGGGACGGTTTTATAGAACCGGATTTAAAATAGTATTTTCCGATAAAATACCGTGTCTTTCCGGTCCTGATTATTAGTAGCTTTTTATATTTTGTCGTGAACCTTGGTGTGTTTGCCGTCGTTCCACAGTGTCAGGACGTCTGTGGCTACCTGGGCTCCGCTGCCTGCTGCAATCGCAAACTGGCTTCGCCATCCGGCAAGCGTTCCGGCTACGTAAATCCCTTCTTTTACCAGGTGATCGGTATTTTGCAGCTGTTTCCTGTTTTTCTCCGGGGGAGACAGTCGGTGCGGAATCAGGTATTCGTTGAGCCCTTCAATACGAAAAAGGTCCGTATATCCCAGGGCCACCACAATAATCCGGGCCTTGTGTTCCGTTTTATTGGTTTTTACCACAAAATTCCCGGCCTGGCCGGATAGGGCAGTGACTTTTTCTTTTTCAATTTGCGTAACATGGGGGTATTGTTCAGCCAGGTGTTGTTTCCCCTGTTCCAGGATATCCATACCCGTGGTGCCCGGGGCAATACCCAGCACGTTGTTGAGCAGGGCGCTTTGCAGATGAGAGGCCTTTTGATGCATGATAATCCCGGTTTTCTTGTCCTTGCCGTAGACCGTATGCTTTGCCGAGCCCAGTATGAGTGCGCATTGCATTCCTGCTGCGCCGCCACCGATGATCAGTGCATCAAACATTATTTGCTGTTTTTGAGCTTGTCCTGTATTTTTTTGGAAACCGTGAAAATAACCAGCAGCAATATGGCGCAAAGAGCAGAAAATATGCCGATTAGGGCCACAATACTGTCTTCCTCAAAAGGCGAACCGAAATCTATCAAAGTAATGTTATAGCCTATAAGGCCAACAGCCAGAAGTATCAATATCAAGGTGAAATATTTCATGTATATGTGTTTTTATCCGGAAGGCAAAGGTACAAAGATTTAAAGAACGTCCTTTAGGGTACAGTGTTAGAAGGAGGTTAAAAATAGGGATATAGCATTCCTATGGCCGTCACAGCCCCGAAATGGAAGGTGTACGGATTAAGATTTAAAAGAGGTTTGAGGCATTACTGGCAAACAATTTTACGGCAATGGCCAGCAAGACCACACCGAAAATCTTCCGGATAACCCCCAGCCCGGACTTGCCCAGCATGCGCTCTATCTTTTTGGAAGATTTAAGGACAATGTAAACGAAAAGAATATTGATAATGATGGCTATAATGATGTTTTCCACATGATACTCTGCCCGCAGAGACAAAATGGAGGTCATGGTTCCGGCACCTGCGATCAGGGGAAAAGCAAGCGGAACTACCGAAGCGGTCTCCGGAGCCTCATCGTTATACAGTGAGATGCCGAGTACCATTTCGATAGCAAGGAAAAAAAGAACGAATGAACCCGCTACGGCAAAAGAATAAACATCAATACCGATAAGGCTGAGTATTTTTTCGCCCACAAAGAGAAAAGCTATCATGATGATCCCTGCAATGACCGAGGCTTTTTCCGACTGAATGTGGCCTACTTTTTCCCGGAGACCGATAATGATGGGAATGCTCCCTATAATGTCGATTACCGCAAACAATACCATGGTGGCGGTTATAATTTCCTTTACGCTAAAACTCATAGCAGCAGCAAGTTAAAAAAAATGATGGCAAAAGTAATCATATCCGGCGGATAAACGGGAAATCCGTCAGAAAATTTTAATGGTAACAGTATTTTTGCTTTACGTGAAAAAATAAAACGAAGATAGCGGAACGGCAGGCTATTTTTTTACAAGCTCCAGCAATAATTCCGGTTCGTTGGTTGTGATAAAGTCTGCCCCTTCCCGGAGAAGCCATTCCATGTCTTCCTTTTTATTGACTGTCCATACATTAACGGTAAGTCCGGCCGTTTTTGCCTGTTTTATCCATTCCGGGTGTTTTTTCATGACCTTCAGGGAATAATCCAGACCGAAAAAACCGTCTTTTTTCAGTTCGGCAGGAGCAAGGTCCCCGTTGAGGTAAGCAACATTGGCATCCGGGTCCAGCGCCATCACCCTTTTACAGATGTCGTAGTCAAAGCTGATGTAATCCACCCAGTCCTGTGCATTGCGTTGATGTACCAGGGCAACGGCTTTTTCCGCGAGTTTAAGGCCGTGCTCCCTGCTTTTTCTGGAAGGTTTTATTTCGAAGATGAGTTTGGTGCGATGCTGTTTCATGCCTTCCCTTATATATTCCTCTGCCGTCGGGATATTTTCCCCGTTGGGATACTGTTTTTGCAGAAGTTCCTTATACGTGGACGTTTCGATGTGCATGCCCATAAAATCCGCATCGTGATTTACTACAAGTACGCTGTCGGCCGTCATCCATACGTCGAACTCGGAACCTTCGCACCCCAGTTCAATGGCCCGGTTCAGGGAAGCCAGCGAATTTTCCGGATAACCGGCGTTCTTAAATGCTCCGCGATGAGCAATTACCCTGTTTTTTATAAAGCCCTGCCCTTCCTGGGCAGTAACTTTTTCCACAGCTCCGGTAGCTATCATAGACACTAATAAAAAGAATAATATTTTTTTCATGTTTCGGGTCTTTGGCAAAAAACGGTGCTAAAATAGGAAAAATAATCTGTGCTATCTGCCTATGTTATAGCTAATTTAACGTTAGGAGAATGTTATGTAAATGTATGCTTCGGTGACGGGGGTAACAGAAGTTTCCGGATTATCGGCCGGGACGGATGGCCAATCACAAATAATGCTATCTTTGCAGCATGTTTCAGTTAGGGAAAACCATAGTATCCGAAGAGATCATTGAAGAAGATTTTGTGTGCAACCTGTCGGCCTGCAAAGGGGCGTGTTGTGTGGACGGCGATGCCGGGGCGCCGTTGGAAGACGAAGAAACGGCCGTGCTGGAAGCGATATATCCCAAAGTAAAACCCTTTCTGCGAAAAGAAGGCATTGCCGCGATTGAAGCACAGGGGACTTTTATTAAGGGTGAAGACGGCGAATGGGAAACCCCGCTGGTCAATGGTTCTGAATGTGCATATGTTACTTTTGGTGATAAGGGAACCGCGTTTTGCGGTATAGAGCAGGCTTGTAACAAGGGCGAGATATCCTGGAAAAAGCCGATTTCCTGCCATTTGTACCCGGTGAGGGTCAAAGCGTATTCGGAATTTGCCGCCGTGAACTATCACAAGTGGCATATTTGTGACGATGCCTGCACACTGGGCAAGGAATTACAGGTGCCCGTTTATAAATTTACAAAGGAAGCCCTGATCCGTAAATTCGGGGAAGACTGGTACAGGGAACTGGAAGAAGTGGCCGGAAAACTTGAAAAGTGAAAAACGGCATTCTGGACCGGACCCCAAAAGTTGGTCGGTTAAAAATATCTTTTTTAGGTTTTTCCGGCTGTGAATCCCCGGAATTTTATGCCTGTCCCTCCAGCGTTATTTTTTTAAGATAAATCTTTGCTTTCACCTTTAAAACAAGGGCTTTGTCACTATCTTTGTTATTTATTGAGATAAATAGTGCTAAGTTTTAATATTCTGATTTTTAGATTCTTGTGTGTTTTGTGTGAAGTGTTGTTTGGGAAACATTTCAACAGGTACTGTTAAAAACTTTTGTGTCAGACCAGGGGTTTCGGCTTTCATTTCTAACGACATTTTGCAATCTTTGTTAGTCCCAACCTACCCCATTCAAAAAATATTAACTTCCTAAAAACGAGAAACGATGTCAGTTACAACGGAGCCCATTTTACAAGAGAATAAAGACAGGTTTGTCATTTTTCCGATCCAGCACCACGATATATGGGAATGGTACAAAAAGCAGGAAGCGTGTTTCTGGACCGCAGAGGAAATTGACCTGCACCAGGACCTGAACGACTGGAACAACAAACTCAATGACGACGAGCGTTATTTTATTAAGCACATTCTGGCGTTCTTTGCCGCTTCTGACGGAATTGTCAACGAGAATCTCGCCGAAAACTTTGTGAATGAAGTCCAGTATTCCGAAGCGAAATTCTTTTATGGTTTCCAGATCATGATGGAGAACATTCATTCGGAAACCTATTCCCTGTTGATCGATACCTATGTGAAGGAAGAAGAAGAACGGGACCGGTTGTTCAGGGCCTTAGAGGTGTTTCCTGCGATCAAGAAAAAGGCGGATTGGGCACTGCGATGGATCGAATCCGACTCTTTTGCCGAGCGGCTTATTGCTTTTGCGGCCGTAGAGGGGATATTCTTCTCCGGGGCATTCTGTTCCATTTTCTGGCTGAAGAAAAGAGGGTTGATGCCCGGGCTTACATTTTCCAATGAATTGATATCGAGAGATGAGGGAATGCATTGCGATTTTGCCGTACATCTGCACAATAATCACCTGGTGAACAAGGTATCCAAAGAACGTATAAAAGAGATCATTGTAGACGCGCTCGACATAGAAAGGGAGTTTGTCACCGAGTCCCTCCCCGTGAGCCTTATCGGGATGAATGCCAAACTGATGACGCAATACCTCGAATTTGTAACGGACAGACTGCTCGTGGAACTGGAATGTGAGAAAGTGTACAACTCAACCAATCCGTTCGACTTTATGGATATGATATCCCTGCAGGGGAAAACCAATTTCTTTGAAAAAAGGGTGTCCGAATACCAGAAAGCCGGGGTACTCAACAAAGACAAGGACGACGAGTCGCAGAAAATCAGCTTCGACGCCGATTTTTAAAAGAATATTACGGAGTGTATTTGTTCAGGTAATGAGTAGGACAGTTTCCGAAACTTAAGAGAAGTAAATCATTATGAAAAATATTTAACCAAAAACAGTAGCGGTATGTATGTAATTAAAAGAGACGGCAGAAAAGAGCCCGTGATGTTCGACAAGATCACGGCAAGGGTCAGAAAATTGTGTTACGGGCTGAATCCCCTGGTGGACCCCGTAAAAGTGGCCATGCGGGTCATAGAGGGGCTGTATGACGGCGTAACCACGTCGGAACTGGATAACCTGGCTGCCGAAATTGCGGCCACCATGACCACCACACATCCGGACTATGCCAAGCTTGCGGCGAGGATATCAGTGTCCAACCTTCATAAGAATACCAAGAAGTCCTTTTCGGAGACCATGGCAGACCTTTACCATTACGTCAATCCGCGAACAGGTAAAAAAGCACCGCTGCTGTCTGATGAAGTTTTTAAGGTTGTTCAGGATAATGCCGAAAAACTGGATTCCACCATTATTTACAACCGGGATTTCGGATACGACTATTTCGGGTTCAAAACCCTTGAACGGTCCTACCTGCTGAAACTTAACGGAAAAATTGCCGAGCGTCCGCAACACATGCTGATGCGTGTGGCCGTTGGTATCCATCTTGACGATATGGACAGCGTTGTAGAAACCTACGAACTCATGTCCAAAAAATACTTTACACACGCTACGCCCACACTGTTTAATTCCGGAACACCGAAACCGCAGATGTCGTCCTGCTTTTTGCTGGCCATGAAAGACGACAGTATTGACGGCATTTACGATACCCTGAAGCAAACAGCCAAGATCTCGCAGTCTGCCGGGGGGATCGGGTTGTCTATCCATAACATACGTGCCACGGGAAGTTATATAGCCGGAACAAACGGAACATCCAACGGTATAGTGCCCATGCTCCGTGTGTTTAACGATACTGCCCGTTATGTAGACCAGGGAGGCGGTAAACGGAAAGGGAGCTTTGCCATCTATGTGGAGCCCTGGCATGCCGATATCCTTGATTTCCTCGACCTGAAGAAAAATCACGGAAAAGAGGAAATGCGTGCACGCGATCTGTTCTACGCCATGTGGATATCCGACCTGTTCATGAAAAGGGTGGAACAGAACGACAGCTGGACACTGATGTGCCCGAACGAATGCCCCGGACTGTATGACAGCTACGGCGAGGAATTTGAGAAGAAATACGAAGAATACGAAGCCGCCGGAAAAGGAAGAAAAACCGTAAAGGCCAGGGAGCTCTGGGAAAAAATACTCGAATCACAGATAGAGACGGGAACCCCTTACATGCTTTACAAGGATGCGGCCAACCGGAAATCCAACCAGAAGAATCTGGGGACCATACGCTCTTCCAACCTCTGTACCGAAATACTGGAATACACCTCTCCCGATGAGGTTGCCGTATGTAACCTGGCGTCTATAGCACTGCCCATGTTCATCAAGGGCAAGGAGTTCGATCATAAGGAACTCTTCAAGGTTACCAAACGTGTGACGCGAAACCTTAACAGGGTTATCGACAGGAACTATTACCCGGTGAAGGAAGCCGAAAATTCCAACTTCCGTCACCGTCCCATTGGCCTGGGTGTACAAGGTCTGGCCGATACTTTTATCCGCCTGAGGATGCCATTCACCTCTGATGAGGCCAAAACATTGAATCAGGAGATTTTTGAAACCATTTATTTCGCTGCCGTCACCGCTTCCATGGAGATGGCCAGGGAAGAAGGGCCTTACGAATCCTTCAAAGGATCACCGATCTCCAAAGGAGAATTCCAATACAACCTTTGGGGCATAAAGGATGAAGAACTGAGCGGAAGATGGAACTGGGCCAAACTGCGTAAGGACGTGGTAAAACACGGGGTGCGGAATTCCCTGCTTGTAGCTCCCATGCCAACGGCGTCTACTTCACAGATTCTCGGGAACAATGAATGCTTCGAACCCTACACCTCTAATATTTATACCCGAAGAGTACTGTCCGGAGAATTTATCGTGGTGAACAAGCACCTGCTGGAAGACCTGGTAGATCTCGGCCTGTGGACGGAAGACCTTAAACAGGAACTGATGCGTGCCAACGGTTCCATACAACATATAGAGGGTATTCCGCAGGAGATCAAGGACCTGTATAAAACCGTATGGGAACTGAGCATGAAAGACATTATCGACATGTCCCGTCAAAGGGGGTATTTTATAGATCAGTCACAATCCCTGAACCTGTTTATGGAAAACGCCAACTACGCGAAACTCACCTCCATGCATTTCTATGCCTGGAAGAGCGGGCTCAAGACAGGAATGTATTACCTCAGGACCAAATCGGCCGTAGATGCCATTAAATTTACGCTGGACAACAGTAAAAAAGAGGCGCCTCAGCCCAAACAGGCTGAAGTACCCGCAGAAGCAGCTACCGTGGTACAGAACTCGGGGAAAAACGCCCCGGTGGCCGTAGATCCGCTGACTCCCGAGGAATTAAAGGAAATGCTCGCCAAATCACGTGAAAGTGAAGATGACGATTGCCTGATGTGCGGGTCGTAACATATGATTAACCCGAATCTGAAGATATTTGCAACCCCGGAAAGGCCGTTTCATTGGCTTTTTCGGGGTTTGAAATGCCGGATGGGAAAAAATTAAAAGTTTCGGGGCCTTTTGTCTCCGGTTTTTGTACCTATTTACTAACTTTCCGGTCTCTATATGGTGTCGGAACTGAAGAGGGCCGAATATGTGATTGCCTATGCAAAAAAAATACTATTACCTTCCGGAAAAGGTATATGCCAGCAAGGGAAAGCGCCTGGCCAACCTGATTATAGACCGGATCGTGATCTATATCCTGACCTTTTTGCTCGGAATACTGTCTTTTATCCTGGCCGATATGTTCGGCATGGGAGGCTTTCTCCGTTTTATTGAAAATATGACGGCTGTGGAGGAACTTCTTTTCGGGATACTCGTCAGCCTGGTTTATTATACCGCTATTGAGAGTATAACCGGGAGGACCATAGGGAAGTTTATTACCAATACCCGGGTTATTAACAAAGGAGAAAAGAAAGCCACCCCGGATGAAGTGTTTATCCGGAGTATCTGCCGGTTTATCCCGTTCGATGCATTTTCCTTTCTGGGCAGCGAAGGAAGGGGATGGCACGATTCCCTGGCCGGGACTTTTGTAGTGGACATCAAAAAATATGAAGAAGAAAAACAAATCCGGGAAGGACTGGACCAATTAGGAAATAATACGGAACAACTATGATGCAGTGGGAAGAACTTTTATCCCTCAGAAGACAGGGCGATACCAACAAACGATTGCGAAAAGAACAGGAAGAGACCCGTTTGGGGTTTGAGGTGGATTATGATCGTATCATATTTTCCTCCTCCTTCCGCAGTTTGCAGGACAAGACACAGGTGATCCCGTTGTCCAAAACCGATTTTGTACACACCCGGCTTACCCATAGCATGGAAGTTTCAGTAGTGGGTCGTAGCCTGGGGAGGATAGTCGGCAAAAAAATACTGGAAAAACATCCTTACCTGAAGGAAGTGCACGGCTACCGTTTTAACGATTTCGGGGCTATAGTGGCTGCCGCGGCACTCGCGCATGACATCGGTAATCCGCCTTTCGGACATAGCGGAGAGAAAGCCATAGGGGCCTTTTTTAAAGGCGGGGAAGGGGCAAAATACAAAACGTTGCTCAGCCCGAAGCAATACCAGGACCTTACCGATTTTGAAGGGAATGCCAATGGTTTTAAAATACTCACCGAGAGCCGGGACGGGGTAAAAGGAGGTCTGAGGCTCAGTTATGCCACACTTGGGGCATTTACCAAATATCCGAAGGAATCCCTGCCGAAAAAGCCGACGAGACATATAGCCGATAAGAAATTCGGGTTTTTCCAGTCAGAAAAAGCATTTTTTGCCGAGGTAGCTGCCGAACTCAACCTTATACAGACCCGGAGCGGAGACGACATTTCCTATGCCCGGCACCCGCTTGCTTTTCTTGTGGAAGCTGCCGATGACATCTGCTATACGATCATCGATTTTGAAGATGGCATTAACCTCGGGTTGATAGAAGAGGAATACGCCCTGGAATACCTCATTAAACTCGTGAAAGACAGTATCAATACCGGGAAGTACGGAGAATTAAAGACCAGGGAAGACCGGATCAGTTATCTCCGTGCACTGGCCATCAATACCCTTATCGGGGAAGCCGCAAGAGTGTTTACAGCGTATGAAGAAGCCATATTAAAAGGGGAATTTTCCGCATCGCTGCTGGATAAGTGCAGGTATACCGCCCAGGTGAACGATATTATAAAGCTCAGTATCGAAAAGATATATAAGTCGAAGGAAGTCACCGAAAAGGAAATCTCCGGATATGCCATTGTCGAGAAGCTTCTGGAAGTATTCTGCAAGGCAGCCCTTCATAAGCTAAAAGGAGAGGATACGCACTATGATGAGCTTGTGCTTAACCTGATCCCCGAAAAATATTTGCAGGGATTTACTTCCGAATACAGTTGTCTGCTGGGGGTAAGCTGTTTTGTGGCCAGCCTTACCGATGGCAGGGTAGTAGGCATTTACAACAAGATCAACGGCGGGCAGATCGGAGGGTAAAACAACCTCCCGTTGGTCTGTTCTGTTGCAGGCGGCCTTACATTGTCCAAAAGCGAAACCAGCATTTTTTCCGGGTTTCTCCGGGAGAAGAAAACCGTATTTATGCTGAAGAAGAGAACTGCTATGCAGTTCATTTTATGAGTTCTGAATGATGTTGTAACCCATTGGTTGTTGAAAGGTGAAAGATGTTACTTCCTCAATTCGAAAGGACTGGCCGGAAGCCCGTTTTTTGAATACAGGTTGGCCGAAACGGGATTATCGGCCCAGGCATAGCGTACCACTACCGGACTGGATACCGAATCGTTCCATACCCTGATCGTATTCTTCCCGGTTATTTCGGCCTTTGCCCAGACAAAGTTTTTTCCGTCGGATGAAATGGAAAAATAATCGGGTGCCTTACCGTTTCGGGTGGTTAGTCCTTTTCCCGTGTTTCTGAAGGTGATCTGTATATCATCTTTTCTGAAATCGGCTTTTTCGGGCAGAGGGCCGGAAGCGGTAATGTTCTTTTCACCGTAAGCGATCTTCCGGGCCAGCAGGGCCAGTCGTTTTCCTACATCGGCCTTGTTGAGCGGGTGGATGTCGTTCCATTCACCGAGATCTATGATCACGGCCATTCCGGTATTGGGAAGCGCCAAAGTGTTTAATTGTTTTTGCCTTAATTCGGCCCAGTTGCTTGCTGTCGGAGTCGTGGTTTCTTTCATGAAGTTGGTTAGTTGCACGTATAGGAACGGAAAATCACCCTGTTTCCATTCCGTTCTCCAGTTGCGAATCATGGCCGGAAAGGTTTTATCGTAATTGGAAGGGTTTCCCGTATTGGATTCCCCCTGGTACCAGATCACGCCCTTAATGGTATAATTGAGTAAAGGGGCGATCATTTTGTTGTATAAACCTCCCGGTTTCCAGCGTATAAAGGTCGGGCCTTTTAAAGGGGGCATCGAAGCCCCTGTTTTGTATTTCCATAAACCTTTCAGGTCTATCGTATCATCCTGTACAGCCAGGAAATAGGGCTTGTCAGTCACAAACCCGCCTTTTCCGCTGCTATTGATAACCCTTACGGCTATAACATTACGGCCTTCATCCAGGATACCCGGTGCAACAGCATACTTGCGGGGAGGGTATTGGTAGCCGGTACTGCCTACCTGCTGCCCGTTTATGTAGGCAAAGTCCTGGTCTACGATACGCCCCAGCCATAAGCTGGCCGGTTTACCGGTCATTGATGCGGGAATATTTACTTCTTTCCGGAACCAAACCACACCGTTTTTATTTCCCCCCGGTTCGTCTGCCCAATAGCCGGGGATCTTCATGGAGTTCCAGTTTTCGTCCCGTATATCCTTTTCATGCCAGTAAGGCTGATCTTTCAACCCTAGGTCTTTGGCGTTGAGTTGGCCATACCATTGGGCGGTACGGATGCTGTCTTCTTTTGTTATATTATCAATAAGCTTGTCATCCTTGAATTTCTGGAGTTCCTCATAGGCATAAGGGAACGGTTTCAGTGTTTCCTCGCTCATCCAGGCTTCAACCGGAGAACCGCCAAGAGCGGCATTAATAAGACCTATGGGTACTTTGTGTTTTTCGTAAAGTTCCCGGGCAAAGAAATAAGCTACTGCCGAAAAACCGAGAACATTTTCCGGGGTGGCACTTTGCCATTGTCCGCCGTCCAGGTCACGGTGCTCCTCTTTGAAGTCATATTGGTCCGGAACAAGGAACTGCCGGATATCCGGGTTTTCCGCCTGTTGGATGATTTTCGCATATTTTTCTCTGACCCTTTCCATGGTGAGCTCCATGTTGGACTGCCCGGAGCAAACCCATACATCTCCGAATACGATGTTGTTCAACACTATCCGGTTGCTGGCTTCAAAGATCATTTTATAAGGTCCTCCGGCATTCTGTGCCGGTAGCGGAATGCTCCAGTTGCCCCGGCTGTCTGCTTTGGTGTTATAGGTGTTATTTCTGAAGGTCAGTTTTACCGCCTCATGGGGAGCGGCCCGGCCCCGGACCTTTATTTCCCTGTCCCTTTGAAGGACCATGCCGTCGCTGATAAGGCGGGGAAGTTTTACCTGTGCAGATGACAGGGTAGGTTGAATGAAGAAAAAAACAATAAGTGCTATGGTGAATTTATTCATGTCCTGGTGGTTTTTCCGGTGTTCTTGTATTTTAATCTTATGGTCTTTATGACAATATAAAAATACATTTTTTTTACCATAGTTCATGAGCTGCGACAAATCTTTTTAGGAAATGCGGATAATACGGGGATAAAACCTTTTCTTTTTTGGCAGGGAAGGTTTAATTGATAGGCCATATCCGTAATGAATGACTTATATTTCGGGTGTCCGGTAAAAATTTGTGAATTGCGGGAAAGAGGGTTCTTTTGAACTGCTAAATTTCATAATTTCGTTTTTCTTTAGCAGTACAACTATTTAACCCGATTGAACTATGGGAATAGAAAACTTTCTGACCTTTGTGGTCACGGCAGTATTTTTTATCATCACCCCCGGTATAGATACGGTGTTTGTTTTAAACAAATCCATAAGTCAGGGAAAAAAGGCCGGGATATACTCTACCCTGGGGATCAACTCCGGAATTCTGGCCCATACCGTTTTTGCCGCCCTGGGACTTTCCGTTATTGTGGCAAAATCTGCCGTGTTGTTCATGCTTGTCAAGTACGTGGGAGCCGCCTATTTGATTTATCTCGGAATCGCGAAACTGATTACGAGGAAAGGCACAGTTGCCACTCGAAGTACGGAACCCCACCGGAAGACAAGCGGACAAAACTATTTCTCCGGACTTGTAACCAATATTTTAAATCCGAAAGTAGCCCTCTTTTTTATTGCATTCTTCCCGCAGTTTATCGATCCGGCCCAGCTTCAGAACCCGCTGCCGTTTATCTTACTGGGTATTACTTTTGCCCTGATGGGCACAGCCTGGCTGCTGATACTCACATTTTTTGCGGGGACGTTTTCCAAAAAGTTTACGGAACATCCGAAAATAGATCACTGGCTGAATAAATTCTCCGGTGCTGTTTTTATTGCCATGGGGTTAAAAATAGCATTCGGTAAAAAATAATCCGGTATTTTGGTGTCATTAACAGTGAAAAAAGATGGAAAAGACAATATTTGAAATTACGAAAATGGATTGTCCTTCCGAAGAAAACCTTATCCGGATGAAGCTGAACGATATTTCCGGGATCAAAAACCTCAGTTTTGATATCCCCGGCCGGAAATTAACGGTTTTTCACGAGGGGCAGATCGAACAGATAGAAAGGTCGATTACCGAACTGAAATTGGGCGGACGGAAACTGATTACGGAAGCGACGGACCAGACGACATTCTCGGAAAGTTCGGATCAGAGAAAACTACTCTGGTCCGTACTTATCATAAATTTTGCTTTTTTCCTTATTGAAATGAGTACGGGATTGTTGTCCAGGTCTATGGGACTTGTGGCGGACAGTCTGGATATGCTGGCCGATGCCTTTGTTTACGGAATAAGTTTATTTGCAGTAGGAGGTACGTTTACGCGTAAAAAACAGATCGCCAGGCTTGCGGGATATTTTCAGATCGCTCTTGCCATAATCGGCTTTGCAGAAGTTTTGAGGCGTTTTTTCGGCGCGGAGAAAATGCCTGATTTTTCAACCATGATCCTGGTTTCGGTCTTTGCCCTGATAGCAAACGGTATTTGCCTTTATCTGTTACAAAAGTCGAAGAGCAAGGAAGAAGCCCATATGAAAGCGAGCATGATTTTTACCTCGAACGATGTAATTATTAATCTCGGAGTAATCACAGCCGGGCTTCTGGTGCATTGGCTGGACTCCAATAAACCCGACCTGATTATCGGAACGATTGTTTTCCTTTTGGTTGTTCAGGGGGCTTTCAGAATATTAAAACTGGGCAGGTAAGTGAACAGCGTGTACCGTATTACTATCAAAAAAAACACAAATCAAAACCGGAATATGAGCACATTACATGTATTTATTGCGGGAATTGCAGTTCTGCTAAATTCCTGTACAACCGGAGAACAGCGTAAAGGACCTGAAAACGGTGATCCGACCATAAAGGGAACCTGGAAACTGCTATCCGGGACAACCATAAAAGACAAAGACACTGTTTTTACCGACTATACCAAAGATCAGGAGATGATCAAGATCATTAACGATACCCACTTTGCCTTTTTGCGGCATGACCTGAACCAGGGGAAGGACAGCAGTGCCGTTTTTGTATCAGGCGGAGGCACTTATTCCGTAAAAGGAAATACATATACCGAATACCTGGAATATTGCAATTACCGGGAGTGGGAAAACAATAGTTTTGAACTGGAATATCGAATAAATGACGATACTTTAGTGACCAAAGGTGTTGAAAAGGTAGAAACGCTGGGCGTAGATCATATCAATATTGAAAAATATGTAAGACTGAAATAGATCTTTCAGGTATGTGATACGGATAATAATTTTTTATTCGCCTGCCATTTCATAAAAAAGTCCGGGGCCATCACAATTTTCCCAGGAACTGACCAGAATTCCCTCGGCTGCGTTTTGGGTAAGGCGTTCTTTGTTATCCCCGTAACACGTTCCTATAACCGGATTGTTTTCATTTTCAAAAGTAAGGAGAAGTACCGTTCCGTGTTCGTTTTCCGTGATCATAAAAGTCCCGTTACCTGTCAGGGTCTCGTTTTCGGTGACCCTGGTTTTGGTAAAGGTACTATCCGGATTCAGGATATAGGTTTCCTGCCATTCCATTTTTTCTCCTGTGGTTTCGGAATCCTCTGTATTCCCCTTCATTTTAAACAATTTCCACTCCTGCGGATAGGGATGGTTCAGAAGCGGATTGTCAACCACAGGATTGCTATCATCATCATTGGAACAGGATAAAAGTACAATGCCCATCAGTAAGAAAAATAGTTCCCGAAGTCTCATGGTCTTGATGTTTTGGTCTGTTATACAGATACATAACAAGGCGAAAGGTTGCGTTAATTGGTTGTAAACAAACAGAAATAATTATCTTTATCCCTGCTCCGGGTAAATAATGAATTGACCGTCAAAATATTTTCATAAAAATGACCAGGCTCCTGAACAAACCACACCTCATTTTCTGGTTCTCCATACCTTTTATAATGCTGTTCGGCTTTGTAAATGGCCATAAAACACTGGATGTGAATATCCACGCCACCTATTATGTTATTGGTTATGAATACCTGTCCGTTATAATTGCACTGCTTTTCGGAATGATCGGTCTGGGATATCTGATCGTGCAAAAAGCGAACGGGAAACTGACCCGGTGGCTTACCCTGGCGCACCTCGTATCCGTTTTCGGGGGAAGTGCACTTCTCTGGGGGATATCAATGCTTTACCGCAATAATCTTTCGGAGTTTAACCTTGCGGATATGAAATACAATCAAAAACTTGATGCCGTATTATTTATAACTGTACTTGTCATATTTTTTACCCAGTTTGTTTATCCCTTCAACCTGATAAGAGCAATGTTCAGGAAGCAGAAAAACAGAATGATCTGAAATACCTTGTTCAGAATAATGTAATTAATGTGTTTGAAGAATAAGTAAAATATCGGTAAATTAAGCCATTGAGAGTTGCAAACAGAAAGAAACAATATGACCGCACCAAAAACTTTAAGGACTTGCGAAAAAGGGCATAAATTTTATAAAAGCAGCGATTGTCCCACTTGCCCGGTTTGTGAAGCAGAGAAGGGTCCTGCCAAAGGGTTTCTGGCTTTGTTGAGCAGTCCGGCGAGAAATGCGTTACTCTACTACGGCATTGACACCATAGAAAAGCTTTCAACCTATACCGAAAAAGAAATACTTGGCATTCACGGAATCGGAAAGGCTTCTTTACCGGTATTCAAAAGATCTTTGGCCGAACGGGGATTATCATTCAAGCCGGACAAAAAATCAAAATAGTATGGTAACGATCCTGCATACTAAACGGGTAGCGACAGACAGCATTATTATAAGCGGACCGTTATAGTTCAACATTTGCAATATGAAACTGTTGTAAGCTTCCGGAATGTGTTGTACTCCGTATTGTTCAGACCCCATGTTTGTCTCTCCGGCTCATTATTATTTTTTATCACTAAATTTGATCAACCAAAATCTGCTGTTATGATTTCCAATGCAACGCTTTCCTTTTTAAAAGAACTTAAAACCAATAACGACCGTGACTGGTTCAACGAAAACAAAAAGCGCTTCAAAGAGGCCGAGGCCGAAGCAAAAGATGCCGGGAACACCCTTTTCGGGATGATGAAAACGCACGATGCCGTAGACAAGGTAAAACTTTTCAGGATATACCGCGATGTGCGCTTTTCGGCCAACAAGCAACCGTACAAAACCCATTTCGGGATAAGCTTCCGCAGGCAGAAACCCGAGTACAGGGGCGGGTATTACCTGCATGTGGAACCGGGCAATTCATTTATAGCAACAGGATTCTGGCAGCCCGAAAAGGATGATCTGCTCCGCATACGCAAGGAATTTGAAATGGACGATACCGAAATGAGGGAGATCATTAACGACAAAACTTTTCAATCCGTTTGGGGCGAGGTGAAAGGAGAGGAGGTCAAAACGGCACCAAAAGGATTCAGTAAAGACCACCCGGCCATTGACCTGATCAGGAAAAAGCAATATATGTTCACCAAAAACTTTACGGACAAGGAAGTGCTCAGCAAGGATTTCCTGGAAAAAGCAGATCAGTCATTCCGGACCATACGCCCTTATTTCGACTATATGAGCGAAGTGCTTACTACTGACTTGAACGGCGTTTCGGTGATTTAAGTTCGGTACGATCATTACCGGGGCGTAAAAATATCGTAAAGAAACAAGGGCGGTGAAGTCGCTCAAATAAAATGCAATGCACTATGAATATTGAGGAATACCGGGATTACTGCCTGAAAAAAAGAGGAGTAACCGAGGGCATACCCTTTCCTAATCTACCCGATACACTGGTATTCAAGGTAGTAGGGAAAATGTTTGCCGCAACCAATATCAATACGTTTGCGAGTTTTAGTGTGAGGTGCGACCCGGAAACGGTCGATGCATTGAGAGTACGGTATGCTTCGGTAAAAGAGCCTTCCTATTTCAGTAAAAAGCACTGGAGCAGGGTAGAGATAGACGGATCAATTCCGGATAGTACCCTTCGGGAGTTTTTGGATGTTTCCTACAACATAGCTGTTACCAAATTATCTAAAAAATTAAGACGGGAATTAGCGATCGACCAATAATTGAAATCCGGAAACAAAACCTATGAAAAAGATCAGCTTTCTTATCTTTTTGTGTGTTATAAGTTTTAAGACCTTCTCCCAGGAGCCTTCCGATGCCTATACAAAAGTCAGGCGTATGATGCAGGAAGAATTGAACTATACCTTAGCGTCTGACGGGAACGATGTTCAAGATCAAAAACAGGATACCACCACAGTGAAACCTGTGCGTAACGGAATAGGGCCTTGTATGTCCCTTACTTCGGACACTTCGCCACTTATAATATTAAACGGTTCGCCGATAAAACCGGATGCATTGAAGAAATATGATGCAAAGGATATAGACAGCATAAAGGTCATAAAGGATAAAACAGCCTCGGCAATTTACGGTTCGAGAGCCAGTAATGGTGTAATATTATTGTATTCCCGAAAAAAGTAAAAAACGTACCACAATGTCGTCATGCACTGGTTGTTTGTTTTAAATGAATGTGTCCTTTTGATCTTCTTTCCCATGTTTGAAAATTAATAAATTGGTGGTAAATTGTTAAGGGGAAACTTTTCAGAATGAAAAACAGGTGAAATGAACAGGATTATAAATTTTCGAAGCCCGTTAATTATATTCGGAATATTGGCCATAACCTTCGGGTTCATTATCATGATCGCCAGATCGCCAGTATTCAGGTTAAATCCGGATAACCTGGCAATAGGAATAACAGCAGATTTGTTATTAACGGTCCCTTTACTATACTTTTTCCTGATAAGAAAAACAGGAATTCCGAAAACAACAGTTATTCCGGTCTTAATTCTGGGTTTAATAATTGGTACTAATATCCTGCCTTCCGAAAACCAGCAATACCTGGACCTCTTTAAAAAATGGGCAATTCCCGTTATAGAATTATCGGTACTGTCTTTTGTGATCTACAAGGTATCAGGAGTTGTCAGGCAATATAAGTTGACCCGAACGCAGTCTTTCGATTTTTTTACAACATTAAAAGAAGTCTGCTATAAAATGCTCCCCGGAAAAGTTGTAATGCCGGTTGTTACTGAAATAGCGGTCTTTTACTACGGCTTTTTACATTGGAAAAAAATACAGTTAAAAGAAAATGAGTTTTCATACCATAAAGAAAGTGGTACCGTGGCCTTACTCGGGGTGACGATCTTTATGATCGGAATAGAAACAGCGGTCTTTCACCTGTTATTAACTAAATGGAGTAACACGGTAGCCTGGGTGCTGACTTTTTTAAGCCTGTATTCCGCAATCCAGATTTTCGGATTTTTAAGGTCAATGTACAAAAGACCGATATCCGTTGAAAATGGCCGGCTGTATCTCAGGTACGGTATTATGAACGAGGCAGTCGTAAGCCTTAAAGAAATTGATTCGGTAGAAATATCATCTAAAGATATTGAAAAGAATAATGAATGCCGGAAACTATCCGTTTTGGGAGCTATGGAAAGTCACAATGTAATTATCCGTTTAAACAAGGAAAGTACCCTGGTCGGACTTTACGGAATAAAAAGACCATTTAAAGTACTGGCATTGTATGTCGACGATAAGTATAAGTTTGAGGATAAAATAAATAAGGCTTTGTCCCGGAATACATAATAATGTATCCTGCTATCCGTCGCAAGTCTCCCGACTTGTTACACTTCTTTCAATAAAACCTTTATCCCTGTAAAACACTCATAGTTAGACGGTAGTT
Organism: Sinomicrobium kalidii; assembly: GCF_021183825.1. Lineage (GTDB taxonomy): Bacteria > Bacteroidota > Bacteroidia > Flavobacteriales > Flavobacteriaceae > Sinomicrobium > Sinomicrobium kalidii. The sequence continues at coordinate 1,319,945 of NZ_CP089211.1, read as the reverse complement.
ATTTACTTTTCTTAAAAAACCGCCAAAAAATTTGCGTAGTTAAATAGCTACATTTATATTCGTAGTCAAATAACTACATAATGAATTTGAGACGAGATGTATTTCAGGCCATAGCTGATCCTACACGAAGGGCCATACTGCTGCTGCTGGCTTCACAATCCATGACCGCAGGTGCGATAGCCTCGAACTTTGACACGGCAAGGCCTACGGTTTCAAAACATTTACAAATACTCACCGAGTGTGAGTTGCTTGCACAAGAACAAAAGGGCAGGGAGGTATACTATCACTTAAATCCCGAAAAGATAAAAGAGATAGCCGACTTTATCGAACCCTTCCGGCAATTCTGGGACGACAGATTTAATAAGTTGGAAACCATAATGAAAGAATACCAATCAAAACAAACAAAATAATATGCAACAAAAAACAAACGTTGATGCCGAAGACGGCAAACAGGAACTATTGATAACAAGAGAGTTCGATCTGCCGCTGGAACTGCTTTTCAAGGCTTATATAGAACCTGAGATCGTAGAGCAGTGGATGGGAACCAAAGTACTGAAACTCGAAAATAAAGCACACGGCAGTTACCGGTTTGAAACCACCGATCCGCGGGGAAACAAACACGGATTTAACGGAACCATCCACGAGTTTGTTCCGAACCGGAAGATCACACGGACGTTTGAAATGGAAAATTCACCGTTTCCCGTACAGCTTGAGTTCCTTGAATTTGAAAAACTCACCAACCACACCAGCAAACTCAGTATGCATATCGTGTTCAGGTCGGTCGCATACAGGAATCAATTGCTGCAAATGCCCTTTGCACAAGGTATTCATATGGCCCATAACCGGTTACAGGAAGTGGTTAATCAATTAAAACAACAGTTATGAAAACAACAAAAAGAAACAGGATCATCTATTGGATTGCCACTATATGGCTTGCATTGGGAATGCTCTCTACCGGAATTGTACAACTAAGTAAAATGGAGGAAGAAGTAGAAGTTATTACGCAATTAGGATATCCCGTCTATCTCCTGACCATACTGGGTGTCTGGAAAATCCTGGGTGTAGTGGCCGTACTTGTCCCCAGATGGCCCCTGCTGAAAGAATGGGCCTATGCAGGCTTTTTCTTTGCCATGTCCGGAGCTATCGTTTCACATGGGTTCGGCGGAGGAAGTGCCGTAGATTTTTTCGGTCCGGTATTATTGATTATCTTAACCGTAGTATCGTGGTATTTCAGGCCCGAAAGCAGGAAAATAACCGGGGTTACACCTTTAAATAAATAATATGGAAACGCCTAAACCAAAAACTGTCGATGCCTACATCGCCAATTCGGGCGGGGAAGCCCGCTCAATAATGGAAGAACTCCGACAAATCATAAAATCAACCGTTCCCGAAGCAGAAGAAGGCATAAGCTGGAACGTGCCCATCTACAAATACCACGGTATTCTCGCCGGCTTTGACGTAGCCCGGCATCACGTGAGTTTCGGTGTGGATGTACTTCATGATGAAGACCGCGAAATACTTAAAGAAAAAGGATATAAAACCGGCAAAAAGACCATACAGATCAAATTTGACCAGGAAGTTCCCGGCAATATCATAAAGAAACTCCTGAAAGCACAGGCAAAAATCAATGAAGTCAAAACAAACACAAAATAAACTATGAATCCCAAAGTAGACTGGTTTTTTGATAAAGACACCAGGTGGAAGGCCGCATATGAGAAATTGAGAATGATCGTTCTTGACTGTGGGCTTTCCGAAGATCTGAAGTGGGGGCATCCCTGTTATACTTTTCAGAAAAACAACATTGTTTTAATACACGGTTTTAAAGAATACTGTGCTTTACTGTTTCACAAAGGAGCCCTGTTAAAGGATACGGACGGTATTCTCATTCAGCAAACAGAAAATGTACAGTCGGCGCGGCAGATCAGGTTTGCCGGGGTGCAGGAAATCATTGCTATGGAATCCACCATAAAAAACTATATTTACGAAGCCATAGAAGTGGAAAAGGCCGGACTGAAAGTAGATTATAAAAAGACAAAGGAATACACAATTCCCGAAGAACTGCAACACAAATTTGACGAGGCCCCGGCCCTGGAAACCGCTTTTAAGGCATTGACCCCCGGGCGGCAAAGAGGCTATCTCCTGTATTTTTCAGGAGCCAAACAATCCAGGACCCGGACCTCAAGGATTGAAAAATACACACAGCATATCCTCAACGGGAAAGGACTGCACGATTAACAACACCCGGCGTTCATTTGCAATGAGTACGGCTTTTATAAAATAAAAACCCGGACATGACAAACATCCAAATCCCCCGAGGTTGCGGAAACTCACCACGAAAACTGTTTTTATGCGAATCAGACCTTTTAAAAAGCTCCTCCTTTGATCCCGATTGTCCCGATATCCATCGGGATCGGGAGAAGGGAGGTGGGCCGACTTCAGTCTGGTCGGAGGGTTTGAAAGCCCAAGCCACAGGAAAAACACGAAAGCCTGGAATATACCCCGAATTTGGGCCTGGTCAAACTCCCCGTCCCGCTTGCGGGACACCCCTGCTTCGGCTAAGTTCAGGCTAAACTAAAGCTTTTTTCTTATCCATTATTCACGTTAGTTACATTTTTAAAAAATACGGGTACCGTAATCAGGGAAATAAACTCCTACCTCATAAATACCGATAAAATGCCATAACGATACTTTTTGCCAAATGACAAATGCCGTAAACATCGGTTTGACTAACTTGCCGTCATGAAAGCATTTATAGACTACGTATTACGGTTTGGCCATTTAAACCGGCAGCAAACAGACTTTATTTTAAGTAAAGCATCCGTTACGGAACTTCAAAAAGGCGAATATTTTGCCGAAGCAGGAAAGGTGTTGAAGCAGGTAGGCTTTATACTTGACGGTATTATACGGATTTGCTATTACAACAACAAGGGCGAAGAGATCACCAAAATCTTTATTGAGGAAAATCATTTGCTTTTTAATTTGAAGAATGTCCCCTTTACCGAATATATACAGGCCGCTACCGATTGTAAACTTGTTGTATTTTCGGTAAAGGACTGGGAAGAGATCTCCAATACCATTATTGACTGGGACAATATCATTCAGAAAATAGTTTCAAAATCACTTGCCGAAAAACTCGAAAGGGTAAGCCCGCTGGTGTCGCAGGACGCCACCACCAGGTACCGGGAATTCCTGGAAAAATACCCAACGCTGGCCAATCGTATTCCGTTGGCTTACATCGCTTCCTATTTGGGAATTACACAATCTTCATTAAGCAGGATACGAAAAAACCTCCGCTGAAAACACTTTTTGCCAAATGGCAAACCATTTTATTTTTAATAGGATAACCTTTGTGTTGTAAACTTAAAACAATACAAATGAAAACAGTATTTATTACAGGAGCCAACAAAAGCATTGGCTTTGAAACGGCCCGCCAGCTATTGCAAAAAGGTTATTATGTGTATCTGGGCAGCCGTAGACTGGAAAACGGGCAGAAAGCGGTTGAAAAACTTGTAGACGAAGGCTTAAAAAATGTCGAAACCGTACAAATTGATGTCAGCAATGAGGAATCGGTAAACGCCGCCAGAGCTGAAATAGGCAAAAAAACCGAAGTCCTGGATGTACTTGTCAACAACGCCGGTATAAGCGGCGGCTTGCCACAAACAGCAACGGGTACAGACATATCGGTGTTCCGGGAAGTATTTGATACCAACCTGTTTGGTGTGGTAAGGGTTACCCGGGCTTTTATGGATTTGCTGCAAAAGTCGCCCCAACCGCGTATTGTAAATGTAAGTTCAAGTATGGCATCACTTACATTGAACAGCGATCCGGACTGGGAGTATTACCATCATAAAGGCGCTGTTTACCTTCCGTCAAAAACGGCGCTTAATATGTACACCCTGAACCTGGCTTATGAACTTCGGGATACGGCATTTAAAGTCAATGCCGTTGATCCCGGCTTTATTGCCACCGATTTTAACAACCACCGCGGAACAGGCACCGTTGAAGAAGCAGGGCAACGAATAGTGAAATACGCTTTGGTGGATAAGGATGGTCCGACGGGAAGGTTTTTCAGTGAAGAATACAATCCCGGAACAGGAGAGATTCCCTGGTAAATAAAACAGTACGCAATGTATAAATGCAATAACGGGTATATGGTATAAACTTATCGGTGCTTACAAACTAAAAAATCAGTGCCCGTTATTGTGTTTACACAAAATCATTGTTTATTTTGATGCAACCTTATCGGCAAAAGAGCATCTACCTGAAATGGATTTACTGGAAAATTATGTTTCCGGTTTTAATCGGTTAAATATTTTAATAATACTAAAAACAGTATTCAGTATGACAATTGAAGGGATTAAAAATTACGTTACCGAAAACTTTGAAAAGATTAATATTATCGAGAAAGACGGAAGCCTGTTTTTTATGTCTTACGACAATGATAAGTTCCCTTTTTCAACCATTGTCACGGCAGATGATGCCTATGATAATGCCTCAAACCTGAACAGGGAAGGCTATTACCGGCTAAACATTGGTGTAGGTAAGGGTATTTTTGAAGATTTATTTGAAAGCCTTCCTCAAAAAAAAGGGTTCAAGGCCTATATAGATACAAATATAGATTTTACCGAAGAAGACAAGATATTCCCCCACCCGGTTTACGGTGCCATGTATTGGATAAGTGTAATTAACCCGTCCGAAAAAACATTTGAATCTTTAAAAGACTACATGCATGCGGCATTTGACAAAGTAAAAAAAAAGGTACAATAAACGGTCAACGTAATATATTTGACACAGGTCAATCAAGAACTGCCGGAAGGTCATAAATTACTGAAAATCTTCACACCTTCGTTGATCTGGCATATGATGTCCCCCTCGTATTCGTAAATGACTTCAGAAGTATCCGGGTCAATATATTTTATGGTCACTTCAAAAGTACCATCATTAAACAGCCTGTAGTGCAGGTTTTCAATGATAGCCTTTCCCGGATAAGCCGGATTATTGGCCGTGAGGTGGCTCAGGGAAAAAGTAAGGTACTCGTCATTGTTTATAATCACATCGTTCATCACCATCCTTCCGGTCAAATTCTGAGGGAAGCCACATTTTGCCAGGTCGGTGACCACAACAAGCCGTTCTCCCGATTTAATGGAATTTTTAACTTCGTTGAAATCGGTTAATGCAACAGGTTCAAGGTTGTCATCGTCAGAACAGGAGACCGGGATGGCTAAAACGGTCAGTAATAAGATCAGGGTAAGGCATTTTTGTTTCATGGCTTTTTGATTTTTAAGATTGGGTATGGAACTTTGAAGGTACGAATTTTCGACTGCTTTATAAAATGTTTAATCGTGGTATTTTAGTAAAGTAACCGCGTTCAGAAGAACTTGTATTTGAGACCGCCCCCTATACCAAACGACGTATTGACAACTGCGTTTAATTGCGTGAGTGCCTGTACACCACTTTGATAATAGGTCTTGTCTGTACCCTCACCGGTTTTAAGATAAGAAGCATCCGTGTTTAATACTGCATATAAGTTATGGCCTACGGGATACTCCAGGTACAAACGGGCCGTGATGCCTTTACCTGTGGCGCGGTGTTTAAAACTTATCGGATGTGTAAACTCCTCTCTTAAATTCCAGTTGGCTTCGGCGTAGTATGTTGTCAAATGGCCTTCCAACTCAAAAAGGATGTCAAGTTTTTTTACATCAAAAAGAAATACACTCCCCAGTGAAGCACCGTTCCAGTTGGGATTGTAAGTGCTTTCAAGCTTTTTTCCTTCTACTAAGGGAATATCATTGTCCAGCATGTACAAATGCTGATATTTATTGATATACCCTAAAAAGGGAATTATACTTATCCCGGGCCGGGCGTATAAACGGTATTGCAACCTGGCCTGGAATAACAGTGTATACCCTTTGTCTGCACGCAACTTTTCATAGTAAAAATTCCCCTGCCTGTTATCTTCCCTGTAATCGGCATCCGTAACCCTTCCGGTAACCGCAGCCATATAAGACATATCGAACTGTACGGAAAGCGCTTCAGATAGTCCCTTATGGATCAATGCACCAATTTGAGGGCCGCGTATTTTTTTCCATTTCAGTTCCGAATAGATATTGGGGTTTTGCCCTTTGACATCTCCGGCAATAGACCAGCGCAGGTTTTCCTGCCTGTATTTTACATAAGGTTGAATAAAAAGTTCACCTCCGGCAGATTCCTGACCAATTGCGGTATTACAGGCCGACGAAAGAACATAAAACACCAATACGATTCTGAAAACACGGTTCATTTGATACGAAAAACAGGAGTGAAAAATAATTCCGAAAAATTAAAAATACATATCATGCATGCAGTTACAATTCAAAACTACATGCATGATATGGAACCCAAACAAAAGTTTATACTATTTTAGTGTTGATCGTTTTTAATTAGGATAGAGGTCCGCGATAAAAGCTTTATCCGTAGCAGACAACACGGTATTCCAGCCTACTTCAAAGTCACCTATGGTTAAGGCGTTATCAATAGCATAGTGCATAATGGATTGCGGGTCGTACGCGCTGTATTGTGTCTGTGAAGCAGAATAAGTCGCAAACAGATTATGGTCAACTTGTTCCTTGCTCCAGTTGTTGGGCGGCCCTCCGTAATATTCATAAACCTTAGGCTTGTCCCACGGTATGGTTACTTCCGGGTGCTGGTGCTCATGGATCAACCCGAGGGCATGTCCGAATTCGTGGATTGTTGTACGGCTGAACTCCGTATCGGAAGTATTATTGTCAAACCAGCCGAAATTCATGGTTTCCTCATCAGAAGGCACCTGGGTTGCATACGACCCGATATAGGAATAGGAGCCACCCTCTTTAAAACTAATACGGATATCAGCCGCTCCGTCGGTTACAAAATCAAATGTAATGTTGGCATAATCAGACCATTCGTTGGCATATTGCATCACTTTCTGCCTTACATAGGAGGTTCCCCCTATAAATTTAACTTTAAGCGTGCTGCCGTTAGACCAGACATTCGAACTAATGGCCGCTGCCCTGGGCGTTACACCTTCGGGATACATTTCAGTACACATTTTAATACCGGCAAATTTTTCGGCATCAAATGCTGTGGTTTCCTCCAGGCTGTTCAGGTCGTCAGCATCAGAGAGTTCATCTTTCTGACACGATATCAGAACAGTAGAGAGCATTGTTCCCAATAAAAATAATTGTAGTGTTCTCATGGTAATTAAAAATTAAGAGTTTGGGTTAATTGTAAGTTTGAATAAAACCGGGTGAATCAGGTTTTGTTCAAAAAATGTATAGCTTTTGGTTCCTGGTTGTTACACTTCAATTTCAATTATTCAAATCCACCGGCCTGAGGGGGAATTGGCGCAGTAGGTGTTTTTTAATACTGCCTGTCTTTTAGGTTCGTACACATTATAATCTTATAATTTTTTAATAACTGCCTTTTTAGGTTGTTTTTCTGCAAAAAACATCCTGCACCTTAAAAAGGGTAGTGTTCTTATTAAATTGACAAAGAGAAATAAGGTGTTAATTAGGTGAGGTAGTGCTTACAAATGTAAAAAAATAATTAAATAACAATAAGGTTTTTTTATTTTTTTGAATAAAATTGAGGTTTTTGCTTTCATACTTTACTGCGCTCTTTTTTAAAACCGGCCTGTCAGAACATAAAAAACATTTATTTGAAAGTTTGTAAAATGATGGTAAATTGGCAGCATTAAGAATGTTGTCTTTTAATAGAAAACAGGAAAACAATTAAAACCCGAATGTTAAAAATGGAAAACAACATAGCTATCCGCCGTATCGTTCCCAACATATATTCGGATGATGTGGAAAAGAGCAGGCAATTCTATGCGGAATTTCTGGGCATGGAACTGGTTATGGACATGGGGTGGATATTGACCTTTGCCTCTGCGGAAAACCCCACGGCACAATTATCCGTTTTTGAAAACAACAAAAAAGAACCATTAAACAATTCCTCAATTTTTTTCTCCATTGAAGTTTCCGATGTCGACAAACTCTACGAAAGCGCAAAAGAGCAAAGCTGGGAAATCGTGTACCCCATTACCAACGAACCCTGGGGCGTAAGACGCTTTTTTGTAAAAGACCCCAACGGGGCAACCGTAAATCTGTTGACGCATCTGAATGAATAAAACCGGGAATATAAAATCGGGGATTGGCTTAAACAGGATAGCAGAAAACCGGATCAAAATATTTAACCCTCATTTATGGACAAAACGGAAATTAAAAAAAAGATTAGGATTAAGGCATCAGTGCGTAAGGTCCGGCAGGTGTTTACAAATCATCCGGCGCTCGTTTCCACCTAAAATCCGCATGTCCTAAGTTTATTTTTATTTGTAAAGCAAATTGCGGATTGCAAATCATAAAAAGACACCCTCCGTCGCAAGTCTCCCGACTTGTGACAACCTTATATCCCGTACATTATTCAAACCCCGCATACTCCTTGCCCTTACCACCAAAAATGCATATATTTACTATTCCTAAACTAAGAGATTATGACTTTGAAAAACAATTTTACCCATATGGCATGGTGGTGGCATTGGAAACAACCGCAACGCCCTCTTAGGCGTAGGACACCTAACCCGTATGGGTTTACTTATTCCTAAACTAAGAGATATTATGAAACCCTTAGATTTCGAAGCGTACAAAGACACGCTAAAAACCAATGCCCACGGCGAAACTTACGTAGAACTCAAGGTAGACAGTTATGAAACCCTGGCCTTAATGCGGTATTACGTATCGCACGCCATTCAACTCATAGCCGAAACCCACGAACACCACAAACAAGGCGATGATATGGCCTTTTCACTGTATTATTTAACCCAAATCCTTAAAAGCACCACCCCACTGGGCGAGTGCTACGGTTTAGACAGAACATTTGAAGCCTAATCATAATAAATGCAAAATGTATAAAGCCCCGGTTTCGGGGCTTTTAATGTTTAGGAACGCAGCAAAAAAAAGCTCCTCCCTTCAGACGAAGGGAGGTGTCCAAACTTCAGTTTGGACGGAGGGTTTGAAAGCCCAAGCCATAGGATAAAGCCCAAAAGTCGGGATATATACCCGGGGCTTGGGCCTGGTCAAACTCCCCGCTTCCGGCCTTGACCGAAATCACCCCTCTTCGTCTGAAGAGGGGAGCCTTTCAAGACTTTTTACACCATATATCCAAAAATTATTTATTTGAAAATGAATAAAATAGTGATAACTTAATGCCGTTGTTAAGAGCCTTTGTTCTTTTAACAGGAGGTTGAAAAGACAAAAAGAAACTTAAACTACCGTATAAAAACAAGCAACATATGAAAGCCATTGGCCTTATCCTAATACTGTTTACAACAATCGTATCATGTAAAACAGACAAAGAAAAAGAAACAACCGGCTATTTGGTCAATGCCCGTGCCAATAACATGGCAGATAGTACCAAAGTTGTAATGTACCTTTATCCGGAGACAGACGTGGCCATAGATTCCGCCACTATATACAATGAGACCTTCCGGTTCAAAGGTGAAATCGAAAAACCGACTTTGGCCATGCTGAGAATGGAAGACATTAACGAATATAAAATGTTCTGGCTGGAAAACAGCACTATTGAGATTGCAGGCGAAAAAGGCAATTTTTCGAACGGTAGCGTTACAGGCTCCAAAGCACAAAAAGAAGCAGATTTACTTGAAAAGAGAAAAGACTCAATACATCAGGAAATGGATGAACTTGAGGAGATGATCACCGAAAGTAACAGAGACTCCCTATTGGTGGTCTATGAAAAAATGATAGATAAGGAAGCAGAGATCAATAAAACCTTTATTGAAGAATTTCCGGACTCCCATGTAAGTCTGTTTACCCTGCAATTTGGCACAATGAGAAGAATCGGAGCTGAAGAAACCGGTAAATTGTTTGCTTTAATGCCCCCGGAACTACAATCTACAGAAGGAGGAGAATTTATCGAAAAATTTATAAAACTCAATAAGAATCCCAAAGTAGGGGATGTGTATTCCGATTTTGAGCAGGCAAACCCTAAAGGAAAGCCCGTAAAGTTTTCAGAAATAAAAGGAAAGTACATCCTGTTGGAATTCTGGGCCTCCTGGTGTGGACCATGTAGATCGGAAAACCCGGAGTTAGTTAAAATATTTGAATCGTATAAAGATAAAGGATTTAATATTGTTGGTGTTTCATTAGATACCAATAGGGAAAAATGGATAGCAGCCATCAAAGAAGATAAACTGCCCTGGAAGAATGTAAGCGACCTGAAAGGATTTAATAATGAAGTAGCGTTGATCTATGGAATTTCCGAAATACCGGACAACTTTTTGATAGACGAAAACGGTCTCATAATTGCCCGATATTTAAGAGGCGATGATTTGAAAAACAAACTCAAAGAACTGTTTGATAAATAATACACCTGCCCTTGACGCTTATTTGCAATGAATCCCTACCCGCAAGTCTCCCTACTTGTGACCTTGTAAAAATATTTACCTGTTAATTAATGACATAAAACAATGAAAAAACTTTATGCTGTAGCCGCACTATACCTGTTGTTTTCTTTTTCGAAAGATCAATCCGAATGCAACGAACGTTCCATGCCTTACTGGGCCAATGGTATAAACAGTAGAGTTGAAGGTGAAAATATAACTTTGAGAAAAGCATTCAGGGAGGTTCAGAACTCCAAAAAAAACATCCGCCCCGCCAACGGATTTATAACATTGAGACTTCATATCTCAAAAACCGGGAAACTTTGCAACATGGAGACTTTTCAAATTGACGAAAACTATCAGGATGTACAATTCAATAATGGAAAACTGGTAAATGAACTTCGGGAAATTGCTGCTGCGCTCAAGAACTGGAAAAGAGATAAAAACTTTAAGACATATAACCTTATCAGGCTAAAAATAAAAGACAGAAAAATTGAAGAAGTTTTTTAAATACACATTTATTGGTATAGGAACGGTTGTTTTATTGGTGATCCTTGGAATAATTGTATGGTGGAATATCAAAAATGACAAGGAAAAATCAGATTTTTTCATGCAGATAAACGATTTCGAATCTGCCGTACGGTATGACCAGGAAAATAGTAAAATATGGATGGAACGTTCAGTTGCTTTCAACAAAGCCGGAGATTTTCAAAAAGGATTTGATTATCTGAATAAAGCGGTAGAATTAAACCCCAAAATGCATTTAGGCTACCGGGGATGGATAAGATTAAGAAAATTGCGAGATTACGACAAGGCACTAATGGATTTTGAAAGGTTGGATAGTTTAACGCCAAATTTTACAGACGCCCCGTGGGGCGAGGATATAGATTTTCTGCGTGGAGAATGTTATTATGGAAAAAAGGATTATGAGAAAGCAAAAGACATGTTTAGAAGAAGTATTGAAAATCAGGGCGAAGATTGGGCGGACATTCAAACATTTGTCTATTTGGGGCTTTGCGAATTTGAACTCGGAAATTACGAAAGATCAATATCAGAATTTCAAAGAGCATTAAAACAATCAAATACCGTATGTGAAGCACATTTCGGATTGGCAAAGGCATATCAGAAAACTGAAGAAACCGAAAAAGCCAAAGAAAGCATTCAAAGCGCTGAAGACAATATAGTATATAAACGAGATGACGTATATAACGAATTTCTCAATGAAATTTACCTGTCTGAAATTTTAGAATTTAAGAAGCGAATAAAGTAACTAAACTTCTGACGCTCGTTTTTCCCTGACGCTCGTTTCCAACGAGTGCCACCTGCTTTTCTTCAAATTTGATTTCTTTTTGCTAAATTAGTTATCAGATTAGTGCAACAGGGCCATGCCCAATCTGTTATATCAAATTCAAAGCACACATAGGTAACCAACTGAATATTTTTGCCGTCTGTAAATAGACATCATTAGTTATGAAAAAAATACCCGTAATTTTATTTATCCTTGCACTTTCGGTAATTGGTTGTAAACAAGAGGAAGCTAACAATAAAAGAACTGAAAATACCATATCCATAACAATAGACGACCGGGTAGAACTGCTGAGGGTAGCCTATTTTTTAGCTATTGAAGATAGTATAGACGAAGATGTAAGACCGTGTAAAACTGATTTTTATAAAACACACTTTGAGCCCTATAAAAAGTATGTCAATCATCCTTTGGTACAAAAAATAGGAACCGGGGACGAATGGAATGCAGATTTACCGTCAATTGCATTATGTCTCGATAAAGATTTGAAACCCAAAGACAGTTTAAACCTTAAAGAATTTTCAGAACAATTTGGTTGGTATGGAAAAAATATCGATTCCCTCTCCAAACTTCTCATAGATTTTAAAAAAACAATTGCATTTAAAACAGATTATAATGTTGATTTTAAGTCCTTTGAAGATTCCATAATTTCAAACCGGATAACCAAAAAACTAAACGACTTCTATCGAACAGATAAAAAAACAACACTTAAAATACTGTTTGATCCATTAAACAGGATTACAAGTAAAGCCATAACATTTACAAACAACCCGGAAAATGAAAGGCTGTTTCTTATAACGTACCTATGCGATAATCCGAATGATTCCTTTAAAGAACTACAGCTAAAATGGAATAACGATTACAGGAGGATCATAATTCACGAAAACAGCCATATTTATACAGACAAATTATTCAGAAAATACTACGATAAAACATTCGATTCATTGGTCAATCAGGAAAAGTTCAAAGAAGAATTCAACGATATTGACGAAATTATAGTGCGCGGAATCACAGCCAAAATTTTAGAATTGAATTATGGCCCGGAGGTCGGTGAATATGAAATAAATATCCAGCCTGAAAAGTCAAAAATTGTATATGATTATCTGGACAAGTATATTGGCAATGATAAAATGAAATTTGAACGGGCCTATAGGGAAATCATTGAAGAACTAAAGAAAACCTACGTATTAAGGTAAAGTATTTTGACAACCCCCGGCGCTCGTTTCCAACAAGTACCACCACCGCTGTCGCAAGTCTCCCGACTTGTGACAACCTTAGATCACAAACCATTCAAACCCTGCACAACCCTTGCCCTTCCCGGCAAAAAGCAGTATATTTACTGTTCCTAAACTACAAGACTATGATATTTTTAAGACGATTCTGCCCGTATGGCATGGTGACGGTATTGGAAACAACCGTAACGCTTCTTGTAGGCGTAGGACACCTAACCCTTACGGGTTTTAATATTCCTAAATTACAAGATTATGAAACCCTTAGATTTCGAAGCGTACAAAGACACGCTAAAAACCAACGCCTATGGCGAAACTTACGTAGAACTCAAGGTAGACAGCTATGAAACCCTGGCCTTAATGCGGTATTACGTATCGCACGCCATTCAACTCATAGCCGAAACCCACGAACACCACAAACAAGGCGATGATATGGCTTTTTCACTGTATTACCTGACCCAAATCCTTAAAAGCACCACCCCACTGGGCGAGTGCTACGGTTTAGACAGAACATTTGAAGCCTAACCCTAATAAATGCAAAATGTACAAAAGCCCCGACCGGGGCTTTTAATGTTTAGGAACGCAGCAAAAAAAAAGCTCCTCCCTTCAGACGAAGGCGCCGTACTGAGCCCTGTCGAAGTAGAGGTGTCCAAACTTCAGTTTGGACGGAGGGTTTGAAAGCCCAAGCCAAAGGAAAGCATCAAACATTAATGAACAGTATCTAACCAGCATCACTGTTGCAAGTCTCCAGACTTGTGACACATTCTTTCTCAAACGTGACATCCTTCTTCCCAAACACATTTGCTCCCGTCTATATTTGATATTTTAAGAAAACTTTAATATCTCAAAACGCGAATATTTTATATATTGTATTCAGTTTTAATAAATTGCATGCATTTATAAAGTTAAAACCAACTGATCTCTACATGAAAGTTGTAATCCGTAAGCCTTTTTTGAAGCCGAACAATAGACACTTTCATGCGTAATCCACCGTATGCCGCTCCCATAACTTCGGGAGGGCACAATACGTTCTTTTAATTTTAAAATTGTTTCAATGAAAAACTACGAAACTGGCCATGCCAAAAACGTGGCCAATTTAAACAAACTCATTGCACAGATCTCTTACTACGATAAGTACGACCCGCCCGTTAAGGCGCTTACCGTAGAAAACCTCACCAAACTTCACGACAAGGCCAGAAAAAGTGTTGAAGAGGCCGAAACCAGACGCGCAGCCAACAAGAATGCCATTCATCACAGGCAGGATGTGTATCAGGACCTCAAACCCCTCTGCACGAGGATTGTGAGCCACCTCGGTATCCTGAACCTCAGTGACGGGGTTTTTGACCATGCCCGTTCCATCAACAAGCGGATACAGGGCTATGGCACATCCCGCAAACCCGATGAAGAAGTTGCAGAAAACGGGACAGAAGAAACCACAACAAGCATTTCTACTTCCCGGCAGTCATACACCCAGCAGGCCGAGCATTTTTCACATTTGCTCACCCTTATCCGTACCATTGGCAATTACAAGCCCAATGAAAAAGACCTGCAAAAGGAGAATATGGATAAACGGCTGGCCGATATGAACAACGCCACTGCCAGGGTAGACCAGACCGAAGCTGCGCTTAACACGGCCCTCCGTACCCGGAACGAAGTGCTTTATGACAAAGACACCGGGCTTTACAGCAGGGTCCTGGACGTAAAAAAATACGTCAAATCCGTATATGGAAACGGTTCAGATCAATTCTCAAGGATCACCGCCATACCTTTTCACGCCCTTCGTTAAGGGATGAACCATATATTCAAGTACAGAAGGACTTCCCCCGGTCTTTCTTCTTCCTGAAAAATAAACCAATACCCTTACAGGAAAGTATTATTGCGGGATTTAATGTTGGCAACCGCGCACAGGCTTTGGTTTAAGCATTTCCCAAAACCATAACAAGTACACGTCTTTGCGAACGAAGTAAAGCAATCTCCCTGAGGCTGACAACATACCCTCAATGGCAGGCGCATACCAGCCAGGAGACTACCGCGCTACGCTCGCAGTGACGATTATCTTAACGTCATTGTCAATTTATGCGATTGTAAAAACGTCAATTCTGGCGATGACGCACAGGCTTTGGTTTAAGCATTTCCCAAAAACCAAAACAAGTACACGTCCTTGCGAACCCTTCGATAAACTCAGGGCAGGCTGAAGTGAAGCAATCTCCCGGAGGCTGGCAACATACCTCCAATGATATGCGCATACCTGCTGTGCACCCTGTCCCGGGTTTATCGAAGGGTTAGCAGAAGCAGTTAAACTGCCTGTTCTTGTAATAGGAATACCTGTTCTTCCGGTTGAACTGTCTGTTCTTGCGGTGGGAGTTTATATTCTTGCCATGGGAGTGTCTGTTCTCGCGGTTGAACTGCCTGTTCTTGCTATAGGAGTTTATATTCTTGCGATGGGAGTGTCTGTTCTCGCAGTTAAACTGCCTGTTCTTATAATGGGAATGTCTGTTCCCCCGGCTCCATTAACGATATTGAAGAACACTATACCTGTCACTCCGGGCGAAGTCGTGGGGTCCGGTCTTTCATTTATAGAATTGTCATACAATGGCACTTTAAGCCATACTTCCCTGTTATAACTCCAGTTCCATGATCACAAAGTCATGCCCGTCCTTAAAAAAGGTTGTATCCGTTTCCGTAAAGCGGTAGCGTTTGTAAAAGGAGGTGGCACTGGTCCGGGCATTGCACCAAAGCACCCGGCCATTTTCCTTACGGCAAAAATCAATGGTGTAGGAGAGCAGGGCAGAACCGTACCCTTTGCCCTGTTGTGCCGTATCCGTGGCAAACTTGCGGAACTGGTAATACCCGTCCCCGTGCCGAAAAAGCGATATCACCGACCACAACCGGTCATCTGCCGAAAACAACCCGAAATGCATGCCCCGGTCATCTTCTTCCAGTATAACACTTTCCGGAGACAGCTCCGGGTACATCACCCTGTGGCGTAACGGCCACGTGAGGTTGCCCGGTATTTTCCTGATGTAAAAGTTTGAAGTTCTCAATGGTTTGGTTTTTAAACCGAAACAGATAACCGATAACAGCCATATATTTCAGTATTCCGCTATCGGTCATTGTTTTTTATGGGTGATATTGATTATAGATCAATTTAGTATTTGACAAAAAAGATATAAGACTGCAGGACGTAAGGCATAGGGCTTTAAAATGTAAATAAGCCAGTTGCCGGTTACCGGTTGCCCGTTTGTAAAACAGTTATAGTAAAAACTGGTGATAGGTAACCGGTAACCGGCAAAAACCTGTAACCCGTAACCCAACAACACCTTAGAACATATAACTAACCCCAACCCCAAGTATCTGTTTTAACTGCAACCGGGGCCCGTAGGCAAACGTTTCGTTCTCACTGATCTCCAGTTCGCGCGTTTTCACATCATTATCATACTTGATGTGGGCGCCCACATTTGCTTTTACATATTCGTTTACTACCAGGTTAAAGGTTACTTCCCAGTCTACATCCACATTACCAAAATCATTGAGATAGTCGGTATACAGCGATACCCTGTTGGTAAAATGCATGTTCCTGTAAATCTCTTTTTCCCACTGGCTGTTGATAAGGATACCCACCTCGGTACGGGTCTGTTTCCCTTCCCTGATGATGTTGTCTTCAGCATCATAAATGGCTTTCTCCACACCAAAAGCCCCCTGGTTGGCCAGGTCCTGGTCCAGGACATACGTAGCCTTCATGGTTACGGGCGAAAAATAAGCCTTGAACTTTTCCTCTTCGGGCGAAAATTCCGTACCCGCACCCAGGAAAAGGTAACCGGGCGCCATGAACTTTGATATGGGATTGTCCCGGTCCGGGTATTTGTAACCATTGGTAAATTGTGTCTTGAATGTTAGCTTACCCGAATAGTACCAATCCGACTTCGGGTGCGTACGGTAACCGAACGTACTGTTCAACTCTATCGCATCGTCCGCTTTTCGCAGCTTTTGGTCCTCTTGCGAATTCAGTCCGTATTTCAGGATCAGTTCATTGTTCCAGCTAACATTGCCCCTTTTGTAGGCCCGGACAAAATTTGCCGAAGAAATTCCCGAAATGGAGTTGTTTCCCCCCGCATTCCAGTTCGAAAAGGCTGCCTGGCTCAGTACAATGCCCATTTCGTTTTTCTTGGTCCAGTAAGAAACAGGGGCCGGAGGCGGCGGTACAAGACGGCGCAGGCGGGCATGCCTTGTTTTCGATGTATCTTTGCCAATTTGTACAGGGAGGCTTTGCACCCCGTAAGACGAAGTGTTTATAGGATTTAAAAGTTCCTGTGCTTCCAGGCCGTATATACAAAAAACTGCTGCAATTAGGGAGACGATCTTTCTCATTGTAAAATGGATAGTTTTATATGTGGTTTAGTGTTACCCGTGTTACGGTTAACATAACACCGGGCTGGTTAGTATGATTCACTCAAATGCGTTGTTCCATTGTTTTTGCAGGTTGTGTTCCGGTCTTAGGTTATTGACTGTTACCGGTTTATTGCGGGGCTAAGATATGAAAATGTACTTTTTATAAAAATCCTGTTATGCGATCTTTAAGCCGTTCAGGGCTTATTCCGGCCATGGCATGCAGGGCATTTACCGGGCCCTGTTCAATAAATTCGTCCGGTATTCCCAGTGGCAACACCTCTTTTGTATAGCCGTTCCTCGCTGCAAATTCCAGTACCGCACTTCCAAAACCACCTGTAACACATCCGTCTTCCACGGTAATTAACGCCCTGAACCCCCTGAATATTTTATGCAACAACGATTCGTCAAGCGGTTTAACAAACTGCATATCGTAATGTGCTACCTTATCTTGTTGATCTTCAGTGAGGTTTTTAATGGCTGAAGTTACGTTTTTAGCTATACTCCCCACACTTAATACGGCAATGTCCGATCCCTGCTTTACCATTTTTCCCTTACCGATCGCAATTTTGGTAAAAGGCTGCCGCCATTCCGGGGTTACCCCCCGGCCCCTCGGGTAACGTATGGCAATAGGATGGGGAAGGCCCAGTTGTGCCGTATACATGATGTTCCTTAAATCTGTTTCATTGGCCGGGGCATAAACAATAAGATTGGGAATGCAGCGCAGGTAGGCCAGGTCAAATACTCCGTGGTGTGTAGCCCCGTCTTCGCCCACAATTCCTGCGCGGTCCAGGCAAAAGATCACGGGGAGGTCCTGCAAAGCCACGTCATGGATCACCTGGTCGTAGGCCCGCTGTAAAAAAGTGGAATATATGTTGCAAAAGGGAATGAGCCCCTGCGTAGCCATTCCCGCAGCCAGTGTTACGGCGTGCTGTTCGGCAATACCCACGTCAAATGCCCTGTCAGGGATGGCTTCCATCATGAATTTCAGGGAACTTCCCGTAGGCATGGCCGGGGTAATGCCTACTATTTTCCCGTTTTTTTCGGCCAGTTCAACAATAGTGTGGCCAAAAACATCCTGGTATTTTGGCGGGTCTTTTTCCGATACGGGTTTCGGGATGATCTCCCCCGTGGTTTTGTTGAATTTTCCCGGCGCATGATAGCGTACCTGGTCTTCTTCCGCCTTTTGTAACCCTTTTCCTTTTGTAGTAATGACATGAAGGAACCTGGGGCCCTGCACATGTTTAAGCCGTTCCAGTTCACGGAGCAGTGCAGGCAGGTCATGGCCGTCTATCGGGCCGGTATAGTCAAAATTCAGGGCTTTTATAATGTTATTGCGGGCCAGTTTACGGTTTTTCTTCACCTGGGTAAGGTATTCCTTTACCGCACCCACGCTCGGGTCTATACCGATGGCGTTGTCGTTGAGTACAATAAGCAGGTTGGCATCCGTAACCCCCGCGTGGTTCAGCCCTTCAAAGGCCATACCGCTGGCAATGGAAGCATCGCCGATAACAGCAACGTGTTGTTTTTCTGTTTCCCCTTTCAGCCGGGAGGCCATCGCCATCCCCAATGCAGCAGATATGGACGTGGACGAATGCCCGACGCCAAAGGTGTCATAAACACTTTCTTTCCGCTTCGGGAAACCACTAAGCCCGTCCAGTTGGCGGTTGGTATCGAAAATATCCTTTCGGCCGGTCAGTATTTTATGCCCGTAAGCCTGGTGGCCTACGTCCCAGACCAGCAGATCTTCCGGGGTATTAAAAATATAGTGGAGGGCAATGGTAAGCTCCACCACGCCCAGGCTGGCCCCCAGGTGGCCTTCCTTGGCGGAGACGATATCGATAATAAAATCGCGCAATTCCCCCGCCAGTTGTGGCAGTTGTGTTGCAGATAGCCGGCGAAGGTCGTCCGGAATGGCAATATGGTCCAGCAGTTTTTTTGACATGACGACACAAAAGTACGAGATGCGTTTGTATTTTTGCGGGTATGACAGCTACTTTTGACGATGAATATTTTATGAAAAAAGCGCTTCAGGAAGCCGGGGCAGCTTACGAAAAAGGCGAAGTCCCTGTTGGGGCTGTGATCGCCATTGACAACAGGGTCATAGCCAAGGCCCACAACCTTACCGAAACCCTTACCGATGTTACTGCCCATGCCGAGATGCAGGCCATCACCTCGGCAGCAAGTTTTTTGGGCGGTAAATACCTGAAAGGCTGTACGCTCTATGTTACCCTGGAGCCCTGCCAGATGTGTGCCGGGGCACTCTACTGGAGCCAGATATCGCGCATAGTTTTCGCCGCTGCCGACCCTCACCGGGGCTTTCGGGCCATGCATGCCTCCATACATCCCAAAACAGAAGTTAAAGAAGGCATTATGGAAGCCGAAGCATCCGAACTGCTGAAAAGTTTTTTTAGGAAGAAGAGGGGGTAGGTAGTTGTTTGGGGTAAATGTTGTGGTGTCTAAGGATTTAAACCGGTGGTAGTTCAGGTAGTGATGGTTGGGGTATTCAGTTATTAGGTTATTGAGTTATTTGGGCTACCGTAATTACACACTGTCTGCGTAAACAAAGCGCCTCCCTTCAGACGAAGGGAGGTGTCCAAACTTCAGTTCGGACGGAGGGTTTGACATCCCAAGTCACAGGAAAACATTAATGTTTTGTAATATTCCTAAGACCTGGGCATGGTCAAACTCCCGCTTCCGGCCTTGGCCGGAACCACCCCTCTTCGTCTGAAGAGGGGAGCCTTTATACGGTTTACCGTAAAAATAAAGCCCAAAAAAGCTCCTCCCTTCAGATGAAGGGAGGTCCCCAAGCGAAGCAACGGGGGGAGGGTTTGAAATCCCAAGCCATAGGATAAATCCCGAAAGCTGAGACATATACCCGGGACAGGAACAAGACCCAAACCCCCTGTCTCACTAAAGAGAATTATAGCTCTCTATATTCCAAAAAGAGACGATTTAAAGAAAATTTCATATTCCCGGAAACATTAGCTGCTAACCCCTTCATTAAGCAGGATGTTCTTTTCATGAGCCACCTTTAACAATACCGATAACATTTCTGAAGGCACAAAAGGCTTGTTGAGGATGTCATAGATTCCCATGCGGGCCAGCCGCTGGCGTACATCGGTCATGATATCGGCCGTAAAGATCACGATGTGGATTTCCGGGTACTGCCGCCGGATGATCTCTGAAAGGTCATAACCGTCCATTTTGGGCATGTGAAGGTCTATGAGCGCAATGTGGTAGTAATTTCTTTGAAGGAGCGCAATAGCTTCGTCCCCGTTCCGGGCATAGTCGGGTATTATGCCGAAGTATTCCAGTTGTTTCCGGGCTACAAGGGCATTGACGCGGTTATCTTCTACAAATAGCAGACGTATGCCCGAAAGTTTGTTTTTATAGCTCGACAATGCCTTTGAAGTAAAGGTTTTCCGGTTTTTGTGAGAAGGAAGTTCCAGCTCAAGGTCAAAATAGAACTCCGTACCTTTTCCGGGACGGCTCTTTAAACGGATTTCACTGTTGTGCAGTTCTATCAGTTTTTTGGTAATGGTAAGCCCAAGCCCGGTACCGGAATGTTTTCGGTAGGCGCCCTGTTGTATCTGCTTAAAACTCTCGAAGATAAGCTGCTGCATTTTTTTGGGGATGCCCAGCCCGGTATCTTTTACGGAAAAGTGAATGACAGATTGTGCGGGTGTTGCCGACAGTTGCCGCAGTTTTATGGTAACCTGTCCTTCTTCGGTGAATTTTATGGCATTACTCACGAGATTATTGAGGATCTGGCTTAACCGAACGGGATCACCGATGATCTTTCGGGGAACATTTTTGTCGATACGGCTCACCAGTTTTACACTCTTGGCATCAGCCAGCGATTTAAACTGGTTTTTGATGTTGACAATGAGTTCGGGAAGGTCCACTTCGGTATAGACCAGTTCCAGTTTGTCACTTTCAATCTTGTTGAGGTCCAGTATATCGTTAATAAGCTGCAACAGGTGGTCGGCAGAGAACATCAGGTTGTCGATGTACTCTTCCTGTTCCGGGGTATGGTTCAGTTTTAAAAGGTTGGTAATGCCTATGATGCCATTGAGCGGGGTACGGATCTCGTGGCTCATTACCGAGAGGAAATCGGTCTTGGCTTTGGCGGCATTTTCGGCCGCATTTTTGGCCCGTATCAGGGCCATTTCGTTTTCCTTTTTCCGGGTAATGTCCATAATGGAACCCCGTAGCATATAAACCTTACCGTTTTTCAGCACAGGCGAGCCTATGGAGCGCACCCATTTTTCTTCCCCGGCAGGAGTGACGATCCGGAAGGTGGTATCGTAAGTAATCTTTTCCCGGATCGACTTTTTAAAGGCATTTTCAATGATATGCCGGTCTTCGGCATGGACCCGGTCAAACAGGTTTTGGAATGACATGCCCCTGACTTCTTCCGGGGAAATACCCATAATGTCATGGTGCTGTTTGGTCCAGAATATTTCGCCGGTCTCGATATTGTTTTCCCAGCCTCCGGTCTTGCTCAGTTCCTGGCTGGCGTCCAGCAGCAGGTTACTTCGTTCCAGTTTCTCCTTGGTTTGCTGTAGTGCCAGTTCTATTTCCTTTTGCTGGGTAATGTCCAGCACTGCTCCCCTGATTGTTACGACTTTATTGTCCCGGATAATGGGTACCCCGATAGAACGTATCCATTTAATGTTCCCTTTGGGCGTAGTGATCTGCGCAATGGCGTCATAAGGCCTTTTTTTCTTTACGGCTTCTACCGAACTTTTTTTGATAATGCCCGCCCCTCTTTCTTCCATGAGGTCAAGGAGTTGTTTATGAGACATTTTTCCCAGGGTTTCGGGCGAAACCTCCAAAATGGTATGGGTTTGTTTGGTCCAGAATATTTTTCCGGTCTTTATATCGTTTTCCCAGCCGCCTATTTTACTCAGTTCCTCGCTGAAGTCAAACAAGAGGTTGGTGCGTTCCAGTTTTTCCTTTTCCGTTTTCAGGGCTTCGATATATTTGGTACGTTCCGTAATGTCCTGGATAATAATGGCCATTTTATATTCACCGGGACGGGGGGCTTTGTTTATCGGGGTTACCTTGGCCTTGTACCATTTGTCTATGGCCGGGTTTAAATGTTTGTATTCAAATTCGGTGGTTTTTCCTGTCCTGATCACTTTGCGTATGTGTTTGACAAAGAAGGGAGCCTGATCACCGAAAACTTCGGGCAGGGGTTTGCCGATAAACTTTTCCCTGGGCATAAAAAGCAGCTCTTCATCTTTTACCCAGACATTGCGGAACACCATATTGCCGTCAATCTCAAGGATGATGTCTTCAAGTGAAGTTATGAGGGATTGCAGGTGGTTGTTGAGTTCTTCCTGACGGGTATCCGCCAGCTTTTTGGCTTTGGTAAGCCGGTGAAAGGCCACAAGGCTGGCAAAGGTGGAAAGGAGGGGACTTAAAAACTCGGCAAAAGAGGTGTCGTAGCCGTTTTTTCGGTTGGCAATGCCTATCATGCCTACCAGTTCGTTATTGGTCTTGGCCGGGAGGCCTATAAAGGAGCGTAATTTCGGATGGCCCTTGGGCGTGCCGCCCCTTTTTTTATCGGTGCCCGGTGAATTGGATATATATGTTTCGCCCGTACGCATTACCTGTCCGAAAAGGGTGTCGAGGTTCGTGAAGACCACACCGTCTGTTTTGGTGTCTTCGTATATTTTCCTGCTTTCTTTGTCCCATGCAATATTGGAGATGGCCAGGGTTTTCAGGTAGGGTTGCCCGGTATTGGCGTCGGGGAGGATTTCGCCTATAAAACCGAATTCGCTGTCTGTGATCTCCACAATATTTTCAAGAAGGGTGTTAAACAGCTTATACGGGCTTTCACTGAGATAAAAACGGTCCTGTATGCTCTTGAGGATGCTGAAAAGCTGGTTTTGACGTTTGATCTGTACGGTAGAAAGCCGTTTTTCGGTGACATCCCTTACATACCCGGTGAAATACTGTTCCTTTCCGGCGGGATCTGCAACAGGACGGGCATTGGTCTTTAAATACCGGATGCCTTTTTCCGGATGACGGATGCGGTAGAGGAAAGTAACTTCCTTTACCTGTTCTACCGCCTGCCTCATGATATTGGTGATGGCCGGGATATCGTCTTCCAGTACAATATTGAGCCAGTTTGTGCCCAGGGAGTCCCTGAAACCGAGGCCGGATATTTTTTCCCAGGCCTTGTTGACAAAGAAACAATCCCCGTTCATATGACACAGGAAAGCCCCCAGTGGAGCCACCTGTAATATTTCCCGGATTTGTTGATAGTTCTGTGGGGTATTTTCTGTATCCATACGCTCCCGCTCCTTTTGCTGTCAGTACACATTTACCGCCCGGAAAGAACAAGTATGGGGGTAAAGGTGTTGTTGGTATAAAAAATTATAAAGTAAAACCTGATACGAGGTGAATTCCTCAGGGGGTAGGATTTTTAGTTATTATGTGATGTACAACTCACCTGAATTGATGATACTCATCATATCTTTTAAAGATAAGTATATTTTTGCGAATATCAAGGTTTAAAATAAGGGGAAATTATACTATTTTACGAAGTTTCGGGCAGAAGGATGGAAAAATGTGAATAAAAAAAGCGCTTACTCCTGGAGTAAACGCTGTAAGTCAAGCAAAATAAAATATATATTATCCGATTACCTGCACTTCGGCAGCAACCATGCCTTTTCTTCCTTCTTGTTCAACATATTCTACTTTGTCTCCGTCTTTTAGCTCAACACCTCTTAATTCGGTTACGTGTACAAAGATGTCTCTGCCTGTTTCGTCGTTGGTAATGAATCCGTAACCTTTTGATTCATTAAAAAATTTAACTGTTCCTGTCATTATGAATTATAAATAAAATTTAGGTAACAAATGTAGGATTTATATGAATGCAAAAGGTTAAATAATTGTTTTTTCTTGAAAAAATTATTGGTTTTCAGCATTTTTATCGTCTTCCGGCCCCTTAAAGAGATTAAAGTTACGTAAATTCTTACCTTTATAACGATGTATCAGAAACAGGGGCATAAGCACAAAAGCGAGCCCAAGAACAGCAAAACCTATAATCCGGTGACCGGTTTGCGGCTGTTCGGTCCAGATAAAGTAATACCCCGTACCAATAGCGACAATAATGGCAAAAAACAATATACGGATAATGGTTTTCATCGATGTATGGGTTACTAAAGGTCGGGCCACTCCGAGCGCAACAGGGAAGTCAGTCGACGATGGCCATAACATTGTTCATTAAAGCTTTATGCAAAAATACACCTTTTATTACCGATGCCAAAGACAGGGGCGGTAAGATTTTTTATGTTCAGCGTGCCGTGAAGGATATGAGTTTGCGCCGGTAGGCCGTGAGCAGTTTTGATTTTGATATAAAACCGACATACATATTGTCTTTAACCACAGGCAGGTTCCAGGCCCCGCTGTCCTGGAATTTTTTCATGACTTGGGTCATATTATCCTTTTCCAGGCGGATAATGGCAGGAGGGTCGTGCATAACATCGGAGACCTTGACTTCCTTGTAGAGCGACTGGTCAAACATGATGGGACGAATATCATCCAGCAGGATAACCCCGGCCAGGGAGTCGTCTTTTTTGTTCAGTACGGGAAAGATGTTCCGGTTGGATTTGATCACGGCATTGTGCACCATGTCTCCCAGGGTCATGTCGGGATATACGGGAATAAAGTTTTTTTCGATGACCCTGCCTATGTCCATCAGGGTAAGGATAGCCTGGTCCTTATTGTGGGTAATAAGTTCTCCTTTGCGGGCCAGCTCCATGGTATAGACCGAATGGGAAATAAAATATTTGGTGATGGCAAAAGAGATGGCCGATGTGATCATAAGCGGGATAAAGAGTTCATATCCTCCCGTAAGTTCCGCGATAAGGAAGATGGCCGTGAGCGGTGCGTGGAGCACCCCGGCCATAAGGCCCGCCATACCCACCAGGGTAAAATTACTTTCGGAAACCGCAGGGTTTCCCAGCCCGAGTACATTGATGATCTTGGCTACACAGTTGCCCATAATGCTGCCCATAAACAGTGTGGGGGCAAATATTCCGCCCACGCCCCCGGCACCAAAAGTGAGACAGCTGGCAATGACCTTAAAGAACATCAGTCCGGCCAGGAGCAGGATCACTGTCCATACATTGTCCGGGCTCAGGTTAAAGAAATTGTTGGTCAGGGCCTTTTCAGGGTGGCCTTTGATAAGGTTGTTGATAACGTCAAAACCCTCACCGTAGAGCGGAGGGATAAAAAACAGCAGTAACCCGATGCCCAGGCCGCCTATGAGCAATTGGTTTACGGGCGATTTGATTTTATCGAAAAGACTGTGGGTTTTGTGGTACACTTTGGCAAAGTAAATGGATACCAGCCCCGAGATCATTCCCAGGACAATAAAGAAAGGCACATCGTTAATTGAAAAAGCGTCTACAATTTTAAACGGTAATAAACTGTCTGAACCGAAGAAAAAGTATGAAGTGATAATTGCCGATATGGAAGCCAGTAAAAGCGGGAGCATGGAGGCCAGGGTAAGGTCCAGGCTGAACACTTCGATGGCAAAGATAATGGCGGCAATGGGGGCCTTGAAAATGGAAGAAAGTGCACCCGCCGCAGCACAGCTGATGAGCAGTGTACGGTTGGCCTGGTTCATATGGAAGAACCTTGCAATGTTGGAACTGATGGCCGCCCCGGTGGCTACAGTGGGGCCTTCCAGCCCTACGGACCCTCCGAAACCGACGGTTACGGGAGCAGTGAGGACAGAGCCGATCATCTGGAACCGGCGGATGATTCCCTTTCTCTTGGAAATGGCATAGAGTGTAGACGGAATACCGTGGCTTACCCGGTGCCGTATCACATACTTCATGAGAAGGTAAGTGATGGTGAGCCCGATAATTGGAAAAACAAAATAAAAGGCATGGTGGTAATATTGCACCAGGTTGTTTTCCAGGAGGTGCTGTATAAAGTGGGTGAAGTTTTTAAGTACCACCGCTCCCATCCCGGAAGTGAAACCAACAAGTATGCTGAGTATGATGATAAAGTGACGTTGGGAAATGTGCTTGGCGCGCCATATTAAAAACCTGGTGAGTAATGATTTTTCGTGCTTTGGCATAGTACCGGTTTTCACCAAAATAGAACTTATGAATTAATATTCAGTTTATGAGTTCTTAAAAGCTCAGGAAAGCGCAAAATTAAAAACATTAATACGGTTAATCCAAGTTTTTTACGTTTTTTAAACTCCATAAAAAATCCCGTTACATTTAATACAGCACGGGATTTGTATACATAGGCTATAATTTCGGGCAACTTTTGCAATGTGTTTTGCCCTTCTTTTTATATTTTTTGCAGCATTTCTTTTTCTTTTTGCATTCCATGCTGCATAATACGGCCCAATGTGCGGGATCAAAGCGCGTTCCGGCGGCATCTTCGCTGTAACTCTGCATCTGCTACTTTAAATTAATTCTAAATAAGTGCAAATATAGTATAAAATATTGAATGTCAAATCCAAAATTTAAAGAACAGCGTCAGCATCCCCGGAATACATTAGGCCCCGTTTGCAGGATCGGGGAGGCGCAGCTGCAGGTTTAATTCCTCCAGTTGTTCCCCGGCTATAGGGGAAGGTGCGTTGATCATAACGTCCCTTCCGGCATTGTTCTTCGGGAAAGCGATAAAGTCGCGAATGATCTCCTGCCCGCCGAGAATGGCCACCAGACGGTCAAACCCGAAAGCGATACCCGCATGGGGCGGTGCGCCGTACCGGAAGGCATTCATAAGGAACCCGAACTGGGCTTCGGCCTCTTCTTTGGTGAAACCGAGCAGTTCAAACATCTTACTTTGCAACTGTGCGTTGTGGATACGGACAGAACCTCCGCCTATTTCGTTGCCGTTGAGTACCAGGTCATAGGCATTGGCCCTTACTTTACCGGGGTCGGTGTCCAGCAGGGCAATGTCTTCCGGTTTCGGGGAAGTGAACGGATGGTGCATGGCATGGTAACGTTCGGTTTCCTCGTCCCATTCCAGCAAAGGGAAGTCCACCACCCAAAGCGGTGCAAATTCGTCAGGTTTCCGCAATCCGAGGCGTTCTGCCATTTCCATGCGGAGGGCACTCAGTTGTGTTCTTGTTTTATCCGTAGGCCCCGCCATGACCAGGATAAGGTCGCCGGGCTGTGCCCCGGTGGCTTCTGCCCATTGTGAGAGGTCTTCCTGCGAGTAGAACTTGTCTACCGAAGATTTGAGCGATCCGTCTGTATTGTATTTGGCCCAAACCAGCCCGTTGGCCCCGACCTGCGGGCGTTTTACCCAGTCGATGAGGGCGTCGATCTGTTTCCGGGTGTATGCTGCCGCTCCCGGTACCGCAATACCTGCTATCAGTTCCTGGGCGTCAAAGACATTAAATCCTTTTCCCTTGGCCAGTTCGTTAAGTTCGGCAAACTCCATCCCGAACCGGATGTCCGGTTTGTCATTCCCGTATTTTTGCATGGCTTCCGCATAGGACATTCTCGGAAAGCTATCGGTTTCCACCCCTTTGATTTCCCTTAAAAGGTGTTTGGTCATGTTTTCGAAGACCGTAAGGATGTCCTCCTGGTTCACAAAGGTCATTTCGCAGTCTATCTGGGTAAATTCCGGTTGCCTGTCGGCCCTCAGATCTTCATCCCGGAAACATTTTACAATCTGGAAATACCTGTCCATTCCGCCAACCATAAGCAACTGCTTAAAGGTCTGCGGCGATTGCGGAAGGGCGTAGAACTGCCCTTCATTCATACGGGAAGGCACCACAAAATCGCGTGCCCCTTCGGGTGTGGACTTGATGAGGTAAGGCGTCTCCACTTCAATAAAACCTTGTTGCGAAAGATAGTTACGCACCTGCATGGCCACCTGGTGACGGAAGATGAGTTTGTTCTTCACCGGGTTTCTGCGGATGTCCAGGTAGCGGTATTTCATGCGGATGTCCTCACCGCCGTCCGTATTGTCCTCTATGGTAAAAGGGGGAAGGGTAGCCGTGTTCAGGATCTCCAGGCCTTTCACCAGTATCTCGATAGTTCCTGTGGGAATGTTCTTGTTTTTGGATTCCCTTTCGATAACCGTACCACTTACCTGTACAACGAATTCCCTGCCCAGGGTCTTTGCCTTTTCGAAAACGTCTTTGGGAGTTCGGTCTTCGTCAAAAATAAGCTGGGTGATACCGTAACGGTCGCGGATATCGATCCATATCATAAAACCTTTGTCGCGTACCTTTTGTACCCAGCCGGCGAGGGTAACTTCATTGTTTATATGAGAACTTCTCAGTTCTCCGCAAGTGTGACTTCTGTACATGGTCTGTTCATTAGTTAATGTCTCCAGTATTCTTTTTCCGGGCAGACGGACGGCATGCATATACCGGAATAATATCCTTTTTGCATGCTTTTCCGGTTGGCTGTAATCCCGGGATGCAAATGTAAGAAGATATATGATTTTGTGCGGGAAGGACTTTGTGATTTTTAATGATGAGAAAACACGTGTTAACAATATTATTATGTGAATTATATGATATTTAAATTTAACTTATTTCAATTTAAAAGTTAAATTTTCACTAATTTGGTTATATGTAACTTTAAAAAGAACATATTATGAAACCAACATTATGTAAATTATTTTCCTTGTGCCTCCTATGCCTTGCCCCGGTAGGAGCCATGGCACAGGGAGAAATTAACGGAACCGTGAAGGAAGCCGGATCGGAGTTGCCTTTACCGGGGGTAAACGTGGTTGTTAAGGGCACAACTACCGGGACAGTTACTGATTTTGATGGAAACTTTCAGCTTAGTGTGGATAGTTTTCCTGTAACACTTGTTTTTTCGAGTTTGGGATATACCACAGTTGAAGAACAAGTCGGTGGAGCAAC
This sequence comes from Sinomicrobium kalidii, assembly GCF_021183825.1. Lineage (GTDB taxonomy): Bacteria > Bacteroidota > Bacteroidia > Flavobacteriales > Flavobacteriaceae > Sinomicrobium > Sinomicrobium kalidii. Next base: position 1,290,738 of record NZ_CP089211.1, on the reverse strand, counting down.
TACCCTGAACATCGTTATGGAACAAGATGTTACGGGACTGGAAGAAGTGGTGGTTACGGGATTGGCCACATCCATTAAAAGGAGTAATGCTGCCAATGCTGTGTCTTCCATTTCTGCCGAAGAGCTGGTGGGTGTTGCTCAGCCGCAAACACTGGACGGCGCCCTTGCCGGTAAATTTACGGGGGCCCTGGTGAGTGCCAACTCCGGAGCACCGGGGGGAGGATTATCTGTTAAATTGAGGGGGATAACCTCCATTTTCGGGAACTCCCAGCCGCTGTATATCGTTGATGGTGTTTATGTTGACAATTCATCCATCTCTGCAGGATTGAATGATGTATCCGGTGCTGCCGGTCAGGGCTCTTCTTCCAACCAGGACAATGCCTCCAACCGTATTGCCGACCTGGACCCTAACGACATCAAGAACGTAGAAATATTAAAAGGGGCCTCCGCAGCAGCCATTTACGGATCGCGGGCAGCTGCCGGGGTGGTTATCATTACCACCAAGAGGGGACGTCAGGGAAAGACGCAGTTTAATTTATCACAATCCTTCGGGTTCAACAGTGTGATCAATTTGCTCGGGCTGAGGGACTGGAACGAGGAGCGCGCCCTTGACGCCTTCGGGGAAGGTGCGGATGCCGATTATGCCGAAGCCCGTGACGCCGGAACCCTGGTGGATTATGAAAAAGAGATATTTGATAACAAGGGCTTTATCAGCAGCACCGGTTTCAGTGCCAGCGGCGGGGGAGAGAAAACAACTTTCTACGCGGGGATGAGTCACAAAAACGAAAAGGGCATTGTAAAAAACACGGGTTACGAAAGAGTGTCCCTGCGACTTAACCTGGATCACAGGGTATCTGACAGGATAAAATTAAGCCTGAATTCCAATTACATATACTCCTCGGCCGACCGCGGTTTTTTTAACAATGACAATACCGGGTCGACTATCGGGGTTACGCTTACTTCCCTGCCGCCCTGGGCAAAACTGCAACCGGACGAAGAAGGGAACTATCCGGATAACCCCTACGGAGGCTCTAACCCTTTGCAGACCATTGCCCTGATGACCAATAATGAAAAGGTAAACCGCTTTATTGTGGGCGGGTCGGCTAACATCGATATTTACAAGGAGACCAATTCCGGTCTGGAATTGATACTCCGCGGAGGCCTTGACAGCTATAACCTGAATACCCGGGCCATTTTCCCCAAGGAACTACAGTTTGAAAAAAGATCTAACAGCGGGGTGAACGGACAGTCCATACAGGGATCGACACAAAATAAGAATATCAACTTTTCTGCCTTCCTGGTGCACAATTTTAATACGGACAGCAACATTAATTTCCGGACCCAGGCCGGTATTACCCGGGAGATGTTTGACAGGAATACTTATCTGATCTCCGCATCTGATCTCATCGCTTCCGAAACCAATGTAGATCAGGCTGCTTCACAACAGGTGACCCAGTTTCGGTTGAAACAGGAAGACTCCGGTTTTTTTGTACAGGAAGAGGTGAATTTTCAGGATAAACTGATCGCCACTGTCGGGGTAAGAGGGGATAAATCGTCCAACAACGGGGATGCCAATAAGTTGTATTATTATCCCAAGGCCTCCCTGGCCGCCAACCTGCACGAATTTGGTTTTTGGGATCTCGGGCAGGTCAACCAGTTTAAGTTACGGGCGGCCTACGGGGAAGCGGGTAATTTCCCGGCTTTCGGCTCTCCCTTTACCTCCTTTAACAGTACGTTGATAGGGGGAATTGGCGGCTCCAGTGTTAACGGGATTATCCTGGACGGCATTTTGGGGAACCCGGACATTGAACCCGAAAGACAAAAGGAGCTTGAACTTGGATTTGACCTGGGTTTACTGGATAACCGGATCGGTCTTGAGTTTACCTGGTACAATAAAAAGGTTGACGACTTGCTGGTTCAGACCAACAGGGAGCCTTCTTCCGGTTTTACAACAGAGTGGAGAAATGCCGGGAACCTGAAAAACACCGGGATAGAGATCACGTTAAATACAAGGCCCTTTGAAAGCGAGGACTTTATGTGGAACAGTGATGTTACCTTCTTTAAGAACAAATCGGAGATTACGGAACTTAACGTGCCGGCCTTTAACCTCGGGGCTTTCGGGGCTTCTCTGGGAACTTTCCGTATCGAGGAAGGACAGAGTGCTACCCAGATTGTCGGCATTAGCCCCGACGGACTGGTTAAATTCGGGGATGCCGAACCGGACTTCCAGATGACTTTTAATAACAACTTCAGGTATAAAGGCCTTGAACTGTCATTTTTGTTTCACTGGAAAAAGGGCGGGGATAATATCAACCTTACCACCCTGCTCAGCGACCTGAGCAAAACAACACACGACTACGACGATTTTGGTCTCGATCCCGACGGAACCTTGTCAAACGGGGAATATCGTGCCAGCCAGGTAGGGACCTCGGCAGAAGTTTTTGTGGAAGACGCTTCGTACCTGAAACTGCGGGAAGCGGGACTCTATTACAATTTCCCCGGCGAACTTGTGGAACGCTGGTTTGACGGGTATGTAGCTCATATCAAGCTGGGCTTTACAGGAACCAACCTGTTAACGTTCTTCGATTATAACAGCTACGATCCCGAAGTGTCCAACTTTGGAGGTAACGGCTTGTCTACGGGGGTGGATGTGACCCCTTTCCCGTCCTCCAGGCGCTATATGTTTAACCTCTCTGTTGACTTTTAACCTAAAAATCAAGATCATGAAATCCATATATAAACTATTTTTTCTGACCGCTATTATGGCAACTTGTCTTATGAGTTGCGAAGTGGAAGAATATCCGAACCTGAACAGCCCCGACCTGGACAACCTGCTGGAAGACCCCGGACTGGGCGATATCCAGGACCTCATAGGAGGGATGCAGTCCGGTATGCGTGCCAACATTGGTACTTACCTGGACGATTGCGGGGTCATTGGCAGGGAATATTACCGTTTTGCCACTTCCGACCCGCGTTTTACTTCCGATTTGCTCGGAAAAGGGTCGGCCGTACTGGACAATAATACCTTTTATACAACAAATCCCTGGGCTGCAAGATACAGGGTTGTTAAAAGTGCCCTGGTGGTACTGCAAGCTGTAGAGACAACAACTGCCGATATTACCGATGCGCAAAAAAACGGTATAAGAGGTTTTGTAAACACCATCCGTGCCTATGAACTTCTGCTTAACCTTAACCTTACTTATGAAAATGGTATCCGGATAGACATGAGTGATCCGGATAACCTGGGACCTGTAATAGGGTATGACGAAAGCCTGGCAGGCATTCAGGAAATATTGTCAACGGCCGCTACCGATCTGTCTTCGGCGGGAAGCGCTTTTCCTTTTCAGTTATCGGGTGGTTTTGACGGTTTTGATTCACCATCCGGTTTCTTAATGTTCAATAGGGCCATTGCTGCCAGAATTGCTGCCTACCAGGGAGATATGCAAACCGTGGCAGGTTTGCTGGAAGATTCCTTTTTTGATATGAACGGAAGTCTGGACACGGGTGTTTATTACGTGTTTTCAGCCGAAGGTAACGATGTCTTTAACCCGATGTTCTTTGCACAAAACTCTACCGCTTCCAATGCAAGGATCGCACACCCTTCTTTTCTGGAAGATGCGGAGGCCGGAGATAACAGGACCGCTAAAGTAACGGAAAGGGAAGAATCTTTGACGCTGGATAACCTTACGGGGACCCACGATTTCTTTGTGTATATCTCTAATGTATCTCCCGTTCCCATTATCAGGAATGAAGAACTGGTTTTATTATATGCCGAAGCCAATTACCAGTCAGATCCGGGAGAAGCCGTGGCGGCGATTAATGTGGTGAGGAACGCTGCTGGTTTGCCGGATTATTCGGGGGGAACGGGACAGGAAGCATTACTGGACGAAATTTTAAAACAACGCAGGTATTCGCTTTACGGAGAAGGACATCGCTGGATTGATATGAGAAGGTACAACAGGCTGGACGAACTGCCGATAGACCGGGCGGAAGATGATGTCTGGCAACAGTTTCCCATTCCGTTGAACGAGAATGTGGAATAGTTTCAGTCGGGATATAATGATTATCAGCAGGCTAATAAAGCAAGAATACTTCAGATAATCATTAAATGTCTGATTATTAGGGTTTAATTTGTTTAATGTTAATTTAATGTTACGTAAATGTTTTTTTAATGTAAATATTTTCACTATCTTTGTTATAGACGAAGTTGGAAAAATCTATTCAAAAAAAACATAACTATGAAAAATATAACATTAATAGCAGCCTTATTGTTCAGCGGATTCCTGTTTGCCCAGGAACCGGATGTTAAACCCGTACTGGAAAAAGAGGGAGACCTGGTAAAAGCGACCTATTTCCACGATAACGGAGAAATTGCGCAAAAAGGGTTTTACAAAAATGGGAAACTGCATGGCGAATGGAAAGCATACGATATTGAAGGGAACAAAGTTGCTTCGGGGAAGTATGACGAAGGAAAAAAAGTAGGAAAATGGTTTTTCTGGACAACCGAGAACCTCAATGAAGTGAATTTTGAGAACAGTAAAATAGTGAGTGTTACCAAGTGGGGTAATGCCAGACCTGTTGTATTGAACAAATAATCCCTGAGTTTATTCAAAATAAAAACGGGACTGCCAACGCAGTCCCGTTTTTTTGTTTGGTTAATGTTACGTATTATGCTGAAGGGGAAGGTTCGGTATCTTCCGGGATATCGTTGTTGTTTCCGTTCTTTTTTCTTTTACCCAGCAACCACGTCTTGAAACGGCTCACCAGATAAAAGGTTACCGGAACAATGATCAGTGTAAGGAAGGTAGCAAAGGTCAGTCCGAAAATTACCGTCCATGCGAGGGGGCCCCAGAAGATCACATTGTCACCACCCAGGTAGATTTTCGGGTCCCAGTTCGAGAACAGGGAGAAGAAATCTATGTTGAGTCCTATGGCCAGGGGGATAAGCCCTAATACAGTGGTAATAGCCGTTAATATTACCGGACGCAGACGTGCTTTCCCGCCGTTTACTACAGATTCTATCAAATGATCTTTTGAAAGTACACTGCTTTCCGGCATATTCAGTTCGTGTTTCTTCCGGTCAATGAGCAGCTGGGTGTAATCCAGCAATACCACCCCGTTGTTCACCACAATACCGGCCAGGGAAATAATCCCCATCATGGTCATGATGATAACAAAGGTCATGTTAAAGATAACCAGCCCGAACAATACCCCGATAAAGCTCAGGAAAATGGCCAGCATAATAATGCTCGGTTTGGATATGGAACCGAACTGGAATATGAGCAGTAACATGATCAGTCCCAAACCGGAAGCCAGTGCCCCGAGAAGGAATTTCATGTTCTCTTCCTGTTCTTCCATTTCCCCGGTAAAGGCATAAGAAGTATTCCTGTCGGGAAGTTCAAAATTTTTCAATTCCGATTTTAACTGGCTCACAATCTCGTTGGCATTGTAACCGGGGAGCACTGCCGAATAAACGGTTACAAGGCGTTTTAGGTTCCTGTGTTTGATAGCACTGAAGGAGGCCGTGTTCCTTCGGGTTACCACTGCGGCAATCGGGATCTCCTTCACTTGCCCAGTAGCCGCATCCCTGAAAGTTACTTTTTGATTGAACAGGGCGCTGGTGTTGTACCTGTTTTCTTCATTAAAGCGAACATTGATATCGTAATCTTCGCCTTCTTTTTTATAAACACCGGCCTTTTCACCAAACAGGGCCCTTCGCAATTGCGTACCTACCTGTCCGGCAGAAACCCCGAGTTCCCCTGCTTTTTCCCGGTCAACCGTGACTTCCATTACCGGTTTGTTGCGGTTGACGTCAATTTTCAGTTCTTCGATACCGCTGATGCTTTTTTCGTTGATAAAGTCGCGCATACGCTCGGCAGTGTGTACGAGTTCTGCATAATCTTCACCCTTGATCTCTATGTTAATGGGATATCCGGCAGGCGGGCCAACGGCATCTTTTTCAACGGAAATACTGACACCAGGATATTTTCCGGCCAGTTTTTCCTGGACATCTTTCCGCAGCTCTTCACTGTCCTGTCCCCGACGGTATTTGAACTCCCTGAGGGTCACCGTAACCTTCCCCTTATGGGGCATTTCTGCAGAAGAGCCTCCGTCGGTTTCCGGGTTTCCGGCGCCTTCACCGACCTGTGATACGGCAGATTCTACCATGTAATTGTAGTCACCATCCATAAACCGGGGCGCATTCAAAACGCTGTAAACGTCCTGTTCTATCTCTTTGGTGATGGCATTGGTCTTGTCAATATCCGTTCCCTGGGGATATTCTATATAGACAATGATCTGGTTGGGTTTGTTATCCGGGAAAAACTCTACCTTGGGCCCCGCAATTCCCACCAGTACAAAAGAGAAGAACAGTAACAGTATGGTACCTCCCACAAAGGCATAAGGATGCCACCCGCGGAGGGCAAAGGTCAGAAATGATTTGTATTTATCTTCCAGCCAGATGAGGAATACCCTTTGGAAGCGGTTGGCCAGTTTTTTAATAAAATATTTGTATATCCAGAACATAGCTGCCGTTACGATCATCAACGTACCTACACCTCTGGCGGCCCCTTTCATGAAGATCAGTAATATTCCCAGTCCTCCCAGTATAACGGAGAGGCGGATGAGCTGTTTTCTCGAAAGTATCCGGTTTGTGATCTCCATAAAGTTGGAGACCAGCATGGAGTTCATGAATATGGCCACAAAAAGCGAGGAACCGAGGACAATGGACAATGTCATGGGGAAGTAGATCATGAATTCACCCATTACACCGGGCCACATGCCCAGCGGGATAAAGGCCGCAACCGTAGTGGCCGTAGAAACGATAATGGGAAGGGCGATTTCACCGATACCTTTTTTTGCGGCTTCTATCCGGTTCATACCTTCTTCTTCCATAAGGCGATAGACGTTCTCCACCAGTACAATCCCGTTATCCACCAGCATTCCCAGTCCCATTACCAGGGCAAAGAGCACCATGGTGTTCATGGTAAAGCCCAGGGTTTGTGCGATCATAAAAGACATCAGCATGGACATGGGGATGGCAAAACCGACAAACAGTGCGTTCCTGAAGCCCAGGAAGAACATCAGAACGCCTACTACGAGTATCACACCGAAGATGATGTTGTTGACCAGGTCGTCCACCTGGTTAAGGGTCTGTGTAGACTGGTCGTTTGTGATGGACAGTTGTACATCTTTTGGGAGGTAGTTTTCCTGGGTGTCATCCACAATGCTGTAAATACCTTGTGTAGCGTCGATAAGGTTTTTTCCTGCCCGTTTTTTTACGTCGAGCATCACCACGTTCTCCCCGAATTCCCTTGCAAAGGTGGTCCTGTCTTCTTCCTTAAAAGAGATTTCGGCTATATCTCTCAGGTAAATGGCCCCGTCTTCCGATTTGACGACGAAGTTCTGTAATTCCTTCGGATCTTCGATCTCCCCGAGTACCCGGATGGTCCTCCGTTGCCCGCTGGTTATGAGATTTCCTCCCGATATAGTGGCATTTCCGCCGTTAATGGTGTTTATGACGTCGTCAAAACTCACCTTGGCCGCCATCATTTTATAAATGTCCACGGCAACTTCTACTTCCTTGTCCTGTGCCCCGCGGATATCCACCTGTTTTATCTCCTGCAGGGTCTCTATTTCATCTTCCAGGTATTCGGCAAAATCCTTTAGTCTTTCTACCGGGTAGTCCCCTTTTATATTGACGTTCAGTATGGGGACCTCTTCTGAAAAGTTGAGGTCAAACACATTGGGCTCTACCTTAGCCCCGTTGAAAGTGGGCCAGTCTTCATCGGCCTTTTCCGAATCCACCTTGTCCTTTACTTTCTGTTTGGCGGCATCTACGGCGATGTCTTCATCGAATTCTACGGTAATTATGGAATAGTCTTCCTGTGATGTGGAAGTGATCTCTACCACATTGCTCACATTCCGCAATTCCTTTTCCAGCGGGTCGGTAATAAGCTTTTCTATATCTTCGGCAGTGTTGCCCGGATACAGGGAGCTGATGTATATCTTGGTTTCCTTGATTTCAGGAAAACTCTCCCGGGGCATGGTGTAGTATGCCGATAGCCCCATGAAGAAGAAAATTGCGATAACGACATATATGATGGTCCTGTTGTTGATCGCCCATGACGACGGGGCAAATTCTTTATCTATTTTTTTATTATCCATTGGTTTCGAAGTTTATGCCTGTTTGCATACAGACAAGATTACTGGTTTGGATATTTCTGTTTTTAAAATCGAATCCCGAATCTCATATCACAAATTGGTATGAGATGGTAAACTGTTTCATACAGTGCTCTCCGGATGATCGCAGACTATCGTATGCGGTCTGAGGTCAGGTTTTGGTTCAATGTTCAATTAAACCCTACTTTATAATTTTTACCATCTGGCCTTCTTCCACACTTCTCGCACCTTCATTGATGAGGTAATCTCCGTCTGATATACCGTCCAGCACTTCTACGATATCTCCCTGGGTTTTCCCGGTTTTTATGATGACCCTTTTTGCCGTGGCCTCATTTTTCGAACCGTTGTTTTCGGCCAGATAGACATATTGTTCTCCGTTGGCATTTTCCGAAATGATATTTTGCGGGATGAGTATGGCATTTTCACTGGTATAATCATTTACCTTTAGTTTAGCCGTAAGGTTGGGCTTTATATCTCCCGACTCGTTGGGGACATCAACTTCAACTTTAAAAGAGCGGTTGTTGGGGTTTATGTAGTTGCCCACCTGCCTTACCTTGGCATCCACGGTTTCTCCCAGTACGGGAAAATCAATCTGTACATCGGTCCCTTTTTTGATGCTTGCCAGGTATTTTTCCGGTACTTCGGCCTCTATATACATATTCCTGAGGCTTACGATACGCATCAGTGCGGTTCCGGGAGCTACTACAGCGCCCTGGTCGGTGATCACATCGTCTATGGTGCCGGAAAAGGGAGCGGTAACGGTAGTCCTGGTTATCTGGTCCTTTAACTGGGCAATGGCCTTTTCCTGCGATTCGTATGATGTTTTGGCATCCAGGAACTGGATTTCCGAACCAATGTTCTGATCCCATAAGCGCTTTTGACGCTCATAGGTGGTCCTGGCAAGGTTGGCCTGAACTTGCAGCTGGGCAAGTTGCTGGGAAAGGCCGCCATCGTCTATTTTGGCCAGTAATTGTCCTTTTCTTACGGCCTGTCCTTCTTTGACATAAACTTCCTTGAGTATACCGTTGTATTCGGCGTTAATGACAATATTCTGCTTGGTGCTTACACTCCCCTGTACTTCGATATAGTGGTTAAAAAGGGTGTCTTTGACTCGTGTGGTAGACACCAGTGTCAGTTTGTGGAGAGTATCGAGTTTTGAGATGGCTTCGTCCAGCCGGGTCAACTGGCCGGAGAGCTCGTCCCGTTGGATCACCAGTTCGCCTCTTTTGGTCTTCATTTCCTGGAGGGAACCGCCCTCAATAATACTTTCTACCGATTTTTTGCCGCCACCGCCTCCGCAGGAGGCCAGAAGAGCAATACTGAGGACAGGGATATATAATTTTTTCATGGTCATTTTTTTATGGTGTGTTTGTGTGTTCATTTGTTATTCGTTGACATTGTGTAACACGATTTCCAGTTCGGTTTTTGTATTGATAATGTCCAGCATGGACTGTAAATACTCCTGCTGGGCAGTATATAGCTGTTCCTGTGCCTGTCTCAACTCGAAGCTGGTAGCCATTCCTTCCGAAAATTTCACCTGGTTCTTGTGTTCTATGCGTTCGGCCAGTTCCAGGCTTTTTTTCTTGTTCCGGTATTGCTCCAGGGCAAACTGGTAATCGCTTCTTGCCTGTTGCAATTCGAGGTGAAGCTGTTGTTCGGTTTCTTTCAGGTTGTTTTTGGCTTTCTCAAGTTCCACTTTCATCCGCTGGGTGGCCGCACTTCGTCCCAGGGAACTGAATATGGGGACATTAAGGCTGACGCCGATTAAAGAACTTCCGAGCCATTGCTGGTCGCTTTCCAGGAAGGTGAAAGAATTACTATATGCCTGGTAGCCCCCGTTTATAAAAGCATCGAGTGTGGGCAGGGCCTTGCTTTTCTCGTATTTCAACAAAAGTTCCTGCGATCGTTTGTTGTTGGCCGCTATTTTGTAGTCGATATTGTTCGCTATGGAAAATGATTGTTCTGCCAGACCGGGAACTGTATTTTTAACCGCAAGTTCGTCCAGGTCATCGGTAAGGTTTACCTCTGTGTCTATTTCGGCCCCGATGGTAATATTGAACATTTTATAAGCAATTTCCCTCAGTCTTATATTGTTCTGCAAATTACTTTCCACTCCTGCTAATGTGATCTGTAATTGCTCTACACTTTCTTCTTCTTCCAGTCCGTTTTCGAAGGTCTTTTGAGTTTCGTATACGTTTTTTTCCAGGATCTCCTTGTTTTTTTCCAGGATATCTATGTTTTCTTCGGCGAGCAGAACGTTGCCATAGGCATCGATCACGGCCTTTTTTATATCGAGATCGGTCTTGTGCTTGGCATTTTTGGATATTTCGAGGTATACTTTGGCCGATTGCAGACCGACAATATATGAACCGTCAAATATTTTTTGCCTTAATGTGGCAACGGCACTTACATTTTGTTTGGTACCAAAAGCCACTTCTTCGAAAGTTCCCGGCTCGCCTCCGAAGATTTCAGCGGGGATCAGGGATAACTGTTGCTTTAGGTTGTGCTGATAATCGACCGCTACATCTATCTGAGGCAGTCCTGTGGAAGTGGTTTCCCACTTTTCCTTTTTAGCGATCTCAATATCGTTTTCCGCATTGAGCACGGTCCTGTTGTGCTCCAGGGCAAACCGGATGGCCTCGTCAAGCGAAAAACTCATTTTTTCCTGTGCCGTGAGGGCTACGGAAAATAAAAGCGTTAGTATTGGGAGTATGTTTTTCATAAGGTGTTAAATAGCTTTTTAATGTGTTGAAAAATACGGTTAACGGCCATTTTCTTCTTTTGTTTGTGGGGGTATAGCGCTTTTGTTTCGCTCTTTTACCAGTATTTCGTTCAGGGTGTCGATGCCCTTGGGTGTGGCGATGGCCCTGACATGATATTCCAGAAAAACATTCATCAGGTAAGGGACGGTATAGTGCTGGGGCCAGAACATGTCCTTTTCCTTGAGTCCCGTAACCCCGTTGTGATATATCTTGGATATGACTTCCACATCAAGGTTGTCCCTGTAATAACCTTGCTCCATCCCTTTCTTCAGGTTGTTGACAACACAGCCGTCCATCATGTCAAACCTTTCTTTCCGCAGGGACTCGAATATTTTCGGATAGTATTTCTGAAGCTGATAAACCGGAGATGTTTTTTCATTTTTAAGCCTTCTGAGCAAAACTTTCCGGGCCTCGTACATTTCTTCTATGGGGTTGAGCGTCCAGCTCTCAACTTCTTCGATATCTTTTGCTATAATGTTGAGAATATGTTTACAACAATGCCCAACCAGGTCCGATTTATTCCTGAAAAATTGATATACGGTCTTTTTTGATATTCCCATTTCGGCAGAAATATCATCCATGGTAACGCTCTTAAAACCGATGTTTAAGAACATTTCAGTTGCTTTTTCTATGATTTGTTCCTTCATAATCAAGGGCAAATATAAACAAAGAAACTTTAAAAACAATAAAAGTTTCCAAAGTTTACCATTCCTTAACCGGCTATGGATCATTAGTTTCTTCAAAGAAAAAGCAACGGGGTGACAGCCCTGTGTCAACAGGGAAAATTTTTTTTACACGAGGGGAGTGGTTAAAATATGTATGGGTTGTGCTAAAACGGATCAATAATTATAAATTGCTTTGTACTTTGTAGCAGGAGGTGTATTTTAGCTTAAAAATAAACGTATGTTCGCCATTTCCCGATATCAGGAAGCATTCCTGGATTACCTGAAAACCTATCCTTTTAAGAAGGAACCGGAGGGTTTATATGCCCCGGTACATTATATCCTGAACCTTGGGGGGAAACGCCTGCGCCCGGTCCTTACCCTCCTGACCACCGATATTTTCAGCGGAGACTACAAAAAAGCGCTGGATGCTGCCCTGGCCGTAGAGGTCTTTCACAATTTTACCCTGGTGCACGACGATATCATGGACGATGCCCCGCTGCGGAGAGGGATGTCTACCGTGCATGAAAAATGGGATGTCAATACGGGGATATTGTCCGGTGACGTAATGCTCGTTTTGAGTTACACGCTTTTTGGGGAGTATGATCCCGGCCTTCAGGCCAAACTGATCGGTCTTTTTAACAAAACGGCGAAGGAGGTATGTGAGGGACAGCAATACGATCTGGATTTTGAAACGCGTAATGACGTTACCCTGCCGGAATACCTTAAAATGATAGAATACAAAACGGCCGTGCTGGTCGGTGCGGCAATGCAGATGGGAGCTTTTATTGCAGAAGCGGATGACAAAGAAGCGTCTGCAGTTTATGATTTCGGAGTGAACCTCGGTATAGCGTTCCAGTTACAGGACGATTATCTCGATGCTTTCGGGGATGAAAAGACCTTCGGAAAACAGATAGGTGGGGACATTGCGGAAAACAAGAAGACCTTTTTGTACCTGAAGGCTCTGGAAAATCTTAATGGAGAAGATTCCGGGCTGTTACAAAACCTGTATGACCTTACGCCTGCGGATACGGAAGAAAAAATAAAAACGGTGAAAGACCTTTTTGTGTCCAGCGGGGCTACCGGGCTCATCCGGGAAGAAATTAAACACTACACGGAAAAAGCGTTCAAAAGTATAACATCCCTGTCTGTTGCGGAAGAAAAAAAACAGGTATTGCTGGAATTCGGGGAAAAACTAATGAGCAGGGAAGTGTAGAGGCAAAAACGGATTTTTTGCCAGCTTGTTTTCCCTGATATGCTTTTTTCAGAATTCCCCCTCAAGTTCTTTGCCCAGGAACCGGCTGAACCGTGTAAAAGCTTTTGCGGTTTGGGATGTCGGTTCTTTTCCCTTATGGTCCAGGTATCGGGTTTCAATGGAAACCGTATCTTTTTTTACAGCGCGTTTCCAGGTGCCGATCACTTTGCCGTTTAAGGTGATCACAGGATGGAAAATACCGTTATTGGACACCGCTTTGTGGTGGTGCTTCGGAGGGAGGGAGGCGGTCCTGTTTTTATAACTGATAAGGAATTCATCATAAGCGGGCAATATATGGACGGATTCCCCTGTAATATTTTTAAAGGAAAAATTATCGGGGAACAGGTATTCTTCTGTTCCGGTTTTTTCAATGTTAAAATCCGGTCTGATCATTTCCACGGCCCTTCTGGCATCTTTAACGGGCAGTCCGGACCACCAGATAAAATCCGGGAGGCCGGCCGGACAATGACTGGTAAAATATCTTGTGGCCAGTTCAGCGAGGGATTCTTCCCGGTTTGGGGTGACAGTAGCAGGCACCCGTTCGTCCAGCAGGGCATAAGTGGGTTGTTTACCCCGGAGTGCCCCGCTGCATATTATTTCGTCCAGTTCAGCGCGTATAAGCAGGTGGGAGGAACGGTTGTCTTCCGTCGGGATACCGCCTTTCCGGAGTTCGGCGACGAGTTCCGGACGCGTAAGGTGTTTTCCGTTTTCCAGTACCTTTTCCATGATACGGCGGCTCTTTTTTAAAATATCTTCCGTGAGCCCGAGTTGCTTCAACCTGGAACGGAGTGAAGTTTTTATATGCGGAGCCGTAAGTCTCAATATCCACCTCAGGTCGTCTGCCGCTACCATGTGCCATGTAGGTCGCAGCAAATGCGTGCGGATAATATCTCCCCGATTGATGGCTTCGTCAACCGTTTTTTCGGTGATTTCCGGTAAGCGGACACCCAACGCCCATTTTATCATGTTGGGGTTCTGGGCCTGCATGGCTCCCATGTAGCTTACAAGGTCTTTTATGGTCGTGTTTTTCTTTTTTGTAAGGTGCTGGCTGAACAGCCGGGCGGCAGGAATGTCGGTAGGGGGCATGTCTCAGTTTTTTAATAGGGTTAATGGAACTAAGATACCGAAATTATCCTTACTTCAAAGACAAAAATCAGCCGGGGAAACATCCCCCGGCTGATTAGAGCGGCCGGACCGGAAAAATTGTACAGGCATGGCTTTTGAACCCGGTAACCGGTCCGGACCTGTTGGACAAATTGGTAATGTTACCTCATTTGATCATGGAGTAATGCACCTTTTGCTGTTGATCGGTATTCCTGTTTTACTCACTAAGTGAGATTTAAAATGCTCAGACGCTTGCGTCGAAATGCTTTTTTTCGGGTTTTCCGATTTATACCTCGTGGGCTTGCCCCGAGGTAGTTGACTTAAAGCAATCCGGTGCCTATTTTTAACCCTACGAAAAAAGTCCTGGGACGGGAAGGGCCGTAAATATAATTGGCATCCCGGTCGGGCCCGCGGTCAAAATCATCCTGGTAACTGTTAAACACGTTTTGTATCCCGGCATTGAGCTGGAACTGAAAATCGTTATCAAGGTCAAAAGTATACCCCGTCTTCAGGTTGAGTTCAAAAAAGTCCCCGGTTTTTTCCAGCCTGTTGGTTTCTATAAATCCCGCTAAATGCGGCACGTACATGGAGCCCGTATAAACTCCGGAGAGGTTGTTTTGCCATTTTTCTACCGGGGCGTATGTAAGCACAAAATTTCCATACACATTCGGAGATTTAAAAAAGCGGTTGGCCTTATCGGTAATGGCGCTTTCATCTTCCGTCCAGTTAACGGGTTCATCATATGCCGAATATTGCACGGTTCCTCCCATTTGCATGATCCATTTTTCGTTCGGTGCATATTTGACTTCCAGGTTCATCCCGTAAACATCCGCGCCGGGACTGTTCTTTTTGATGTATATGAACTGGCCTTCGGATGGTGTAATACCAAGCCGGTCAAGCTCTTCCTGTGAAGCCTGTTCAAGTACAAAGGGATCGTTAAGACGGGTATAAAATCCTTCAACGGTGATTCCCGCATCGCTGGCAAGGGTCGATCTGCTCCAGTCGGCCGACATGAGGAAGCTATGGGAAGTCTCCGGTGTAAGGTCCGGCGCAAAACGTACAAAAGAAACCTCACCCGCGGCGAGATTGGAATGCAGATCTTCCGTAAAATATTGCTGGGCCCTGAATCCGCGTGCATAGCTTGCTCTTAACTGTAGATTATCGGAAACGCTGTACAGTATATTGGCCCTGGGATTGAGGTGTACATCTTCTTCTGTAAGGTTATGGAAGTCTGCCCGCAATCCGCCGAGGAATTTTAGCCTGGGGCTGATTTGCCATTCCTGTTGGGCATAAAAGCCGTATATCCTTACGGTCTGGTCAATGAATGCATTAAAACCCGGTTTGGCGTCTTTGGCCTGGTCGTATTTGTATTCCAGTCCTCCGGTAAAGGTGCCTTCCCCGCCGAGGAATTTATCCATATGCCGGCTGTATTGGGAGCCGAACACCCAGGTGACGTCTTTGGAATGCCCGAATCCCCTGGTACTTTCTTCGAGGGTTTCCCCTTTTCCGCCGTAAAAATTTTTGTTTTTGGATTGTTGTGTGGTGGCGTAGACCGAAAACTTGTCCCTGAGATTGGCCCCGTAGGCTTCGTAAGTAAGCCCGCCGCTAACCACATCCGATTCGATCTGTTCCGTGATATCCGATTCGTAAGGCTGGAGGGAAAGGTTGTTTCCCCCACGCCTGAATTCATTGATGGTGTAAAAATCCAGGGAAAGTTTACTCCTTTCGGAAGTTTTGTAAAAGCTGTTGAATCCGAAGGTATTGTTTTGCATGGTGGTTATCTCCGTAAAACCGTCGCCGTCCACGTCATGGGGGTCTCGGTCGCGGTAGAGGCCGTACAGGGTTATTCCCGATTTGTAATTGTCAGAGACCAATGTACCGTTCAGGGTAACCGCCCTGTCCGGAGATTCGCCTTCAATGAAGGCGAGGTTGCTTCCTGCCTGGAAGCTGTTTTCCGTGGGTTCTTTGGTGATAATGTTTATGGTTCCGGCAATGGCATTGGAACCGTAGAGGGCCGAACCGCCGCCCCGCACTACTTCGATGCGATCTATGATATTGGCCGGGATCTGGTCCAGGCCATAGACGCCGTTCAGTGCGCTGAAAGTGGGCTTGCTGTTAATGAGTATTTGTGAATAGGCCCCGTTAAGCCCGTTGATCCGTACCTGGGAATAACCACAGTTCTGGCAGTTGGTTTCCATACGAAGGCCGGGTTGAAAATTAAGTCCCTCGGAAAGGGATACGGACTGTGTGGCCTGGAGGACTTTGTCGTTGGTAACGCTTACAATTACCGGGGCTTCTTTGCGGTTTTGCCGGTTCCTGGAAGCCGATACCACAACCTGGTCCAGGCCAAGAACATCTTCCTGTAATTCGAAATTGACCGTAAGTATCTGGTGTTCGTTGAGCGTGATCTCTTTTTTTATGGTTTTGTACCCGAGGGCCTGGGCTACAATGACATGTTTTCCGGGAGGGGCCTTTAACTCATACCTGCCTGTGTCATCTGTAGTAGTACCGCCTTTTGTGCCTTCCAGATAAACGCTTACATAACTCAGAGGGCTTCCTTCGTGGGTTATCGTTCCTTTGACAGCTTCATTGTGAACACCGGCCCGACATAAATTTATGCTGAGAAGGATAATAAAAATGTAGTTGAATTTCATACTGAAGTGATTTTATTGCTACTAAGTTGCAAATATAATGCAATATGCATCATATGCAACTTGGTTGCAATTTCAATGTGATTTGTTTTACTTTTGCTTAAATAAAAATTTAGGCAAAGCTAAAAATTTATTTTTCAAAATAAAAATGTATTTTTGCGCAAATAAAATTTTATGACTTTATCGGAAGAGAATTATCTGAAAGCCATATATCACCTGAGCAGGGATGCCAGGGAAGCGGTATCAACCAACGCCATATCCGATGTTATGGAGACCAAGGCTTCTTCTGTAACGGACATGGTGAAGAAATTATCGGAAAAGAAATTGGTGAAATATAAAAAATACCAGGGGGTAACGCTCACCGAAGAAGGAAGGCAATATGCAGTGAGTGTTATCCGTAAGCACCGTTTGTGGGAGGTTTTTTTGCTGGAAAAACTCAATTTTTCATGGGATGAAGTGCACGATGTAGCGGAACAACTGGAACACATAAAATCGGACAAACTGATCGAGGAACTGGATGTGTTCCTGGATTATCCCACGGTAGACCCTCACGGTGACCCCATACCGGATAAACACGGCAATATACAGCCTTCGTCGAAGGTACTGCTTTCTACCTTAAAACAAAACGAAAAGGGTGTGTGTGTAGGAGTTAAAAATTCCTCGAAAGAATTTCTCCGGTATCTGGACAAGCTCAAAATCTCCCTCGGGGATGAACTGACCGTTATGTCTAAGGAACCCTTTGATAATTCCATGCTGATACGTATTAATGATACCAAAATAAACGTGTCGTCGTTGACGGCTACGAATCTCTATGTAAAAAAGATGTAATATATGTTTGACAAGGTAATTACCTATTTTGAATCTATGGACCCCGTTATCGGGGCCCTGTTGGCCACCACTTTTACGTGGCTGCTCACTGCTGCGGGAGCTGCACTGGTATTTCTTTTTAAGGGGATGAAGCGAAGCGTCCTGGACGGAATGCTCGGTTTTACCGGAGGGGTGATGGTTGCCGCCAGTTTCTGGAGCCTGCTTGCCCCGGCCATTGAAATGAGTGAAGGTGAGGGTTTTGCCAAGGTATGGCCATCGGCAATGGGGTTTGGTCTGGGTGCCGTATTCCTGTTCGGGCTGGACCGGTTGCTCCCCCATTTGCATATCAATTTTAAGGAAAGCAGGGCCGAAGGGGTGCATACCGGGTGGCACCGTACAACATTACTGGTTTTGGCCATTACCTTGCACAATATTCCCGAAGGACTGGCAGTTGGTGTACTTTTCGGAGGTGTCGCCGCGGGAATTCCGGAAGCGTCGATTGCCGGAGCTGTTATTCTTGCGCTCGGGATAGGCATCCAGAATTTTCCCGAAGGGATTGCGGTCGCCATGCCCTTACGGCGGCAGGGGATGAGCAGAAGGAGGAGTTTCTGGTATGGACAGCTTTCTGCCATCGTAGAACCCGTGGCAGGAGTAGTGGGAGCACTTGCCGTTACCTTTTTTACTCCCGTATTGCCCTATGCCTTGGCTTTTGCGGCAGGAGCCATGATATATGTTGTAGTGGAAGAAGTGATACCCGAAACCCAGTTGGATAAATATACGGACATCTCCACCCTCGGTTTTATAGGAGGGTTTATCATTATGATGTCACTGGATGTGGCCCTGGGTTAAGGACCGGTATATATTAATGACATCCGCAATCGGCACCGCCGCCACAGGCTTTTTTGCTTTTCTTCTTCGGAAAGAAAAACTTTTTTATCAGAAAACCTACGGCAATGGCCAGTGCGGTATAGACTAATATGGTTTGTATGTCGGGCATAGCTGTGCTGCTAAAAGGGTTTTATTTTTTTATTTGAAACGGGCGTGTGGTTCTACTTTAGCAACTGATATGCAATAAGCGCTGTGATATAGGCAAAAACGCTCATGGAAACCAGTTGGGCCATAGGCCATTTCCAGCTGTTGGTCTCCCGCTTTACAATGGCCAGTGTACTCATACACTGCATGGCAAAGGCATAAAAGAGCAATAATGAAACGCCCGAAGCCAGGTTGAACAATTTGCCTCCCGTTTTTGTGTTGACTTCTGCCGCCATACGGTTTTTAATGGTATCTTCTTCGTCACTGCCCACACTGTATATGGTGGCCAGTGTACCTACAAATACCTCCCGGGCTGCAAACGAACTCACAAGGGCAATTCCTATTTTCCAGTCATATCCGAGGGGCTGTATGGCAGGTTCAATGGCTTTGCCTATGATACCAATATACGAATTTTCCAGCTGATAAGAGGCAATCTCGGTATTTAGATTTTCTTCGCTTATCGTTTCGTTCCGGTGTTTTTCGGTTACGATCTGCGCGGCGTTGTCAAATCTTTCGGAAGGACCGTTGGAGGCCAGGAACCAAAGGATTATGGATATGGCCAGAATGATTTTTCCAGCGCCAAAAACGAAACTCTTTGTCTTTTCCACAACGGTCAGCGCTACATTTTTCAGGAGCGGGATCTTGTAGTTGGGCATCTCCACCATAAAGAACGACTTTGTCCGTGTTTTCATGACCTTGTGTAATATATAAGCCGATCCTACCGCGGCAATAAACCCGATGAGATAGAGGGCCATGAGCATCAGTCCCTGATAGTTGAGTCCCATGACATTTTTGTCCGGGATAACCAGGGCAATGATAATAAGGTAAACGGGCAAACGGGCGGAACATGTCATAAAGGGGGTTACCAGGATGGTGATGAGCCGTTCTTTCCAGTTTTCGATATTCCGTGTGGCCATTACCGCGGGAATGGCGCAGGCTGTTCCTGAGATCAGGGGCACCACACTTTTACCACTGAGCCCGAAGCGGCGCATACTGCGGTCCATTAGAAAGACCACCCGGCTCATGTAACCCGATTCTTCGAGTACGGCGATAAACAGAAAAAGAAAGGCGATCTGCGGTATAAAAATCACTACGCCCCCTATACCGGGTATCAGTCCTTCTGCAATGAGATTTGTAAATACACCGGCCGGTAAAGTAGCCTTGGTCCATTCGCTGAATGATGCAAAGGTCCCGTCGATAAAATCCATGGGATAGGTACTCCAGTTAAATATGGCCTGGAACATTACGAGAAGTATGGCAAAAAAGATCATGTAACCCCAGACCTTGTGGGTCAATATCCTGTCCATGGAAGCTCTGAGTCCCTTGGCTGCATGTGCGTCGACTTTATATCCTTCCTTCAGTGTATTGTTGATGAACTGGTACCGGAAAATGGCCTCCCTTTGCTGTAACCGTTTGAGTTCAGACCGGGATTTGGTATTAAAAGATGAAGTGTCCGGAACCGTATGACGGTTGAGTTGGACAAAATTAGCATCCTGGGTGATAACCAGCCATAACTTGTAAAGCTCCTGATCGGGGAAGGCATGCTGAAGGTTTCTGAAATATTCCTTGTCCACCTCGGAAGCATTTACACAGGGTTCAACCGGCAGTTTCCGGTAGTCGAGGATGAGTTCTTTTATCTTGTCAATTCCGGTGCCTTTACGTGAACTTACCAACGCTATTTTGGTGTTCAACTGTTTTTCCAGGGTGTCTATGTTGAGGGAAATCCCTTTCCTGTCCATCCGGTCTGCCATATTTATGGCCAGAATCGCGGGGATTTTCAGGTCTTTGATCTGGGTGAAAAGCAGGAGGTTCCGCTTCAGGTTTTCCACATCCGTGATAACGACCGCCACATCGGGGAAATCCTTGTCGTTTTTATTGAGCAGTAGCTCTATGACCAGATTCTCGTCCAGGGAAGTGGCATTGAGGCTGTAGGTGCCGGGAAGATCCAGGATATGTGCCTTAACCCCCCTGGGGAGCCTGCAGATACCTTCTTTTTTCTCTACGGTGATCCCCGGATAATTACCCACTTTCTGATGCAGTCCGGTGAGCTGGTTAAAAACCGAGGTCTTGCCTGTATTCGGATTCCCTATGAGTGCTACTTTTATCTGTTTGCTCATAATGCCCGGGTTTCATTAAGTTTTTCAATTTCTATGAGCAGGGCGGTCTCCCTTCGTATAGAAAAAAAGGAGCCGTTAATATTGAGGTACAGCGGGTCTTTGAACGGTGCAACCTGTAACAGTTCCACCTCATTCCCGGGAAGGCATCCCATTTCAAAGAGTTTTACCGGAACAATATCTATGGGGATATCCTTTATGATTCCCTTTTCGCCGCGTTTGAGATGTGCTATGGTTGTTTTCAATTTTTATTTAGAATGATTTTAATTAGCCAAAAATAGTATAAAAAGTTAGCTTAGAAAAATGGGTGTTAATTCTTAAAAAGTACAAGTGTAGTAAAAAATACGTGATTAACAGGGGATATGCGGGATTTTGTCAGGAAAGAGCAAGGGGAAATTTAACATCTTTTTAGGGTTTGAAAATCCCGGAAATCACTGTTTGGGGGAAAATAACCGGGATAGGAAGTTTACCGTCTGCAGATAAACAGCGATTGTTGATTTCCCTTTATTTTTATTATCGGGTTAAAAAAAACCTGCGATTTCATTGTAGTTATGTTTCTGTAAATTTTAGCCGGGAATACACGGATATACCCATTACTCGTGGCAAAACGGACTTTCGGTCTGTCAAAGACCTGTGTGTTTCTAATCCATAGGTTAGTTTTTTTATTGTATCCGTTTTACGTCAGCACTTTATGGCTGCTGCTTTTTCTTTGGCCATTTGTTGCTCTCCCCATTCAGATAGGTGTCGGATGAACGGAATGAGTTCCTTTCCCGTTTCCGTAAGGGAATATTCAACTCTGGGAGGTACTTCGTGGTATACTTTCCGGTTTATGAGCGCGTCTTCCTCCAGTTGCCTCAGGGTTTGGGTGAGCATTTTGGTCGTAATATCCCTTATGGCCCTGCGGAGTTCACCGTAACGCAGTACCTGGTGGTGAAGATACCACAATATTCTCCCTTTGTACTTTCCGCCTATTCTCCGGAAGGCATAATCTACAGGGCAAACGGCGTCGTTTACTTTTTTTTGCATTTTTTGATATTTTAATTTACTGATTACCAGTAATAGTTACTTTTTCGTCTGTAAGATACTAAAAAGTACATACTTGTGAAAGGTAAACTATTGGGATACTTTTGACAAAGTATAAGATCAAAATAAATATTATGAACAGAAGGCAATTATTAAAAACAGGTGTACTTGCAGGCGGAATGTATGCATTTCCGGGAGCAATGGCTTTTGGAGGGAATATACCGGAAAAAGGAGTTGTGGAAAATGTGGGGCATATTAAGGTCCGACTGGGGGAATTGGAAATTTTTCTGTTTTCCGATGGTCACATCACACTTAAAAATCCACAACCCGTCTTTGCCCCGGGCGTTGATCCGGAAGAGGTCAGGAAGGAACTGAAACGGGTTTTTCTAAAAGAGGACCGCCTGGAAGGTGCCATAAATGTGATGGTTATTAAAACCGGGGAACGGCTGATCCTGATAGATACCGGTAGCGGTTATCACTTTGGTGAGACCGGGGGACGGTTGTTACATAATTTGAAGAACACGGGAATAGCTCCCCGGGATGTTACGGATGTGTTTATTACTCATGCACATGTCGATCATATAGGCGGAATAGTGGATAACGAGGGAAAAACGGTCTATCCGGATGCAAAATACTATATCGCGCAAAAGGAATACGATTTCTGGACATCGGAAAAGCCGGATTTCTCAAAGAGCAAAAACCCGGAAAATCCCGGAGAGAGTGTTAAGCTGGCAAAGCAAGTGTTCCGTGCCATCAAGAATAAACTGATAAAGTTTGACTATGGTGAAACCCTGTTTTCATGCATAACGCCCGAACTTGCGGAAGGACATACGCCCGGCCATACTGTTTTTACCGTCTTTTCCGGAGATAAGAACATAAAACATATTGTAGATACCGTACACACGCCGCTGTTGGTAGCCAGGCCCGAATGGGGAACACAATGGGATGTGGATTTTATTCAGGGAGTTAAGGCAAGAAAGCTGATACTGGAAGACAATTACCGGAAGGGTACCCTGGTTATGACCACACATTTGCCCTGGCCCGGGCTGGGATATATCGGGAAAAACGGCAATGACTATCAATGGGTACCTTTCCCTTATTTTACGCCGAATGAAATTATACTGTAACAGGAACAGGTTATGCGCTGGCCTATTTGTCTTCCGCTTTTAATACCTCGAGGTCGTGCATTAGTTTATCCATGTCTTCGTCTTTGGTGCCGTCGTAAAAACCGCGGATACGCCTCTTTTTGTCCACCAGAATGAAATTTTCGGTGTGTATCATGTCGTAAGGTCCCCCGTCGCCATCGTTCAGGACGGCGAGGTAAGACTTTCGCGCCAGTTCGTAGATCTGTTTTTTGTCGCCTGTGACAAGGTTCCATTTTTTGTCGTTCACTCCTTTTTCCAGGGCGTATTTTTTCAGTTGCGGTACGGAATCGATCTTCGGGGTTACCGAGTGGGAGAGCAGCATTACATCATCATATGGCATAATCTCCTTTTGAATGTCCACCATATTGTCTGTCATTATGGGGCAGATGGAAGGGCAGGTGGTGAAGAAGAAATCGGCAATGTATATTTTGTTTTTGTAATCTTCCTGCGTAATGGTATCCCCGTTCTGGTTGATAAGCTTGAAATCGGCAATGGTATGGTATTTCTTTACATACCGGATGGTGCTGTCCACCAATGCCGCCTTTACCATGGACGGTTGATATATGGGGAGCATTTCTTTCGGTTTCAGGGCATTGTAAAACAGTGTGATGATAATGGCCGAAAGTACGAGAAGGGTAATGCCCAGGTATTTGAATTTGCTGAAAAACCGCAACATGGCGTTTGTTTTTAGTCTCGGGGTACAAAATTAATAAATTGCGGGCTAAAAGGGCCGTAAATCCCTGTTTTAACATTACAACAACATCTTTTTGGCATTATTATACCTTTTTGAGGTTATCCTACGATCATCCCGGCGAGGGTTGCCGAGAGCAGGGAGGCCAGCGTACCTCCCAAAACGGCTTTCATCCCGAATTCCGAAAGGGTTTTGCGTTGTCCCGGTGCCAGGGAGCCGATGCCGCCTATCTGAATCCCGATGGAGGCAAAATTGGCAAATCCGCACAGCATGTACGTGGCCATGATCACCGATTTGTTGTACGTAAAATGCATGGATTGTGAAGCATCCTTCAACTGGGCAAGCTGGATATAGCCTACAAATTCACTGGCAGCGAGCTTAACGCCGAGAAGTTGTCCCATAAGGGCCATGTCTTCCTTGCCTACGCCTATGAGCCACATGAGGGGAGCAAAGACATAACCCAGTACGAGCTCCAGTGACAATTCGCTGTAGGGAGTGTGCTCTGCCACCCACTGATTGATATGGCCTATTTCTCCCAGTTTCAGCAGTCCGTAATTGATCATGGCTATAAAGGCTACAAATACGAGGAGCATGGCAGCAACGTTGGCTGCGAGTTTTAACCCTTCCGTGGTACCGGTAGCCATGGCGTCCAGGAAATTGGAACCTATGTTCTGTTTGGAGACCTCTACAACCTGGCTTACATTCTCTGTTTGCGGAACGAGTATTTTGGAGACCACGATCGCCCCGGGAGCAGCCATGACCGATGCGGCCAGCAAATGCCGGGCAAACTCCAGTCGTAGTGCTTCGTCCGATCCCCCGAGAAAACCGATATAGGCGGCGAGTACTCCTCCTGCTACCGTGGCCATACCACCTATCATGACCAGTAATATTTCGGAGCGGTTCATTTTCTCCAGGTAGGCCTTGATCATCAGGGGAGACTCGGTCTGACCCAGAAAAATATTTCCGGCAACAGAAAGGCTTTCCGCCCCTGATATCCTCAATATTTTGGTAAGCAGCCACGCCATCCCTTTAACCACTTTTTGTATCACCCCGAGATAAAATAATACCGAAGTAAGCGCAGAAAAGAAAATGATTGTCGGCAGGATCGTGATGGCAAAGTTGAGCAGGGGGCCTTCTATTTCATTGGTGGAAAAGGAACTGAAGAGAAATTTGGTCCCGGCCTCCGTAAATGTGAGGATCTTGTTGAAGGCTTTTCCCAGAACGGTGAATATTTCCCGCACCAGGGGAACTTTTAAAATGCCGATGGCCAGTATGAGTTGTGCCAGCAGACCCAGCCCCACCGTACGCCAGTTTATGGCCTTTTTATTGCTGCTGAACAGATAGGCAATGGCAATCAGCACAATCATGCCCAGTGCCCCTCTTCCCAGACCGTACAAAGAAAAACCCTGGCTGGGTTCTATAACGGTGGGGAAAACAAGTAAAGATTTATGCATGTGATACGATTATTTTTTGTCCCGCTTGGAGATCTCATCCCTGAGTTTTACGGCTTTTTCATAGTCTTCGCTGGCCACTGCGTTTTCCAGCATTTTGTGTAGTTCCTGAAGTGTGAGGCCGCTGTAATCTTCCGAAGCGGCGGAAGTTTTTCCCTTGCTGGCAACGATATCTTCCGAGACAATATCTTCTTCTTTCTGGTCTTTGTCCTTGGGCGAGAAGCTGAGGTAGATGCCTGCCTTGTCAAGGATGTTTTTATACGTAAAGATGGGGGCATTAAAGCGCAGGGCCAGGGCAATCGCATCACTGGTACGGGCATCGATGATCTCTTCGATCTTGTCCCGCTCGCAAATAATGCTGGAATAGAAAACCCCGTCTACCAGTTTATGGATGATCACCTGTTTCACGACAATGTCAAACCGGTCTGCAAAGTTTTTAAAAAGGTCGTGGGTTAACGGTCTGGGAGGTTTTATTTCTTTTTCAAGGGCAATAGCAATGGATTGTGCTTCAAAAGCACCGATGACGATCGGCAGTTTACGGTCGCCGTCAACTTCGTTGAGAATAAGTGCGTAAGCCCCGTTCTGGGTTTGGCTATACGATATTCCTTTTATGTTTAACCTGACTAAACTCATATGTATATACAACTGGGCATAAAACTTTTTCATCGCAATTTGCTTAGGCAAAGATGAAAAAAAATCGCGCGAATTCCTCACTGACGGCCCCGGAATTTATGTTTTTCAGGAACAAAGCCCGGAGTGCCTGCCGGTTTGTCCTGATATAGCCGGGAACGGTTGTTACAGGAGAAAAATAAAAAAAGGCTGCCTGAGTGGGGCATATCCCGAATTCAGGCAGCCCTTCAAGGGCACAATTTACCAAAAATTATGAGTTTTGTGCTTTAAATTCTTTTAATTTTTCAATGAGTGCGGGCACGACCTCAAAGGCATTGCCTACAACACCGTAATCGGCTGCTTTGAAAAAAGGAGCTTCGGGATCGGAATTGATCACTACTTTTACTTTGGAGGCATTGATCCCCGCAAGGTGTTGAATAGCCCCGGAGATCCCGACGGCGATATAAAGGTTGGATGCTACGGGTTTCCCGGTTTGTCCCACGTGTTCGCTGTGTGGCCGCCAACCCATGTCTGATACCGGTTTGGAACAGGCGGTTGCAGCACCCAGTACATCGGCGAGTTCTTCGATCATTCCCCAGTTTTCCGGGCCTTTCAGTCCGCGTCCGCCGGAAACCACGATTTCGGCATCGGCAATGGTGACTTTTCCCGTGGTTTTGTCCGTCGCTGTTGTTTTTACGGCAAAGTCCCCGTCATCCAGGGACGGAGAGAAAGCTTCTTCGGCAGCGGCACCTTCGGCCTCCTTCAACCCGAAAGAATTTTTGGAAAGACCGATGAGTTTTACATCGGTACTGATTTCCGTGATGTTAAAGGCCTTGTTGGAAAATGCTGTCCTTTTTACCCGGAAAGGCTCCATACTTTCGGGCAGTGCTACCACATTGGGGGCATACCCTGCGTTGAGTTTGACCGCCAGTACGGGTGCGAGGTATTTGTCGTTAGCACCGGAACTGATGATCACCGTTTTGGCTCCTTCCTTTTCTGCGGCCTGTCCGATAACGTCGGCATAGGCCCTGGCATTGAAACCGGATAGTTTGTCGTCTGATACGTTCAGCACCTTGTCTACACCGTATCTTCCGAGTTCGGAGTTGTTTTTGGCATTTATGGCGACGGCCGTTACCGTGTCTCCTGTTTGTCCGGCCAGCGACCTGGCATAAGAAGCCACCTCAAACGCTGTCTTTTTGAATTTTCCTTCTTCAGATTCCGTATATATTAAAATTGGCATTTCTTTTCTGTTTTTTGATGTTTCCGGTAATGATTTAAAAGATGTTTCGGAGAAGCTCGGACTTAAATCACTTTTGCTTCGTCGTGTAACAAGCGGATCAGTTCGTCGAGGTTGTCGGGTGACACCAGTTTGACTTCTCCCTTGGGGGCCGGTTTTTCAAACTTTACGGCAGCAGTTTGGTTTTGGGCTTCCGCAGGTTCCAGTACGGTGAGCTGCTTTTTTCTGGCCATCATTATACCGCGCATGTTAGGTATGCGCAGGTCACTTTCTTCCACCAGGCCTTTTTGTCCGCCAATGATCACCGGCAGTGTGCATTTTACGGTTTCCTTACCGCCGTCTATTTCCCGGGTGGCTGTGGCTTCGTTGCCTTCGACTTCCAGTCCGATACAGGTGTTTACAAAGTTAGCTCCGGTAAGGGATGCCAGCATACCGGGTACCATTCCGCCGTTATAATCTATGGATTCCCTGCCTGCAATAATAAGGTCATACGAACCTTCTTCTGCTACGCGGGCCAGTTGTTTGGCCACAAAAAACCCGTCGGTGGCCTCGGCGTTTACCCTTATGGCCTCATCGGCACCTATGGCAAGGGCTTTCCGGAGGGTGGGCTCGGTTTCGCTTCCCCCCACATTTACCACGGTAACCGTAGCGCCCTGTTTCTCTTTGAACCACATGGCCCGGGTAAGGCCGAATTCGTCATTCGGGTTGATGACAAACTGTACACCGTTGGTGTCGAATTTGGTGTCGTCTTCCGCGAAATTGATCTTTGAGGTAGTATCCGGAACGTGACTGATACATACTAATATCTTCATGTTTCTGTTTTTTGGGATTAAACCGAAGATAAAGGAAGAAAAAAACACTTCAGACTTTGGTCTTCGGGCTTCTGTCTTGTTTGATTTTAATGTGGTTACGAAGATAGAGATTATTTCCCAAATATACTATGCGTGCATAATATTTTTTCGGAAGAAATTTTTATTTTTCCGTCTCCCGGAAAGGAGGTCTTTTGTCGTGGCAGGGGCAAAAAGGGGCATGTTGCCCGGTTATATGCACATTTGATCCGCGAAGCAAAACAAGAAAGGCCGAAACAGTTATAAAATTTATGAAAATGCAGGCTGTAGAATTTTTAATTATTACTATTTTTGCTTCGCTTTGGATAATGAGTTGGTGAGTTTTGGATACTGTTGGGGTTGTCAGGGATATATAAAATATTTCGGACCCCGGGACTCCGGGACTAAAAAACTAAGAACTATTCAGCTAAATATCAAAAATTGCGAAAAAGTTTAAATTAGTTCAATATCATATACAGTACATGAGAACAATACAATTTAGAGAGGCCGTTGCCGAAGCCATGAGTGAAGAAATGCGAAGGGACGAAACCATATACCTTATGGGAGAGGAAGTGGCCGAATACAACGGTGCGTACAAGGCTTCAAAAGGAATGCTCGACGAATTCGGGCCCGAAAGGGTGCTGGACACTCCCATTTCCGAACTCGGTTTTTCCGGAGTCGGTGTGGGGTCGGCAATGAACGGGAACAGGCCTATTATCGAATTCATGACCTTTAACTTCTCGTTGGTGGGGATCGACCAGATCATCAACAACGCGGCCAAGATACGCCAGATGAGTGGCGGACAATTCAATATTCCCATTGTATTCCGCGGGCCCACGGCTTCTGCAGGACAACTGGGAGCAACGCACTCACAAGCCTTTGAGAGCTGGTTTGCCAACTGCCCGGGACTTAAAGTGGTAATACCTTCCAACCCGTATGATGCCAAAGGATTGTTAAAGTCTGCCATCCGTGATGATGATCCTGTTATCTTTATGGAGTCGGAACAAATGTACGGGGACAAGGGGGAAGTGCCGGAAGATGAATACACATTGCCCCTCGGTGTCGCGGATATCAAAAGGGAAGGCTCCGATGTAACGATTGTTTCTTTCGGGAAAATAATTAAGGAAGCCTACAAGGCGGCAGACGAACTGGCCAAGGAAGATATAAGTTGCGAGATCATTGACTTGAGGACCGTATGTCCGATGGATCACGATGCCATACTGAAGTCGGTTAAGAAAACAAACCGGCTGGTAATACTGGAAGAAGCATGGCCCTTTGGTAATGTTTCCACAGAGATCACCTACCAGGTGCAGTCGCAGGCATTCGATTACTTGGATGCACCGATCGTAAAGATCAATACGGCAGATACTCCGGCGCCATATTCCCCGGTATTGCTGGCAGAATGGTTGCCGAACAAGGATGATGTGATCAAAGCGGTTAAGAAAGTTTTATACCAATAAAATAGTTTTTTTTGCGTTATATAAACTTCACCGATAGCTTTGTTGTTGGTGAAGTTTTTATTTTAAAGGCATTGCCGGTTCGTTCGGGAAAATCAGGTTGTGCAGAAAAGCGTTCGGATAGGGTATATGTCTCTTGTGTGTTTTAGGACTTAAATTTTACTATGAAGAAACTTTTAGCAGGTATATTCCTATTGTTTGCCATGATAACAAATGCCCAGACCAAGGTCAGTGGTATTGTGGTGGATGAATCAGGGGCCCCGGTCCCTTTTGCCAATGTACTGTTTAAGGATTCTTCGGTAGGGACGATAACTAATGACGACGGAAGGTTTTACCTGGAATCTGAAAAGAACTTTGCCACCCTGATCATTTCGTTTGTAGGCTATGCCACCCGTGAAATAGAGCTGGAAACGAAAGTGACCTATAATATGGAAGTGGTGCTGGAGGAAGGCGAGCAGCTCAGGGAAGTGGTGGTTTATACGGGGAAGCAACCCAAGAAGAACAATCCGGCAATAGACCTGTTGCGAAAAGTTCTCGAAAGGAAAAGGAAAAACGGCGTTCATGGTTTTGACCAGTACCGGTATGATAAATATGAAAAGGTAGAGTTTGATCTGAATACCATAGACAGCAGCCTTATGGAAAGCAAACTCTTTAAGGGGATGGAGTTTATTTTCGATCAGATGGACACTTCGCGGATCACCGGAAAGACCTATCTCCCCATTTTTATCAACGAGGCCTTTTACGAGGTTTACGGTGATAATATACTGGACAAGGAAAAACAGAAACTCATAGGGAATAAAAATTCCGGCTTCAGTACCAACCAGAATATTATCTCCTTTGTGCAGGACCTGTATACCGATTATGACATATACAAAAGCTATATCAAGTTTTTTGACAAGAGTTTTGTGAGCCCGATATCGCGGGTCGGGATCGATACGTATAACTATGTGCTAACAGACAGCACTTATGTAGACAATAAATGGTGCTACAATATTATCTATTATCCCCGGCGTAAAAACGAACTTACCTTCAAGGGCGATTTCTGGGTGAGCGATACTACTTATGCCGTTAAGAAAATCAACCTGCAGGTTACCAAAAGCGCCAATATAAACTGGGTAAAGGAAATTTATATAGAGCAGGAATTCGATGTGCTCAACGATTCGGTCTTTTTGCTGACCAGGGATTATATGATGAGTGATTTCAGCCTGAGAAAAAAAGAGGAATCACGGGGTATTTACGGGAAACGGACCACCATATATGACAATTACGTGTTTGATGAGGAAAAACCGAAATCGTTCTACAATGAAGAAGTAGACCGTTTCGATGCCCGGGTTTATGAGCGGGATGACGCGTTCTGGACAACGAACAGGCTTGAAGCCCTGAACAAGGACGAATCGGGGATATACAATATGCTCGATACACTGAAGACCGTGCCCAAGTTCAAACGGCTCTACGGTATAGGGGAAATACTGGCTTCGGGATATGTAGAGATCGACAAGTGGAATATGGACTATGGCCCTATTTTTTCCACATTCGGTTATAACGATGCCGAAGGTGTACGTATCCGCGGCGGAGGAAGGACCTATTTCGGCCCGAATGACATGTGGCGAATAGAAGGCTTCGGTGCCTATGGTTTCAGGGACAAGAAATTCAAGTACGGCATATCGGCCAAATGGCTGCTCAACCGGAAGAACAGGCTTGTCATATCTGCAGGGAATCGCCGGGATGTTGAGCAGATAGGCGTAAGCCTTACACCGAACAACGACGTACTGGGCAGAAGCTATGCCTCGTCTTCCGTATTTACGGTAGGGGCCAATGACAAACTCACCAATATTAACCTGACCACGGCCAATGTTGAGGTGGAACCTGTTAAAAACCTTCGGTTTAAGGTCGGGGGGTCCTTCCGTACATTGCGTTCCGCGTTGCCGGATGTCTTTAGTCTGGATTATGTAGATCCCGGTTCCCCGACCGGAATAGCTTCACAGGTAAAACAAATGGAATTGACCACTTCCCTGGAATTCACTCCGGGGCGAAGAACAGTAGGCCACGGTGTGGAACGAAGGGATGTTAATGACGAATATGCCCGGCTGTTTGTCAACTACGCCAAAGGGGTGGACGGTTTTCTCGAAAGTGATTTTGATTATGAAAAAGTACAGTTCTATTTCAGGAAGCCCTGGAGTGTAGGCGGACTGGGGCGGCTTTATACCACTTTAGAAGCCGGTAAGACCTTCGGGGAGGTTCCGCTCGGGTTGTTGAGTGTCGTCCCCGGAAACCAGACTTATTTTTCCATTTTTAATACTTTTCCCAACCTCGATTTCTACGAGTTCGTGACCGATACTTATGTGTCGCTCCACCTGGAACACAACTTTAACGGAAGGCTGTTTTCAAGGCTTCCCCTGATACGGAAATTGAATCTTCGTGAAATTGTCGGCATAAGGGGAGTCTGGGGCGAACTTTCGGAAGAGAACATAGCACTCAATCAGCCTACGAATCTTGTCCTCAGGGCGCCTTCGGAGAAAGTCTATTGGGAATATTCTTTTGGGATAGGAAATATTTTCCGGGTATTCCGTATTGATTTTAACTTCCGGGGCAACTATCTGGATCTTCCCGACGCACGGCCATTTAGCGTTACCGGGACGTTCGGGTTTCACTTTTAGTTTTTCAGACCGGTTATTTGAGGTGTGAAAGAAAGAATACAGAGAAAACTTACGTTAACCGAAAAATAAATTGTGTTTTACAGCCATCTTGTGTATTTTTGGACCCTCTTAACACATTGTAACATATGAGCGCAGCGAAATTAAAGTCTTTTGACGTTTTGATAGAGATCCCCAAGGGGAGCAGGAACAAATATGAATACGATTTTAAACTGAAGAAAGTCCGTTATGACCGGATGATATTTTCTTCCATGCACTATCCCGCAGATTATGGTTTTATACCGGAAACCCTGGCACTGGACGGGGATCCGTTGGATGTACTGGTGTTGGTTACCGAGTCTACTTTCCCCGGTTGTGTTATGGAAGTAAAGCCCATCGGTGTATTCCATATGGCAGATGAAAAGGGACCCGACGAAAAAATTGTGTGTGTACCCGTATCCGACCCGATATGGAACAAACTCAGCAATCTTGACGATATGAACCCGCACCAGAAAAAGGAAATCGAACACTTTTTCCAGGTGTACAAGGACCTCGAGCAGAAAAAAGTTGATGTCGGTGGTTGGGGAGATGTAGAGGAAGCCTATGAAATCATCGATGCCTGCCTGGAAAGGTTCGAATCGCTTCAGAACAGGGAAGCCGGGTTGTTCAGCATTGCGTAAATGATCTGATTAACGGATTATTGTAAAAATACAACCCAAAAGGGCGGTGAAAATTCACTGCCCTTTTGGGTTTTTACTCACTAAGCGAGATTTAAAATGCTCAGACGCTTGCGTCGAAATGCTTTTTTTCGGGTTTTCCGATTTATACCCCGTGGGCTTGCCCCGAGGTAGTTGACTTATAAAATTTCTTTATTCGCCGGTCTCTTTTCCATATCCTTTTTCTTCTTTCTTCCCCGCCATATCAGAAAACCTGTTATGGGAGAGGTGGAGGCAAAAAGGCATACGACAAATGCCAGTATTCGGGTGGGATAACCGTAAATGCTGCCTATGTGTATGGGATATACCAAACGGCGTATTTTATCGCCTGTTGAAAGGTCCTTGTACAGGGTGGTTTGCAATCGTTTTCCCGAATACCTGTCAAAATAAACCATATCCCGTACATTAGGGATGTCCGCTTCGGGATTTTCTTTCAGGACGAGTATGCTCCGGTCTTTTTGCGGAGGTACGATAAGCCGGATGTCCCCGCGGTAACGGAAAAGACTGTCTGTTTCCCGGAGCATGGATTCGTAAAAGTAATCCTGGTTGTCCGGACCCTCTTCGGAAACATTTTTTACCAGGTGAACCGGTTTGGGCTTCCCGTCCGCAAGGAAATACATGATGTTCTCATACCAGTCAAACGACCATACCAGCCCGGTGAGGGCGATCAGGAGTAGGATCAGGGAGCTATAGAACCCGAAAACGGAATGAAAATCCCAGTTCGTCCGTTTAAAGGAAGCATCCCATTTTACGTTCAGCCGCTGTTTAAAATGCTTTCGTTTTAAGGGCCACCAGAGAATAAGGCCGCTGCTGAGCAGTACCACGAAGATGATGCAGGATATGCCGGTAATGGTTTTGCCGGTTTCTCCCATTAGCAGAAAGCGGTGTAACTCCATAACGATGGTAAAAAAGCGCTTTTTGTATGGAGCGTCTTTTAATATCTTTCCGGAATATGGGTCGGCCGAGACCACAGTCCATTCCCCGTGCTCGTCGGCAAGACGGATACGGACGCTTCTTTCCGGGGCATCAAATACGAACAGGTCATGGAGCGAAGTGCCGGGATGTTTTTCTTCGGCTTTTCCGATCAGAATGTCCACCGGGACTTTTTCCGAAGACACTTCCGGCACCAGATGGAAACCCGGCCGGAAAAAACGGTCCAGTTCCTTTTCAAAGACCAGGATACTCCCCGACAGTGCTACAACAAAAACCACCAGGCCGGAGGCAAGCCCCAGCCATAGATGCAGTTTCCTGGTGATCTTCTTGAATTTTTTCACGTATATAAATAATATACTTTAGCCCTTTCCGGGTCGTTAAAACGAATAGCCTACGGTTAAGAGCCAGTTTCTCGGTGTTCCCGGGAAAAGGCGGATATAGTCATATCCTCCTACCCAATGGGTCTTGTCTGCGATATTGTTGATGTTCAGTTGCAGGGTAAACTTGTTTACCGTATAGTAAAGGGCACCGTTGAGTATTGTATATCCCGGAATGGTCTGTGCGCTGTTTTGTTGCAATACCCTTTCGGTAACAAAATTGGAACCGAAGCCTATTCCGAGGTCTTTCAGCGGCCCGTGGGTAATATTATACCTTGTCCACAGGTTCCCCTGGTGTTTGGGAGTGTTGGGTTTTTGAATTCCCGTACGGTTGCCGTCGGCGTCCTCGATAATTTCCGCTTCGATAAAGGAATAGGAGGCACTGATACTCCAGTTGGGGAATATGCGTCCGTTGAGGTCCAGTTCTATTCCCCTGGAGCGGTCTTTTCCCACCTGGGCCAGTACATCGGTGCCGGCTTGTGCATAGAGTGTATTTTTCTGTTCTATCCGGTAAACGGCCAGGGTGGCGTCCATCTTTCCGTTAAACCAGGTCGATTTACCGCCGAATTCCACCATGTTGCTCTCCAGCGGGTCAAAAGGCCCGCCCAGATTGGGGTCCATATTCGATGCGTTCTGGGGTTCGAATCCCTGTACGTAGGTCCCGTAAAGATTGATATTGTCTGTTATGGAATAGGTAACCCCCACTCTCGGCAGTAAAGCTTCCTGGTGTACACTTTCTTCGTTTTCCCGGGTATAGTTGAGTTTGTCGGTGTAATATTCATAGCGCAGTCCGAGGAGCACTTTTAATTTGTCCCAGGAAATCTGGTCCTGTACGTAAACCCCGTGGGAATTGTAAAAATTGGGACCGAACTCCCGTTCGGTGTAGATATATTTGCTTATGTCTTTTATCTGCTGTGAGTTTACCGGATTGGTCAAATCAAAGTGAGGTACATTGGGCACCGGGTTACCTGTTTCCGGGTCTAACAAATATAAATGTTTATTAGCCGGATCGTAGGTAGTAAAGATACTGTCATTGGTTGCGTTCCGGTATCCGTTGGCCTGCAACTGGGAACCACCCCGGGGCAGTTCTTCCTGAGCATAGTCATAACCGGTTACAAGGCTGTGTTCCAATATCCCTGTTCGGAATTTGGCATTGAAAAAGGTGGAAAGATTGTCTATAAACCGTTTTCGTTTTCGTTGAAATACCTGCATGGCTATTTTGTCCGGAATATCTTCACCGTTTTCATCTACGGCGTAGCGGTTGGCACCGCGGTGTTCCAGTAAATCTTCGCTATACCCGGTACGGATATAAGATGCGGAGAACGAAAGGAAGTCTGTGAACTTATGGTTCAGTGCCATGGTGATGATATAAGTTTCTTCATTGAGGTAATCATTGGCGGCACTTAAAGCCATGGAGACGGGAGTGGAGTATAAGTCGTCCTTAAAAACCGACTGTCCGCGGTCCAGACGGCTTTTGGAGGTGTTGTATATGAGGTCGAAGTTCACCCGGGTCTTGTCGGTCGGTAAAAAGGAAACCGAAGGGGCAATGACCAGGTTTTTGTCGAATTGCAGGTCGCGGAAGTTGTTGGCATCCTCATATCCTATATTAATGCGGTACAACAGCGATTTGTCTTTTGTCAACGGCCCGGTAAAATCGGCCAGTGCTCTCAGGGTGTTAAAACTCCCGGTAGAAAAACTTATGGAATGTCTTTCTTCATCCAGCGGCTTTTTGGTCACCCGGTTGATGACCCCGCCCGGGGAGGCATTCCCGAACAGTGCCGAAGCCGGCCCTTTTAAGACTTCCACCCGTTCCAGGTAATTGGCCAGGGGTTGTTTCCAGAACCCTGTGGAAGTACGCATGCCATTGAGTAATTGAGTATTGCTGCTGCCGTTTATGCGGTATCCCCGTATAATGATATCGTCATAAAAGGTATTCTGATTTACACCGCTGAAATTCTTTACGATATCGCCTACGCGCATCACACCCTGATCGGCAATGAGTTCTTTGGTGGCATAGGAGACCGCCTGGGGGAGGTCTTTCAGTGCTATTTCCGCTTTGGCGCCTATAAATGAAGTGGTGTTCTTATAGCTTTTTTCCTTACGACCAATAACTTCTACGGTTTGCAGGGCGGTAACACTTTCTTCAAGCTGAAAGTCAAGGTTCAGGCTATGTCCCTCCCGTACGGTAACCGTATGTTTTTGGGTGGTATAGCCGAGTTCTGACACAACAAGCGTGTATTTTCCGGGGGGAATGTTTCTCAACTCGAAATAACCTTCTTCATTAGCGGAGGCTCCCCTGTTGAGCTCGTTAATATAAATGTTTGAAAAAGCTGCCGGTTCATTTTCACCGTTCGTTACGCTTCCCGTAATAGTGGAAGATTGTTGTCCCCGTACAAGGAATGTCCCGAAGACAAGAAATAAGGTAATATACAATTTCATATTGAGGAGGTTAATTTGACTTTCAGGCGGCGAAGTTAATATTTTATTTAAATTCAGTATAAATAAATATAGTAAAATTTTGGATGCTTCAGGCGGTGATGCAGTGATACACATGCGGGAAGACGTTGTGCAGATCGTTTTAAAAATTGATCTGTCGCAATATATTTCTGTTTTTCCTCCTTTATCTTTAGGATGTTGTTATTATCCTTGATAATTCTTTAATATACATTTCATACATAACCGTTCATTTTTATTACATTTATGGCAATTTATTTGTAAAAACCTTTAAAAATATGGAATCCAATACGATCTTTTTGCCGATTATCATGGCAATACTCGGTCTTGCTTTTATGCTTGCAAAAGCAATGTGGGTAAAGAAGCAGGAGGCCGGAAATGAAAGAATGCAGTTCATTTCCAAAAACATTAAGGAAGGTGCCCTGGCATTTTTACAGGCCGAATACCGCCTTCTGTTTATTTTTGTAATTATTGCGGCTATTGCCCTGGGGGTGATAGCCTTTTTTGTGCCTACTACACACTGGCTTATTATCATAGCTTTTGTTTTTGGCGCATTTTTTTCTGCCCTGGCGGGGAATATCGGTATGCGCATTGCCACGGAGAGCAATGTAAGGACCACACAGGCCGCCAGGACAAGTTTGCCGAAAGCCCTGAAGGTCTCCTTTTCGGGAGGTACGGTTATGGGGCTTGGTGTGGCAGGACTGGCTGTGCTCGGGCTCAGTCTTTTTTTCCTGGTGTTTACCAAGATGTTCCTCGTTGGGGAAGGTAGCTTTTATGATGAAATGACCGTAGTCCTGGAAGCACTGGCCGGATTTTCACTTGGTGCCGAATCCATAGCCCTTTTTGCCCGTGTGGGCGGCGGGATTTATACCAAAGCCGCGGATGTGGGGGCAGATCTTGTAGGTAAGGTGGAAGCGGGGATCCCGGAAGACGACCCCCGGAACCCTGCTACCATAGCGGATAATGTCGGGGATAATGTGGGGGATGTGGCAGGTATGGGTGCCGATCTTTTCGGTTCGTATGTAGCTACGGTATTGGCTTCTATGGTATTGGGGAACTATATCGTCCGGGAAATGACCGAGGTCAATGGCGGTTTTACGGATGCTTTCGGAGGAATGGGCCCTATTCTCCTGCCTATTGTTATTGCAGGGGTAGGGATCATTGCATCCATTATCGGGACATTTTTCGTGCGAATAGGCAGCAACGATGCCCGGGAAGCCCAAGTACAAAAAGCCCTGAACACGGGAAACTGGCTGGCTATCGGACTCACTGTGATAGCCTGTTATTTTTTAATACGATGGATGCTCCCCGAGACCATACACATGAAATTTTTTGGTGAAGGCTATAAAGAAATAGCCAATATGAATGTATTCTTTGCCACTATAATAGGATTAGCGGTTGGCGGACTCATCTCTTATTTTACGGAATATTATACCGGGTTGGGTAAAAAGCCCGTACTGAATATTGTAAAAAATTCGTCAACCGGGGCTGCGACCAATATCATCGCCGGGCTTGCCACCGGTATGAAATCCACGTTTTCTTCGGTATTGTTATTTGCCGGGGCTATCTGGGGCTCTTATGCCCTTGCCGGGTTTTACGGGGTGGCCATTGCGGCTTCTGCGATGATGGCAACTACGGCGATGCAACTGGCTATAGATGCATTTGGTCCCATAGCAGATAATGCCGGCGGAGTGGCTGAAATGAGCGAGCTTCCGGAAGAGGTACGCGGACGTACCGATATACTGGATTCCGTTGGAAATACCACGGCTGCCGTAGGTAAGGGTTTTGCCATAGCATCTGCCGCGCTGACCGCCCTGGCTCTTTTTGCCGCTTATGTGACCTTTACAGGGATAGACGGTATTAATATCTTTAAGGCCGATGTTCTCGCCGCGTTGTTTATAGGAGGGATGGTCCCTGTGATTTTCTCGGCCCTGGCCATACAGAGTGTCGGTAAGGCTGCAATGGAGATGGTGAAAGAAGTCCGCCGGCAGTTCAGGGAAATTCCGGGGATCATGGAAGGTACGGGAAAACCCGATTACGGGAGATGCGTGGATATTTCTACCAAGGCCGCATTACGGGAAATGATATTACCCGGTACAATAGCCATCCTGTCCCCGGTGCTTATAGGTTTTGTTATGGGCGCGGAAGCCCTGGGAAGTTATATGGCCGGTGTTGCTGTTTCTGGTGTGGTTTGGGCCATTTTCCAGAACAATGCCGGAGGTGCGTGGGACAATGCCAAAAAATCCTTTGAGGCCGGTGTGGAGATAGACGGTGAAATGACCTATAAAGGTTCTGATGCACATAAGGCTGCGGTAACGGGAGATACTGTTGGCGATCCCTTTAAAGATACATCAGGACCGTCCATGAACATCCTTATTAAACTCACCTGTCTTGTCGGCCTGGTCATAGCACCCATTTTGGGCGGACATACCGTGGAAACCGTTTCCCTGCGGGAAGATATACGTAAAGAGGTGGATGTAAGAATGATTTCCGGTACGGGCGAAGAAACAGAAGCGGTCATTACGATTTCCGGAACCGCAGACGGGAAAACCACGAAAAGAGAAGTGCGAATGGAAGGTACCCCGGAAGAAATAAAGCAAAAAGTAAAGGAGATAAAGGAAGAGCAATCGCAAGTGTACCAGTAATTAATATACGAATGTTGTAAAAAACAAAACCTGTCTTTCGGCAGGTTTTGTTTTTTTATAGCTATAGAAATACCCGTGTATTTGTGGCCGGAGAAAACTATAATTTTTTCACTTCCGGATTCTCACCGGGGTTTCTGGGCATGGTGCCGAAAATATGGTCCCACAGGGGCGATGACACGCCGAAAGCCCTGTCCGGTTCCCGGTAATGGTGTATGGAGTGGTGATACCACAGTATTTTCAGAAAATTGCCGGGAACTTTAAAGGCATGCACCGAATAGTGCACACCCAGGTAGGCATTATATCCCATGAGAAAACCTGCCAGAAAACCAAAAGCATAATCGCCCATCACCGCCCTGTATAGTACAAAAAATACAGTGGCAATAATGAGGCTTAATACGGGAGGCATGGCCAGTCTGGATTTGTCTTTCGGATAATCGTGGTGCACCCCGTGCATGGTGTAGGCTATTTTTTTCCGCTTTTCGGTGGTGGCGGGCATGTGATAGAAATAACGGTGCATCATGTATTCCACAAAAGTAAAAAACACGAGACCGGCTATAAAGAGCAATATCATTTCCGGTACCAGAAACCCTTTTTCCACAATACCGTAATAAATGAGAACTGCTGCGATAACCGTAAATATGATTAACGGCATTGAAATATGGGTATGTGTCAGCTTTTCCAGTACGGGGTTTTTAAAAAGCTTGGGAGAACCTTTGTGTTTCGGACGTTTGTGTTTTGTCGCTTCCATAGAAATAAGATTGAGAGTTATTTGTCATGCCGGTTACTGGTATTTTGCCAAAAATCCGGGTACCTATGGTAAAGAAAAAAGAAATAAAAACCTAATAACCAACTATTCAAACAATCCGTTAAGTTCAGCGTCTATTTTTTGTATTACGTCACCGAGATCTTCCGGACTGTCTACAAAATTAAGTTTATCTACATCAATAATCAAAAATTTTCCTTTGTTATACTGGGCGGCCCATGCTTCGTAGCGTTCATTGAGGCGGCTCAGGTAATCTATGGATATGGAATTTTCGTATTCCCGCCCCCTTTTGTGGATCTGACTTACCAGGTTGGGGATGGAGCTCCTCAGATAAATAAGCAGGTCGGGAGGCTGTACCAGGTTTTCCATGAGTTCGAATAACGAACTGTAATTTTCGAAATCCCTGTTGGTCATGAGTCCCATTGCATACAAATTGGGTGCAAAGATATAGGCATCCTCATATATGGTCCTGTCCTGGATAATGGTCTTGCCGCTTTCCCTTATCTGTAAGATCTGCCGGAACCGGCTGTTGAGGAAATAGATTTGGAGGTTAAAACTCCATCGTTCCATCTGGGTATAAAAGTCATCGAGATAAGGATTGTCCACCACATCCTCGAACTGGGCTTCCCATCTGAAATGTTTGGCTAACAATCTGGTCAAAGTGGTCTTTCCGGCACCAATGTTCCCGGCTACGGCAATGTGCATAGTACTGTGATATAATTGAGTGATAAATATTTTTCTAACGTAAATATACAAGTTATCCTTGTTCGGGTAAAATATTTTTGACCCCTCCCTGTATATTCCGGTTACGGTAGCATCGGTTTTATCTCGTCTTTAAGGACATAGGGAGGAGAACCGGAAATGTTAAAAAGTGGCATTTATAACGATGGTGAACATGCCAAGTGATGCGATAATGACATTTTCCGGTAGCGGAAACTGTCAGGATGCATGCATTTCAGAATACATTATTCCGCATTACACTTTTCAGACCAAACACGCAGATTTGTCTATCAAACGCGTATCGGGCGTTGATCTGCAAAACCGCCTTTTTGGTATAGGGATGTACCGGAATTATCTATTTTATTTTTAGCAAGGGGAAGGGAAGGTTAAATTTATTTAAATAAAGTGAATAAGCGTGTTTGTAAAAACTTTTTCTGAACTCAAAGATCAAAACAGATGATATAAGCAAAAAATAATAGTAATGAAAAAAATAATCGTATTGTCAGGAATATGCTTTATGGGAATGTTAAGTCCTGTAATTGCCCAGGATTTTTATGGAAAAGCGACTTATGAAAGCAAAACCGATCTCAATGTGGATGTTGAAGGGAGAAATATCCCTGAAGCAGATAAAAAACGGATTATGGAAAGGATGCAGCAAGACCTTGAAAAAACTTTTGTCCTGGATTTTAACCGTATCGCATCCCTGTACAGAGAAGAAGAACAGCTGGAACAACCGGTTGGCGGAAGAGGTTTCAGGATGGCTGTTTTTGGTAGTTCGGGGAGTGATGGTATCTATTACAGGGATGTTAAAAGGAGATTGTATTATAACCAAGTGGAAATGCTCGGAAAAATATTCCTGATCAGGGATTCGCTTGTCCTTCCGGACTGGAAACCGGGCGAAGAAACCAGGAAAATAGGGGGGTATACCTGCTATAAGGCAACAATGGTGAAAGAGGTAAAACGGGCTGAATTTAACAGGATGGGGCGAAGGCCACCGGGAAATGAACGGAAAGAAACAGGAGATCCCGCAAATAACGAACCCTTTGAAGAAAAGACCGAAGAAATCACTGTTACGGCCTGGTATACCCCGGACATACCTGTTAACCAGGGGCCGGGAGTGTATTGGGGGCTTCCCGGACTTATCCTGGAAGTCAATGCAGACCGCACCACCATTCGCTGTACTAAAATAGTGATGGATCCGGAGGGAGAAGATCAGATCGAGGTGCCAAAACGGGGAAAGGAGATGAGTCAGTCTGAATTTGACGTCATTATAAAGGAAAAAATGGAAGAAATAGAAAAAATGCACCGTGACGGCCCGGGGAGAAGGGAAGGCAGCCGGGTAATCAGGATGAGGGGGTAACCCTCTTTTGTCTGACATTTATCACTTGTTTTTATTCATCCGGATATGAAATATTGTTTGTTTTTTGGGGTATTTATTGTCGGTTTTCTTTCCGGTAATGCACAATCTGTTACCCTTAGCGGTGTGGTAAGGGACAGCACCGGAACTCCCCTGGAAATGGTCAATGTGGTTGCCGTCAACCCGGATACCCGGAATATCGATGCTTTCGGGGTTACCGATAGCCGGGGAGCCTATAAACTCCGGTTGGGAAGCAAAAAGACTTATGCTGTTAAAGTCAGTTACCTGGGATTAAAAACAGAGGAGTTCACCATTACCCCGCAAGATGATATTTCGAGGGATATTACCCTGGAAGGTCAAACCGATCAACTGGATGAAGTGGAGGTGGTTTATGAAATGCCCGTTACCGTTAAAGGAGATACCATTATATATTCTGCCGATGTGTTCAATAAGGGAACGGAGAAAAAACTGGAAGATGTGTTAAAAAACCTTCCCGGGGTAGTGATCAATGCGGACGGGGAAATAGAGGTGGAAGGAAAGAAAGTGTCCAAGGTAAAAGTGGAAGGCAGGGATTTTTTTGAAGGCGATTCCGAACTGGCTTCAGAGAACATTCCCGCCAATGCGGTGGATAAGGTGGAAGTGCTCCGTAATTTCAACGAGGTTTCCCAGATGAGGGGATTTACCAATGATGATGACAACATCGCCCTGAACATCAGGCTCAGGGAAGGAAAGAAAAATTTCTGGTTTGGCGAGGTCACCGCCGGGGGAGGGCCTGACGGACGCTATCTGGCCCATCCGAAGTTGTTTTATTACAGCCCGAAATACAGTCTGAATTTCATCACGGATTTTAACAATATCGGGGAATTGCCGTTCACCATGCAGGATTATTTCAATTTTACCGGCGGGTTCAGGACTTTTAACCGCAGGGGCGGGACTAATTTCAATATTTCATCCAACGATCTGGGGTTGTCCCTCTTGCAGAATAACAAAGCCAGGGAAATCGATACCAGGTTCGGGGCGTTCAATTTCAGTTATTCCCCGACCGATACATGGGACCTGGGCGGTTTTGTTATTTATTCCTATTCTAAAACCGAAATGCAGACCGATGCTTCCCGTACATTTATCGAGTCCGGGGAAACGGAATTCACTACTGCCAATACCCATCAGAAAAGCAGGTTGGGGCTGGCCAAACTGAACTTTGTACACAAACCCGGTGCAAATTTACAACTGGATTACGATATTTTGCTGAAAATGTCCGGACAGGAGGAAACGGTAGACAGGGTTTCGGTATCGGATGTAACGGATAGTATTGTTGAGAACAAAGATCAGGCGCCGATCTCCCTTACGCAAAGTGCCAATTTATACTATACCCTGAACACGAGGAATATTTTTGCGGTTGAAGCCAGGCATTTGTATCAGAATGAAGACCCGTTCTATAATGCGGTACGGGATATGCAACCGTTTCAGGATGTACTGCCCCTTGACGATGGCCTGGAACGGTATAACATCAACCAGGATCGGCTGGTAA
The DNA here is from genome assembly GCF_021183825.1 of Sinomicrobium kalidii. Classification (GTDB taxonomy): domain Bacteria; phylum Bacteroidota; class Bacteroidia; order Flavobacteriales; family Flavobacteriaceae; genus Sinomicrobium; species Sinomicrobium kalidii. The sequence continues at coordinate 1,247,604 of NZ_CP089211.1, read as the reverse complement.
AAACCAGCAGGACGGATGCCATGATCGATTATTATTACATCATCGGGAAAAAAAGTCATATCAACTTTACCCTGGGAACATCCTATAGCCATCAGCATTTTAACTCTGCAATTTTCCAGGTACTGAATGACAATTCCAGACTCAAACTGGAAGAAGAACAGTTTCGCAATGATGTCACTTATGATTTTACGGATGTATTCCTGGGGTTTCATTACAAGCTGATATCGGGTATATTTACATTCAACCCCGGATTTACCGTGCATAATTACAACAGCAGGAATAAGCAACTGGGGATATCCGTTACCGATCATCAATTCTCGGTACTGCCGGATGTATATGTCAACCTTCAGTTCAAAAAATCGGAGAACCTGCGCTTTAATTACGGGATAACACGGGAGTTCACAGACATCAATACGCTGGCGGCAGGTTATGTTTTTAACGATTACAATGCAATTTACAGTGGCAACAGGGAACTGGAAAGTGCCCTGTATCACAATATTTCGCTGGATTATTTTAATTTCAATATGTTCAATTTCACCAACATTTTTGCAAGGCTGTCTTATAACAAGCGGATAGACGCCCTGAAAAGCAGCGGCAGTATTGAGGGGATTAACCAGGTAAATACCACGATAAACTCCAATTTTGAAGATGATGTCATTACAGCATCGGGAAGGTATGAACGCAGGTTTAACAAGTACAAAGCTTCGGTACGAACCGATCTGTCCTACTCCCGGTTCAACAATATAGTCAATGAAGCCCGGCAGATATCAACCTCCTTTACACAGGATTATCAGTTGAGCTTTGCCACCGGTTTCAGGAATATGCCGAATGTGGAAGTGGGGTATGAGTTCAATATAAACGATTATAACAATGGCGGGAATACCACTACTTATTATACGGATAAACCTTTTGTACGTGTAGATGCGGCTTTTCTGAAAGGTTTTATGTTCACGGCAGACTATATCTATAATCACTACAGGGACAAGGAAGAGACCGTGGAAAACGAATATGCATTCCTCAATGCCGACCTTTCCTATCAGAAAACGGACAGTAAGTGGGAGTACGGTATAGCGGTAACCAATGTGTTGAATACCAGTACGCTGAACCAGGACGGTTTTAATGAGTTGTATTTTAACAGTTCCCGTTACCTGGTTCAGCCTCGGTTTGTAATGTTCAAAGTGAAATATAACCTGTAAAAATGCAGCATACAGGTCTCTTTTCGGAAGGTGAGCTTAATTAGCCAGGATATTGTCTACAGCCCATTTGCCCCCGCCCAGCAATACTAAAACAATACATATACCCAATACCAGGAGGTGAAATTCAAAGCCTTCACGGCCTGCGGGAAGTTTGCCGAACCAGTTCATGAAGTACCCGTTCTTAAAGTGGACGATACTTATCATTCCGGTAAACAGGCCGAAGATCCCTACGGCGGCAATACGTGTCCCGAATCCGGTTAAAATCATAAAAGTTCCCAGGCATTCCACGGTTATTGCTGCAATGGCCACAAATGCGGGTAAACCGAGGGTCCCTTTCATAAATTCCATTTCGCCGGACAGTCCCGGACCGTTGAACCAGCCAAACAGTTTTTGTGTCGCATGAGGAAACAGGACACCTCCCAGCGTAATCCTCAGTATCAGGGGTGTCCAGTACTTTTCGGAATAAAAAACCTGATGAATGATCTCTGTGTACATAACTCTGATTTTTTAGTACAACAAAGATGGGCCGCCCGGGTGGGATATTCATGTGATATTTGTCACTAAACGAGAAACCGGAAGGAAGTCAGGTTTTTTTACGGTAGAAGCTGGTGCGTATACGGTTCAGTGTTTCGCGGGTTATGCCCAGATAGGAAGCTATGTGTTGCTGCGAAAGACGTTGTTCCATATGCCCGTAGGTATGGTGAAACTCCCTGTATTTTTCTTCTGCGGTTTTCTGCATCAACAGGATACGGTTTTGCCAGAAAGCAAAGGTTTCCTGCAGTACGATATGGAAATACCGTTCCAGGGAAGGGATTTGCAGAAATAATTTTTCCAGTTTTTCCCTGTCTACGGACAAGATTTCGGTATTTTCCAGGGCCTGAATGTTATACCGGGACGGTTTGCCGGTGAGGAAACTGTATTTATCAGTGAGCCACCAGTCTTCAAATCCAAAGTAAATGATGTTGTCATTTCCCGTTTCATCCGTTTCGTAGAACCGCAACCCTCCGGAAGTGACAAAGTTTTCATGACGACAGACTTCGCCTTCCTCCAGGAGAAACTGATTTCTTTTCAGGGTTTTTAAAACAAGCGCATCAAAAAAATGCTGTTTTTCGGCATCAGATATAATTACATAACGGTCGATGTGTTTTGACAGGAGGGAGAACATACGGATCAGAAATTTTGATTTTTAGAAAGGTTACCTGTTATGTGAATACGAAAATAGTAAAAAGAAGTGTCGTTGAGACCAGCTTGTAAGGAAAGAAGGTTGTCGGTGTGGAATAACAAAGGGCCGGAGCGGGACCCGGAAAGCATTTTCCGATCGTTGGAAATAAAAATCCGCCCTTTTTGTGTGTACTTCCTGTTTTGGATGAGCCGATATGCTGATTGGTCTGTAGCTTTGGGTATGGCCCTTTTTTCCGGATACTGAAAAAAACAATCCTGAATTCATCATATTTTATCTTAGATTTGCCGCCCTTGAAGAAGTAAAGAACCTAAAAACCGAAGATGAATTATGGGAGTGTTTGTCATCAGCAAACAAACTAACGGAGATTATAAATTTGTTTTTACATCCAGAAAGGGGAAAGCCATTTTTACGAGCATCAGCTTTAAGCGAAAATCAGATTGTGAACAGGTGATAGAAAGGGTTATAGACGATATTGAAATGTTTACATTCACAAAGAAGCACACAGCTTCGGGCAAGTATTTTTTCAGGTTGTCAAAAGGCGGATTGGTATTGGCCACAAGTCGTAAATATTCAACGGAACTTAGCCTTGGCAGGGGGGTCGACGGAATCATGAAATATGTTCTGGGGGCAGAAGTTCTTGATTTTTCAGAAAACGAATCTGTGTTTCCCGAGTCAGAGACTGCCTCAGCAGAAAAGGAATAAAGATTGAACCAGTTTTTGCAGTATTTGGAGCTTTTGTGAGCTTTCCGGTAGAAATTATCCTGATCGTTGAATAGTTCAGATATCCAGAAATACTTTTTTGCTGTTTGAGATCTTCAATTTAGATATAGCTCCGGTACCCTCGAACCGATATTTGATTCCATAGATTTGATTTGTTTTTCCTTTGAAAGATGTTTTGTAAGCCACCTTACCGTTTACAGATATGGTTAAGGTCCCATCTTTTGACATACACTTTACATTGACCCGGGAAGAAAGATCAACGCCAAAACCGGAAAGGTCGTTCCGATTGCCATAGATGGTCCTGTCCAATAGATGCAAATTCAGGTTCGCTATACATCCCTTGATGGATAAGGGAATAAGGATGACCTCGCCTTCACAGTATAGAATGATATCACTTCTCTGGCAACTTCCGTAATTTTGAAACGGTATATTCCTGAGGGAGGTTTCCATTTCAAAATCATCGACTTTAAGGTCCTTAAAATCCTCGACCCAATAGTAGTTAACTACAGTATTGTTCACGGGGACATTTGCATTATAACTCCTGATCAATTCCGGGGGAACTACCACCCCTTTTCCGGATTTGAATTCCCCGGGTTTAAAATATATGGGCTCATCATCTGTTTCCATAAGGGCCAGCCAGCCGTTTGAAGGAATTAAAACACCATGCCGCTTTATGATCTGATCGTTTACCACCAGCTTAGCGTCAAAATAACCCGGATTATAGTACACTGAAGTAACCAGGGAATCCTCTTTATTGATCATTTGTCTTTTGCTCACATCCCAGCTTTGCTGAATCTCGATCTTATCATGATCGTCAGCACCTGAAGCATCCACTTCGAATATGACAGAATTGGGTAATCCTTCGGCTATCTTTTTTGAACTAAAACCAAAGTCCTTTTTATTGCTGCCGGTTTCGGAAAAAGACAGAATGACCAGGGGTAACAGGGCAGAAATGATCATTACAGCGGTAAAAGTGGCCTTCTTCCCTTTTTTGGACCATCTTCTTATATCCCGAAGCCAATGACTTTTTCTGCGGATATGTGTTTCCCTGGAGTTGTTTGCACTAAAGGCACTCCAGTTTTCATAACCTATAAATTTTGCCAGCGTATTCAATGTCACCGTACTGGGGCTGGAATGATATGGAATTCTTCCCCATAATCGCTTCAATGTATTGTGGCTTATGCTTACCCCCGTATGTTCCCGGATTTTTTCGCTTAACTGTTCAAAGTTTTGTGACGACCAATCAGCACTGTTGCGCCAGCCCAATTTCTCTTCGATGGTTTTTAAACAGTCCGGTAAAGCCAGTGAGTCAGTTGCTGAATGGTGTTTGGTCATTTGAATTTCAATTGTGTACGGTGTTGTACGAAGTTGATACTATCGTGAATTGCAAATGCATACTTGCTTCGTTTTTCTTTGCAATGTACTCAAACCCGTGAATAATTTCCAAATAGCGATTCGTTTTTTGGGTTTGGATAGTTTTTGGTTAGTGGTTCGTCGTTATCAGAGCAAATTAGATCAATATATAAAACCAGGATATCATGAAAATGAAAAATTTAATCATCTTAACTACAGCTATTTCAGTAATTTTATGTCTAACCTCGTGTTCCGAAAAAGAAATTAACTTCGACAAGGCTCATTTAGAGCTTGTAAACAGGGAGATCATCGCAACGGATGAAAAGGAGGCAGGCACATTAGCGTTGAATGCTAAAGAGGGGGGTGGTATGGCTGTCATTAAAAATATAGACTTTGATACCGGTACGATAGCGTTAGCATTAAAAGGAGAAAATAATCCGGGCAAAAGTTTTATCGGTATTGCCTTTAACATCCGGAATGATTCAACTTATGAAGCCATTTATTTCAGGCCCTTTAATTTTAAGTCTGATAAATCGGCGAGTCGGGAACATTCAATTCAATACATCAGTCCCCCGCAGTACACATGGGAATTCTTAAGAACCAGGCACGAAGGAGTATACGAAGCAGCGTATCCGGATCCGCCATCCCCGGATGAGTGGTTTGAAATTAAGGTAAAGATTGATAGTAATAAAGTTTATGTATATGATAAAGAATCAGGTACAGAATTATTAAATGTAAACCGATTGGAAAAGCAGGTTTCAAATAAGATCGGTCTCTGGACGGGAAACAATTCGAAAGGTACATTTAAAAATATGAGGGTGCTGAAATAAAAAGCGAGCTTCCGGCCGGGAACTGAGCAAATAGTAACTGATTTGCAGAGGAGGTTGACTTTTATGATAATGGCTTTACAATTCCTTAATATTGATGAGACGTTTTTTTTGGTTATTTTGCATCGACCGATTTTTCCGTTTCTATGAAAAGAAGAACATTTATAACACAAACCGCATTAGTCTCGTTGGGGTTTATGGCATTGTCCAGATGTAATTTAAAATCCTCAAAAACATCGGGTTCGTCACCTTTAATTCCCTTAAAGACTGATCCGGAAGGGTATTTAGACCTTCCTGAAGGATTTTCCTATAAGATTATTTCCAGACAAGGTGATCAAATGACAGATGGACTCCGGGTACCCGGGCGACCGGACGGGATGGGCGCATTTGAAGGTACCGGGCAGAATGTGATCCTGATCCGAAACCATGAAAATAGTCCGTCTCCCCGATTGAATAGTGCATTTGGAGCGGAAAATGAAGGGATTGGAAAGGTGGAAAAAGGTAAACTGTATGACCCTGGGAAATTAAAGAAACCGGGACTTGGGGGAACAACTACCCTTATCTATAATGAAGGAAACCAGGTGGTGGAAAAACAATTCCTCAGTTTGGCGGGTACCTATCGTAATTGCGCAGGAGGGATTACCCCTTGGAATTCCTGGCTGACCTGCGAAGAGGATGTAAGTAACGCCGACGATGAATTTGTTGAGCGGGATCATGGCTTTGTTTTTGACGTTCCGGCAAGTTCAGATGGCCTGGTTAATCCGAAACCGATTCTGGGAATGGGAAGGTTCAATCACGAAGCAGTGGCTGTTGACCCTGAAACAGGAATCATATACCAGACTGAGGATAGACACGATAGTCTTATTTATCGGTTTGTTCCGGAAAATAGAAAGGATTTACACGCCGGAGGAAAACTTCAGGTCCTAGCTGTTGAGGGACAAAAAAGCCTGGATACACGAAACTGGGAGGAAAAAAAGGTGAAACTTCATCAGGGCATGGCTATCCGATGGATAGATATAGATAACGTCACTCCCAAAGAGGATGATCTTCGCTATCGCGGATTTGATCTCGGTGCGGCTTGTTTTGCAAGGGGAGAAGGTATGTGGTTTAGTGAAAATGAAATTTACTTTGCCTGTACCAGCGGAGGACCCAAAAGATTTGGCCAGGTATTTAAAATAGACTTAAAAACAGATACCTTGGAACTGTTTGCAGAATCCGAGGATAAAACAGTCCTGCATATGTGTGATAATCTTACTGTAACTCCCTGGGGAGATGTTATGGCCTGTGAGGACAATGGCGAAACCAATCGCCTTCATGTTATTGACCAGGAGGGGAATATCCGCCTGTTCGGTATCAACAGAAGCAGTACTTCCGAACTTACAGGAGCCGTGTTTTCTCCATCGGGAAAAACCCTGTTTGTGAATATTCAGGAAAATGGAGAAACCTTGGCCATTACGGGGCCATGGGAGAAATTCCGTGTTTAATGATACTATGCATTTAAACGGTGGATGTCATCAATGATTTGCAATACAGTGTAAAGAATGTTTAAAAAAAGGGTTTTGAGTTATACTTTTAATTTCTATACAACGCTCTATGTAACTTTGTGCCTGCTTTGTGAACCCTCTGTAGTAAAATAAGGGCCATGATATGGAAAACCACAAAGGCCACAAAGTTTTTCACCATGGTCACAAAGTTAGGGGCTTTTGAAATGCCCATCCATTTTATAGAACATGTGAATGTTTAACCATTTGTTTATAAGGTCAATTGTATATAACTCGAAAAGGGTTTTTATACTTGTAAGATGGAGGCAGGGTATTTCCATAAGACCGTTATTAAGGATAACTTACTTTTTACTTATCATTCTATAACGCACTCTTATGAGTACCCTATAAAACAAAAAAAACTAACTTTTTAATAAATAGATTGTTAAGAGTTTTATGGTAGAATTTTCAGGTCTATTATCGAATCAATTCCTCCAATGGCGGGTGGGGTGCCGTTTTAAGTTGTAAATGCTCAATGCCGAACAATTCTAACTGTATTGCTTTTATTTTTCCGGAAATTTTTCATTAGCAATGACCTCCCGGATCTGAAGGGTGTGGCGGGCTGTATGTGCGGCCAGGAGCAGAAAGTAGTGATATCCGTCCGCTTTTCCCATGGGTAAATCTCCCACGTGGCTGCGCAAAGATTCCAGCGACACCCCTGTTATGTATTCCAAAACAGGCTTGCGAACTGTTTTAAAATCTGCCCAGGAAGTCTGTACATCGGTATATTTCTCTCCGGGTTTGAGTATTTCGGCGGCCTCGACCTTATTGCTCCTGTCGGTTACGAGAGTTATTACTTCCTCATCGGTAATGGCTATCTGGCTTCGCAATTCAGGGACCTCCGGGGCTTCCATAAACTTTTTTATACTATCAAATATCACCTCTTCCGATTTTATGATATGCTCCAGACATTGTGCCACAGACCATACGCTATCGGCAGGTTTAAACCGGAACTGGGTTTCGCTGAGAACGGAAATGCTTTTTTTAAGAGCTTCGCGGGTTTGGTCGTAATAATCGGTCAAAAAGCCAATACTTCCCGGTTTTGCAGACTCTTGGGCTCTTTCCGACTTTCTTAACAGTTCTTCATTGGAGCTTCCTTCTTTAGGATTGGGCTGGCCTTTGCCCGTAGTGATCAGATTATACAGACTATTGTCAATACAATTGCTCCAGCCTTTACTACATATCTCATAACATTCGTACTTAGGTACCAAACCCTGATGCGTAAAGCGGAGTTGCGTTTGATTATCCTTCCTGGAGATTTCAAAGATCATTTTGGTTCCCGTCCATTCTGTTTCATCTTTAGTAAAATTGAAATAGTTGTTCAAAACCTCCCAAACCACCTTTTTGCGGGGAATGACTTCAGCCAGTTTTATTTTGCTGGAGTGGACATCTTTATATTGGTATACAAACACATCGTTCAGCTTGTTTGTACTCCCTTCGATGTTTTCCGACCACCATCCGCGTACATTGTTGATGGCATCGAATACTTCTTCGGGAGTTTGATCTACCGTTAGGGTAATTGTGAAATCTGATGTTTTCATAATTCGAATAGGGTTTTAGTTGTTTAAGCAATTGTATTTCACAAATTTAATGTCTGAAATATGTGCTTGTGAGGTGTAATATAGACTTTGTGCTGGGGTGATGTGGACATTTTGGGGTTTTATCTTTATCAGAATAACTTCAATGAAATATCTTATCATCTTGGTCCCTGAAGGACAGCAGTCGCATGACGATGAAATGGTAAAAGAAGTACAGGGGTATAGTGAAAATAATCTTCAAAAAAATCCATTGAACAATTATCATCCAAATTCTCTGTTAGCCGAAGGTAATTTGACAGAAAAGGAATCCACTTTTAGGAATGATCCCGAAAAATAGTAATTGATAAATGGGAAAAAACAAAAACCTGCTTTTCGAAGCGGGTGAGTTCCCAGGACTATTACCGAACCAGTTTTTTCCGGATTTGGGACTTTTATGTGAACTTTCGGACTGAAAGTATTTTAGTTTCTTAATGAGATCATACCTTCTATTTCAAAGAATTCCTTTTTGTACTCCTTTATAATTTGAATTTTACATGAATCCTTTCCGGCTCATTTTCAAAATAGAGATAGTAAGTTCTTGAATTGCCATCCCAGCTTGCCCCTATAGGGGATATCCCTGTTTCCCCGGAATCCTCCAGTATTACTCTTTCGGGCTTTGAGGGCAGGAATACACGCATACTGTTCATGGTGTTTGCCGGGCTTTTGCAGGTAAATGAGTATACTCCGTTTTCGAATTTCTCATTGGATATTCTGGCTGCCGAAGCCACTACTGTAGGTTTGTCCTTGTCGTAGGCGTCATTAAGATCGTAAAGGAAAGCCTGTTCTCCCGGAGCTACTGTTTTTTCGGTAAATACAGGTAGCATAGGGTCGAAAAGGTCAATTACCGGGCCTTTTGCAAAATACGGTTCCCTGTTCACACTTTCATCCATCACGGCAATAACCTTGTATGGCCCTCTCTGAAGTACCAGATTATTCTTGAACAACAGTTCTTCTCCATCTTTTTCAAAGGCGCGCTTTACTGTTTCCACAAAATTTTCATCCCCTCCCGCTTCCGTAACAAATTCTTTCGGGTTTTGCCTGATGACAAAAACCTCGCCTTTGCCGGCTTTATAATGACCGTCACCGGCCTGTTCCGGTATGCCCAGGTGCTTAAACAAGTTTTCGGAGGGAGCATTGAATTTATTCCGCTTGTCGTTCCACCACTCCGTCACATTTTGATAAGGGTCATCATCCCTACCGGTGTAGATCAGTGTCCCGCCGTTCTTCACCCACTTTTCCAGGTTTTTATGGACATCTTCGGAATAGGGCTTCATATTGGAATAGCTCATGACCAGAACTTTGATCTCCTGTAATGTTTCCTTATACCCGAGGTTTTCCATATGTACGGTTTGTACAGGGACCCCCCGTTTTAGCAGAGGGAGCGTTTGACCGTAGAAATTTGAGAACCTGGGATCTTCAAAACCTTCATGAGTGGGAAACCGCTGGAACATCATGGAATTACCCATCAGCACGCCAATACTGTTGATGCCGCTTATTTTGTTTCCGGATACCGGCATGTTGTTCAGGGCATTGACCATAACCTGCATTTGTGTGGAATATTTATGGGGAATAAGCACTTCCCGGTCTGTATATGCCACTTTGTAAGGCTTAGTGTAGATCCGTTCCGGCCAGGGCATCACTTCATAATTGTTTACCCGGGGATAAAGCAGTTGGGCGGTGAAAGTGGCCTGGTAGTTTTTTTTATAATCGTCCCAGTCCTTTCTCCGGTCTTCAATAGGGTCTGTTAAAAAGAAGATCTTCCGTCCCGTGGGCGAGGTCATGGAAACCATAGAACCGTATTCCAAAAAAGCATTTTCAAAGGTCCTTTCTTTTACCACGCCATTAAAATATGTAGCCTCGCGCGAAGTTCCCGTCCAGACCTGTGCAATATACCCGTCAATACCGGGCAGGGATGCCAGGCTGGCTTCCGGGCTTACGATCATCCACGATGAATAATTGACCAGCGAATGCGTAGGGATATAGACTTTGACCTCCAGTCCTTTTTTCCTGCCGTATTTCTTGGCGTATAGCGAAACTTCATCTATGGTTTTGTAATACAGGTGATATTTCAATTTATTCGACAACCAGGTATTTTCTGCCGATTCGTGTTGGGGCCTCCAGTCAAAACCGTAAAAATCCTTCCATTCTTCCTTAAACGCAGTACTGTAACCGCCCCGGGCCCAGAACTCGGGTTCTTCGAGATAGATGGAAGTTATCCCGGCATCTATGACCCGTTCAATGACCTGCTCTTTGATATAGGCTATAAAGCTCTTTTGCGGCACTATATAGGGTACGTTATGCCCGTGCCATATCGTATCGCCACTGGCTTGTACCTGGCCTTCATCAAAATGCTTCTTGCCGTCCCACTTACCAAGAAAGTAGTCCTGGTAGGCTCCCCAGGCTATTCCTGTCATAAAATGGGTGCCATACCCTTTTTCCTGCCATGATTTAACTCGGGTTTCAAAGACAGATTTATTTTCTTTATCTGACGGATTTCCATTTACCCCGTAAATGATGGCTACATCCGATCGGATGTCGATTTCCGGCATCCAGGGACTGGCGGTCTGAAAAGCGGTTTTTTCCTGTTTGCCGCCATCTTTTTCCGAAACAGGGTTTTGTGCCAAAGTTTGCCGCAGGAAACTGCCACAGCAAATGAAGATTACTATGAATATATTTTTTTTGAGCATTAGTAATTAATTTTATTCAATTATTCTCCCAATAAGCGCCATTCTGCGAGTTGCATGGCATCACTTCCGTAATTCTCCATGATGTACAACCTATAGAACTTGTAGGCCGTATTATTAGATACCGTATACGTTTTGGTCTGGTGCCTGTCACTAAAACCCTGATTTTCCCTCGTATCCAGGGTAGTCCAGTTTTCACCGTCGTCCGATCCGGCCAGTTCCCAGTTTTTCGGGTCTCTTTCGAAAGCATCGTTGGCCGACGTAATCGTATAGGAGGTCACGACCTTTGCTTCCGCAAATTCTTGCTGCATCCAGAAATTTATATCCGGAGAAAAGCCTCCGACCAGGAATTTTGTTTCCACATCGCCATCTATGGCTTTTAGTGAGCCTTCTGCCCCTTCGGGGCCATCATTATTGTCCTTGCTCACAGTAAGGGTTGCACCCTCGGTGAAATCTTCCGGTCCCGAAGGAATTATGGCTTCGACAACGAGCAATCTCCATTCGCTCAGTTGCATGGCATCACTGCCGTAATTTTCCTCAATGTTGATACGATAATATCTATAGGCTGTTTCATTTTCGAAATTGAATTCCTTAGTCTGGTTCCTGTCTTCAAAGGTATGGTTGATACGCGTATCCAGCGTAACCCAGTTTTCCATATCGTTTGAAGCCACAAGATTCCAGTTCTTGGGGTCGCGGTCCGGAGCATCGTTGCCCGAAGTAAAGGTGTATTTGTTTACAACCGTAGGTTCTGCAAATTCCTGTTGCATCCAGAAGTTTATGTCTCCCTGAAACCCGCCGACGAGAAACTTGGAATAAATATCGCCATCGACCAGTTTTAAGGAACCTTCCGCGCCTTCGGGACCCTCCCCATTATCATCACTCACGGTAAGTGTAGCACTATCGGTGAGGTCTATGGTTTCCGAAGCCGGGTCAAAAGGATAATTAAGATCGGGAAAATCGGCACGTGCCTGGAGTAGTTCCAGCGAGTCTTCTTCTGTCCAGCCAAAGGCTTCTTCTGCCATGGGCTGAAGGTCTTCCCCGGTTGCCCCGCTGAAAAAATGGACCAGTTCCCCCAGGTTCAGGTCCCGGGCGTAGGAATCTCCGTTTACCGGGTATTTTTCCGAGAGTATCCTGAAGAAGTTGTTAAAAACACGGGGGCCTTCATAATTTTCATAGAGGGGATAAAACCAATCCCTGAACCAATAGGTCCCTTCGGAGGGATACGAAACCTGGGCAGCCATGGCTTCATCGTAGATCCGTTGGGCATCGCCGGTCATTTCCAGGGCTGTGTACAGGTCATACAGGAAAATATCGGCAAACCGGTCCTGCCATACTCCTCTTGCCGGTGCTCCTTTTTTGCCGTAAACGGAGTTTTCTACGAGCTCTTCCACAACGAGCATGGTGCCATCCATATTTGCCGCATTCATTTCCCCGCCTTCCAGGGAAACGTCGACCAGGCTTTCAAAATCCAGCACATCGTCCAGAAAGGTGGCGTAATAGGGATCGGAACCGAGATCTTGGTGGATAACGGCATACAATCTGCTGTTATTATCCCCGAAAGCCCCGTAAGTATCCAGTATGTATTCCCAGGAATAGCTTATAAGGTCAAAAGGCCAGGTTATTTCCCTGTTTACCTCATCGCCGTAATAAACAGCGACATAACTATCGAAATACTGTCGGTTAAGATCGGAATCATGTCCGTTCCAGTTTTCGGTTATTCCCCTCGGGGGAGCTCCCGGCGGATCATTGTTTACAACGGAATCAGGACGACCTTCCATGTCCAGCACATCGTCATCAGCACACGAGAACAGTACCGAAAACATCCCGGTCGCAATGACCAGGTATATAATTTTTTTCATGATATTATTTTTTGTTATTCATGTCGTAAAAGACATTTACCAGAATTTATATACTTCTACATTAAAGAAATCATTGTCTTGGATAGGCCTCCCTCCTGTGGAGAAGGGCCAGATCAAACTAAACTAAACGAAATCAAATGAAAACACTACCATCCTGTGTTTTGTACCAGGTCGGTATTGCTGTTAAGTTCGTCCTGGGGTATGGGCCACAGGTAATGTCTTTTATTAAACACGCGTTCTTCGAAAATCACTTTATTATAAAAATCGGCTTCATCCCCGGCGTTAATATCCATGCCATGAAACGATCCCGCGAAAGCTTCTTCTGCTATTTTCCATCTCCTTGCATCAAAATATCTGACGCTTTCAAAGGCCAGTTCAATTCTTCTTTCCTTTCGAATAGCTTCCCGCACGGCCTCCTGTCCGGAAGGGGCTTCGAGGTCTTCCGAACCGTATTCGGGAATACCTGCCCGCTCCCTGATCAGATTCACATATTTGAGGATATCCGGATTACCCGGATCGTATTCGTTCAAGGCTTCGGCATAATCCAGGTAGATTTCGGCAAGCCTCATATAGGGAATACTCCGTTCGCTGTTCCGCCAGTCTCTCGGGGGTACGTTCTTTCTAACGACATAACCGGTAGGGGGATAATCATTCGATCCGGCCTGCCTTCCGGAATTACCGCCATACCAGGTCGTTGTTATAACATCTCCGAAGTTCCGGTTAATCCACAGGCTATTGTTGTAGGTGACCCCTACATAGAACCTCGGCTCCCGGCCTACCCACGGATTGAAGGTTGACCTGCTCTGAAAATCAAACGGTGCGTGGAAATCGGAAAACCCGGTCTCCACATAACCCGATTCAGGATCGTCTATGGGCCTCCCGTTGGCCATAAAATAGGCGTCGACCATTTCCTGGGTAATGCTCAGCCCTCCTGCTCCCCGGACTTCTGTGGGATAACCGAGATGATATGGGGTGCAATCGTAATGATATGCGATCCCCCCACGGGGCCTTGCATAGATCATTTCCTCGTTAAAATCGTCATACATGACCTCCCGGCAGGACAGGTAAGGGTTATAGGAGCCATCTTCATTGTACACCTTGTACAGCCTGAACGTATTGGGAGTGAATTCGTCGATAAACGCCCGGGCCGCTTCGGCAGCCATCTGCCATTTGTTCACATCGTAACTTTGCGGTATCAGGTTCTGGCCTTCGGCATTCTGCAAAGCGGCATAGTCCTGGTTACCATTAAATAAAGGACTTGCATAAAAAAGCAGGGTCTTTGCCTTTATGGCCATGGCAAAGGGGCGGCTCATCCTTCCGGCCCTGTCTCCTTTAAAGGCGATCCCTTCAAGTGCTTCTGCGCCCTGGTCCAGTTCGCTGACAATATAGTTTACGCATTCCTCCATGGTGTTCCGTTGAAGTCCCAGTTCTTCCAGGTTTGCATCGGGGGCTATGGGTTCTTCCCCCATGAGGATCACGGGGCCGTAAATACGGATAAGATTGTAATAATAAAAGGCCCTTAAAATTCTTGCTTCCGCCACCAGCCTTCTTGTAATTTCCTCCGGGCAGTCCTGGCATTGATCTATATTCTGCATAAATGTGGATGCAGAGCGGATAGCCCTGTAAAAATTGGACCACAATGTACTTACATGTCCTGTTGTAGGGTTCCAGTCCCCTACATTCAGGGCGTTCCCCAGGTGAAAAGACCATACGTACTCTGCTTCGTCAGACCCTCCGATCCACGGACCGGAATTACTGGCGGTATATCTTTGGTCCAGTTCGCTGGGAATATGATCGTAGATTGCTGCCAGGTATTGTTCTACCGTACTCCGCTTGGAGAAAGTTTCCTCGAAGGTAAGACGGTCATCGGGAACCTGGTCCAAAAAATCATCATTGCACGATACCGGGATTATTGCCAGCAATGCTACTATTGCTTTATATTTTAAATTGCTCATTAGTTTTGTTATTGTTTGTACTGTTCTCATACCTCCATCCTTTAAAATAAAACATTAACACCTATGGATACTACAGATATATTGGGATAGGTCCCGCCGTTACTCGTCAACAGTTCCGGATCCCACAGATCAAAACTGCTAAAGGTGAGAAGGTTGGTTCCCCTCAGATAAAAACGGACGTTTTCGAGGCTGATCCTTTGAGCCACATTTTTCGGTAGTGTATACCCTATTTCAGCTGTTTTTAATCTTAAAAAGTCTATATCCCTCTTCCACCAGGTACTTCCCTGGGTATTATTGTTCTGCCCTAATCCCGTATCGCCGTAGGACAATCTCGGGTACAGGGCGTAGGGATCGTCATTTTCAGGCGTCCACCGGTTAACCGCAACCGTGTAAAGATTTCCGGTACCCCCACCACCTACAAACGGATGGATCCCCGATCCGTTCAGCATAATATCGGCTTCCTCCTGGCCCTGGAAAAAAACACTGGCGTCAAAACCTTTATACTCACCGGTGATCCCAAAACCGTAAGTCAGGGCGGGAACATCACCCTGGCCGATCTCTCTCTGGTCGTAAGAATCGATCTTTCCATCATCATTCAGATCTTTATACTTGATATCCCCGGGCATGATCTGGCCGAACTGGTCCGGAAAGTTTCCGTCATCGGCCGTTATGAATCCGTCGCCATTGGTATCGTCATCCAGGGTATACAAACGTTCGGCTGTATAACCGAATCTCGCAAGTAAGGGGGTCCCGCGACGGTCCTGCCATTCATATAACTGCTCGGGCTGACCGTTTTCTATGATCTCATTCCGGTTATAAGAGAAGTTTCCCCGGAAACCCAATCTGAATTCGCCGAAATTCTTATTGTACGTCACAGAACCGTCAAAACCTTTATTTTCCACCACACCGAGGTTCCCGTAAGGGTCTGTTGTCAAACCTATATAGTTGGGAAGATCTCCCCGTTGAAGAAAGGCTCCTTTGGTATGCTCCTTAAACAGATCAAAAATGATCTGAAGTTCACTTTTGAACATGTTCAGTTCAATTCCCAGGTCCTGCTTTCTGGATTCTGCCCAGGTGACGTCCACGCCGTAATAGGTCTCCCGTATCCCGGGTGTAAATTGAATATTTTCACCAAAATCGAACCCAAAATCGTTATTTTGTTCTACCCGGCTTAAATAGGAGAATCTTCCGGCACCGGATTCGGCACCGACCAAACCGTCGGAATACCGTATTTTAAGGTAGTTAATCGTTTTAGCAAAGGGTTCGAAAAACTTTTCATTGGAAATTACCCATCCGGCGGCCACCGAAGGGAAAAATCCATATCGGTTTTCGGGAGCAAAGTTTTCTGAGCCGTTATAACCGGCATTGACCTCAAAGAAATAACGGTCGTCGTAGCTGTAAGTGGCACGTCCCGCAAGTCCTTGGTTCCTGAAGGGGATCGACCCAGTAAAATCGCCTGCGAAAGCATTGATATAGTCCGAACGATTGAAAAGAACTAATCCGCTTACGCTGTGTTTTCCAAAATCGCGATTATAATTAAAACTGGTCTCCAGGTAAAATCTGCGGTTTCCTCCGTTCGACCTGTCGTATCCGAGAAAATTCTGTCCTGTATACGTTTCGTTCAATAACAGCTCCCCGTCTTCGGTATACGGGAAGTTCTGGTCTACAAAATAGGTGTTTTCTCTTTTCGACCTTGTGATAAACTGTTCGTTATAGGCATCAAAGGCAAACATTCCCGACCAGGACAATCCTTCGGTTATAAAACCCAGCTGCTGGTCGATCCGTAGGTTGGAGTATATCTGGTTTTTATTTTCGTTTCTGTATCCGCGTTTGGCAACATCGGCATAGGGGTTTCTCAGCCCTCCGTTTGAACTCTTTCCCGGAACATAACCTCCGGGGTATAAGATCGGATATTCCACGGGAGGTGCTTCCATTGCCGCGCTGAATACACTTCCCACACCGGCTCCCGGATAGGTCCCTTCGGAAAGATAGCCCTGAATTCCTACATTTACTTTGGTGGTCCTGGTGATATCCAGGGTTAAATTGGAAGTAAAATTATAGCGCTTGAACCGGGTATCCGAATCATAGCTTTCCAGCCCGTCGGTTACAAATAGTCCGGTTTCATCATAATACCCCAATGAGACATAGTACACGGCATTTTCGGCTCCTCCCGTTACGTTTACGGATGCCCGGCGGTTCCGTCCGAAGTCCTTGAAAACCGTGTCTATCCAATCCACATCAGGGTAAAGAAACTTGTCGGTTTGATTTACCGTATTTTCAATGTATTCCCCGGAATATTTGGGTTCCTGCCCCCTTGTAGTCAGGGCTTCATTGGCCAGACGCATATAGGTTTCCCCATCGGCCAGATCGGGAACATTGGTAAATGAGGTCCATCCTTCATTGTAATCGACCGAAACTTCCGGCTTTCCGATCTTACCTCTCTTGGTTTCAATAAGAATTACACCGTTAGCCCCACGGATACCGTAAACAGCAGTAGCCGAAGCATCTTTGAGAATTGTGAAAGAGGCTATGTCCCTGGGGTCTAAATTGTCGAGGGAACGCTGCACACCATCTACAAGAATCAGGGGACCGGCATTGGTAAAGGTGGAAATTCCCCTGATCCAGATATCGGCTCCGTCATATCCGGGTAAACCGTCGCGCTGCACACCGGTAAGCCCTGCTATCCTACCGGCCAGCATAGTACCGATATTGGCTACGGGTTGTTCCAGTTCTTCAGCTTTGACGGAAGATTGGGCTCCGACCACACTGATCTTTTTTTGCTTTCCGTATCCTACCAGTACTACTTCATCGAGCGACTGGATATCGTTTTCCAGCTGTACATTGATATTCGCCTGGTCGCCGACGGTCACTTCCCTGGTCTTCATACCGATGTAGGAAAATATTAGAACCGCATCCCGGGAGCCTACTTCTATGGTGTAATTTCCATCAAAGTCGGTCACCACCCCGTTTACCGTTCCTTTTTCCGTGACATTAACACCGGGTAGCGGTTGTCCCTGTACATCTGTTATCATTCCCTGAATGGCAAGTTGAGTAGTTTTTTTAAGGTCTTCAGTAACCTCGATTTCTTTGGGTTTTTCCGTTTTTCCGGATTTGAGGATGATCTGCTTTCCTGCGATATGAACATCTATGGCCGTATTTCTGAACAGTTTTTTTAGAACCTGTTTCAAAGGAGTCTTTTGGGCGTGTATGGAAACAATCCTGGAGTAGTTAATTTCGTCGTCCTTGTAAATAAACCGATAGTCTGTTTGCGCTTCTATGCCCGTCAACACTCTGTCCAGGCTGACATTTTCCATTTCCAGGGAAATTTTATCCTTTTGTCCGTACAGGAAATTTGCATTGGTCTGAATTATCGTGAACAAAAGGAGGATGGTGGTAAGTTTCATTTTCAAGTCATAACTTAAAAACAAGGGGATTTCCTCCCCCATTTTGGTTGGTTTTTTCATATCTTTATGGTTCTGTTTTGTGGTTAATTAGATTTAATCACTTCCAAATCGGGGAATGTGGCCGCATTTCCCGGTTTTTATAGCGTAGGAAGCCATTATCATTTTGTGTGTTCAGTTCGAACGTTTTTTTGCCCGATCATGTTTTTTCTTCTTTCATATGTGCTGTTTTGGGTTAATGAATTATGATCTTATCGTCGGTTATACGGTAATCAATACCATAGTGTTCTTTAAAAGTTTCCAGTACCTGTGTGAGGGGTTGTTTATTGTCGAAACTTGCGGTAAACAGCATATCCCCGATAGAGTCTGCGGGCCGGACGATCTCAACATTGTATTGCCGTTCCAGCTTTTTTAAAATATGCTTCAGCTTCATATGTTTAAAAACCATTTGTTCCCTGATCCAGGAAGTATATACAGACACATCCGTTTCCTTTACATCGATATTCTGCCCCTTTTTGTCCCATGTGGCCTTGTGCCCGGGAGCGAGCAGTGTTTTTTCCGAATGTATATAGTCTTTTCCCTCATACAGGCCCACAGCACCTTCCACCAGAACGGTCTGTACTGCAGGGTCTTCTTCATAGGCGGATACATTGAATTTTGTTCCCAGGACGCGAACATTCAGGCCGTTGGCTTTTACAACAAAGGGATGCGAGGAGTCCTTCGCGACTTCAAAAAAGGCTTCGCCCCGAACCGTTACTTCGCGGTTCCCGGCTTCGGGGAACCGTACGGGATACCGGATTGAAGTCCCCGAATTCAAAAGTATTTTGGAACCATCAGACAAGATAATGTCAAAGCGCTTACCGTAAGGGACTGTCAGGGTGTTATAGGTTATTCGGTCTTTTTGGCCTGTTTTTCCGCTATTGTATATCAATGTGTTCCGGTTCTGTTTTCCGACCACACTGCCGTCTTGTCCCCGTATCACTTCCCGGCGGTTCTCCGGAATAATTTCAATGGCGCCGTCTTCCTTTTGAAGTGTTATGACATCTGCAGGAATCTCATCCGGCGAAGTACTTCGGGTGGTTAAAAAGACCCATCCCGAAATCCCGAGCAATAAAATAATGGCCGCGGCATATTTCAATAAATGCCCGGGTGAAGAAATGATATTTCTCTTATTCTTTTTTTCGACAGATTCCTTGAAATCAGACAGTTCTTTTTCTATATCAATTGACGAAGAAGTTGCATCAAAAGTATTGGCCAAATGCTTCGCCTTAAAATCATTGTAGTATTTTTGATTTTCTGCCGATGCGGTGATCCAGTCTTCCACAATCCTTATTTCGGAAGGACTCGCTTTTTCTTCAATATATCTTAAGATTAAGTCATCCATGAATTAAATCGCCTTTATATTATTATAGACGATTTAAAAAGAGCAATTACCTAAAACGGATAGCAGAAAATTTAAAAAAAGAAAGAAATGAAATCCTTTAAATGAAGCCTCATATACTTTAAAGCATTGGCTATATGATTATCAACAGTTCTTGGAGATAAATTTAAAAGAGCAGCGATCTCCTTTCGCTTCATGCCCTCTATCCTGCTTTTTACAAACACTTCTTTGCATTTGTCCGGAAGCAGGTCGATACTTTCATCAATCTTTTTCTGTAATTCGTTTTCCAGTAGGAGTGATGCCGCTTCATCTTTCAGGAACTGCTGTTGGATGGATTTTTTTTTCTCCGAATAATCGAGCCGTACTTCACGGTGCTTTAAAAGATCCAGGCAACCGTTCCTGGTAAGTGTATAGAGATAGTTGTTAATATTCCTGATGGAACCGATGTTATTCCTGTTTTCCCAGAGTTTTAAAAAAGTATTCTGAACAATTTCTTCGGCATCTTCCCGATAAACAACATACCCTTTGGCTATGTGTAATAATTTATCATAATAAAGCCTGAATAAATTGTCGAAAGAAGTACTATCGCTATGGTCTTTTTCTGTCTTTTCAGTATGTAGCCGGATCCGTTTCAAAAAGATGGTCTAATGTGTTTTATTAGGTATAGTTCAATATATTTAGTTAATTGCATAGATAAATATATTTATTGATGTAATTTATCAAAAATAATTAAAAAATTGTTATATCTCACACTAATTTCAAAAGAGAGAAATGCAAATCCCTTCGTTCTTTAAAATCAACCTGTTTTTATTTATGCCATCAGGAGTATATTTTAACAAAAATAGAAAATAGCTATTTGTACCAAATAAGATGCAGAAACAAAAAACCCGCTCTTTACGAAGCGGGTTTTTTTAAGGTGGAACTTCCGGGACTATTGTCGAACCGATTTGTGGAAGAATTGATGTTTCTTGCAGGAATTATTTGATGTAAAGTGAAGGTTCAATGAGTCTATAATCTTTACGGTCAATTAAGAAAAGTTTAAGCAAATTTATTGTAAACACAGGTCATTTGAACAAATCTTTATCAGGTGTATTTCCCATGACAAAATGAAGATTTGCACCCGATTTCAGGGTTTCCAGGGAGATCTCATTCCGGTGATATTCTTTCCCGTCCAGTGTAATGGATTGGATATAGTAATTCCCGGGAGCATTGTTTTCCGAAGTGATATTGATCGTATTTCCGTAACCGTTCTCAATCCGGATGCTATCAAACATAGGGCTTCCGAATTGAAAAGAGGGCTTTAGCGCTGTCAATCCCTTGACATCGAATAATCCCATGGAAGACATTACGTACCATGCGCCCAGTTGTCCCTGGTCTTCATCCTGCCCGTATCCGTATCCGTGAACGTCCTCTGTCCCGTAGAAGCTATCGCAGATCTTTCTCACCCATTTTTTGGTCAGCCACGGATGGTCTGTATAATTGAACAGCCAGGCAATGTGCAAATTGGGCTGGTTTCCCTGGTTATACAGGTATTTTATTCCTGCAAAGGCATCGATATCCTCTCCGCCGAATTTGGTCTTCTCGGAAACCGTAAAAATGGAATCCAGGCGTTTTACAAATTTATCTTCCCCCATTTTATGGACCAGGCGCTCAGGAGTATGGGGTACGTAAAAGGTATATTGCCAGGCATTTCCTTCCTGAAAGCCTATCCAGGGGGCAAAAGGGTCGAAATCCCGGATAAACTCCCCGGAAGCCAGCCTGGGACGGATAAAGTCAGATTCCTCGTCGTAAATATTTTCCCAGTTCTTCGATAATTTCATCAGTTCTCCATATTCTTTTTCCTTACCTAACGCTTTGGCAAACTGGGCCACTGCAAAACTGCTATAGCTGTATTCCAGGGTATGGGAGGCTGAAAATCCCGAGCCTGTGGGATTCGAATCCATGCCTTCGATCTGATTGATATAGCCCTTCTCGACAAAACCTTTCAGGTCCGTTTTTCCGGCTCCCGGGTTCCTGTTTTCATACTTTACTTCATTTTCATACGCGGCCCTGAATGCCAGGTCCACATCATAGTCCCGTATACCCGATTGATAGGCGGAGGCCATGATCAGACCTACAAAATTGGTTCCGACACCGGAGACGAATTTGGAATTGGCCAGCCCGTCGCCGAGCCATCCGGAGTTTTTGTACACTGCCAGATGCGACTGTATAAAATCGTTGTAATATTCTGGCCATACCAGGGTCCATAACTGGGTAAGGTTCCAGAACGCCCCCCACACCGAATCAGTATTGTAGAACTCAAATTCGGGGACTCCGTTTTCATCCGGGGGTATCTGTCCTACGCTACCGTCGTTCTGCGGAAATTGCCCGTTGACATCACTGGCCAGTCCGCGGCCCAATAGAGCGTGGAACAGTCCTGTATAGAATTTTGTTTTATTGACAGTGGAAGTATCGGTCACTTTGATCTTGTTCAATTCCTTTATCCAGGTATCCCGGGCCGCTTTTCGGGCCTGTTCGAAATCCAGATCGCGGGCTTCCGTCATCAGGTTGTTTCGGGCGTTTTCCAGGGAAGTATAGGAAAATCCGGCCTTAACTTCTACCATATCGTCCTGTTTTGTTTTAAACCTCAGATATATTCCAACACCCTTACCCTGTCTGTCGGTTTCTCCGGGAAACTGTTGCTCTCCCTGAAAAGTACCTACGGCCGCGGGAGGAGTATCTACTTTTGCGGAAAAAAACATTTTAACTTCCCCTTCGGGTTGGTATTTCTGCACGTATTTCGGATAGGTGATCACCCACCCTTCTACGGTATGGTCCTTTTTGTTATAGGAAACATAGGCGTCTTTGACATCCCCGCTTTCTCCCAGTTCGTTACCGACATCCATGATCACATAAGAACTGTCGGATTCGGGAAAACGATATCTCTGGAATCCTACACGTTTGGTAGCCGTAAGTTCGGCGGTAATCTTATAATCGTCCAGGAGTACCTTGTAATAGCCGGGTTGCGCTACTTCATCCTTCCTGCTGAACCGGGAGCGATAACCCGAATCCGGGTCTTCCAGGGTACCGGGAACCGTTTTTAACCGGCCTGTCATGGCAGAAAATAAAAAACCGCCGACCTGGAATTCGTGCAGGTTGGCAAATCCCTCAATACTGTGATGGCGGGAATCGTAGCCCACAGCATCCCAGCCATGGGCATTGCCGTAGCTCCCGTTGGTCGAGGGGCCGAGCTTGGCCATTCCAAAGGGTACGGAAGCCGGTGTATAAAAAAACCAGCGACTGTGTGCCGTCCCGATGTTCGGGTCTACATAAGCCAGGACATCAGCGTCTGAAGACGATTTTGTATCTGTGTTCTGCCTGCTGTTATTACAGGCTAAAAGTGTCAGAACAGGAAGTAAAAGGAAAAATCGTATCATAATAATTATTGGTGTTTTTTAAATAAGAGACCGGAAAAGAAAACATACCCCGCACAGCAGACCAGAACTACAAAGCTGAGGGAAACCCCGGCAGCATTGTTGATAAGCCCCATTACGGGAGGGATGATGGCCCCTCCCACAACAGCCATGATCATCAGTCCCGATATTTCATTGGAACGTTCGGGCATGCTGTTTATGGTCATGGAAAAGACCAGGGGAAACAGGTTTCCCGAACTGAGACCGACCAGGAAGATCATAGCGAGGGCGAATTCGGAGGTCGGGGAGAGGATCAACAACACTAAAAACAGTACGGTAAGCACGGATAACCAAAGCAAAAAACGCCGGTTATTGATCCTTGACAGCACCAGGGCGCCCAGGAACCGGCTGATCATCAATGCTGCAAAATAAATACTGATCCCCAGCGACGCCTGTTCGAGAGAAAGGCCGAATTTCTGAACGAGCAGGTTCTGTATATTGGTGTTCATGCCTACGTCGAGCCCCACAATGAGAAAGATGGCCAGTACCGTTAACGCAATAAAAGGTTTTGTCAAAAGCGCGATCGATGTTTTAAAGGAAGCCTTCATTTCCGACCGTGACTCCACGATCGGGGTCATGGCCAGCCAGGCCCCGGAGAAAACGGAGGTTATGCCATAGATCAGGAATACCAGTTTCCAGTCTCCGAATTGCACGACCATGGTCGTGACAATAATAGGCCCCAACAGTGAACTGATGGCTTTTATAAACTGTGAAAGGCTCATAAAACTCGACAGCTTTTTTTCGCGGACCACATCCTGGAGCAATGGATTTGAAGAGACCTGGATGATCGTATTCCCGATACCGAGCAAAACAAAACAGCCCAGTAAGGAACCATAAGAATATACCGTAAACGGGATAAACATTCCCATGACGGTAAAGACAATCCCCCACAGGAGCATTTTTCGCTTGCCGTAATTGTGCTGCAAGATCCCGACGGGAATGGAAAGAATAAAAAACCAGATAAAAACGGTCGAGGGGATCAATTGTGCCAATTCGGGAGAAAGGTCGAAATCCCGCTGGGCATACCCGGTGCTGACTCCTATGATATCTACAAAACCTATTACGATATAACACAACAGAACAGGAAAAAGGGTATTTGTCTTAAATTTATTCATTGTGAATTACATTAATTTGATGGTTGGTTTTACGGCGTTGTAATAGGTATCGTCAATAAGCAGGGCACTGCCGATAATGGCAGCTTCTTCACCGAATTCGGACACGTAGACTTCTGTTTCCGGCAGTCGATCGGTCAATGCGGGGCCGAAATGCGGAAATGCCCTGGCAATATTTCCCCCGAGGACGAGAACCCCGGCAGAAAAACCGGATAAATAGGGGAGCAGGAATTCTCCCAGGTTTTTTCCGAATTCGGTAAAGGTTTGCCGGGCATAAGGATCTTTATTTACTTGTTCGTACAGCGTCCTCACGTTGGGTGTTTCTTTTCCGGACAAGGTCTTGTAAAGGTTTATGATCCCCCGTGCGGAAAATACATTGTCGGCAATTTCGTTCCCGTAATACTTGTTGTAGAGAAAACCGCCTTCCGGCACCATTTTGTCCCTGATGACCGGTTTGCCCCCGATCAGGAAACTGGAGCCTAGCCCGGTCCCCAATGTTATCGCTACTGTCCGCCGATACCCGGAGGCACGGCCGATCATGGTCTCTGCAATGGAAAAGGCGGTGGCATCATTTATAAAACGGATCTGCGAGGGAGCCATCTGTAGTTTTTCGGCCAGTTCCAGACGGATACTGACCCCGTACAGCGCCTGTAATTTTCCCACGCCTTCGATCAGGCTGATCCCGTTGTAGTAATCAAAAGGCCCGGGTATGGCTATTCCGATACCACGGATAGCGGTATTCCCCTTGTCAAGGCATTCCGAAACGGCTCTTACCCAATGGCCGATGATCTCCGCTTTGCCGGCCCCGGTGTCAACCTTACGGTACACCAGGGTTTCCCGGTTTAACCGGCTGGCAGCGTGTTCATACATACACGCGGTAATATGGCTTCCCCCTATATCTACTCCGATACTAAACATCTTGCTGTTTTTCCGATGTATAATTTACCGCCCGGGATCCCGGGGCAGTTTGTTATTATTGCCGATCTTCTGCTGTGGAAAATTCTCTTCCTGGTCCCGCAGTGTTTATCCGGGTTATCATATGGTGCTGATCCCATAAATTTAAAGTTTTGAATCTACAAAAAACAACTTCCACATTTCAGCTAGGTAAACATGATTATTCCGATTGGTCCAGGAACAGTTCAACAGCATCATACAAAACCCCTGCCGATCCCTTGAAGGAAGCCGAGCCTTTAGGGGTATTGTCTAATGTGTACCACTCAAAAAAACCGTTGTTTTCAATAACCCTGTCCAGCATGGGGCCCATATGTTCATACGCTTCCTTCTCAAAGCCGTTTTCAAAAAGGGCGATCACCATACGGCCGCCGAACCACGTCCAGTCCCCTCCGTTCTGGTAACCGTACGGATACATGCCTTTATTTAAGAAAGCTCCTTCGGGATAAGGAGGGTAGAGGGTAAGGCCTATGGTGGATGCCCCGGATCTTTTCATGTTATCTACCATTTTTTGCAGGGAGACCTCAATCTGTTTTTCAGATAACAAACCGGCCCGGATGGCTACGGCAGTACCGCCGTGATAGTATATCTCATTTTCATTGAGATCGTCCGGAAAGGGGGAGCCGTTCAGATAGATATGCGGGATAAACTTTTCATTTTCCTCATCCCACAGGTATTTCATGGCATTTTCTGCAATGCTGTCCCGGATCTTTTTCCATTTCTCTGTCGTTTCGGGAATGAGTTCCGTCATATTGGTCAGGGCAATAATGAACATGGCATTATCGTAAATATCAATGGCATAATGGGTATCTTCCGTCAAAAACACTCCCCATTCATGCTCGGGTTGTACATCGCCCCAGTCTGCTGTCGTTGCCCCCCATATCAATCCGTGTTTTTTGTCATATCTTTTTTGGAGGAGGAACTCCATGGCCAGTTCCAGGCGTTCCGACACTTTTTTGCCGCCGATCTTTTCTTGCAGGAAAGCAGTATCTCCTGTTTTTATGACATATTTGTATACGGCCTGGACCAGCGAGGTTTCCTGGTCGGTTTCTACCGTGTTTTTATGGCCCGCATATTTTTTCTCCAGTTCCGTATGGATGTAATTATATCCCCCTTCGGAAACACCGGCCTTATTTTTGGGGACAAAGCCGTCTACAATATTTCCGTCTTTTCCCTGAAGTCTGAAAAACACCCTCAGGTTCTCCTTTAATATGTCTTTGTCATTTACTTCGGCAGCGAGATTCACGAAGGTGTTGTAATCCCTTATCCATACTTCCGCGTAGCCATCTCCCGCATTGAACCCGGTCTTTGCCAATTGAAGTGCTTTTTCCCGGACTACATGGAGTTTCGTGTCGTTATATGCGGTTTGAATTACCGGGTTTTTCCTGCTGTTTGTTCTGCCGCAGGATGTGAAAAAAAGGGGCAGTAGCAGCGATGTCAGTAAAATGTATTTCATTTCAGTATGATTTACCGGTTATTCGGGCAGGTCTCCCTTTCCCCATTCGTAGTTCGGTTCAGGTCCCATTTCAAGGATAAGGTTTCCTCCTTTTAACAATGTCCCGGACGGGAACCGGAAAGAGGTCAGCACTTTGCCGTTCAGGGTGGCGGACTGTATATACTTATTGACCCTGGACACATTTTTTGCCTCGATGACAAATTGCTTCCCTCTGTCATATCGTTCTCCCAGGTCAATGACGATCTTTTTATATAGCGGGCTGGCAATCTCATAAACGGGCTTTTCCCGGGCTCCGCCGTCGGTCTGGAAAAGTCCCAGGGAGGCCATGACGAACCAGGCACTCATCTGCCCCTGATCTTCATCACCGAGGTAGGCGTTGGCTTCATCATGTCCATAATATTTATCCAGGATGGAGCGGCTCCACTTCTGGGTCAGCCAGGGACGGCCCGCCCAGTTGAACAGGAAGGCAAAATGCATGGACTGCTGGTTTCCCTGGACTACCGGGTAATCCCAATATTGATCGTTAGGTGCATTATAACGCCAGGGTTCGCTGGCCTTAAACCCCCAGTCGAGGCGCTTTACAAACTTATCTTCACCTAAGATCTTTGCCAGGGCCGGCACATCCTGGGGAACAAAATAGCTGAGTTGCCAGGCATTCCCCTCTACATACTCTTTGTTCCTCCCGGACCGGAAAGGGTCGAAAGGTTGCTTGAAATTCCCTTCACTGTCGCGCAACTGCGCATAGCCCGTTTCGGGGTTAAAGGCATTTTTCCACCAGTTTCCCCGTTC
This sequence comes from Sinomicrobium kalidii, assembly GCF_021183825.1. Classification (GTDB taxonomy): domain Bacteria; phylum Bacteroidota; class Bacteroidia; order Flavobacteriales; family Flavobacteriaceae; genus Sinomicrobium; species Sinomicrobium kalidii. Next base: position 1,220,167 of record NZ_CP089211.1, on the reverse strand, counting down.
CCGGAATATTTTATAGGTTTCCTTTTCCCCCAGAGATCTGGCAAACTGAGCTACGGACCAGTCGTCGAAGGAATATTCCAGTGTATTGGAGAACCGTCCCTTGTCATACGGAACATATTGATATTTCATATAGGCTTCCAGGTCCCGGTTACCTGCAAACCCTCCGGCTACGGCTTTGGCAGGTGTAGTCTGCATTTTCTTCATGGCCTCGAGGGCTTTACCGGTATCAAAATCCCTGATCCCCATTTGGTACGCAGATACGATCAACGGGATCTCGTGTTCGGCCACCATGACGGGAATGTATTCCATCCCCGCCGGGCCCTTGGCCAGCCAGCCATTGGTATCGTACATGGCCAACTGGGAGTTTACCCACCTGGACGACCATTCAGGCGTGACCATATTCCAGAGCTGATTGAGATTCCAGAAGGTATTCCAGAAAGCATCGCAACCGAGGGCGACGTGTTCGGGATCTGTAAAACGCTGAACGGTTTCATTCGCATCCATCCATTCTCCGTTGACATCGCTCCAGGTATTCCGGCAGAGGGAACGATAGTAATTGGTGTAAAACCGCTTTTTCTCACGATAATCGTCATCCGAAACCCGGATCCGGGAAAGGTATTCGTTCCACACCTCTTTTTGATGGGCCACCACCGCTTCATAATCCCATTGAAAAGGGCCGGAGATCTCTGTTTCCAGGTTTTCGGAAGCATTGTCTATACTTACCAGTGAAATACCGGAGCGCGCGTGTACCACATTGTTTTCCCGGGTATCAAACTCCACGAACATCCCGGCATCTTTCAGATCAATACCGGTAATTTTCGGACCGGTAACAATGGAGTCATTGATCCATCCTCCCAGTTTTTTGATCGGGCGGTCAAATTCGATCACGAAATTCACCGTGTATTCCTGGTCGGCATCACTGCTCCATACCCCCGGGGTCAGCTGGTGACTTTTTCCTTCGATACGGTGATCGTTGACCCGGATCATTTCGATGTTTTTCAGCTGGTAGTCGTATTCGGCCGGGATGTGCAGGTCGATCATGACCCTGCCGTCCCTGTCAGGGGGAAATGTATAGCGCTGGAAACCTGCCCGGGTGGTGGCGGTGACCTCTGCCAGGATACCGGTATCCGTTAAACGGACTTTATAGTACCCCAGCGGTGCTTCTTCCGAAGCCTTGTCGATCCGTGAACGATATCCCGAATCGGGGTCGGACTCATCTCCGACCCTGATCTGAAGGGGCCCATTGGTAGGCATCATTCCGAGACCCGCCATGGTCCATTCGTGGATATGGCTGAAAGTGCCTATGGTTTCAAAGGTAGGCTGATAACCGGCCTGCCATCCCTTATTCTGGTTATCGGGGCTCAGTTTCACCATGCTGAAAGGCATCCAGGGACCGGGTGCGATCATCCACCGTGAATGTGCCGTTCCCATTTTGGTATCTACATAATCTGCGGGTGTCTGCAGCTTCTGCGGGCTACGGGAAATACTGCCGGATTGAAGTTCCCTGCTATTGACCAGGACACGGTATCTGCTTTCCCGGGCCGATGATACGGCAGGCATTGGGACTTCCAGTTTATACCTTGCCGTATCGAGTTGTTTTTGAAAAATGTGCCGGCCATCCAGTTCTACTTCTATAACCGGTTTCCCGGATAAGTGTTCTACATCGACCAGAAGAGGCTGGAACCTTTCGGAATTTTCCCGTAGCTCATAGGCAGCCGGTTCCACGGCACGTACAAATACTTCTCTCGGATCGATCAGTGCAGCTCCGGAAGGGCCTTCCAGGCGTATATGGTCGAAAACCACCCAGCTGCCTTCCAGAATCGTCAGGGTTACCTTGTTCCCCCCGGCACGTATGGTTTTTTTATGAAGGGGTATTCGCAGGACCCGGCCGGCTTGGGTAACCGGTGTACGGACAATGGAACTATCGGATACTCCCTGTAGCCGGAATTTTTCATGCTGGTCGTTGACACGCACTTTGAAGAGCGATCCGGAAGGGGCGGAATCTGCAAGGTCCGCCACGAGAAACCAATCTCCCCGGGCGGGAAGCCGGTCCACCCCGAACAGAATATTGACCTCGTGGGTCCGCCATCCGGCGGTTCCCGAGGTACCACCCCAGGTGTCGTCAGGCCCCGGAAGCACATAGGGGAAATCATCGGAGGGTTTGGAATGTCCCACCAGGTAATAGCGATCTTCATAGCCAAAATCCCGGCTCAGAAATTTTTTGTAATCCGAAGGGCCCAGGGCCAGATCGGCCCCGGAGTTGTCTTCTGTTCCGATATGCCATAAAGGCACGGTGGAAACGCCCGGGTCCGAAGTCAATGGCCTGCGCTGTGCATTGCCGGATATACAGCCATGACAAGCGGGGATTATCCCTGCCAGGGTGAGGCTTATTGCCAGCAGGTTCATGATCCGGTATTTGATCAAATATTTCATCGGTTGTTTTTTAACTTGTTTCTTTGATAAATGCACTGATCACCCTGGCTGTCTTATCTCCGAGGTTGGTCAGGGTGTAGGTACGGGCGGCAGCCGGGATGACAAAAGTTTCGGCATAGGCCAGGACCTGGGTGGTGCCATCTTCGGTCCTGACTTCTATGGAATCCCCGTCTACCAGTATCATCACTTCAAAAGCCTGTCCGGTTTCACGGTGTACGGAGGTCCTGAAATCGATCCGGTTAATGTCATAAAAGTGTTCGGCATGTGTGGGGAAATGCAGCAGTTCATAGTCCTTTCCCTGTTCCAGGACCCTGGGTGCGGAAAGCAATTCCTCTTGTACGCGTTTTCCTTTTCGTTCAAAATTCAGGTTGTTAAAGGCGTGATCCACATTGATGGGCCGGGGCTTTCCGTTGAGGTCCAGGCGGAGCCAGTCATACATTTTAAAGGTGAATATGTATGGCGTTGCACTGATTTCCAGGACCATGTTACCGGCACCGGCGCTGTGCACCGTTCCGTTCGGAATCAGGAAGAGGTCGTGTTTTCGGGCAGGGAGTTTTTGTACGTATTTTTCCACGTCCAGTTCTGTGTTTGTTTCCTGGCTGTGTTCCAGGTCCCTGCGGAATGCTTCCGGTTCGATATTCTCCTGAAAGCCGAGGTACACGCCCGCCTCTTCCTTACATTCCAGGATATAGTAGGTTTCGTCCTGGGTTATATTTTCCCCGAAGACCTCCCGGATATATTTTCTGTTAGGATGGCATTGAACAGAAAGGTTTCCCCCATCCCAGGTATCCAGAAAGTTGAAGCGGATAGGAAATTCATCCCCGAAGCGGGAAGCCTGTTTTCCGAGTACATTCTCATTTTCCAGGAACATCAGGAAGTCAAAGGAGGCTTCCAGCAGGTAGCCGTCACTTTCGAACAGCAATCCGTTCTCGGGCGTGATCAGGGCAAAGGACCAGGCATAATTGACTACATCCCTGTTCAGCCCCGGAATATGTTCCCTGATCCACTGCCCTCCCCAGGGGCCCGGCTCAAACCAGGGCCGGGCGCGGATCACAGAAGAACTGATCTTTTTGAGACCTTCCAGGAGGTCGTCCCGGAACATCCAGTTGATCGTATGCTCCCATTGCCCGTCTGCCAGCAGATCGATACGATCTGTTAATTGTTTCTTGTGCTTGTTTAACAACACCCAATCTACAAAATAATAATGTTTGTACATTTTATAGGGTTCGTTCGGCGTATCCAGCCCCAGGTTGAAAACGGCCCCGGCACGCATGCGGAACTGCAGTTCGTTCTTGGGGAGGTCGATGTAAGCTATGGCAGCATCCCAGCCGGACAGGGCCGCCCCGGGACCAATACATATGTTTATATCCGAATCCTGTGAAGGCCGGATCCTGCCGAGGGACTCCATATCGAAGAGATCTGCCATGCCGAGGGTGCATTTCGTTCCCCATACCGAATCCTCCGGACCCAGAAAGGGGGCGGTGATCCTTTTGATCTCCGGAACGGGTTTAAAATAATCGGCTGTCCTTACCCAATTGATCCGGTACCCGCGTTTTTCCAGTTTTTCCTGGATCTCCTGTTGCATGTCCTCCCAGAAAACACCTGCATATCCCTCGATCATTACGGTCCTTTCTCTTTCGATCCAACCGGCAAAGGAGTCAAGTCCGTTAAAGATCTTATGTTCTCCCAGGGAATGGAACGGATACAGTTCGTAGGCATTGCGATCGGAGGAAGTCTTGTTTATCCTGTGGGGCAGGATAAACTGTGACGATTTGCGTTTTCTTGAATGCTCCGACAGTTCATTTTTCAAGGATGGAGTGGCTTTTTGATCCATGAGAATATGGAATAAGGATTTATTGTTTTAATAATGTTGATATGTACAAACATATTAATTTATTTTTAATTATTGATAATTTTACGATAGATTATTTTGTTCCGGTCGTGTTCTTGGGCTGAAAAAATGTCAAACTTGCAATGAGAAAGCCAAAAAACAAACAGCCGGCCGTAATTCTTTCAATACTTACAACAGGCATGAGGCGATTCGAGCCGGAAAGGGCTATAATAGTCGGGGAATACGGTTATACATACGGTCTTGCCGGAGCATAACAGGGAGAATAGGGGATGACTTATCGGGTACTTTCCACGGTATAGATGAAGCTGTCGGCTTTATAATACCCCAGGTTGTATTCTATGGGCCGCTCGCCCTGGTCGAAAACGTGGCGTTTCCGGAATAATACCGGGGCTCCCTGCGGGATTTCGAGTTTCCCTGCAATAAAGTCGTCCGCGGCTGTAGCGCTGATCTCTTCCTTGGAAAGCGTGGCGATCACCGAATGCTCCTGTTCCAGCATTTCGTAGAGGGGCTTTTTAAAATCCTCATCACCCGTGAGTTCTACTCGGGGGTGGAAGTAAGAGGCAAAATAGACGAACGGTTCTTCCGGTTTTCCCCGTACCCGTTCCATTTTCAGTACTTTACGACCTTTTTGTATCTCAAAGAAGTTGGCCAGTGTCTCATCGGCAGGAACCCAGCTGATGTGCAATTCAAAATTTTTGATGGGGATTCCGCGCAGCCTCATTTCCTGTGAAAAACTGAGCCAGTTGTTTGATTTGGAACTCACCGGTCTGGGAGCTACCTTGGTCCCTGCCCTTTTCTTTCGTATTAATAATCCCTCGAAGACCAGTTTTTTAATGGCCTGTCTGACCGTGGTGCGTGAAATGGCTAGTTTTTTGGAAAGTTCAACCTCACTCGGAAGAGTTTTTCCGTTCTGGTACTCCTCCTGTTCTATGAGTTCCCGGAGCAAGATCTCTACCTGTGCATGAAGTGGTACAGGGCTTTTGTGGTCAATAGCAAATTTCATAGTCTGTTCATTGGTATGAAGGTACAATACTACTAATTTTTTATTTAGTTGGTTTGTCTATACATTAAAATTTTGAGATGCGGTTTGGTGATATTGATGTAAATGTGAAATTTTTCTAATCGCCGGTTTTGTTCATTAAAAAAAGTATCAACATATGGATATAAGTAGGTAAGGAGGAATATTTAGGGCCAATCTCAAAAGTTGTGGAGTGCCGGTGGCTTATAGCTATGAGACCTTAGACGTAAGACCTATGACTATAAGATATAAGAAGGACTTATTAGGGGAAGCCCTTCAGGCATGGCTTTACCAGGATTTCGTATATGCTGAAAATTCGCTGGCGACAGCAAGATACCTTATTCTGGCATGCTCAACACCTCAACCGGTAACTTGCAACGTATAACACCTTTTCATTTCCGCATGAACAGCTTACCATAATTTTTGCCTCATCCACAACTTTTTTTAGGAATGATCCGAGTTTTTCAGGATAAGGATATCAGGCAATCAAATAAAAAAACCCGCTCTTTCGAAGCGGGTTTTTAAAGGTGGTACCTCCAGGAATCGAACCAGGGACACATGGATTTTCAGTCCATTGCTCTACCAACTGAGCTAAGGTACCGGCTGCTTTATTGCGGGTGCAAATATAGGAGCAAAATTAAATATTTACAAAACAAAATTGCGAAAAAAACACTTTTGTAAATTTACATCCTTAATTTTGATTATGACTTTAGCCGTAGATGCCGGAAATACTTTTGTGAAGATTGCTGTTTTTCAATCAGATGCTGTTTTGTATACCGACAGGTTCTCTTCCGGGGAATTTTTGAAAAAAATTTCGGGAGTCCTGGAAAAATATCCCGTTGTGACCGATATGATCATCGCTTCGGTCGCGGATATTACAGAAAATGACCTTTCGGAACTGGCCAAAAAGGTGCATGTGCATGTTCTCGGTAATTTGCCGGTACTGCCTTTTCAAAACAGATATGCCACCCCCGGAACACTCGGGGCCGACCGGGTGGCGCTTGTAGGCGCCGCATGTCGGAAATATACAGGTAAGAATGTTCTCATTATTGATTCGGGCACTTGTATTACTTATGATTTTCTGGATGAAAAAAAACAATATCTCGGCGGTGCGATTTCCCCGGGCATAAGGATGAGGTACAAGGCCCTACATACGTTTACGGCGAGATTACCGTTAATAGAATCTACCCGTCTGGAAGATTTTATAGGAGACTCCACTGCAACAAGCATAGCTTCCGGCGTGCTCAATGGTGTTGTAAATGAAATAGATGGAGTTATTAGTCAATATCAAGCGCGATTTGAACATTTAACAGTTATTTTAACGGGCGGCGACCTCGATTTTTTGTCAAAACAATTAAAAAGTAGCATATTTGCGAATTCAAATTTCCTCCTCGAAGGGTTGAATTATATTATGGAACTCAATAAGAACCAATGATCAGAAAGATAGTTATTGTTTTAATTGTATGTATTGCCACCTGTGGTTATGCACAAAGAGGGTCTTCTTCACCTTATTCTTTTTACGGTATTGGAGATCAGAGATTTAAAGGGACTACGGAAAATCAGGCAATGGGAGGTTTAAGCATTTATTCCGATAGTATTCATCTCAATCTCAATAACCCCGCGGCATACGGCGATCTGCAATTAACGGTATATACTGCCGGGGGGGCTTATACCAGCAAAAACCTGAAAAGCGAAACCCAAAGTGAAAATACTTCAACAGCTTACCTGGACTACCTGGCGCTGGGGTTTCCGGTGATCCGGGGAAAACTCGGGATCGGATTTGGCCTCATGCCCTACACTTCCGTAGGGTATAACCTTGAAGAACGGGGAGAGACCACGCTGGACCAGTTTACCGGAGAAGGCGGGACTAACCGTGTATTCCTGTCTGCCGGATACAGGATCACGGATAATTTTAGTATAGGAGCCACAGCCAATTACGGATTCGGGAAGATCGAAAATGAATACCTCCGGATTGTGGGCGACATCCAGCGCCCGACACAGGAGAACAATACTTCGGAACTTAGCGGAATGGACTTTAAGTTTGCGTTGAATTATAAAGCCCGCCTGAATGAAAAACTCACATTGCGCTCCTCGTTGATGTATGCCCCCGAAACCAAACTCACCTCCGAGAATTCACGTACCCTGTCGGTGGTGACCGTACATCCTACCACCGGCCAGATCATAGGAGGTGAAATCCGCGATGTGGACCTGGAAGCAATGGGCCTTAGAAAAATAGACCTTACCATACCTCAAAGGGTCACGCTGGGCGTAGGAATAGGGCAGGAACGCAAGTGGTTTGCCGGTGCGGAATACGAATTCAAAAAAAATAGTAACTTTGATAACCCGTTCATTTCGGTGGATGGTGTAAGCTATGAAGATGCCAGCAGGTTCTCGGTCGGAGGTTTTTTTATACCCGACCACAGTTCTTTTACAAGCTACTGGAAGAGAATGGTTTACCGGCTTGGTGTCCGTTATGAGGAGACCGGCCTTCGCGTAAAAAATATACCGTTGAACGACTTTGGCATATCTTTTGGTCTGGGATTACCGTTAGGCGCCCCGATCCCGACCACGAACTCACTGCAGTATGCGGGAATGTTTTCCAATATCAATGTCGGTTTCGAATTCGGCAGAAGAGGAACCACTACATACGGAAGGATAGAGGAAGACTATTTCAAGCTTAACATCAGTTTGTCGCTCAACGACAAATGGTTTGTAAAGAGAAAGTATGATTAACCACAATAAATTCTAAAAAAATGAAAAAGAAGGGTACATTATTTTTATTTGGTTTGGTTGGGGGCGTAGGTTTTGCTTTCGCACAGGCGCAAAACCCGGAATGTATGACAAACTTATCCGTATTCGGCGAACACGCAAAGGTGAAAAATTACGATGCCGCATACGAACCCTGGAAAATGGTATTTGACAATTGTCCGGAGATACACCCGGCTACCTATATATACGGAGAACGCATCTTGAAAGATAAGCTGAGCAAATCTTCGGGAGCGGAGCACGAGGGATATATCAACACCCTGATGTCTGTTTATGACAAGGAGTTGGAATATTTCCCCAAACGCTATAGCAAGGCCGATGTGTTGGCTAAAAAAGCTCTGTTGATGTATAATGAGAAATCAGGGACCGATCAGGAGATCCTCGGGTTGCTTGATGATGCTTTCCAGAACGATCGCGATAATTTTAGCAATCCCAAGGCACTTTACCTCTACTTCTCCCTTGTTGTAGATGAATATGAAGCCGGAAACAAGGATCTGCAGGAAGTATTTGATACTTATGATGCGGTAAACGAACGTATTGACGGGGAACTGGAAGACCTTTCCAAAGTGCTCGACAAATACCTGCAGAAAGAAGAGGCCGGAGAAATGCTTAATTCTAAAGATAAAAGAAGGTTCAGCAATGCCAAGATCAATACGTCTTCCTATGGTAAAATACAAAACAGTATAGATGCCAAACTCGGAGACCTGGCAGATTGTGAAAACCTGATCCCCCTGCTCGAAAAGAATTTCGAGGAAAAGAAGAACGATGCACAGTGGCTTAAAAGATCCGCCGGCCGTATGGACGGTAAGGAATGTTCTGATGATCCTATGTTCATCAAGCTGGTTGAAGCCCTGCACAAGGTAGAGCCATCAGCGAAATCGGCGTATTACCTCGGGGTGCTCAAGGATAAAAAAGGAAGTGCTTCCGAAGCGTTGAAATATTACAACGAAGCCGTAAGTCTGGAAACCAATTCATATGACAAGGCCAGTATCCTTTATAAAATAGGATTGAAATATAAAAATGCGGGACAAGGTACCACGGCTTACAAATATTTCAAAAGAGTGCTGGACGTTCAGCCGTCTAACGGGAGAGCTTACCTGCAAATAGCCGGTCTGTATGCCAGCAGTGCCAACCAATGCGGCAGCACCACATTCGAGAAAAGGGCGGTGTACTGGAAAGCGGCACAGATGGCCAGAAAAGCAGCTCAGGTAGATCCTTCCGTAAAATCACAGGCAGCACAGACTGCAGCAAGCTACGAAGGAAGAGCGCCCAGCAAACAGGATGTCTTCAGTTCCGGAATGGCAGGCAAAACCGTTCAGTTTAAATGCTGGATAGGCGGAAGCATTAAAGTTCCTAACCTGTAAACTGTAAAGTGCAACAAAGGTTAAATCATATTTTTATACACATTGTCACAGCATTGGCTGTGGCAATGTTTTTTTCATGCGATTCCAGTTTTGAGGATATCCGTAAAATAGACACCCCCGAACGCTTCCCGGTAGGGGTTGCGGAAAACTTCCACCTTATCTATACCGACTCTGCCCGCATTAAGGCCACACTTACCAGTCCGCGGAGTGAAGATTATTCCAACCAGGAATTTCCCTACCAGGAATTTCCCGACGGACTTAAAGTGGTGTTCTTCGACAAAGACAAAAACGAAAGCACTGTTACCGCAGACTATGGAATTATCTATCAGGCTACGGATATGACCGACCTTCGCGGTAATGTCGTGCTCCTTACCCACGACGGGAAAAAACTGGAAACATCACAACTTTATTGGGACCAGAAAAACAAATGGATTTTCACCGGGGAGAAATTCACCTATACCAATCCTCAAAAAGGGACAATAATGAACGGGGAGGGGATAGAATTCAGTCAGGATTTTGATGAGGGAAAAGGGAAGGTGAAAGCCTATAAGATCGACGGTGTAAAGGATATTGAAGTAGACGAGGAAGAAACTCCGGCAAACAGCGATCAACCGGGTGAGGAAGAAAGAGAATAACGGCTTTCCGTTCGTGTCCGAAACCCTTTTTTACCGAATAATGTCCCGCATTGTATATCTTTGTGAAAGGACTGTGTATTTTTTATACATTTTAGCAACAGGAAAACCTTAGACCGAATGAAATTTTTCAGATTTACCGAAATCGTTTACCTGGTGGTTGCCGTGGTATCCATTGTGGAAATGGTCAGGAAGTGGAATGAGGACAGGGGCAGGGTCTATCTCTTTGCTTTCTTTGCCGTAGTTTCCGTTTTTATGTACTTTTTCCGGAGGTATTACCGCAAGAGATTTGAACGGAAGAAGAAGGACAGGTAGTTTGGCTGGTAAAAAACCGTGAGGTAATACAATGTTTTTGGCATTATGGACTACGCTATCGTAATCATTATAGTTTCACTGCTGTTTTCCGCCTTTTTTTCCGGGATGGAGATCGCTTACATATCTTCCAACAAGATACATATAGAAATAGAGAAAAAGCAGAAAGGCTGGCTGGCCAATATACTTACAAAACTTACGGTAAAACCTTCCAAATTTATTGCAACCATGCTGGTGGGGAATAATATCGCCTTGGTGGTATATGGTTTTTATATGGGAGAACTTATCGTAAGCAGGATATACCCGGCATATATGGAGGCCGGGGAGCTTCCGTTGCGTATCATATTTGTGCAGACGCTCATTTCCACGGCCATTATTCTCATTACGGGCGAGTTCCTTCCCAAGGTTTTCTTCCAGGTGTATGCCAACAGGTTGTTACGGGTGTTTGCCCTTCCGGCATACGGGTTTTATATGATTTTCTCGTTTATATCCGAACTGGTTATCCGGATATCCGATTTTCTCCTGAGAACATTTTTCAAGACAAAAGGGGACGAAGTGCAGCTTACCTTCAGCAAAGTCGAGCTGGGCGATTACATCTCCGAGCAGATGGAAGCTGTGGAAGATGAAGATGAGATAGATTCCGAAATACAGATATTTCAGAATGCCCTGGAATTTTCCGATGTCAAGGCCCGGGAAGTGATGGTGCCCCGCACCGAAATTGTGGCCGTGGAGCTCCACGAATCGCCCAAAGGGCTGGTAAAACTGTTTACCGACACCGGATATTCCAAAATACTTATTTACCAGGACACTATTGACAATATCATAGGGTATGTACATTCGTTTGAACTCTTCAAAAAACCAAAGGGGATAAAAAATGTAATGCTCCCCGTAGAATTTGTGCCGGAGACCATGCTGATCAACGATATTCTGGGCCTGCTCACCAAAAAGCGAAAGAGTATAGCCGTCGTGCTGGATGAATACGGAGGGACTTCAGGTATACTCACCGTAGAGGATATCGTGGAAGAACTATTTGGAGAAATTGAAGACGAACACGATACCGTAGTGCTGCTGGAAGAACAGCTCGACGAAAAGGAGTTTAAATTTTCGGCCCGGCTCGAGGTAGACTATATCAATGAAGAGTACAAACTGGAACTTCCCGAAAGCGAAAACTACGAGACCCTTGGCGGGCTTATCGTAAACCATATCGGGGAAATCCCCGAAAAAGGGGAGGAAGTGACCATAGGAGACTATCGTTTTGCCATTCTTGAAGTCAGCAACACCAAAATAGACCTTGTGCAAATGAAAATTGTGGAAGAAGAATAGATTGCATTGGAGAATGAGACGGTTTTGCCTTGAAAACTGCCGCCTTTCTGCCTAACTTTCAATAAAAAGGAATGCCGGGTTTTAATTATTGTAAAAAAATGGTATTTTCGCGAACTGAATTTTATAACTTTAACGACAAATGGCAGTTCTTGAAAAAATAAGAAAACGTTCCCTGATACTTATTCTGGTTATCGGTTTGGCATTATTTTCTTTTGTTATTTCCGATTTATTCCGGAACGGCGGGGGAATAGGCAGCAATACCTCCTCCATAGGTGAAGTGAACGGGGAGGCATTGTCCAGGACCGAGTTTGCAGATGAGGTGGAATACTTTTCCCGTCAGTATGGCGAAAGGGCATCCACCGTACAGGTGGTAAACCAGGTCTGGGAGCGGCAACTCCGGAGCGAACTACTCGATCAGCAATGTAAGGAACTGGGGATAAATATAGAAAAAGACCAGATCATTAATGTTGTAAAGGCCAATCCCGCTTTTGCCCGTGATACTACCTTTCAGAACGAGGCAGGGGTTTTTGACGACCAAAAGTTCATAGAATTCATAGCAGACCTCAGGTTAAACAATCCCGCAGCATATGAGCAATGGAAACTGCAGGAAGATGCGCTTATAAAATCTTCCATGGAGCAGACTTATTTTAACCTGGTCAAGGCCGGGGTGGGGGCTACCCTGAAAGAAGGGGAGTTTGCCTACAGACTGGAGAACGACAAGGTGGATATCAACTATGTAAAAGTGCCTTACAATACCGTAGCAGACAGTCTCGTAACCGTTTCCAGCGGTGAAATACAACAATACATTGATGAACATAAGGAAGAGTACAGGGATGAGGCGTCAAGAGACATTCAGTATGTATACTTCGAGGAAAAACCTTCGGAAGCCGATGAAACCGCAATAAGGGAGAGTATTGCAGGCCTGCTGGAGACGAGGGTGGAGTACAACAGTGCTACGGAGAAAAACGATACCTTACCTGGTTTCAGGACTGCGAAAGACGTGGAGGATTTTGTAAATACTAATTCCGATATACAGTACGATTCTACTTATGTGGCCAAGAGCGACCTGCCCTCTTCAGTGGCCGATACGCTTTTTAATCTCAATATAGGTGAAGTTTACGGCCCTTATAAAGATGAAGGTTATTATAAATTGTCCAGAATGCTGGACAAAAAAGCCGGCGGAAGTGTAAAAGCAAGTCATATCCTGATCGGCTATGAAGGAGCCGCGCAGGCCAATCAGGGCGTTACCAGGAGCAAGGAAGAAGCAGCGGCCAAAGCAAAGGAACTGCTGGCGGAAGCCCGGAAAAGCGGCGCCGATTTTGCTGCGATGGCCAGGGAAAACTCAGATGGCCCTACCGCTTCCAGAGGAGGTGACCTGGGATATTTTACCGAAGGTAGAATGGTGCCGGAATTCAACGATTTTGTCTTTGCCAACCCTGTTGGTAAAATAGGAATGGTTGAAACCGACTTTGGCTTTCACGTGATAAAAATAGACGATAGAAAAGATGTTGTGCGTATTGCTACCATAGCACGTGAAATAGAACCTTCGGAAAAAACAATGAACGACCTTTTTACGGAGGCCACGAAATTTGAGATGGAGGCTACGAACGGGAATTTTACGGATGTAGCCAAGGAGATGAACTACCAGGTACGTCCGGTGAATAATCTGAAAGCCATGGACGAAATGTTGCCGGGTATCGGAAACCAGAGGGCAGTGGTGCAATGGAGTTTTAATAAAGATACCGATAAAGGAGCTATCAAAAGATTTGATGTGCCCTCCGGTTATATTATTGCACAGCTCACCAACAAAAGAAAAGAAGGAGTAGCCAGAGCCAAAGATGTGTCTGCCGTGGTAACGCCCATCCTCAGAAAACAGAAAAAAGCGGCGTGGATCAGGGAAAACAGCGATACTGCTTCCCTCGAAGCGTTTGCAAAGTCCAATAATGTGACCGTAGCCATGGCTGCGGGAGTAAACATGAAAAGCCCGACGATCAGCGGAGCCGGAAGGGAACCGAAAGTGGTCGGTACGGCATTTGCTCTGGCACAGGGAGAAACTTCAGGAGTTATTGAAGGACGTGACGGAGCTTATATGGTAACCGTTACCAAAAAGTCCGATGCTTCGCCTCTCGATAACTACAGTACTTATGCCAATACCCTTACCTCAACCAACAGAAGTACGGTAAATACCGGGGTAGTGAATGCCCTTAAAGAAGCCGCCGAGATAGAAGATAACAGGGCGATGTTCTATTAAGAGGAAAAAATAAATCATTATAATTATCAGGCCTTTCCCGATACGGGAAAGGCTTTTTTGTTTATCCGAGTAGTTACAAGCTGTTTTTGCAGTAAATTTTTTGATACAACAAACTGTTATTTTAGCTGATTAACTATATTTATAGTTGTATAACTATGAATATAGTTATATGTTTGTATCAGATCCGGATAAATTAATAGGAACCGACTTAAATTTGAAGCCATGCAAAAACTCACTAATAAAGAAGAAGAAGTGATGAAAATGCTCTGGAAGCTGGAAAGAGCCTTTGTAAAGGATATCCTGGCCGAATTCGGAGCAGATAAACCGCACTATAATACACTTTCCACGATAATCAGGAATCTGGAAGAAAAGGAATATGTGGGCCATGTGGCCTATGGGAATACCCATCAGTATTATCCTGTAGTCCGAAAGGAGGATTACCGTAAAAAGTTTATACACAATGCCATTGCCGATTATTTTAACCATTCATACAAGGGGCTCATTTCTTTCTTTGCAGAAGAGGAAAAAATAAGCGCATCTGAACTCCGGGAAATTATCAGGGAAATAGAAAATAAGAAATAATGACGGATTTTCTCATTTACATCGCCAAAAGTTCGGGGTTCCTTGCCTTGTTCTACCTGTCCTACCGGGTATTTTTGAGTAAGGAAACTTTTTTCCGGCTGAACCGCTTTTTTCTATTTACCGGAATCCTGTTGTCCTTAGTATTGCCCTTGCTGACCATTACGAGAATAGTGGATGCTGTTCCGGTAACATATGCCTTCGCATCAACCGGGGAAAATCCTGTTGCCCGGGAAGTCGTTACCGGGCCGGATGTATGGCGTAGCATATTCTGGGTGTATATTTCGGGAGCGGTTTTTTTCTTCGGAAAGCTTACAATACAGCTTATTTCACTGTATCGTTTTTTCCGGGGCTGCAAAAGATCTCGACAAAACGGTATTACGGTGTACAAAACCTCCCGTAACATTACACCGTTTTCGTTTTTTAATAGCATAGTGTACAACCCGGAGATGTATTCAAACCAAAGCGAATTGAATATTATTATCCGTCATGAAAGTGTGCATGTAAAACAAAAACATTCTATCGATGTAATGTGTGTACACCTGCTTGTAATATTTCAATGGTGTAATCCATTGGTATGGCTGTATAAAAAAGCGGTAACTGAAAACCTTGAATATTTAGCAGACGGAGATACTGTGCAGGATGGTTTTAATAAAAAGGACTATCAATATCTGTTGCTACAGCAAACGGGTTCCCATATTGAACACATACCGGTAACCAATACCTTCTTCAATTCATTAATCAAAAAACGAGTAATTATGTTAAACAAAAACAATTCAAACCGAAAACAGTTGTGGAAATACGGGATAGTGATTCCGGTATTGACCGTATTCTTGTTTGCCGTAAACACAGAAACAATGGCGCAGGAGAAAGTTGTGGATGATAAGGTTGAAATGGAAGACGCCTTATTAATAATAGATGGAAAAGTTAGTGAAAGAAGCCATCTGAATAATCTCGATGAGACAAGTATAGCTGACATGAGTGTTTTAAAAACAAATGCAGTTGAAAAATATGGGGAAAGGGGAAGAAATGGTGTTATCGAAATCTTTACAAAGGCGTATCGAAAAAAACATCCGCAACAGAAAAATACTATCCGCGGACTTGAGACGAATGGGACGGTGATCGAAGGGATTCACACAGGAAATCAATATTTTCTGAAAGATGGAAAAATAAGGAGTAACGGCGCTATGAGTAATCAGGAATCGAAGCCTCTTTTTGTTATCGACGGTAAGGAGCAACAAAGGAATTTTGATTTGAATACTTTTGACGAAGCTAAAATTATGGCCATTCATATTTTAAAAAGAGAAAAAGCTATAGAAAAATATGGAAAGGAGAAAGGAAAGAATGGAGTTGTAGAGATTACCACAAAATGAGTAATGATTGATCATTGTGAAAAAAGTTACAAAATTATTGAAAAACCGCATTATGCGGTTTTTTTAATATCTTGTAGGTATGAAAAAGCGTTTTTTTAAACTCCTCGCCAAACTGAACAAGCTGTTGCTGCCGTCTTTCAGCAAGAGGCAACTCGACCTTGCCAAAGCCAAAAAATGGCAACTGGCCATTATAGGATGGCGGGCTTATGTAACCAGGAATGCCCTGGAGTAAGGTGTTTTCCTGGAAATAAATTATTCTCCTTTTAAAACCATGTCCGCATAAGGGAGTATGGTGTTATACCCTTTTTGTTTAAAGTATTTTTCGGGATGTGTACGCGAGGTAGCCAGGACAAAATCCCCGCCCCAGGCTCCCAGGCTCTTTATTTTTCCGGGATAATCGGGAAACAGGCGTTCCCCGGCCGGGGGGAGCTGAATGAGGGAAGATATGAGCTGTTCGTGTTGCTCCAGAAGGGTCTCGAATTCTTCGAGGGCACGGCAAGCTGCAATGTGCTTCGTAATATCCGAAATGGCTTTAAGGGCGTCCTTTTTATCCGAAACAATGCTTTTATATCTTTTTATCCCTTCCCTGCTGTTTTGTTTTTGGTTGAGGTGTACAAAGAAGAGCTGTTCCTTAAAAGGAGGGTCGAATTTTACGGGCATAACTTCCGGGTTCCGGTCCCTGACCCTGTAAAACAGGGGGGTATTATGTCCGGCGCAGGCAATATCATACCCGCTTCCGGAAAAGGTATGCCACAACAGTTCATACGGATCGACATGTGCCCATTGTGCCATGTTATTGACCAGGGTAGAAGAGGAACCCAGCCCCCAGTCCCGGGGAAAACCGAGTTTGGCCGTGACCTTAAAACCGTCTCCGGCCGCTAAAAAGCCGGGGTTTAATTGTCGGGCCGTCTGAAAAAGAGCGATAAGCCTTTGTGCAACCGCATTTTCCGTGTGGGTATTTCCTTGTTGTTTTATAGATGTAATATCAAAGGTATGGGTAAACCACTGATGGCCTTTTTCGTCGGTGCTGATCCAGGAAATCTTACCTTCTTCGCCCTTTTCTACGGTGAGGGATTGCCCGTAAGAGGTGGGGACGGCCATGCACAGGGCGCCGTCCAGGACTGCGTATTCCCCGGTCAGTAAAAGCTTGCCGTTGCTGTAAAAGTGTTTTTTCACCGAAATGATTTTGCCTGTTTTGCCGTTATGCCTTTTCCCGCAATTTGTAAAACGCTTCCGTCACCGATTGGTGTGTTGCCGTCTTGTCCTTGAAATACCGGACAAAATATTCCTTTTCTTCCTCGGTGGCCTGGAGTTGGTTGAGGATATTGAGCAGGTGCATTTTCATGTGCCCCTTTTGTATTCCGGTAGTAACAAGTGATCGTATGGCCGCAAAATTCTGGGCCAGTCCGGCTACGGCGGTAATTTGCATCAGTTCGGGAGCTGAAGGGTTGCCCAGCATTTCCAGCGACAGTTTTACCAGCGGGTGCAGGCTCGTGAGTCCGCCTACTGTGCCCAGTGCCAGGGGAACTTCTATTTCAAACCGGAAGGTATCACCTTCTACAGAAGCCCGGGTAAGACTGGTGTACTTGCCGTCCCTGGCTGCGTATGCATGTATTCCGGCCTCCACGGCACGGAAATCATTGCCCGTGGCCAGGATAACGGCGTCAATGCCGTTCATCACTCCCTTGTTGTGGGTTACTGCCCTGTGAGGGTCTATCCTTGCAATCTCTACGGCACGGACAAACTTTTCAGCAAACTCCCGTGGTGGCATGTGGTCTTCGTTCAGTTCATCCACCTTGCAGGAAACCTCGGCCCTTACCCGGCAGTCGGGGACGTAATTAGACAGAATGCTCATCACTATCTGTACCTGCTTTTCATCTTCACTGAAACCGGAATACTCCTGTGCCCCTTTCTTAAAAGTCCTGGCAAATTGTTCCAGGCACGAATTGATGAAATTCGCTCCCATGGCATCAAGGGTCTCAAAGGTGCAGTGAAGCTGATAGTAATCCTTCAGCGCATCGGTCCTGTCGCGGAGTTCTATTCCGGTAACCCCGCCGCCCCTCTTTTCCATATTCGCGGAAATGGCGGCAATGTCGCTGAGCAGTGTTGGTTTTATATGTTTAAAATAGGTCCGGAGTTTTTCGGGATCTCCTTTGTATGTAAAATGTACCTGACCGATCTTTTCCGTGGCAATGACCTCCGCACGGAATCCGCCCCTTCTGGACCAGAATTTGGCCGCTTTTCCCGCGGCGGCCACTACGGAACTTTCCTCTATGGCCATGGGAAGGGTGTAGAGTTTGTTATTAATAAGGAAATTCGGAGCTATCCCGAGGGGAAGGTAATAATTCGAGATGGTGTTCTCTATAAACTCATCGTGTAGTTTCTGGAGCTTTGTGTCGTCATTCCAGTATTTTTTGAAAATGGTTATGGCCTTTTCCGGGTCGGCAAAATAGGTTTTGGCCAGCCAATCTATTTTCTGGCTTTTGGAGAGTTTGGAAAATCCTTCAACAGGTTGCTTCATCTTTAGTAAATAAATTACAGTGTTCCGCCTTTTGGATATGGGGTTATAATCGGGTTAAGAATAAATTTTCTTCAATCATCCTTACCACTGTCAGGTCGAGCGCAGTCGAGCCCCTCAAAGGGGACGGAATGTTCATCCGGGCAAAGATACTAAAGAATTTCGGGTATGCTGTATGTTAATATTTACCCGCGTGGCGGGAAAAAACCCGAAATGTCACAGTTTAACTGAAAAAGTTTATATTTTCGCAAAAAAAATAGTATACTTGGCAGATTTTTTTATTTATTGATAATAACCTGAACCTAAATGAAAAAATATTTCATCTTATCTCTTCTGTGTACGGGCCTGAGTGCTCCACTTACCGCACAGGATCAACAAATCACTTTAGAAAAAATCTGGGACGGCACCTTCCGAACGGAAGGCATGGATGTACTCCATTCCATGAAAAACGGCAAACAGTATTCCATACTCAATAAGGACGAAGCGTCCGAAGTCACGTCTGTAGACAAGTACGATTACAGCAGTCTTGAAAAGATCGGGACCATAGTATCCACGGAAGACCTGGACGGGATCCCTCATTTTACCTCTTATACCTTTAGTGAAGATGAATCGAAGGTGTTGCTGGCTACGGAGATGGAGTCGGTATATCGCCACTCGAAACTGGGGGTGTATTATATGTATGATACGGAAAACAAGGAAACCCGGAAAATAGCAGATCACAAAATACAGGAGCCCACTTTTTCACCCGACGGTAATAAAGTGGCTTTTGTTTTTAATAACAATATTTATATCCGGGATCTCGAATCCGGAAAGACCGATCAGATCACCACGGACGGTGAAAAGAACAAGATCATAAACGGGGTTACGGACTGGGTTTATGAAGAAGAGTTTGCTTTTGTAAGGGCATTTCAGTGGAACGCCACCGGGACCCATATTGCCTATATCAAATTCGACGAAAGTGAAGTGCCCGAGTTTTCCATGGATGTTTACGGACAACAGTTGTACCCTTCGAGACAGGAGTTCAAATATCCCAAGGCCGGGGAGAAGAATGCGGAAGTCTCCCTTTTTGTGTACGACCTGGAAAGCGGAGCCACCGAAGAAGTTGAACTGGACAATGCTTACTACATCCCGCGGATCAAATGGACGAATAATGAAAATATATTGAGTGCCCAGGTAATGAACCGTCATCAGAATAACCTGGACCTGGTTTTTTACAATGTGGAAGAGAACACTTCTGAAGTGGTGCTTCACGAAACGGATGAGGCATATATCGATGTTACGGACAACCTGACCTTTCTGGAAGACAACAGTTTTATCTGGACCAGTGAGAAAGACGGTTATAATCACATTTATCACTACGGAAAGAACGGAAAGCTTATCCGCCAGGTGACCGAAGGACCGTGGGAAGTGACCCGCTATTATGGCTATGATGAGAAAACCAACAGGATCTTTTACCAGTCGGTAGAAAACGGTTCCATCAACAGGGACGTCTATGCCATTAAACTGAACGGAAAGAGGAAACAGCGCCTGTCTTCCGAAGAGGGGACTAACAGCGCTACGTTCAGTGCGGATTTCAGTTACTTTATAAATTCATTTTCCAGTGTGGGCACACCGCCGCGATATACACTGAACGATGCCAAAAACGGTAAAGAACTGAAGGAAATCGTGAACAACAATACCTTGCTGCAAAAACTGGAGGCTTACGAATTGGCTGAAAAGGAATTTTCAACACTACATATCAACGGT